>NZ_JAHPZO010000030.1 GCF_019042655.1 Planococcus sp. CP5-4_YE
CCACAGAGCTGATGACATACCACCTACTAAAAACTGCCCCGCGGCGATTAGACATTGCTCTAATCGCCGCGGGGCAGTTTTTAGTAGGTGGTATGTCATCAGCTCTGTGGTGCGTGATAGATTTCTTCAAAAGGCTGGACGACGACGAAGCCATTTCCGGAGAATTTCATTTGTACGGATTCTCCGCTGCCCCTCCCAAAAAAGCTTTTCAACTGTACATCGGTGACAAAATCAGGTTCCAAATTGCCTGACCATGCGACAGTCGCGTTTGGATCGGTGAATACCGGCGTATCCGGCGTGACGAGCAATGTGAGCGGCTCGTAATGGGAGGTGAAGGCGACGAGGCCTTGGCCTTCAAGACGCACATTGAACAGTCCGCCCGCCATCATGCCGGCGACGCGGCGCATCAATTTGATGTCCCAGTCGAGTCCGTCCTGAAATGCCAGCAGATCGTTGCCGTTGATGAAAATGCTTTCGCCTTCAAGGTCTAAGATGGTGATTTTCTTGCCGCTGTCCGCCACATAAAGTTTGCCTTGGCCGCTTGCTTTCATCAATTGGGCGCCTTCTCCGCTGAGCGCTTTTTTGACGAATTTCCCAAGACCGTGCTCAAGCATGCCTTCGCGCTCGAATTTGATATTGCCTTCATAGGAAATCATCGAGCCGGCCTTTGCCCACACTTGGCCGTTTAAGTTCACTTCGAGCAAGCGGTCTGTTTCGAGTTCGAAAAAGTCGCGTGCACTTTCTTCCTGTTTGGTTTGCTGGACAAATTGCTTGATGGAATACTTCGACATGAACGATTCCTCCTTTAACTAGATACTATAGTATACGAACAGTTGGCAAAATCGTTTCATTTCAATCGGCAAGTTTTTAATTGCGTGAAGGCAGGCGATTGAAAAGCAATTAGGTTTCATCTAGGATATTCATTGATTTTCAAAAAAAGAAGGAGTAAACTGACGTAGAATGAATGTTCATTCCGCAATAGAGAGGAGAGATTTTTCAGATGCCGACACCTACTACTAAACGAGACGATGTGCTTAGCAGCGCCTTGACTTTGTTTGCCGAACGCGGATTTGATGCGACGACCATTCCGATGATTGCCAACGATGCAAAAGTCGGGGCCGGAACGATTTACCGCTATTTCGACAATAAGGAAATGCTTGTGAACACTTTGTTTCAACATTATGTAACGCTGTTCCGGGAGGCGCTGGAAAAAGACTATCCCGTGGAAGCGGACATTCGTGAGCAATTTCATCATTTATTTCAAGGGATGATCCGTTTTACGAACGAGCACGATCATGCTTTGTATTTCATTAAAACTCATACATCCGCTTATTTTCTGGACGCAAACAGCCGCGAGCAGTTTAGCGACTTGCTGATGATCTTCGAGACGTTTTTCGAAGAAGGAAAGAAGCATAACGACATCCGCCAGCTGCCATCCAAGGCTTTGATTGCACTTATTTTTGGTAGTTTTCTTCAGCTCTACCAATTGGTCCGGGCAGGCGAACTTGAAGCGACCGAAGAATTATTGACAGGCGTTGAAGAAAGCTGCTGGGACGCTGTGCGTCATCATTCGTGATGATGCCAGTTTTTTTCTTATTTCAAAGGAATGAATATTCATTCCGCTTTTAATTTTACAGAAGAGGTGCTAATCCATGATCGAAATGAAAAATCTTCCACAACCGAAAACTTACGGCCCGCTAGGCAATTTGCCGTTGATCGATAAAGAAAAGCCGGTACAGTCGTTTATGAAACAAGCCCGTGAACTCGGGCCCATCTACCAATTCCATTTTCCGGGACGCGCTAGCACATTCGTGTCGAGTGCGGAACTGGCAGCTGAAATTTGCGATGAGACACGCTTTGATAAAAAGATCGGGCCGGCTCTCCAAAAAGTCCGCGCATTCGGCGGAGACGGTTTGTTCACGAGCGGAACCGAAGAACCGAACTGGAAGAAAGCCCATAATATTTTGTTGCCGAGTTTCAGCCAGCAAGCGATGAAAGGCTATCACGAGAAAATGATCGACCTCGCGTCGCAATTGGTGCAAAAGTGGGCGCGGCTCAACCCAAACGAGGAAATCGATGTGCCGGATGACATGACGCGTTTGACGCTCGATACGATCGGCTTGTGCGGATTCAATTACCGCTTCAACAGCTTTTACCGGGAGGATTCCCATCCGTTTATCGAGAAGATGGTGCGGGCTTTGGATGAATCGATGAGCCAAACACAGCGTCTTGGCATCCAGGACAAATTGATGGTGCGCTCGAAGCAGCAATTCAAGGAAGATATCGATTATATGTTCAATCTGGTCGACCAATTGATTGCAGAACGTAAACAAGCGGGGGACCAAGGGGAAGACGACTTACTGGGACATATGCTGAAAGGCAAAGATCCAGAAACCGGCGAGTCCTTGGATGATGAAAACATTCGCTTCCAGATCATTACGTTCTTGATTGCGGGGCACGAAACGACGAGCGGCTTGTTGTCATTCGCGATCCAGTATCTATTGAAGCATCCGGACAAATTGCAAAAAGCGTATGCAGAAGTGGATGAAGTGCTTGGCGATGCAACGCCTTCGTTCAAACAAGTGAAGCAATTGAAATACGTGCGCATGATCTTGAACGAAGCTCTGCGTTTGTGGCCGACTGCACCGGCATTCTCCGTCTATGCGAAAGAAGATACGACGCTTGCCGGCAAGTACGAAGTGGAAAAAGGCGAAGCGTTCACTTTACTCATCCCTGAACTCCACCGCGACACGAGCGTTTGGGGGCAAGATGCTGAGGAGTTCCGTCCGGAGCGTTTTGAAGACATGACCAAAATCCCACATCATGCGTTCAAGCCGTTCGGCAATGGCCAGCGCGCCTGCATCGGCCAGCAATTTGCGCTGCATGAAGCAGTGCTTGTGCTCGGCATGGTACTGCAGCATTTCGAATTGATCGACCACACCGATTACCAATTAGACGTCAAAGAAACTTTGACCTTTAAGCCTGAGGGATTGACGATGAAAGTGAAGCCGAGACGAAAAGTGCAGATGTTCCAAGCACCTGTCGCGGAAGAACCCGAACCAGCGCAAGAACAGCAGCAAGCAATCGATTCACACGGCACACCGCTCCTCGTGCTATACGGATCCAATCTCGGAACTGCACAAGGCGTCGCGCGAGAACTGGCGGAAACAGCGCGCTTTAAAGGCTTTGACTCAAAAGCTGCTGCCTTGGATGACTATGCTGGGGACTTGCCGGCTGAAGGGGCAGTCGTGATCGTATCAGCCTCATATAACGGCAACCCGCCGGACAACGCAGTGCGCTTTATGGAATGGCTCGAAACGGACAGCGAGTTGCAAGGCGTTAACTATAGTGTCTTCGGCTGTGGCGACCGCAACTGGGCGACGACTTATCAGCGAGTGCCGGGCATCATCGATGAACAATTATCAGCAAATGGTGCTACACGGCTTATCGAACGCGGCGAGGGCGACGCCAGCGAAGACTTTGACGGCGAACTCGAAAAATGGCAGCAAGCTTTGTGGCCGGCATTAGCTGAGAGATTCGGGCTCGATTTAGAAACAACTGCACAAGCGAGCAATCAATTGTCGATGGAGTTCATCAGCGGCGTCAGCCATACGCCGGTTGCTCGTGCATACGATGCCTTTACGGCAGTCATCTCAAGCAATGAAGAGCTATTGAATACACAAGAGCGCAGCACACGCCATATTGAAATCGACTTGCCTGAAGGGGCCGTGTACCAAGAAGGCGACCATCTCGGCGTATTGCCGGAGAATTCGAAAGAGCTGGTGGAACGTGTCTTGAATCGTTTTGGTTTGAAAGGCGAAAACTATGTCGTGCTCGAGGGCAGTTCAGGGCGGTCCAATCATTTGCCGACGGGACAGCCGGTGCAACTCGCCCAATTGCTCACAAGCTACGTGGAATTACAGGAACCAGCAACGCGCGCACAACTCCGCGAACTCGCCAAAAGCAATCCATGTCCGCCGCATAAGGCAGAACTTGAAGGATTGGTGGAAGATGAGACGTACAAACGCGAAGTGCTTGCGAAGCGTTTGACGATGCTTGAACTGCTCGAGCGCTTTATGTCATGCGAGATGGAATTCGAAAACTTCCTGGCCTTATTGCCGGCATTGAAAGCCCGCTATTACTCGATTTCGAGCTCGCCGCGTGCATCAGAACAAGCGAGCATCACGGTTAGCGTTGTTAAAGGCGCTGCGTGGAGCGGCACTGGGGAATACGAAGGTGTCGCGTCCAATTATTTGGCGAAGCGCGAGACGGGTGATCAACTCGCCTGCTTTATCCGTACGCCACAAACGGCCTTCCAATTGCCGGAGAATCCTGAGACGCCGCTCGTCATGGTCGGTCCGGGAACAGGCATTGCGCCTTTCCGCGGCTTTATCCAAGCGCGTCATGCCTTGAAAGAACAAGGTGCGACTCTTGGCGCAGCGCAGCTTTATTTCGGCTGCCGCCACGCACAAGAAGATTTCTTATATGAAGAAGAATTGAAGCAAGCCGAGCAGCTTGGCTTGATCGAATTGCACAGCGCCTTCTCGAGACAACAACAAGAGAAAGTCTATGTGCAGCATTTAATTGAACAAAACGCACAGGATATCCTTGAACTGTTGGAACAGGGCGGACATCTGTATATTTGCGGAGATGGCGGCAAGATGGCGCCAGCCGTTGAAGAAACCATCGTCCTTAGCTATCAGGAACTGCGAGGCGTGACGCATGAACAAGCGCTGGCGTGGCTCAGTGAACTTGAACAATCCGGCCGTTTTGCGAAAGACGTCTGGTCGGCTTCTTGAAAATATAGACAGCTAAACAACAATCACATATAGAGAACGCCATTTTCCATGAAATCAATCGATTCGGAAGGTGGCGTTTTCGTGTTTATGGGTAAAGAGAAGTATGGATCATTCAGCGGAACGGAGGGGAAGACTCATGAATATCGGAATTATTGGAACGGGCAATATCGCTGCGTATTTGCTGGAACAGGTGAATGCCAATTACATGGCTGATGGCCGGGTCACAGCCATTTTTGGCCGCAACCGGGAAGTGGGGAGCCGTTTGAAAAAAAGGTTTGATATTGATTTTCATACGGACCTAGAGGAGTTTTTGAAGAAACCGTTCGATGTGGTCGTGGAGGCTGTTACGGTAGATGCGGCAGGGCTTTTTTTGAAAGATGTCATCGTCCACAAGAAAGACCTCATCGTCAGTAGCATCGGCGTTTTTAAAGACACTGCTTTCTTAAACGAAATGAAGGAATTGGCAAAGAAGAATGGCACGGAGATCTTTTTGCCATCCGGAGCAATCGGCGGTTTAGACATATTGCAATCGGCCAAAGCACTCGGTGGATTGGAGCACGTCCAGATCACGACAAGAAAATCGCCTGAATCACTCGGTATGGAATCAGACATTGAGCAAACGATATTCGATGGCTCTGCCAATGAAGCAGTCGAACAATTCCCGAAGAATATCAATGTCGCGCTGGTGCTCGCGATTGCGGGAATCGGGGCAGAGAAAACCAAGGTGCGCATCATCGTCGACCCAGCCATTAAACAGAATACCCATACCATCGAAGCGCGTGGGGATTTCGGGAACATGCGGCTTCAAGTCGAAAATAATCCGATGCAGACAAACCCGAAGACAAGTTTGCTCGCTGCCTTAAGTATTCTTGCGGTATTGCAGAATAAAGGAAACGCGCTTCGGATCGGAAACTGATTGGCGAGATTGAAAATATTGAGAACTATTATGCGTCAACGCGAAAAACAAGCAAGGCCCTATTTTTCTGGAGGGTCTGCTTGTTTTTTTGAATAGCCACAGCCATTTCTGTCGATGGATCGAAGAACGCTGTGGAGGGAGCAGACCTTTCGTCTAATGAATCCACAGTGCATTAGATTGCAAAAAATGGTGCTCGTGGAACTGTCTTTTTCGCCATCATTTCGTATCGAGCTAGTGCTCTCAGCCCTCGCAATTAGGGCTCGAATAGTTTAAAAGTATCAGCAATATCAGTATTTTAGAAAAATACATGTTATATTGGTAGGAGGAAGAAAGTGATTCCTCGATAGGTGTTTTCGTGTGTTCCCTGTTGCTAGTGTCGCTTTCCTGTTTAGAAAACGAATCAGTCTATACATTTTCAATGCATTGCGAAAACTCCCGAATTCAGTAGCCATAAGGGTTTTTTTGCATGTCACCTGCATATTTATCGCGTTCTAATCCGTTTTGTGTCGGCGGGGATGGGAAAGCCCCCACTGATTGGAGTTTCTCTTTTCCGGAAGAGCTTAATGGGCATTAAAGCTATCCTATCGAACAAGGCCTAATTTCAGTTGTTGTTTTCTGGCCATAGAAGGGAGGTGTTTCAATGGAAAATTGGGCCCGGTTTCTTGAGGTGAATGCACCTCGTATTCTAGAGTTGACAATTGACCATGCCATACTCGTTTCATTGGCACTTGCCGTTGCATTATTGATCGGAATTCCGCTCGGCATTTACTTAACTACGAACCAATACCTTGCAGACACAGTTCTTCAAATCGCTTCTATTACATTGACGATTCCGAGCATTGCACTTTTTGGGGTAATGATTCCGATTTTTTCCTTAGTCAATCAGGGGATCGGATTTGTTCCGGCTTTTGTGGCGTTGGTGTTGTATGCACAGTTGCCTATTATCCGCAATACTTATACTGGCATCAAGAACGTCAACCCGGAAATGCGTGATGCGGCAATCGGCATGGGCATGAAAACGCGTCAGCGCTTGTTGCGTGTTGAAATCCCGAATGCATTGCCAGTCATCATGGCGGGAGTCCGGACTGCGGTTGTCATGAATATCGGAATCGCTGTCATCGCGGCGTATATTGGCGCCGGCGGTCTAGGTGTCCTCATTACACAAGGCATCAGCAGAAACGATAATTACTTGATCATCAGCGGTTCTATCGCTGTAGCGATCTTGGCGATCATCGCGGATTCCATTCTTTTATTCATTCAAAAGCGTTATACGAAAAAAGTGGTAGCGGATTAACTGTAGAGAGGTGAGTATATGATTTCATTTAATCATGTAACAAAGAAGTTCGGAGAAAATATAACAGCGATCGACGATGTCGATTTCACTGTGGAAGAAGGAAAGATTGTCGTGCTGCTCGGTCCATCAGGATGCGGGAAAACGACGCTGCTCCGAATGGTCAATCGGCTGGAATCCATTACCGAAGGCGAAATCATCATCAATGGTGAAAACTCCAAGGATATGGACCCGATCGAATTGAGAAGAAAAATCGGCTATGTCATCCAAAGCAACGGGTTGTTTCCGAATATGACGATTGAAGAAAACGTCATGATCGTTCCGGACCTTCTCGGGTGGAGCAAAAAAGACAAGCGGGAACGCTTCGAGTATTTGATGAAGCTGAGCGGCTTGGACGCAAAAGATTACGGCAAGCGCTACCCGCACGAATTGTCGGGCGGCCAACAGCAGCGTATCGGCGTAGTCCGCGCACTGGCGGCCGATCCTCCGGTCATGCTGATGGATGAACCATTCGGTGCACTTGACCCGATCATCCGCGAAAAGATCCAGGACGAGTTTTTACAAATCCAGCGCGAAGTGAAGAAAACGATTCTCTTTGTCAGCCATGATATCGATGAAGCAATCAAAATGGCGGATAAAATCGTGCTCCTTCGTGACGGGAAAATCATGCAATTCGATACCCCTTCGGAAATGCTGGCGCATCCGAAACAGGAATTTGTTTCGCAGTTCTTCGGAAAAGACCGTGCCATCAAAGGCTTAAGCTTGCATACCGTTGAAAATTTGCGTGAAGTCATCGGATTAGGCCCGGTGGATGATTCGGTCCAAGATACGAAAACAATCAATGTCCATCAAGATCTACGCAATACATTGTCGATGTTGTTGAATCAAGAAGCGGATCAAGTCATCGTCAAAGATGATGCAGGCGAAAACATCGGGACAATCACAATCGATCTTGTCCAAAAATATCTGCATTTCGAAATAAAAGGGAAAGTATCCGCCTCCCAGGAAGGGTGATCCGGTGAACCGTAAAAAGTTGATAGGCAATATTGTCAGATACGCATTGTATGCAGTGGTCGCCGCATTTTTCATCTGGGCGATCTCCAATAGTTATTTTGACTACATCTTCAGTCAATCAGGAACATTTTTAGTTTTACTGAGACAGCATATTGTACTCGTACTGGTGTCTTCGTTGCTCGCTATTTTAATCGCGGTGCCGGCCGGAATCCTCATCACCCGGCCGAAATTCAAAAGAGCGGAATGGATTGTTTCCAATATCGCGAACTTGGGGCAAACCATCCCCAGCCTTGCCGTCCTCGCATTAATGATCAGTTTTTTAGGCATCGGTTTTCAAACCGCAGTTTTTGCATTGTTCATTTATTCGATTTTGCCGATCTTCAGGAATACAGTGGCAGGGATCGACTCCATTGATAAGAACATGATTGATGCGGCAAAAGGGATGGGCATGAAACCCCATCAAATCCTTTTCCGCATCGAACTTCCCAATTCAGCTTACTCCATTCTTGCAGGCATCCGGACGGCTGTCGTATTGAATATCGGGACAGCGGCTCTTGCCTATGTAGTCGGAGCAGGCGGGCTTGGCGTTTGGATATTTACCGGAATCAATTTGTTTGATAACGGCTTCCTCATTTCCGGAGCCATTCCGGTGACACTTTTGGCGATTGTGGCTGATTTTATTTTGCGTAGAGTGGAATATGCCGTAGTGCCAAAAGGATCAAGGCGTATTGAGAAAGCTTAGCGCTAGAGAATAGGAGGTATCGGAATTTGTGATTAAATCACTCAAACTCATCCCTCTGCTGATCATCACGCTGATCTTGTCGGCCTGTTCAGGCGTTGCAGGAAAAGAAGTGACTGTAGGGGGCAAAAACTTTACTGAACAATATATCTTGTCTGAGATGACGGCTTTCTTGTTAGTGGAAGAAGGATTTAAAGTCAACCAAATGAACAATCTCGGCAGTAGTGTAGTCCGTTCAGCACTCGTGAACGGCCAAGTGGATTTGATGTGGGAATACACAGGAACGGCGCTCATCACATATATGGGAGAAGAATCCATCTCCGATCCTGAAGAGGCTTTCCAAAAGGTTAAAGAGATCGACAGCGAAAATGACATCCATTGGATGAATATGTCGGAAGTGAATAACACATATGCGCTGGTGATGAGAAGCGGGCAAGCAGAAGAACTTGGCATCGAATCCATCAGTGATCTCGGGGATTACATCAACGAAAACCCAGGAGAGCTATCGATGGCATCAGATGCGGAGTTTGCAAACCGTTCAGACGGTTTGCCGGGGGTTGAAGAAACATATGGTTTTGAATTTGGGACCGGCCAAGTAAACCAAATGGATCTCGGCTTGACGCAGCGCTCGTTGAACAACGAGCAAGTGGACGTTTCCGTCGCTTTCGAAACAGATGCCACTATCAGAAGCTATGATTTAGTGGTGCTCGAAGATGACGAACAATTCTTTCCGCCATACCGTGCAGCTGTGACGATCAATCAGGAAGTGTTTGAAGAGTATCCTGAAATCGAAGAAATTACCGCCCGTTTGGCAGAAAATCTTAACAGTGACATTATGAGAGAACTGAACTACTTGGTTGACGTCGAAGGCCAGAGCGTTTCGGTAGTTGCTTATGATTGGCTCGTGGAAAATGGATTTCTGGAAGAAGAATAAGGTCGATTAGATAGAACAAAAACCGCCATTCCGAAAAGGAGTGGCGGGTTTAATCTTAACAGTGACATTATGAGAGAACTGAACTACTTGGTTGTGCTCTTGCACG
>NZ_JAHPZO010000031.1 GCF_019042655.1 Planococcus sp. CP5-4_YE
TAAAGTATAAATTGGAAAACAAATTTACATTACTAGGAGTTGCTAGTATTTGGGATGAACGAAAAGGTTTAGAATACTTTTTAAAATTATCAAAAATGATCTCAACTAATGAATATATTATTTTAATCGGCTTAACAGAGAAACAACAAAAAAACTTGCCCTTAAATATAATAGGCATAGACAAAACTAATAATATCGAGCAGTTAGCGGAAATATATTCTGCAGCTGATGTTTTTGTGAATCCAACCCTTGAAGATAATTTTCCCACAACTTTCATCGATAGATTCAATACTTCCACCAGTATTAAAAGTCACTACTGGAGTTCCACAGGCTAATGCTTCAATATTTGTTGTGGGAAAGTAGTAGATAAAGGTGATTCAGTAAAATTATTCAAGAGTATTAAAGAAGCTAAAGAACTTAAGAGAACTGCATGTCGCCAAAGATCACTAAAATACGAAAAGAAAACACAGTATAAGAAGTACCTTGAGATATATATAGGTGAATTAGATGAAAAATATTAATATAGTTAATTATGTGAAATACAGTGAATTATTCTTACGAAAAACTAACTGAAAAAATGTTTAGATATCTCTAAATGATATTATATAAATTATACTTTTAATTAAAATTCTTATTAGGATGTGAAAAAGTGAAGGTATTACATCTATGTTTATGTGGTCCCTATAATGAATATTGGGGTTATCAAGACAATTTAATTCCGAAATTCAATGTAAAAGACGGGCATGAAGTGACAGTGATAACTACAATTTTGACAGATAGTGTCAATAGAGTAGGGTACGATAAAGTTGTTGCAGGTGAATGTAATTTAACTACGGGTGAAAAATTAATAAGAATTAATTTCTTATATAGTAATAAAATAATCGAGAAATTAAGACTGTATAAAGGTTTGTATAATAAAATTAACGAGGAGAATCCTGATTTTATCTTTATGCACGGTATTCAATTTTTAGATATGAGATTAGTCAAAAAATATGTAAAAAATAATCCTGACGTATTTTTAGTGGCAGATAACCATGCTTCTTATGAAAATAGTGCTCAAAATTTTTTTTCGAAGAACATACTTCACAAGTTTATTTGGAAATATTCAGTGAAAGGTATTTTCCCATATATAAAAAAAATATATATGATTGCTCCAGGTTGTAAAAAATTTGCCGAAGAAATTTATGGAATCCCAGCGTATAAATCCCAATACTTGTATTTGGGAGCTGATACAGAAATGATTAACTTCTCTCAGCGAGAAAATACAAGGAGAATAATCCGCAAAAAGCTAGGCATTGGAATTAAAGACTTTGTAATAATTACAGGTGGAAAGTTAAGTGAAGGGAAAAATACTAAAATGCTAGTAGAAGCCTTCATGAAATTACCCGATTTGAACCTCAAATTAATAATTTTTGGAACTTTTTCTGAAGATATTAGAGAGAATATGCTCTCTCTAATTGAAGGAGATAAAAGAATAATTTATTTAGGCTGGATAAAAGGAAATAATGTTTATGATTATTATCATGCTTCTGATCTCGGTATATTCCCTGGAACAAAATCTGCCTTGTGGGAACAAGTTATATGTTCAGGCATACCGATAGTGTGTAAAAAGTGGGAAGGTATGGAATACGTTGACGTAGGTGGGAATTGTAGGTTTCTAACTGAAGGTACCTCCGATGAAATAGTGAGAGAAATTTGTTTACTTAAAGAAAATCCTGAAATATTAAAAAATATGAGGATGATTGCAGAAACTAAAGGGTTCGAAGCATTCTCTTATGAAACTATAGCAAGACAGGCTATAAAAACAAATTAGATTTTTAATGAGGTTAACTAAATGTTGAAATACTTATTTTTACTTGGAATAATGGGCGAGTGGGTATTTTTTTTATTTCTATCGCTGTTTAGGCTTGAATATGCAGGTGCTCAAAATTCAAACTTGTATACATATTTTTGGATTTTAATATTTTCTGCTACTACAATTGCATTGATTGTTTATCTTCTAAATTATATAAAGAAAGGTACTTTCCCAAAATTCTTCATTTTAAAAGTAAGTCCTATAATTTTTGTGATTTTACTATATCTTATTAGCTTTTTACTAAACGGTTTTGATAATAATGCAAATGGTTATTATGCTAGTATATTTTTTGCCATGTGCATTCCAGCTTATTTAATTGGTTTGATTTGCACAAGTCTCAGCAAGGAAAACCAACTTATTAATATAGTAGTTAACTTTGTTCTGCTAGGAAGTATAATTCTAATCTTGAGCTTAGTGAGGCTAATTACAGGAGGGGGGGCGAATGACTCTTTAGATACTATAGGCGGAGTGGGGCGCCTTGGTATCGGGTATTTAGCGACTCACTTTTTCATAGTTACGTTTTACCTCTTTTTATTTAGTAACAAACTTTCAGATGTATTCAAGTCTACTTTAAAGCCCAATAATCGCTGGTTGTGGTTTATATATTTATTATTGGCAATTCAGTTAGCAACAGTTATTTTTTCTGGCTCAAGAGGTCCTTTATTGAACTTAGTAATAATTTCTATCGTAATGGTTATTACAAAAGTTTTCCAAAAAAATATAATTGAATCTATTAAGAAAATAGCTGTGTTAATTATACTAGCATTTTCATTTTTTTTACTTTACAACATTTTTGGGTCCAATTATTTTTCAACAAGTACTGAAAGAACCTTGACGCTTTTTCAATTAAATGAATCTAATTGGGCGGGTGGAAGTGGTAGAGAGAGTATATATCCATTAGCACTAAAGATGTTCGAGGAAAAACCAATTTTCGGATATGGCCCATTAGGTTTTCTCAGTGAGAGTAATTTGCAAATGCATCCACATAATTTAATTCTAGAAGGTTTAGTGGATTATGGAATAGTTGGAGCAGTATTTATAGTTATATTTCTATTTTATATCCTTAAAAGATATTCGAATGCAATTAAGTCAAATGTAAATATCTTATTAATATTCTTCCTTTTTATAAGCACATTACTGGAACTTCAAGTGAGCGGAACTTTTATGGCACATGCTCGTTTTTGGTTTTTTATTGGCTTAAGTATTGGATTTACTAATAGAAAAGACAATAAAATTGAGAGAGTATAAATTGATATTTGTATTAGTGGAGTTTAATCTATGAAAATAAAAAACAATTTTTTTTCAGATATAACCTTAAATATAATTGCTGCTGGTCTAGTAGCGGTAATTTCACAATTCGTTGTATATCCATTACTTGGTAAAGAATTATCGACTGAGTATTTTGGCGAGCTTCTTATTATGATGTCTGTAGTAAATATAGTGGCTATTCTTTTAGGAAATTCCTTAAATAATATTAGATTGATATATAACAGTGAGTATATTAATGAAAAAGTATCTGGTGATTTTTCTGTTCTGTTACTACTCGCTCTTGTACTTAACGTTGTATTGGTTTCTGCAATTACATTTGGGTTGTGGCCAGATAAGCCTTTAATGAACAACTTAATATTGGTTGTAGTATCTGTATTTACAATGCTTAGATCATACTTAGGTGTAGAGTATCGTCTTAATTTAAATTATAAAAAAATTCTTATGCATAGTGTTGTTTATAGCACAGCTCTCTCATTAGGAACTCTAATATTATTTTTAACAGAAATATGGCCGCTGATTTTCCTTGTTGGTGAACTCACTTCTTTTATATATTTATATTTCACTACTAACTTATTAAAGGAAAGATTTTCAACAACGTATAAGTTTAAAAGGACTTTGAAACAATATTCATTATTGAGTTTATCCAGTTTAATAGGGAATGTTTTACTCTATTTAGACAGAATAATTATTTTCCCTTTTTTAGGAGCACATTCGGTAGCAGTTTTTTTTGCTGCCACTGTGATAGGGAAAATGTCTAGTTTTATAATATCTCCTATTTCTGGTGTTATTCTTAGCTACCTGTCTAATAAAACTACAAAAATGAGTCTGAAGAAATTCAATTTAATAAATTTGCTGATGCTATTTCTAAGTTTTCTGATAGCAATTAGTACATCTTTTATATCCAGTCCTCTTTTAAAAATTCTTTATCCAAATGTATATCTTGAAACTTTAGAGATACTATTACTGGCAAATTTAGCTGTAATACTACAAATAAGTTCTTCGATTCCTCAAACAATTCTTTTGAAGTACAGTAGTTCTTCTTTTCAAGTAGTTATTCAAGTTATATATGGCATTACTTATATAACTGGCGGTATATTTTTAATTGGGGAAGCGGGATTAAAGGGCTTTTGTATTGCTGCAATACTAGCTGCACTAATAAAGTATTTAACATTAATTGTTATTGGTACAAGAACCTTAAATAGAAAATAATAATAGAATTTCAAAAATAGGAGGACTTTAATTGAATTTCGCAATTATAGGATGCGGATTTATCGCAAAAAAACACGCTTTAGCAATAAATAATATACCAAATGCTAACTTAATTGCAGTATGCGACAGAGTGTCTTCATCAATGGATTTCTACGCACAGGAATATGGAGCGAAAACTTACTTAGAATCTAAAGAAATGCTTAAAGATCCGTTGATTGATGTTGTTTGTATTTGTACACCAAGTGGACTACATGTTCAAATTGCTGAAGAAGTTGCGGCTGCCAAAAAACACATCGTAATGGAAAAACCAATTGCGATGACAATTGAAGAAACAGATCGGATTATGTATGCGTCCAAATTGAATGGAGTGAAACTAACTGTTGTACATCCTAATCGATTTAGGACGGTAGTTCAGGAAACGAAAAAAATTCTTGATCAAAATCTATTGGGGAAAATAAGCCATACTAATTGTTTGGTTAATTGGAATAGGGGGCAGGAATACTATGATCAATCTCCATGGCGAGGAACAAAAGCGCATGACGGTGGAGTTTTGATGAATCAAGCTATTCATAACTTGGATTTGCTTCTGTGGTTTATGGGTGATCCTGTTGAAGTTTTTAGTTTAGAAGCTACACGTTTACGAGATATCGAAGCTGAAGATGTATCTACAGGAGTCATTCGATTTGAAAATGGATCTTTAGCAAATGTACAAGCTTCTACTACTGTTTATTCTAAAAATTTCGAAGAATCTATAACTATTTTTGGAGAAAAAGGAACAATCAAAATTGGTGGAACCAATGCATTACATTTCGAGAAAATAGATGTTCAAAGTCTTGATAACCTTGCTATACAAGATATAGTAAGACGTGTAGAAGAAAATCCGTGGGGAACTTCAGGACATCAAAAAATTATTGAAGAGATGATTTTTGCTATACAAAACAATACAGCGCCAGCAGTAACTGGAGAAGATGGAAGACAAGTTTTGAAATTGGTTTTAGCATTCTATGAATCTTCAGCGTCTAAAAAACTTATATCTATCTAAGTAAAAAAGAGGGAGCTAATAAATGAATACACTAGAGCAATTAGAATCATTAATTATAAATAAACTAAATACTAAAGAAGCAACTATCGGAGTTGTTGGACTAGGTTATGTTGGTTTACCATTAGCTGTTGAAAAAGCTAAAGCAGGTTTCAATGTAATTGGCTTTGATGTACAAGAAGAAAAAGTCCAAAGTGTAAATAAAGGTATTAATTACATTGGAGATGTGTTACCAACGGATTTGGAGTCTTTGGTGTCTTCTGGAAAGTTAAAAGCTACATCTGATTATTCTTTTATAAAAGAAGTAGATGCAGTAGCAATTTGTGTACCAACTCCGTTGGATATTTATAAACAACCAAATATGTCTTATGTAGAAAGTTCTGCTAAAGCAATTGCTGCTAATTTTACTGAAGGAACATTAATTGTTTTAGAAAGTACTACATACCCTGGAACTACTGAAGAACTAATTAAACCCATACTGGAAGAATCAGGAATGATCTGTGGGGAAGATTTTTTCTTAGCTTACTCACCTGAACGAGTTGACCCTGGAAATAAAGATTTTAATACGAAGAACACACCGAAAGTAGTAGGAGGGATAACTGATAACTGTACGAAGGTAGCAGCTGCTATGTATAGAGCTGTACTTGAGGGTGACGTTCATGAGGTTTCAAGCCCAGCTGTAGCAGAAATGGAAAAATTGTTAGAAAACACTTTTAGAAATATTAATGTAGCGTTAGCAAATGAGATGGCCATTTTATGTCATAAGATGGGGATAGATGTATGGGAAGTAATTGATGCGGCAGCAACTAAACCATATGGATTTATGCCATTTTATCCTGGACCAGGATTAGGTGGACACTGCATACCGATTGATCCATGGTACTTAACATGGAAAGCACGTGAATATAATTATCATACTAAATTAATTGAAACTGCCGGTGAGATTAATGACAGTATGCCTGACTTTGTTTTACAGCGCAGTGCAGATATTTTGAATAGACAGGGAAAAGCATTAAACGGATCGAAAATTTTAGTTCTAGGAGTAGCTTATAAAAAAGATATTGATGACTACAGAGAGTCACCTGTATTACCGATTTTAGATAGGTTAATAAATTCGGGTTCAGATTGGGCAGCAGTTGATCCTTATATTCCGGAATTTAAGTTACAAGGTAAATTAGTTAAGACAATTAAGTTAAATAATGAGAATTTGAAAGAAGCAGATTTGATAATAATTGCTACTAATCATAGTACTTTTGACTATGAATTAATCTTAGCATCAAATACTGTCATATTAGATACAAGAAACTCTTATGGAAACTTAATAAAAGAACAATATTATAAATTGTAATATTAATAAGTAGGAGAATGTAATTATGAATCCATATATTCACGAAAGTAGCTATATAGATAATAATGTAGAAATAGGTAAAAATACAAAAATATGGCATTTTAGTCATGTTCATAGTGGAGCTAAAATAGGTGAAAATTGTTCATTAGGTCAAAATGTAAATATCTCCAATAACGTTTTAATAGGTAATGGGGTAAAAATACAAAACAATGTTTCTGTATATGAAGGGGTTGAATTAGAAGATTACGTTTTTTGTGGACCTTCAATGGTTTTTACTAATGACTTAACACCTAGATCCAAATATCCTAAAGGAAAAGAAGGATATAAAAATACCTTAGTCAAATATGGTGCATCCATAGGAGCTAATGCAACTATAGTATGTGGAAATGTTATTGGAAAATGGGCAATGATTGCATCTGGTGCAGTTGTAACAAAAAAAGTTCCTGATCATGCCCTTATGGCTGGAATACCTGCAAAACAAAGAGGTTGGGTATGCGAGTGCGGTAATTTGCTGAAACAAAATTTGTCTTGTACTGAATGCAATAGAGAGTACCTAACTTCAGAAACAGGATTAATAGAAATTTGACGGAGGTGTCAAAATGGAATTTAGAGACCTGAAAAGTCAGTATAAAATATACAAAACTGAAATCGATGATTCTATACAAACTGTACTAAATACCGGTAATTTTATTGGTGGGTCAGAAATCGGGGAATTAGAAACTAAATTAAGTAAATATGTAGGGGTAAAACATTGTATAACATGTGCTAATGGTACTGAGGCTATGACATTATTGATGATGGCTTGGGGAATAAAAGAAGGTGATGCTGTATTTGTTCCTGATTTTACATTTTTCTCAACTGGAGAAATCGTTTCATTCAAAGGTGCTACACCGGTATTTGTTGATGTGGAACGGGACACATATAATATGGATCCTACCAAGTTGGAGAAAGCAATTCAAAAAGTAATAAAAGAAGGTATTTTAATACCAAAAGTAATCATTCCAGTAGATTTATTCGGCTTACCTGCTAATTACTCAGAAATTATGCCTATTGCTAAAAAATACAATTTAAAGGTACTTGAAGACGGCGCTCAAGGTTTTGGTGGTAGTATCAATGATAAAAAAGCCTGTAGTTTTGGTGATGCCGCAACAACTTCTTTTTTCCCTGCAAAACCTCTAGGCTGCTATGGCGATGGAGGGGCTATTTTTACAAAAGATGATAATTTAGCAAAATTAATTAAATCACTGAAGGTACATGGCAAAGGAGAAAATAAGTATGACAACGTAAGAATAGGAGTCAATTCAAGGTTAGATACTATTCAGGCGGCGGTTTTATTAGTAAAACTAAAAGCATTTGAGAATCATGAGGTAGACGATGTTAACCGTGTTGCAGAAATTTATAATTTGAATTTAAAAGGAATCGTAGAAATACCGCTAATTCCTAATGGATATCGTTCAAGTTATGCGCAATATACCATAAAATTAAAGGATAAAAAGCAACGTAATAGATTACAAGCTATTTTAAAAGAGAATGATATTCCAAGTATGGTTTATTATAATAAACCAATGCATAAACAAGGAGCATTTTCAAAAATTACCGGGGTAGAAGAAGAATATACCATCACTGATGAATTGTGCGATATAGTGTTGTCATTGCCGATGCATCCTTATTTACAAGATAAAGAAGTTGAGGGTATTTGTGAAATTATTAGAAGATGTATTAGCTTGAAATAATAAAGTACAATTTAATCGTAGTATTTTTTATAAAGAGGGGGGACTATAATCTAGATGGAGTTTACTCATAAGTCTTATAAGAAAATGTTAGATCTTTTAATTCAAAAAGGCTATAAGTTTTGTTCGTATTCTACAAAAGAAACAGAAGAAAAGTGTGTAATTTTAAGGCATGATGTAGATTTTTCTGTTGAAAAAGCTTTAGAGATGGCAATAATGGAGAATGAAAAAAATGTAAAATCAACATACTTTTTCTTGATATCAACCAACTTTTATAATGTTTTCTCAAAAGAATCTTTAGAAATGATAATGAGGATAATATTATTAGGTCATGAAATAGGATTGCATTTTGATGAGAAAAAATATAATACTGAGAACCTAGAAGATATGAAAAAACATGTTGCTAAAGAGGTAGATATCTTAAGTGAACTGATAAATAGAAAAGTTAATGTTATTTCTATGCACCGTCCATCTAAATTATTTTTAAAGCAAGATGTTAAATTCGACGGTTTAATAAACTCATATTCTTCAGAGTTCTTTAATGATATGAAATACATTTCAGATTCTAGAATGAACTGGAGAGAAAATCCAATAGCTGCGATTGATGCACAAATGAATAAAAAATTACATATTCTTACACATCCGTTTTGGTATTCTGTGGAAAACGAATCTATGGAATTTAAGTTAAAAAGGTTTTTACGTGAAGCTGTAACCGAAAGATATCATTTTTTGGAAGATAATTTTCGGGAATTAAATAAAGCTATTACTATAGAGGACGTGCTTGTAGAATGAACATTAAAAGTATAAAAAGTCTTTTGAAGAATAAAAATATAGATTTTGCATATAAAGGAAATGAGCAGCTTGAAATAAAAGGATATACTTCAGTCGACAAAGTAAGGTCAAATACTATTACCTGGCTAAAAAATATAGATAAGATTGATGTGGACTTAATTAAACAAGTTGACGAGCTATTGGTTGTATCTAATGAGTTAAATATATATGAAGAAATTAAAAACGTTAATTTTATCTTTTGTGAAAGCCCGAAAGAAGTATTTTTCACTATTTTAAATGAATTTTTTAATGAAGAGCTTCAAAGTGAATTCAAAGGTTCGAGTTCTGTTATAGAAGCGACTCGAATAGGAAACAATGTCTATATCGGCCATCATTGTTACATTGGATCAGAGGTAATAATAAAGGATAATGTGAAAATAAAAAACAATGTATCTATTGAAGGGAAAGTCGTGATTGGAGAAAATTCTGTAATTTCATCAGGGGTGGTTATTGGGACTGATGGATATGGATATTTTCAAAATGCAGAAGGAATAAATATAAAAGTTCCTCATTTTGGTGGAGTAATAATTGGTAAAAATGTAGAAATAGGGGCTAATACTTGTATAGATAGAGGTACTTTAAACGATACAATAGTTGGTGATAACACTAAAATTGATAATTTATGTCATATTGCACATAATGTAATTATAGAAGAAAATGTTAGCATAATTGCACAATCAATGATTGCGGGAAGTGTGCTATTAAAAAAGAATTCATATGTAGCTCCCTCTTCTTCCATACTGAATCAAATCATCATTGGAGAAAACAGTTTAGTGGGGCTAGGTTCAGTAGTATTAAAAGACGTTGAAGATAATGTTGTAGTTGCGGGTGTACCAGGGAAAATCATTAAAAAACGTTAAAAATTTGCATATTTACTAGGTTAAACATAGAAAAGAATTTTATTATAAAAAATTTGTATCGAGAATTGAATGATTTCTATAATATTATGTTAATTAAAATTAATTTAATACAGAAAGAATTTGACAGAAGACGAGACCGTCAATAATTATGTGTAAATAAGTAAATCCTTTTCTTGTATGTATATCGATTAGGCTTGCTTGAACATCTCAGTCAGCTCTGCACGAGCTTGATCGAATCCGATATGGCAACGGGTGGGGAAGTTCCGGTTATAGATTTCGAACTGGGAAATCAGGAAGCGATCCAAGGAATCTTCGTTCGGAAATTGCTCCTTGCGCTTGCTGTATTTCTTTACGTTCTTGTTGAACGATTCGATCAGGTTCGTTGAATAGATGCTTCGCCAAATGGATTTTGGGAAGCTGTAGAAAGTGAAAATATAGGGATTCGCTTCCAACGATTTCGCCACTTTGGGATAGGCCGTTTTCCATTTATCGACAAAGGCTTTCAACGCTTTTTCACCCAATTCTCGGTTCTCTGCCCGGTAGACCGATTTGAAATCATCCAGAATCTCCTTGCGATCGGTAACGCGAACTTTGTGGCGGATCCCACGCGACAAGTGGACGCAGCACGCCTGATATTGAGCATCGGGAAAGACCGCGAAGATGCGATCGGTGATGCCCTTTAAGCCGTCGGAGATAAACAAAAGCACCTCTTCGACACCGCGCTCTTTCAAGTCCAACAGGACTTCTTCCCAAACGAATGCGGATTCCGTAGGTGCCACTGTATAGGCCAAGACTTCTTTTGAGCCGTCCTCTCGGATGCCAATTGTAATATAGACGGCTTCCTTCGAGACCGTGTCGCGCTTGAGGTCAATGTAAGTTGCATCCAGATAAACACACGCGTAACGCTGTTCTAACGGACGAGATTTAAACGCCTCGACCTGTTCGCTCATGACTTTCGTCATATTGGAAATGGTTTGTGGCGTGTAATGATGGCCGTACATTTTCTCGATCAGGTCCGAAATCTCGGACATGGTCACGCCTTTTTGGAACATATGAATAACGAAGGCTTCCAGCGTATCGTTTGAGCGCTTATATGGAGCGACCGTCTGTTGGTTGAATTCGCCGTTCCGGTCCCGTGGCATCGAAAGCTCTAAATCCCCATACTCCGTATGGAGTGTCCGCGTGTAGACACCATTGCGTGAGTTGCCGGAATTAAACCCGATGCGGTCGTATTTTTCGTAATCCAGGAACGCTGTTAGTTCCGTTTGAAGAAGTGTATTCACCGCCGTCTCCAAATGTTTGCGAAAAACTTCGGAGATGTCTTCTTTTTTTACTAGAGCTTGCATAATATCTGTTGTAAACTGAGTCATAGGGAAGGCCTCTTTTCTGTGAATTGGTTGTGGTGACTTAATTCTACAAGAAAAGGTCTTCCTTTTTCTATTTATTCATTTACACAAGATATTTTACGCTCTCCAGAAGACAGCTATTTTTTGTGTAATGTTTTTATCATTTATAAATGAAAAAGAATTTTTGGTTGATTATCCTATTTGTATCTCCCTAAAATGGTTATTAATATCTGTAATCACTTTCGAGTCTTATATCTCATAATCGTATGTTGTATTTTGAAAAATTTAGTGACTTTATCCATATAATTACATTAACCTTTTTATTTGAAGCACATTGCCGGTCAATATTGTAAATATAATAAAAAAATTGATTGAGTAGGGGCTATTCTATGACTATAAAAAAAGCGGTTATACCAGCAGCAGGCTTAGGAACCCGATTTCTCCCCGCGACGAAAGCAATGCCAAAAGAAATGCTTCCGATCGTTGATAAGCCGACCATTCAATACATCGTCGAAGAAGCGATTGCTTCCGGAATTGAAGATATTATTATTGTAACAGGCAAAAACAAACGCTCTATTGAAGATCATTTCGATCATGCATTTGAACTTGAAGATACATTGATGAAAAAAGGGAAATTGGATATGCTCGATTCCGTACTCCAAACATCGAATGTAGAAATCCATTATATCCGCCAAAAGCAGCCGCTTGGCCTCGGTCATGCAATCTGGTCTGCGCGCAAGTTCATCGGTGACGAACCATTCGCAGTATTGCTTGGTGATGATATCGTAGAACACTCTGAGCCGTGCCTAGCTCAATTGATGAACCAGTATGAACAAACTCAAAACAGCATTATCGGCGTTCAACAAGTAGCAGAGGAACAAACAAATCGCTACGGTATTATCGATCCAATTTCTATTAATAATAAGCTGATTGCAGTAAACAAATTTGTAGAGAAACCTGCACTAGGTACAGCCCCGTCAAACTACGCTATCATGGGACGGTATGTATTAACACCAGAAATCTTCCAGTTCTTAGAGAAGCATGAGCTTGGGGCTGGTGGAGAAATCCAATTAACGGATGCCATTCAACAACTGAACGAAAAACAAGCAGTATATGCGTATGAGTTTGAAGGCCGACGTTTTGATGTTGGAGAAAAATTTGGCTTTATTGAAACGACAATTGAATTTGCATTGCAGCGTCCAGAATTGAGAGATCAATTGCTGGAGTTATTCGAGAAGAAGCTGGAAGAATCATATGTAAAAAAAGGAGAATAAAATGACGATTTTAGTATGTGGTGGTGCTGGTTATATCGGCAGTCACACCGTAAAAGAACTGACAAATAACTACGATATCGTCATTTTGGATAACTTAACTACTGGTTATCCTTTTTTGTTAAATGACAAAGTTATCTTTGAACAAGGAGATTTGGGAGATCCGACTGTGTTAGATCGCATTTTTGTGAAATACAATATTGATGCGGTCTTCCATTTTGCGGCAAATAGCTTGGTTGGCGAGTCTGTTCAAAATCCTCTAAAGTACTATAACAATAATGTCAGTGCTACGATTACTCTCTTAGATAAGGTGGTTGAGTATGGAGTGGATAAATTCATTTTCTCATCAACTGCTGCTACTTATGGTATTCCAGAAACTGATTTAATTACAGAGGATACAGCTACCAATCCGATCAATCCCTACGGCAAATCGAAACTGATGATCGAGGATATCTTGTCTGACATTTCAGATGTACATAATTTAGAGTACGTAGTATTACGCTATTTCAATGCAGCTGGAGCCCATGAGTCAGCAGAAATTGGAGAGAGTCATGATCCAGAAACGCATTTAATTCCAATCGTCTTGCAGCACTTGCTCGGAGAGCGTGAGCAAATTTCTGTGTATGGTACGGATTACGATACGCCAGACGGGACATGTGTAAGAGACTATATCCATGTTACTGACTTAGCTAATGCGCATATCTTAGCTTACGAAGGTCTGGTTAATAAAGAAGTGGCTAATGAAGTATTTAATCTAGGAAACGGCGCTGGCTATTCAGTGAAAGAAATTATCGAAGTATGTGAAAAAGTCTCTGGAAAATCAGCTGTTATCGAATACGCTGATCGCCGGCCAGGGGATCCTGCAACTCTGGTGGCCTCTTCTAAGAAAATTGAAGAGAAGCTTGGTTGGAAACCTCAGTTTGATTTGGAAGAGATTATTGGCAGTGCTTGGAGATGGCATTCGAAAGAAACTAAATAAATTTTTTGCAGGTCAGAGGCACCGGTTCATTGAATCGGTGTCTCTTTTTGTTAATTAGAAATGGATGATATTCTCAAGAATTTCTTTAAAATTCCGTTTGTCAATTTAAGCTAGACAGATCGATGCCATTCAGGTGACTCAAAAATGCTTCCAAGGGTGTTGTAACCGTCAAGTAGAATTCAACACTTTTCCCCAATTAAGATTCAACTGTTAATGACGCCTGATTTTGTCTAGAAACTGACGGTTCTTTTTGTCCCAAACCTGACGGTTTCTTTGGCCAAACGAATAGAGAAAAAACGAGGGAGAACTAAGCTAGTTCTCCCTCGATTACTTTCTTCACCATCCGGTCATCGATGATGCGATTTCCATTTTGTGCTGCGAATAATAGGCAATGCGTCGCCAATTTGTTGATGAGGCGCGAGGCACCACTTGAATAGTTAAACACTTCATCAATCGCAGATTCGCTAAAGATGTCTCGCCCCACTYCYGCATAGGCGAGYTGAWTGGGGAAMATTTTTGGGGGMTCCCRCCTWAACAACGGCCAWWCTAGATCGCCTTCTTCACCGGAGTGAAATTCTTACGTTTGATGAAACGCAAGACAGTATCCGGATGAAATATAGAAAGTCACTATTTGAAAATCCAGGTGTTGAATCTTAATTGGGGAAAAGTGTTGAATTCTACTTGACGGTTACAACACCCTTGGAAGCATTTTTGAGTCACCTGAATGGCATCGATCTGTCTAGCTTAAATTGACAAACGGAATTTTAAAGAAATTCTTGAGAATATCATCCATTTCTAATTAACAAAAAGAGACACCGATTCAATGAAC
>NZ_JAHPZO010000032.1 GCF_019042655.1 Planococcus sp. CP5-4_YE
GGATTCTCCACTTTCATCTCGCAACTTTCGCTCTCGTGAACCGATGATCTTATAGTCCATATGGCTACAACAAGGACATGGAACTTTTTCTGCGCACCGGATGAAAAACGCCTTTTGAGGCGCATTCTTCTATGGTATAATCAGAGACGATTATCATATTTTTTTGGAAGACGTCTCCCGTCGAGCTACTGGTAATAGCCGACACACAGGGAGGCGTCTTTTCCTTTCTCCAGAGTTATTAAGGACATTATATCCGTCAATTTATGGACAAACAATACCATCAACTTTTGGACATTAAGAAACAGCATTAACACCTGGCTACATCGTTCTGGGCATTCCAGTTTCTTATCTGGTAGATTCTCTTTCAGTTAATTCGCGCGGATACAGTTATTTGGATAAGCTAATTATGTATATTTTGATTTGTATCATCATGATTCGTATAATTTTTGAAAAGGATGAAATGTTCAGTTTAACTTCGGTAATGATTATTATCGTACCCGTCATGTGTTATTTTCGCATTCTTTATTTTATGAAAAACCAAAAATAAGCAGGGCTTAGGAAACCAGATGTTCGATTGAATGTTATATAAAGAGTTTTTTGTAAAGTACCTGTGATGAAAGAAGCTCAGAAATGAGTTTCTTCTTTTTTTATTTATTTTTGGTGATTCGGTGTAACGAAAAGAGTTTTTTTCAGATATATAGTGTGAAAGGAGGTAGAAGAGTGGATGGCCTTACGGAAATATATGAGAAACACGCAGAACAGGTTTTCAAACACATAATTACCTTATGCCGAAATGCAGATGTAGCAGAGGAATTAACCCAAGAAACTTTTTATGAAGCGATTCGGTCAATCGACAATTACAACGGCCAATGCAAAATGTCGGTTTGGTTATGTCAAATCGGCAAGCATACTTACTACAAATATGTCGATAAACAAGTGAAGCAAGCGGATCAAATACAGTCTAATGAACACGTGAACTCCATTGAAGATGACATTATTGCTTCTGAAAATAAGATAGCAATATTCCGGATGGTCCATTTGCTTGATGAGCCGTACAAAGAAATAGTTTTGTTGCGTCTATTAGGTGGCTTAAGTTTTAAGGAAATTGGAGAAGTTCATCAACGAAATGAAAACTGGGCCAGAGTATCATTTTACAGAGCTAAATTAAAGTTAAGAGAGGGAGTGTCTCCAGTTGAGAAATGAATGCTACATCGTTCGGGATTTATTGCCTTCCTACATAGATCAATTGTGCAGCGAGCAAAGCAGAATGTTTATTGAAAAGCATATAGCGCAGTGTGAATCGTGCGCTCAAATTTTACAACATATGAAAAACGAGTTTGATGACACTGAAGACGTGGAAATAACTGTACGTCTTGAACAGAAAAAGCCATTTGAAAAAGTGTCGCAATTGATAAAGGCACAAGGAAAGTTCTCAAACATATTAGGGTTCTCTTTTTGGTCTGGGATAGTTATTACAGTAATACTTTTAGTATTTTCTTTTAACCACTTAGTTTTGTGGCAGAATGATCAAGAAGAAGTTCAACGTGTAGCGCAAGAACAGCAAGATATTATGGATAAAGTCTTTGCTGTATTAATGGAACCAGAAACTCCTAATGAGCAGTCATTGCAAATCGTTTTTCAGCAATATAAGGAACAATTACAGCACATTGCAGTATTTCCCTCTAGAGCAGTAGAAGATACCATTCTCGATTTGCAAACCCCGAGTACTATATACCCTATTGACTACGAACGAGCTTCCATTGTCGTTGGCAAGTTCGGAGAAATTACAGAACCAATTGTTCCAGTTGATTACGATATCGGTACAATGGCTATGGCGAACGAAGAATGGGTCGTCCAATTCGAATATAAAGATTCCTACTTAGCAACAGTGGAAAATGCTCATCAAATTAAACACTTTGCACCTAGTAGTTGGGAATTATTTTTAATGCCTATTATTTTTAGTGTGATAAGCTTCTTTATATTTTTGATTTGGGTATATCACAAGCGAATCATGAGACCAATGGAAGCTTGAGTAAGTTGTTGCTATAGGGAAGAGGAAAATGAATTCTTGTGGTAAAATAAGTAAAAACTAATTGTCTTATTAAAGGGAGGTAGACAATAATGAACTCAGGAACAATCTCGGTCGCAGCATTTTTAATTTCTTTGTTTGTTTATACAGCTTGGTTCTTTAATGAAAACTTATTCTCTAATTCAGCAATGATTGTAGCTATCCTACTACCGCTTATCGGAATCGTTGCAGCACTCTTTGCCAAGAACAGATCGCTCAAAGCAGTGGGCTTAATTGGAAATTCTTTGGTTTTTGTTTTAGCTGTCATTATTCCATTTCTCTCCACATTATTTTGGAGTACTCCTTGAACTGACAAGGTTGCCGTCCATAAGAAAAGACTGCTTTATCAGCAGTCTCTTTTAGCAAAGCTTACGTATGCCTCAAGCGGTATTCTCTTCGCAAGATAAATAGAACGTGAAATCCAATTAATGCAGGGACAAGGCTAATGTTTAATAATTCAACATCAGTAAGTGTGAATACTTGGAACATCATGAAGAATACGAGGCTTGTAAATAAAACGTATAAGGCGAGCTTGCAGCAATAAGCGACAATCCAACTGCGAGACGGTACCAAGCTCATAAGGAAGTCCACCAAGTACGACATCGGAATGCCCATCACGAAAAATACCGGAAAAATAAATACGTAAGTGACCCAAAACGCTTTAAATAAGGTGAATTCAGACAACAGGTCCTGTTCATTCGCAATGACAAGCTGCCACAAGAACATGAACATCACGTAAAGCGGGGCAGAAATAACCGCACTGAAAAATCGTTCGAGAAAACTTTTTATCATATCATGGCTCCCAGCTTCTAAGAATTTCCTACCTACATAATGTAATTATAACAATCTGAAGTGAAGGATCGTAATAATAGTTAGGAGGTGAACCTTGATGAAGAAGTTTCTAGTATTGCTTGCTGCATGTCTTCCAGTGATGATGGCAATAGGATGTTCTGAAGAGGAAATAGTTCGTGTAGGCACTCCTTTTAACGATGAAGGCACGACGGGAGCGGAGTTTAATACAGGCTTCACAGACTCAGAAACAATATATGAGTTGCGGAAGATTGTTGAAATGGAAGAGAAAATAGCACCGCCAAAGGAGTTAGCTCCAGTCGCGGATCTTGTTCTTACCTTGGATAAACCGGAAGAAAATGTTTCTGAACGTTGGCGGTATGTATGGTATATGGATGATGGCAGTGCTGTTTTGTCCAATAGAGCAAACGCAGTGGAAGAAGAGCAAGAGTTCTATGCTTTAAATGAAGAACAAACAAAAGAGTTGAAAAGCATATTGGAGTAAATGGAACATACGAAACACAGAGAAGCTTATGAATAGCTTCTTTTTTTGGTTAATTAACGATTATAGCGCATAAAGTTGTTTAAAAATTGTGATTTTAGCACTGTATTTAAAAACATTAAATGGTAAAATAAGTATGTATAAAAAGGAGCTTCTTATGAAAAAGGAAATCATTAAATTTGATAATGGATTACAGATAGGCATGCATTTATGGGGAAACATGAACCACACAACGCTTCTTTTTCTTCACGGCCTTGGGAGTTCGGCAGCCAGCTTTACTGAACTGGCCAACTTACTTTCGCAAAAATACAGCATCATCGCATTAGATTTGCCTGGCCATGGTTTATCTACAGCTGAACAAGCTGAAGAATCCTTTTCAGCAGCGTCGATGGCTAGGTGGGTAAAGGAAGCAATGGAACAGCTTGATATTAAAGATCTTCATGTAATTGGACACTCTATAGGCGGGAACATAGCGTTAGTGTTTGCCAAAATTTTCTCGGTTCAATCAGTCATTCTCTTGGACGGCGGGTATATACGCTCAAGCAGTATTCCTGGTAGTTCTATCACTGAAGAAATTCGATTCGCAAAAGAGCATTGTGTTAATCATGCTTTTTCATCCTGGACACAGTTCGAAGAAAAGATGGCCGAGGAAGGTTTGATTAAACGATTAATTGAAATGGTGAAACCGAGCATGCAAGCAGAACGTGATGCCATTAAGTTAATTTTAACGAGTGAACATACCGGATATTATGTGAAGCAACATTTCAATGAGCCGAGCATGGATACTTTAAGTGATATCGACGTAGCGGTCTTGCTGCTTAGAAGCACTTTGCCGAAGGCGTTTAATTCCCATCGTGAAAGCGAAACTGCGAGACTCCAACAGTATTTGGCTCTCTCTGTGGAAGAAGTGAAAGATACTTCCCACGATATCTATTGGGAGAACCCGGAAGTGGTGAGCCAAAAAATCTCGCAGTGGATCAGCCGTAAAAAATAGATCTGATAGCTTAATAGTATCTCTACCATAATGAGCGGGGGATTCAAAGATGAAAGCATGGGAAACGCTCTCTACAGAATATTTGTATAAAAATCCGTTCGGGAATTTGAGGAAAGAGCAGTGTAGGCTGCCAAACGGAATCGTCATTGATAACTTTTACGTAAATGAGTATTCGGATTGGGTGAATGCCGTAGTCCTGAACGACAGAAACCAACTTGTACTTGTAAAGCAATACAGGCATGGGACAAGAGGTTTTTATTTAGAAATTCCTGCTGGAAAGCTTGAAGAAAACGAAACCAGTGAGAAAGGAATTCTAAGGGAAGTACTTGAGGAGACCGGATTCACTACAAACGAAAAACCCATCTTATTGGGAGAGTATATGGTGAATCCGGCCGTTCAAAACAACAAAATTATTACTTATCTCATCACCAATGCATTCAAAACGAGCAATCAGCAATTAGATGACACCGAAGAAATCGTTGTTAAACTGATCGATTTCGAAGAGTTTGAGGACTTGATACAGAATCGGACTATCGAAACACAGTTTTTTACAGCCAGCGCTTACTATATGGCCAAGTCATTTCTAAACAAATAAGGGTGCAAGTGAAAATTGAAAGGGGACCGTACCAATGAACAAGCAGAAAAAGAAAAGCACAAATAAGACTGATTTTTTCGACGTAATCTCATTTTGGATCCCAGAATTGCTATTTCTTCCCTTCAGAATCCTGTTTATGGCGGTAAGGGGAATCGTTAGGTTAATTGAGGGCTTTTTTGATGTTGTCTAATTACCGTATTATATGGGTCTGATAAGCTCTCTACGTATTTAGTAAAGTCGGGAAGTGATGAGATGAACCGATTGTGGAAAGTGATGCATAAGTGGATTTTCGAAAAATACGACCAGTTCTTCAACGAATTAGGCTACACAGACTGGAAGATTACTTTAGAAAACACTTTTGGTATTTTTCAGATGGAGGGGGATGCGTTTTATCATGCCACACAGCTCCCCAATGGCGAATGGGCAGTATGGAATGATAGCTGGGGAGACCCGCCATATGCCTTCCAAGTGTTTCCGACTTGGGCTGAAGCGATCCGCCATCTTCGAACTTTTTTTGAGGAAAGCCAATTGCCTGAAAGTTATTGGCGTCCTGAAGGATTAGATGTGAGAGAAGATGTTTTTTCAAAAGAGCCAGATCGAGAAAAAATGCTTTAAAAGCATAAATAGAGAAATGGAGAATGTAATTTGATGTTGCTTGAAGTCATTGTAGTTTTACTCATTATTTCATGTTCGCTATTTATACATGAAATGGGACATGCTGTTGCCACAGTCACGGCGAACAAAAATTCCAAAGCTGAAATCTTTATGGGTTCATCCAGCAAAGCGAACAAGCTACGGCTGTCTTTTGGAAGAATTACCTGCTATCTGACCGTCGCCATATCGGCCTTCTGCGAGTACTCCATCCCTAAAGAGTCACCGCCGTTTACATATAAACAAAAACTAGTCTTCTACCTTGGCGGGCCAATCGCATCATTGCTTTGTTTTGTGGCACTGTACATTGCCTCTCATTTTGTTTCCGGAGTAGCGGGGAATATCATCATCAATAGCGCAGGAGCCAACTTTTTTCTCTTTGTCACGTCATTGATTCCGTGGACTTATCCCCGTTTTTTAGGTGGCCTTCCGAGTGATGGATTGCAGACTTTGAACTTGGTGAAAGCGAACCGAAAAGAGCGAAAGTTTATTGCCTAATAAATGGTAGATTACCTGATCTTCAGAACAAATTATTATAGTGGTGAAAGCGGCTGTTCAAAATACATAAGTAGTGAGGAAGGGGGAAGCTCAAATAAGAGTTTTCCCTTTTGGTCTTAGAAATAAATTTTCAATGCCGCTACCTTCAAAATTTAGTTTTTCAAGTGACGGAGAGAGAGTTACAGGTTGGGCAGGCAGCGAGGGAAGCAAGGCACAATTGCATGTTGGCCATATAGAGAGTCTCAGTATTCTAAGCAACTGCAGACAGTGAAACGGAGCGATGGCCAATGGAATACTTTTATTTGTTTTTAAAGATTTCACTCGTAGGTTCGGCAATTTTATTCAGCGATTTTATTTATGGCCAAATTGGCTGGTGGTTTGCAGTTGTCATGATTCTTGCATTATGGGCGGCAAGTTATTTCGATAAAAAGTTAATCCAATTAAAGAAACAAAAACTAATTGAAAGGTTTTCGATTTTAGAAACCTTGGACAGCGGACAATCAGTCACTGTCGAACTAAAAAATGGTGAGATGTTTCCGGACTACATTTTCAGTTTTTTCAATGAGGAAGAAATAACTGTCGATAAAAAACTAGAGCGAGAACAAATTATGCAAGGAGAAGATAACGTTCGGGAGATCAAGTTCACTAAAATTCAGTCAATCACGAGCCCTGATGTTCAAGTTGCAAGAAGAAGCCGGCGATTTTAAAAGGCAGTCTTAAAAAATCTACTGGTTGTTACGGGCAAACCAATCAACCAAGTGAAGATAGAAAACAGATGATACGTACCATGAAAGAACTTTTTTTCAAATAGTTAGCTTTAAAAAGTTCATAAAAGTGGCTTTGATTTTATGAACGTTCGTAAAGTGTTTTGAGACGTTTACGAACGTTGGTGTACTTGGTTTTTAGCACTTAAAAAGACGTTCGCAAAGGTGTACTTTTACGAACGGTTCCAGAATATATTTAAAATTATATGAAGGTATTTTCAAAATTCGTAATCATTGATAAGATAACTGGAAGAGATTGTATATTTTATGTATGCTGAGCGTCAATTTTTTCTAACATAAGATAAGGAGTGTCTAATCGTAAAACCGAGTAGAAGGTTCATTGCATATAAAAGAGGAATTTTTAATCTTGTAGACGTTATCGTGAAGAACAACCAGGGGAGTGGATATGCAAATATATCAGTTGGTGAATGAAGACGAGTAATTGCTATGATGGCATGTTTGCTAGAAGTAGGATCTATAGCTGCACATTCAATTTCCCAGACAAACTAGGTAGTTAAGGTAGCATCGTATTTTCCAAGAAGTTTTAAAGTGAAAAAACTTATCTCTCTTTTGTTAAAGGTGGGAATGAACACCTTTAAAATAGTATTTACAGAAATAGAATGATGTTTTGAAGGGAGCGAATAAAATTGGGCAAAGGTCTTGAGTCTCTCATTTATTTAATGCTATTTTGGGGAATGCCGGCATTTATGGGGGTTAGAGCATATTTGAAAATGAATCCGGAGGATAAAAAATCAGCCATGAGCGATTTTAAATCTCATCGCTTTATTTTTACCTTAGGTTTTATCACAATAGGTGGATTCGTCAGCCATGTAGGTTTTTTATTCAGTATACGAGCAATCGAAGTTTTGGGAATTATTCTATTTATTAGTGGAGGAATAATTACAGTTATAAGTATGTGGAAAGACAGTAAAGTGAGAAGTTTTTCTATTCTTGTTGTAATATCTTTTCCCATTTTCCTCTACTATTATTGGTAGTTGAATTAGAAAGGGAGAGAAGAGGCTGAATCAAGCACATTTACCCTCCCTTTTTGTCTGAGAAAGTGTACTTTTACGAACGCTCTTCTCGTCGTTGATTAGATACAAAGATAATTTAAACTATTCTAAATAACCAAATAATGTTAATGTGAAAAGAAGAGGAAATAATTTTTCGATTCATTTTTATTAAGAGAAAGAAGCGATGTTCGATTAAAAATTGAAAAAGAAATGGGCGATGAAATGAAAAAGTGGGTTGGGATTTTACTTGTACTTAGTTCTATTCTGGTTTATTGGCTTTGGCCGAAAGCAAGCATCGAAAAACCAATTGTTGTATCCGCGCAAGTCATAGAGTCTACTAATACAATGAGTGTTTCTTATATTACTACAAAACAAGATGATGCCCATTTAATGGAGGTCACTGTGAACGGAAAAGGCTTTTATCCTCCATCTCGGACCAATGGTGAAACAGAAGAAGAAAATATGCAAATTACCAGGGACCTGATTGCGCAAAATGGATATCAGTTGCGTGAAGCGACAATTGAGTTGAGCGATGAGGAACTGGCTTATCTCATGCCTGAAAATTCGAGTCGCACTTTTTTGGCGAATGTTTCTTTTGAAGATTATTCCCCTATAGAAGCTGATGGCATCCTGTTACTGAAAGAGGAAGCAGCAGAAGGAAAATTAGAACAGGATCAATTGAATTATATATTTACGGCGCCAGAACCAATGGCTATTTCTACAATTGGCCATTACAGTTCATCTGCCACTGTCTCCTGGTCGCGTAACGGTAGAGAAGTGAAACTGCCACTTGCAATGGAAAAGGGAGACACGCTGGATATTTATTTTCATGGACCCTATCAGATGGGGGAAACGGACGGACTTCTACTCGAAATTCAAACAACAGACGACAACTACTATACAAGACACCTAAGAGAAACAGTTCAGCTGCCAGATGGATACTTAAAACAACTTGTAAATGAGCAACGATAGTTGTAATATAGCATCGCAGTTTGCATATCTTAAATCATCGGTAGTCCGATATATTTAGGAATTGCAACAAATAAAAGGCGCTGACTTAGGGGAATTGAATGTAACTTATGTGCAGTTAAGTTACATTCATAACTAATATATTTAGGGGTGTTTTTACTATGGAACAAGCAAAAAAAGAGAAAAATGAACTTTGGGAGTGGGGAAAAGCCCTATTCATCGCTCTTGCGGTGGCAGGGCTTATTCGTTTTTTCTTGTTCGCACCAATTGTTGTAGACGGAGAGTCAATGATGCCAACTCTTGAAAACGAGGACCGGATGCTGGTGAATAAGATTGGTTACATCGTCGGAGAACCTGAGCGATCTGATATTGTGGTGTTTCATGCGACAGAAGACAAAGATTATATTAAACGGATAATTGGCGTTCCTGGTGACCATATAGCCTATGAGAATGATCAGCTTTATATAAACGGGGAAATTCAAGCTGAACCGTACTTATCTTCTCTTAAGGAGCAACAAAACTTTGGAAGTGGCACGCTAACAGAAGATTTCACACTCGAAAGACTTACAGAACTGGACAAGATTCCTGAAGGTTATGTGTTTGTTTTAGGAGACAATCGTAGAAACAGTACTGATAGCCGAATTATTGGCCTCGTGCCAATAGAAGATATAACTGGCAGCACCAATTACGTTTTTTGGCCATTAAGTGATATGGGATTTGTGGAGTAATTTATATGAATTTTGAATGTAACTTAATAGCAATTAAGTTACATTCGGAACCTGCAAAACAAAAGAGTTGCTGATCTTAAAAAGATTCAGCAACTCTTTTGTATGTAAGTTCATTTTATAACTGAAAAAGGTAAAACGAAAAGAAAATTAGAAATATAGCCAGGACTGTAAGAACTCTATTCGTTCTTTTACTGATCTCTTTATCTAGAAAAGAGAGTTTCCCAAAAAGAGCACTTAAAATATAAGCTAAAACCCCTGCCAAAATAGCCCCTATTAACGTGCGGAAGTCGTAAATATAATCATCAATATAACTGACAAGAATAATGGAGAAAGCAACAGAAAACCCATTCATATGGTACTTTAAGTTATATTTTTTTTCGCTGTTCAAATTCATTTCGCCCCTTAGTTCAGCAAGTTTATAATTACTATACCAACTAGCTTCCAATAAAGTTTCAATTTTTCAACAAAGAGGAATTTACTAGATATTTTTTGATGCTTTTGAATGTAGCATAAGTATAATTAAGTTACATTCAAAACCTTAATTTCATTGGCTCGACCCGACAACTAAGTGAAGTTGAGTTTTTTCTGAAAAATGATACATTCAAAAGACTGTTCTGTAAGGCTCTAGAATTGGAATTGTTAAATACACAGTCTGCATATCAAAACTTGACGATAGAAGGAACTTTACTGTAGTTTCTTCTTTTTTGTTCGTAGAAGTAATTTTATGAACAGTTTCAAATAATTTTATTGCTGAGTTTGGGAATAAAAGTAAGGAGTAATATGTTAAAGTTAAATTGTCAAAGTATTCTTTTTTATAATGATTTGTCTAAAAGAAAGAGGCTAGTATATCCAGATGAGAATAAAATGGGGAGAGGGCTGGTAAGATGTCATCAGTGATCATTTCAGGATATGTAATTGCATTTACAAGCGCGTTTTTAGCTTTTCTGTTAAGTGTAAATAAACCGAAAAAGAAAAAGTATATGATATGGGGTATTGCTCTTATGATACCAATTTCACCAGCATTATGTAACCGTCAAGTAGAATTCAACACTTTTCCCCAATTAAGATTCAACACCTGGATTTTCAAATAGTGACTTTCTATATTTCATCCGGATACTGTCTTGCGTTTCATCAAACGTAAGAATTTCACTCCGGTGAAGAAGGCGATCTAGAATGGCCGTTGTTAAGGTGGGATCCCCCAAAAATTTTCCCCATTCAGCTGGCCCCTTATTCGAAGTCAAGATAAAGGCTGCTTTGTCATACATTTCATAAATAAACTGGAAGAATAGATGGGCCTCTTGAGGCTCATAAGCCATATACATGACATCATCAATAATAATCAGATCAGAACTCGCTATGCGCTTATATCTGGTTTTTGACTTGCTCGTGTATTCTTTTGATTTCAATACATAGATGAGACGCTCCATTGATATGAACGACACTTGATACCCACGCTCGATGGCGTGGATACCTAATGCAGTCGATAAATGAGTTTTGCCAGCGCCTGTCGGCCCCATCATGATTAACGTGAAACGATTGTCAATCCAAGACAGTTCTTTTAACACATTGAGTTGCTTTTCACCAATGGCGGTTTGTTCTTCCAAGCGAAACTGCTCAAATGTTAATACCTCCGGGAACTCCGCCCATTTCATGAGCTTTTCGCTGGTTTTTCGTTCTCGGCAACGCATTTCATAACTAAGCACTTCATGGATAAACTCGTGATACGTCCATCCCTTCGCTTCGGCTTCGCGAAGAAAATTCGGCAGTTCTTTGGCCGTTTCTGCTAACCGTAAGGTTCGGCACTTTTCTTGTAATCCGTCATAGGGATGACTCATCGATTCTTACCTCCTCGAAGGACGGAGAGATAAATATCCGTTGTCCGTTCTGGAGCTACGATGTCTTTGTACTTTTCGTTTATCGAGCCGACCTTCTTTTGCTGTTTCTGGCTATCTATCTCTAACGAGATAGCGATGTCCCTTAAATCGTTGGCGCTCATTAGCTTAAGTCGTTTGACTTCTTCTAACGCTTCATCCACAAAGTCAGGGTAGTTCCCGATGACGGATTGGACAACTTTCAATTGGTCAATCAAGTGGCGGGGATATCGTTCGGTTAATTCTTCAATGAACCAGGTACTTGTCTTTGTTGCTGTCAATTGGCTTTGAATCTGTTGGATTAATAATTCCCGTTTGGTCTGATCTCGTTCGCGAAGCCGAAGCGAAGGGATGGACGTATCAYGARTTTATCCATGAAGTGCTTAGTTATGAAATGCGTTGCCGAGAACGAAAAACCAGCGAAAAGCTCATGAAATGGGCGGAGTTCCCGGAGGTATTAACATTTGAGCAGTTTCGCTTGGAAGAACAAACCGCCATTGGTGAAATTGACCAACTATGAAATCGACGTGCGCGAAAAGAATATGCTTCAATCCATGGTGAAGGTCGGAGCTTTTCCTCATTTGAAGGAAATGGACCAATTTGATTTCGACTTCCAGCCAACCGTCAACAAAGGGCAGATGTATGATTTTCTGT
>NZ_JAHPZO010000033.1 GCF_019042655.1 Planococcus sp. CP5-4_YE
ATTTTATACAGCTCTGAAAGGTCGGCAATTGCTTGTTTTTTCAGGCATGATGAAAGACTATGCTAAAAAGTATGAAGCTGGCGACTTGGACCGATTCAAGGAAAAGGATGAAAATGTCTATACGCATTTGCTCCGTTCACTTTGGAAAGGTTCGAAATATGAAAATAAACTACGTGAACTATCTCCAGAAGAATTTGAAGAATTTAACAAGCAGGCTAAAAGCATTGAGGAAAATGATTTGATAGATTGATTTATGTACCCGGTAGTACTACTAAATATTTATACGCATGTCTAGCTACCCCAACCCCGGTTGGCTCTAAGCTTAGCAGTGTGTTCTAGGGTGGGGAAAAATGGCTACACGTGAAGAATGGGAAGCTATAGCAAGTAAACGGATTCAAAGTATATTGGCTACAAGACGTATCTCGTATAGTTCACACTTAGAAATTAAAATTTCTGAAGCTGGACCAAATCATTTGCGTGCGGAACCACATATTATTAGTAATGCTTTGAGGCATATGAATAAAGCTAAAGAAATAGCTAATTATAAACCCACTAACTTACCCTCGGGCGACAATAACCCGAAATATTTTGTGCCTCTGGATTTTAGTGGTGCTGCCGATGCTTCACGTTCACGAAGTTTCGTAGAGTGGAGAAATTTATTTCTTTGGGCATCACAAAGAAGTGAATACTGTGGTTTTGTACTAGAAAAAATTATATTTGATGCAGTATTAGAAACAGATAAATATCATGTTTTGGGAAGTGCACCGATATATGGACCTGATGGTAAACTTATGAAATCGTCAGGGTCTGAGATGCTTACTTATCAAGGGAATGATGTTTATAAAGCTGAGAGTGGTGCAGGATTTGATTTGTTTGCCATCCATAAGTCATCTCATACTCCCATCGGCATAGAAGCTAAAAACATAAGAGAATGGATTTATCCTGCGTCTGTAGAAGTTTGGCGGGCTATTGCTCGGGCATGCACATTGGAATGTTTGCCTGTGATTATAGCTAGAAAAATATCTTATATTTCACGGGGTGGATTTTTTGCTAATTTTGGAATTCTAGGCTTTGAGACAAATTTTCAGTATATGGCCCAACAAGTTCAACCTGACAGCAAATACACTTTTAAGGACAAAGTGATTCATAAAGATAAATTAGGCTTTGCAGACATAAAGCTATTGAAACCAAAAGATCCAGTGCCAAGTCATTTAGTTATGTTTTTTGATGACATTTTAGATCAACAAGCAGAAATTTATTTTGAAAAGTTTATGAAACATAAAGATCTTCTGAAAAAATATGCCATTGATTATCAAATGGCGGAACCGGGTTTAAATCAAGGAAAACGTTATAGATTGTACAAAGAGTTCAAAGAGGAAGCTGAATTCGAGGATGTAGAATTCGAGCTGGAAGCCAAAACCACTGATTTTGAGATATAAGTAAAATGATTGAATGAGAAAGAGGTAGCTATCGCTATCCTCTTTTTTTATTTGACGGGAAGGTAAGACGTTGGGGAGTGTCCACGGTAAATGTCTGACTGGAACGAAGTGGAAGGAATTTAAGGAGTGGATACGTGCGATTGATCTGCACCCTCTGGTTGGTTCTCACGTCCACCGTGAGAACCTGCCACCCGGCGAGGGAGTTCCCCCTCAAAATTGAGGGGGCTAGGGGGAGCTTTTGATTGGGGTCGAGGGGAAGAGTTCCCCTCGTGGGTTTGGGCAACGCCCAAGGTCTTTTTGACTGGCAGCGGCAGTCAATTGGGCGACTCGCCCAACAGATTTTACCCTCGGAGAGCCTTTTCATAGTGCACACAACGTGTCACTATGCAGAAAAGGTTACTTTGACAAAGTAACAAACTTTTAGGTATGCTTCTTCCAATGGGGTGATTCGTATGGGTATGAGCATTTCTTTGAAAAAAGATACTCGCAAAACTAACATCAAACACAATAACCGGAAAATGAGTGACAAGGAAAAAGAGCAAAATACGCACATTGATTTTTCTCGTTCATCTGAAAATAATTACCTTGTTTCGAAGAGCTTGAAAGAATTGTACAAAACGGAATTCGGTCAAGCTCAAAAAGATTATAACGACAAGCAGAAACGAGCAGACCGAAAAATTACGAATTACTATGAACAGGTCCAAAAAGGCAAAAAGACCAGCTTGCAGCAAGAAATGATCTTACAGGTCGGAGATAAAGATGATTTTAAGGATAATCCCGAAAACCAAAAGCTAGCTAATGAATTATTGGAAGAATGGTTTCAAAAATTTGAAGAGCGAAATCCGAATTTAAAAGTCTATAATGCAGTCATTCATAACGATGAAGCGAGTCCTCACATGCACTTGAATTTTGTTCCTGTTGCGACTGGCTATAAAAGAGGAATGGAAAAACAGGTTTCTTTCGATCGTGCCATTCTCCAGCAGGATCAAACGTTGAATAAAGAACGGCCATTTGAAGATTGGAGAAATCAAGAAGTGCAGCTGTTAGAAAAAATGCTGAAAGAGCGTGGATTGGAACGATCTTTGATTGGTACTAATGATTTTAAAGACGTTAATGACCTGAAATCGAGAAAAGACGAAATACGAGAATTAGAGCAACAAACGTTAGTGGCAAGAAAAGAACTGGCTGAGGTAAATAATAAGCTTCAGGAGGACTCACAACGTGTTTTAAAGGCTACAAGAGATTCTAAACGGGTTGAGAGCATCCAAATCGAGAAAGGGCGTTTATTTGACCGTGGGAGTGTCAAAATGAGCGTTGAAGACTTCGAGACGATCAAAACCCTTGCTTTGGCTTCTGAAGGGCTTAGAACGAAGATTACGGGTCTTCATGTGGATGCAGGGATAGTTGGTATGCGAAATGCTGAGTTGAAAGCTGAAAAAGAAGTTTTACAAAACGAGAACAGTGAATTGAAAAAAGAAAATGAAAATCTTAGAGCAGAAAATAAAGAGTTGAAGAGCGAAGTGTCGAAACTTAATCTCACTTTGCAGCACTTACAAAAAGTATTGGCAATCATGAAAAACAGTGCAGAAAAACAACTTAGTATCGGAAAAGAGAAGTTTAATGAATTCGTTGGAGCGTCCCGTCTTCATGAGTTGACCAATAGATTTGGAAAAGAGAAATCCTTTATGCCGGAAGTTTTTAAAAAGATGATTCCGGAAGATGAAGTCCGAGGGGCTGAAAAATACATGAACATTGTTAAGGGGAGGGAGATGAAAAAAGAACAGGAAGAGGTAGTGGTGGAGAAAGAAAAGATTAGCAAGAACACTAAGAACAAAGAAGTTGATTTTGAAAGGTGAGGGAAGGTGACAAAATGGAGAAACCTCGACAAAGCGTGGAGGAAATGATGCATCTAATACATGAAAAAAACCAAAAGTTGAATTTGTATGAGCTTGAAATTGATGAAAACGGAAACTACTTGTTAGATCCAGCCAACTCTTATCATGTTGAGTGGTATGAAAATGATGAGGATTACGAAGTGATTAAGTAAGTACAAGAGAAATGAAGGGGGAGATTTTTTTGGTGCCAGATTGGGCAATAGAATTCTGGAAGACCGGAGAGAACGCCAATAAACTAACTTTTATTCTAATTGGTGCAGTAGTTGGTGTGCTGGCTACTATTTTGATTAAAGATATAATCTTTGTTAACTTAGTAAAGTTTTCAAAGTGGTTTCTAAAAGGCTCGATACTGCTTACAACAGCAACAAAAGAAAGAACTGCCAAAAAAGTTAAAGGAATAAAAAAGAAAAGAAAATATAAAAGAACGATAAAACTTATAGAGAAAAAAGAAATAGATGTTCCCAAAAATTTTCTTTTTAATAAATCCGAAGAAAAAAATCCTGAATTGAAAAAAGTATTTGAAATGATCGACTCGGAAGAAATCAAAGCTCCACCAGGTTATCATGCAAATAAATTCTTAAAAGAAAACCCTCAACTGTTTGAAAACCTTGCAAAAGAGATAGCTAATAGACCTCCCCCACATATAAAAATGGCAGATTTATCAGTGAAGCCCATCGAATACTTCGATAAAACTAAAAAATAAAGAGCCCTTAATGGGCTTTTTTGTTTTGGTTTTTTTCTATCTTGATACTATACGTCATTATTTCGGCACGGAATGAGGGCGTATAGTGGGTCTTCGCTCTTACTCTCTCAAGGTGTAGTGGAATTATTAATGATGTTTTTTGAGGATACGATTTCACAAAAAAAGACTTGCCCTTTTTCCAACTAAAAGTTAAGGTGAAGTTACCACACAACAACCAAAAACTTAGAGGGGAGGACAAGTCTCGTGAACTTATTTAATTCATACTGCTTATTTGTGACTTTACAACATTTATGATTGAAAATCAACCTAATCAGTGGGGGGAACCCCAACTTGAAAATACAAAGCTCGGTGCCGATCTACTTGGCAAATATACACCCAAAAAAGATTTGAATCGCAAAGCGACAGCATACATCGAGAAACATGTCACTGTGAAATCGGTCGTGCGGTTTGAAACGTGCAGCGACTACTTATCCTTTTTGACGAATGGAGAACTGAGCGTGAAGAGGTTGCACAAAACAAATTCCTGCGAAAATCGCTTCTGTCCTATTTGCACGTGGAAGACTGCAAAGAAAGATGCAATTAAGCTTTCAGTCATGTTGGATGCTGTGAAGGAAATCGAAGGTAAGGAATTCCTGTTTCTTACGTTAACTTCTCCTAATTGCTCAGGAGAAGATTTACGAGAAGAATTGGACAGGTTCAATAAAGCTGTGAAACGGTTGTTTGAACGCCGGAATGTGAAACGTGTGGTTAAAGGTTATGTTCGGAAAATTGAAGTGACAACAGACCAGGAACAATTTATCACTGCAAAAGCATTTAAGCGCAAGAAAGATTATTTCGAAATGCGCGGGCTGAAGGTTGGAGATCCGAATCCAACTTTCAATACTTATAATCCTCATGTTCATGCGATTGTGGTAGTGAACAAAAGCTATTTCAATAAGGCGAATGAATTTATCAGCAAAGAGGAATGGCTGAAAATGTGGCAACAATGTATGGGAGATAAGTCTATTACTCAAATTGATGCTAAGAAGATTAGGGCTACGGGTAATTCAAATGCGGTGCTAGAGATTGCGAAGTATGCGGCAAAAGGAAGCGATTTGTATCATAGCGAAACTGTGTTTGATACATTTTATACAGCTCTGAAAGGTCGGCAATTGCTTGTTTTTTCAGGCATGATGAAAGACTATGCTAAAAAGTATGAAGCTGGCGACTTGGACCGATTCAAGGAAAAGGATGAAAATGTCTATACGCATTTGCTCCGTTCACTTTGGAAAGGTTCGAAATATGAAAATAAACTACGTGAACTATCTCCAGAAGAATTTGAAGAATTTAACAAGCAGGCTAAAAGCATTGAGGAAAATGATTTGATAGATTGATTTATGTACCCGGTAGTACTACTAAATATTTATACGCATGTCTAGCTACCCCAACCCCGGTTGGCTCTAAGCTTAGCAGTGTGTTCTAGGGTGGGGAAAAATGGCTACACGTGAAGAATGGGAAGCTATAGCAAGTAAACGGATTCAAAGTATATTGGCTACAAGACGTATCTCGTATAGTTGATAGATTAATTTA
>NZ_JAHPZO010000034.1 GCF_019042655.1 Planococcus sp. CP5-4_YE
TTGAATTTCCCCGTTTATATAAAGCTGATCATTCTCATAGGCTATATGGTCACCAGGAACGCCAATTATCCGTTTAATATAATCTTTGTCTTCTAACGCTTCATCCACAAAGTCAGGGTAGTTCCCGATGACGGATTGGACAACTTTCAATTGGTCAATCAAGTGKCGKTCATATCAATGGAGCGTCTCATCTATGTATTGAAATCAAAAGAATACACGAGCAAGTCAAAAACCAGATATAAGCGCATAGCGAGTTCTGATCTGATTATTATTGATGATGTCATGTATATGGCTTATGAGCCTCAAGAGGCCCATCTATTCTTCCAGTTTATTTATGAAATGTATGACAAAGCAGCCTTTATCTTGACTTCGAATAAGGGGCCAGCTGAATGGGGAAAATTTTTGGGGGATCCCACCTTAACAACGGCCATTCTAGATCGCCTTCTTCACCGGAGTGAAATTCTTACGTTTGATGAAACGCAAGACAGTATCCGGATGAAATATAGAAAGTCACTATTTGAAAATCCAGGTGTTGAATCTTAATTGGGGAAAAGTGTTGAATTCTACTTGACGGTTACAAGGGGGAAGGCATAATGGCGAGGACGGAAGATATAAAGAAATTTTACTAATGAATTATTTGAAAAAGGTTTTACCATCAACTGTGTCAGTAGGGACAGGTTTTGTAAGAGGTAAAGATGATATAACTAAACAAATTGACGTTATTATTTACAACCATAATATACCTACCCTTTTTTCTGAAGGTGACTTTGTGATTGTTCTTCCCGAAGCTGTAGTGGGAATAATTGAAGTGAAAACAAAGTTAAATATCACTGATTTGTTAAGTGCAATCCAAACATCACATAAAAATGGAGAAATAATTAATAAGTCTATTTTTAATGGGATATTTTGTTATGAAAACGATATTAACTTCGAAGAGTTTTCAAACAATTACTTTCAAAGAAAAATTAGATTGACAGAAACCTTAAAGAATTTTAGTGCTCAAGTGAATCACATCTCAATTGGGCCTCAGATTTTTATCAAGTTTTGGGGAGAAGGCAACCCTAAGGAGGGAGATGGTATTCCATCATACTCGTTTTATGATTTGAAAAATCTCTCTTTCGGTTTTTTTATTTCTAATTTAATTGAGTTTATTCATTGTACTAGTAATGGATTTGGCATCAGTGATAGCTTAAAAAACTTTTTATATCCTACTCAAAAAGAAATATCAAGAATTGAGGATTTAGAAGTTAAGCTACGAGTCCGTCAATAACCAAGTTATTGTATAAGTTGTTCAAGTACATATCTTTATTCAAGCATTTAAATTGTGTAGCAAATGCTGTATGAAGTAAATAGAAATTTTTTAACAAACATTTGTAAACTTCTAAGCGTAGACTTCAATTCGAGATTTCGAATTAATAAAAAGGGATATTAGTAAAAGAAATATATATATATGGAATAATATGTTACTTTTAAAGTAACTTAAGTAAAAGGAGTGTATTAAATTGAAGCTGAAAAAAGTCGTAATTGAAAATTTCAGGTCTTACAAAGATAGAATTGAAGTGAATTTCGACGATTTAACAACTTTTATTGGAAAAAATGATATTGGCAAGTCTACAGTTTTAGAAGCATTGGAAATATTTTTTAATAATAGTAAAGTAAAGATAGAACCCAAAGATGCTTGTGTCCACAGCGTTGAGGATAAAGTCACTATAGGATGTATATTCGAAAATGTTAAAGATATGGAAATAGTAATCGATTCAACTGCCCCAACTACAGCTGAACAGGAATACATAATTAATAGTGATGGACACCTTGAAGTGTATAAAACCTTCGATTGCTCTAAAAAAATCCCGACTGTAGAAATTTTTATTAATGCAATGTACCCGACAATTGAATCTGCTTCTGACTTACATGAACTTAAAATTACACGCTTAAAAGAAAGAGTCAATTATCTGGGGATTGACACTTCAGATATTGATATGCGCTCAAATGTAGAGTTAAGGCAGGCAATTTTCAACTCTATTGATGACTTAGAATTGGCGCTCAAAATGATACCCGTAAAGGCGGAGGGAGTTAAACCAATTTGGGATAAACTAAGTTTGCATCTTCCTATATTTACACTGTTCCAATCTGATAGAACAAGTTCAGATAGTGATAGTGAAGTCCAAGACCCAATGAAGCTGGCTGTTCAAGCAGCAATTCAAAATGTTGAAACTCAATTAGAAGAAATTAAGAAAATGGTGATGGAAGAAGCTTTAACTGTTGCGGGTAACACCTTAAGTAAACTTAGAGAAATGGATGAATCTTTGGCTAACCAATTAAGTCCCCGTTTTAATGATGAACCAAAATGGAGTAGTATCTTCAAACTTTCATTAGAAGGGGATGATGGGATTCCTATAAATAAAAGAGGAAGTGGAGTCCGAAGGTTAATTTTGTTGAATTTCTTTAGAGCCGAGGCAGAAAAGAGTACCTTAGGATCTTCAGAAAGAAGTATAATTTATGCAATAGAGGAACCTGAAACCTCACAGCATCCTAGCAATCAAATCTTATTGGCGAAAACCCTCCGATCTTTATCAGAAAATGAAAATACTCAAGTAATTCTTACTACACACGTTCCTGGGCTAGCTGGAGTTCTACCAACTGATTCGTTGAGATTTGTTGTAAGCACAAGCGAAGGCAAAATGATTAAAACAGGAAATGATGATGAAACAATAAGTGAAATTGCAGAAACATTAGGTGTATTGCCGAGTGTGACAGATGAAGTAAAGGTTATTGTAATCGTAGAAGGTGTACATGACGTTTCAACGCTAAATGTATTTAGCAAATTAATGTCTGAAAATGTCGACGATATTATAAACATAATCGAGGACGATAGAGTAGTAATTATGCCAGCTGGTGGTAGTACTTTAAAAAAATGGGTGGAATTAAATTACTTAAAGAAATTTAACCTTCCTGAAGTTCACATATATGATGGGGATGCTCTAACGCCTCCAAAATATCATGCTACATGCCAGGAAGTAAATAATAGAGATGACAATTCGGTTGCCTATAGTACAAAAAAAAGAGAACTTGAAAATTATCTACATGCCGATGCTATCAACTCAGTATGTGAAGTAAATGTATCGTTTACTTCTACCTGCAGTGTTCCTGAAATCACAGCGAAATCATTATACGAAAGAGATACAGGATTAGAATGGGATGAGCTAGATGCAGAGAATCAAAGAGGGAAAAAAAGTAATGCGAAAAAGAGACTGAATAATGAAGTGGTTAATTTTATGACATATGAGCAACTTCGTGAAGCAGATGATGAAGGTGAAGTCCGGGAATGGTTGCGAGAAATTTCAAGGCTTTGCATATGAAATTAATATACGAAATGGTTTACTTATCTACACGTAATTATTGAAGTTCTCCTTTAATAAGCAAACAAAAAAATAAGAAATAATTTTTAAAAATTCCGTTTGTCAATTTAAGCTAGACAGATCGATTCCATTCAGGTGACTCAAAAATGCTTCCAAGGGTGTGCGGTAATCCAGTGACTTGCGTGGGATGTGATTCCGTTTGTCAGCCACCGTGGAGATGAATGGTTGATCTACTTGGTTAAAGTCCATTTCCTTAGACAAGCCGTCTTTTCGAAGGAGCCCGTTGGAATGTTCATTCAAGGCACGCTGGGAAGGGGTGCCGGGATCCGCAAAGTAAATGGAGACGTCGTGTTGGTTGCACAGCGGCTTCCAGTTGGAGAATTCCTTCCCGCAATCAAACGTGATGGACTTAAACAGGTGTCTCGGAATGCCTTGAAACCATTGGTCTAAAGCGATTTCAATATCACGCGCTTTGCGCCCCGAAGGCTTCAAGGCGATAATGACTTTCGTCAACCGTTCGACCAGCGTGATCACCGCACTTTTGTGGCGAGCGCCCACGATGGTGTCGCCTTCGATGTGCCCGAACTCTTGTTGGAAAGAAGGATAATCGACTTCTCTTTCCGAGATATGCCGTTTGAACGCCTGCTTTCCGCGGCGTTCCTGGTGGCCATTGGGTTTTCGTTTCCCTTTCATCGGGAGTGTGGCGACATCGAAGACACGGTTTTTGAACAGGCGATAGAGGGTGCGCACCGAACAATCGATCACGGTTTCCGCGCGGCCCACAATGACATCCGGCGTCCAACCTTGAGCCACTTTATCTTGAATATAAGCGAGTTGTTTCTGCGGCAAGACAATCTTTCGCCGTCCGCATCGCTTCTTGTTCTGTTGATATCGGGTGTAATAGTCGAGCACCGTATGTCCCAATTTCAAGAAATTGATGACATTGTAAATTGGCTGTCTGGAGCGCTTCAGGCGTGCAGCGATGATCGCCACAGGTGTCTCTTGGTGGAAGTAGGCTTCTATCATCACCAGTTCATCCGTGGTAAGATGGGTGTAGGTCATTCGTGGTCACTCCTATGTTTTTCTTTGGTCGGAAAATACATTGTGAGTGTACCACGAATGGCTTTTTTACTTGTCTAGCTTAATTTTACAATCGGCGAAATAAAAAATCGGAATTTGGAGGTTGATTTCTTGGAAAACGAGTCTATATATAGCTCACAAAATAGAATAATAATTGATACTACATTAGAAGATATTCACAATACTTCAAGGAAAATTATGTTTTTTAATGAGCAGCTAACTGTTGAAAAAGTAGTGCTTGCAAATAGTAAAATAAACAATCCTCCCCATTCAGAAAACAAAATGGTATTCCGTATTGAGTTAAATGAAAAAATGAGAGAAGAGCTTTTTGAAAAGAAGAGTATTTCATTTAGACTTAGATGTGAAAAGGATGAATATTTTTATACTATTCAAGAAGAGTATTTAGAACTTATAGATCATCAAAAAGTTGATAATATGGATTTATTAAATATTCTTTCTCCAAGAGTTGAGTTATTGAATCATGAAAATTCAGGAGATAAAAAAGATGCTATAGTTAACAATTCTCAAATAAAATATTTGCTAAATCAAAGTAAAGCAGAAAATAAAAAGTTCTTGAACTACATTTCAAATAAACATCCCGAGCTTTATCTGAAATACACTTTTAGTCCAACCGATAGTAAGTTGAATAGTTTTTTACTTATTTTAAATAAGTTTAATGATAAAGATCTACCTGAAACTTTAAATGGAGATTATAAAAGTTCAGGAGAATCGAAAGTCTATACTTTCAATAAAAATAAATTTTTTGAAATTGTTAGTGAAAATGAAGTTGTTATAAAAAAAGAAAGTCAAGATAAAAAGATAGCTTTTATAGTCCATGGACTTGCTTCACAAATAGGTGGGAAATACATTGACTTAGCAAGGTTTCTTAGTTCAAAAGGCTATAAAGTCTATGGGTTTGATTATCATACAGTAAATCAAGGTATATCAGACAATGGTTATTTATTAGCAAAAGAAATCAAAAAAATAAAAAAATTTCATCCTAAAAGTGAAGTCCTAATCGTAGCTCATAGTATGGGAGGGTTAGTAAGTCGTTCCGCAAAAATAGAGTATTTTGCGGAAGTTGATAAAATTATAATGGCAGGCACTCCGAATGGTGGGTCAAAAATATTACACAAGAGTCATCGCTTTAAAAGTATAAGAAATAAAATATTTGTTGCCGTAAACTTTGTTGATTTTCTTTCTATTAAAAGGGATGACTTATACGGACTAATGTACGATAAAGATCCTAAGGGAATTAAAGATTTAGCAAATAAGAGTAGTTTTATTTCAGACCTAAATAAAAAGGATACACAACATTTTAGTCAAAAATATTTTTCTTTAGTAGGAAGATTTATGAATATGTCTAACGATATCATCGTTAGCAATGATAATATGACTTCTATTAATGGAATAAACATGTCTTTTGCAACTCTAAAAAGTAGTCATTTCTCCTATTTTACAGGAAAGGAATGGAGTAGTATTTTAAATAAAGCATTGATTTATTTGAAATGAAAAAGCTTCCCTATGTCAAGCGTAATCCTACTTATATCCAGGAATTGCGTGAAGAATTATCCGAAATTTAAATGAGAAAAATTTTTTTATATTATTATGTCTTGGTATAAATAATCATAACTGTGGTGCATACAAGTAAGAATTTTAAATATTGACTTATGTAAAGAGCGAAACTGGACGGCAGTGGGGTATTCGGATTTATTATTTATGTTAAGAAAGATGAATAGATTACATTGGCCCAAGGTTGTCAGATGTGTGGTAACTCTATGTTCGTCAGGATGAATATTGCATAGTGAATGAGCCACGTATGCGTAAAATTAAACCATCAATTGCGGAAGATAGAGCCAGCTTTTGCGGAGTAGAGAGCCACACATATATTTTCACGATAAATACCTCCGGTATACTTAAGGGGCATGCTTAAAAGCATGACACTTGTGTAGAAGGAGTTTTTTTATGGTTAATTATCGAAAGATTCTGGGGATGGAGTTCGATGACATCAGCCAGAGGACAATCAGTTCCAGTACTGGCCACTCGCGAAATACAGTCGCTGAAGTTGTTCAGCGGGCTAAAGAAAGAGGAATCAGGGAGTTGGAGGATTCCATGAATAACCAATGGCTTGGGACTTACCTATTCCCTGAGAAACAAGCGATTGAAAAGGGCTATTGCCCGGTTGATTTCGAGTGGGTTCACAAAGAACTTCAAAAGAAAAACGTCACGCTGACGCTTCTGCACAATGAATACGCAAGTGCAGCCAGAGAAGATGGAAAAGTCCCTTATGCTTATCGGACATTCGCTGAAAAATATGGGAACTTCGCAAAGAAGCATAAACTGACCATGCCGATTAGAAGAAAACCAGGTGAGATTTTAGAAGTGGATTGGGCAGGAACGACGCTTAAAATCATGGATAATACGACCGGTGAAATTATACCAGCGTACGTGTTCATCGCAACTCTTCCCTACAGTCAATTGAGTTATGTAGAGGCATTTCTAGATATGAAATCAACTTCCTGGCTACGCGCCCATATTCATGCATTCGAATATTTTGGAGGCGTGGCCGAGGTTTTGGTCCCTGACAACTTAAAGACCGGCGTGACGAAGCCCCTTCGGGGCGATCCAATAATTAATGAAGCTTACCGGGAATTAGCTGATTACTACCGGGCGGTTGTCGTGCCTAGTCGCGTCCGAAAGCCGAAAGATAAAGCGAGTGTAGAAGGAACTGTTGGATACATCTCAAGACAGATCATCGCATCTTTACGAAACTACCAATGTTTTCATCTTGAGGATTTGAATGCGCGGATCTTTGAAAAGCTGGAAGAAATTAATACGATGGACTTTCAAAAGCGCGAAGGTTCTAGATTCAAAGATCCAATAATTAATGAAGCTTACCGGGAATTAGCTGATTACTAC
>NZ_JAHPZO010000035.1 GCF_019042655.1 Planococcus sp. CP5-4_YE
AAGAATCCGTTTGTAATAGAAAACCTGTTTGGATTCGACGGAAAGAAGGAGCGAAATGACTTCATAGAATTCGTCGATTTGGGAGGCCTTCTTCTTGGTTTTGGATGGCATGAAGCCGTTTAAGTATTTGTCGATCGTTCGGCGGTCCACGCCAAGCTTTCTCGCTAATTCACTTTTGTTTATTTTCATTTTTAAATTCTCCATTAGGGTTTTAAATTTCGGCAAGTCACTCAACTTCTTCACTTCAAATTCCGTTTCAATCGCTAGCTGTATGTACATACTAATCACCTCTAGATTAGTATGCCGATGCACATCAAAACTGTACATGCTTAGGCAATCATTTTAGTACATAGTTAAGCTATCATTTCTAGCTGCCGAAAGAAAGCAGCTAACCGCAAGGTTTTTCGATCATAGGCGTTCCACCATTCCGGCCGTCGCTCTGTAAAGATACGCTGGTGGCAGTCGGGCTGGTGACAGAAGAATTTGCGAGCCCTTACATGCAGGGAAACAGGCATTGAATGAAGTGGGGTATCCTTGAGTGTTCGCCAATATCGGCTGTGAATCCGGCAGGAAATATGGCGGCACGCCGGACAACGGCTCCCATGTTGAATAGATTCCATATACAAATGAAAGGCATCATTAGAGACAGAAACGTGCAAGACTGTCCAAGTCGGGTAGAAGAACTGCAGATTCATAGTTTAACGCCTCCTCAAGAATTTTTACTACTATAATTCCCAAAAAGAGGCTTCACCAAAATTGCGGAAGAACCATTTTATCACCGGCAATGACAAAACGCACAGTTCAAATATAATTTATAAGAATTTAAATAAAAAAGAAGAACATAAATAGTAATTGTTAATGCTGTTTCTTAATGTCCAAAAGTTGATGGTATTGTTTGTCCAGAAATTGACGGATATAATGTCCTTAATAACTCTGGAGAAAGGAAAAGACGCCTCCCTGTGTGTCGGCTATTACCAGTAGCTCGACGGGAGACGTCTTCCAAAAAAATATGATAATCGTCTCTGATTATACCATAGAAGAATGCGTCTCAAAAGGCGTTTTTCATCCGGTGCGCAGAAAAAGTTCCATGTCCTTGTTGTAGCCATATGGACTATAAGATCATCGGTTCACGAGAGCGAAAGTTGCGAGATGAAAGTGGAGAATCCCGTTGTTTTATCGTCAGAAGGTTGCGCTGTAAGCAGTGCGAAAAGATTCATCATGAATTGCCTGACCTCATGGTGCCTTATAAACGGTACGGGGCTGACATTATCGAGGAGGCAGTTCTTCCAACTACCCACCTGACGGTGGCCGTCGATGAATCAACCCTTTACCGGTGGCGATTTTGGTTTTTCAACCTGGTGGATTATTGGCTCTTTATCCTACAATCTCTTCTCGTTCAGCTCCAAGAACATGAGACTACAGCGGTCGACCTGTCCAGTCGTCAGCTGCCTGCGCACGAACGAATTGGAGAGTGGTTGGGCGTGGCAAGCGGATGGCTGGCAAAAATTGTCCGACCCGTCGCCAACCACCATTTTTGGATACATACCCGTTCTGCCTTTTTGTCCACTCGTTCGTGAATTACACTTCAGTTATCTGATGAAGAAGGAGTGTAAACATGGCTAGAACCAAAGCAGAAGAATTGGCAACCCAGCGCTTTCAATTGATTGCGCCGCTATTGAACGAGAAATTGGACCCTCAGGAACTGAGAAAACTTCGGGAGCAAATCTGTGAGAAAAACGGCCTCTCCGAACGCACCCTCCGGCGCTATGTCGCCCTGTTTAAGAAAGAAGGATTTGAGGGGCTGAAGCAAAAACCGTATCGGACGGTTCCACGAGAACTGCAAGATCCAGTGGTGGATCAAGCCATTCAGTTAAGGCGAGAAGTTCCGAGCCGGAGCATTGCCTCAATCATTCAGATTCTCGAATGGGATGGAATCATCGGAAAAGGAGAACTTAAGCGCAGCACATTGCAAGAACGCTTGTCGAAGCTCGGATATAGTGCGCGTCAAATGAAAATGTATCATGAGACCTCCGGCGCTGTTCGGCGTTTTCAGAAGCGACGCCGGAATGCCCTCTGGCATTCGGATATTAAATACGGCCCTTACTTACCGATCGGCCCCAATGGAACCAAAAAACAAGTCTACATGGTGGCTTTTCTGGATGACGCGACGCGCTTCCCCCTTCATGTGGCGTTTTATCCGATGTTGGATGCGCGGTGCGTAGAAGATGCTTTTCGCGAGTCCATTCGCAAGCATGGCGTGCCAGAAAGTGTCTACTTCGATAACGGGAAACAATACCGCACGAAATGGATGGCGCGAACGTGCTCGAAGCTTGGGACGCGGCTTCTCTATGCGCGTCCTTATTCACCCGAATCAACTGGAAAAGTCGAACGGTTCAACCGAACCTTTGATGAATTTTTACAAGAAGTGCGGCTCGAACACCCGAAAACGATCGATGAATTGAATGGCTGGACCGATGTGTGGGTCAAGGAACGGTATGTCCATAAACCGCACAGTGCATTGGCAGGAAAGACACCGTTTGAAGCGTTTCGCAATGAAGCCACGCAGATCCGTTCCGTTTCAGCAGAAGAACTCGCTCATGCATTCTTGCATGCGGAGACACGAAAGGTCGATAAATCAGGCTGCATCAGCTTCCAAGATCGCAAATATGAAGTGGGCCTCCATTTTGTCGGATCCAAGGTCGAAATTACGTTCGATCCACAGGATACCCGTGAATTAACTGTCGACTATCCTGGATATGATAGTTGGAAAGCCCGTGAGATGGTGATGTCCGAGAAAACGGGCAAACGTCCTTCACTTCCGGAGAAGATGACCAAAGAACCGGCCGGTTCTTCTCGCTTGCTTCAAGGCGCCAAGAAAGTGAACGCAGAGCGCCAAGCGAGTGCTGTGACGCCGAGCCTACCGGCCGTCAGCTTCCGCCATATTGGAAAGGGCGGTGCGGATCATGTTTGAATCGTTTTTTGAGATGCGCGCCACCCCGTTCTCGCGTGATATTCCAACGGCCGACCTGTACGAATCCAATCAACTCGAAGAAATCATCGGCCGCTTGAATTATGCGGCAGACCGGCAGCTGTTCGCCGTCATGACCGGTGAATGTGGCCTTGGAAAAACCACAGCGATCCGAAGGTTCACCGATCAACTGGATTCTTCTCGCTACAAACTGCTTTATCTATCGGATTCGAAATTAACGCCCCGCCATTTCTATAAAGGCATGTTGGAGCAATTGGGGCTCGAGTCGAAGTTTTATCGCGGCGATGCCAAGCGCCAGCTGCATCGAGAAATCGAGCTGATGAAAGGCATTCACAAGCTGACGCCTGTCTGCGTGGTCGATGAAGCGCATCTATTAGACCTGGAAGAAGTGCGTTTCCTCTTGAACTTTCGCATGGATGCGCAAAGTCCGATGGCGCTTATCATGGTCGGACAAACGGAATTATGGGACCGACTTCAGCTTCAGTCTTTTGCGGCGATCCGCCAACGGATCGATATCCAGTTTCGCTTGCATCATCTCGACCGTGCCGAGACCGAACAATACATGATCAAGCATCTCGCCTATGCAGGAGTGGGACGAGACATCTTTAGCGAATCTGCGATTGATGAAGTGTTTAGCTATTCAAGTGGCGCCTCGCGTCTCATCAACAAATTGGCGACGCATTGCCTATTATTCGCAGCACAGAATGGAAATCGCATCATTGATGATCGCATGGTGAAGAAAGTAATCGAGGGGGAACTAGCTTAGTTCCCCCTCGTTTTTTCTCTATTCGTTTGGCCAAAGAAACCGTCAGGTTTGGGACAAAAAGAACCGTCAGTTTACATTGTGAGTGTACCACGAATGACCTACACCCATCTTACCACGGATGAACTGGTGATGATAGAAGCCTACTTCCACCAAGAGACACCTGTGGCGATCATCGCTGCACGCCTGAAGCGCTCCAGACAGCCAATTTACAATGTCATCAATTTCTTGAAATTGGGACATACGGTGCTCGACTATTACACCCGATATCAACAGAACAAGAAGCGATGCGGACGGCGAAAGATTGTCTTGCCGCAGAAACAACT
>NZ_JAHPZO010000036.1 GCF_019042655.1 Planococcus sp. CP5-4_YE
TTTAATCTAGTTTAGCGTTTACACATTAGCTTTTGCGATTGGTAATCAATCACCCGATTTCTAGATATCTTCAGCTTTCTAGCAATCGCGCTATTCGTAAATCCCGCGCTGCGTAGTTGGTGAATCTCGTTGTAAATCATAAACTTTTCCACTCCTCATTCCTCACTTTCAATAGACTCTCTCAAGTATATTAAAAGTGCTTAGGTATCGGTAAACTGTTGATTCTTAATTGGCGGAATCTGTTTACCGTTATTTGTGGAAAACTGTTTAATCTAGTTTAGCGTTTACACATTAGCTTTTGCGATTGGGAGACACTACGCAGTCATTGTAGAAAATGGTTGGGCCGCACTGATAATGTGGTATATTTTCCCCTTTGTATTTATAATCGGACTCATTATGTTACTTGTTGGTATTTATAAGAAAGAAGAAACAAAAATAGTGTAAGTGATCAAAGTAATACAAGCAATGAAGAAATTTACCATTAAGACTTCTAAGAAATAGTTTAGTTGAGTTATTTTGACAGTTGATCAGTTTACATATCATGAGGTTATCGGAAGTTGTAGTCCTCTGTACAGGCATTTAAAAGAAAGAGAGGTTGCTTGAAACAGTAACCTCTCTTTTAAGTGCAAAACGCAGACTAGTCATTGAGAGTTGATTTGGAGTTAAACCAATTCCCTAAAAATCAGATCCGAGGAAATCGGCTTTAATCCTATTTCTCTGGACCAGACAGATAGTTGGCCGATGTGATGGATTTCATGTGCTGAAATATGTCTCAACACTTTCCCATATGATAACGACTTAATGGAGCCGTCTTTTCTTTTCAATTCCAAAACCTTTTCCGGCCCGTCCATGGGAAGGGATTGCAAAAAATGAAGTGTTTCCGATTGGGTATGAGCAGCAAATGCCATCACCTCTTGTAACGTGGTGACGGCATTCAGGTCATTGACCTGGACGGGAGTACCTTGCAATTGGTTAATCCAAATTTGCTCACAATCAACCACGTGATACAAATTATGCAGGATGCTGCCCATCCCACCGACTCTTTTCCTCGTTAGTTCTTCATTTAACAGAGAACCACACCACTCGAACCATTCTTCTCTGATTTGCCAATTGTATAAAAACATTTCGATCATTTGAATGACTCCTCACTTGTTTAGCTTCTCATGTTAATCCGTCTAGCACAGTTAGATGATTTGAAACTCTCTTAAGGCATATTCGATTCCACCATCAGCTGCAGTCTTGGTGACAAAATCCGCTGCAGCCTTCAATCGATCGCTGCCATTCCCCATGGCAATGCCTAACCCTACGACTTCTAGCATGTCGATGTCATTGTTGCCATCACCAAAGGCAATGGCTTCCGATGGATCGAGTCCGAAATTATCCAAGACACTTTCAATCGCTGCAGACTTTGAGACTTCCCGGTCGAGCACATTCACGATATAGGGATGCCAACGATGGAAGGTGAGATGAGGGAATTGCTGGATGTACTTGTCGGTCATCTCTTCATCCGCAAATAAACAAAGCAAGAACACTTCCTTTTCGTGAATCAAAGGATTAACCATGGGATACTCGTGCAGCGACAAAGTTTCTTTCAGTGCCGCTAATATTCGGGGATCTCGTACATCTGTCATGGTTAATTCTTCGGTATAAAACGATAGCGCATGCTTTTCAGTTTGTGCGAACGCCATTACTTCCTGCAGGATAACAGAATCCAGCGGCACTTTATGTATAACTTCTTTCCCGTGTGTAACATATCCACCATTGGAGGTGACGAACAGCTCAATGCCTAGGTCGCGGATTTCATCGCACATGGACAATGGCCTGCCCGTGGCAGCCACTAGTTTGATTCCCTTTCGCTTCAACTCGGAGATGGCAACTTTTGTACTCTTGGAGATAGAGTTCTCGTGATAGTCCTTGAGCGTGCCATCAATATCAAAAAAGACAATTTTATAAGTCATAGGGATCTCCTTAATCGTATAAAGTAGTTGCGTTTTTTTAGAAAGCATAAAGAGGGTATTTCATAATTTTTCCATTAATTTAATTTTATAACTTTGAATTAACTTTCACAATAGGCTCAAGAGAGCTTAATTGAATTTTTCTATAGTATGATTAGTTAACATATGACACCTTATCGGAAGAAGCTTAAGCTTCTTCTTCAGCTTGTTGAGAAACTCATTTTGTATGTGACTGGCTATTGGCGAGTCAGAAATACATGGGTTTCCAGTTGATTTTTAGGCCCTCTTGCTAAGCAAGAGGGCCATTTTCTTGATGTTTTGCGTCGCGGCGGTCAGATATGCTTGTTCTTGGACAGACTGGTGCCCGCGTCGCCTTGCGTATCGAAAACCATGAAGTTCTTTCGCATCGGCGAAACTCCGTTCAATCGTCTGGCTGCGCAGGCGGTACAGTTTTTTYCCACTGACCGTGTTGGTGTTGATCCGAACTTGTTTCTTATAAGACTCCCAAACATGTCGCGTGATCGTCCGCTGTGTCG
>NZ_JAHPZO010000037.1 GCF_019042655.1 Planococcus sp. CP5-4_YE
CGGTMCTGGTTCACTATCTCACTAGGGAGTATTTAGCCTTGGGAGATGGTCCTCCCGGATTCCGACGGAATTTCTCGTGTTCCGCCGTACTCAGGATCCACTCTGGAGGGAATGAACTTTCAGCTACGGGGCTATTACCCTGTCTTGCGGACCGTTCCAGGTCGCTTCGCTTAATCCATTCCTTTGTAACTCCGTATAGAGTGTCCTACAACCCCAGAAGGCAAGCCTTCTGGTTTGGGCTGATCCCGTTTCGCTCGCCGCTACTTGGGGAATCGCATTTGCTTTCTCTTCCTTCAGGTACTTAGATGTTTCAGTTCCCTGAGTCTGCCTTCTCATGTGTTATGTATTCACACATGGATACTGCTCCATTACGAACAGTGGGTTTCCCCATTCGGAAATCCCCGGATCACAGCTCACTTACAGCTCCCCGAGGCATATCGGTGTTAGTGCCGTCCTTCTTCGGCTCCTAGTGCCAAGGCATCCACCGTGCGCCCTTATTAACTTAACCACTGAATGGTCAAAAAAAATAAGTTGATCGCAATCGCGATCACGCTACTATGATGCTTGTTTCTTAATCAATGTCGATCTATCCAGTTTTCAAAGAACAAGTATTGGTGGAGCCTAGCGGGATCGAACCGCTGACCTCCTGCGTGCAAGGCAGGCGCTCTCCCAGCTGAGCTAAGGCCCCTAAGAGGAAATATGGTGGGCCTAAGTGGACTCGAACCACCGACCTCACGCTTATCAGGCGTGCGCTCTAACCAGCTGAGCTATAGGCCCTCTTGAGAAATCATCTATTATATAGAAGAAACACAAATCAACAGAGTTGATTCCTGAACCTTCAAAACTGAACGCAAAACGTCAACCCGATTCCGAAGAATCGGTTCCGATATAATCCTTAGAAAGGAGGTGATCCAGCCGCACCTTCCGATACGGCTACCTTGTTACGACTTCACCCCAATCATCTGTCCCACCTTCGGCGGCTGGCTCCCGTAAGGGTTACCCCACCGACTTCGGGTGTTACAAACTCTCGTGGTGTGACGGGCGGTGTGTACAAGGCCCGGGAACGTATTCACCGCGGCATGCTGATCCGCGATTACTAGCGATTCCGGCTTCATGCAGGCGAGTACGTATTCACCGCGGCA
>NZ_JAHPZO010000038.1 GCF_019042655.1 Planococcus sp. CP5-4_YE
CTCGCCTGCATGAAGCCGGAATCGCTAGTAATCGCGGATCAGCATGCCGCGGTGAATACGTTCCCGGGCCTTGTACACACCGCCCGTCACACCACGAGAGTTTGTAACACCCGAAGTCGGTGGGGTAACCCTTACGGGAGCCAGCCGCCGAAGGTGGGACAGATGATTGGGGTGAAGTCGTAACAAGGTAGCCGTATCGGAAGGTGCGGCTGGATCACCTCCTTTCTAAGGATTTTATCGGAACCGATTCTTAACGGATCGGGTTGACGTTTTGCGTTCAGTTTTGAAGGTTCACTCCTTGCGGAGCACTTTCAAACTTGTTCTTTGAAAACTGGATAGATCGACATTGATTAAGAAACAAGCATCAAGTAGCGTGATCGCTTTGCGATCAACTTATTTTTTTTGACCCTCAGTGGTTAAGTTAATAAGGGCGCACGGTGGATGCCTTGGCACTAGGAGCCGAAGAAGGACGGCACTAACACCGATATGCCTCGGGGAGCTGTAAGTGAGCTGTGATCCGGGGATTTCCGAATGGGGAAACCCACTGTTCGTAATGGAGCAGTATCCATGTGTGAATACATAGCACATGAGAAGGCAGACTCAGGGAACTGAAACATCTAAGTACCTGAAGGAAGAGAAAGCAAATGCGATTCCCCAAGTAGCGGCGAGCGAAACGGGATCAGCCCAAACCAGAAGGCTTGCCTTCTGGGGTTGTAGGACACTCTATACGGAGTTACAAAGGAACGGATTAAGCGAAGCGACCTGGAACGGTCCGCAAGATAGGGTAATAGCCCCGTAGCTGAAAGTTCGTTCCCTCCAGAGTGGATCCTGAGTACGGCGGAACACGAGAAATTCCGTCGGAATCCGGGAGGACCATCTCCCAAGGCTAAATACTCCCTAGTGACCGATAGTGAACCAGTACCGTGAGGGAAAGGTGAAAAGCACCCCGGAAGGGGAGTGAAATAGATCCTGAAACCGTGTGCCTACAAGTAGTTAGAGCCCGTTAATGGGTGATAGCGTGCCTTTTGTAGAATGAACCGGCGAGTTACGATTGCATGCAAGGTTAAGGTGAGAAGCCGGAGCCGCAGCGAAAGCGAGTCTGAATAGGGCGAATGAGTATGCAGTTGTAGACCCGAAACCAGGTGATCTACCCATGTCCAGGGTGAAGGTAAGGTAACACTTACTGGAGGCCCGAACCCACGCACGTTGAAAAGTGCGGGGATGAGGTGTGGGTAGCGGAGAAATTCCAATCGAACCTGGAGATAGCTGGTTCTCTCCGAAATAGCTTTAGGGCTAGCCTCAAGAAGAGAATCCTGGAGGTAGAGCACTGTTTGGACTAGGGGCCCATCCCGGGTTACCGAATTCAGACAAACTCCGAATGCCAGTGATTTATGCTTGGGAGTCAGACTGCGAGTGATAAGATCCGTAGTCAAGAGGGAAACAGCCCAGACCACCAGCTAAGGTCCCCAAATATCCGTTAAGTGGAAAAGGATGTGGCGTTGCTTAGACAACCAGGATGTTGGCTTAGAAGCAGCCATCATTTAAAGAGTGCGTAATAGCTCACTGGTCGAGTGACACTGCGCCGAAAATGTACCGGGGCTAAACGGATTACCGAAGCTGTGGATGGACATCGTAGATGTCCGTGGTAGGAGAGCGTTCTAAGGGCGTTGAAGTCAGGGACTCTGAGGTAAACCTCTTGCCATCACTGCTTGATGTTATATAGAAACGGGATTTGCCTCGTTTCTCATCTCACAACTTGGACGTGCACAACCAACGGCACGCTCACCCTATCCTTCTGCGTCCCCCCATTACTCAAACGGCGGGGAGGTGGTACAGGAATATCAACCTGTTGTCCATCGTCTACGCCTATCGGCCTCGACTTAGGTCCCGACTAACCCTGAGCGGACGAGCCTTCCTCAGGAAACCTTAGGCATTCGGTGGACGGGTGAGTAACACGTGGGCAACCTGCCCTGCAGATCGGGATAACTCCGGGAAACCGGTGCTAATACCGAATAGTTTACGGCCTCTCATGAGGCGGTACGGAAAGACGGTTTCGGCTGTCACTGCAGGATG
>NZ_JAHPZO010000039.1 GCF_019042655.1 Planococcus sp. CP5-4_YE
CGACTTCAGCCTCATATTTTTGACTAAGCTAGTTCCCCCTCGTTTTTTCTCTATTCGTTTGGCCAAAGAAACCGTCAGGTTTGGGACAAAAAGAACCGTCAGTTTTTAGACAAAATCAGGCGTCATTAACAAGTAATGCAAAAAAACACACCAATCTAGCCAAGAGTATATATATGTAGAAGCGAGCACGATACTCACCTAGGAAGAACCAGATTTTTAAGTGACTGGCTTCTCTGCTCTTCAGCCTTACCTGCAGAATTTGCATCTGAAATCTACTCTGTAAATTATTGTTAGTAATAAAAAGAATTCGTCGGCTTATTAACCGACGAATTCACATTCAATAAATACCAAGATTCTATTTTATACAATTCCTGCACTACCTCTTCCTATTCCGCACCTAAGCCTAATGTCCTGACTGAGTATTGCGGAACGAAAAAGCCACGTGTGCGGAGATTTGAGCCATCAATTGCGGAGAATGTGGCCAGTAAATGCATAGAAGAGAGCCACTGGCTAGATTTTACCGGTGACTCTCTTTTTGTATATTGTCAGCGAGGCGCGACTAAACTATGTCGTTCACGCATTGAGATTTTGCCATCGATCAATATTTTATAGGAATCATGGACAATTCGGTCGAGAATTGCATCAGCCACTTGGGCTTGTCCAAGTTTGGAATGCCACCCTTCGGGTGAGAACTGCGAACAGAAGATGGTAGAAGTCCGTTTGAGCCTCGCATCGATAATTTCTAACACGTGAAGCACTTGGTCTTGCGACAACTCACTCAGGAGCCATTCATCCAGTATCAATAAATCAATGGATCTGTATTTTTGAATCAGTTTGCGAAAACTTCCGTCTGCCTCATGTTTAGCAACGGCAAGTTCATCCAATAATTCGGGCAAGCGGATGTATTTCACCTTGTAGAATTGCCGGCAGGCTTGAATGCCGAAGGCATTTGATAACCACGTCTTCCCGTTGCCTGAAGCACCCATAAGGATAATGTTATGATGCTTCTGAAGATAGGTGCCGGACGCCAACTCTAAGATTAACTGCTTATCCAACTTACGGTCAGCGTGGTACTCGATCAGTTCCACCGATGCGCTCGAGTCATCAAACGTCGCCTGTTTAATCAGTCGGTCCAGTTTATTCGACCTCCTGCGATCGTATTCCGTATCCACCAATAGGTTAAAACGATCATCAAAATCCATCCCCTGGAAGTCTTTATTTTCATTCTGCAGTTGATATAAGTCCGCCATTCCACTCATCTTCATGTCCATTAATTTTCGTAAGGTTTCTTGATTGATCATTTTTTATCCCTCCCAAAATAGGTAGCGCCTCTGGTAAAACCATAATCCTCTGTCTGCGGTTCCCGCACGAGTTGTTTGTCCGCTTGCTTTTTCTTCTGCCTCGCTAAGATGCTTTTCAGCACGGCAACGGTTGGATGTGAGGATATCTCCAGTAACGTCTTGGTCGCTGCCTCAAGCTCTGTGCTTGTTTTTTTAGAAGCCGTATTTCTCAATCCATTCAATATATTCAACGCTTTCTTTTCGACATTCGTTTTTAGAATATGTTCAACCAGACGTTCCATATTTGGTCCGATCTCCTTCGCCCATTTCCGGTTATTTTCTGGGTTATGATCGAGATAACGCCGGTGGTGATCTGGCAGGTGATCCAGGTTTGTGGCATATGAATCTTCCGATTTTCGTTTGCGTGGATGGGATGCAATGCGCACATCTTTAAAGTACAATTCAATTACATCCGCAGTGATTCGAACATCGACATCCTCGCGGACGTATTCATAAGGAACGGAATAGAACTTATAGTCCACTTGAACATGGTAGTTCGGTTGGACTTTGGCAGTTGCCCATTCCGTCATCTTGAACCGTGTTGGGGGTGAATT
>NZ_JAHPZO010000004.1 GCF_019042655.1 Planococcus sp. CP5-4_YE
AGATGGTGTATAAGAGACAGTAGCTATTTCGAGCAGGAAGTCAAAGCACCGACGCACCGCCCGATCGATGAAATCTGGGATGCGTATCCTTCGATGGATCAGGGGCAAGTGCGCGGCGCCCTTGCCCGCACTGGGTTGAAGAGCGAACACATCGGCCGCCCGATGAACCAATTGAGCGGCGGAGAGCAAGCGAAAGTGCGTTTATGTAAGTTGATGCTTGAAGAAAGCAACTGGCTGATCTTCGATGAACCGACGAATCACTTGGACATCGATGCGAAAGCCGAACTCAAGCGTGCGATGCAAGCTTATAAAGGCACGATCGTTCTCGTCAGCCACGAACCGGATTTCTACGACGGTCTTGCCACCAAAGTGTGGAACGTGGAAGACTGGATCGAAGCCGGCAAGCAAACTCAAGAGTAAACCAAACCAAAAACCCGCTGCACACATGAAATTATGTGTGCAGCGGGTTTTTTCATTGGATATAAACAGCTCATGGGAAACTCTGCGCGAATGAATGGCAGAAAAAAAGAGCGAGTATTTAATAGTAGAATCGTTCCCGCATTCTACTTTTGCTTCAGCTTACTAGTCGCCGCCCGGCTTTGGGTTGGCCTCTTACAATAAGCCAGGAAAAACGCCTGTCTTATTGCATCGGCTCACCCTTGGCGCTGGCCAGCTTGAAGATTTCATTGATTCAGATGCGTTTAAATAGATCTGCTTCTTTACCCGTTGCCGGCTAGCGGGGGAATCGCTTCCCTGGTCTAGTTTCGATTGAGATAATTGGAATTCGGTTGTGGAATCGTTCCGATGTTCCATTGGCGTTTCTTGCTAGTATTCACCGCCCGGCTTTGGGTTGGCCTCTTGTCGCAAGCCAGGAAGAACACCTGTCTTACGGCATCGGCTCACCCTTGGCGCATGGCAGCTTGGTGATTTCATTGTACGAAGACTGTTTAAGTAAATCTGCTTCTATACTCCGTTACCGGCTAGTGGGGGAATCGCTTCCCGAGTCTAGTTTCGATTAAGATGTTGGAATTTGATTGTGGAATCGTTCCCGCATTCTATCTTTACTTCGGCTCACTAATCGCCGGCCGGCTTGAAGATTTCATTGATTCAGGTGCGTTTAAATAGATCTGCTTCTTTACCCGTTGCCGGCTAGCGGGGGAATCGCTTCCCGGGATGCGGCATCTGATGATGTGATACTTGAATCAAAAACCTTACCGGAAGATTAGGCATGAAAGTTGTATTCTCTTTGATCCAAATGATATGAGCTATAAAATATGGCACAGTTTCACATTTATATTCAATGCATTGAAGAAATTATCCACTACTCTAAAACTAGAGACGGAGTGGAAGGGGTGAATGGATGGCGAGGGGAAGCTGAGTCCATTCATTTGCGACGCATCTGCGCAGCAGATGTTTTCGTGCGATGCCCGAACATAGTAAGGGTTGAGCAGATGTGGGAGCCACGCGTATCAAGCGATGCTCGAACACCGAGAAATTTGGCACATTGGCTAGGCACCCGCCCCATCTCCGGGCAGCTGAAAGCGCGACGTCCTGTCGCATCAGCTGCATGACTTGCATCCTACGAGCCCCAAGCGTGCCCCTGCAACGCAGTCGACTGGTGAGAGCTATTGCACTCGCTCTGTCATGTCTTTTTACTCCCCTTTAATAAGTCGTCAGCTTGAAGAGTTTTTGGAAGTTGTAGATGCCGCGCTGCCAGAAGGTGAACCCGTCTTGATATTCTTCTAGGTCGAGTGTGTACAAAGCGTCTTCATTGTTCCACAGCCGATCGAAATACGTATCCAGCTCGCCGACCAAATCGCTGTCGGTCGGTGCTTTGATCAGGATGTCCGACTCGAGGTTATAATCCATTAACGTCCGCTCGGTCATATTTGCGGACCCTCCCATAATAATCGTTTCTTCGCCGCTTTGAATCATGATGGTCTTCGTGTGGAATTGCCCGACTACCGGATTGTACCAACGGACTTCTAAGGAATCGCCCGCTGCATCGACCATGCCATTCACCGCCGGACGATTCGGCAAACCGGTCTTCTCATTGCCGAATGCATTTTCATTTGGATCGAGTACGAGCTGCACCTCGACACCGCGGTTCGATGCCTCTTCCAAGCTCTTGACTACACTCGTCTCAGATAAGTAGAACATAGCCATCTGAATGCTATCGCCTTTTTGAGTGCTGTCCAAGTGCTTTAACAGCTCCTCCAATATTTTCCTCTCGGTCAGGTATTGCACTTCATAATCGCCTGTTTTTTCGGGCATTTCTGCTCTTGGGAAATCAGGGCCTCCGGACAATTTCGAGACGGCTTCTTCGGCTTCTAGAATATCATCAAGCACGGGCCCACTAACACGAAATGCCATATTGCCGTGCAAACCGCTCGCATCGTGCGGATTGGCTGAACTGATGATTGCTTCCTGCTCTGAAACAACGGTCTTCCGGTGATTCGCCTTAATGTTCATCATTTGCATGTAAGACGAAAGCGTCATATCTGGTGCATCGCTCGACATGGCATTTGCTATCCAACCGTCCCCCGAATTATCGAACCTTTGAAAGATTACTCGGTACAAACCTGAATACAGCGGCATCGAATCGCGCAATTTATCGAGGTCGGTGATGATCACTTCAATCCCTTCTGCTTTCAGCGTTTCCAGCAGCAAACTTTCATAAGAGCCGTATCCAATATTCAACGGGTCGGTGATGAAATAGATCGGGAAATCGGGATCTTCTTTCTTTTTCTCGATTAAATGATCTGCCAAACGTTCTGCAATCGCTGGATACGCGGTTTCCGTATCGTTGTAATTATCGAATAAGAACAGATCAAGCACGAGAAATTCTTCCGCTTCATCGATCAGTTCATGGATTTCATCGAAAATCCGCAGTTCACTTTCTAAACCTGTGCCTTTCTTATCCTGTGCATAGCTGAGGTCATAAATCATCTCTACTTGATTGGCACTATGCATATCGCCCGCGAATGAAACCCCTTCCGGCAAAGGCTTAAATGTGTGCCAAATAATCACAATTATGTACATCGCAGCAAGCAACCCTATTACACCCATGATAATGCGCCGGCGCTTACTGTAATTCTTGATTCTTCTCATTAAACTTCCGCCCCTTTGCTTCATTATAAGCGGAAGATCTACAGAAAAATATAAGTTATTATTTCCCATATTAAAACCCCAACCAATGGATGGTCAGGGTTTTAAAAACATTAGGCAATGACTACATATTCACGCGTTCTTACATCTTCAATCAACATGTCTTTTAAGCGTTGCTTGCCGCGATGCAGACGGGATTTCACCGTGCCGATCGAGACTTTCATCGCCTCAGCGATTTCAACGAGTGAGTATTGATGCACGTAGAAGTAAACAATGGTCGTCCGGTAAATCGCATCCAGTTCCGAAATCTTGTGGCGAATCATGATAGAGACATCTTGTTTTTCCAGTAATTCAGCAGTCCCGGTCTCATCAGTCGGAATCAAATCCAACAGCGAGACATCGAGCCCTTCCGGCTGGTTGGCAATATGCTTGCTGCGGCGCACGTTCTTGCGGTAGCGGTCACGGAATGTATTCATGCAAATCGTTGTCAGCCATGCTTTGGCGTGATCGACTTGGGCGATCGATGATTCATAGCGCACGACTTTCAGCCATACTTCCTGCATTAAGTCTTCAGCTTCGGCTTTGTTGCGGGTAAGTTTCAGGCATAAATGATAGATATAGCGGTTATATTCGGCATATAGCTCTTCCATCGGTGTTACCTCCGTCCGGTGATCTTATGCCCTTATTGTGCCTGAGTTTAGGCTTACGCTCTATCGTTCCCTCTTTCAGTCTCCTTACAATGTTGTAAGAAACAAAAAAGCCGGCCCAGATTTCGGGCCGGCTTTTCGCTATTGCCTTTTGGCTGAGTTTTCGCTGAGCGTTTCCTGCTCTTCAGGAACAGCGATTTTCGTGATCGTTAACCGCTCGATGCGGTTTCTGTCCATTTCATTGACGACTACATGCAAATTCTCGTAAGTGAATTCCTCGCCGACTTCTGGCACATGGCCAAGCTGCTGCATGACGAATCCAGCAATCGTGTCATGGTCTTCCGGCACTTCGACTTCGAACATTTCATTGACATCTTCAATTTCCAGGCGGCCGTGGCAAGACAACTGGCTGTCGCTGATCTCAAAGACCAGTTCATCGTCTTCGTCGTCCGTCTCGTCTTCAATATCCTGCCCAATCATTTCCTCGATGATGTCCTCATGTGTGACGATGCCGAGCGTTCCTCCGTATTCATCCAAAATCACGGCCATGTGCTTTTTCTTTGCCATCATCAATTTGAATACTTTCTCGACGCTCACCGATTGTACAACGAATAACGGATTATCATCCATCAGTTCCGCTAAGGTCAAGTTCGGGTTCATCGACCATTCGATGAGCTTTTTGGAATAGAACAACCCGACGACATTATCCATGCTTTCTTCATAGACAGGATAGCGCGTATACGAGGAATCCAAGATCAAGTCACGGACTTCTTCATAGTTCAGGTCGATCGATATGCCGACTGTGTCCGTGCGGTGTGTCGACATGACATCTGATACGTCTTTATGCGGGAAATCGAGCACGCCTTTGATGCGTTCCGATTCGTCAGCTTCAAAGGTTCCTTCAGTCGATGCGATATCGACCATTGTCCGCAACTCTTCTTTGGTCATCGTCGCTTCTTTGACGCTGCCTTTGGAGATGATGCGGATGAAGATGTTCGTGAACTGGGCGAGCAGCCACGTCAATGGCTTAAAAAGTACGACTAGAAATCCGATGACCGGGGCTACGATATAAGCGATTTTATCCGCGAAAGTCGCAGCAATGGTCTTCGGCAGCACTTCTCCGAAAATAATCAGGACAACCGTCAAGATGGCTGTCGCCAATCCGACCTCCCACCCTTCCGTGATGGCGATGGTCGTGACAAGTGTAGGCAGCATGATATTGGAAATATTATTACCGATCAAAATAGTCGTGATCATCCGGTCCGGCTTCGCGATCAATTTTTCGAGCTTTTGGGCTTTAACATCCCCCTGCTCCGCGCGAAGATGGACCTTCATCCTATTAACTGCCGTGAGCGCCGTTTCGCTTCCCGACAGGAAAAACGACATGACCAGAAATAATGCCAATGCTATAAACAAATTTACTTCCTCCAGTAAAATACATATAAAATTTTTTCGTTCTGTTTCCGTATTATCCATAATACCACAGCAATTTTCCTCTTGTCGAAAAGGACAACTTAGCTATGCTATAATTTCCACATACTAAAAATATTGGAAAGCAGGGATTTTATGAACGCCACTCAAATCGATAAGTACTTCAAAGATCACCGCCAAGCCCATCTCGAAGAATTGAAAAGCTTTTTGCGCGTCCCATCGGTCAGCTCCCTTTCTGAACATAAAGCTGATATGCAAAAAGGTGCAGAATGGCTAGTCAAGTCCATGACAAAATCCGGGCTTGAAAACATCAGCATCGATGAAACCGACGGCCATCCCGTGGTCTACGCCGACTGGCTCCATGCTGAAGGCAAACCGACCATTCTCGTTTATGGCCATTATGATGTCCAGCCGGTCGACCCGCTCCACCTATGGGAAACGCCGCCTTTCGATCCGCATGTGCGCGACAATAAATTATACGCGCGCGGTGCCAGCGACGATAAAGGCCAAGTGTTCATGCATTTGAAAGCGGTGGAAGCTTTGCTTGATTTAAACGGCGAACTGCCCGTCAATATTAAATTCATCCTTGAAGGCGAAGAAGAAATCGGCAGCCCGAGCTTGCCGAAATACGTTGAAGACAACAAGGAAAAACTCGCTGCCGACATCATCGTCATTTCCGATACCGGCATGCAAGGCCAGGGACGCCCTGCAGTTTGCTACGGCTTGCGCGGGCTTGCGGGCATCCAGATCGACGTCAACGGCCCTAAAGGCGACTTGCACTCTGGCCTTTACGGCGGTGCTGTACAGAACCCACTCCACGCTATTGTGGGTATCCTTGAATCGTTCCGCGATAAAGAAGGCGTCATTCAAGTCGAAGGCTTCTACGACGATGTACGCCCCGTATCGGATGAGGAACGCGCGGAATTCGCCGCACTTGATTTTGATTTGGAAAATGAAAAGCAGGCAATCGGCATTACGGAAGATTTCGGCGAGAAAGGCTATTCGTTCGTCGAGCGGACATGGATCCGCCCAACACTCGAAGTCAACGGCATCACCGGCGGATTTTCCGGCGAAGGGATCAAAACCGTGTTGCCAGCTGAAGCCAGCTCGAAAATTACTTGCCGCCTCGTCCCTGACCAGGACCCGGACGACATCATTGCCAAGCTGAAAGCGCATGTTGAAGCGCATAAGCCAGCAGGTGTCACAGTCGACATTACCGAATTCGATAAAGGCAAGCCGTTCCTGACACCATATGACCATCCGGCTATCCAGGCAGCTGGCCGCTCATATGAAAAAGTCTACCAAGTGCCTACCGCCTTTACGCGCATGGGCGGCTCGATCCCGATCGTCGCTGCATTCGATGAAATTCTCGGATTCCCTGTCGTCTTGATGGGCTTCGGGCTTGCTTCTGAAAATTTCCATGCCCCTAATGAGCATTTTCATTTGGAGAACTTCGACAAAGGACTCCGCGTCATCAGCGATTACTTGTTCGAAGCATCAACATTAGGCCAATAATCTTCATAGCCTCCCCTGATTTGGGGAGGCTATTATTTTTATGAAATTGCAGTTATATGCTGGAGGGATACGATGGTTATTTTGTATTGGCTAGGCAGTTATTTACTTGGTACTGTTTTGACTGCACTATGGATAGGGAAAAGGAAAGATGTAGATTTGACTTCTTCAGGCAGCGGAAATCCCGGCGCCCGCAATGCGTTGGCTGTACTCGGGCGCAGGGCATCACTACTGGTGTTTCTCGGTGACTTCTTGAAAGGTTCGGTCGTCGTGTGGGCAGGGCTTTGGCTTGAATTCTCTTTATTGTCTGTCGCCATAGCTGGCTTACTTTCAGTCATTGGGCATATTTATCCGGTATGGCGCAAAGGCCGCGGCGGAAAAGGAATTTCGACATTTGCCGGTGTTGCATTTTGGCTGACGCCCGATCTATTTTTGGCGATGATCGTCTTGTCATTCGCTTTCTATCCGTGGCTGAAAAGCGCGACTTTGTCGATGCTCGCAGGGTTCAGTGCCTTTTTCGCCGTCGCTTTCGCGTTTCAGGTGCAATCAGTTGTCTGGCCGCTGTTTGTCGCCATTATTATTATTGTAATTCGCCACAACGTAGATATTAAAGTTTCGTTGGAAACACGTTTCCCTTCAAATAGAGCCTGAATGCACTGTATTTGCAGATTTTCATTCAAGAAAGCTAGGACTATATTATTATCCGTGTTATAGTTTTATTATTCAAAATACTTAATAGATAGGGGTTTTACGATGAAAAAGCCAATTGCGTGGATTATGGATACGACCGGGTATGTCACAGACCAATTCAAATCGCACCCCGATGTCTATATTGTGCCGTTGAATATCCATTTCGGCTCGGAAGAATTTATCGATGACGGCATCGATTTGTCGAACGATGAGCTCTATGCACATATGAAAAGTTCGAAGGATTTCCCGAAAACCTCCCAGCCTTCTGCAGGAAAGTTTGCGGAACTTTATGAAAAGTTGAAAGAGGAATACGAATGTGCCGTCGCAGTCCATGCCTCGGCCAAGTTGAGCGGCACGATCGCTTCTTCCATGACCGGTGCAGAAATGACGGATTTCAAAGTGTATACCGTCGATTCACTCGCTTTGTCATACGGGCTATCCGGGCTTCTTGAACGCGGGTTGGCGCTTCAAGATCAAGGCCTTTCCGCAGAAGAAATCACCCAGCGCCTCGAACAGGAAACCACAGATTTCCGCAATTTCATCCTGATCGGAAATTTAAGCCAATTGTATAAAGGCGGCCGGATGAGCGGTGCCCAGTATTATATCGGCAGTGTTTTGAAGATCAAGCCGATTGTCCAAATCACAGAGAAAGGCGAGCTCGAGCCGATCGACAAAGTACGCTCCCATAAGAAAGCGCTAGCATATTTGCTCGAGCGCGCCAAAACGGACCACGAACAATACGGCATCAATTATTTCCAAATCATGCATGGCCACATCCCTGAACAGGCCGAAGAATTGAAAGCGGAACTTTTGAAGTTCGCGCCTGAAGCGGAAGTGTTGATCGGCAACTTGAGTTCCTCTCTGGCCGTCCACGCTGGAGAAGGCACCTTAGCCTTTATGTGGAGACGGCCGCCTGCCCACGCATAAGAAAACGCTAGTCTTTGTGCCCATTTTGCAGCGTTTTTCCGAGGGAATCCGGGAATTTCTGATACAATAAGGGCATATGAAGACAGCGAGGTGGATTCGATGCAACACGTGGAACGGGAACTTACAGAGCACGTTAAATTATGTGATGCCAAAGGCCAATTGAATCCTAATGCCATCGGCTACGCAAAGAAGCCGCTCGTCGAATGCAATTTGAAAGGCAATTTTCTGCGCAAGAAAAAATGGAATTATTGGTGTGTGTTCGGTGATGAAATCGTTTTTTCGGCTACCATCTGTCATTTGGATTATGCTGCTGTCTGTATTGTTTATTTCCTTAATTATGAAACGCAGCGCTTTTTCGAAAAAATGGTCATGGTTCCGTATTCCAGGAATTTGCGTCTATCCGACAGTGTGTTGGACAATTCACTTTTCCACAATTCCGAAATATCGGTCCATTCCATCTATGAAGACGGCAAAACACGTTTGGCGGTAACCATCCCCGACTTTGAAGGGGAAAAATTACATGCCTCCCTGACAATCGCCCATCCGACGGAGATGGAGTCGCTGAATGTCGTCATTCCATGGAATCGCCAGACCTTCCAATTCACTTCAAAACATCATGCATTGCCGACAAATGGAATGGTTCAAATTGGGCCAAAGCGGTATGATTTTGACGAAATAGATAGCTTTTCCGTTTTGGATTACGGCCGGGGCATATGGCCGCGGACAGCCGTCTGGAATTGGGGAATGGCTTCCCAGCGTTCACTTGGAAAAGTGATCGGCTTAAATTTCGGTGGCCAATGGACGGACGGCACTGGCATGACGGAAAACGCTTTTTTCGTTAATGGCCACATGACCAAAATCAGCGAAGACGTCATTTTCCGTTATGATACGGAAGATTTTAAAAAACCGTGGCTGATTCACACAAAATTGACAGATGACGTAAAATTGACGTTCACCCCTTTTTACGAACGTGTAGCGAAATCGGATGCACGGCTCGTGAAATCGGAAATCCATCAATTGTTCGGCTATTATAATGGCTATGTCCGGTACGCAGACGGCAAGAAGCTAAAAATTCACCAATTGCTCGGTTCTACAGAAGAGCATTACGCAAAATGGTAATTAAAAACCAAATGAAAACCGCCTGATGGACGTCGCTGAGACTTCCATCGGGCGGTTTTCTATTTACGTTCGGCCGTTTTTCTTGCAAAACTTTCATACCAGGGCTTTCCGACGAAAAAGACAGGCAGCAGGATTAATCCTGTGATGAGCGGCCAACCTGTAGCGCCGGCAAACCCTAAAGTCAGTGCTGCAACCACCCAGATACTCAATGCAGCTAGTTTCATCCCAATTCCTCCATCATTTTTTTCGGATAATCAGTGAAGATGCCCGAGACGCCGATCTGCTGCAATTGTTTGGCGTGGTCCAATCGGTTGACTGTATAGACATAGACCTCGCAGCCTTTTTCGATCAGTTCGGTGCCGTGGCGAAGCGCATACGGCAGGGATAAATGAAGCCGTTTCGTCCCCACTGTCTCCGCGTAAGCAGCGATATCCACCAAAATATTGGAAGCCAAAATCGCTCCCGGCACGTGATGGCGATCCATCGCCAGCTTTACGTCCAGGTGGTTGAATGAAGAAATGACAAGCCGATGTTCCATGCCCTGTTCAGCCGCAAGCTTCACCACTTTTTCCACCGCCCCCGCATACGGGAAAACGTCTGTTTTCAGTTCCACATTCAGCACATGATGGGTGTTTTTAAATACCCCAAAGACTTCTGCCAATGTCGGAATTTCGGTTCCCGCCCATTCGCCTGCTTTCCAGCTTCCGGCGTCCAGTGTTTTCAGTTCGGCAAGCGTCATGTCTTTTACATAGCCTTTGCCGTTAGTGGTGCGGTTCACTTTTTCATCATGGATGACAACAAGTTCATCGTCTGTTGATAAATGCACGTCCAGTTCCACCCCGTGAACCGGCAAAGCTGCAGCTTCCATAAAAGCAGGCAGCGTGTTTTCCGGATGCGTGCCCGAACTTCCGCGATGCGCAAAAATTTCCATAAGCCAACCTCCTACTTTTAGACGTCTGTCCGGATTTGCCAAAGTTCCGGGAAGAAATATTGATCCAATACTTTCTTCAAATAATTGACGCCGGATGATCCGCCTGTCCCTTGTTTGAAACCGATGATCCGCTCAACCGTTTTCATGTGGCGGAAACGCCATTGCTGCAGCCAATCTTCAATGTCGACCAATTTCTCCGCCAATTGATACAGTTCCCAATGCTCATCGATATTGCGGTAAATTTCCTTCCACGCTTCCCGGACGCTGTCATTCGGTTCGTATACAGTGCTGACATCGCGCGATAGTACGCTTTCGTCAATCTTAAATCCGCTGCGCGCCAATTTTTGGATAGCAGCATCATACAAGCCCGGTGCGTGGAACGCTTCTGTTAATTGCTCGTGCAAGACTGGGTCTTTTTCATAGATGCTCAAGACATGCTTGGTTTTGTAGCCGAGCGCGAATTCGATCATGCGGTACTGATAGGACTGGAAGCCACTCGCATTGCCGAGGTCATCACGGAACTCCAAGTATTCGGCAGGCGTTAAAGTCGACAGCACATCCCAGCCTTGAATGATCTGAGATTGGATGCGCGATACGCGTGCCAATTGCTTGAACGCCGGCTGCAGGTCGTCTGCTTCAATATGGCGGATGGCCGCCGACAATTCGTGCAAGATCAACTTCATCCACAGTTCAGAAACTTGGTGGATGATGATGAAAAGCGATTCATCGTGGTGACCGCTGACCCCATCCTGTGCTGACAACAGCTTATCGAGATGCAAATAATCGCCGTACGTCATACTTTCCTTAAAATCGGTGCGGATATTCTGTTCGTTTGCAGCAGCGATATTCTGCCCGTTTTTGTATTTATCCATTTAAATGGCTCCATTCAAGCTCGGCTTGTGCTCGACTCTGCTATTGGTTCCTATCGTACAATATCTTTCTGCATTTTTCATTGCTTACTCCGCCTAATTTCGGGAATAGAACGGTAAACATTAAAAATTGAAAGGGAGTTTTCTCATTATGATTAACCACAAAAAAATGATCTTTCCAGTTTTGGTCATGTCCGCTACACTTGCCCTAGCTGCTTGTGGCGATGACGAGGAAGTCACGCAGCCTGTCACAGATGAGTCACCAGAAGAAACGACAGCACCGGAAGCGGAGTCGACTGAAGACGCTTCTCCAAGCGGCGGAACTGAAGTAACTACGGACGGTCAAACTTACGGATTTACTGACTTATCTGTTGAGGTCGATATGCCCGATCAGGATGACGCACTTGACATTAGCTACGAAGAAGAGCGTGGCCGAGTAGAAGCCGAATATGAGAATAAACCCGACGATGTTGACTTGACCGGCGATGACGCTTTCAATGAAATGGAACAAGGCTTGTCCCAGTTAAGCTTAACTCCTGACACACCGGATGATGAAGTCATCAGCCAAGTTGTCGAAGCTTTCGGCATAGACCCTGGCTTCAAGAAAATCGAAATTGAAATAGACTATGCGGACGGCTCCGATAAAAAATACGAACAAACAAATCAATAAGCGCTAAAACATAACTGTCCGGCTGAACCATCCGCCGGGCGGTTTTTTATTGCAGCGGGCGCTGCCAGTATGAAATCGTGTAGAGTTTTGAAAAACCAGCCTTTTCGTAAACCGGCCAGGCCCTATTTCCAGTTTCGACTTCAATCAACACGCGCGCTAAATCTTTTTCGTGTGCTGCATGCCTTGCCCACTGCAAAAAGAATTGCCCATTGCCTGAACGCTGTGCATCCGGGGAAACCGCAAGCGCCGTCAGCCACATGGCCTGATCTTCCATGCTCATTGTAGCTGTAGCTATAAGTTTTCCATTTTGGCGCATCACATAGACCTGGCGTTCCGGATCGGCGAGGTTATGCTCAAGGACCGGAAGAACCGACTCATCAAATGCCGCGCACAAAAGAACCTCTAACTCATCCAAATGCTTTTCTTCATATGGAATAACTTCCATTCCCTCAGCGAGTTCGTAAGCAGGAAGAGGGGCAGCTTCAAACTGTAACTCCTGGAAAGACCGTTTATATCCCAGGCTCATCAACCAAGCATCCGTTTCTTCATTTTCAGTAAAAGCCGCGAGTTCACTTTCCGCCCCGCGCTGTGCGAGAGAATGCTGCACGCCGTCAGCCAAAGCCGTCGCCAGCCCAAGCCGTCGGTAATCCGAAGAGACAAATGCAGACCATTCGTAATGGTGCACGCCGACCAAATCCGCTGCCGCCGCACAGGCCACCAGTTCCCCATTATTGGTATAGGCGAGCACCGCGAACCCTTTTGCGAAAGATTTTTGCCATAATTCATTTTGCAGCAATGTCCGGCATTCTTCCGGTTCGCTGGCAATTAACCGCTCCATTTCCCCGGCAGTCTCCGCGTCCAGCGGAAACGACGCAATCGACAGGGATAATTCCATTTCCATCCCGCCTTTCTTTTTCTTCTTATCATAACCGCCCAAAGCGCTGGCCGCCACCCAACCCCTAAAATTACAGTTCCCTTCACTGCCCTTTCATTAGAAATAAAAAAGCAGAAGTCGGGATCTCCCCCGCCTTCCGCTTAGGTTTCGCTATAATTTGGCATCTGCCAGCATGGTGGCATACAAGCCGCCTTTTGCCATCAATTCGTCCTGGCTGCCTGCTTCGACTAATTTGCCGAGCTCCATGACATAGACGAAATCCGCTTTCCTTACTGTATTCAAACGGTGGGCAATGACAAAACTCGTGCGCCCTTCCATGAGGCGTTCGAGCGCTTCCTGGATTTTCAGCTCCGTTACTGTATCGATCGAACTTGTCGCCTCGTCCAGCAGCAAAATGACCGGGTCTGCGATGAGCGCCCTTGCGATCGACAACAGTTGCTTCTGCCCTTGGCTGATCATCGAACCGTCGCCAGACAGCACCGTGTCGTAGCCTTCCGGCAGTTTGGAAATGAAATCATGGGCATTGGCTTGTTTCGCCGCCCCCACTACTTCTTCATCGCTCGCATCGAGCTTTCCGTAGCGGATGTTGTCGCTGACCGAAGCTTCGAACAGGAACGGATCCTGTAAGACGAACGCGATCTGCTTGCGCAAAGTTTCGCGCGGCATCGCCCCGATCGGCGTGCCGTCGATGCGGATCTCCCCTTCATCGACATCGTAAAATCTGGCGAGCAATTGCATGACCGTCGTTTTGCCGGCACCCGTCGCACCGACGAATGCCGCCGTCTGCCCAGTTTCCACTGTAAAGCTCAGATTACGGATGGTCCATTCTTCTTCCGCGCCTTCGTATTTGAAAGACACATGATCGAATTCGACTTTTCCTTCAAGCCGCTTTTCGGCGTTGTGTTTTGTATCATCGGCTTCTTCTGCTTCGTCCATGATGGCGAAGACACGTTCAGCCCCGGCAATGGCCGAGAGCACCGTATTGAATTGGTTCGCCAAATCGTTCAACGGCCGCGTGAACTGGCGGGAATACTCGGTGAAGATAACAATCACGCCGATTGTGACCGAGCCGTTCAAAGCAAGCAATCCGCCGACACCCGCCACGATTGCAAAACTGCCGTTGTTGAGGAAGTTCATCACTTTTGGGATAAAGCCGGCATAGGTCCAAGCCCAGAAACCGGTGCGGCGGAGGCGTTCACTTTTGACGAGGAACTCATCCATAACGCGGTCTTCCTGGGAAAAGGCTTTGACGATTTTCTGTCCCGAAATGGTTTCTTCGATCATGCCGTTCAGATCCCCGACCGCTTTTTGCTGTTCTTTATACAAACGGCCTGTGCGCTTCGTGATCCAACGAACGGACCAATACATGATTGGGATGATGATAAATGTCAAAACGGTGAGGATCGGGCTGAGAAACACCATGACTACTGCCGTCCCGACCAGTGTCAAAATACTAGAAAATACTTGAATGAACGAGGTGTTGAGTGTCGATGAAACGTTCTCGATATCGTTGGTCATGCGGCTCATCAATTCGCCATGCTGGCGTTTATCGAAAAACGACACCGGCAAGCGCTGAAAATGCCCAAACAGTCCCGCCCGCATTTGATAGATAACTTGCTGGGCGATGCCGACCATCCAGTAGTTTTGCAAGTAGAGAGTCACCGAATGGAGCACATAGACCACGATAAGCCAGCCGATGATCAAGCCCATGCCTTCGAATGCCCCCGGCACAATATACGTATCGATGATGTAACCGATCAAAAACGGCCCGAGCAGCGCCATTGCGGAACTGACGAACACAAGCGCCAAGACAATGATCAATAACGTGCGCTGTTCGTCCACCAGCTTCCAGACCCGCAGCAAGGTCGATTTCCAGTTTTTTGCGCGTTCATTATTCTTATCCGGTGATTTTTTCAAATCTTCCTTCGTCAATACCGGCTCGTAGCCAAAAGGCCGGCGGATTGCGTCAAACATATTCATCCACCTCCTCTGCTTGCTGGGACTGCGCGATCTCACGATACAAAGGAGACATTTCCAATAATTCGTCGTGTGTGCCATAAGCTGACGCGACGCCTTCCTCCAATAGCAGGATGCGATCTGCACGCATCGCCGTGCGCACTTTCTGCGTCACCAAGAGTGTGGTCGCTTGTTCTTTGTCGAGTTCCGCCCATAACGCAGATTCGGTCTTCACATCAAGCGCACTGGTACTGTCATCGAGAATCAAAATCGACGGTTTGCGGACCAATGCCCTTGCAATCGACAAGCGCTGCTTCTGGCCGCCGGATAAATTGACGCCTTTTTGGCCGACGCGCGTTTCATAGGCTTTCGGGAAGCGCTGGACCGTTTCGTCAATCTGGGCTTTTTCTGCGGCCTCTGTAAGTTCTAGAAGCTCCGCCCGCTCTTTGCCCCAAGCCAGGTTATTGGAAATGCTGCCGGTAAAGAGCATCGATTGTTGGGGCACAAGCCCGATCGTCTTGCGCAATTCCTGAAGGTCCCACTCACGAACGTCACGGCCGTGGACGGATACGCTTCCTTCTGTCGCTTCATAGAATCTCGGAATCAGCTGCAATAACGAGGTCTTTCCGGATCCCGTGGCGCCCATAATGGCGAGCTTTTCACGCGGTGCCAGTTCGAAGCTGATGTTTTCAAGCACTCTTCTTGAAGTGCCTGGATACTCAAAGGAAACATCGTCAAAACGGACGGCCCCTTCTCTAAGCGGCACAGTCGCCCCATTTACTGCCTCGCCGCCATCATCCGCCAAAAGCACTTCTTCGATACGGTCAGAAGATGCTTTGCCACGCGCAAAGGCCATGATAATGAACGAGAACATTGAAAATGCGCCGGTCATGCGCATTGCGTAATTGACGATGGCGACCAATTCACCGATTTGTGCGTCTCCACTCTGGATTTCAAAAGCCCCGAACCAGACAACCGCGAGTAGAGACACGTTCATGCCAAAAAGCAGAATTGGCAAAATAATTTCCATGATGCGGAACGCTTTGACCGTATCGGTCTTGAGCGCACCCGCCACTTCCGAGAAGCGGTTTGCTTCGTACTTGCCGCGCAAATATGCTTTGATCAGCCGAACCGCTTGCAGGTTTTCCTGCACCATTCGGTTGACTTTATCAAGCCGCCGCTGCACAAAGCTAAAATAGACCACGCCTTTTCTCACCATGACGTATAAAAACACCAGTAAAACCGGAAAGACAATGACCAAATAAATCGCCAATTGCGCATTGACGACAAACGCCATGATCATGCTGCCGATGACTATCAGCGGCGCGCGCAGCATGATGCGCAAACCCATATACAGCACTTGCTGAATCATCTGGACATCGCTTGTCAGCCGCGTGATGAGGCCTGATGCCGGAAACTTATTGAACATCGCAAGCGAGAACGACTGGACACGCTCATAGACTTGCCGCCTGACGTCAAACGAAAAGCTATGGGATACATGGGAAGCGAAATACGAATTGACAACGCCTGACATAAAGCCAATCAATGACAAGCCCATAAGCACAAGCCCCAAGCGAATGATCGTGTCCTGGTCTCCAGCCACGATCCCGTCATCGATGATGCTGGCAATGACCAATGGCTGCAGGAGCTCGACAACCAACTCCAAGAGCATCAGGAACAGCGCAACACCTATCAGGAAGGAATAGGGCTTGGTATAAGAGAAAACAGTTTTCATAAAGGTGCCTCCTGAACATTTCGAAACTCGAACTTTATTTAAAACTAGTATGCCATAATTTTCAGTTATCAGATAGAGATATCCCCTTTTTTTGTCATGCAAAAAAATGAATGCTTTTTGTGTTCGAATAAAAAAAGCATGCAGTATTTAGCTGCACGCCTGTACTCAAGAGCGGTCTTCGATGGGTTTGTCACTGCCTGCAAAAGATAGCCAAGTAACAAAGACCAGCATCAGCACAGCTCCCGCGATCTGCAATGGGGATAGAATATGGCCGAACCAGACAAGAGAGAGGGCCATTGCCGTCAATGGCTCTATCGCAGACAAAATGCTCGTCTCCACGGGTGAGATAAATCGCATGCTGCTAAGGAATAAAACAAACGCCATCGTACCAACCACAATAATAGCGATAATTGTCAAAATGAGCGTCGAATCTGCCAATAGCTTCCATTCATCCGACAGGAAAATCGGATTGAGGAGACCGAGAAAGATTCCGCCAAACAGCATGGACCAACCGACCACGAGCAGAACGCCCCACTCCTCCATCAGCCTAGCAGGATAAATTGTATAAAAAGTAAACGCCAAACCGACAAGGGCTCCCCAAAACAGCGCTTCACCACTGATGACCAAGGAATCTACTCGCCCGTCCGTCAATAATAAAAACAAGCCAGCCAGTGTGCCGAGCATGCCAAGCACTTGATAGACCGGTGGCCATTTGCGCAAGCGCATGGAAATGAAGACGATGACATAGACCGGCGCCAAAAATTGCATCAACGTGGCAAAGACGGCGTTGCTCGTATCGATTGCTGCGACAAAACTGTATTGGACGCCAAGCATGCCAGCCACTGAAAAGATCAACAAGGGGCGGGTCCATATCTTTTGCCGGAAAATCGATGTCACTTGCACCTTTTTCATTTTTAAAAACAACAGCAATGCGATGCCGGCCACAATAAGCCGGATGGTCAAAAGAAATGGCACAGAGATCGAGTAAACATCGAGTGTCCATTCCATAAGCGGCCCGGTCGCTCCCCAAAGCATTGCCCCTATCAGTACCATAGATACTCCTTTTAGACGTTCCATTCCCCATCACTCCTTGCAGATAAAAAAACCAATCTGTGACAAATTAGCTAATTCAGCTCTTTTTTTCACTACAAGCCTAGTAAATCGGGACAAATTAATCGATTTCCTCTATTTTCAACCGAATCATGTCTATTCTCTCATGAGGGGTAAAATAAAGGTAGTATGCTATCTGTGCTAAAATTCCCGTGTTATATTTTTGTAAAGTGGTGACGAAAGACCTTTTCTTCTTTATAATGAAAGTACAAAACGGTTAAGGAGCGTCAGTTAATGAGTGAAAAGCAGGATTTTTTGGCACAAACCCTAGCATATAACCATATTCCCTTCCCTATCATCATTTTCGATCAAGAAGGACTCATCACTTGGTTCAACGGGCACGCCGAACGCATCTTTCAACTAAATACAGAAACCGCTAAAGGCCAACCCTTTTCCTATATGAATCCAGAACAAGCCGCTTTCCATAAACAGCCCTGGGACATGTTGTTGGAAAGCACGAACCCTGTTCGATTCGAAAATATGGAAATCGGCCTTGGTAGCGGCGGACAAAACAATTCCACAGTCGTCACGAAAGCGTTCACATCGCATGGCGAACGTTTTCTTTTGACGATCTATGAGATCGATGACAGTTTAAGCGCTGATTCGGCGGCAAGAGAGTTGAGCCATCTCCGCCATGGGCTGGATGATTCGTTCATGATGACTTACTTCGATCAAGAGTTTCTTGTAACCTACGCGAATTCCCATTTCCTAAAACTTAGCAAATGGACCCCGAAACGCGTACTCGGCAAGCCTGTTTGGCAAATGTTCCACGACAGTGAAGAAGACCTTGAGTTTGTCGATTCGATTCTGGAAAGTTTGAAGAGTGGGCAAGTATGGAACGGCGAAGCAAAAAAAGCGACAAAAGACGGTGAAACTTATTGGGTTGACCTGACAGCGATTCCAATGCAACTATCAGAAGCAGACGCTTATTATATCTTCCTTGAAAAAGACATCACAGAAACGAAACACGCCCAAAAGCATCTTGAGGAAATTGCATTTATCGACCCGATTACAGGGCTAGAAAACCGCCATCGCCTTGAACAAGCTGTCGCGGAACACATCAAGGAAGGCCGCCATTTCTCTTTCCTGTTCCTCGATATCGACCGTTTCTACACCTTGCGTGACGTATCGGATACCGATACTGAAAATGAATTACTGATCGAATTCACCAAGCGTTTACGCATGTATTTCTCGGATTCATTGATCACAAGAGCGGGGCTTCATGAATTTGCGTTAATCACACCTTTGCCGAACTGGTTCATTGAGGGCTTCCTGCCTTATTTGCAGCAGCATCCAATCTATATCGGCAATGCAGCAGTTCCACTCACCGTCAGCGGCGCCATCACGAAATATCCGGAAGACCAGCAAAGCTTCGTCCACTTGATCAAAGCTTCCTATGCGACCATCAAGAAAGTCAAAGACCGCGGCGGCAGCGCCATTTCCACTTTGACAGCAGACGACCACGAACGCCTGAACCGGAAAGCACTCATTGAAAAACGCCTTGTCCATGCGTTGGACCGGAAAAACCTGCAGTTGCTTTATCAGCCGCAAGTGAAGCTCTCGACTGGCACTGTCGAAAGCGTAGAAGCACTCGTCCGTTGGAATGATGCTGAAGTCGGTATTGTGACGCCTGATGAACTTATCCCAATCGCGGAAGAGAATGGCATGATCCATGAAATTGGCAGCTTTGTTTTGGAGACCGCCTGTGCGCAACTGAAGGACTGGAAAGCGAAAGGAATCAATTTGCGCATCAGCATCAACTCATCCATCCGCGAATTTCGCGATAAGGACATGGCGAGCATGCTGATCGAGCAAATCAAGGCAAATAATTGTGATCCCCAATCTCTGACGATCGAAATCACAGAGAAGTTTGCGCTTGAAGCGGAAGCCGAACGCTCGATCATGCAACAAATGAACCGCTTGAACCAACAAGGCGTGCAATTTGCACTTGATGATTTCGGAACAGGTTATGCATCTTTCCGCTACATGCTGTTATTGCCAATTTCCTCGTTGAAGATCGATCAGACCATCATCCAATCGATTACAAAGCAGGAAAAAATGCAGAAAATGATCAACGGCATGATCCAGTTCGGTAAATCGCTTGATTTCCAAGTGGTCGCTGAAGGGGTCGAAACAAACGAACAGCTTGAATTGCTTCGAGTAATGGATTGCAATAGCATCCAAGGCTATATCGTCAGCCACCCGATGAACGCTCAGGAACTTGAGCAGTGGATTAAATAATCTTTCTTCCCAGACTGTGGAAATACTCCGCGGTCTGGTTTTTTTGTTGTGTGAGGGATCGATAAGTGGGAATTTATTATGGCATAACTGAGTTTTTGAAGTTGGCATCACGTGGCTACTCGCTGTCCTGCTTTGGGTTGGCCTTTAGCAGCTTGGACATTTCACTGACTATGGAGTGTTCACGGGCATTGGCTTTTTTACGAGTTGCCGGCTAGCGGGGAAATCGCTTCCCGGGATTAGTGGGAAATTGAGGCGTTATTGCCAGATCCTGCATACATTATTTTCAGAAAAAAAGGCTGCCCGTAAAGCTGGCAGCCTGTTGTTTAATCAATCATTCCTGAGTGAAGCCCATTTTTTTCTGTGTCCGTCTTGCTTGATACTTGAAATACAATTGCATGATGACTTCTGCGAAAACCAGGCCCATTGCGATGGCACCTGAAATCATCAATGCCTGCACGGCAAAATCGACTGCTTCCATGTAATCATTTTCCACGATATTGCGCATCGCATTATATGCACGACTTCCGGGAACGAGCGGAATGATACCAGCGACACTGAAGATGATCATTGGCATTTTAAAGGTCTTCGCCAAAATGTGTGCAACAATGGCGACAATAAAGGCGCCGGCAAATGTCGCTTGAATCGGATCATCAAACAAGAGGAAATAGCTCCGGTAGACAAGCCATCCGCTCATTCCGACAAGCCCGCAACTGATTAGTGTCTTTCTTGGAATGTTAAAAATGATGCCGAATGCGCCGGCTGCCAAAAAACTTAAAAATGCCTCCAAAGGCCAGTTCATTCGATCTCCTCCTTAAAATGACAATACGATGGCGATACCAGCCCCGATGGCGAATGCCGTAAGAAAAGCTTCCGCACCCATCGACAGCCCCGAGACAAAATGGCCTGCCATCATATCGCGTACAGCGTTGGTGATCAGCAAGCCGGGAACGAGCGGCATGACCGAACCAATGATGATGGTATCGGGATCATTGCCGAATCCGCTATACACCACTAATACCGCCAAAGTACCGATGGCGACTGCTCCGATAAATTCCGCGAAAAACTTGACCCTTGTTTTCACGAGTACCGTTTCCACAATATAAAATCCAATTCCCCCAATGAGAAAAGCGAATGGAATGTCCGCCCAGCCACCGCCCATCAAAATGAGGAAGCAGGCACTGGCAACTGCTGCTGCAAGTACTTGCAGCCACAAAGGGAACAAGTAATGGTTTTTTTCGATTTCCGTCATTTCTTCATACGCCTGCTGCAATGTCAGCTGTCCTGCTACGAGACGCCTTGAGACGGCATTGACGCGTGCTACCCGTTCGAGGTCGGTACGACGCCCGTGAATGCGTACAAAGCGCGTCGGTAAATCGTTGCTCGGGGAAAACATGATGCCCGCTGGAGTCACAAAGCAATGGGAATCCATCATATTTTGCGAAACCGCCATCCGGATCATCGTATCTTCCACCCGATATGTCTCCGCGCCGCTTTCCATCATGACTTTTCCGGCCAATAGAAAACAATCCAGCGCAAGTTCTCTTCTGACTTCCGATATTTCGGCCATCTGGTCTTCCCCCCTTTTTTCTTCTGTACCATCATACCGCAGGCAAGGCAAAAATAAAACGCTCCGGTTACCGGAGCGTTTCATCGGCATTTTTTAAGGTTTTAAAATGACTTTGGTGCATTCGTCTTCGTGGTCATTGAAAATCTGATAAGCCTTACTCGCTTGATCGAGCGGCACGATGTGGGAGATGATCTCACGCGGATCGAACTCCCCTTTTTCGATTTTATCGAACAACATTGGCATTAAATGAATAACCGGGGCTTGCCCCATCTTCATCGTCACGTTGCGCTCGAACAAATTGCCGAGTGGAAATTGATTATAGGTCAACCCATAGACGCCCGTCAATTGAATGGTCCCGAATTTACTGACGGCATCTTTGGCGATATCAATTGCGCTCAGCGTTCCGCCCTGTAGCATCAGCTTCTGCTGTACGGCTTCCGCAGTCGATTTCTTGCCGTCCATCCCTACACAATCAATGACGACTCGAGCTCCGCCTTGTGTGATTTCATGAATCAGTGCACCCGTGTTATCATGCTGGCTGAAGTCGACAATTTCTACATTGTTCATCTTTTTCGCTTTTTCCATCCGATACGGCAGTTCATCCACCGCAATAACCCGCGCTGCGCCTTTCATCCAGGCAAATTTCTGGGTCATGAGCCCGATTGGCCCACAGCCAAGAACAACAACCGTGTCGCCTTCTTTGACTCCGGCATGTTCAACGCTCCACCAAGCTGTCGGTAACACATCCGATAAGAAAAGTACTTGCTCATCTTCGAGCTCTGAAGATTCCGGAATGACAAATGGCACGAAGTTGGCATAAGGTACACGCAGATATTCAGCTTGGCCTCCTGAATAATCGCCATAGCGTTCCGTCAAACCGAAATAGGCACCTGTATCGAAATGAGGATTGCCGTTTGAGTTGTCGCATTGACTTTCCATTTCGTTCGAGCAATAGAAGCAATGCCCGCAGCTAATATTGAAGGGCAGGACGATGCGATCGCCTTTTTTCACTTTCGTGACATCCGGCCCTACCTCTTCAACAATACCCATCGGTTCATGGCCGATGACCGTATTCTTGGTAGTGGGCAATGCCCCTTGATAGATGTGCAAATCTGTTCCGCAAATGGCGGTAGAAGTGATTTTAACGATAATATCATCACGTTTTTGGATTTCCGGCGTTTTTACTTCTTTGACTTGCATATCTTTTGTTCCTTGAAATGTTACTGCCTTCATATTTTCCCCTCCCATTTAGTGATTTCAGAATATTTTTCTTATTCCCGTTTTCTGTCAGTGCAAACGTTCATTTTCCAATTATATTCCATCTGAAAAGCACAAATAGCGGATCTCCCTAAAGAGATCCGCTCACAGAAAACATATTCATTGCAGGGGTAACGTATCGAGTGGTTCGAAATCCGACAAACGATAGCTTCTGACTTCAGTATTAGCCACTGTATACAAAGCGTCTTTTGCATAAGCCAAGCGCTGGACCGATGTATTCCAGTCTTCATAAGGCTGGTCGGACGTTTGGGTTAAATCGGCTGATAGCTCAATTCCTTCTGGCGTGATCGAGTAAATTAAAGCCCCTTCTGCCTGAAATTCGATATATTCCATGCCGTCGCCCTCATAGATCGATACCGGGAAACCGAATAAGCTCTGCTGTTCATTACGGAATAAAGCCTTGTGGTCGTATTGCAAGGCAGAATAGGTTCCAGGGCCGCCGATGATTTCCGTATCGGTTTCCTTGGGGTCGCTCATATCGCTGACATCGAACAGCGATATTTTCATGCCGCCGGTCACGATCCGCGGCTCGCCGCCCCCTTTCGCTGGCTCGATTTTTGTATCGTAGCCAAAACCAATCAAATGCTTGTCATCAAGCGGATGCAAATAATTGGAAAATCCAGGTATTTTCAATTCACCTAACACTTCTGGAGCGGTAGGGTCTGAAACATCGATGGCAAACAACGGATCGGTCTCACGGAACGTCACCATATAGGCTTTACTGCCGATAAAGCGGACCGAATAGATGCGTTCACTCGGTGCCAAGTTTTCCACTGAACCGACTTGCTCCAATTGTTCATCTAAAATGAACAGATGATTTTTCGGCTCGGAAGCCGGTGTCCAGGCGGTTCCTTCTGTTGTCGCCAAACGAAAATACCCTTCGAATTCATCCATCGAAAATTGGTTCAACAAGGAACCTTTCACCCGAGCCGAAGCGATAAATTCTACCAAAGTGCCATCCAAGCCGAATTTGAAGATTTCCGTGTCCGCTTGCTGTGGCACCCAAAGCGCCGTATCTTCAAACTCCCCTTCAGCCGTCTCAAACGCAGAAGCCGTCAAATAGAGATGCTGTTCGTTCATATACAGCTGTTCATTGCCGCCCAAAAAGCCTTTTGTGGAAATTTTGTTTGACGCAGGCGCTTCCATGCTAACAGAGGTGATGACGCTATAGCTCCCTTCCATTGTCCCTGGCAAGATCGTCAGGTTTTCATAAGGCAAGGGTTCAAACTCTCCACCTTGCGCGGAATCGAATAGTGTTGGCCGCAATTCCATATCAGGCTGCTCCTCCAATATCCAGTAATTCAGAAACACATTACTGACATAATACAGGGTGCCATTTGATAGCCTCGCATTATTGAATGTGCCTTCATTGCCGAATTCGCGGATCAGCTCCGGCTTCTCAGGTGAAGTTATATCATAGAGAGAGACGACTGTGATACCGGAATAAGGCATAAAGCTTTCCACTTCCACATCTCCTTCGGTTCCCATGAGCGAAAAGCGGCTGGAAATGACAGCAAGCGTATCGCCGGATAAGAATAATTCCTCTGGATACGTTTCCCCGTCAAACTCCACCACTGCTGCAAGCTCCATGTTCCCCGGGTCTCTGATATCGGAAATCACCACACGCGACTCGCTGACGGAATATAAATATTCGCCGTCCGTTTGCACAATATCCCCTTCATCGATACCTTCGACCTGGTTATTTGTGGACGAATGGTCGCCGCCTCCCATTCCCCCTGACTCGCCTGAAGCGCTATCCTCCGCTTCCTCTACCCCTTCACCGAAGCCGCGATAAAACGGATTATCTTTTTGGAGATTCAGCAATCGCGTAAAATAAGTACGCAGTTCCTCTTCCCCGCTCAGGTTCTGGACTTCGTCTTGTATCGTGAACTCGAGTTGGTTTGTCGAAAAGCTTTTCAGGAAACTGCTCGATAAAGCGGCTTTGGTGACATGAAGCGTATAGTCTCCGCTAGCGATATCTGGGACTTCGAGCGTCTGCCCTCCATTCGCCAACCGCATATCGAGATCGAGCTTTCGGCCATCTGTGCTTGTGAGGTAAACGGCTCCTTTTTCAATCGCATCCGCATCGAGCGGTGCTGAGAAATTTGCCCGCCAGCCGGATTCTGAAAGGGCTGTGGAAGATCCACTGATGGCTACATTTTCCGTCAGCGTAATAAAAGCTATACCTGAAAACACCAAAAGAATCGCCGCTATCCACCACGCTCTGCTCCATTTCACAAACACCACGCCCTTTCCATGCCATTTCCCCATTAGACCCTTCACATCTTCAAAAGGTTACAGCTGATGTTCAGCCATTTGCATGAAGTTCGTTGAAAATTTCCCGGAAGTGTTCGAACGGTTTTTCGGTATTGCCGCCGCCCTGCGCAAGTGCAGGTGTTCCGCCTCCCTTGCCGTCTGTTTCTTGAAGCAAGCGTTTCAGGGTCTCTCTCATATCGGCAGAAGACTCTTTGCCTCTTGCACATACCAAGCGAATACCGCTTTGTGCCTGCGCTGCAAACAATAGGCAGACAGACGGGTATTCTTCAGTTATCAGGCGTGCCAGCTGCTGCAATTCCTTGACTGGCCGGTCACCGAAATTCCGGACCAAGATGCCATCTTCCGGCGACAAGGCTTTTGTTTCAGCTAGCAAAAGTTGTTTTTTCAATTCTACAATTTCTTTGTCGGCTGCAATTTTTTCTGACAGCAAAAGATCTGTAGCTTGCACCATTTCCGCAAGTGGGGCATTCAGCTTCCCGATCAATGCATCGCTCATGTCGCTCAACTTGCCGAAATGTTCGAGCGCTCGTTCTCCGCATAGAAAATAGAGCCGCGTGCCGCCTTTCGCTTTTTCTGTGCCAAGAATTTTCATAAGCCCGATTCCCGCTGTATTGTCCGGATGCGTGCCGCCGCAGGCATTCAAATCGGTCCCCTCTATTTCCACCAAGCGGATGTCGCCTGTGACAGCGGGCGGCTTCCGAAGAGCCAATTGCCCAAGCTGCTGTCCATTTACAAAACGGGTGCGGATCGGCAAATGCTGGCTAATGATCCGGTTGGCTTCAAGTTCCACTTGCTGCAATGTTTCACGGTCAATGGCCGCTTGATGCAAATCGATCGACACCCGCTCTTGGCCAAGATGGAAACTGGTGGTCTGGTAGCCATGACGATCTTCCAGTAAAGCGCTCAAAAGATGCTGGCCGGCATGTTGCTGCATATGGTCCCATCTTCTTTGCCAATCCAGCACCGCCTTGTATTCGCCTGGCTCCAGCTGCCGGTCCAAGTAATGGCGAATTTCCCCATCCTGATTTTGCACATCAAGCACTGCGGCCGGTCCAATCACTCCCTGGTCTGCTGACTGTCCGCCCCCTTCCGGATAAAAGCAGGTCTTGTCGAGGACTACATACTGCCCACTTTCGTCTACTGCCGAGTCAGCCACTTGAACTATTATTTCTTTTAAATGAGGATCTTCGTAATATAATTTTTTCGTCATATGAAATCTCCTTTTTACGGAATTCCGCTGATGCGTTTACTGCCTCTCCATAAGTGGAATGGTTGAGTAATGATGAAGAATGGAGGACTTACGCATGGCCGGATTCACACATTCCGTACTATTGTATAATGCTCAGGCAGGTGCGTCCACGTTAGATGCGGTAATGGGCTTGGCTGTACCGCAGCTCGCAGCATCTTCTAAAACATTGGAACTGATCAAAACCGATTCCCCGGAAGAAATGGAATCGCTCTGTCGTTCGGCCGCCGAACGCGCCGACGCATTGTTCGTCGCGGGCGGCGATGGCACCGTCCATCTAGCTGCACACGCACTCAGCTCAATCGACAACCCGCCTCCACTTGGCATCTTGCCGAGCGGAACGTGCAACGATTTTGCACGCACGATGAATATTCCGTTGTACCTGGACGAGGCAGCAAAAAGCTTAAGCCAAGGCACACTGCAACAAGTCGACACGGCTACTATCAACGAAGGGACTTTCCTGAACTTCGCAGGCATCGGATTAATCACGGATGCTTCCTTCAATATCGATCCCGACCTAAAAGAACGCTACGGTAAGCTCAGCTATTTCATGAGCGCAATGCAAACGATGAGACAAGCAGAGTCGTTTAATGTGTCACTGGTGATCGATGGGCAAGCATACGAAGAAGAAGCTGTCGTTGTGCTGGCCATGAACGGAAAATCCATCGGCACCCATTTATTTCCTATGCAAAGCATTGACCCTGCTGATGGGCTCTTGGATGTTTTCATCATCCAAAGTTCATCATTCGCCGCTATACGCGAATGGTTTTCATTGTCTAAACCCAATCTTACTGCAGAAGATCTCGAGCACATCATCCATTTGCAGGGACGAGAAATCGAAATCCAGACAGACGCGCCGATGGATATTGACACGGATGGCGAAATCTACATGAAGACTCCGGCATCGATTAGTGTTAAACCAGGAAAACTCAATTTGCTTGTGCCGAAAGAAGAAGATATTCTTACGTAAAAAAACTGCCGGATGCTACTCGGCAGTTGAAGGAACGGGCTCTACGCCTGTTCTTTTTTATTTACTTTGAATAGAGATCGATTCTTCTAGGCGTAGCATCCAACTTTACTCAAATGGCCAGGCAGGCAGCATGCGGTTCAATTCTTTGTCTTCCCGCTTGCCCAGCACATAATCCGCCTGCATGATTGTATGAATTTCCCGGGTGCCCTCGTAAATGACTGGCGCTTTGGAATTGCGCAGGTAGCGGGCGACCGGATAATCATCTGAATAGCCGTAAGCCCCGTGGATCTGCACCGCATCATCTGCCGCTTTATTGGCGAAGTTGCACGCCTGCCATTTAGCGAGTGAAGTTTCACGCGTATTGCGCTTGCCGCTGTTTTTCAATTCGCCCGCCCGATAGACGAGCAACCGGCTCATCTGATATCCCGCTTCCATATTGGCGAGCATTTGCTGCACCAGCTGATGCTCGCCAATCAACTTGCCGAAGGTCGTGCGGATCTTGCAGTAATCCAGGCTCGCTTCGAGGCAAGCCAACATCAAGCCGCATGCCCCGGCAGCGACCGTGAAACGGCCGTTATCGAGTGAAGCCATCGCAATCTTGAATCCTTCGCCTTCCTCCCCGAGCCGGTTGCTTGCCGGAATGCGTACATCTTCCATGAACAGTTCACCCGTATTGCCGGCCCGAATGCCGTATTTTCCTTTGATCGCCTTGGAGGAAAAACCTTCACGGTCACGTTCCACAATAAAAGCGCTGATCCCTTTATGAGATTGCTCTTTGTCAACATAGGCGAAAACGAGAAAATGATCCGCTTGATCGCACAGTGAAATCCATGTTTTCTGCCCGTTCAATACGTAATCGTCTCCGTCGCGTTTAGCGGTTGTCGAAAGCGCTGCAACGTCCGAACCGGCTCCTGGTTCTGTCAGGCCGAACGCGCCGATTTTTTCGCCTTTTGCCTGCGGCACCAAAAACTGTTGCTTTTGCTCTTCTGTGCCCCATTGCAGAAGCGATAGTGAATTCAGGCCGGTATGGACAGAAACAGCCGTCCGGAACGTGGTGTCGCCGCGCTCCAGCTCTTCGCAGACAATGGCCAATGAATTATAGTCCATTCCGCTGCCCCCGTAAGCTTCCGGAATGCATACGCCCATAAGCCCGAGATCGGCCAAGCGCTGCCAAATCTCTTCGGGAAAACTTCCTTCTGTGTCCCAATCTTTGATATGCGGCATTATTTCTTCATCGACAAATTTCCGGACGGTTTTGCGCAGCATCTCTTGTTCTTCGCTGTATTCAAAATCCATTCCGTTTTCCTCCCTGCTAGTTATAATGCGCTGCCCGTTGCACCGTTTCTTCGATGTTTACGCCGCGCTTCTTCATTTCCGTAATGTATTCAGCACCTGGCACAATCTGTTCTGGAGGATAGACCCCGCGTTTTTGGATGAGCCCACCCGCAATCATCTGCGCGACCACGGAAATGCTGTAGGCGGTGGCCTGCGCCATTGCCGTCACACCAGTTGATTCATCCCGTATCGTCACCATTTCATATTGGTACGTGCACTCCTCTTGTTGTTTCACCCCGGAAACTGTGACGCGCAAAAGCACGGCATCTTTCTCGTCGCCGAGTTCTGTAATTGGCTCGAGCACTTTTAACAACACTTCACGGAGTGACACTTCATGCCCACCAGCGTTCACTTTCCGTTCACGGTCGGTCAAGCCTAATTCGACGAGCAAACGGAATTTATTGGCATGCCCTTGGTAGCGGATTGTTTTGTATTCCAGCGAATTCACATCCCAAAACGTCTTTGTCAAGGTCGATGTGCCCCCAGATGTATGGAACGCTTCCAGTTCATTGAAGCCATCGAACGAGATCGGCTCGATTTCCGATAGCGACTCGACTTCTTCTAATTCACCGTCGCGGATGACGTGCGAGGTGTCCGTATAATGATCGAAAACGCCTTCAAGCGAGAAAACATGTTTGTATTCAAGCGGAGGTTTTGGATGCAGCGGGATGCCTCCGACATAAATGCGAATCGATTCGACCTCATCCAACTGGCTCGCACCATAGCCGGTTAAAATATTGATCATCCCTGGCGCCACGCCAAGATCGGGGATGATGGTCACCCCTTGGTTGGACGCTTGCTCGTGCATGGCAAGCACTTTATCCGTTGCACCGCCAATATGCCCACCGAGATCGACAGAATGAACACCACATTCAATCGCAATTTTGGCCACTTTCTCATTGAAGGTATAGAATAGCGCATTGATCACGATATCTACTCGCGCCATGACTTGCTTTAATTCGTCGTCTCGGCTTGCATCCATCTTGGCGATTTCAAGCCGCGGATCGTTCAATTGCTGGCGGAATGCCTCCGCTTTTTCTGTCGTCCGGTCTGCCAGAACGACTTTTTCCACCTGCTCATTGCGAAGTAAATCGCGCGCCGCTTGTTTTCCCATCAACCCTGCTCCGAGTACCGCAAATTTCATCTCCGCCGCCCCCTTCTATGCTTCGTTGTCGATCTGTGCCCGCTGCAATTTTCCACTGAAATCTACATAGACGCTCTTCCATTCGGTAAACACATCAAGCGCCGCGACGCCTGAATCGCGGTGGCCATTGCCGGTGCCTTTCGTGCCGCCGAACGGCAAATGGATTTCCGCGCCTGTCGTCCCGGCGTTGATGTAGACGATACCGGTATCGAGGTCGCGCTGCGCTTTGAATGCCCGGTTGATGTCCGCTGTAAATATCGAGCTCGACAAGCCGTAAATGACACCGTTGTTCACTTCGATTGCTTCTTCAAAACTTGCCACTTCAATCAAGGAAATGACCGGGCCGAAGATTTCTTCCTGCGCAATCCGCATTCCTGGCGTGACCCCTGCAAACAATGTCGGTGCGTAATAGTTCCCTTCATCGTAATGGCCGCCCGTTAATATTTCACCGCCCCTGACGAGTTCTGCGCCTTGTTCTTTGCCAATTTCAATATAGGAATGGATTTTCTCCAGCGCTTTCTTATTGATGACTGGTCCGACCTTGACGGATTCGTCCATCCCGTCGCCAATCGTTAATTTGTCCATCTTTTCGAGCAAGCGATGCTGAAGCTGTTCTTTTACATCCCGATGCACGATGACACGGCTGCAGGCGGTACAGCGCTGGCCAGCTGTGCCGAACGCACTCCATAAAATACCATCGACGGCGAGGTCCAAATCCGCATCGTCCATGACGATGACCGCGTTTTTCCCGCCCATCTCTAGCGACACTTTCTTCAAATGGCGGCCGCCGAGTTCCGCTACTTTGCGCCCCGTATCCGTCGAGCCCGTAAATGAAATAACCCGGATATCCCGGTGCTCGATCATCGCCGTCCCGACTTCTGAACCGGAACCGAAAACGATATTCGCAACACCATCCGGCAAGCCCGCTTCCTTGAAGATTTTGGCCATTTCATAGGCCATCATCGGCGTTTCAGTCGCCGGTTTCCATATGAAGGTATTGCCCGCAACAATCGCCGGGAAAGATTTCCAAGTTGCAATCGCTACCGGAAAATTCCACGGAGTGATGAGCCCAACAACCCCGATCGGCGCACGCACACTCATCGCAAACTTATCCGCCAGTTCCGAAGGCGTCGTCTCGCCAAACATCCTTCTGCCCTCGCCTGCCATATAGAACGCCATATCGATGCCTTCCTGAACTTCGCCACGGCCTTCCTCGATCACTTTCCCCATTTCTTTTGTCAGCACCGCCGCGAGCTGTTCTTTCCTTTCTTTCATCAAGCGCCCGATTTCATACAGATAATCCGCGCGTTTAGGTGCCGGGACAAGCGCCCACTTTTTTTGTGCCGCTTTGGCTGCTTTCACCGCTTCCTCTACATCTGCGGTAGTTGACCGCTGTACAGCTGCCAACTCTTCGCCTGTTGCCGGGTTGACAACTGGCACAAATTCGGCGCCCGCCTCTTGCTGGAACTCCCCATTTACAAAATTCGTCAGTTTCATCGAATTACCCCTTTCCACAATGCGTGTAAACGCTTTCACTATTTACTCTATTCCCTACAAAACGGAAAACTCCTACATGCTTTCATAACTTCCTTCCACAACTTTGCAAAGTCTGTCACATTCAAGCACCTTTGCAATAAAATTCTTCGGAAACGGTTGACACTGACCATTCGTCATAGTCTAATCAAGAGTAGAGGTGATTGAAATGTACAAAGTACAAGAAGTGGCAAAAATCGCGGGCGTTAGCGTACGAACGCTGCACCATTACGACAGCATCGATTTAATGAAACCGAGCAATAAAGGATCGAATCGATACCGCTATTATAGCGACGACGACTTGAAGTTGCTGCAGCAAATTCTATTCCTCAAAGAACTCGGGTTTTCACTAAAAAAAATTCAGGAAATCATAATAAATGGCTATGATGCAGAATATGCCATGGCGCGCCATATCGAATTGCTTGAACAGAAGAAATTCCGCATCGAGCAATTGATCGATAATGCACGCATGACTCAAGACGAGTTTTCATCCGGGGAGTCGCTAAGCAACGAACAGCGGTTTTCTGCGTTCTCCATCCGCCATACACCGGATCGCATCGATTTGTACCAGAAGCCGGAAATTGAAGTATCCGTCAAGGATGACCTTGAAAACATCAAGGAAGAGACTTCTGTCTTGGAGGCTTCAGAACCTGAAGCCGCAAAACCGCAGAAAGAAGCCGAGAACCTGGAAGAAATCGACCGTGAAGCGAACCGCATCTACAGCGCTGTTGCCAGCCTTATGGATTTACCGGTCGATGCACAGGAAGTCCAGAAAGAAATGGCCGCGTATTACCATTTGCTTGACCGTTTTTATGAATGCACGCCGAATATGTTCCGCAACTTAGCGAATCTTTATGCAAACGATAGCCGCTTCTCCCGGACCATCGATCAACACGGAGAGGGCTTATCCGATTATCTGAAAGACGCGATGCACGTGCACGCGGATGCGTTGCAGCATGCATGAACTCATCGGCCCTTGCAGCAATTGCGGCAAAGAAGTCTATTGCCGTGATGGATTTTTGGACGGCGTCTATATCGACGGCGAATTAATTTGCCATGATTGTGCAGAAGAACTCGACAATTGATCCATAAAAAAAAGCCTGAACGGGAATGCCGTTCAGGCTTTTTCAATTGCTTACGATTGTGCAGTTTCTTTTAACGCATCAAGGCGTTGTTGTACTTCCGCGCCTGTCAAACCATGCTCAAAAGCATAGCGATTGCGAGGATGTTCACGGCATTCGTCTGAACACGAACGCATGTATTTATGTTCATTTTCTTCTGAAGACAAAATTTTCGCGTTGCATTCAGGGTTCGCGCAGTTAACATAGCGTTCACAAGGTTCGCCTGTGAAATGGTCTTTCCCGACAATCGTGTGCTCAACGCGATTGACCGGTACAGCGATGCGCTCATCAAAGACGTATAACTGTCCGTCCCAAAGCTTGCCTTGTACTTCTGGATCCTTGCCATAAGTGACGATGCCGCCGTGAAGCTGGTTGACATCATCAAAACCTTCACGTTTCATCCATCCTGAGAATTTTTCACAGCGAATGCCGCCTGTACAATACGTCAGGATTTTCTTGCCTTCGAATTGCTCTTTGTTTTCGCGGATCCATTCCGGCAAATCACGGAAGGTTTCAACATCTGGCCGTACCGCACCACGGAAATGGCCCAAGTCGTACTCATAGTCGTTGCGTGCATCGATGACGACTGTATCTTGGTCTTGCATGGCTTTATAAAATTCTTCCGGCTCCAAATAATTGCCAGTCAATTCGTTCGGGTTGATATCTTCTTCGAGTCCAAGATGAACGATTTCCTTTTTCGGGCGGACATGCATTTTTTTGAAAGCATGGCCATCCGATTCGTCGATTTTAAAGACGATGCCCGCAAAACGCGGATCGTTTTTCATCATATCCATATATTGTTCAGTTTGCTCGATCGTCCCGGAGCAGGTACCGTTGATCCCTTCTTCGGATACGAGGATGCGCCCTTTCAATCCGATTTCCTTGCAGGCTGCCAAATGCTCTGCTGCAAACTCTTCCGGATTTTCGATTGGTGTGTATAGATAGTACAATAAGACATTATGTGTATGATTTTGCATGAATCATACCTCCTGATTTTCGATTTGGCCTATTCCTTTGACACAAGAAAAACCTAGCCTATTTTACCTCACCGCGCGAAAAAATTCAACTTCCCTTACTGTTTCACCCCTGAAGCCAACTAAAAAAATCAGCCCCGCTTTACGGGACTGATTTCTTAGCAAACCCGGTTCTTAACGGGCTTTTTGTTTGCGCAGGCTTGCAGCGCTTCTTTATTCAGTTCCATCATCGCATAGCGCGTCTGCACCGTTGCGCTTCCGATATGTGGGGTAACCGTCAAATTGTCGAGCGTTTGAAGCGGATGGTCCAGCGGCAGCGGCTCTTGTTCGAACACATCAAGCCCTGCTCCCCAAATGGATTTATTCTTCAATGCCACGTAGAGCGCGTGTTCATCGACAATTCCGCCTCTGCTGCAATTGATGAGAATCGCTGTCTCTTTCATCAAGGATAGCTCACGTTCGCCGACCATGCCTTTTGTCTGTTCGGTCAGCGGCGCCAGAATCACGACGAAATCGGAATGCTTCAATAGATCATCAAGTTCCGCATAGTCCGCATCTTCCAGACTTTTGCGCGTCCGGTTGTGATAGATGACTTCCATATTGAAGCCTTGCGCCCTCCTGCATACCGCTTCGCCGATGCGTCCCATGCCGATGATGCCGACCGTCGAACCATGCGCGTTCTGTCCAGTCATTCCCATCGGCGTCCATGCTTGCCATTCACCGCTTCGCACCGTTTTTTCCGCTTCGATCAAGCGGCGTGCCGTTGCTAGCATCAAAGCAAATGTTAAGTCAGCCGTCGTTTCAGTCAAAACATCCGGTGTATTCGTGACAATCACTTTATGTTCTCTTGCTGCATCGAGATCGATATTGTTATAACCAACCGCTAAATTCACGACGATTTTCAGGTTCGGCGCCGACTCAAATAGTTCACGGTCGATTTCATCGCCGAGCATCGTCCACAGTGCTTGCGCTTCCTTCGCTTCTTCAAGTAATTTTTCACGCGGCGCATTCCGTTCTTCTTCCGGCCACATGCGCACTTCGTAGACATCGTGTAGATCCGCTACTGCCTGCTCCGGCAATTGCTGTGTAATGAATAAAATCGGTTTCATGAAAACCCTCCACCCTTCTACTGATTAGCTTCCTGATCGATAAAACTTACTGCCCTGCGCCATGCCTTTTTCTAAACATCCATAGTCCTAAGATGGCACCGGCAAAGAGCACGATATAGACGATATTCGAATAAATGCTTAATTGGTCCAGGATTTCTTCCCGGTTTTCTCCGACAGCCCGCCCGGCATAAACGAGTACCGTATTCCAAATCAACGTGCCCGCTGTCGTAAAAGTTAGGAACAAAACGAACTTCATATTGGACATGCCTGCTGGAATCGATATGAGGCTGCGGACAAGCGGCATCAGCCGTCCGATCAATACCGCAAACGCTCCGAAGCGGTCAAACCAACGATCCGCTTTATAGAGATCCGTTTTCTTAAGGCGCAGCCAATTGCCGTATTTGTCGATAATCTGTTCGAGCCGTTCTACATCCAGGAGAAGCCCAAGCCCGTAGAGTACAACAGCTCCGGCCACAGACCCTACTGTGGCTGATAGGATGACCCCCCACACGGTGAGGCTGGTGGTTGACGTCATAAATCCGCCAGCCGTCAAGACCACTTCTGAGGGCACCGGCGGAAACACGTTCTCCAGCAAAATAAGCAGGAAGATTCCGAAGTAGCCGTAATTCTCCATAACCGATGTAATCCACTGCTCCATAGGATGCCCCCCTCTGAATACCCTGACGCCCGGATTTCCACACATATCCGTCTACCTATATATATTGACGAAACTCCACCCTCTTAAACAGCAGCAAAAAAGCCGCGCTTGTTTCAGCGCGGCTTTTTTTAAGTTTTCATTTTACGCAATTCAACACGTCGAATTTTTCCGGAAGTCGTTTTTGGCAGCTCCGTCAAAAATTCGATGACTCGAGGGTATTTATAAGGTGCAGTAATTCCTTTGACATGATCCTGCAATTCCTTGACCATCACCTCGTCTTGCTTGCCGCCATCTCTCAATACGACAAACGCTTTGACGATATTTCCACGGATCTCATCCGGCGCTGCCACGACTGCGCATTCTTGTACAGCCGGATGTTTCATGAGTGCGTCTTCCACTTCAAACGGCCCGATTGTATAGCCCGAAGAAATGATGATATCGTCGCTGCGGCCTTCAAACCAGAAGTAGCCATCTTCATCGCGTGAAGCCTGATCGCCCGTCAAATACCAATCGCCGCGGAAAGAAGCTTTCGTCCGTTCCGGGTCGCGGTAGTATTCACGGAACAGCGCTGGACAGCTTTTGTGTACGGCAATATCGCCGACTTCACCTGGCGCTGCCGGTTGGCCATCTTCATTGATGATATCGACCGGATTTCCAGGTGTCGGTTTGCCCATCGATCCGGGCTTCATCTCCATATCTTGCAAGATGCACACAAGCAATGTATTTTCTGTCTGTCCGTAGCCATCCCGCACATTCAATTGGAACGCTTCCTTAAAAGCATCGATCACTTGCCGATTGAGCGGCTCGCCGGCAGAAACAGCACTGCGCAGATGAGGCAATTTATAATTGTTCAAGTTTTCGACTTTAGCCATGATGCGATATTCAGTCGGCGTGCAGCACAGCACATTGACTTTTTCTTCTTTGAGGATATCTAAATATTTCAGTGCGTCGAAAGCGCCGTTATAGACGAGTGCCGTCGCCCCGAGGGTAATTGTCGAAAGGAATGGGCTCCAAATCCACTTTTGCCAGCCTGGAGCTGCGGTTGCCCAAACGATATCTCCGCTTTTCACGCCGAGCCATTCCGTTGCAGCTGTCCGGACATGCGCATAGCCCCAGCCATGTACATGCACGACGCCTTTTGGATTGCCGGTCGTTCCGGATGTATAGGATAGAAACGCCATATCTTCCCGGTTCGTATCGACCGCTTCAAACTGTTCTGGTTCTGCAGCAGCCAATTGTTCCAGCGATTTCCACCCCTGTTCTTTTCCGCCGACGATCAATTTAGTGTCCAACGCGTCATACTGCTCTTCAATGGAGTTTGTTTCAGCTGTCGTTTTGTAATGTGCAATAATCGCTTTCGCACCGGAATGCTCCATACGGTAGCTCAAATCTTTTTGGCGCAGCATTTCAGAACATGGAATAGCGACAAGCCCTGCACGCAAACAAGCTAGATACGTTATATAGGCCTCCGGAATTCGGGGCAGGATGATCAAGACGCGATCTCCTTTTTCAAGCCCTAATTTTATGAGTGCCTGTGCATACTGGTTCATTTTGGAAAAAAGTTCTTGATAAGAAAGCTCCGTACGGTTATTGTCCGCATCAAACCAGCGCACCGCAATCCGCTCAGCATCATTTTTATATGCTTCCAATTCAGAAGTAATATTGTATTGTTCAGGCGCGATCAATTGTTCAACGTTCATCTAATCTCCTCCTTTTCCTATTCAACTCGCAGGGATGACCAAATAATAGACGCTTGCCAGAAACAGGAATGCCATCCCAGCAGACAAATATGCTTTCGTTGCAGTAAATCCTTGAACCGCCTGGATGATCTTCACGCTGACCAGATACATCCACACCACACCGATGATCAGCAAGAAATTTATCCAAAACGCGCCATCGCCAAGACCTGCCAAGTGCGGTGCACCGAATAAGCCTGGTAGTAACGCAACCGGCGTTACCAAGCTGATGGCACGATATTTCGCAGTGCCTCCGAGCGCCTTGGAGCCCGCCCATAAAAGCGCGGACATGCCGACTTTTGTGATGAACGCGGTTAAGATTCCAAAAATGATGAAGATTAAAGGTACGACCACATTCTGCAACAAAGCGGAATCGAAACTGCTTATGTATGAGGCTTGCGACGCGATTGAAATCGCGCCGTAGCCTACTCCCACGATGAGCAGTAGAATTCGGCTCACTGTTTCGGTTTTCGGTAATTCTAGGAATGACCGGTAAGATGGATCATCCAGGCTTATCATTTTTCCAACCAACTTTGCCACTCCCTTTGCCATTTACATTCCCCAAGGCATTAGCGCCCAGATTGCGACTGCTGCAGAAACGACAACTGTGATGCCTGCGCCGATCGTGCTGTTATATCGGTAAGGCTTGATATCTTTCCAGCCATGAATACGTTCGATCAATTCGATATCGGCTTGTTTTGTCAATTTCTTGGAAAGTGCAGGAATACGATTGGTGATATAAGAAACTACAATCAATAAGATAAAGCTGATCGGTACCGCAAGCATTGCACCGGACAGCCCCATCCCGTCAGTCACCCCATGGCCCGTCAATACGATGCTTGGGAAAACGAATGGCGACACGATGATGTAGATGGCACCACCGACTACAGACGCTGCAATCGCACCGAATTTATTCGCTTCTTTCCACCAGACGCCGACGATAATCAGCGGCGCATTGGTAACGCCCGCCAAACCGAAAGCCCAGAGAATACTGACCACAAGGAATGCTGGCGGGTTAATCGCAAGCAAGATACTCGCAATCCCTCCTGCAAAAATTGCAATAAAGCCAATGCGCAAGTTCAAGCGCTGCGAGATGTTCGGTTTCAATGTAGAAATGATGTCCTGTGAAATCAATGCCCCGATCGCGAGCAAGTTTCCGCTCAAGGTCGAGAGGCCAGCGGAGATTGCACCAGCAATAACAAGCGCCGTTACCCATTCAGGGTTATAGACCATGTTCAAGATGATCGTTAATTTATCTGCATCTGCATCAGAAATCGTTACGCCTTGTGTAGTTGTTGCAAAGACGCCGACAAAGCCCATTGCATAAGTGGCCGAGAATACCAATCCAAGGATGAATGCGAACCAAACCATTGCAGAACGCGCACTCTTCAATGAAGAAGCTGTGTAGACACGCATCGCCAAGTGAGGCAATCCAAGTGCCCCGATCGTCAGCGCCGGAATGATGGAGAAATACCACTTCGGCGAGAATTGGTAATCAAAGAACGACGGCAGCGCGTCCATCATCGCTGGAACCATGTCCGAATACAGCAATGGCGGGAAATACCAGCCTGAAGCGCCGATCGCTTTCATGATCGCTGCAAGCGGCACGATGAACATCAAAGCGATGATGACCATTTGAATGGCAGCGTTATTCGTTGCTCCAGCCATCCCCCCGATCGTGATATAACCGACGATCAAGATGCCGAAAATAAATAGTCCCGTGATATAAGGAATGCCGAGCAATGTTTCAAATGTAATCGCGATTCCGATCATCTGGCCGAGCGCATACATGATCGATACGAGAATCATGAATAAAGCAGCAATGATGGAAGCTGATACGCCATAGCGATCACGGATGAAATGAGTCGGGGAAAACGCCCCCATGCGGCGCAAACTTGTTCCGTAAATAATCGTGATCAACGGAATCGCCAAAATCAATTGAATCCATAACATGATAAATGGAACCTGCAATTGCAAAATAAGGGCGGTAATGCCTAAAAATGTGGCCAAACTCATATATGTAGCAGCCATCGCCAAGCCGTTCGTAATCGCTCCGACGTTCGATCCCCCCACATACAACTCCTTAGCTGATTTGCTTTGGCGGTTCGAAATGAAACCGACGATGTAAAACAAGACGAATGTCGCACCTACGACCACGAGTCCCAGGATTGGATTATCCAGTTGCCAGCTCTGCTCCATCGCTTACACTTCCTTTACTTCGTCGGCACGGCCGAGCGTTTCATTTTCTCTTTCGATTTCATCATCAATCCGGTTACCGATTTTCCCTGCCACAAGGGTCAGCAGGAAAACACCAAACCATCCCATCAAAATGGGAACGATGTACATGACTGGAAAACCGAATAACATGGCGTCCACCGGAAAAATAGAAAAAATCAAGCCGACATTCCCCACCAGAATAAATGCTGCCGTCATCCAAATCGTAAATTGCACTTCTTTTTTGTAAGCTTTCATGATTTCCCCTCCAATTTGTGTAATTTCTCTCTTCATACACCCCAGACTGAGCGTTCGCTCATATTTTATACATGCGACCCTCCTTTGAAAACCAATATTCCAATAACCCCCTTGATTGTAACCGCTTGCATAAATGTTAGTCAACTGAATTTTTTTAAAATTTAAATAATTATATTAATAACCTTTTCGAACTATTTTTCTGCTTGTTGGTTCTAATAAATAAGCTAATTATCCCTTGATTACTTTTACATAAACCACTCAAATTGGTTATCCCCATTCTGACACTCGCTATATAAATATATAATTCATTCAAACTAAAAAAGGATTTTTCTGGCAAAAAACATGCATATTATTGCGTAATTATTCATTCTCACTAAACTCACCATATGCTATTGCCATATAACTGCATAAAAAAACTGCGCCTTAGCATATGCCAGGCGCAGCAGAATTCCGCTTACATATTTGGTTTATTGTCTTCTTCTTTCATTTTCTTTTCCATTTTAGCCAATTGGTTTTTTGCGAAGTCACGCCCGCCAATTCCAAAGGCGATGGCAAAGGCTACCGCAAGTCCTGCAATGATAAACAGGAAGGCAAGATTGACAATGTTCGAAGCAAAATTCAGTTGATCAAGCGTCATGAAAATCGCGATAATAAAGATCGCATATTTCACGATGCCGCCGAATAATCTATTGCCTGAAGCACGTGTAATGTAGTTTCCTAGCATACTGCCACCGATGAGCCCGAGACCCAGGATAATCAGGGAACTAATCAATAGCGGCAAATACGCGATGACCGCGTTGCCAATGGAATTCAATACATCGAGTTGCAGGACATTCATCGCTTCGACAACAAAGAAGATGATGATGATTGCCTGGACGATCTTGCCGATGATTTGGGCAATATCAAATGACGGTTCTTTGTTTTTGTCAGGGCTCAAATAGGAAGAGAAACGATTGATCCCTGTGCCATTCAATAGGCCAATCAACAAATCCGCAACGAATTTCGCGATGAAGACACCTGCCAGGATAAGGATGATGCCGACAAAGATATTCGGGATCATTCCGAGCACTTGGTCAAGCATCGATACGATCGGTTGCGAGATCGATTCGATGTTCAAGGTCTCGAGCGCTACCGTCACGATTGGGATAAGCACGATGACAAAAACTACATTTGCCAAAACTTTAGCGAGCGTGTTTTGGTCGCTTGGTGCCACCCGCTCATTCGTGCCGGATTTATTGGTCATTTTATTGAACCATTTGTCGATGTTCATCGTGGCCAATAAGCTCTCTACCAACTTCTTGACGAACTTCGCGATAAAGTAGCCAATCACCAGTATCAAGAGCGCCATGAACAGGTTTGGCAGGAATGCCAGGAACTTGTCCATCATGTTCGAAATCGGCTGGGCGACATTATTCATGTCGAGCGCTTGCAATACACTTGGAATGAACAGGATGAAAATCAAATAATAAAGAATTTTTCCGATAGAGTCCAGTTTGTCATCCGCGTCTTCCTTCGTTTTGGCCATATGGCCTTTGACCATGGCGTTGTCAGCACCGACTTTTTTTAGCCCTTTCGAGAAAATCGCTTTGACAACTGTTGCGACGAGCCACGCTACAACAAGCAATAAGAGGGCGCCAAGAATGTTCGGAATGTAATTGATGATCGTATTTCCGACATTCTGGAATGAATTGGTTACATCATTCAAATGTTTCATCTCCTTTACAATTTAATGGTTCATTTTTAGTATCCCCCCTTATATTTTTCCTAAACGCAATCTGATGCCATTCCAAGCTTGATCCCAACTTAATTTTATAGTGAAACAATGGTTTTCCCGAACTACGCAAAAAACCGAAGACAGCAGCCCCGTCATCGGTTTCTTATATTCATTCGCCTATTGATGATTCGGCAACAGGACGGTTACTTTGAACAGGTCACCGTCCACTTCCAGTTTCATCTGCCCGCCGTGAAGATCCACAATGGACTGGGCAATGGCAAGCCCAAGCCCCGAACCTTTGGTTTGCCGCGAAGCGTCCCCGCGCTTGAAACGTTCGAGCAATTCCTCCGTATTGTCGCCCAGTTCGTAGCGCGTGATATTTTTAATCGTTATGGCCAGTTCATCGGCTTGTTCTGCCAGCGCAATATAGACACGGCTTCCCGGTAATGAATACTTGGTGGCGTTCAAGATCAAGTTGTCGAGAAGGCGCCACCACTTCTGGCCGTCGACCGAAGCATACACAGGATGGTCCGGCGCTGTAATGCGGACGTCAAGTTCTGCTTCCTGCACCGCTTCCTCATGCTCTGCCAAGGCTTGTGTGACCAGTTGCTTCATATCCAAGTGCTGCTTTGAGAGTTCTACGTTTCCGCTAGCCATTTTCGAGACTTCGAATAAATCTTCGATAAGTACTTTCAAGCGCTCTGATTTCCGGTCGAGTATGTCGACGTATTTCCGCCGCTCTTCATCTCCTAGATCTTCATTTTTCAATAGATCCGTATAGGTGATGATCGAAGTGAGCGGCGTGCGGAGATCATGGCTGACATTGGTGATCAGCTCGGTTTTCAGGCGCTCGCTTTTTGCCCGTTCAGAGACCGATGCCTTGTAACCTTCACGCAACACATTCAAATGTTAGGCATGTCTACTAAGAGGTGACTTGCCTTTCACTTTCAATTCCGCCCCCAAGCTTCCGGCAGCCAACTGTTCCGTCCCTTTGAGCAGCCGGTTCAAATAACCAAAGCGCGTCATTAAAAACAGCAGCGATGGCAGCCCGAGCAATACTGTAGCCGGCAGCCAAACAATGACTACAACCGGTTGTAATATCATGAGTGCTGTTCCGGCGCCCCATAAAAACACTACTGCTAGCACCCAGGCCATCTGGAAGCCGATTGTGCGGTTGAGAAACGCATCTTTCGCCGAATAAACCTGGGAGGCGGTGAAACTTTGCAGAATTTCTTCTTTAAAGCAACTCCATTTGCCGAAATGCTGCCATAACCAAATTGCCTGCAATATAGTCAGCGCCCAGAACAGAACTGCGAGTGCCAGCGCAATGAAGACACTTGGAAGAGAGACACTCCCCCCTTCCCACGGCCTTGTCAATAACGCCGCGAAATGGTTTGCAGCTACCAAAGCGAACGCAGCCGATACGATGAATCCGATAAGCTTCCACTCGACAGCGAGTTTTCGCCAGTTGTGATAGCTGGTTAATCCGGTATACCACGCTATCTGGACCGGCCGCTTTTTGAACAGCCACCATGCACTAGCTGCTACTGCAGCCAATAGGAAATACAGAAAGAACTTGAGCAGTCGGAATTGGTTTATCCCGCTAATCACCGAAGCACCTGCTACTCCTTTTTCAGGTATTTGAATAACTCCTGAAAAGCGGTTATCGGCCAGCGTGCTGTTAGCATCGTCGTACGGAAAGTCAAAACTCCAATAACCATTACTGAAATAAAGCGGCTCTTGTGCAGAATACATTTGTTCGAAATAAGGCTCATCGCTAATTGTGCCTTTGGTGAATACTTCTCCGCTGTCCAAATCCCGTAATTGATAAACATACCCTGAAGCTTGGCCTTCAAATTGCCCTTGCTGTTCTGACAATTGCCGGAGCGATTCTTCATAATCCGCTTCACGTTGCTCGATAATCGCTTTTTTCGCAGCTTCGTCGTTGGAAAAATTTTCACGCACAGCGGAAATTTCCTCTCCGCGCTGCTCTTCCAATTCTGCCACTAAAGAGCTGTCACCTTCTTCCTCTGCCGCTGAAATCGCATCCGCATATTGATCCCGGACCATCTGAATCTGGTCAGTCAGGGAAGTATGATCCATGCGGTATTGGTCGAGTTCCCAGGAAGTGACCGATTGATCGACAGTGGATGTTGGCGGGGCCAGTTCGAACAGCAGCAGCCCGTCCGTAAACCTGTCAAAATCATAACGAAAAGATTGTGTGTTCGTATACGCCTTGCCGAAATAACCCGATCCTTTTTCCATGACGGTCCATAAGCATAAGAGCAATAAGGAAAGGCCGGCAAGCCACATCCATTTCTTCATATTATGTATCTCCCTTTGTTAAGTGGCGGAGTGTCGCAAGCAAATCTTCCGGCGACTTGATGACAAAGTCCAAAATAAAAGAAGAGCAGTAGATGAGGCATACCGCAGCAACCGCAATCGCAGCGACTGACCAAAGATCATTTTTCCATTTTGTAGCCAATGCCCCACACCACCTTCACATATCTCGGATTTTTCGGATCTGCCTCGATCTTTTCCCGGATTTTACGGATATGTACAGCGACGATATTCTCTGCATTATATGCCGGCTCCCGCCATACGCGCTCGTAGATTTCGCCGATGGAAAAGACACGGCCCGGATGCTGCATCAATAATTCAGTTATATTGAATTCCGTCGGTGTCATGCGGATTTCCTCACCGTCTATCGTCACCGTTTTCGACTCTGAATCTAGCCTCAACCCATCTATTTCAAGCGTATGGCTGGACTGACCATAGTTCCCAAGCATCACGTAACGTCTGAGTTGGGATTTCACTCGTGCCATCAATTCCATCGGATGGAAAGGCTTGGTCACGTAATCGTCTGCACCAATCGACAAGCCATGGATTTTATCGGACTCCTCGCTTCTGGCACTCAGCATAATGATCGGGATATTGCGTTTTTCACGGATCTTGAATGTTGAATGGATGCCGTCAAGCTTTGGCATCATAATATCCATGATGACCAGATGCACTTGCGTCGTTTCCAGCAAATCGAGCGCTTCCTGGCCATCTGCTGCCCCCACTACCAGAAAACCTTCATTTTTCAAATAGATGCTGATGCCTTCCCGAATTTCCTGGTCATCATCTGCCACCATGACTGTCAGCTGTTCCACACGTCCCACCTCTTTTCATTTCTGGTTTAAGTATAGAATGAAATTCTTAAGTGGAGCCCATTCAAATTCTGAAGAAACTCTTAAGCTTTGCGGTATTTGCCGAATGCAAGCAGCGCAATGCCACCGATCAACAATGCCACCCCTACCCAAGACTGCCCGCTTAGCGCTTCACCGACGACAGCAACTCCCAAAACAGAAGCTGTCAGCGGCTCTGCTAGCGATAAGGTGACCGCAGAGGATGAAGGAATGATTTTCAATCCGCTCGAGAATAATAGGTAGGCAAGACTCGTCGCGGCAAAGCCCAGATAAACAACGAGCATCAAGTTTTGCGGTTCCGCTAAATAGCCGGTATCTAGGAAAACCAGAAATGGCAATAAACCAAGACCGCTGAGGGAAAAGATCACGGCCACCGCGGGCACCACTTCCATGAGGACCAAAACATTTTTGCTGAACATGGCATACCCCGCAAATGCCAAACCGGCGAGCAGCCCGAGCATCACGCCGAATGGGTCGACGATGTAGCTATCGCGATTCGCAAAAAGCAAGATGCACCCTGTCACGGATAAGACACTTGAAAACGCCCAAACACGCTCAGGCTTGCGCTTCAATACGAGCGCTTCCAGGATTCCCGAAAAAGCTGGTGCGCTACCGATTGCCACGACCGTCCCAATCGCGACACCCGTCAATTGCACGGCTGAAAAAAAGAAAGGCTGGAACAAAGCCATGCACAATGCAGAAAGGCCAACCCACCGCCATGGAATTCTTACGCCTTTCAGCTGTCCTGAAATCCATACAAAAACCAGCAGGCCAAAACCGCCAATTGCGAGGCGAGCTGCCCCGATCGTCAAAGGATGGGCTTCTCCCACTATAAAAGTCTGGGCTGTCCCAGTCGTTCCCCAAAGCATTGCTGCGAATAACACCCATATGTATGCCTTCACTTGCATCAGTTTTCACCGCTTTCTCTCTCTAAAGTTTAAATGATCTTTATAGCATGGCTGAAAAAAATGGCCGCTCTTGTGCTAGATTATGGAAAATTCATTCATCCTCCCTAAACATACCACGGCACGGATGATTTGAGATAGGGCTCAAATAGCATTATAATAAAAGAAAAGAGGAGGCGATCGCATGTATATGACAGTCCCAGAAACTGCCTTTTTTTTGTCAATGCCGGAAGAGCAAGTCAACCGTTACGTACTTGAAGGCCGGATTCGCGCAGTCCATGACGGAGAACAATACTTGATCAACACCTCCCAGTTCGAAACCCACTTCCAACAGCTTGAAGTTGAGAAACTTGAGCAGGAAGAATGGAATAATACGCCGATCCCCAATGATGTTGATGTCAAAGACGAGGATTGACGAAACGAGAAAAAGATCGGAGCCTAAACGGCTCCGATCTTTTTTGATTAACAAGTTTATGCTAATACATGGCTTTTGGCATTCACCGTTTTCTGCAATTGAGCCTGTACGTGATGTGCCCATTTTTCAAATTCCACCAAGAACCCGTCATGGCCAAAATCCGTTTCGATCTTTTCCCAGTTGGCATTTAGCTGGTTTTCGACCCATGGAATCATCAATTCACCTGGATACAATAAATCATGGCTATAAGAGATCGAAAGCAGTTCAGTGGCTATTTCCGCCTCTTCCATATCGTGTGTATTCATGGCTTTTAGCAAAACGAGATAGCTATTCGGGTCGAAACGCCCCGCCAATTTGCGCCCTTGATAATCTAGATAGGACTGAACTTCAAAATTTTCTCCGCAGCGTGCACGGCCGAAGCGGCCATTGAATAATTGGCTGCTCCGGTACGTCACCATGCCGGCCATGCGCGCGATTTCAAATCCTTTCAGCCTGGTTTCTGGATGATAATCACCTGACTGGAATTCGGGATCGTTTTCGATTGCCTGAATGCCGATGTGATTGAATGCAACGCCATAATCGCCGTAATAGGGGGTCACCGCAAGTGCGATTGCCGTATCCAGAAACTCTGGGTACAGCCGTGCCCATTCCAAGGTTTTCATGCCACCGAGAGAACCACCGATTACCGCTGCCAGATGGTCGATGCCCAGTAGCTCCAGAGCTTTCCGTTCTGCTCTCACCATATCCCGGATGGTCAGTTCAGGAAATGACGCACGGTAAGGCTCACCGGTTTCTGGATTGACTGAAAGCGGGCCGGTCGAGCCATTGCAGCCGCCAAGTACATTGAATGTGATGACTTGGAACTGACCAGTATCCACTGCTTTTTCATGGCCGATCAGCCCTTCCCACCAGCCCGGTTGATCTGCAGTTCCCACTGCAAATTGATCACCAGTCAACGCGTGGCAAACCAGAATCGCCGGCGCAGAACTTTCTCCGACGCGTTCATACGCCAATTCCACTTCGGGCAATAGTTGATCAGATTCAAGTTTCAGCTGGCCGATGGATACTGTCGTCATCCGAATCCCTCCTTACGCGTTCTCGAGTACTGCCGCTTGGATCGCTTGCTCCAAATCGGCAATCAAGTCTTCGTGGTTTTCCAATCCTACAGACAAGCGGATCAATTCTTCCGTGACGCCTGACTTTTTCAGCTCTTCCGCCGTCAATTGCTGGTGCGTTGTGGACGCCGGATGGATGATTAATGATTTCGCATCGCCGACATTCGCCACGTGCGACCATAAATTAACGCCATCGATCACTTTGCGGCCGGCTTCCCGTCCGCCTTTGATGCCGAAATTGACGATCGAACCATAGCTGTCTTTCAAGTATTTATCAGCAAGTGTTTTGGATGGATGGTCTTCTAAACCAAGGTAATTGACCCACTCGACTTGCGGATGGTCTTTCAAATACTCCGCGACCTTCTGCGCATTCGTCGCATGGCGCGGAATCCGGAGATGCAAAGTTTCAAGTCCCTGGAGCAGTGCATGGGCGCTGTCCGCGCTGAGCGATGGACCGAAATCACGCAATAGCTGAACGCGCAATTTCGTTGCGAATGCCGCTTCTGGCACATCGATGCCGAAGCGGATGCCGTGATAGGATTCATCCGGCTCCGTGTAATTCGGGAAGCGCGGGTTGTCCCAGTTAAAGCGCCCGGCATCGACCGCTACGCCGCCGATCGTTGTCCCGTGCCCGCCAATCCATTTCGTTGCTGAATGGATGACCACGTCTGCACCGAATTCAATCGGGTTGCTGACGAAAGGCGACGCGAATGTATTATCAATCAAAAGCGGTACGCCATTTTCATGTGCGATATTAGCTATCCGCTCGACGTCGAACACGTTCAAACTTGGATTCCCGATAATTTCACCGAACAAGGCTTTCGTCTTGTCCGTGATCGCTGCACGGAAATTTTCAGGGTCGGTGGCATCGACGAATTTCACGTTAATGCCATAGCGCGGTAATGTGTTGGCGAATAGATTATAGGTTCCTCCATATAAATTGCTGTCGGCAACAATTTCGTCGCCTGCTTCCGCAATGTTCAAAACTGAAAATGCAATGGCGGCCATCCCTGAAGACAAAGCTACTGCAGCAGTACCGCCTTCAAGAAGTGCGACGCGCTGTTCAAACACATCGACTGTCGGGTTCATGATGCGCGAATAAATATTGCCCGTTTCTTTCAAGCCGAATAGATTTTGTGCGTGCTCGGTATCTTTGAATACATAAGAAGTCGTTTTGTGGACCGGTACGCCACGTGCGCCTGTCACTGGATCCGGTTCTTGGCCACCATGTAATAGTAGAGTTTCTGGTTTGAATTTTGTCATTGTCAATTCCTCCTGTTTTCTATTGGTTTTGTTCGGTTTGAGGAGGACACAAAAAGACCCTCTTCAGAAAGAAGAGGGCCGTTAGTTACGGATTTGCCTCCTCTTATCTTTCAGCGACGCAAATGCGCGCTGTAGGATTTAGCACCTTTCCAGACATGAGCCTGTTGGTTGCCGGGCATCGTAGGGCCTATTCCCTCCGCCTCTCGTGATAAGAGTATTCAGTTATTTTTTGCTTGTGGAAAAGTATAGAGGACAGCGCAAGATAAAGTCAAGTATATTTTTCTAAAAATTTTAACTATTACAAGCAATTCATCAGCCTGAAAAAAATATTAGGAAAGTCGTTGACTTTTTCGCTATTTCGAAATAGAGTAGGAATCACGAATTGAATAGCTTACATCACTTTCTTATCCAGAGAAACCGAGGGACAGGCCCTATGACGTTTCGGCAGCAGATTCGCAAACTAGCGAAAACTGTGCTAATTCCTGCAAATGCTTCAGCATTTGGAAGATGAGAATGAGGTGGTTTCATATTTTGGAGCCCTCTTTTTTCTTGCGTATAAGAAAAAAGAGGGTTTTTTTATTGTTATTTCAAGAAAGTGTTCGTTCGCACTCATTCGTTTTTTTATTTGTAGCCACAGGAGGGACACCATGATTCAATTTGAAGCAGTCAAGAAAACTTATGTATCCGGCAAACAGCAAGTCCACGCGCTCAATGGCATCGATCTGAACGTCGAAACTGGCGAGATCTACGGCGTCATCGGATTTAGCGGCGCAGGAAAAAGCTCGTTGATCCGCACGGTGAATTTGCTCGAGCGCCCTTCCAAAGGACGCGTGCTCATCCATGGAGAGGATATTTCCACGTTAAGCGCACGAAAAATCCGCGATACACGAAAAAATATCGGCATGATTTTCCAGCATTTCAATTTGCTGAACTCGAAAACAGTGCACCATAATATCGCGATGCCGCTACTCCTCGCCAAGACCCCGAAAGCGGAAGTCGACCGGAAAGTGGCGGAACTATTGGAATTTGTCGGGCTTGCCGAACAGGCTAAAAAATACCCTGACCAACTGTCCGGCGGGCAAAAGCAGCGAATTGGCATTGCGCGGGCACTCGCCACAAACCCATCCATATTGCTATGCGACGAAGCAACTTCAGCACTTGACCCGCAGACGACCCAGTCCATCTTGGATCTGCTGCGCCGCATCAATCAGGAATACAACATCACCATCTTGCTCATTACCCACGAAATGGGTGTCATTCGGGAAATCTGCGACAAAGTAGCCGTACTTGAAGAAGGACGCGTCATTGAGCAAGGCAGCGTGTTTGAAGTGTTCACCAATCCCCAGCACACGACGACGAAGCGTTTTGTCCGTTCGGTCATGAACGATGAATTGCCAGATTCGCTGCTTGAACAGATCCGTCACAATGACGGGGCGCGTCCGATCTACCGGGTGCAGTTCACCGGAAATTCAGTCGGCCAGCCCTTCATGTCACGGGTATCGCGTGAATTCCAGCTCGATTTAAATGTGCTGTTCGGTAATATTACAGAACTTCAAGGCATTCCATACGGCAATTTGATTGTGGAATTCGACGGCGCACACGCAGAAATCGATCGCGCACTCGCCTCGATCCGAAACGATAACATTCAAGTAGAGGAGGTGCAGCAACATGCAGGTTGATCAATCGCAAATTTTAGAAGCTTTATGGGAGACACTTTACATGACCGGTGCATCCTTCGTGTTCTCGCTCTTCATCGGCTTGCCCCTCGGCATCTTGCTGGTTGTCACGAGAAAAGGCCACCTGCTCGAAAACGAAGCGGTCTTTAACGTATTGAATATCGTCATTAACATCTTCCGTTCGGTTCCGTTCATCATCTTGATGGTCGCCATCATTCCGCTGACCCGCATTATCGTTGGAACATCAATCGGTACAGCTGCAGCCATCGTCCCCTTAGTATTTTACGCAGGGCCTTACATCGCCCGGCTCATCGAGAACTCTTTGCTCGAAGTCGATAAAGGCGTCATCGAAGCCGCTCAGGCGATGGGTGCTTCTCCCGGACAAATTATTTTTCGCTTCCTAATCCCGGAAGCGCTGAGTTCACTTGTTTTGGCGTTGACGATCGCTATCGTCGGCTTGATCGGCGCATCCGCTATGGCCGGTGCCATTGGTGGCGGCGGGCTCGGTGACTTGGCCATCACATACGGCTATCAGCGCTTCGACACATTGGTCATGCTGTTGACTGTCGCCATTCTGGTCGTCCTGGTGCAGGGCGTCCAATCGCTCGGCAACTTCATGTCCCGCAAAGTGCGCCGCAGTTAAGTTCATTTATGCACAGCAATACATTTCAATCAAATCACTTACTTAAAAAAACATTGGAGGATTTCATCATGAAAAAAATGACAGCAATTTTAGCTACAGCAGGATTGGCTACACTTCTTACCGCGTGCGGAGACGATAGCTCTGCCGGCGAAACCACGAAAGTGACACTCGGCATCAGTGGATCGGACACGACGATCTGGGATTATGTCGGCGACAAAGCGGCTGAAGAAGGCATTGAACTCGATATCATCACCTTCTCGGATTATGTTGCGCCGAACTTGGCACTCGCTGAAGGCGAACTGGACTTGAACGCCTTCCAGACCATCTCGTATTTCGATGAATTTGTCGAAGAGCACAATGTCGATATCGTACCGATCGGCTCTACCGTCATTGCACCGATGGGCTTATATTCTGATAAATACGAATCGGTTGAAGAACTACCGGAAGGTGCCCAAATCGCTATGCCGAACGAAGCGACCAACATGGGCCGCGCACTCCTCTTGCTCGATGAATCCGGGCTTATCACCTTATCCGATGATGCAGGATTGACCGGGACAGCAGAAGACATTATCGACAACCCGAAAAACATTGAAGTCGTCCCAATGACTTCCGCCCATACACCGCGCGCTATGGCTGACGTCGCTGCTTCCATCGTCAATAACGGCATCGCAGTGGATGCTGGATTAAATCCGACAGAAGACCCGATTGCCCGTGAAAGCGATACGGCAAAACCTTATATCAACTTGATAGCCGCGCAAGCTGGCGAAGAAGATAACGAAGCGTATCAGCGCATCGTGGAATTGTACCAGGAAGAAGACACAGCTGAATTTGTCATCGAGCACACAGAAGGCGCTCAAATCCCGACTTTCGTTTCGGTTGAAGAATTAGTTGATTACCAATAAGAAGACAGTCACTCTGCAGTTGCACGCCGCTGAAAAATGAAATTCCATTCGAGGGGGACCATTACATGACCATCATTAGCGAAGCACGCGAGACGATTACGGAATCGATCGACAAGAACCGCGCACAATATTTACGCATCAGCCATGCCATCCATGAAAATCCTGAAATCGGCAATGAAGAAGTGTTCGCGAGCGGGCTCTTGACCGGATTGCTCGAAGAAGCCGGATTCCAGGTGGAAGACGGTGTCGCTGGCCACCACACTGCCTTTTACGCGGTCCGCGACAGCCAAAAGCCAGGGCCGACCATCGCGTTTCTAGCTGAATACGACGCTTTGCCGGGTCTCGGCCATGCATGCGGACACAATATTATCGGCACGACCAGTGTCGCAGCGGCGATTGCGCTCAGTAAAACCTTGGAATTGACAGGCGGGCGCGTCGTCGTTCTCGGCACCCCCGCCGAAGAAGGCGGGCCGAATGGCAGCGCGAAAGGCAGTTTCGTCAAACACGGACTTCTAGAAAAAATCGATGCCGCATTGATGCTTCACCCTTCAGGCAATTCGGCTGTTACTGGCCCTTCGCTTGCTGTCGACCCGCTGAGTTTTCATTTCTACGGCAAGCCGGCCCATGCTGCCGGATCCCCTGAAAAAGGTATCAATGCACTCGATGCCGTACTCCAATTGTTTAACGGCATCAACGCCCTTCGCCAGCAATTGCCGGATGATGCGCGGGTGCATGGCATCATCACGCACGGGGGCGATGCGCCCAATATCATCCCGGAATACGCTTCTGCCCGCTTTTATATCCGCGGCGACTCTTGGAAAAAGACAGCAGAGACGGCGCAAAAAGTGCGTGCCATCGCTGAAGGCGCTGCCCTTGCAACAGGCGCCCGTGTCGACATCGAACGTTTCCAGAATGAAGTGAAAGACCTTGTCGTCACGCCTGAACTCGATGAAATCCTCAAAGCTGAACTTGAAGCTTTGGGCGATCAAGTAGCCGCTTCGCGTATTTCTGGACTCGGATCGACCGATGCCGGCAACATTAGTTACGAAGTGCCGACTGCCCATGGCTATATCAAAATAGGCCCCGAAAGCCTCATTGCCCATAGCGAAGAATTTCAGGAAGCCGCCCGTTCAAAAGCAGGCGATGAGGCATTAATCCGGGGCGCAAAAGCATTAGCCCAAACAGGTTACCGTTTGCTGACGGAACATGCTTTATTGGCTCAAGTCAAACACGCCCATACGCGGTCACTTGCCCACAAGCAACAAGAGTAGAAAAACAGCGTTGCGGCGCTGTTTTTTTCTATACCCATCAAATTTCGTGCTAAAATAGAAACATTACATACATAGGAGGCTTTACCATGATCGAGCATTTGATCGAACGCCTAGTGCGCTATGCTAAAATCGACACACAATCCAATTTCGAAAATGATGCAACACCTTCAACTCTTGGACAATGGGATTTACTGAACGAATTGGAAAAAGAAATGAAAAGTATTGGTTTAGAAGAAGTCGAAGTTGATGAGCACGGCTATTTGTTCGGCACTTTGCCGGCAAATACGGAAAAACCGCGCCCTGTCATTGGTTTCTTAGCACATGTTGATACAGCGACCGACTTTACCGGAAAAGACGTAAATCCGCAGCGTATTGAAAACTATGACGGCAAAGACATTCCATTAAGCGACAAGGTGTCGATGAAAACGGCGGATTTCCCGGCTCTGCAGAACTACATCGGCCATACCTTGATCACGACGGATGGCACTACCTTGCTTGGCGCCGACAATAAAGCAGGAATTGCTGAAATCATGACAGCGATGAAATACCTGATCGAACATCCAGAAATCGAACACGGCAAAATCCGCGTCGGCTTCACGCCGGATGAAGAAATCGGCCGCGGCCCGCATAAATTTGATGTCGCCCGCTTCGGCGCCGACTATGCATATACGATGGATGGAGGGCCGCTTGGCGAGCTTCAATATGAAAGCTTTAATGCCGCGAGCGCAAAACTGACTGTGCACGGAACGAGCGTTCATCCGGGTTCCGCAAAAAATAAAATGGTCAATGCCATCACGGTTGCCGCCCGCTTCCAAGCAGAAATGCCTGCTAATGAAGTACCTGAGAAAACAGAAGGTTACGAAGGATTTATCCATTTGAATAACTTCAATGGCACTGTCGAACAAGCGATGCTCCAGTATATCGTCCGCGATTTCGATAAAGATAAATTCGAAGCGAAAAAACGCCACATGGAACAAGTAGCGGCAAGCTTGCAAGAAGAATTCGGCAAAGAAGCAATCGAACTGGAGCTCGAAGATCAATATTACAATATGCGCGAGAAAATCGAACCGGTCATGGAAATTGTCGAGCAAGCAGCCCAAGCGATGAAGACAGTAGAAGTTTCTCCTGACATCCTGCCGATTCGCGGCGGTACGGACGGCTCGCAATTATCCTATATGGGCTTGCCGACACCGAATATATTCACTGGCGGCGAAAACTATCATGGCAAATTCGAGTTCATTTCTGCTGAAAACATGGAAAAAGCAACTCAAGTGATCATAGAAGTCGCGAAAACCGCAAAATAATTGATTTTCCCTACCCATTTCCCGGGAAATCTTTTCAGCACGATTCAACACAAAAAGCAGCGGCCGATGCCGCTGCTTTTCCATTTTGTCGAGAAAGGTAATAAATCGTATTTTCCGAAGCTTATCGCTCGCTTTCCTCGGGGCGGGAATCGAGCCTCCTCGTCACTAAAACCGTTGCTCCCACATCTGCTCTCACATTTGCAAGCAAATGCATCGCAAAAAATATTGCAAGCAGATGCGTCGCAAATGAATGTGCTCAGCTAAGCTTCGCTCCTTCATTGCCTGCGGGGTCTCTCAAACCCGTCACTTCGCTGCTCCCACAGGAAAGATAAGGTCGAACTACGTGAGAACTTATCTTTGCGAAGTAATGCGAAGCATTATTGAGCAGAAGGTTTTACGAGCGAACGCTTCTCCAAATACTTAGTAAGATCATTGATTATTGAATGTAGAAAAAACGACTTCATTCTAATTCGTAATGGATTAATAGATTTTTTTCAAGTTTCATGCAGTTTCAATATTGTGTTAGCAACGCGTCAATTTTTTGATTTTCATCCAAATACTGTGCGAGCAGCTCTTCCAGTTTTTCTTGCTCATCAATTCCGGCCAAATCCACTCCATACCAAGCTTGCAATTGTTCTCTCGTTAGCCGGTATTGCTCCACGCTTGCTCCTGTGTCGAAGTCAAATCGGACCCAATCCACATTGTCGAGCAGCGTAAATAAATAAGTCGCGTTATGTGCCGCTGTTTCCTTATCCGATAGCGCAGTCTCCTGCCAATCGTAAGAGGCGGTAATTCCGTAAGGCTGTTGTTTCGTCTCCAATTCAAAGCCTGTAAAATGCTCTGCACCCGGCAGCCGGTTAAAAGTGTTGAGGACGGCACTGTTATTCCCGACCGCCGCCCCTTCGTATTCGAAGAGGTCTGGTTCCTCTATCACAAGCAAAGGACTCCATGCGCTCATAACGAGTAGCACAGTGGATAACAGCATGGCCACAGTAAGTATTTTTCTCAATTCAAGCCCCCAAGGTTTATATACACTGGATTCGCTAATTTAAAATTCAATACGATCAATTTTTGCGCCTGTCGATTCGACGCCTTTCATGTATTTGATGCGTTTCTGCACAGCGGTTTCGTTCACTTGCTCATCCGCATGGTATGAAGAACGCACCATTGGGCCGGCCTCGCAATGCTTGAAACCTTTGGCCAATGCGATTTCCTTCAATTCCTGGAATTCGTCCGGGTGGTAGTAACGGACGACATCCAGATGCTTCAATGTCGGCTGCAAATACTGGCCGATCGTCATGATGTCGACTTTGTGCGCCAACAGGTCATCCATCGCCTCGATGATCTCTTCTTTCGTTTCCCCGAGCCCCACCATGATGCTCGACTTGGTCGGCACATGCGGTGCAATTTCCTTGACCCGCAATAACAATTCCAGTGAACGGTCATAGGTCGCTCTCGCACGGACGCGCTTTGTCAGACGCCGCACCGTTTCAATATTATGGTTGAAAATATCCGGTTCGCTGCTCATTAACATATGCAAGCTTTCGTAATCGCCTTTCATGTCGGATGGCAAGATCTCGACGGTGGTTTCCGGCATTTTCCGGTGGATCGCGCGCACCGTCTCCGCAAAAACTGCCGCTCCCCCGTCTTTCAAGTCATCCCGGGCCACTGCTGTAACAACCACATGTTTCAAGTTCATTATTTCCGTCGATTCTGCAACACGCTCCGGCTCGCCCCAATCGAGCTCATTCGGAAGACCGGTCTTGACGGCGCAGAATCGGCAAGCCCGTGTACAAGTGTCTCCTAAAATCATGAATGTCGCGGTGCGGCGCTCGCTCCAGCATTCATGGATATTTGGGCATCTCGCTTCCTCACATACCGTATTCAAGTTTTTCTCCCGCATCAATTTTTTCAAATCATTATAAGTTTCATTCGTGTTCAATTTTACTTTCAGCCATTCGGGTTTACGTTCACGCTGCTTTGTCTTTGTCATCGCATAAGTTCCCCTCTCTCTTCTCGTCTGTGGTTCCATTGTTCACTCGCGTATTTGGCTTCGAGCACGCGTACTTGTTCCAGCAATTCAGCTGGCGGTTCGAATTTTTCCAAGCGTATGCCAAGCCCTGTTTCAAATCCATCCTTGAATGCTTTCTGCACTTCTTCTAAGCTTGCCGGTTGTTGCACGAGCTCGTTGATCGCTACGGCGCGTGTACGGAAAGCTTGGCGTGCCCTTTCCTTCACTGCTTCACTCGGGTAGATGAACAATTCAAACAATCGGTTTTCCTCCAGCTGCAGCGGAATCGAGCCGTGCTGCAAAATGATGCCTTGTTTTCTTGTCTGCGCGCTTCCTGCTGCTTTCCTTCCCTCAACAGTCAGTTCATGCCAAGACGGTTCTTCAAAGCATACCGCTGAAGATTCTTTCGACCGCTTCTTGTCAGCAGCCAGTTGTGCTTGAATCCCTAAATTGCAGTAACCTTCAAGCAAGCCTCGGGAAATGACCAAATACGCTTCCTTTACTGATTTCGGCATGGATGGATGATGTTCCGGAATCACCACGCTGTAAGTCAATTCCTGATCATGAAGCACGGCTTTGCCACCGGTCTGCCTCCTGACCAAGGGAATGCCCAATTGCGCAGCTTTTTCGATATCGATGCTGCCGTTCAGCTTCTGGAAAAATCCTACTGAAATTCCGGCTGGTGCCCATCCGTAAAACCTGAGCACAGGCTTCATGCCCGTCTTGCGCTGCCAGTTCATCAATGCTTCGTCCATTGCCATATTGTAGGCTGGTGTGCAAAGCCCCGACTCCATATAGCCCCATGTTTCCTCCAAAATGTCTCAACTCCTCTCAGCTTATGCATGACTCCTAAAGCCCATAAAAAAACACCGCTTTCCCATGGGGAAGCGGTGTATGCAGGCATAAGGAAGCATACGCACCACTTCCCTACGCTGGCATGGTCCAGATCAGGTTCAAGGGGTCCAAGCATTCGCTCGTCTCAGCCAGTCAATCCCGGCTCCCCCAGTGGTCAGCTATGTATAGTTCTCCCAAAGCTTACCATTTGTGCAGAAAAATCTCAATATACTAAATAGTATTTCCTTTATATTTTTATCCATTTTATTCAAAAATACCATAAAAAGCTTTCCCTATGCGCTTTTGGGAAAGCTTCGCTATTAAATAATGGTCTTGCCGTTCTGCGCCAAAGCGAAGTGAATGCCATGTTGAAGCGTGCGGAAGCAGTCATAGCCTGAGAGGTTTACACCCGCTTCTGTGATTGTCATGCTGGTGTGAGGCGAAATGCCGGCCAGCACCGTCTTCGTGCCGATCAAATTCGCGGCAGAACCTAATTTTTCGATCAGCATCGCCGCATGCTGGTTGAAGCTCTCATTGAGTCCAGTCAAATCGAGCAGCAAATAGCGCGCTTTGTATTTCGGCAAATTCTCAAGCGTTTTGATGAATAACTCTTCGGCACGTGCTTCATCATAGCGCCCAAGAAGCGGAACGACGACAATATCTTCCAGCACTGGAATAAGCGGTGAAGAAATTTCGCGGATCATGTCATGAAGATCCGCTGTCTTTTCATCCACCAGCTGCTCGAGTTCGCGGATTTTCTCCGATTCCTTGCGGCGTGCCAGCGTATGGATATTCTTTTCAATCGTCTCATCTGACGGAAAATAGCGGATCAAGCATTCATCATGCCCTTCGATCTGCGAGTGGACCACTTCATACCAAATGCTGCGGTCCAGAAGCGAGCTGAAGATTCCTGCATAATGGGCCGGCAAAAAGCTGCCGCCGGTCTTTTTCCCTTGCGCCAGGTTGATCTGATATTCCCAGCTATTTTTCAGCGTCACTTCCAAGATGCCCGCTTCCACATCCAGGTTATGGATAGCAGCCACCCCCCAGCCAGCTGATGCGTATGTATTGGTAATGAGTTCGGAAGCTTTGAAAACTGAAATACCGCCCATTTCATGAAAATAATCCCCGACTACTTGGCCTTGGCGAAACCCAGTTGATTCCAAAACGACAGCTGCCGCTTCCTCACCCGAAATTTCCTCAATGGAATCAAAGAACATTTTCATCGCAGTGGAAGTCCAAAATAGTACGGAATTTTGTCCTTCAAAGAGGAAACGACCTTGCGCGAGATCCCATTCAAAATCCAGGCCACCCACGTTTACCTTTGTTTGTTGTGTCATTGTATAGCCACCCTCCTTATTTAGCCCTATTAAATAATCATACGACAGCCTGGAAACCCCAGCAAGTTCTAATGTTTTAAAGCACTTCAATTAAGGAATAGATAAAGAAGAACGCTAAAGGAGAGGTGCTAACCATGGCAGAAAAAGAACGTTTCAATGAAAAGGAACGCAAATCAAGCGACGGTGCTCCAATGGACAATCCTGAGCAAGTAAAAACCGACAAAGAAACGATGACAGAAATGCATGAAGAAGAAATGAACGTGGATTCCATTCCGTTGGAAGACCTAAAGCAGGACATGCAAGACGAAAAAAATCCGCGTGGTACAAAAAATGATTCCGCTAGCGAGGAAAAAAACCCTGACTGATTCCACCTGTGGGCTTCTCGCCCGCAGTTTCTTTGACAAATGATATTACCGCAAAGGAGAGATATGAATGGCACAAGAACAACTGAAACAGCAGGCACTGAAAATTTTGGAAGACAGCATGATTGGGACTTTGGCAACAATTAAAGATGAGAAGCCGCATTCCCGTTATATGACGTTTTTCAATGACGAGTTTACTTTATATACGGCTACAAGCAAGCAGACGCAAAAAGTAGATGAATTGGAGAAAAATCCGAACGCCCATATCTTGCTCGGCTACGAAGGGGAAGGCGTCGGTGATAGCTTCCTCGAAATCGAAGGGCAAATGTCGCTGCGGGATGACCGCGAGATGATCGATAAAGTATGGAATGAACATTTGACCGGTTGGTTCGACGGCCCTGAAGACCCAAACTTAATCATCCTGGCGATCACGCCGACGCGTGTCCGTTTAATGAACCGCAAAGGCAAAGACCCGCAAACTATTGAACTATAAAAATAAAAGCCTCCGACATCGGAGGCTTTTTTATGTGCGCAATAAATCGCGCAACCCTTCTTTATTAAATAACAGATCTCGCAGATTGTATTCATCCAATACCGATAAATAGGCATGTAAGGCTTTACCAAGAACACCGCGCAACCCGCAGATCGGCGAAATCGGGCACATATTGGTCTCTGGGTTGAAACACTCTACTAAGTGGAAGTCTTCCTCCATTTGGCGAACGACTTTCCCAACATTGATATTCTCTGGGAGATCTGCCAAACGAATGCCGCCTCCCCTGCCCCGGACCGTTTCGATAAATCCCGCTTTGCCAAGTTCGAACGTCACTTTCATTAAATGGTTTTTGGATATATGATAAGCATCAGAAATTTCCTGTATAGTTGTCAGCTTGCCGTCTTCTTTTGTTCCTAAATAGATGAGTACGCGCAATGAATAATCCGTATACATCGTCAATCTCATTGGTTTCACCTTCCCTGCACATTTATTATACGCGCCGCTATAATTTCTGGAAAGGAAACGCATCTGCCGCATTCGAGCTTTTTTAGGCTTATATTCAATGTGTGACTTTTCTGTGAAATGAATTGTGTCTAAATTTTAAAGATGTATTTTAAATATATCTTTAAAATACTTTACGGTTTATAGTGGGATTATAGAAAACAAAAGGAGAGATTGACTATGTTATCCGAACAAACAAGAACCATCGTCAAATCCACTGCCCCTGTATTAGCTGAACATGGAAAAACCATCACTACCGTTTTTTACAGCAATATGTTCGAAGCGCATCCAGAACTCTTAAATATCTTTAATCAAGCCAACCAAAAACAAGGCCGCCAGCAAGCAGCGCTTGCCAATACCGTATACGCCGCTGCTGTTCACATCGATAATCTTGAAGCGATCCTTCCAGCAGTTGTCCAGATCGCCAATAAACACGTGAGCCTCGGCGTTAAAGCCGAACATTACCCTATCGTCGGTGAATATCTGCTGAAAGCGATCAAAGAAGTGCTCGGCGATGCCGCAACAGATGACGTCATCAACGCTTGGGCAGAAGCATACGGCGTCATCGCCGATGTCTTCATCAGCATCGAAAACGGCATGTACGAAAAATCCGAAATCCAGGAAAACGGCTGGAGCTTCTTCAAAGACTTCACCATTGCCCGCAAAGTGAAAGAAAGCGAAAACATCACTTCGTTCTATTTAAAACCGGCTGATGGCAAGAATGTGCCAAGCTATGAAGCTGGCCAATACATCACAGTCCGTCTTGCAATCCCTAGAGAAGAATTCCTGTTCAACCGCCAATATAGCTTGTCCCAAGCATCGCGTCCGGATGAGTTCCGCATTTCCGTCAAACGTGAAGCCGATAACGATCCGAACGGAATCGTTTCCGTTTACCTACACGAACAATTGAACGAAGGTGACACCATTGAAGTGAGCGCTCCTGCCGGCGAATTCGTGCTCGATACAAAACGCGAAACGCCTGTTGCTTTCGTCAGCGGCGGCGTCGGCATTACTCCGATGATGAGCATGTTCGAAACGGTGGCAACCCAAACACCGAAACGCCCTGTTTCTTTCATCCATGCAGCACGCAATGAAACATTGCATGCTTTCGACAAAGACGTTCAAAAATACGTCTCGACGATGGACAACGCCAAATACAAAACTTTATATTCCGACGAACCACAGGGCTATATCACACGTGAAATCCTGGAAGACATGGTCGATGCAAGCGGCGAAGTGTACGTCTGCGGACCAGTGCCATTCATGGAAAAAATAATCAGCGAATTGCGCGCACTGGGCATGTCTGATGAGCAGATCCATTACGAATTCTTCGGCCCTGCTATCGCCCTGCAATCCGTCTAAACACTAAAAGGCGCTTCCTGATTCGGGGAGTGCCTTTTTTGATACTTGGCAGCCCAATGCTCTTCCGGTAGCATAGAGAAGAAAAGGGGGGAATCGAGTTGCATTTGCCTATGGCTGCCAAACAAACACTTCAAATGCAATCAGTCATCGCCGACCGTAGTTCTGCCCATCCCTTTTCTTCTAATCCCGAAATATTGATTGAAGAGTTAAAAGATTGGTGCGCGACGGAAAACAACGGTGTCGCAGTTTCTTATTTTTTCCGTCAAATCGCCTTGTTCGTAACGGCCCAATTCAGCTTAATCCATCAGCACGGAGGCTATTTCAAAACTCCTCCCGAAAACCTGCGCTATGGCCGTATGAATAATTACGGTTTGCCGCTCATTTCATTTCACGTCGATTCCGATGACTTCGTCGAAATACCTGCTGAAAAAAGAAGTGAAGCTTTCCGCTATGTATTGATCGGGCAAACAAACGCCTTGCTCGATCAGTTGCGCCGCCACGCAAATATTTCGCCGATTACGTGCTGGGAAAACGTTCTCGGTTCACTTGCTTGGTATTACGCTACCCTCCAACAGCAACACCCGCGAACAGTTGCTGAAGATATCGACTGGCTGATGGATGACCAGAATTGGGAACCGCTGCGCAAATCCCAGTGGCGAAATTTCATCGGCACCACACCGCTTGAACGGGCAGTTTCAGGACCGATGCGGAAAACTTGCTGCTTGTATAAAGAATTGCCTGCGTTCGGCACTTGTACATTCTGCCGCAGCCCAATTAAAAAAAGCTCCGGTTAGCCCCGGAGCTTTTTGTTATTTCTCGAATACTTCGTGCAAGATCTTATCTGCACTATTATTGATCAGGTTTTTGTGGATACAGCTGTTCGGCTTTTTGTGGAGCACTTTAGAAAACGACTGGGCATGTTCAGCTTCACCGATGACGTGGATTTCTTCCCAGCGCCGCTCTTTTTTCAGCTTCTCGATTTTCGAGCCCATGTCTTTATAAAAGCGGTCCAAGTTTTCTTTCAGGCGATGGTCGAGTTCGTCGGTCGGGCTTCCACCCCCGCTGCCTCCGATGACCGGACTATTTCCACCGGCAGCCCCGCCGCCAGTCGACCCGGCACCGCTGCGCCCTTGGATGCGCCCGGAGCTTCTGACGCCTTTTTGTTCTGTCCATACTTCCAAGCCGGCATCGAACTCATAATAGACTTCTTCATTGACGATGCCGACAGAGGTGTCGAGCACGCGTATGCCTTTAAAGCTCGGCAGGACCACGCCTGCATATGGATACGCTTTGTAGATATAGCGTAATTGGTCGAGCGCTGGTTTGTTTTCCCACTGAAAATCGGTTTTGACAGAAATTTGCAAATTCTTCACCCAAAACAAATCGTTTTGTGTAGATGCAAAAATAACGACACCCTTCTGGAGGTCGCCTTGATTATCCGTTATTTCCTTTTCCACTTTCTTGCGCAATTCTTTGTAGGCTTTCAATTCTTTTTCATCTTTTGAGGCGGTCAAGTATTCGTCGAGACGCTTCAGCCCATTCTTTAACTGGATCTTCCAGGCCCCGTTCTGCGCTTCACGGTCTGCTGGATTCGTATTGAGGTAGACACTTAGCACACAACGGTCTTCACACTCGAATTGTTTCAGTTCTTGGATTTCGTCGTATAATGTCATTCAGCCATCATCCTCCTTTAATCCTTACTTGTTATCTGAATACCCCAACCGCCCTTGCTTAAACGGCAGCCAGCTGTTCTTTTTTAATATTCTAACGTTTAAATTTTCCAGACTGTGGTAAACACTAACTAGCAACAAAAAATGACAAGGAGTGAATTATACATGGAAAACGTTGATAAAAAAGTTGAAGAGAAATTGAGCAATACAGATAACAAAAAGAAAGAACAAATTTTGGCTGAATTCTCGACTTTCATCGATTATTTAGGCAACAAAGTTGAAATGGGCGAGAAAATGGGCTTGAGCGAAGAGCGCCTGGCACAGCTGGCGACGAAAGTCGGAGACCATCTTTCCAAAAAAGAAGAACCAAAAAATAGTGAAGAGTACCTCTTGCAGCGCTTATGGCAAGTAGGCGACAAAGAAGAACAGCATATGCTTGCACATATGTTAGTAAAATTGGCAAAAGAACAGAAATAATTAATCATGCAAAAAGCCTGAGCTTAGCCGCTCAGGCTTTTTCTTATGCTCAGCTTGTACTGGCAACCGCTCTTTCTTTATATAAATGGAACATCCATAAATAAACGAAGCCGCTCAAGACCGCAAATGTCCCTAAGATGATAAAGGTCCATCCGAACCCGAACCAAGCGGTCATCGGAATCGAAACCGGCGCAATCATCCGCCCGATCGTATAGCGCAGGCTCGCAGCAGCGAAGTACTGGCCACGCATCGATTCCGGTGCAAGTTTGGAAATGAAGCTTTGCTGCAGCCCGACGGTCATCAATTCAGCAAAAGTGAAGACCGCCATCGCCACGACGAACATCCAAAACCACGAAGTCATCGGGAAAATCGCCATCGATAAGCCGAACAACAAGGCCGAGAAGAAGAACACCCATTTCTCCGGAAACTTGGTCACCCAACGTGTAATGACAACTGTCAAAAGCGCTACAATCAAACCGTTTTGTGCCAATAAAATACCGAAAGAAGTTTCTCCTGTCACAGACCATTCACGCCCTAGAAAATCGAGGATTGTTTGGCGGTCGATCGTCTCCTTCAAATAGACTGGAATGACGAGATCCAATTGCATGAAGGTCTGCGCCCCCATGACACCCGCTACGACAAACAGCAAAAAGACTCGGTCTTTCAAGATGATGCCGTAATCTTTTACTTGCGAAAGCAATGCGCCTCTCCAGCCCGCGGCATTTCCCTCTTTCCATTTATCCATGACTTCAGCCGATAAGGTCTCTTCCGTATAGAGGTGCAATAATAGCCCCAGTAACATCGAAATGACAGCAACTGCCAACAGCAATTCGAAGCGGTAAGAAAAGAACAGCACTGCACCGAACAAAGGCCCGATGACGACGGCAATATTCAGAGTTGTATAGAACACCGCGAATACATCGCTCCTGTATTTTTCCGGAATGACATCCGCGATCATCGCTTGGCTCGCTGGCCAGTACAACGAGCCGCACATACCAGCCAACGTGAACGCTACGAAGCTGAGCTCGGGCGAACTGAGCCATGGCGAGTTTGCCATAGCGAACAGCAAGAACGCAAAGCCTTGCGCCACTGCCGCTGACACGAGCATGCGCTTACGCCCGAAACGGTCAGCAAAATAGCCGCCAAATAAATTGGCAGCCACAGAAAATATTTGAGAGACGATCAATAAGAGGCCCGCCATCCCTTTCCCGAACTCTTCCGCGAAATAAATCGCTAGAAATGGGAACACCATCCAAAAACTTGTATTCATGAAAAACTCGCCCACCAGCCGGACTTTCAGGCTGCGGTTCCAATCCCTGATCTTCATCTATAATGCCTCGTTTCTGCGTCTGTCTTTCTTATACCAGTTCGAGCAATTGATATTGCAGGCAAATTTCCAATAGAAACTCTTTATGCTCTTTGGTAAATTGGATGCCGACTTTCTCTTCATCCAAATCCGTAATCCGGCCATTTCCGAAGACGCGGTGGCGTATACTCGCCCCCACCCGCAATTCCTCAACAGAACGGACTGCGTCGGGATTATCCGGCACAGTAATTTTTGCTTTCGGGGCTTTTGGTGCGGACGTTTTGGCTAATTCCGCCTGTTTCATTTTCGGTAAGGCGATGCGCCGCATTTCTTCTACAAAACGTGATTCTTTGTCGTAGCTCAGCAATTCCAGATGGCGTTTCGCCCGTGTCATGCCAACATAGAATAAGCGCCTTGCTTCCTCCAGCAAAGCGGGATCGTCGGCGTCTTCTTCTGTTGGCACAATCCCTTCGACCAAATCGATTAAATAGACTCGGTCAAACTCCAAGCCTTTTGAGCTGTGCATTGTGGACAATGTCAGCATATCGTCGCTCTTTTCGGTCTTCGCCTGCTTTGTCACTTCCTCCAGCTGCTTCAAGCGTTTCGCGAAATCCATCATCGTCGGCAAAGGTTCGGCAATTTGTTCGAGCGTGCTGAGGATCTGCTGTAAATAATCAAGCTTCATGCCGAATTTCTCCGCACGGCTTTTAAGCATCTGATCGTAGCCCATATCGCGACGGATCGTCTGGATCACTTTTAAAGGCGGCATATCCTGCAACGCGTCCATCGATTTCCGCTGTTCTGCGATTAGGCGTAGCTGATAATCCTTCATGGTGATGGCCAAAGTGATTTCTTCGAAGGCATGCTGCTTTGTCGGCTGCATCCGCCCTAATTGCTTAAGCTGAGAGGCCGACCAATAAGCATTCGTCTTCGAAGCAATCTTGGAATACAAATCCACCCGTTCCGGGCGCAGGCTGAAACGCATGAAATTTAAGATATCTTGGACAATCCAATGGCTGAAAAAGCGATTGTCGGCATCTTTCATATAGAAAGGAATACCAAGGCGATCCAACTCATCCATCAATAAAGTTGAAGAAGAGTTGTTTCGGTACAAGATCGCAGCATTTCCGTATTCCTCAAGAGCAGAAAGTTCTTTCAAGAGGTATTTCAACTGCGCTTCTTGTGAAGCGAGGCGCCGGATGACAATCGGCCCGCCTTCTGGCCTGTCGGTGAACATATTCTTATCATGCCGCAATTTATTCGCTTTGATGAATTGATTGGCCGTGCTGACGATGGCACCGGACGAGCGGTAATTACGCTCCATTTTCATGATATAGGCATCAGGATACACTTGGCGGAATTTGAGTAGATAGCTTGGCTCCGCCGCCCGCCATGTATAAATGGACTGGTCGTCATCCGCCACAACGCATAAATTGCGGTGGCTCTCGACCAGTTTTTCAACGATAGCATGCTGGACCATGGATGTGTCTTGGCTTTCGTCCGTCATGACATAGTCCCAGCGCTGCTGGTATTTTGACAGCAGCTTGCGGTCTGTGTTCAATGCCTCAAAAGCGATCGTCAGCATATCATCGAAATCCACGAGCCTCGGCTCATGGTGTTCTTTGAATTCTTCGTAGATGGTCAAAATGTCGATGGCGCTTGGGAATGGTTCGTCCAATGACTTCCACTTTTTCTTCGGTACCATTTTATTTTTCACGAAGCTGACGAATGATACCAATTCTTCTAATTGATCGTCGGTAATCGGCTCATCGTTTTCACGGGCGTAGATGTCTTTCAGCAGGCGTTTCTTATTGAGGCGATTCGAGTCACCCCCTTCGATCATTACATAATCACCCGCTGACAAGTATTCTCTCGTGATTTGAAAAGCTAGACTATGTATCGTCGAAAAATCCACTGGGGAAAGGCCAGGAAAAAACCTTGCGTAGCGCTCAAGCATATCGGTCGCAGATGCTTTGCTGAAGGTAATCGCTTTGATACGCTTCGGTTGGACAGCTTTTTCCTCAATTAAATAACCGATTCTCATGATCATGGTCGTTGTTTTGCCAGAACCTGGGCAGGCGAGAAGCAATAGCGGCCCTTCTGTTCTGATTACGGCTTTTTTCTGTATTTTATTCAGCTCGACACCGAGCTCTTGTTTTTTTCGTTCAAAAAAATCACTCATGGTAGACTCCTTTTTGCGTTGGCAATCTCTTTCATAATAGCACAAAAGCAGGCCCATTTAAGCGGCCTGCTTTCCATTCAAATAAAATTGCGTTCCTGTGGTTTGGCTGGGTCGCCTGTTGGGCGCTTGTCTTTTCTCGTTGCCAAATCTTCATGAACCCGCTCTTTTTCGTCTTGTTCTTTGCTCGTACGGTTCGCTCCGATCCTTCTCGGGTCAGAGGATTGCAGGTCGTCTTGGTTGTGCTGATCACTCATACAAATCCCGTCCTTTCACTTGCCGTTTAGAATTTCACAAACACGACCGACTTGCCCGTCTTCCAGGCGCACTTTAATGCCATGAGGATGCGTCGCAGAGTTCGTCAATAAATCTTTGACGACGCCTTGTGTTTTTTTACCGGTCCGCTGGTCTTTTTTCAAGATCACATTTACTTCAATCCCCGGCTTTACGTCACTTCTTTTTTTCCCATCCATTTTCATCCCTCCAAGCTTGCTTTCATTATAATCGAATTGCCTTAGGCATACAAAAAAGCGGAGGGGAGTCCCTCCGCTTTTCATCCGTGCTGCTTATAGTCTATCGCGGTCTGTGCGGTCTTTACGGTCAAATTCGTCGTCCTCGACTAAATCGCCATCTTTATGAATGTCAGCTTCTTCTTTACGGACAGTTTCGCTGACATGCTCTGTGTCCTGAACTTTATTTTTGCCGATGGAAATCTCTTCAGAGACAACGTCTTTTTTCGTGACATCGACGCGTTCTTCAGAAACCGGCACGTGAATATCTTCACCTTCCGTATAGTCATGCGTGCCGTTCGTCTCTTCCTCATTAACTGGGCGGCGCTCAACATATACTTCTTCACGTTCCACCGGTACTTCCAGTGATTGCTCTTCTTCAACGACATGCTTGTCGACATGGACCTCGCCCGTTTGAACGCGTTCTTTATTGACTTGCAGGCGCTCTTCATGCAAACGCAGGCGCTCTTCTTCCGAATCTGCACGATCTAGGTCGCGGTCGATATCTTCGACTGTACGATTACGGTTTGTCGTTTCATCATTGAAATCCGAAGTCGCACGGTGAGTGCCTGTTGAATCGGCATCGTCTGTCGTACTATCTTCAGTTCCAAGTCCGAACCCAGTGCCACGCTCTCTGTCGACACCGGCAGTTTCAGAGCCCAGCGAATCGCGTTCTGTATTATACGCTACATCATTTTCCTCGTTTGTATCGACTGTCAAACCGTCGCGTGCCACTGCCGAGTTATCGACTTTTCTCTGGCTCGTCGTGCTATCGACTGTGCCTGAACTTTCCGTGCTGTCGACGTTTCCGTAACTGGTGTTATCGTATGGCGCTTCACCTTCGTAGTTCGCGCCGAATTCGCGGTCGACGAACAACAGGATTTTGCCGTTTTGTACATCATTGTAGTAGCGGTCTGCTTCTGCTTCGTCTACACCCATATTGGAGAAGGCTTCGCGCGTCGGTTCATTGCCGGATAGGAAGCCCATGAATTTATCCATCCAGTTGCCTTCGGATGATTTATAATCCACGTCTGTGCGTCCGCGTACCATCGAAATCTGGTCTTCATTGCGGGCCATCACATACATGTCTTCTTCACGTGAACCTTGCTCTTTCATGTCTTCGATTTTTTTCAGCACTTCTGTTTCTGTCTCGAATGTTCCCATGAATTTATTGTTAGCCATTTCAAATTCCTCCATTTTTTTGAGAAGTTTTTTGATTTCTAGTCTTGAAATTACCCCTCAGGTGTGTTATTAAACATTTTTAGTTTGAAATGTGCCGAAATACTACTTTTCCACCGTATTTTATCAAATTTCACGATTCCAATGGCGATGTGCCGCGATGGCTTCGATAAATTTTTCCGCAAAGCCTTTCATGGAATCATCTGTAACAACGCCCGGCTCGCCGGTATAACCATTGGCCTCCAGCCATTTCTTGCCTTCATGCGTGGCGCCGATTGGTTTGAAATGCCCGAATGCTTCCGTTACATAGTAGGCGGCATTTCGTGCGAATTTCTTACTGATGTCCGGACCGCCGACTGCATAGATGGCATCGAACAATACTGGGTCCGCAGTTGTGAACGTATGATCGATTTTCACTTGCTTGCCGTTTCCTGCGTCCAATTTGCCTTGCTGTTCGCTGATGATTTCGTATTGCAGGCCTTTGGATTCTAGCTGATCGAGCACTTCCATAACGTCCTTGCTGTTAAAATCAGGTGCTATAATAACGCCCACTTTGCGTGTCTTCGCGGATTTGACGGTATTTTCCTGGCTTAATGCCGGTGATTTTTTGCTTGTGTCGGTATTTCCTGTCTCAGGAGCTTTTACACCGATGTTTCCGGCAATTTCCTGTGCCAGATTGAGGTTGACGTTCGCATACATGTCAACGACTTGTTGGCGAATATCGATGCTGTCGCATTTGCCCAGCTCGAAGCTGAACGCTTCGATAATATGTTGTTGTTCCGGCTCGCTCATGCTGTTCCAGAACATCGTAGCTTGCGAGAAGTGGTCTTTAAAGCTGTCGCTGCGCTTGCGCACTTTGCGGCCTTCCACTTTCTCCTGGTAATGGACGTATCCACCGTCTTCTTCGCTGACAGGTGCCGGCGTATGATTGGTGAACGAGCTCTTTTGATAAGATACTTTTCCTTTATTGATTGTCTGGCGGCCATAACCATCGCGCTGGTTGTTATGGAATGGGCAAACGGCTCGGTTAATCGGCAGTTCATGGAAATTCGGCCCGCCCAGGCGGATCAATTGGGTATCCGTATATGAGAATAAACGGCCTTGGAGAAGAGGGTCATTCGAAAAATCGATTCCCGGCACTACATGGCCTGGATGGAATGCCACTTGCTCGGTTTCCGCAAAGACATTGTCGACATTGCGGTTCAAGGTCATCTTGCCGACAAGATGAATCGGAATCTCTTCCTGAGGCCACATTTTGGTTGCATCGAGCAAATCAAAATCGAATTTGTGTTCATCTTCTTCTGGAACGATTTGGACACCCAGTTCATATTCCGGGTAGTCTCCGCTTTCGATCGCTTCATGCAAATCCGCCCGGTGGAAGTCAGGATTTTTCCCGTTAATCTTTTGTGCTTCATCCCATACAAGGGAATGGACGCCAAGTGTCGACTTCCACGTGAATTTTACGAAATGGGATTTACCTTCCGCGTTGACGAAACGGAATGCGTGGACCCCAAATCCATCCATAGTCCGGAAGCTTCTCGGAATGGCGCGGTCAGACATCGTCCACATAACCATATGGGCCGATTCCTGATTGTTGGCGACAAAATCCCAGAACGTATCGTGCGCTGTTGCTGCTTGCGGAATTTCGTTATGCGGTTCCGGTTTAATCGCGTGGACCAAGTCTGGGAACTTGATGGCGTCCTGGATAAAGAACACCGGAATATTATTGCCGACCAAATCGTAATTGCCTTCTTCAGTATAGAATTTTGTTGAAAACCCGCGTGCATCGCGCACTGTCTCTGCGGACCCCCGTGAACCTGCTACTGTGGAAAAACGGACGAAGACCGGAGTTTTTTTGCCTTTCTTTGAAAGGAATTTTGCTTTCGTTAAATGTTCAAGCGAATCGTAAGCTTCAAATTCACCGTGTGCTGCGAATCCGCGTGCATGTACCACGCGCTCTGGAATGCGCTCATGGTCGAAGTGGGTCATTTTTTCACGGAAATGAAAGTCTTCCATCAAAGTCGGCCCGCGTTCACCCGCTTTTAAGGAAAATTCGTCCTCCGATAATTTCAATCCTTGATTCGTCGTCAAATCCTTGCCGTTGTCATCTGAACGGAATTGTTCCAATTGTTCGTTCTTGCTGTTTTCATCGATTTTCTTCGGATCTTGTGCCATTTTTCCACTCCTCATCTGTTTATGTACTACTTAGTCTCTCTGTACCCCCTCACCATATCTGAAAACAAATAAATAGAAAAATCGAAAACAACTATGAAAAAAGGCCTTGCAGTGAGATCATCTCACTGCAAGGCCCTGCTTAATTTCGGCATTTTTATTAAAAAATGCTTAAATCCCACTCTTTTGAAATTTGGCGTAGCATCATCGTTCCAGCAGCGCTGTTTCCTTGGACGTCAATTGCCGGCGCATAAACGCCGATGCCCGCTCCTGCGCGGAATTCATAGGTTTGCGAATGGAGTTTTGGCGGAACTGCTGCCATAATGCCGCCTGAAACGCCGCTTTTCGCCGGAATGCCGACATGCGCTGCAAAATTACCGGATGAATTATACATGCCGCAAGTGACCATCAAAACTTTCGTCACTTGTGCGATTTCTTCCGAAAAATGCTTTACTTTCGTAATCGGATTGTAGCCGTCGTAAGCGAGAATCAAACCGAGAAGCGCCAAGTCCTTTACTGAAACTTTAATGGAGCATTGGCTGATGTAGATGTCGAGCGCTTCTTCCACTTCGAGCTCGAGGAAGTTCGCTTCCTTCAAATAATAAGCAAGTGCCCGGTTGCGGTGTGAGGTGGCCCATTCCGAATCATAGACTTCCTTGTCGATTTCAATAGGGTGGCCAAGGAGCTCTTCGAGAAAGCCCTTTAAATAATCGAACTTCTTTTGTGCATTCTGTCCCGGGAGCAAGGAAGATATCGTAATCGCTCCCGCGTTGATAAATGGATTAAATGGCTTGTTCGGCCGATGGATTTCAAATGGCACGATCGAGTTGAACGCTTCGCCCGTCGGTTCCACATCCACACGCTCCAATACGAACTCCAACCCGTAATGATGGCTGAGCGCCAAGAATGTCAATGCTTTCGATATACTTTGTAAAGTGAACTCCTTGTCTGTATCTCCTGCACAGTAATAATGGCCGTCTTCGTCGATCATGCAAATTCCAAGCTTGCCAGGGTCGACTTTGCCCAGGGCCGGTATGTATTGGGCTGTGGTGCCAAGAACGGCATGTCCTTTGTTTTCTTTCACCCAAGCTTCAAGCTGCTCGGTGATGCGCGGATTGTTTTGCACCGCCATCCCTCCTCCAGTTTGTTTTCATTAATCATGACCGAAGCATATCATGAATGTCAAAGCATGCGGAACAGAATTGGACAAAAGAAAAAACTCCTCCAGAATTGGAGGAGCTTTGTTCACCCTTTTTCATACCAAGCTTTTGCTGCAACCAATTCATCCATCGTCAGCTGGTGCCCTTGGTTTTCCCAATGCAGGTCGACCTTGGCGCCGGCTCCGCTTAGCAGCCTTTGCAGATCTTCCGATTCTTCTTTCGGGCAGATCGGGTCGTTGGTGCCAGCAGCGATGAAGACACGCGTCCCGTCCAGATTCGGCAATTGCTTATTGCGGTCCGGTACCATCGGATGGTGCAAGATTGCCGCTTTCAATGAATCGTTGTACGAAAATAACAGGTTTGCGGCAATATTCGCTCCATTCGAATAGCCCAGCGCGATGACGTTATTCCGGTCGAAGCCGTATTCATCAGCGGCCTGGCCGATAAATGCATGCAGCTCTTCCGTTCGTTCACGCAAATCTTCCATATCGAAGACTCCTTCAGACAATCGTTTGAAAAAACGCGGCATTCCGTTTTCCGAAACATTTCCGCGAACACTCAACACGCCGGCTTCCGGATCGATGTGCCCTGCTGCCGGCAATAAGTCCGTTTCTGTTCCGCCGGTTCCATGCAGCAGCAGGAATGTAGGCTTAGCCGCCTCTGCCGGTGGGTTGTAAATATGTTTCATCATACAAAAACCTCCTATTTATAATATCTTTAATTCGAGATAACTTTATCTTATCATATCTATCTAAAGCTTCCAAATCAAAAAGCCTGCGGAGTATTCCACAGGCTTTAAGTGCAATTATTTAAGACAACATTTCCTGCAATTGATCTTTCGTGAACAGATAGGTTTCGTTGCAGAAATGACATTGCGCTTCCGCCTTGCCGTCTGTCACAATCATGTCTTCGATTTCTGCAGTTCCAAGGCCCTGGATCGCGTTTTGGATGCGGTCACGCGAGCATTGGCATTGGAAATTCACAGGCATCGTATCAAGCGCTTTGACATTTTCTTTGCCCAGTACTTCGTCCAAAATATCTTCAGGCGTCAAACCTGCACGTACCATATTGGAGATGGTCGGAATTTCTGTTAGGCGCTTTTCAAGCTGGCTGATCACTTTTTCATCAGTACCCGGCATCAATTGGATGACGAAGCCGCCTGAAGCTAGGATGGTATTATCAGGATTGACGATAACGCCGACGCCAACTGACGAAGGCGTCTGTTCGGATGTCACGATGTAATGAGTGAAATCATCCCCGAGTTCACCCGAGATGATCGGCACTTGGCCGACATACGGATGCTGCAACCCGATGTCTTTAGAGACAGTCAGTGTCCCTTCTGTCCCGACTGCCCGGCGGACATCAAGTTTACCTTGCTCGTTTAAGTCGAAATGGGTTTGCGGGTTGGACACATAGCCACGTACTTCGCCTTTCGCGTTGGCGTCAACAAGAATGGTGCCGAGCGGGCCGCCGCCATTGATTTTGATGGTCAATTTTTCTTCACCTTTAAGCATCGCTCCGAGCATGACGCTTGCTGTCATGGAACGGCCAAGTGCTGCGGACGCTGTAGGCCATGTATAATGGCGGCGCTGCGCCTCGTTCACCGTTTCTGTCGTGCGCGTTGCGAAGGCACGGATTTGGCCGTCGTAGGCCAAGGCTCTCACTAAATAATCATTCATCTATTTTCTTCCTCTCTGAAATCGTTTGGGTTTATTCGTTTTATTTTAAGTCTTTGACTTTGCTTGGCGTGACATCTGCGCCGAGCGGGTCAATGACCGTCATATTCGTTACAGTCGTCTCGACTTGTCCACGGATTTCCTGGAGATATTCGCGGCGGAGCACTTGCTGCTCCCGGATTTCCGCATAGCTCAATCCGTAGCTGCGCTCTTTTTGTGCCAATTCATTAATGCGCGGCAAGATCTGAATCATCTGAATCGCACTCCTTTCTGTGCGGACAGGGACATATCCACTTCCTCCATTTTATATTATCTCGAATTAAAAATAAATAAATGTGCCTGCATCTTCCAAAAGCACAAAAAGCCGCCAGCAGTCCTCTGGAGAACTGTGGCGGCCGAAGCTTAAACAACCAGGCGGAACTGGGTGCATGTAACACCTGGCGCAACTTCGAAGGTTTCTTCTTCACGAAAGCCGAACGATTCATATAATTTACGAGCCGGGACATTCGCTGTGCCGGTACTGACAATGAACTCTGCTGCATTCTTTTGCTTGAGGAGATGATCCACCAGGCTACGGGCGATTCCTTGACGAAACTGGAGTGGGTCGACGACAAGCCGGTAAATATCGATGATATCATCTTCTTTTTTATAGGAAATGAACCCTTTCAAATAGCCGTCCTGATAGCCGAGAAAGGTCTCTTCGCTTTGCTGGATTTCATCGATTGTCTCGGATATGTGGGGAATATCATGAAACCCCATGAGTTCTGCTTCGATCCGGTAAGCGGGACGCTGGATCGACTGGATGTCGCGTGCAACTTTCTCATCTGTCGGGTCTATTATGGTAATCATCACAAGCTCCTTCCCTAACTTAAGGCATTTTGTACATGGATAAATTTTTTCGCACGGGACACGGCCAGTTCTGCATCCCGGTAACCTTGGACATACAAAGCCGCGAGCCGATCTTGGTCACGCTCGATGCCGCGTAGCTTATGCAAATTGCGCGGCCGAACGATAATGGCCTCATCTTGTGCTTCGAGCGCCTCTATGTGTTTGAGCGATTCGTTGTAGATGCGCTGCCGTTCCTCAAGCGCACGCGCAAGGCCCGGGTACTGCCGGGCAAATGTAGGGGCGAGGCGCATAAGGGGCGTCTGGCGCTTCCGGTAGCTCTTTTCACGCGTCATCACTACGATCGGCTTAGTCACGCCGTCCAAGAAGGCTTGTTTGATCGGCAGCGGATCGGACAGGCTTCCATCCATGAGCAGTCGTCCATTGTATTCCACTGGGCGCGACATGAACGGCAGCGAACTCGATGCCCGCACGACTGTGAGCAAATCTTCCGAGGGCATTGGCTTGCGGTAGTAGATTGCTTCTCCGCTCATGCAATCTGTCGTTCCAACAACAAATTCTTCTGCAGCTGCGCCAAATCCGCCATAGTCAAAAGGCACGAGCCGGTTCGGAATATCGTCGAAAATTAAATTCATGCCGAACAATTCCCGTTTCTTCAGCAGGTTTTTCATCGAAATATAGTCGGGATGCGTTACATAATCGATCATCACCGTCCGATTCCTGCCGCTTTGCCGGGAAAGATATGACACGGCATTGCAAGCGCCTGCGGATACGCCAATCACATAATCCGCAAACAGGCCCTCTTCCATGAACTTCTGCAGCACGCCAGCCGTATAGACGCCCCGCATCCCTCCGCCTTCCAAGATCAATCCGCTTTTCACCATGACCCTCCCCTTTGCATGAAAGTGTGATCATCCGATTTTCCGAATCAATTCTTGTCCTTTGTTTTTAGGGGAATTGACTGCGCCAGATACTTCGTAGGCTTCCAACTTTGCCGCATTGTAAGGCTTGAGGAGTTTTTGCAACAACTCGGGATCCTGGATATTCGGATCCAGCCAGGCCGTCTCATCGTGCTTTGATAAAATCACCGGCATGCGGTCATGAATATCCGCCATCAAGGCATTGGGCTGCGTCGTCAAAATCGTGCAGCTATGGATCAATTCCCCTTCTGGCGATTCCCACGACTCCCACAGCCCTGCAAATGCGAACAATTCATCGTCCTCCAAATGAATGAGCATCGGCGTTTTGCCTTCCTGTCCTTTTTTCCATTCGTAAAATGCATTTGCCGGAATTAGGCAGCGTTTTTTCTTGAAGGCGCTTCGGAAACTTGGTTTTTCTGCCGCTGTCTCCGCACGCGCATTGATCATTTTGTAGCCGATTTTTTGATCTTTCGCCCATGAAGGGATAAGCCCCCAACGGAATGTCCCCAGCCGATTGCGCTTGCCGTCATTGATAACCGCGGCAATCTGCTGGGAAGGCGCCACATTGTAATTCTCTTCGTAGGAAGCCCGGTCGAGCGCGGCTTCTTCTATCTCAAAACGCTCGAGCAACGCTTCGTAATCTGCATATAACGCAAATCTTCCGCACACTGAAATCCTCCCCTTCTTTAAAGTGGATTGGCTTACCTCCAATATAACAGATTTTTCAAACTTCTCTAGCAATCTGCTATACATTCCTTTAGTTACGCCCTTTCTGCGTACAATCCAAAAGAATGTTATAATGGGAAGACTATAAGGAAATGAGGAGGAATTGCATGGCTACTGCGCGCGAAATGAATTTGGTCAATAAGGATCTTTTGGTTGAGGAATTGGGCCTCAAGCAATTCGGCAACTCGAATGTGTTTTACAATGAGGACTTTTTTGTCCTTTCTCCGTCTGTGCAACGTTACGAAAAAGGCTTTGATGTAAGTGAGTACAACCTATCGAAATACGACCCCGAGAAGCATCAAGGATTTGTCATCGTCCGCTATATGGACACGTTCCTGATGGCTAAACTTGAAAGTTTCATCGATAAAATGATGCCGCCTGAACTGCAATTGAAGAAAAAGAACGTGAAGCCGCATTGGAAGTTTACGGTTGTCGAAAACCCGGCCTATCATCTCGTGAATACCCAAAACAAGGAATTACGCTATCGCCTGCAAGAACCTACCCGTAAACAAATCCTTGCGTATTTCAATAAGCTTTAACGTCCAGCCCGCATTTTTCCTGCGGGCTTTTTTACATCCTTTTGGCCGTTTCCGCTCATTGTTCCATGCGTGGTAGAATGGATGGCAGAGGTTTAGAGGAAATGGAAGTGATTGACTCCATGGAAAAACACAAATATACGGTACACGACCGTGAATTCTGGAAAATTATTGCGAGCCTGCTTTTGGCTTCGTTATTTATTTTTGCCAATATCTATGCCGTCCAGCCTTTGCTGCCAGTATTTGTTACGGATTTCGGGGTGTCGGTCTCGACTTCCAGCCTGTCTCTTTCCTTGACGATTATTGGATTGATCGCGGGATTGGTCATTCTCGGATTTTTCTCTGACCGCAACGGCCGCCGCGCCTATATCATCTGGTCGCTGGCCGGGTCTGCCATTCCTTTTTTCATCCTTCCGTTTGTCGAATCCTTCAGTATTTTTCTCGCACTGCGCTTACTCCAAGGCTTCGCGCTCGCCGGAGTTCCGGCTGCGGCGCTCGCCTATATCAGCGAAGAAATCGATCGCAAGAATATTGCCTATGCTACCGCTTTGTACATATCGAGCAATGCCCTTGGTGGCATGCTCGGACGGGTCCTGACAGGTTTTTTGACCGATGCGTTTTCCTGGCAGATGACCTTTTTCGCGTTTGGCTCGACTGGTCTTGCATTATTTATCGCTGTATTTTTCCTATTGCCCCACTCGTACCATTTTGAACCGAGCGAGCTGAGCTTTTCTAAAGATATCGAAGGGTTTTTGTTCCATTTGAAAAATCCGGCACTGCTTGTTGTGTTCGGCCTCGGAGCGATCCTCCAAATCGCTTTTACCGGCGTTTGGACCTATTTGCCCTTCCATCTCGAAGCGCCGCCCTTCTCCATGTCGCTGCAGGCCATTTCCTATCTATTCTTCGCCTACGGCATTGGGGTTATCGGTTCGCCGCTTGCCGGGCGCGCTGCTGAAACATTCGGTTTGAGGCGGGTGCGCATCATTGGGGTTTTCATTTTTTCAGCTGGCGTATTGATGACGCTCGGCACTGAACTGTGGATGGTAGCAGTCGGCTTATGCATCACTTGCCTCGGGTTTTTCACAGCCCATTCACTGACTGCCGCTTCTGTCGGCCAGCAAGCGGCACATCATAAAGGCAGCGCATCAAGCTTATATCTCGTGTCCTACTATATCGGCGTCGCCGCAGGCAGTTCATTGCTCAGCCCCATCTGGACCCGTTTTGGATGGAACGTACTGATCCTTCTTTGCGCAATAATGCCGGCGCTTTATGTGTTGATCGTTACGTGGTACAGAAAAAGAGCCGCCTCGATTGCATGAGGCGGCTCTTTATTTTATTCCAAGAACTGCGCAGGCGTGCTCAGTAAATCAATGCCCCAGACGAGCGGCAGGAAGTAGTAGACAGCAAGGCCGACAAAAACGATCCCGAAGACGTTCAGGATGAATCCGGCCCTCGCCATGTCGATGATTTTCAAATAACCTGAACCAAAGACAACAGCATTCGGCGGCGTCGCCACTGGCAACATGAATGCACAGGAGGCCGTCACAGCGGCCGTCACCATCAGCGCATATGGATGAATGCCGAGAGCGACTGCCAACGAAGCCATGATCGGGAACATCATCGACGCCGTAGCAGTATTGGAAGTGATTTCTGTCAGGAACAGCACGAATGCCGCAACGACAAGAACAATGATCAGGACATTAACTCCTTGCAAACCGATCAATTGGCCGCCTACCCATTCAGAAAGTCCTGATTGAGTGAAGCCTGCAGCAATCGCCAGACCGCCCCCAAAGAGCAGCAAGATGCCCCATGGCAATTTAACGGCTGTCGACCAATCCAGCAAATGGTCGCCTTGTCGGTTTTTCGACGGAATGGCAAACAAAATCAGTGCAGCAATCAATCCGACCATCGCATCGTTCAAGCCAGGCAAGAATTCCACCAGCAGGAACGAACGGGTGATCCAAGCAAAAGCTGCCAGCAGGAAGATCGCAAAAACGATTTTTTCTTCATAGGAAGCGTTGCCAAGTGCCGTCTTTTGTTCTTTAATGACGGCGCTGCCTCCTGGCAATTCTTTTAATTTCAACGGAAACGCTATTTTGATCAGATAAAACCAGGCCACAAAGATAAAAATCCAAGCAAGCGGCACGCCGAACAGCATCCACTCCGCAAAAGTGATTTCAATGCCATAGATTTCATTGACCGCACCGGCAAGCAACGTATTCGGCGGCGTCCCGATCAAGGTCGCGATTCCGCCGAGAGACGCGGAATAGGCAATGCCGAGCATGAGCGCTTTGCCGAAGCTGAAGTTTTCCCTGGATGTATCGATGGAGTCGTCGTGTTTCAGCGCTTCCGACACCTGGTAAATGATGGCCAACCCGATCGGCACCATCATCATGGCTGTGGCTGTATTGGAAATCCACATCGACAAGAACCCAGTCGCCACCATGAATCCGAGAATGATCCGTTCGGTATTCGTGCCGATCAATGCAATGATGGTCAAAGCAATGCGTTTATGCAAATTCCATTTTTCCATCGTCAAAGCGATCATAAAGCCGCCCATGAACAGGAAAATCGTATCGTTTCCATAAGCGGACGTGGTCGCTCCTACGTCCAATCCCCCAGTTAACGGAAACAGCACAATCGGCAAGAGCGAAGTCGCGGGAATTGGAATCGCCTCGGTGATCCACCACGTCGCAATCCATATAGTGCTCGCAAGTATCGCTTTTGCTTCCGGGGTCAAGCCTTCCGGATTCACGAACAGCATCGTTAAGAGGAATAGCAAAGGGCCGAGGAATAGCCCGATCAGCTGCGGCGTATTGTAACTTTTCTTTTTGAAGCGTTCATCGTATGTACCTGCGTCTTCTGCACGGTCACGCTCATCCCCCGGGGAAGTCGGGCCGGGCTTGGCGAAAAAGCGCAGCATGTCTTTTGCTTGATCGTGCTTTGCCCACATCCAGTGCCATGTCGTTGAAATCATTTTATCCCTCCATTTTTTCGAATAATGAAAATTGTTTAATTATTCCACTTGTTTAAGTGTAGCCGTTTTCATTTTCCTGGACAAGGGCTGCACTACTCTCTTTGCGTAGAGCTTTCACATTTCTTCATAGCGATTCTATTGTTTATATTTTTCTATAGCCAATATAGAATAGGCTGCTCGAACAAAGCTTGAAGCCGCAAAAAAGAAGCTGCCAATTAGTTTCGGCAGCTTCCCTCTAGGCAAAATTTATTATTTGCTTTCCGATTCGCCGATCGGATTCCGTTCATCACCGACGCCGGTATTGCTGTGGGCGCCTTCTTTTCTCATCTTCTGTCCATCTTCTTTGGATTCACGGTCAATCCCTTCGAACTCTTCACGTTTTCTTCGATCAGTATTCCTTGAAGGGTTGGCATCTTTGGAAAATTCGTCTCTAGGCATTACGCTTCCTCCTCTTGGACTGCTTGCCCTTCCTATTCCCTAAGGACACTGCTTAAAACTTATTACGCAAAGTTGAACAAATTATAGCCGAAATAAACCGACAGGACCGACAAGGCAGCAAATACCAGATGTTCCGTGAAGCTGCCGGTCGATGTCGTAAGCGGCAAGCGCACCGTCACGCGCAGTGGGAACAATAGTTTTACGCCTCTTTTCGTTGCCATGTCCAGTATGATATGACTGATCATGCCGACAAGAACGCCCATCGCCAAGGCTTCATTCGGCAACACTGACTGAAACAAGGCAGTCATGAGCAGCAAAAACAGCAGGCTGTGGGTGAAAGTCCGATGGCCAAACAATGTGCTGATCAGTTTTGATAAAATCGGCAGGCTCCTGCCGATCTTGCTCGAGCCGTGGCAAATATCCGGGATTAACGCTCCGGCAACTCCACCGATCAATAAGATAACTGGCTCGTAATGGGAAACTTGCGCAAATGCCAGACTTGCTGCGATGCCGCCCGTGATGTGTGTTTTTCCTGTCATAGCTATTTGTGCTCCTTTATCAATAAAATGGTTCATTGATTTCTATTATAACGTTTTTCGGGTATGCTGAAGACAAGGAAATTAGCAAAAAGGAGTCGTTTTTCATGGGAATTCACCGTTTTTTCACCTCATTAAATGATTTGGAGCGAATCAATCGTGCACCAGGGCGCTTTAAATTCGAAGAGCATAATGTTGCTGCGCATTCTTGGAAAGTCAGCCAGTATGCCATGTTCTTCGCCACTATCGAAGAACGCGAAGGCCAGCCTGTCGATTGGAAATCGCTTTACGAGCGGACGATCAACCATGATTTTGCGGAAGTCTTCATTGGCGACATCAAAACCCCGGTGAAGTACGCATCCCCCGAACTCAAGGAAATTCTGGCAAAAGTCGAGGAAGGGATGATGGAAAAATTCATCTTGAAAGAAATTCCGGAAGAATTTCAAGAAGTGTTTTTTGAACGCATGAAAGAAGGAAAAGATGAGTCGCTCGAGGGCAGGCTATTGGAGTTTGCCGATAAGCTCGACCAATTCTACGAAGCGTTTGCGGAGCTGAAGCGCGGAAATACCGACAAAGAGTTCTTGAAAATGTATCGGATTGCACTCAGCAAGATCCTCGGCCTGCCACTTACTGCCAGTGTAGATTATTTCCGCGATGTCATCCTGGACGACATCATGACAGAGGATACGGCAATTGATATCCGCAAAATCACCAAGCGCGTGCTCGAAGCCCATTAATGGATTTTCTGGGCATCCCTTGCTGACTTGTGATAAATTAGAACAAACTACCTCGGAGGTGAATCCCTTATTTAAGGGAATTTATTGGACCCCATACTTTTACTGAATTTAGCTCTTCTCGTCTTACTCATTGCATTAACCGCATTTTTCGTCGGCACGGAATTTGCCGTCGTCAAAGTCCGCATGTCGCGCATCGAACAACTGATTGAGGAAGGCAATAAACAAGCCGTCACTGTCAAAAAAGTCGTTGGCGACCTGGACTATTATTTGTCCGCTTGCCAACTTGGCATCACGGTGACCGCCCTTGGCCTAGGCTGGCTAGGGGAACCGACTGTTGAGCGCCTTCTTCACCCGTTATTCGACTGGCTCGGCGTGCCTTCAGCCGTGTCGACGATTGTCTCGTTCGCCTTCGCTTTTGCGTTGGTGACATTTTTGCACGTCGTCATCGGGGAATTGGCGCCGAAATCGCTGGCTCTTCAGTTTGCGGAACGGATGACTTTGTCGTTGGCGCCTGCGCTATATTTCTTCGGGAAAATCATGTACCCGTTCATTTTCGTATTGAACGGCTCTGCCCGTTTGCTGCTTCGTATGATTGGCGTCGAACCTGCGGGCGAACAGCAAGCCCATTCAGAAGAAGAACTGAAGATTATCATGGCACAGAGTTTCCAGAGCGGCGAAATCAACCAGACGGAGCTTTCCTATATGCAGAATATCTTTGCATTCGATGAGCGCAGTGCCAAGGATGTCATGATCCCGCGCACACAAATGGTCGCTTTTCCGGACGATTTGTCCACTGAGGAGTTGCTCGCTGAACTTCGGGAGCACCGCTTTACGCGCTACCCGATTGCACGCGACGGCGACAAAGATGATCTTATCGGTTTCATCAATGCGAAGGAAGTGCTGACCTATTATGCGATCAACAGCAATGTTCAAATGACGGAACTCATCCACGACCTGCCCTATTTCCACGAGACGACGCCTTTGCAGATGGCGCTCGTGAAAATGCAGAAAGACCGCACCCACATCGCCCTTGTCATCGATGAATACGGCGGCACGTCCGGCCTGATTACGATGGAAGATATTCTCGAAGAGATTGTTGGGGAGATCCGAGATGAGTTTGATGAAGAAGAAGAAGCTGAAATCGTGAAAGAAAGCGACACTCGTTATGTAGTAAATGGCCGCGTCCTGTTGAAAGATTTGGAAGAGCGATTCAGCCTAAAATTTGCAGATAGCGACGAAATCGATACGATAGCCGGTTGGATGCAGCATCAACTCATCGAAGCCGAAGCTGGGGATTCATTTGAAAAAGGCGGCTACCAATGGGAAATCGTTGCAATGGAAAACCACCACATCCTCAAAATCGCTTTCGAGACACTGGAAGAACCGGAAATCCACGCGTAAACAGGACTGCCTATCGGCAGCCCTGTTTTTTTTTTGGAAAAGAAGTGATTGACCATCCCCCATTACTTCTTTAACATAAGAACAAGTGTTCTTATATTAAAGAGAGGAGTGGTGAAGATGAAAAAGAATCAGCATTTGACGGTGAAAGGCGACATCTTGGACAGGGGGCAATTGAAATGGGGTGCACTAATGCTGCCGGAACATGTCCGAATGCTGCGGGAGTGGCGGGCCGATGAACCTTCCATGCATAAGCCCCATCTTGATGAAGAAGAACTTGGTTTATTGCAGGAGGAAATCAGCATTGCGCATCAGCGGCAATGCATGGTGGAACTGCGCTATTGGGACGGCGGGCTGGCAACCGCGACGGGTGTTATCGCCTCCATCGACCTGCTTGGCCAAACTATGACAGTAAAGTCTGGAGACAATGTGGTTCACATTATTTTCAACGATCTCATTGGCATCCGCTTAATCGATTAACCTGGTATAAAAAGGCGTAAAACGGTAAATTTACTTTTTCAGGGTTATCGCTTGGCTGCAACGGGCATATACTTAATAACTTTACTAAAAAATGGAGGTACGAAGTTATGAGCAAAGTGACGTCTTACGCTAAAGAACTAGGGTCGGAATTTAAGAAAGATAATGCGACGACACTTGCGGCAGCCCAGGCTTATTATTATTTATTGGCAATTGTTCCTTTATTGATATTGCTATTGGCTATCCTGCCGTATTTACAGCTTGACCCACAGCGGGTAGTCGATTTTATCGGCAGCATCCTGCCAGGCGAAGTTGCAGAAACCTTTCAAGAAAATATTATTAGTGTCGTGACGACACCATCCGGCGGTCTCTTGACTTTCGGTATTTTGGGTACTCTTTGGTCAGCATCCAATGCAATGACGGCGTTTATTGATGCGACGAACCAAGCATATGACGTAGAGGAAACGCGGTCGTTCATTAAGAAAAAAGCAGTGGCAATCATGTTAACGCTATTCATGTTAATTGCTGTAATCGTTGCGTTGGTCCTGCCTATTTTTGGCGGTGCAATTATCAATATGCTTACCGATTTACTGAACTTGCCTCAACAAACAGAAATTATCTTCCAAGTACTTCGCTGGGTCATTTCCATTGCGGTTATGAGCTTGGTACTGGCTATGCTTTACAAATTTGCACCGAACAAGCAATTCCCATTTAAGGAAGTTATCGTCGGGGCATTCATCGCTACGGTTCTCTGGCAGCTTGTTTCTCTTGGCTTCTCTTTCTATGTATCGAACTTCGGAAACTTTTCTGCTACTTACGGAAGCCTTGGTGGATTAATCATCCTAATTCTTTGGTTCTTCCTGACCGGCTTGATCCTGGTTGTTGGAGCTGAAATCAACGCGATTCTGCACCGCCGCAAGCATGCCAAGAGCGACACCGAAGAAAGCAAATTGCAAACTGCTGAATCGGGTAATACAGAGTCTTCAATGAATAAGTATTAATGCCAAAAGCCATCCGCTGATTCACTAGCGGATGGCTTTTTTTATATTTTCCGGTTTGCTTCTCCAATACCGGGCCGATGCGCCAGGAAGTTCCGAAACGCGAATCCTTCCACCTGGGTTTCCGAATAGCGTTTTTGCAAAGCATCGATTAAATTGGGGTAAGCTGAAGCATTTTCAAGCTTTGTGACATGATCGAAAATCCCATCGAAATCAGATCCCAGGCCGATATGGTGTTCTCCGCCGAGCGCACAAAGATGGTCGACATGGCGCAGCAAATCCTCAATCGTCGCCTGCTGGCTTCCGTGGTTGATGAACTCCGGACAAAACACGACATCAATCAAGCCGTTACGCGAGAACATCGCTTCGATTTGCTCATCATCAAGATTCCGTGGATGGTCGCATAATTTACGCACATTGGAATGGCTCGCAATCGGATACTCAGCGAGTTCCATCACGTCCCAAAATCCGTCGACTGACAAATGGGACACGTCCGTGAAAACCCGATGGTCATTATTCAGTTGCACCACTTGCTTGCCAAGCAGCGTCAACCCGCCGCCTCTCGGTTCACCGACCCCGTCCGCGCAGAGATTGGCGAAATTCCATGTCAGCCCAAGCGACAGTAGGCCAAGCCTGTAGAGGTGCCGAAGTTTCGCAAGATCATTTCCGAAGCCATCCGCCCCTTCGAGCGCGAGCACAGCACCGATTTCATCCGGGTCCAGCGTGTCGATATCTTCCCAATTGCGGATGTGTTTCATGAGCGGCTGCGCGAGCACTTCGCTATAGAACACATCGACCTGCTCCAATGCGTGCTGCCATTTCTCATTGTCCGGCAGTTCTGGATGCACGAACACCGCGAAAAACTGGACTTTCACACCGCCTTGCCGCAAGCGCAGAAAATTGGTGTCGAGCTCTTCCCCATCGAAAAAGCGCACCGGCTTTCCCCAAAACAATTCCTTGCGCTTCGCCACCTGCAGTTTCAATAGGGCATCGCAATGCGTATCGATGATCTGCACTATTCATCCCCCTCTTCCGTGCATGCGCGAACAAAGCCTTCGAAGATCCGTAGAGAGGCTGCCTCGCCTGCACACGCCATATTTTCCGGATGCCACTGCAGCCCAAGCGCGAAACCATGCTCTTTGCTTTCAATCGCTTCTATGACTCCGTCGCTTGCGATGCCGGAAACGAGATAATGATCCGGCACTCGGCGGTTCGACTGGTGGTGGCGGCTATTGACCTTGAGCTTCAGAGAATCTGTCAGCCTGTGCAACAGCGAACCTTCCGCTACTTCGACAAAATGAGAGCCATGCTCTCTCGGTGCACGCTGCTGGTGCTGCAACAGGTTACCCGCCAATTGTGACGGTGTATCCTGATACATGTCCCTGCCAGCTGGGATATTCAAAATCTGGGCGCCGCGGCAAATCGCCAGCGGTCTCCACGATGATCGACCCGGCATCATAATCTTTATTCGGTGAGAAAGTCAATACGTGATCGTATATCTTTTCCCCACTTTCCGCTTTTCGGATACTGACTGCTGCCAGCGCACCGTCCAAGCGTCCAGTTTGAAGAATATCATTTACTTGCGCAGTTAATGCTGCATATTCACTGTTTGCCCCTGCCCTCTTCCCATCCCTCCCCATCTGCAATGGAGATACCGCGTGAGTCCCTGCCAGCACGAGCAATCCCGCTGCTCTCCATCGATTCAATTTCGCCATTTTATTTCCTCCTCCAAATGGTTTACAAAAAATGTACCATAAATAAAATTAGAATTTTATGATATCTGAATAATCAGAACTAACGACTTACTACTATCTTATATTATTATTAAAAAAATCCAAATAAAATCTATGTTTTTCTTCAATTCTTTTTCGCTAGGTTCTTTCCGCCTAGCTCCATTAAAAAAACCGCCCCGGCAAAAATGCCGGTACGGTTTCATCTTTATTATTGCTGGATCAATTCCAATTCTACTGGAATCGATGCTTCCACTTCTTCGCCATCCAAATGCTGGATTGCTGTTTCAACAGCCATTTCACCGATCAATTCCGGTTTTTGGGCAATCGTTCCGGCAAGCCGGCCTTCTTCAACTGCTGCAACAGCGTCATTCGTTGCATCAAAACCGACAACTGTAACATCTTTTCCGGAAGCTTCGATTGCTTCAAGCGCACCGAGTGCCATTTCGTCGTTATGCGCAAACACTCCTGTTACATCAGGGTTTGCTTGCAGAATGTTTTCCATGACTGATAAACCTTCTGCCCGGTTGAAGTTCGCCGTTTGTTTGGCGACCACATCCAAGCTTTCTGTTGCAACATTATTGAATCCTTCTCCACGCTCGCGTGCTGCCGAAGATCCTGGTACGCCTTCAAGCTCCGCTACTTGCGCACCTTCACCCACAAGTGACAACAAGTAATCACCAGCCATTTCGCCGCCTGCTACGTTATCCGAAGCGATATGGGAAACAACTTCGCCGCTTTCTGCACTGCGGTCTACAGTAATAACAGGAATATTGGCATTATTTGCAGAGGCCACCGCCGAAGCTACGGCTTCAGAATCAACAGGGTTAATCAAAATCATATCTACACCTTGTTGGATTAAATCTTCTACATCACTCGCTTGTTTCGATGCATCGTCTTGCGCATCAACTACCGATAAGCTTGCGCCCAGTTCGGAAGCTTTGGCTTCCGCGCCTTCGCTCAATGTCACGAAGAACGGATTGTTCAATGTCGAAATCGAGAAACCGACTGTGTAATCGCCACTCGCTTCTTCACCGCCTGTTGTTTCTTCTGAATCTGAACCTGGTGCTTCCATCGAACATGCGGCCAAAACCATCATTGCCAAAAGGACGAACATCAATAACATTTTCTTCATTTCTACCACTCCTTATGCTGTTTTTTTACGGTCTAGCAATACTGCAAGCAATATAACGGCACCCTTCACCACTTGCTGGAAGAAGGAGGAAACCCCGATCAAGTTCAAACCATTGTTCAAGACACCGATAATCAAAGCACCTATCAAGGTACCGACAATCCAGCCGCGGCCGCCTGTCAAACTCGTTCCCCCAAGCACGACGGCTGCGATGGCATCGAGTTCAAACATCTGGCCGGCTGTCGGCTGAGCTGAATTCAAACGTGAAGTCAAGATCAGCGACGCCAGTGCAGCAAGTGCCCCGACCAAGGAATATACGTAAATTTTGATGCGGTCGGCGTTAATTCCCGAAAGCACGGAAGCTTCCTCGTTGCCGCCGACTGCGTAGACGCGACGCCCGAAGGTCGTTTTCTTCAAGATGAAATAAAGAATTCCAAAACTGATAAGCATTGTCACGACCGGTATCGGAATACCGAGGAAATAACCTTTACCGAGCATCTGGAAAGCCATGCTGTCGCCTAGCCCAGAAATCGGCCGGCCTTCTGTGTAGACGAGCGTTAAGCCACGATAAATGGTCATCGTCGCAAGCGTCGCGATGAATGGTGCCACCTTGCCTTTCGCGATGATGACACCGTTGATGGCTCCGAGAACTGCTCCGAGGAACAGCCCCAACAGCATCGCTAAGATCGGGTCAATTCCTGAAGCCATCATGCCGGCTGTCACAGCACCCGTAAGCGCCAAGATCGAACCGACCGATAAGTCGATGCCGCCGGTCAAGATGACAAAGGTCATGCCGAATGCGATCAACGCATTGATCGACACTTGCCGGAGGACGTTCAAAATATTGCTCATGGATAGAAAACTTGGATTTATTGCGGTAATGATAATGATGATTAAAATCAAACCAATAAACGGCGCGATTTTTTGGAACAAGCTTGTATTAGCGGACTTCAGCTTCAAGTTTTCCACCTCCTGTTGCATAATGCATAATCGTTTCCTGAGTCATTTTCTGTTTCGGCACATCTGCCGTCAGTTTGCCTTCGTGCATGACGAGCACGCGGTCGGCCATGCCAATCACTTCCGGAAGTTCGGAAGAAATCATCAAGATGGCGACGCCACGAGCTGCCAATTCGTTGATGATCGAATAAATCTCTTTCTTGGCACCGACATCGACTCCACGTGTCGGTTCATCGAGTATGAGCACATCCGGTTCGATGCCGAGCCATTTCGCAATGACGACTTTTTGCTGGTTGCCTCCGCTGAGCGATTTGGCCGCCTGATCAGGCCCTGAAGTCCGGATCCCGAGGCGTTTCACCATCCGGTCATACAGGCTGCGTTCTTTGTCTTTCGACAGCAGGCCCTTATTAGAAATCGATTCGAAGTTCGCCATGCTAATGTTTTCTTCTACAGTAAAATCGACGATCAACCCTTCGGTTTTGCGGTCTTCAGTGACGTAGCCGATCCCAAGCCCTTTCGCTTTTTGCGGATTGTCGATTTTCACTGGCTTGCCATCAAGTTCCACCGTTCCTGAATCCGCTTTCTTATATCCGAATAGCGACTGCGCCACTTCTGTGCGCCCTGCCCCCATCAGCCCGGCAATCGACACGATTTCCCCTTTGTGGATATCGAAGGATACATCTTCAAAGCATCCTTTACGCGTTAAGCCTTTAACTGACAGCTTCACGTCACCGATTGCCGAATTCCGTTCCGGGAAACGGTCGCCGAGTTCACGGCCGACCATCAACTGGACAATTTCTTCGAAGCTAGTTTCGCTAATCTTCCGTTCACCAACAAATTCACCGTCGCGCAAAATGGTGATGCGGTCACATAATGAAAAAATTTCTTCCATGCGGTGTGAAATATACACAAACGAGACGCCGCGCTTTTGCAGCTCGCGGATCGTCACGAATAGAGTTTCAATCTCGCGGTCTGTGAGCGCTGCCGTCGGTTCATCCATGATGATCATTTCCGCCTCCATCGACAATGCTTTGCCGATTTCCACCAATTGTTGCTGGCCTACTGACAACGTACTCGCTGGAAGGGATGGATCGATATCGAGCCCCAAATCCCCCAAGATCTTTTTCGTTTTCCGTTCCATGTCCTTGGTCTTCAGGATGCCTGTGCGGCCAACGGTTTCCTCGCGGCCGAGAAAGAGGTTGTCCGCAATCGACAGGTGCGGCAAGATATTCAATTCCTGGTGAATGACGGCAATGCCTTCTGCCTCTGCCTGTTTCGGCGAAGTGAATTCGACCTTTTTTTCTTTGACTTCCACCGTTCCCGAGTCACGGGTGTAGATGCCCGACATGATTTTCATCAAAGTCGACTTGCCGGCGCCGTTCTCGCCCATTAAGGCGTGGATTTCGCCTTTTTGCAGTGAGAAATGGACATTCTTCAAAACCATATTGCCGCTGAACGACTTGCAAATATCGGTCATGTTGATCATTTGAATCATTTCGTTCACCTGCCTCATTAAAAGATGACACCCGACTGGAGAATGACATTCGCATAAGGGCTTGCTTCCCCTGTGCGGATAATCAGTTTGGCGTTATGGCTCATCGCCTTTAGTTCCTTATGGCTTATGTAGCGGCAATCCAATTGCTCATGCATACCGGCTTCCAATCCTTTATTGTGATCGCTTATTTCCCGGGCAATATAAGCAACTTCTGCTTCAAAGTCCTCGAGCACGGCATCCAGCACCGTTTGAAAAGACGGCTCCCCGATGCGGTACGAAAGATCGACGCATGGCACATGCTCGGGCACTGGCAGCCCGCAATCAGCAATGACAAGCAAATCCGTATGCCCAAACCGTGCCAATTGACCGGCGATGTCACGATTGATCATGCCTTGTTTTTTCATTTTGCTGCCTCCATCCGGGAAACGACTTCTGCGTGGTTCGGCATGCCGCCTTGTGCGCCAAATTTCTCGACCGATATCGAAGCTGCTGCATTGGCGAAACGTACCGCATCCTTGAAATCACTGCCTTCCGCTAATGCCACTGCTAAGGCACCATTAAAAGTGTCTCCCGCGCCCGTTGTATCGACCGCTTGTGTCGGAAAGCCTTCGACTGTTACGTGCTTGTCGCCGTCGAAATAGCGGGCACCGTTTTTCCCGAGCGTCACGATCATGCGGTTCGGATAGCGTTCCAATTCCAATTCCCAGTTTTCTCCGAACAGCTCTTCCGCTTCGGTTTCATTCGGTGTCAAGAAGTCCGCTTGTTTCATCGCCTCCGTAAATCCACCGGCTGGGGCTGGATTCAAAATGGCCGGTACCCCGAGCTCTTTAGCAAGTTGCAATGTATATTCCACGACCGGAATCGGCAGTTCCAATTGCAAGATGACCATTGAACTTTTTTCGATCACTGATTGCTGTGCATCGACGTCCGATTTCGTCAGTTCGTGGTTTGCGCCTGGTACGACAATGATGCGGTTGTCGCCTTCTGATAAGAGGATATTGGCGATTCCGCTTGCCCCGTCGGTTTTTTTGATGCCTTGTGTATTAATCTGTTCTTTTTCCAGCCCTTCGAGAAGCTGTGTGCCGAACGCGTCGCTGCCGACTGCCCCGATCATATGGACTTGATCGCCGAGCCTCGCTGCGGCGACTGCCTGGTTGGCGCCTTTCCCTCCAGAGACGGTCGTATATAAATTGCCTAGCACTGTTTCACCTTGCTTCGGAAATTTTTCCGTTCCGACGACAAGATCCATATTGATACTTCCTACCACTGTAATCATCATTCCACACTCCTTGTTGTGCCACGTAATATCAACTTGACCGGAATTTCGTAGAAGCTTTCTTCCACAGGTTTGTTCTCGATTCGCTTGATCAGGACGCGCGTTGCGATCGCGCCCATTTTATAGACATCCTGTGCAACGGTCGAGAGCCCGGGCGACAGCATCTCACCCATTGCGATGCCGTCGAATCCGACGATCTGCAAATCATCCGGCACGTTTCTGCCGAGTATTGCCGCTGCCTTCAAAGCCCCAGCGGCTGACACATCACTCGAAGCGAAAATCCCATCGATTTTCGGGCCTTTCTGTAATTCATGTTCCACAATCTTTTGCGACTCCGCATAATGGAACGGGCAAGTGACGATGCGGTAGTCGACATCCGATTTTCCGATCGCTTCCATGAACCCTTCATAGCGGTCATTGGCAGGGTTCAGCGCTTCTGGTCCCCGCAGGAACAAGATGTTTTGGCATCCCCGCTCGAGCAACGCATTGGTCCCAAGCACTGCTCCTTCTTTATTGTTCGATGACACAATCGGAATATTTTCATTGATCGCACGGTCAAGTGCCACAATCGGCAGCTTTGTATCAGCGTAATGCGGCGCATCCAACTGGTTGGATGTGACGATAAAGCCGGCGATGTATTTTTTCTTCAAGGTTTCAATATAGTTTTTCTCTTTTTTCGGATCTTCGTCGGAATTGCACAAAATAACGGTATATCCGTAGCTCAGCGCTACGTCCTCTACGGCCCGCGCAAGTTCCGGAAAAAAAGGATTGGTGATGTCCGGTAAAATGAGCCCAATCAAATTGGAACGTTTCGTATTCAAAGAGCGCGCGACCGGATTCAATTCATATTCCAATTCCTCGACGGCTTCTGTTACCGCTTTGGCGGAATCTGCGCTGACATAGCCGCTGCCATTCAAAAACCGTGAAACCGTCGCAACGGAAACGCCTGCTTTTTTCGCTACATCTCTGATCGTTGTCATCGCTCTTCTCCGTTCTTAGGTTATATGTAACCGGTTACACATACTATAAAACTTCCTTTTCTTCTTGTCAACGCGGTTTTTCATTTCAGTTTCTTTCACAAGCACATAAAAATACCCCGACAATTGAAGTCGAGGTTTTAAATATTACTTAGCAATCATTCGCTCACCGCAATTTTCTTCGGTTAGGCTATAGCTGATGACATTCTTATCTTTCTTTCGAAGCAAGCGGACAGCCATATTCTTTTCCATTTTATCAGAAGCGATAATGTGGATCGGGCTGTCCTTTATTTCTTCGTAGCCACGGATGAAATAAGCGACCGGTAGTTCGAATGCGCCTTCGATGGGATCTTTATAGGAAATATTATAGGCTCTCACATCCAGCAAGAGAATATCACCATTTTCTTTCACGTTGTCAGCACAATCGTGCTTGACCCCTTTGGCCGTGACAAAGCGTTTATAGAAACCGTTGGAGCCGGCAAGAGCCAGCAGCGCAATCGGGATGCCAATGCTCATTGTTTCGATCTTCCCCTTCTGGATTGTGTTTTTCAAAGGAAAACCGCCGAAGCCAAAACTTAAGCGGTTGTGTCCCTATTATTGTTTAATGGATGCGACTTCTTGCTGCCATTTGTTATAGCCGCCTGCCATATTGACCAAGTTATCGATCCCGTTCGCTTTTAGGACGCTTGCCGCGATAGCGGAACGGGCGCCGGCCTGGCATTGGACAATGATTGTTTTGCCTGTAGCGACTTCATCCAGGCGATTTTTCAAGGTGCCAACCATGATGTGCTGGGCGTTGTCAATATGTCCTTCGTTGAACTCTGTCTGGTTGCGGACATCGAGCACGTACGCTTCGCCTTTTTCGACCATTTCATCCGCCTCGGATGGTGAGACGTTTTCATAAGAAGCCAAGTTTTCAGCTTGCGCCATGACATTTTCCGCCTCTGCAAAACCGTAGACTTCATCGATTCCGACCGAACGGAGGGCGACTAATGCTTCATCGAGCACTTTCGTATCGACAAGAAGATAGAGCGGCTTGTTGTAATCGACGACCCAGCCTGCCCAGTTCGTGAAGGAATTGTTGAATGGGATGTTGATCGTTCCTTGGATATGGCCTTTGCTGTAAACATCTGCCGGGCGCATATCAAGCACTTGCTTGCCTTCAGCAAGCAGCGCTTCGATATCTGCAGCTGATGTGATTTCTTTGAGTTCAGGCAAGTCTTGGATCAACTGTGGCCCGACTTTATTGACCGATTTCATCACCGCGAAATAATACGGCGGTTCCGGCTGTCCTTCGAGCAAGGCTTTTTTGAAAGAAGCTTCATCCTCGAATTGCATCGCCCAGTTAAAAGCTTTTTCGTAGCCGACTGTCGTCGATGGCACTGCACCGAGCGATTTACCACAAGCGGACCCTGCGCCATGCGCTGGCCAAACTTGCAAATAATCCGCAAGCGCTTTGAAGCGTTCGATCGACTTGAACATCGCAACAGCACCCGACTCGGAAGTTCCTTGGATGCCTGCAGCTTTTTCGAGAAGATCCGGGCGCCCGACATCACCGACAAAGACGAAATCGCCTGTAAAGATGCCCATCGGCTTGTCTGCAGATCCACCTTTATCGGTCAATAGGAATGAAATGCTCTCCGGGGTATGGCCTGGTGTATGCATCACGTCAAATATCAGGTTGCCGATTTTGAACTGGTCGCCGTCTGTCAATAATTGATGGCTGATTCCCTCCAGGTTCTGATATTTCCAATCGGCATCGCCTTCATCTGAAATATAGAGCTTCGCGCCGAAACGGTCATTCAGTTCCCGTGAACCGGATACAAAGTCAGCATGGATATGCGTTTCAAGAGCACCGACAATATTCAGTTTCTCTTTTTTCGCCAGTTCTTCGTATGCTGTGATATCGCGCATCGGATCAACGACGACTGCTTCGCCTGTTTTTTGGCACCCTACTACATAAGATGCGTGAGCCAATTTTTCGTCATAGAAATATCGTAATAACATGGAATCAATCTCCTTTTGTCTGTTTTCGTTTTCTTAAAACCAATATACCCCTAAGGGTATAAAATGTAAACACATATGCTTCATATTTTCCGCAATCTTCACTTACTCAATAAAAAAGCTGCTAAAGCGCAGTTACAGCGCTTTAGCAGCTTAAGAACAATTTATTTTTCAATGAAGAAATCCGGAAGTTCGCTCGCTTTCATCGGAAACTCCGCTTTACGCTTGTCGACAAAGGATTGGATGCCTTCATCCGCATCGGCATTGTTCCCCGCCCAGTGAAGGAATTTCGATTCCGCGAGATGCGACTCGTGCGGATGATCCGCCCCAAGCATCTTCCATAATAATTGGCGCGTGAAACTGTTCGATGTGGCGGCGGTATTTTCTGCAATTTCCCGGGCAATTTCATACGCTTTTTCAAGCGGATCTTCCGATTCATATTGCATAAGCCCTGCTTCCACCGCTTCTGCTGTCGGGATGTAACGCCCTGTCAAGGTCCACTCGAGCGCTTTTCCTATACCGACGATTCGCGGCAAAAACCAGCCGGATGAAGCTTCTGGGCCGATTCCTCGGCGCCCGAAGACGAACCCGATTTTCGCATCTTTTTTGACGATGCGGATGTCCATCGGCAAGGTCATCGTCATGCCGATGCCGACCGCTGGGCCGTTGATGGCGGCGATAATCGGTTTTTTCACTTCATACACCTGGTTGCTGACCTGGCCGCCAAGGTCCCGGTACTCTTCCGCGCTTTGTTCGGAAGCAAAAGTCGAGCCGCCGTCCGATAAGTCCATCCCGGCACAAAACGCGCGCCCCGCCCCCGTCACGACGATGACACGCACAGCGTCGTCGTCGTTAACGTTTTGGTAGAAATGAAGCAACTCATCGTTCATTTTTTCTGTATAAGCATTCATTTTATCAGGACGGTTCAATGTTAATGTGAGAATCCCATCCGAAAGTTCTATTTTAATTGTTTCGTACAAGCGCATTCACCCCCTCTTCATATTCCCTTTCTAGTTGCTCGACTGCTCCCTTGACTGTTTCGCGTTTCGTCACCGTCGTTACCCCATGCCCAGCTGACCAAATATCGCGCCACGCTTTGGCATTGACAAGATGGGATAGGTCGACTTCCTTTTTAGGCTTCAAGGTTTTCGGATCGATGCCTTGTTTTTCAAGGCTCGGGATGAGGACGTTCACCGGAACTCCGCTGAACGAATCGGTATATAAAATATCTTCGATCGAGGAATCGATGACCATCTGCTTATAGTCTTCTGGGGCGCTGCTTTCTTCGACCGCCAAAAAGCGCGTACCCATATAGGCATAATCCGCACCCATCAATAAAGCAGCCGCCACATCTTGCCCGCTGGACAAAGAACCTGACAGGATAATCGTACCGTCAAAAAAACTCTTGACTGAAGCAATGAAGGCGAAGGGATTGAGTGTGCCGCCGTGACCGCCAGCTCCTGCGCACACAAGAATCAATCCGTCGACGCCGCTCTGTGCCGCTTTTTTCGCATGTTTGACATTTGCAACATCTGAATAGACGAGACCGCCGTATCCATGGACGATTTCAAGCACTTCCGCAGGCGAGCCGAGCGAGGTGATGACGATCGGCGGCTTATGCTCACGGATCAATTCGACATCTTCATCGTAGCGCTTGTTCGAGCCGCGGTGGCTGATAAAATTGACCGCCCACGGAATTTCACCGAGCGCTTCTTTCACTTCGACAAGCCATTTTGCACATTCTTCGGCGGGGCGCGCATTCAGTAAAGGGAACGAGCCGATAACGCCCGCTTTCCCGGATTCGATGACCATTTGAGGCGTCGACACAAGAAACATCGGCGCCACGATAACAGGAAGTTTAGGCATGTTCGATCACCACCGCAATTCCCTGGCCGCCGCCGATGCACAAACTGGCGACTGCATATTTTCCGCCGCGGCGCTTCAGTTCATAAGCCGCCGACAGCAAGATGCGTGCACCGCTCGCGCCGACCGGATGTCCTAGAGCAATTGCTCCGCCGTTGACATTCACTTTCGAACGGTCCAGCCCGAGCTCTTTTTCCACCGCCAAATATTGCGCCGCGAACGCTTCGTTCACTTCGACCAAATCGATATCATCCATTGTCAGCTCCGCTTTTTCGAGTGCACGCTGGATAGCGGGAGCCGGCCCGATGCCCATGATGGTCGGATCTACACCAGCCACATGCCAGGACACGATCCGCGCAATAGGCGACAAGCCGTGCTTTGTAACGGCATCTTCCCCTGCCACGACAAGAGACGCCGCCCCGTCGTTGATGCCTGAAGCGTTGCCCGCTGTTACAGAGCCGTCTTTTTTAAACGACGGGCGCAGTTTCGACAAGCCCTCTGTATTAGCATCCGGTTTGATGTGTTCATCTTTGTCGACCACAAGCGTGCCTTTGCGCGTTTTCACTTCGACACCGACAATTTCTTCATCAAACTGTCCGCCCGTTGCCGCTTTTGCTGCCCGTTGATTCGATTCGACCGCAAATGCGTCTTGCGCTTCACGTGAGATGTTGTATTGCTCCGCCAATTTTTCCGCCGTCATCCCCATGCCGCTTCCCGTATATTGATCGGTCAGCGTCGCAAGAAGCATATCTTCAAACTGCATCGGTCCCATCTTCGCTTTGCTGAAACGCTGGGTAAAATTCGCATAAGGCGACATCGACATATTTTCGGCGCCGCCGGCCAAGACAATATCCGCTTCCCCGAGCAGGATATGCTGCGCTGCGGAAACGACCGCCTGCGCACCGGACCCGCATAGCCGGTTCAAAGTTAAAGCTGGTACTTCCTGCGGGACGCCAGCATTTAAGCCGATGTGGCGCGCCAGATAAGCTGCATTGACGTTCGACTGGATGACATTTCCGTAAATGACGTGATCCACATGTTCCGCTTTGACCTTCGCTCTTTTGAGCGCTTCCACCGCTGTCGCTGTCCCGAGCTCTGTTGCATCGGTATTGGCAAACGAACCGCCGAATGCCCCAAATGCCGTTCTTGCCCCATCTACTAGGTATACACGTTTCATGTTCATGTCTCCTTTTCCCGCCCGCATCAGAAGGGCTTACATGTTTTCGCTTAATTAACAGAAAGATTAGTCTCTAACTTTATCGTATCGTTCAGTAAATGTATTCACGGAACAACAGCCAGTTATTCCATCTCAAAGCTGCCGACGAGCTTTCCAGTACCGGAAGTATCTTTGATCTGCAGCTCACCTGCATTCTCTGTCGTCAGCATCCCTTCGATGACAAATGCCTCGCCTGCATGTGCCATACTGACAAAGCGCACGGTGAATTTATTTAACTTCCTGTCCGGCAACCATTCTTCTATCGCCTCTGCTGCCCAGCCCATCAATAACATGCCATGGGCGATCGGTTCCTTGAGGCCTTTTTGGCGCGCCACTTTCGGTACTGTGTGAATTTCGTTAAAATCGCCGGACGCACCTGAATAGCGCACCATATCGATTGGCGCGAGTGCGTCTTTATGAATGTTCGGCAATTTCTGCGCCATGCTGTTCCCGCCTTTCGATTAAGGTTGCCCGCCCGATACGGACCACTTCACGGTTTTGATTGCGGTAAGTGGTTTCAAACTGGTAAAAACGCTTGTCTTTTTTATCGAATTGGTCAGTGAGCACGGCTTTCGCTGTAATGACATCCCCGCTGATAATATCTTCTCCATATTCGAAACTTTGCTCGCCGTGCAGGATATCATTCGGATCTAATCCCCACTGACTGAACAATTGATAAAAATCTCGTTCATTCCAGAAATCGATGACTGTCGTGTATGTAGGTGGGGCGGGGATATCCCGGTATCCCGCATCCAATGCTGCTTGCCTGTCAAAATAAACCGGATTCTGCAAGCCGAGTGCCCGCGCAAATTCCCGTACCTTGCCGGCTTCTACGCGAAACGGCGCGTAGTGAAATTCTTGCTCCATTGCTTTTCCCTCCTCTTTTTACACTTCCATTAGCAAGACGCCTGCTATAGTACTTCGCCCCTACGCGTCCGGTTGGCCATATCTATTAGATTCGCGACCGCTTTGTTTAAATGGCGGAAACGTTCATCTTCGATTTCGCCATTTTTCCAGCGATAATAGATTTGCTGCAAAATTCCAGCCAGTTTATAGAACCCGAACGCTAGGTAATAGTTGATATTCGATACATCGCGTCCGCTTTGCTTCGCATACTCTTCCACGAACTCCTTGCGGCTGTAGAAGCCAGGTTGACTCGAGATGACGTGGATGCCGATATCCGCATCTTCCGCTTGTCCCCAATAGGCTAAAGTCGATCCGACATCGCTGAGCGGATCGCCGATTGTCGACAATTCCCAATCAAGAACGCCGGTTGCAAGGCCCGGACTTTCTTCATCAATCACCATATTGTTTAACTTAAAATCATTATGGACGATCGTCGTTTCCCCGTTAACCGGTATATTCGCCGTAAGCCATCGCTCCAGCTCTTCAAGCCCGGCGATATCATCAGTTTTGGAGTGATGGTGGCGCTTGATCCACCCTTTTACTTGGCGCTCCATGAATCCCTCGGGTTTGCCCATCTCAGCAAGTCCGGCTTTTTTGTAATCGATCGCCTGTAACTGAACCAATGTTGAAATAACATTCTTGGAGATGACTGGCCCTACTTGTTCCGAGCTTCCAAATACTTCAGGGAGTTCTTGATCGATGACGAGTCCCTGTTTTTTCTCCATGACGTAAAAATGCTTGTCCATCACTTCGGGGTCTTCACAATACACATATGGTTCAGGTGCCAGCGGGAACACCGGATGCACTTTTTCGAGCATCTTGAATTCCCGTTCCATATCATGTGCTTTTGGCGGGATCTCTCCAAACGGCGGGCGCCTCAAGACGCCTTCCCAGTCCCCGATCTGCAGCAAGTAAGTAAGATTTGAATAGCCTTCAGAAAACTGGCGGACCTTCATCTCGCCTTCTGGCAATTGCGGAATCGCCTTGCGCAGGAAACGTTCGACTTTTGTCCAATCGACTTCTTGTGTTTTTTTTGTTTTCGGTGTTGTCTCACTCATAGTAATTCTCTCCAAGTCATTCGTATTTGAAAATCTTTTTCTCGGTTTCTTACTGAGATTACTAGTCTGCACATATCTTATCGATCACGGCGCCGGTCATTAATTGAAAACAAGTCATCGACACCTATGACCCGATGAATCCGACTCATATTTTATCGGCTCGACGCACTTATCTCTCCCAAGATCCGTTACAAATCAGCGAATCACTTTTTTCGCATATTCCACTCAGCAACACTAGCCTCATCTTGCTTATAAAATTACTGCCGTAATTCATTCGCTTTCAACTGTTCACGTAACTCCATTCGCCCAACGTCGCGTAAATGGACTTGGTCCGGGCCATCAACAAGACGCAAGGTGCGTGCATTTGCGTAATGTTCGGCAAGCGGGAAATCCTCTGTCAGTCCGGCGCCGCCGAATACTTGCATCGCCCGGTCGATGACGTTAATCGATACCCGCGGCGCAGCAATTTTGATCATAGCGATTTCTTTGCGTGCAGCTTTTGCGCCATGTTCGTCGATTTTGTGCGCAGCGTTCAAGGTCAACAGTCTGACCTGTTCAATTTCGAGACGGCTTTCGGCGATGATTTCCTTGATGACGTCTTTCTCCGCTAGTGTTGAACCGAAAGCGACGCGGCTTTCTGCCCGTCTGCACAGCAGTTCGAGTGCGCGTTCGGCAGCGCCAATTGCGCGCATGCAGTGATGGATGCGTCCTGGCCCGAGGCGGCCTTGCGCGATTTCGAATCCTCTTCCTTCACCGAGCAGCATATTGCTCGCCGGAACGCGGACATTGTCGTAATGCACTTCTGCATGCCCTTGCGGCGCATCGTCGTAGCCAAATACAGTAAGCGGGCGGACAATCTTGACGCCAGGCGTATCGAATGGCACTAGGATCATCGACTGCTGTTTGTGTTTTTCTGCATCTGGGTCGGTTTTTCCCATAACGATCGCAATGCTGCAGCGTGGATCCATAGCCCCTGTTGTCCACCACTTTCTAGCGTTGATGATGTATTCATCGCCTTCACGGATAATGCTGCTTTGGATATTGGTAGCATCGGATGAAGCAACATCCGGCTCTGTCATGGAGAAGCATGAGCGGATTTCACCGTTTAATAAAGGCTCGAGCCATTGCTTTTTCTGCTCGTCCGTGCCGTATTTCACAAACACTTCCATATTGCCGGTATCCGGCGCATTGCAATTGAAGATTTCTGGAGCGATGAGCGAGCGGCCCATAATTTCACATAAATGAGAGTATTCGTAGTTCGATAAACCGGCTCCATATTCCGGGTGATCGAGGAACAAATTCCATAAGCCTTGTGCTTTTGCTTTTTGCTTCAGCTCTTCGATGACCGGCGCGATGGTCCAGCGGTCGCTTGCCGTTTTCTTGTATTCTTTCACTGTCTGTTCAGCCGGATAGACGTATTCATCCATGAATTTCAATAACTCTTTACGTAGTTGTTCTGCTTGTGGCGATAATTCCTTAAGCATTGGATCGGCCTCCTGTTTCTTTTAATGTGTTTTTCAAGTCTTTCCGGACGCAGTGCGCGGAAGGCATTCTAGGAGAACAAATTGATCAATCAGCTTGAAGTTTATTGTCCTGTAATGACCGCTTGTTTTCTCTGTTGCGCGCTGCTTTGTTTACAAACAATTGATCGAACAATGAATGGAAATTCACCAATATCTTCACGAGCAAAAATTCTATCGTTGCTTTGACTATCAAACGAAACTCTCTCGGGAGTAAATGAAAGCACTTACATATTATTTAAAAAAAATAAAACATCTAAACATTCACTAAACTATATTCAGAAAAAGTATATCTTTTCCTTTTTTGAATTACAAGTTTACTTTTAAATTATTTTAAATATTCTTTTTATTAACTATCGCAAAAAAACTTCTGTCCGTTTTGGACAGAAGTTGGCTTGTTCATAAAATTTCTTATGCCAAGTCTACGTTGTGATAGACTTGCTGGACGTCTTCGAGGTCTTCAATGGCATCGACCATCTTCTCGAATTGCGCCTGGTCTTCTTCTGACAGCGGCAATTCGTTCTGCGGAAGCATCGTCAATTCAGCGACCGTGAAATCCGTTACGCCGTCCGATTTGAATGCTTCTTGCACCAAGTGAAACTGATCGGGTTCTGCATAGACGATGACGATGCCTTCTTCTTCTAGGATGTCACGCACATCAATATCCGCTTCCATCAATAGCTCCAGCGTATCGTCAGCCGATTTGCCTTCTACGCCGATGACCGCCGTATGGTCAAACATATACGCAACCGATCCGCTGACGCCCATATTGCCGCCGTTTTTACCGAATGCTGCGCGCACGTCGGATGCGGTGCGGTTAACGTTGTTGGTCAAAGTATCGACGATAACCATCGACCCGTTCGGCCCGAATCCTTCGTAACGAAGCTCGTCGTAGTTCTCTTCCGATCCGCCTTTTGCTTTTTCGACGGCACGGTCGATGATGGCTCTTGGCACGTTATAAGTCTTCGCACGCTCCAGCACGACCTTCAATGCTTGGTTCGATTCCGGGTCTGGTTCGCCTTGCTTGGCGGCTACATATATTTCACGGCCAAATTTAGCATAGATTCGGCTTGTGTTGGCATCTTTGGAAGCTTTTTTCTCTTTAATGTTATTCCATTTGCGTCCCATTGTTATTCCTTCTTTCTCAAATTTCTTACGATGAAGAACATCATTTCACTCTATTATAATACAATACCTTCCGCTCTATCGACCTTCAGCCTCAAAAAACCGTCTTCCACCCGCTTATTTTCCTTGCCCTCATTTAAAATCGCCTTGGCTATCTCACTGCGGATAGCTCCAGCGGGACAGTCAAGGCGATTGGTTTTTCATTTTCCATAAGGAGCTTGCTGGTAAAAATAATTCGGTTTAACGATATCGTTTTTATACGGCTTGTGGAAAATATGCGTCGTTGCCGGCGACACCGGTGGGATAAGCCATGCCCAATTACCGGTGACTTGACGACCTTCCCGTTCTTCGATTTTCTCGAAACTCTTGAACTGCTTGGCGGCCGTATGGTGGTCCACTATGGTCACGCCCGCATTCGCAAATGATTCAAGCACTGCCACGTTCAATTCGACGAGCGCTTTATCTTTCCACAGCGTCCGCTGTGAACTCGTATCGATCCCCATAATGTTTGCCATTTGGGGCAACAAGTCATAGCGGCCTTCATCCGCTAGATTGCGTGCACCGATTTCAGTTCCCATATACCAGCCATTGAATGGCGCCATGGCGTATTCAATACCCCCGATTTCGAGTTTCATATCGGAGATGAGCGGCACCGCATACCATTTCACCCCGAGCTCCGCCAACTCTGGCCAATCCGGGTGACTAATTGAGACTTCAGGCTTGGCATCGGCTGGGAGCTCGAACCATTTAGGCTCTTTTCCGGTTTCACCAATCACTACTGGCAACAGGTCGAACTCACTTCCTGCCCCTTGCCATCCCAGTGCCTCGCATTGTTTGGTAAATGCAAGAGACGAAGAATCGCCGATAATCCGGCCGTCCCGCTCATACCCTGCATAGCGTAATAGTTGATGGTTCCAGATACGCATCCCGCTTTTGTCTGACTGCTTGAAAATCGTAATGGCCGGGCGAATTTGCCCTCCGTTGAATGCAAAGCGCAAATGGCGGACGATGGCCGAAAATACTTGTTCTTCCGTTTCCGCTTCACGTTCATCAAAGATTTCCAAAGTCTGCCAAAATAAACGCCCGATGCAACGGTTGTTATTGCGCCACGCCATGCGCGCCCCATGCTGCAATTCTTCCGTCGTATGTAAATAGCTGCCCGAAGACTCGATTTCCTGTTCAATCTCCACTACACGGCGGCGGATTTCCTGTTCGTTTTTTCCCAGTTCCACATAACATGTTTCGATGAAATGAGCGGCCTCTTCAAATAGAAGAGTGCTTTCTTTTAGCATTTCCATACATTTCACTCCTTTCCGTACATCGTACCACCAGAAGTTGCTGCCGGTCGGCAGATTTGTGACAACTCTTTGATTTTCAGCCGTGCTTTAGTACACTATATAAAGTGAATTAAACATTTCGACAATTAAAAGAGAGCGATAAATTCGTTCCAGGCGGACGCTTTTGGGCCCATAGGATGTGGGTGGTCATGAAGCTGGTAGGGCATAGACTCCTGTCGCTTCGTCGCAGTACTTTGTCGCTGCTTCTGCAGGAGTCGCCTTTCACTCTTTTATATGATCCATCTAATTGATACATAATACAAAAGCAAGGGAGCGGCGCGATATGGTGAAAGCGATTTTCTTTGATTTGGACGATACCTTATTATGGGATCAGCAAAGCGTAAAAGAAGCTTTCCGCGAAACCTGCGAGTGGGCAGCGAAACAGACAAGCGCTGATTGCAGCGGCTTGGAACAGGCAGTGCGGGAAGAAGCGCGCAAACTGTATGCGGGTTATCCGATATATGCCTTTACGCAAATGATCGGCATCAACCCGTTTGAAGGGCTGTGGGGGCGCTTCGATGATTCGGGGGACGATTTCCAACAGCTTAAAGAAGTCGCTCCTGGCTACCAGAAGCAGGCCTGGACGCTCGGGCTGAAACACCTCGGCATCGACAATCCTGTCTTAGGCCAACAACTCGCCGAGTATTTCCCGGAAGCCAGAAAACGCAACCCCATTCTCTACGAAGACACCCTGGAAGTGCTCGATCAATTGACAGGACGTTTCGATTTATTACTGTTGACCAATGGCTCGCCAAGCCTTCAGCAGATTAAACTCGACATCACGCCAGAAATCGCGCCGTATTTCGACCATATCGTTATCTCCGGCGCATTCGGGCGCGGCAAGCCTGACGCCTCTATTTTTGAACATGCTTTGTCGAAGTTCGGCTATCGCCCGGAAGAGGTATTGATGGTCGGCGACAATCCGTTAACTGATATTCTCGGCGCTGAGCGTGCCGGCATTCCATCCGTCTGGTTGAACCGCGAAAATAAAACGCCTCATGAAACGGTAGTTGCAACTCACGAAATTAGAGACCTGCGAGAGCTATTGCCTTTACTCGAGCAGTTGGAAACTGTATCTAAATAAGAAAAGCGCCCACACCGATTGGTCTCTAGACGATCGGTGCGGGCGCTTTATGTTTATAGGTCGATTGCTGTGACACTTTCGATTTCTTCGAGTTTCTTCAATTCTTCCAAGTCTTCCGGATCGGCGTGCTTATCGATGGAGAGCATCATGATTGCATCTCCCCCAATGTTTGAACGCCCAACTTGCATTGTCGCGATATTGATATCTTCTGCCCCAAGCAATGTGCCGACACGCCCGATGACTCCCGGGCGGTCGTTGTGGCGGATGAACAACAGGTGGCCGTTCGGCAGGAAGTCGACGATGTAATCGTCCACTTTGACGATGCGTGCGCCTTGTCCGTTCAATAGCGTGCCGGATGCTTTCCGCGTGCCGCTCTGCGTTTTCACTTCAACGGTGATGAGGTTGGTGAAGCCGCGGGATTCGGTCGATTTGTGTTCATTGACATGGATGCCTTTTTGATTGGCGATATACATCGCATTGACATCGTTGACATGCTTGCCGAGATGGCGCTTGAGCATCCCTTTGAGCATATTGCGCGTCAAGGGGCCGACTTCCAGGTTGGCAAGTTCTCCTGAATAATAGACGTTCACTTCATCTGCCGTTTCCCCGGTCAAGTCGGTAAGGAACGTGCCGATGCGTTCTGCCAAATCGAAATACGGCTCGATGCGTTTCATGATTTCTTTCGGCACGGATGGCAAGTTAACAGAGTTGCGGACGGTGCCATATTTGACAAAGCTGACGACGTCTTGGCTGACATCGACCGCAACGCTTTCCTGCGCTTCAAATGTGCTCGCCCCGAGGTGAGGCGTCGCGATGATTTCCGGCAATTCCAGCAAGCGGAAGTCGACCATCGGCTCCTGTTCGAATACATCGAGTGCGGCACCTGCCACTTTTCCGGATTTCACTGCATCATACAAGGCACTTTCGTCGATGATGCCGCCGCGTGCGCAGTTGATGATCTGTACGCCGTCTTTCATGATTTTGAAAGCTTCTGCATCAATCAAATGCTTCGTTTCTTTCAACAACGGCGTATGGACCGTAATAAAATCAGCCACTTTCAAGACATCTGCCACTGAGCCGAAATCGACGCCAAGCTTTTCCGCTTTTTCAGCGGTCAAAAACGGATCGTAGGCAATGATGTTCATCCGCTGGCCCTTAGCCCGCGCCGCCACTTCCTGGCCAATGCGGCCGAACCCGACGACACCGAGTGTTTTGTTTTTCAATTCGACGCCGACATAGGATTTGCGGTCCCATTTGCCGAGCTTTAAGGAGTTATAGGCTTGTGGAATTTTGCGCGCCATCCCCATGAGCATCGCCATCGTATGCTCAGCCGCAGAGTTGGTATTGCCGTCCGGTGCGTTGACGACGATTACGCCGTGCTCGGTCGCTGCTTCAAGGTCGATATTATCGACACCTACACCGGCGCGGCCGATGATTTTTAAATTGGAAGCTTTTTCGATAAGCTCACGCGTCACTTGTGTCTGGCTCCGGACGAGCAACGCGTCGAACCCGTCAATCCGTTCAGCAAGTTCAGTTTCAGATAAATTGGTCTCCATAACAATATTGATGCCGTCTGCATGGCGCAGTGGATATACGCCTTCTTCTGATAGTGGGTCACTGATCAATACGTGAAATGTCATTACTTATCCTTCCCTTCCAAAAAAACTTGCTGTGCGGCTGCGATGCCTGCGCCAAGCGTGATGTCTTGCCCAATCTTTTTCAAAACGATTTCCGATGCTGCGAGTGCCTGCAGCACTTCTGCCGGAGAGCAGTAGCCCATATGCCCAATACGGAAGATGCTTTTCGCGAGGTGTTGCTGTCCTCCCGCGAACTCAATGGCAAAGTCTTCTTTTAGCACTTTACGGAATTGTTCTGCGTCAAAATGTTCCGGATAGACGGCAGTAACGGTCGGCGATGCATCCTCGTCGCTCGTAAGCAAACGAACGCCCAAAGCCTTAAAGGCGGCGCGTGTCATGTCGCGCATCAAACGGTGCCGTCGATAAACATTTTCCAGCCCTTCTTCTTCCAGCAAGTTCAATACTTGCTGCAGGCCGTATAGAATGGAAATGGCCGGTGTGAACGGCGTCGTGTCTTTTTCGATGCTGTCGCGGTGCTTTTTCAAATCCAAATAAAAACGCGGTTGCGGATTCGCTTCAATTTTCTCCCATGCCCGTTTGCTTGCTGCGATGAACGCGAGCCCTGCCGGCAACATGAACGCTTTTTGGGAGCCTGTGACGACGACATCGACGCCCCATTTGTCCATTTCCGTTTCTGTCCCCGCTACGCATGACACACCATCGACGACAATCAAGGCATCCGATACTTGTTTCACTGTTTCGGCCAATGCTTGGACAGGGTTCAAGACGCCCGTTGAAGTTTCACAGAACGTAGAGAAAATGACGCGGATTTCCGGATGTTCACCGAGGAAATTTTTGACGGCTTCCGGATCCACTGCTTGGCCCCATTCCACATTGAAAACATGTGTCGCGATTCCGTAGGCCTGGCAGATTTTAGCGAAACGGTCTCCAAATGCTCCAGTGACGAGAACCAACACTTCGTCGCCGGGCGCCACCGTATTGACCACTGCGCTCTCGAGCGCGGAAGTTCCGCTGCCCGTCAAAATCATCACTTCTTCTTTGGTGCCAAATACTTTTTTCAATTTCGGGCGGATATCTCTGATCAAAGAATACGTACTTTCCCCGCGGTGGCCGATCATCGGCTGTGCCATGGCACGCCCTACGCTCGGTGGAATCGGTGTCGGTCCTGGAATTCGCAAAATTTGTTGATCTGTCAGCATGATCATGTCCCCTTTCGATTGGAAAAAATTATTCTGGAAATTTGGATACAAAAAGACTCTTCTCCCCACATCCAAGATGCAAGGGGCGAAGAGTCTCTAATCGCGGTACCACCCTAATTCACTGCCCCTTGTGCAGGCAGCCTCATTAATATCATGCGTAACGCGCATGAAGCGGATGGGCTTACTGCAGTTTCAGCACATCTATTCGGGAGTGCTGCCGCATGCTGGAACCACTGATTCACACCACCCATCAGCTCTCTTTGGATTCCTCTACACACGGCCTATCTCCGTCGCAATAGTTAGTCGATATAATTGAATTGAGTTCATCATATATACGAAAAAAGCTATTGTCAATATATAAAAAATATTTAGATTTCTTTGCAAGCGTTTCCAATGTTGCTAGCTCTGCAAGCATTGTGTTTTTTTAAAAAAATACTATTCGCGCTTCACTGTTCAGAGAATTCCGCATTTCAAGGTAATTCAATTGTAATGGCCTTGACATGTCAGCAAAGCGTATTTTGCGTATAATGAATAGAGCTTCCCTTTTCCTTCTTAGCATTTCCCAGGAATAATGTCCTGAAAAATGGGTAAATGGATTTTCAGGGAAGATTTTGAATGCCCATTGAAAGGAGAACACCATTATGAAGCTGATCTCTATTATTGTGCCAGCTTTTAACGAAGAAGCGAACATCGCTTCAATGTACAAGACTTTGGTGCAAGAACTTGAGCCGCTTCCTTACCTGTATGAAATCATGTTTATCAATGACGGCAGCAGTGACGGAACTTTAGATGAGATACTCAAACTCGCCAATGAACACGAAACCGTAAAATATATTTCGCTGTCCCGCAATTTCGGGAAAGAATCCGCGATGTTCGCAGGGATGAGACGAATCAAAGGAGACGCTGCCATCCTGATGGACAGTGATATGCAGCATCCCTCCACACTCATCTGCGAAATGATTAGGGGGTATGAAGACGGCTTCCATCAAGTCGTTGCCAAACGGTCTCGCAAAGGAGATTCGAAACTGCGCAGCGTATTTTCTTCCCTATACTACAAAATGGTTAATTCCGTAACCGATGTCAGCTTCGAAGACGGCGAAGGTGATTTCCGGCTCCTGAGCCGGAAAGCTATCAATTCCATCCTGTCGCTCAGTGAAAGCAATCGTTTTTCTAAAGGCATCTACTCGTGGATCGGCCTCAGCAAGAAAATCATCAACTACGAAAACGTCGCGCGCGCAGAAGGCGATTCCAAATGGTCCTTCGCAAGTCTCGTCAATTACGGCATCGACGGGATCATTTCATTCAATATGAAACCGTTGCGCATCTGTTTTTACACAGGATTTCTCGTTTTGTTCCTATCCTTGCTTTATATCACTTTTACGTTCTACCAAATCATGGCTCGGGGCGTCATCGCACCTGGTTATTTCACGACCATCACGGCGATCCTGCTGCTTGGCGGCATTCAATTGATCAGCCTTGGCGTCATTGGCGAATATGTCGGGCGCATCTATAACGAGACAAAGCAGCGGCCGCATTTCTTGGTCGAGATGAGCAATGTGGATGAATACGATGAATCTTAAGAGTTTGAATACGGAGTTCACCCGCTTTGTTTTTGTTGGGGTCGTCAACACACTCAGCTATTACTCTATCTACCTGTTTTTGCATAACGTACTCGACTGGGCCTATATGCTGTCCCATATCATCGGATTTTTGATCAGCTTGAATATCTCGTTTTTCTTGAACACTTACGTAACGTATCGTGTAAAACCGACTTTGAAGAAATATTTGTATTTCCCGCTGACACAAGTCGTCAACATGTCGGTTTCCACGTTCCTGATCTTCATATTTGTGGAATTTCTCCACATCAACAGCAACATCGCGCCGTTTGCCGCAGTGATTTTCACCATTCCCGCAACCTTTGTTGTTTCTGGAAAAATCCTTAAAGCGCCGGTGCAATCCAAATAATCATAAAGACGGTGGCATTATGCGTTCTTTTCGGCCCTATCTTCTACTGACAGTTGCATTCCTAGCCATGGCCATCATCGGCCATGGCGTCTTTCTGTTTCAATGGACTCAAAACCAGTTCATGGCCGGGCCCAACGATGGCCTTGCCCAAATGATGCCGTTCAAGCAATTGCTTTATGAGCAATACACCCACGGCGAGTTTTTCTATTCCTTCGATTTTGGGCTCGGTGCTGGCATATTCAGCGAGCTGTCGTATTATTTTTCTACGTCTTTCGTCTATATCGCAACACTCGTGATCGTTTATCTTTTCGATATCGTTGGGTTGATCGGGGACCCCGATGTTCTGTTTTGGGCCAATGCTTCTGTATTCATCAGCATCGCCAGGCTGACGATTGTACTGATCGTCACTTACACCTTGTTCCGCTATATGCGCATTACACGCCTATCGGCATTTGTTGGTGCAAGCATCTACGGAATTTCTGGCATGTACTTCCGCCACGCGGCTTTCTGGGAGTTTTTTGCGGACGCATTCATCTGGCTGCCCCTGTTGATTTTCGGTGCCGAAAAAATCTTCCGCGAACAAAAACCCAGTTGGTTTATGTTTGCGATCGCTATTTCGATGATCGACAATTTCTATTTCGCTTACATTAATTTCCTGCTGGTAGGCATCTATATTTTATTCCGTCTGTTCATTCCGCTTGAAAAGACAGAAACAAAATGGAAAAAGTCGATTGTATTGTTCTTGACTGCCGGATTGATCGGTGCCGGCATTTCCATGGTGTCGTTCATCCCTTCTGTCTATGCGTTCCTGAACAACCATCGTCCGGCGTTCCAACAGGATATTCTCTGGTTCGAAGAGACGGAAAACATCCTGTTCATGAGCCGCTATATCTTGCTGCCGGCCATGTTCATGCTGTTTTTGTTCATCCCATCGTTGTACAAATTGCAGCGTTTCCGGCTATTTGCATTGATTGGTATCGTCACAATCATGCTCTATCACAGTCCCATGGTTGGCAGTATTTTTAATGGCTTCTCTGCCCCGCAACATCGCTGGGAATATTTTATTTCTCTTGCTGCTGCCGGGGCTATTGCCAGCGGCTTGGATCGTTTCCATAAGCTGCACTTGAAGGAAGTTGTCCCAGCTGCAATTTTGACTGCCCTCTTTTATGGATGGTTCTCTTGGCGAGATGAAGCGCTTGAATTCACTACGCTTTATCCCCGCCTGGCAGTAGCGGGCCTCGTCTTGACCTTGGCAGCCACGTTGGCAGCTCTGGCCATTCGGCAGCAATTACAAAAACCACTACTGGCTGCTGTGCTGCTCGCTTTGGTGTTGACAACCGCCAATGTCTACCAAAGCGAAAAACTGCTCGATAACGCGGATGTCGCGGATGTCGATGAAGCCTTAATTACTGGGGAAAACTATGACAACGAGGAAGTACACGCTTTGATCGACGAAATTCAAGAACGCGAAACGAGCGAGATGTACCGCATCGACTGGATGGAAGGCGTGCGCAATAATACGCCGATTGTCCAGGATTTCCAGGGTCTTAGCGCCTATTCCAGCCTCTTGAACAAAAACTTGCTGTATTTTTACTTATACGATTTGGAGATCGATATGCAACGGGAAAGCGTCAGCCGCTATGCGACACTTGGCAACCGCAGCAACCTCCACAGTCTTTTGCAAGGCAATTATGCGATACGGACAAAGGACGACCCGAATGTACCGTTCGGCTTCCGCAAGTTTGCCGCTACTGAAAATTTTATCGCCTATCAAAACCGCTATCCGCTGCCGTTCGCAAGGCCGGCATTCCAGGTGTATCAGGAATCCCAGCTAACGGACGAGCCGCCTTTGTTGCGCGAACACGCCATGCTCAGCGGCATCGTCTTGGATGAAACAGCTGAAACCGAACCCCTTCCCGACCGCTTCCCGGGAGAAGCGGATTATGAAATCGAAGAAATGGGTGCGAGCTATGAAGACGGCGTGCTCGATATTTCCCAGGAAACCGGCGGAATTGATTTATTGCTCAACGAAGTCCCTGAAGAAGGCGATTTGTATATCTCCTTCCATTTGGAAAATATGGCCACAGACCAGGGCTTCCCTCTCGAAATCAATGAATACCGGACGACCCGCAAATCCAATCAATCGATTTATAAGACTTTCGTCGATGACTTGACGATTCGGGTAGAAGCTGCGCAAAAAATCCAGATCCGCATGCCTGAAGGAACCTACAAGCTTACGGATATTGAAATAGTGAAAGAACCCTATACCCTGTTAAGAGAGCAAAATGCGTTGGCTGACCGCACGAGCAACCTAGAGATCGACGGCAGCCGGGTTGACGTGGCATACGATAACCAAGAAGGCGCACCTTTCCTTAATTTGTCAATTCCTTATGAACGAGGCTGGCAAGCGGCCATTAATGGTGAACCGGTTGATGTGTTAAAAGCGAATTATGCGTTTTTAGCCGTTCCCCTCAAAGACGGCATGAACGAAATTGAGCTGCGCTATCACCCGCCGTTCTTTCTGTCTTCGCTTTTCATCAGTTTGTTATCGCTCGCCACCGGCTTATTTTGGCTGCGTAAGCGCAAAAGAAATTCCACTCATAAACATGAGCCAAAAGACACCATGACGAATTGATTGGTTTAACTCTTCTTCTACATGTGTAAGGTAAGGTAATAACAATTTTTAGGAGGAAGGAGAAAATGCGATGAAATCATGGTTGATGCTTATGCTTTTAGGCCTTTTACTGCTGCTGGCGGCATGTGGAGATGACACAACAGAACCTTCATCGGAAACGGATGGAGCTGAACCTCCAACGGAAACGGATGGAGCTGAAGCTCAAGAAGAGGAAGTGGAAGAACAGGAAGGTGAACCGCAGGATGGCTCAGGAGGCGAAGCTGAAGGAGCCAGTGAAATTCAATTGCTGACGGTTGAATTCCTGAATGCAGACGGTGATGCTACCGGCACTGCTGAATTGACGGAAGAGGACAACGGCGTTATGGTCACATTGAATGTAGAAGGATTGGAACCTGGCATGCACGGCATTCACTTCCATGAAGAGGGAATGTGCGAAGCGCCTGATTTTGAATCAGCAGGCGGGCATTTCAACCCGACCGGCGCAAGCCATGGACTAGATAACCCAGAAGGCCCCCATGCCGGTGATCTTCAGAACATCGAAGTTGGAGATGATGGCACTTCGACAGATGAACTGACAGCAGAAGAAGTCACTTTGCAAATAGGCGAAGATAACTCGTTGTTGAAAGAAGGCGGAACAGCGCTCATCATCCACGCTTCAGAAGATGATGGCCAAACCGACCCTTCCGGTGATTCCGGGGAACGCATCGCTTGCGGAGTAGTAACAGCTGAAAACTAAACGCTAAACCAGCCAGAGAATCTTCTCCGGCTGGTTTTTTATTGTGCCATTGAAGCTCTGCATCCGATATCGGATTTCTTCGCGTTTAGCCCGAATCGGAACGGGAATAACTATCCTATATTCAGATCGAGGAGGACGCTTACATGTCAAAAGATAAATACGAGAAAATCCATGATCAAATCGACCCGCAAGAACAAGACCATCAACCCGGGGTAGAAAGCGAAATGTCCCCGGAGCCGATATATGATGACGAGAATTATAAAGGTGCAGGCAAGCTCGAAGGAAAAGTTGCGTTGATCACAGGAGGCGACAGCGGGATCGGCCGCGCCGTTGCGATCGCTTACGCAAAAGAAGGCGCAACTATCGCCATCGCCTATTTGGATGAACACAATGACGCGGATAAAACCATCGAAGCCGTGAAGTCTTACGGCGCTGAAGCACAAAAATTTGCAACGGACGTGAGCCAAGTTAAAAACTGCCACCAATTAGTCGTTGATGTCATCGCCGAATTTGGGCAATTGAACATTCTCGTGAACAATGCTGGTAAGCAATTTCCGACAGAGGATTTCCTGGATATCAGCCCACAACAATTGCATGAAACTTTCGAGACGAATATTTACAGTATGTTTTATTTAGCACAAGCTGCATTGCCACATCTAACCAAAGGCGATACCATCATCAATACATCATCCGTGACGGCTTATCGCGGCTCACCGGCACTCATTGATTATTCATCCACAAAAGGCGCCATCATCAGCTTTACGCGTTCATTGGCCGCCAATGTCAGCGAGCAAGGCATCCGTGTCAATTCAGTCGCGCCAGGCCCAATCTGGACGCCGTTGATCCCTGCCACATTCGACGCTGAAAAATCCGGCAAACAAGGCGAAGGCACACCGTTAGAACGCCGCGGACAACCGGCTGAACTTGCTCCGGCATACGTTTATCTTGCATCCACCGATTCTACTTATGTGACAGGGCAGGCAATCCATGTAAACGGCGGAGACTTTATTACTTCGTAAGATTGCCGAAGCTAACATGGAAAAACCCCTGACGTCCCGAAACTATCGCGCCTACTGGAAAACAATCATTTTAGGAGGATATAAAATGAAACACATCGAAGCGATCTTGATGAAATTTGCCATGAGCTTTGCTGTTGTCTTCTTGATTCTTGGATTGATTTACGGAGTTTCTGTGTTCGATATTTTCGTTATTAGTTTGGTGATTACTGCGATTGGATACGCTGGCGATATGATAATATTCCCCCGCACCTCCAATAAGATGGCTACAGGTGGAGATTTGGTGCTCGCATTCTTGATCGTTTGGCTATTGGGAGAGTTTCTAATCGAAAATCCCGATTTCTCTTTACTTGCGGCATCAATTTATACAGCCATTTTGATTGCCATCGGTGAATGGTTTTACCATATTTATTTGAAGAAGCGTCTATGGGAGCAAAAAGAAACCTCTCATACTTTGAAACAGGAGCCAAACCGGAAATAATCATAACAAATAAAAGCCGATCGTTTTAGTGATCGGCTTTTATTTGTGCTCTTTTACAGGGGGATAAAACCGTGTTTTCTGCAGCGCCGAGAAATGGGCTAGTGGCTCTTCCGCATTCCATCCGGCAGGAAGGAAGCCGGCAAGCGAATTTTCAGCTATTTCTATATGAACCGTTTGCAGTTGCCACGGCGCATGAACAATATCCACGCGGTATAGGGCCGTTTTTGGCTTTGTCCATAAACAATAACGTTCTGTCAGCCATCGCTCGAGCTCTGATGACTCCAGTATTCCGGCGCTTGGCATGAAGCCCACCTGGAAACTCTCGCCAATAGCTGGTTTAGCGAGGTGGCTCGTAAATACATACCGTCCGTCTTTTTTTGCGACTTTCATACGCGCGTACCGATAAGGAAGGAATCCTCCTGCACTCGCCGCTTTTACCGCTGGCAAGCTATCGGCATCCAAGCTGAAAAAATAGACTCCAGACCGGCCGTTACACGGTACATAGGTCCTTACATTTAATTCGCGGTAAGTTCCTGCAATGGGAACTGGCAGAGAACAACGCAAACGCGTACGATCAGCAATAAACGGGACAACACCGACCCATGCCTGCCCGTCGAATAGATCGATTTCGAGCTCTGCTGGCACAAATGGCCTCAGGGCATTGGGCGAAATCGGCCAGTGTAAAAAAACAAGATCTCGCCATGTCTGCTCCATAATCCAAGGCTGTTTCATCTATACTCCCCCTTAAAATTATTCATAATGAAACGGGACGAAGAAAAATTCTTCGTCCCGTTTGATCTATCTATCCTTTTAATTTGTCTTCAGGCAGCGTGTCATGCGACTCAAGCGGCCCTGGCTTCAATGTGGGCTTTTGCCCGAAAGCTTGTGCCTGTTCGTATTTGAACGGGTGGCCGTCCGGTGCATTGCCGTTCATCCATGGCAATGATGCACTGTCTTCGCCTTCCGAGAAATTATAAAGTGTATGGGAATATTCGGTCGCTTCCCACTCTGGAGGAACGGTAGAAGGTGTAATCACGCCCCCTTCTTTTTCTTCCAAATCGCGTATCGCTGCGATCCACTGGTTTTGGTGCATCGTATCACGAGCCAGCAGGAATGACAGTAGATCTTTTACGCCTTTGTCATCCGTCAAGCTGTACAAACGCGCCACTTGCAGGCGGCCTTGCGACTCTGCGTTGACATTGGCACGGAAGTCAGCAAGTAAATTACCGCTTGCGATAATGTATCCGCCACTCCATGGCACCCCGGCACTGTTCTCCGGTGTTGCCCCAAGGCCTGAGACAATCGCATGGTGCGGGTTCATTCCGCCCATGATGGCTCCGATCACCGGGTCGCTCGCCGCTTTCTCTTGTTCATAAACCGGTGCCCCTTCCAGCAATTGGGCCACCATTGTGGCGAGCATTTCGATATGCCCGAGCTCTTCTGTCCCAGTGTCCATCAGCAAATCTTTGTATTTTTCGTTCCCTCTCGTGTTCCACCCTTGGAATAAATACTGCATCGCTACAGACATTTCGCCGAACTGGCCACCGATGACTTCCTGCAATTGCTTCGCAAATATCGGATCCGGTTTGTCCGGCTTGGCTTCGAATTGAAGTTCTTTTCTATTGAAAAACATTTAACTTCCTCCTCATATTTTTTGGGTTATTTATCTTAATCTATCCGTCCTTCACTGTCTTTCTTGGTGTCTTTCGGATGTCCGCCATCATAGTCGGAATCATTTCCTCCAGCATTGAACGCTTTCTTTCGCTGGTCTTTTTTTTCGTTTCCCTGTGTTTCGCCAACTCTGCCTTCACTGCCAGAAATGCTGTCCTGGGGCTGCCCGCCGTCGTAATCCGAGCTATTGCCCCCTGCATTGAACTGCTTATCTTCTTTATCCGGGTTCTCATGATTTTCAGGTCCTTCACGCTGGTTATGATCTGTTCCCATCGTTACGCCTCCTTGGAAAATCTGGAATTTCTGTTCCCTAATAATCTACCCAGCATTAAAAGACTAAAACCAAATAAACTATTTTTTCAGTTAATTAACCAAATAGTAATAGCATTGTTTAGGCAATAGATCAAAAAGCAATATTAAAATTCCTTTTATTGTAAAAATAAACGCATAAAAAAACCTCATTCTACCTGAATGAGGCTTATCAATTATTCATCTATTCATTAATATCAGCTAATGCCTTCTCGATGCTCGAATAAGTTTTCAGGATATTGTCCCGTTCCAGATCACGCACCAATTCGGTTGCCGCTTGCGGAGTAACTCCGGTGATGTACATATGGCTCCCCATAATGCGCAGCGCTTCGCAAATTTGTGTAAACCAATGGAGCGGAGATTCCTCGTCCCACGTCAATCCCGTAATATCGAGAAGCGCATGTTCAATTCGATGCTCGCTGACATATTCGCATAACTTCACTTTTAATGTTTCAAAACGCTGCAGGCTCATCGTTCCAACCAATGCCACTGTCGCAACGTTTGGCTGTATCGATAAAATTGGCAACATCAGTTTCTCTATTTCATTTTCATTAGCGGTAATCGCTTCTTGCTGCAAGGTTTCAATTGTGATGTCCGTCTGGGTGCCGATGAAATAGAGCTTTCCTTCGACAGTCACCGGCGAAATTGCCAGGCGGTTCCAAAACGGTGTTCCGTCTTTTCGGTAATTGCGCAAAATCACTGTTGCTTTCTCCTGCTTGTTGATGGCTTGCCGAATTTGGTCAACGGCTTCAGGAGCTGTTTTCGGGCCCTGCAGGAAACGGCAGTTCTGACCGAGCAATTCTTCTTTGCCATAACCGGTCATTTCCGTAAATGTGTGATTGGCATAAATGATTGGATTGTCTTCTTGTGCAGGATCCGTGACAATGGTGCCGACTTTGCTGCCGTCTAGCATGGCTTCAAGCAGTTGAATCTGTGTACCCGCTTCCATTTTTTCCATATAAATTAGTTCACCTCAAATTTTTACTCATATTATTTTAGCACAGCTTTGGATGCAGCCAAAACCGGGGCACCCGGAAGTTTCAGGAATCTGTCAAAGGGTAAATGTACAACAAGAGCTTTCTAATGAAATGGAGAGGATACCCAAATGGCAAAAGTATTGGCAGTATTATCGAGCGGCTATTCAAACGAAGAGCATAATTACGTAACTGGCTGGTGGGCTGAAGAATTATTCGAGCCCTTGTCGGAACTTGAAAAAGCGGGCCACTCTGTAGGGTTGGCTTCGATTGACGGCGGCAAACCGGTCGTTGATCCCTTGAGCCTTGATAAGGCTTATGATCCCGAAGGCAAATATAAGAAGTTATACGATTCCGGCATCGCTGATAAGACCACACCGGTTGTGGATGTCCGGGCAAGTGATTACGATGCCATTATGATCGTCGGTGGCCATGGTGCGATGTTCGACTTAGCACACGATGAGAATCTGCACGCTGTCATCAATATCGTCCACGAAACAGGCGGAATCGTTTCCGCTGTCTGCCATGGGCCGGCTCCACTGGTTTTCACAAAAATGAAAGATGGCAAACCCTTATTGCAAGGCTTGAAAGTGACAGGATATCCGAATGATATGGAACCTGAAGAAGTCGATGGGCTATTACCGTTCAGCCTTGAAGACGAAATGGCCAAAATTGCGCAATACGACAAGGGCGATGGACAAGACGAATACTTTGTTTGGGGCAGCGACCGCCTCCTGACTGGCCGCGATCCTGGTTCCTCACAAGCATTCGGCCATGAACTGGCGAAGAAACTGACCGAAATGGAAGAGCATCAACTCGACAAGCACTTGGACTAATCATGCGCTTGAAGCAATAAGCTCAACAACGATACCAACTATTGGAGGAGGAAATGGAATGGATAATAAAAACAATCAAAATGAACAAGACAGGGAACAGGAATACATGAAAACGAGTAAGCAGGAGGTGGACCACAAGAACCCGGAATACAAACAAGGTCTTGAAGAGCCGAAGAGAACAGGCTATCCGCCATTGCAGCTGGGATTGATCATTTTTGGTATCGCTGTTTTGGTGATTGTCGGATTTGCTATCGGTTTTGACTGGTTCGGCTTGTTTGGGAATTAATTGCATTATAAGGCTCGCGTAAAAGCGGCGGACAGGAATTTCCTGTCCGCCGCTTTTTTGTATGCCCTGTTAAATTTCCTCGCTCAACTGAACTTCAAATGTTTTCAATTCGCCGTTCCGGTAAGCTTTGACCGTTACAGACCCTTCTTCCACTTCCGTATAAAGATATTGACGGAGTTCCAAGACAGAAGAAACAGCTTGGCCATTCAATTCAACGATGGTATCTTTCGCTTCGATTCCTGCTTTATCCGCACCCGATCCTTCCTGTACCGATTGGACGACAATGCCGTCTTCCACTTCCCCCGGAAGATTTAATTCGGCATTTCTGATTTCTGCAGGTACCTGTTCCAGTTCAAGTAATGCAACACCTAAGGACGGACGGGAAACTTCCCCTTCTCCTTCAAGTTCTGAGATGATCGGGATTGCTGAATTGATTGGAATGGCAAGCCCGATACCTTCCACTGCGTCCTGTGCGATTTTCATCGAGTTGATGCCGATGACTTGGCCTTGGGCATTCAATAATGCGCCGCCGCTGTTGCCAGGATTGATCGCGGCATCGGTTTGAAGCACTTCTGACTGCCAGTCTTCCTGGCCGTCTTTATTGATATCGATCGGGATAGCTCGTTCCGTTCCCGAAATGACCCCTGTTGTCACCGACCCAGAAAATTGAAGGCCAAGCGGGTTGCCGATTGCAATGACCGGTTCTCCTGATTTAAGCACCGAAGAATCCCCAAATTCTGCAACTGTTTCAATCTGTGCTCCAGGGACTTTCAGGACGGCGAGGTCAGTCCATACATCCGAACCGAGCACTTCTGCCTCGAGCTCTTCACCGTTTGCCAAGGTCACGACAACTTCTTTAGCGCCTTCCACAACGTGATGGTTCGTAACAATGAATGCCGCGTCCCCTTGTTTTTTATAGATGACGCCAGATCCTGCCCCTGCTTCTTGTGTAGACGTTTGAGCAAATGGGTTATTGCCCGCTTGCAGGTTGGATACGCCGACCACAGCATCCGCTGTCGCGTCAACGGTTTCTGTGACGTCTGTCGTGACAATTGCGGATTCGCTTTGCAGTTCGCTGCTTTGGACGCCGGCAGTGGCAGATTCCGTTTCACCCAAATCGGTTCCAGTGACCAGCGTGCCTACCAGCAACGCACCTGCCAATACGCCTCCGAAACTGGAAGCCATATAGCGTTTCAATGGATTCTTCTGATTGTTTTGTGGTGTTGTATTGTAGTAGCCCATTATTTTTCCATTCCCTTATTGATTATTTGTCGTTTGCCTTGTGGCTTTCGATATTCTTATCATACAAAGCAGATATGAAAAAATTATGACCAAACATGCAACAGAAATGTAAAGTTTTTATAGTGCATGGATACGAGAAAGCCTGCCGGAACAAACGGCAGGCTTTAAGTATTTTCGTTACTTATTTGATTGTTTATGAGGCAGGCGGATCGTGAACTTGGTCCCTTTGCCTTTTTCGCTTTCCACCGAGATTTCCCCCTCGTGCAAATTGACCAATTGGCGAACGATGGAAAGGCCGAGCCCGAACTGGCCGCTTCCACGCGACATGTCCGCTTTGTAGAAACGGCGCCAAATCATCTCCAGTTCCTCGACTTCGATGCCGTCTCCCGTATCTTCCACTTCCAGCACAGAAAAGCCCGATTCCGCACGGGCGCGAAGGAAAATGTCGCCGTTTTTGGTGAATTGGATGCTATTTTTGACGATATTCACCAGGATTTGAATCAATCGATCCATATCCCCATAAATCATCTCACCTGGATCGGCTTCGATCAATAATCGATCGCCTTTTTCGTTTGCTTGCAATTGCAGCTGTTCTTGGATGATTTCCAAGAGTTCAGCCGCTTCGATTTCCTCTTTCATGAGCGTCACTTGATTCGACCGGATTTTCTCATAATCCAGATTTTCATTGACGAGGCGCATGAGCCGCTTCGTTTCATCGCTCACAAGCCGGATGCCTTTTTCGCGCTGCTGTTCTTCGATCATGCCGCTCTTCAATCCTTCGATAATGCCGGCGATGGTCGTAAGCGGTGTTCTCATTTCATGCGAGACATCAGCCATGAAGCGCCGCCTGCGGTTTTCGAGCTGCTCAATTTCTTCGCTGGAACGCTGCAGCTTATCCGCCATCATATTGAAGTCATGTGCCAAATCCCCAAATTCGTCAAAATTCGACTCCGGCAAGTTGACTTGGTAATGTCCTTCGCTGATCATCGACGTCGCTTTTCTCATGCGTTGCAGTCGCGTCACGTGAATTTTGGCCAGGAGCAGGCTGAGCAGCAAGGCAAACGGCAAGGAAATGGCAATGACGACGATAAGTGTTCGGTTCAGTTCCGCTACCATTTCACGGATGCCGCTTACAGGAGAAGCCAATAAAACACCTCCAGCAAGCGTACTGCCTTCTACATAAGGCAACGCGACGAACGTCATCGACCGCTCAAAGCGTTCGACATCCCGGTAGACGACCAAGGTTTCGCCGCGCTCGATGACATTCCATTCCTCCGGTGTCAATTCGACCGATGGAAAATTGCCGTTGATCGGATAAAGAATCCGGCTCTGCTGATCAAAGACGATGAAATTGATATTCTGCGCTTCAAGCACTGTTACATAGGCTTGCAAATCTGTCCCCGGGCGAGCCTGTTCCAGTTCCTGGAGGATCTGTTCGCCGTAGCGCTCCAACTCTTCCGCCTTGTCGGAATACGCCACTCGCTCACCGTAAAAAATAAATAGCGTGCTTAAAATGGCCACTGCAAACAACAAAACGCCCATATGGCTCGCGATCAATTGATAAAAATACTTAACCCGCAAGTTCTTCAAATTTATAGCCCACTCCCCATACCGTATGGAAGAGCTGGTCCCCTTCCGGAATTTTTTTGCGCAGCCGTTTGATATGGACATCTACCGTCCGTTCATCGCCGTAGAACTGGTAGCCCCATACTTGCTCAAGCAATTGTTCCCGACTGAACACTTGTTTCGGATGCTGCAGGAAAAAGACCAGCAGATCAAATTCCTTCGGCGTTAAATTGTCGATTGCTTGGCCGTCTTTGACGACTTCGCGTGTTTCTTTTTTGACATGGAAATGTGCAGTGCGGATCCCATCCTCGGCCACTTCACCTTTCCGCGCCCTTCTGGTCACCGCTTTGATACGAGCCATCAAGGTCAAGGGGCTAAACGGCTTGGTCACATAATCATCTGCTCCCATTTCAAAACCGATCACTTGGTCGGATTCGCTGTCTTTTGCTGTCAGCATGATGATGGGGACTTCGCTTCCTGTCTCGCGGATTTTCCGGCATAAAGCGATGCCGTCCATTCCCGGAAGCATCCAGTCCAGGATCAACAGGTCGAAATCCTCTTCCTGGAACTTGCGGTAGCCTTCCAGCCCGTCTCCGGCGAATTCACCTTCGAGCCCCTCTTTTGAAAAGAACAATTCTAGCATCGAGCTGACGCTTGGGTTGTCTTCTACTACTAAAATTTTCATGATTCCCACCTCCAAGTTCCACTCTTCTGTGTGTACAAAATCCAAAAAGCCGCCCTAAAAATGGGGCGGCCACATGGTTTAAGCATTCTTTTCGCGCTTTTTCAGCTTATCATAGAGGCTGCCGATCATTTCATAATCGATGGCGATATTGTTTTCGTATGCATATTTCACGCCGTAGCCGAGCGCCAGCGTCATGGAACTCGCCACTGTACCGCCGATGATCGAGCCGGCACCTGGTACAAACTTCAACGCCTGGCGGTAAAGGGTATGGCCGATGGTCTGCGTGGCTGTAATGACGATCATATCTTTCGCCGCTTTTTTCGTCAAAGGCTTATCGTACAGATTCGACAGTTTGACGATGAGTCCGACCTGCAGCGTCGTCAACGGCAAGACGTCCGACCCTGGAATCGGTGACGCGCCGATGATGCCCGCTGAGACCCCGGCCCCCACGATCCAACGCGTGGCGGCAGACGATTTCTCTTTCATGCTTTTCGCGAAGAGCAGGTCTTTCCCCTTCTTTTCCAGCAACAGCAAAATTTCCTTTTTCAGCAGATCCAAGTTTTCTCCCGTTTTTGAAGACACTGGGATCACTTTGTATTTATTGTTTGTGTGCCCTTTGATGAATCTAATGATCGATGGGATATCTTCTGCTGCATCAATTTTGTTCAAGACGATGAGGATATCTTTATTATGTTTTTCGATCTCGGCGAATTTTTGCTTTTCGCTATCTGAAAAGACCGTTCCAGCAGCATTCAGGAAAAACAGCACGACATCCGACTGCTGGACGAACTCCAAAGTCTTTTTCGGGTTTTCATCATTCGGATCATTGAGTCCTGGTGTATCCATGAACTTGATGTTCTCCAAGCCGCGGATATTATAAGGGTCCACGCTCACCGTTTCGCCAGGCATCGGGTTGGTGCTGGCGATGTCTTCACCGATGATCTTATTCACCGTTGTCGACTTCCCGGCATTGACTTCACCGATCAATGAGATCAGCAAATCCTGTTCGAGCGTGTCGCTCACTTTTTTCATCTCATCTTCAAATACTTTGTCCATCGCGCGCATGACTTCATCTTCGAATTCCTTAACCATTGCCCAGTCTCCTCCTTCAAGATACATATCTCTATTATAAAGGCTTCCGGCGTTCGCGACCATTTTCAGCTATCTCCCTACACTCGCCACTGGGTTCATTTCATAGTAGCATGAGAGAAATAGACGATTTTAAAAGGAGTGTCTGACCATGTGTGAACGCCCCCGTATCTTTGGGCTCGATGTCGATTCTGAAACCCGCTGCCGCCATTACCATTCGGAAATCGACCGGATCGCCATCCGCTTCCATTGCTGCGGAGATTATTTCGCTTGCTTTGCATGCCATGAAGCAGTCGGCTGCAACAACCCTTCCGTCTGGCCGAAAGAGCAGTTCCATGAAAAAGCGGTTCTATGCGGGTCATGCGACAACGAGCTGTCCATCCGCGACTATCTCGATTGCGCCTCTTCCTGTCCACGTTGCGCAGCTGCCTTTAATCCTGGTTGCAGCCTCCACAAGCATCTGTATTTTGAAACATGAATTTGTAAGTCCAGACATTTGCATGATGCTATAGGGGCATCATACTTTTTTTATCACTTTTGTTCCGCTCAAGAAATCGTAAAATGTACGCTTCTGTTTCGAAAAAAAGGCAGTTGCAATGTACAAAATCATTAATCCATAGATGCTTCCGCCGGTAATTGAAAGGGACAGAGGAATGCTCTCCTCTTCGGCCTGGACTAAGCGGTAGACGAGAAAATGGGACAGTTCCCAAGGCAAAAACTTAAATGCAACGCGAATGAACGAACGGACGATGCCAATGCCTTTGCCCTCAAGTCCGACCACTTGAAGCTTCATTTTCTTCTTGCCGAACGTGCCACTGAAATGCCTGGCATCAAAAACAGCGAAGTATAACGAAATCGGCAAAGTGACGAGCAAAAAACCAGTCAATTGCGCGATACCAAGAGAAGATTGGAAAAGATTTTGAATTTCCGGGGCTATAAAAACTGTCAGCACTGCGACCATAAGTAAATAAAGTACAATCCCTATATAATCCAGCATGAAAGCTTTCAGCCGTACCCACACTCCTGCTGCAAGCATCTGGCCACCCACACTTCCTTTCTTCTCTATTCTTCAACCTACTTGCCCTTTCCTTTTATCCATAGAAAATGCCCCTTCCCCAAATCCAAGTTGCGCATGGTTTTGGCGAAGGAGCATTTTTCATTTCACTTTCAGGCACATGGCGAATTGCTCGCCTTTTTTGCCCATGACTCTTCGGCCGGTGTCTTCAAATCCGGCTTTTTGATAAAGCTTCTGCGCAGCGAGATTGCGTGCGTTGACGCCTAGTACAATCTCGTCAAAAGTTTCGAATTCTTTTTGCAAAAAAACAGGCAAGGCTTCAAGAGAGCCGGTTGCGATGCCGCGCCCTTGAAATTTGGGATTGACGGAATAGCCGCGCAACAGCAAGGCTTTCGGGTTATCGGAATAGCGTTTCCGGTCCTCTGATTCATCGAGCTCGAAAAATCCGGCCACTTCGCCTCGCGCGCGGATGACGATCAAATGCTTTTCGGGATTACCCGCGTCCCGCTTGATGAGCTCCTGCGGCATCATCGTAAATTCCTGCTGGTCTGTCGGGAGATTATAGGAGACATTTGTTCTTTTGGTATAGCAATGCAATGTCACTTCACTTTTTCTAATCACGAAAATCGGTCCCCCTACACTAGTTATTCATTCTCTAACGTTACGACCACCACTTCGGGCAAATTGAAAACGCGCAGCGGAAATCCACTATTTCCAAGGCCACGGCTCAAGACAAGCTGCGTATCACCTGATTCGAAGACGCCTTCTGTCATGGCCGGAAACCAGCCTTGCCCAGGGGCAATCAAGCCGCCAAGCCCTGGGATGCGAATCTGGCCGCCATGTGCATGGCCGGAAAATACGACATCGATCCCTTCACTTGCGTAAGTGTCCAATTGTTCAGGCCGATGGGCGAGCAGCAAGGTAAACGCGTCGTTTAGACCGGCTTCTGCGATGCTGTTGCGCGTGAATTCCTCTTCATGAAGATAGATATCCATCAACGGGTCGTCGATACCCGCAATTTGTATAGCTTCCCCGTTTTCTTCCCACATGACTGAGCGATTGCGCAGCACTTCGACACCGCGCTCTTCCAAGGCTGGTACGATTTCATCATCCAGCCGGTTCGATGACACTTCGTGATTGCCGATGACGTAATACACTTCGCTCATCTCCACCAGTCCATCGACAGCTGCCAAACTTCTCTCTAAATCGTAGCGATTACTGTCGATCAAATCCCCGGTAATAAAAATCACGTCCGGATTCGCTGCTTCGACTTTCTCCAACAGTGCTTGCTGTTGGTCTCCAAATTCAGCATTGTGAAGATCCGATACTTGGACAATGCGTTTGCCGGAAAATGCATCCGGCACTTTTTCCGATTGGACCGAATATTCGGTCGTGACAATCCAATTATTATTGACCCAGGCGAAACCCACTAGGAGCAGTGCCGCAAAAATTAATGCAATCAGTTTCTTCATATTCCATTCCTCAATTCATTAGTATGGCCCGTGCGTCCATTTTATGGGCCACTGTGCACGAGTCATGGTTTGGCATCATAGCTTTTTTTCGCTGGAACGGTCAATCCATCGCAGCATGAAAGCTCTCTAGCATGTGCCAAATCCTGCTCTTATTCTACCAGCATTCCCCCAAAAGAAAAGCAATCAGCTAGCGCAGCTGGTTGCTTTTATACTTTCGTTTTAGCACGGTTTCTTTTCGAGAACCAAATGCCCAGTGCCGCCAGTCCTATCAAGCATGCAAGCGAGATGGCGAATGTCCAGATCAGCGCTGTCGCATCCGGCCCGATGTCCAGGAAGGACGCCGCATAATTTGGAAGCTTTAACGGCGACCATTCCCAGCGGCTGCCAAACAAGCTGTCGACAAGCTGTAGAATCAGCAATATGGCGAGCGTTAACCCAGCGGCCAAGCCCGCATTCGGCATAGACGCACTCGCGAATAACACCAAGGTGACGACCAGCACCATCCATAAACTATACGTCGCTGCAAAAGCCAGAAATTCGCCGAACGGCACAGCTGAAAACAGCACCGCCGTGTAATAATAACCCGCCAAAAAGCCAGCCCACACGCTGATCAGTGCCACAATGGAAGCCATCAGCCATTTACTGAGGAAATAGGATACATACGATAATGGCCGTACATATAACAGCGTAGCCGTCCCGTTTCTGCGCTCGCCAGCAATGCTGCCCATATAAGCGAGAGCGAGGACGAGCATGCCGATTAGCTGAAATTGGCCCATGACCGCCACTAGCAATTGTTCGGGTTCAGGATCCGGCAATTCGATGACAGCACCATCCGGCAAACCGCCTGTCGCATCAAGAATCTGAGGAAGGTAATAATTCGATAAAGGTTCTGTAACGCCCAACAGAATAAAGACAACAGGAATCCAGAATATCTTATAATTGCGCAGGTTCTCACGCCATTCCTTCAACAGCAGAGTTGAAAATTGTTTCATTTTTCTGCCACCACCTTCAGGAAAATATCTTCCAGGCTAGCGGTTTCTTGCTCGACCCCAACAATAGGAAAGCTCTTGACCGACAAGAAACGAAACACATCTTGCATGACCGGCCCTTCCGCCTTTATAGGAATAATGGCCGCTGTACCCTGAATGGCAGCTGGCCACGGTGATTCGCCCACAAACCTTTCCGCAGCGTTAGTGTTCTCGAAGCGAATTCGAATTTGCGGATCTGCGTAACGGCTGCGCACCTGATTAAGAGAACCGTGTTCCACCAAGTGCCCGTTCTGCAAAAACAACAGCTGGTCCGTCATTTCTTCCGCGTCGTTCAAAATATGTGTCGAGTAAAGGATCGTCGTTTGCCCGAGCAATGATTTCAACAGCTCCATCACTTCCCGCCGCCCGGTCGGGTCCAAGGAAGAAATCGGTTCGTCCAAAAGCAGCAAACTTGGCTGGTGCACCATCGCCTGCGCCAATCCGAGCCGCTGTTTCATGCCTCCTGAAAAGCCGCCGATTTTCTTATTGGTTACTTGACCAAGTCCGACAAACCCCAGTGTGCGTTCTGCCTGCTGGCGAGCTTTTTTGGAATCGACACCGCTCAGCTTGGCGGCCATCTCTGTAAATTCCAAAGCGCTCAGCCAGGGAAAAAATCGCGGATACTGTGGCAAAAAGCCGATCGATAAGTTTTTCTTGCGTTGGATTTCTCCTGCTGTCGCTTCCAGCAACCCTGCAAGCATCGACAATGTTGTGGTCTTTCCGGCACCGTTTGGCCCAATCAATGCCGTTGCACTGCCTTCTGCGAGCTCGAAGCCCAATCCGTCCACTGCCTGCTCAGTGCCGAAGCGCTTTGTTAATGACCTGACTTCCAATACGTTCAATAATTCCGCCTCCCTATGACAAAGTACAGAATCGGTCCGATAATATTCAGTAAAACGACGATCGCCGCCCACATCCACTTCGGACCGTTCGGATTTGGATTTCTAATCAAATCCACTAATGCGAATATCATCAACGCGATCTGCAAAACCAGAATGGGCAGCACCAATAGAATTGTGCGTTCATCCACCATGTTCATGTTCCTCCCCTGCACTTCTTTTGCCTCTATTGTTATTTCGCTGCGTCTGCCTGCTCTCCCTGCCACTGCATCAAAAAAGGACCGCCATCAGCGGTCCTTACAATATTCATCACATCACCATTTCAGCTTGAGCAATATTTGACGAAGAGCATCCCGATACTCATTGGCGATCGGCCATCCGCTGATTTCCTCCAGCAATTGCTGGCGGCTGCCGAATCCTTTAACAAATCCGTTCAGCCTGGCAGCAAAAGTCGACGGTGTCAGAAAAGCCGCATCGGGATAAAGTTCCGCCAATTGTTCGAGCGCTTTTGGATAGCGCTTTAAATAATATTTCTGATGGCGCTCTTCCGCTTCCGTAAAACCATCGAATGGCCGGATTTCCGTGTCGACTGGCTCATTCAATTGCTGCTCTTTTTCTATCTTCAATTTCTCGAGGATGTGCTGTTGCTCTTCGGACTGCCAAAATATCAAGGAAATATATTGGCGCCCTTTGTATGCGTCGCGGTTCGGGTAATGGCTGCGCCAAAATTCCCTGACGATTTCTTCAAAGCGGATCTGTCCGGGATCAAATTCCACTTGGATGGTTTCCGTATGGTCTCCCATCTGTCGGTATGTGGGACTTTCAGAAGTGCCGCCTGCATAGCCGGTCCGCGTCCGGATCACGCCGGGCAATGAACCGAACTGCGCATCCGGGCTCCAAAAGCAGCCCATCCCGAAGGTTGCGGTTTCTAGATTCGCTGTCTCTGGAAAATCCTGTTCAAGCGTTGAAATCATTGTGTTCTCCATATCCGTTTCCTCTCCTTAAGAGCCGCCCTTTGTGCTTCGGGCCATTTTTCCTTATGATAGTAGCAAGGAATCCATAAAACAAATCGAACGAAAGCAGGTGCATCTGTATGACTGCGCGTAAACAGGACATCACCGCTTATTTCCGCTCACTCGACCGGCGTTCGTTCATGGAACGCCACCAGCAAGATGCCGACCGTGACGAAGCTTTGCCGATCGGATACGGCCAGACGATTTCACAGCCTTCACTCGTATTGGGAATGACGGTTGCCCTCGATCTCGAAGACCATCACAAAGTGTTGGAAATCGGCACAGGATCCGGTTTCCAGACAGCGCTCCTGGCAGCTTTTTCACAGGAAGTCTATAGCGTTGAAAAGATTCCTCAGCTATATGAAAGCGCCAGAAAACGGCTCGAAGCGAAAGGATTCAAAAACATCCATTTCCTACTGGGCGATGGCAGCCTTGGCTGGCCGGAACATGCACCGTACGACCGGATCATCGTCACTGCTGCCGCTTCGGATATTCCAAAAGAATTGATGGACCAATTGGCAGTCGGCGGCCGCATGATTATCCCTGTCGGCAGTTTGTACAGCCAGGACCTTCTCGCCATCGACAAATCCAGCGATGGGAAATTGGAAAAAACAGCGCTTGAAGCTGTTCGCTTTGTGCCATTGAAGGGGAAATACGAAAATTAGGGTATATTAATATAAGGGGATTAATCGCCATCTTTTGAGGCGTTGCGCAAGACCGACCAGCCGAGCAAAAATAGGAAAGCAGCTGTTCCGAGCCACAGCGATTCATAGAAGACAGGGTCGCCAGTGTCCCTGACTGTATGAAGATTCAACAGCAGGCGGAACACCAGGCTGTCGAATATCAGCAGCACGCCGCCTCCAATCAACGCGCTTCCTAAAAAGCGCGCCGGCCAAAAAGCTTTTCGTCTGGCCAAGTCGGCAGCAATCCATAGCGACAAAACTGTCAATGCCCAACCGATGACCTGGTAAATTCCTTCCCCGATCAAAATCGCTCGGGGGCCATTGCCTTCGTAAAAATGATGCCATTGCAAGAAAAAATGGAAAATGCTTTGCTCGAGCACAGAAAACATTCCGGCTCCGAACAATAAACCCGCCCAAAAGTTCCGGGAAGTGTGGACACGCCGGTTTCTTGCTGTCGTAAGATCTGTCTTGCGTTCTGCCGAAACCATCCAATCCACTCCTTTTGAATTCCGTCCGTACCCGTTTTTCCATTTATACCCGCTCTCCCAGCCAATTAATCGTTGTTGGCCATTCAGGGCAGTGCAGCCCAAAATAAATGAACAATGTATCCCCTACACGTATTACATTATCCAAGGAGGCGACTCATTTGCAGAATTCCAAAACCATGCAAAGCGAAATCGGCGGCTATATTTCAACCATCATCCGCGAACACTTCGGGAAAGGCCCAACTTCTGTATTCGTTGTTGTGAAACCACCCTTTGTCATCGTCCATCTCAGAGGATTCCTAAGCCCCACTGAAAAGATTTTGCTCCAAAAAAACGAGTTCAGGCGTGTGATGGAAATTCGCCATTTGCTTATTGAAGAACTGAAGCCAGATATTTGCGATGCTTTCTCCCGTGCTTCGGGCGAAAAAGTGGAGTCGATCTATGCCGATTGGCATCTCGAAAACCAGACGGGCATGCTCATCGGGGTCATGGAAAATCGAGACGCTGCAGCTGAATTTGAGTGGCAGTCCAATGCGACGCAAAAAGCCCTCCAAGAGTCAGTCGTGGAAGCCAGCAGAAAAGCCGAAAAAAAACCCGAAAGTACTGAGTTGTTCTGGTTGAATGATCGCACCTTATTGATCGAACGGACTGGTTTCTTGGTGGAAATCGAACGTGAGCTCATACGCAGAGGCTTAGCAGAACAACTGAAACAAGTAAAAAGGCCGCTTGAGAAACGTTTGTTACTGAAAGAAACCCAGTTTCCGAAACTGCTCAATCGGGACATCCGTGAAATTTTTCTCGATTGGGAATTCTCGACGGACATCAGTTATATTCTCGTGCTGCTTGAACCGAGTAAATATTCTTAACATGAAAAAGCCGCCTATTAGGCGGCTTTTCTCTCTATCCAATTTAACCCACGGTAGATTGTGCAGTTTGGCAATGCGGACAATGTTCGTACTCCTCTTCTGCCAAGCTCTCCACATACTCCATTTTGTCGGTAAACTCCCTTTGCTCTATAGGCGTTTGCAAAAAGCCGCAGCTATCTCCTGCAAACTGGCTATGATGGATTTTTTTCGTTCGATGATCTACAAAATAACCCATTCTGCTTCCCCCCTATAAAAAAAGCCGAAAAGAGCCTCTCAACATGAAAGGGATCTTTTCGGCTTTGCCTCCGGCGCTATGGTCCGCGGCATTTGACCTATTATATATAGTTATTACTCTTCAATGGTTTATATTCTACATGAACAATCACCTTGTGGCAAAAAATCACTCCACGTGAAAGCCCGCTTCTTTAGTAAGACGGATAATCTGGCTTTCTTTAACCTTCGTTTCATCCAGCTCCAGTTTGACTTCGCCGTCTTCTACGCCGACCAACACCCGTTCAACTCCTGGCTCTTTCAGCAACAAATCCTCCAGTTCATGAATTGGGCGTTGTGATTTTGCTTCTTTTACATACATCGTCATTTTCCTCATCATCGACTCTCCTTCCTGTGTACTTCCTGGGAAATGTCAAAACTTCATTTTCAGTTTGCCTTCTTCCAATTCCAGGCTTGCATTGAACTTTTTGCCGTTTTTCGAAACGAAGCCTTTAATGACCGGAGTTTTACCTCTCGTACATAAGTATTCGATATGTTTGGCGGTTAGCCTTTTTTTCAAAAATACCGCCGGGAATGATTGCTTGCAACCATTGGCATGTTCCGTACAGCCATAGGATCCCCTGCACGAAACGATTGAGCCTTTTCGGCAACGAGGGCATATCGCAATTTCGCTCCCTTGCAATAAGGGCATTTCATCGGGCATGCCATTACTGCGCAATTGTTCCGGCACATCTTGCAACAGCTTCTCGATGAATTTCCCGATAGTGGCGAGAAACACATCCGAAGACCCTTCGCCTTTGCCGATTTTCTTCAGATAGCTTTCCCATTTTGCGGTCATCGATGGGCTCGACAGCAAATTCCCTTCAATGGCCTGGCACAGCATGCGCCCTTTTTCGGTGACTGACACAATGTTTCTCTTCACTTCGATATAATTATGGCGCTTGATCGTTTCGATGATGCCGCTGCGTGTCGCTTCAGTCCCGAGCCCCTCGACTTCCTTGAGGATTTCGCTGTCAGCTACATCTTCCGCGAACTTCCCGCAAGTTTTCATCATGGCGATCAATTGTCCTTCCGTATAGGGCTTCGGCGCGGTGGTCATGCGTTCGACAATGGCAACCGCTGCCGCTACTTGCTCATGAAGTGCCAATTCAGGAAGCGGTGGGTCCTGTTTCGCTTCTTTTGACGTCGGAAACAGCGATTTCCAGCCTTTATCGAGCTCTGTCCGGCCTGTCGTATGAAATTCGAGCCCTTTGACATCGGACACGACTTTCGTTTCGGCATAGCGGTAATCCCGGTGGAACATGCCGAGTGTCGTGCGCATCACTTCTTCGTATAAATTTCGTTCGTCCTGAGGCAAGCCATCGATTTTACGGGCCGTCGGCAAACTTTTCGTTGGGATGATGGCATAGTGTTCCTGGACTTTCGAATTGTCGACAAAACGCTTTTTCGGTGTTTTCGTTGCAATCGAAAATGGAGCATTGATGAGTTTTTGATAACTCTCCACTTGGGCTGACAAATAGCCGAACTCTGCCGACGTGATGTGGCGCGAATCAGTTCGCGGATAGCTGACGAGTTTTTTCTCATAGAGCTTCTGCATCGCCGCCAGCACTTTTTGTGGACTGTATTTCCATTTCCGGTTTGCGGCTGCCTGCAGGCTGGATAAGGAATGCAAGGGCTGTGGCGGGATGTGCTTCTCTGCCGTCTTCAATTCTTTGATATGACCTGTCGCTTTGCCATCCATCAAGTCGTGGGCAACCAAGAGTTCTTCCGCTTTTTTGCGCTCTTTCGCTTTCAGTTTGGCTTTGCCTTTATAGCTGCCTTTCGCCGCTTTGAACTTCCCTTCGATTTCGTAAAACGGCTCGGGTTTAAACGCTTCGATTTCCTTTTGGCGCTGATAGATCAAAAATACGGTCGGTGTCTGCACCCGTCCGATCGCAAATACTTCGTGGATGCCGCGCTCTTGAAGGAGCAGCGAATACAGTCGTGAGCCGTTCATGCCAACAAGCCAGTCGCTAATCTGACGCGCCCGCGCTTCTTCATAAAGGCGCAGGTCTTCTTTATTGTCGCGCAAATTACGGAAGCCTTCACGTACTTCGTCGACTTCGAGTGAATTGATCCACAACCGTTTGATTTGTTTGCCACGCACGCCAGTCTGTCGGTAGATGCTATAGAAAATATTCGAACCTTCGCGGTCTACGTCACAAGCATTGATGACGGTATCGGTTTCTTTCAGGAGTTTTTTGATGATATTGAATTGCTTCGACTTGCCGCGGGCTACTTGGAATTGGTATTCGACCGGCAAAATTGGCAAGGAAGCGAGCGACCATTTGCCCCATTTCGGGTCGTAGGCTTTCGGTTCTTTCAGTTCGACAAGATGGCCGATCCCCCAAGTGATGAACGCACCTTCTGGAAAGATCGGATTCGGCGCCATTTCCATATAGCCTTCCCGCTTCACCGTCTTGAACGCATCGCCATACGCTTTCGCCTGGCTCGGCTTTTCAGCTACAATTACTGGTTTCATGCTGTTCTTCCTTTCCCATGCTCTTTGTTTCATTGTACTCTTTCCACTGAAAAATCCAAATGAAAGCTTATTGGCATTTCAGTAGTTAACTGCTTTGTTGGGCCGGTTTTTAATGAAGATAGCGAAGGTTTGTTTGCGGAAATGTTCCTGAAGTTGAGTCGGACTTCATCTTCGTATTCGCCGCCCTGCTTTGGGTTGGCCTCTTGCAATAAGCCAAGAAGAACACTTGTCTTATCGCATCGGCTCACCCTTGGCGCTTGGCGGCTTGAAGATTTCATTGTACGAAGATTGATTAGATAGATCTGCTTCTATATTCAGTTGCCGGCTAGTGGGGAAATCGCTTCTCTAGTCTAGCGTAGAAATCGAGAATGGGGGTTTGCTTGCGGAAGTGTTCCTGAAGTTGATTCGGGCTTCACTTTGGTATTTGCCGCCTTGCTTTGGGTTGGCCTCCTGCAATAAGCCAAGAAGAACACTTGTCTTATCGCATCGGCTCACCCTTGGCGCTGGGTGGCTTGGAGATTTCGTTGGACCGAGTTTGTTTAAGCAGATCTGCTTCTGTATCCAGTTGCCGGCTAGTGGGGAAATCGCTTCCTGCGAAGCCTGAACAAAACCGGATATACTTAATTTCAAAGTGAAAACAAAAAAAGCTTCCGGCCACTGCCGGAAGCTTTTCGCTCTTATAGAATATCAAGCCAGATTTTGATTGCTGTACCTAGAATCAACAGCGACAAGATCCATTGCAATACTTTGGTGTTGGCTTTTTGGCCCACTTTTGCACCCAGTGGAGCGGCTAGAATACTGGCCACGATCATGACGGCAGCCGGCCCATAAAGGATTTGGTCAGTGACGATTTTGCCAACCGTTGAACCGATTGACGAAATGAATGTGATGGCCAGTGACGTTGCGATGGTCATGCGAGTGGGGATTCTTAAGACGACGAGCATGATCGGCACCAAGATAAAGGCGCCTGCTGCACCGACAATTCCTGCCGCAATCCCGACGATGAACGCGAGACTTGCAGCAATCCATTTATTAAATGTCACTTCATCCGCCGGTATGTCATCCAAACCTTTTTTTGGGATGAACATCATAACGACTGCGATGGTTGCCAGAATGGCATAGACGATGTTGATGGCGGATTCAGATAAGAGAGTCGAACCGTACCCGCCGATAAAGCTCCCGACTAAAATGGCGCCGCCCATATAGGCGATAAGTGACTTATTCAAATAGCCACTGCCCCGGTATGCCCATACCCCCGCGATTGTAGCGAAGAATACTTGAATGGCACTGATGCCTGAGACTTCATGTGCTGAAAATGCCGTGTATCCCAGCATGACCGGGATATATAACAGCATCGGATACTTGATGATGGAGCCGCCGATCCCAACCATTCCTGAGATGAAGGAACCGACAAAACCAATCAAGAAAATAACGATCATAAAATCAATACTCATGGCAACTCATCCTTCCTAAAAAAGCATTTCTGCTTTTCATAACTTCTGGTTAGTAAGAGCTTAGCCCTTTTTAATCCAGAACTTAAGTACATCGCCATCGACTTGCTGTTCCATGAGTTCGTGGCCGCCTGATTTTGCCCAAGCAGTCAAATCTGCTGAAGCGCCTTTATCCGTTGCTTGGATTTCCAACACTTGCCCGGAATCCATATCTTTCATTTCTTTTCTTGTTTTTACGATTGGCATTGGGCAAGCCAAGCCTTTTGCGTCTAGTACTTTATCTGCGTTCATCAAAATCTCTCCTTTAGAATGTTTTCTTTGCCTTACTTGCTAGTGTTTCAACTTAACGTACGGCACAGCGGTTCGGGCCGATTTCCATTTCACGCTGCATTTCGTCTTCTGGCGTGATCTGACCCATATTGGTTTTGCGGATATCTTCGTAAGCGTTTGGCTGCGGCGGCAAGTTTTTCGTGACCATATCACGGAACTCCTGCTCATCCGCAATGTTTAAGCCGTGGTTTTCTTTAAATAAATCACCTAATTTTTTCGCGACACTGCCGTCTTCATTCAGTTCGTCCATAATCATGAAATGTGCCGGCAATACGGTCAATTCGTTGGTGAGAGCTTGGTAGCGCTCGTAAAGAGATTCACGCAAATCGCCAACCCAATCTTCAGCTAGCCCGGCAAGGTCCGGACGGCCGATAGAGTCAATGAACAGGATATCGCCTGTCATCAAGTATTGGTCATCTACGATAAACGAAGTAGAGCCAATGGTGTGGCCCGGTGTATAAAGGGCTTCGACTTTCGAACTGCCGATGCCTGCTTCAAATCCACTTTCAAGAGCCGTGTAATCAAACGTTACGCCATTGGCATCAGCCGGCGGCAAGTAATAAACTGCACCAGTAGCTTCCGCAATGTAGCGTCCTCCTGAAATATGGTCTGCGTGAAGATGTGTATCAAATACATGCTTGATCGTTGCGCCTTTTTCCTGCGCGAAGTTCAAGAAGACATCCGTCATACGAGTGGCGTCGATAATTGCCGCTTCCCCGTTCGAAATCGCCATGTAAGACAAGCACCCTTTGCCGACGCGAACGAATTGATAAAGTTCTCCGCCATCTTTTAGATCGCTGACTTTAACGGGCTCTAAATGCTCGCTCCATGCTTTCATGCCACCTGCCAGGTAAGCCGTTTCCACGCCTTCTTCTGCAAGCATGTCTGCGACCATGATGGAAGATCCCTCTTTGGCACAGACGACCAAAATATCACGGTCATTTGGCAATTGATCGATGACTTCTTCAACGCCGTCCAATAAATCAAAATATGGAATGTTCAAATACTGGATGTTGCCGCCTTCGATTTTCCAATCGGCGAATGCGTCGCCATTACGGACATCGAGGATGAACAAAGGTTCGTTATCCATTACTTTGCGGGCTACTTGCGCCGCTGTCATTGCTTTTGCTGACATTTATAAATTACCTCCCGGGGTATATTTTATTTCAAAAAAAATTAACTTCTTAACTTCTCAAGCTTGTTGTATAGGAAGTTCCGGCTTGCGCCAGGACTGGCCCGATTACTCGGTTTTGCCAGTCCAATCACGCATGCCAGGCACTACATTATATAAAGTCTTGAAACCTTTTTTCGCCATCATGTCGCCAGCAACTCCGCTTCTGCGGCCTGAATAGCAAATGATATAAATTTCTTGGTCTTGCTCCAATTCGTCCATACGGGATTCCACTTCACCGAGCGGAATGTGCTTGACGCCAGGGATGTGCGCTTCATCGTATTCTTCCTGTTCACGGACATCAAGAATGTTCAAAGCTTCTCCGTTTTCAACGCGTGCATGGAAATCAGCGAGCGATACTTCAGGGATTTCGATCGTCTCTTCCACTTCACTTACGCCGTCTTTGCGCAAATAATGGATCAAGACGTCTCCTTCTGTTTCCGTGCCGATGTATTCATGGCCTGAGCTTTTCGCCCATGCCTGTAAATCGGCTGTTGACCCTTTATCAGTCGCTTGAACTTCCAATACTTCACCAGAATCCATGTCTTTCATCACTTTTTTTGTCTTGACGATTGGCATTGGGCATGCGAGCCCTTTAGCGTCCAATACTTTATCTGTTTGAACCATCAATCTTTTTCCTCCTTTTATAAACCCGTGCCTGTGATCAAATATTACTCGGTGTCGCCTTCCCAGTTCATCATGCCGCCGTCCATATTAATAACGTTATAGCCACGGTCTTCAAGAAAGCGTGTTGCTTGCCCACTGCGGTTGCCCGAACGGCAGACCATGATGTGCTCTTTTGATTTGTCGATGTCCTGCAAACGGAATTCCAGCAAACCTAATGGGATGTGTTCAGCTCCTGGAATTTTTCCTCCCGCGACTTCTTCCGTTTCGCGTACATCGATGAGTGATGCCTTCGGATTGTTTTTCATATATTCTTGAACTTCTTGTGTAGTCATGCTTTTCATAGTAAATTCCTCCTCCAATTATGCGCGGTAATTATTCATGCCGCCTCTGATATTCACTATATGGGTAAATCCATTTTTCTTCAATAATTGGCTCGCCCTGCTGCTGCGCATGCCGCTTTGGCAAATGACCAGTATTTCTTTGTCCTTCGACAATTCATTTACACGCTTCGGCAGATCATTCAATGGAATATTCTTGAAGCCTTTAATATGGTTCGCTTTGAACTCTGCAGGCGTCCTGACATCGATATACTGCTTATCTTTCTTGCCGAGTGCAGGTTTCAGTTCATCAGTGGACATCGTCTCGATTCCTTTAGTTGGTGCAGTAAAGCGGGAGATTGCGAGATAGGCAATGACCCCGACTGCAATCCAGAGCAACCATTCCATCTATACTTCATCCTTTCCACTTTTGGGAGTTAGATAAACAAGTTGACGTTGCCGTCTTCTGCGTCGCCAAGATATGCCGCGACTCCTGCATAGACGATATCATCGAGCAACTCTTCCTTCTGTAAGCCTAATAGATCCATGGTCATCGTGCAGGCAACCAATTTAATGTCTTGCTCCTGAGCCATGTCGATTAGGTCCGGCAACGGCATGGCGTTGTGTTTTTTCATGACTTGCTTGATCAGTTTCGGGCCCATGCCTCCGAATTGCATATTGGAAAGCCCAAGCTTATCGGCTCCGCGCGGCATCATTTTTGAGAACATCGTTTCGAGGCGCCCTTTTTTGATTGCTGGCGGATTTTCTTTGCGAAGAGCGTTCAATCCCCAGAATGTATGGAAAATGGTAACTTCGTGATCGTAAGCCGCTGCTCCGTTTGCGATGATGTAAGCGGCCATTGCTTTGTCATAGTCTCCGCTGAAAAGTACAATTGTTGTCTTCTTTTGTTCTGCCATTCTGTAAATTCCTCCGATAATTACCCCTTAGGGTATATTTTATTCCAAAAAAAAGAACGTTTTATAGTGGCGTCGCACTTCTTTCTAATACCCTATAGGGTATATTAAAGCATCTATTCTATTAAGTCAACAGCTAAAGTCTTTTTTCTTTTATCGTGCTTTAACGGCTCTTCACGAGAAGCTCGACTGCTTCTTTGACGACGTCTTCCGTGCTTTCGCCTTTTTCTAAACTATCGCGTACACAATTCTCCAGGTTTTCACTGACAATGACACCGATCGTCCGGTCCACTGCGCTTCTAACTGCTGACAGCTGAGTCACTACATCGCGGCACTCGCCGTCTGCTTCGACCATTTTGATGACGCCGCGCAACTGGCCTTCAATGCGCTTGAGGCGATTTTCAATCTTTTTATCGTATTCCATCAGACAAACCTCCTGTTCAAAATATATAATGAAGTTGTTATGCTCTACAATATACCCCTTAGGGTATTATGTCAAACGAAAAACTCATTAGCTTTTTTCGCTTTACTTGAGGGTATTTTATCACGAAAAGCCCCTGCTAATATAGCAGGGACTCTTGTATAGCCAGCATTCCTTAGACCGCGCAGTTGTTTGGGCCGGTTTCCATTTCTTTTTGTTCGTCTTCGGATGGGGTAACTTTCCCCATATTCGTTTTACGGATATCTTCATAAGCATTTGGCTGCTCTTTTAAGTTTTCCGTCACGCGCTTAATAAAGCGCTCTTCTCCGTCAATATTCAAGCCATCGTTTTGGTCATACAAATCACTGAGTTTTTTATGGACGCTGCCGTCTTCGTTCATTTCTTCAATGTCGCCGTAATGGGCAGGCAAGACGAGCAATTCTTTCGATAGATGGCCATAACGCTCATGGAGTGTTTCGTACAGGTCTTGCGCCCAATCAGTCGCTTTCCCTGCTAGGTCCGGCCGGCCGATGGATTCGATGAATAGGATATCGCCTGTCAGTAAATAGTCATCGTCGACGATAAACGAGGTGCTGCCGATCGTATGGCCAGGAGAGTAGAACGCTTTGATCTTCACTTTTCCTACCTCCACGGTCGTTCCATCTTCAAGCGGTTCATAGCCGAAGACTACCTCCTCCGCGTCGTCCGGCGGCAAGTGATACTGCGCCCCGAATTGTTCGGCCAGTTTTCGGCCTCCAGAAATATGGTCGGCATGGAGGTGGGTATCCAGCACATGGGTGATTTTCGCCGAATGCTCTTTGGCGAAGCTTTCATACGGCTCGGTCATCCGCGCGGCATCCACTACCGCCGCTTCACCTTCCGATTCGATCAAGTAAGACAAGCAGCCTTTGCCGACACGGACGAATTGATAGATCGCGCCGCCAGTCTTCAAGTCCCCTATCTTCACGGGCTCCAATTGCTCGCTCCAAGAAGCCATTCCGCCTTCTATCGAAATAACATTTTCAAACCCTTGATTTCGCAAGTACCCTGCCGCTTTCTTCGAGGTATTGCCTTTCGCGCATATCGTATACAGCGGTTTTTCTTTCGGCAGCTTATTGATTTCTTCGCCGCTTTCTTCTATTTTATTGAACGGAATATTATGCAGCTCAACATGGCTGCCTTCTACATGCCAATTCTCCACATCTTCTGTGCTGCGGACATCGAGAATGGCAACGGGCTCGTTGTTCATCACTTTTTCTGCAATTTTTTCAGCAGATGTAAATTGAACTGTCATACAAGAATCCCTCCATTAGTAGTTTTGAAATTTAAGCAGTCTGGTCAATGCATTTGATTAAGCGGTTTTCGATATCAGTAGCCACTTCAGTCAATTTCCCGCCATCTTCAGCCATACCAATCAGCGAAGTCGGCTTCGGCATGCCAATCTTTGTTTCTGCCCCGTCTTTATAAACAACAATTTTACATGGCAAGAAATAACCGACCATCAAGTTTTCAGAGAGTACGGTATTCGCTTCTTTCGGGTTGCACACTTCTAGAATCTTGTACGCCGTATCAAAGTCTTGGCCTTTTTCCTGAAGTTTTGCAGTCAAATCGAAGTTCCATAAGACGCCGAACTGTTCTTCTTTCAAGTTTTCCTCGAGTGATGCCGTTGCTTCCTCTACAGATTTGCTAGTCGTAACGGTATAATCAAACATTTTTTCCGCCTCCTCTAGTTTAAATTGCTTCTAGAATTACCCTACCCCCTATTTTTTCAACTAAACATATAGGCTCTTTGCAGTCAAAAAAGCCAACCTTCTTGTGAAGGCTGGCTTTGGCACTAGTGAATGGATTCCATCACCAGATGAAAACCGCAAAAACAATGGCAGTTACCGTGATGACCGCACTTGAAAAGCTGCCGATGAGCAATTGTTCACGCTGGGAAAATGCCCCTTTTTGAAAAGCTAAGAAAGTTGTGGGGGAATGAATCGGCAAAATGGTGACGCCGCCGATGATCATGATCAACAAGAACGCCATCGGCAAAATCGGCAAGCCCAGTATCTCCGCAAAGCTGACGATGATCGGAAAAATGACTATCATCGACGTAGAAGGCACGACAAACAAGAAGCGCAATAGGAAGATGAGGCCAGCAATAAAGATAGTATTTACCCCCTGGCCCATTCCTGCGGGCAATAATTGGATCAATTGGCTCGCTAGGACGCCGGCCGTTCCGTTTTCTTCTATTAAATAGCCAAGTGAAAATGAGGCACCGAGCAATAGGAAAGTTTCCCAATCGTAATCCCGCACGAGCTGGTCATCGACAAGCCCATTCACCGGCAATGCATAATAAACGAGCAGCAGGAAAGGCGCCACGATAAGCGGAATCTGTTCCTGGTCGATGACGATCCAACTGATAATCATGGCGAAAAATGGGATGATCACCCACCAGAAACGTTCCGGCAAACTGGCAGCAGGTGTAAATTCCATTTCTTCCATCTGAGGCTCTGCACCACTGCGGCGCTTGAAAAAGAACCAGACCCCAAAACTAATCAATAGCAGCGCCAGCCAAAGCGCCGGTGCAATGCGAACGAACCAGCCAAGCCAAGAAATTTGGATGCCCCCGAAATCGCTCAGCAATTGGGCCGCTAAAATCGGGAATCCGCCGCCCGTGAAAACGATCATCGTCGAGTTCTGATTCATCATCCCGATAACATAAAAGCTGAACTGGCGGAACAGGCTTCTCTTACCGAGCTCGAAACGGTCGTTCACTTGTTCAATGATCGGCTCAAGAATCCGGAACCTGGCGACAGCGGAAGGCAGCAAGATGGGCAAAAAGACAATCAATAACGGCAAGCCGACCAATAGCCGCTGGACTTTGCCTTTGCTCATTTTCAATAACACGCCGACAAATACTTGATCGGCTTGTGCTTTCACCAACACCTTTGAAATCAACGTCAGTGCCAGGATGAAATAAAGCGCATCCGACAGAAAACCGGCAAAAGCCTGCTCCGGCTCTTCCGTCAGGCGGAAAAGCAGCAGCAGGCCCAGCACCAGAAGACTCGATGCGGCAAGCGGCATGGCGCTTACCGTCCACAAACCGATAGCAATGCCAAGCAATAGCAGCGTCAATTTCTGGTCATCCGTATAAGCATCCAATAAGCCGAACATCCATAAAAGAGCAAATCCGGCGGCTAGCAGAAAAGCAAGAACACGCGGCACTAGCTTAGAGTTTCTCACTTCCCCACCCCTTAACGTTGTTTATATGCCAGCCGATTGCTTCTCCATTTCAGGAATGCCGGAACCAATAGGGAAATCAATGCAATCAAGAGCAGTGATAGCGGAAGCGGGCTATCGACAAAAATGCTCAAGCTGCCATTGGAGATGGTCATCGATTGACGGAAAGCCTGCTCCATCATGCCGCCAAGGATAAATGCCAAGATGAACGGCGGTGCGGGGAATGAAAAGATCCGCATCGCAAATCCTAACGCGCCGAATACCAGCAGCATGTAAAGATCAAAGACATTGAAGCTGATAGAATAGACGCCGATCAAACTGAACATGATGACGAGGGAAATCAGCAAAGGACGTGGAATGCTCAAGATTTTCGCCAAGTATGGAATCAACGGCAAGTTCAAGATCAACAGGAACACGTTCCCGAGATACATCGAAGCGATGATGCCCCAGAAGATTTCCGGACGGTCGGTCATCAAGAGCGGCCCTGGCTGCACGCCGAGCACAAGGAACGCGCCCAGCATGACAGCCGTCGTCCCTGAACCTGGAATCCCCAAGCTCAACAGCGGGACGAACGCACCACTTGTTGCGGCGTTATTCGAACTTTCCGGTGCGGCGAGCCCTTTGATGGCCCCTTTCCCGAACTCTCCAGGATTTTTAGCGATTCGTTTTTCAAAAATATAACTGATGAAAGACGCGATTGTTGCCCCTGCACCCGGCAAGACGCCGAGTAAAAAGCCGACGAACGACTGGCGGCTGACAGGCCCGCTCATTTCTTTCAGGTCCGCCTTGGACAACTTCAAGCTGCCCAGTTTCTGGTCGTCGCTCAAGCTGCGGTTTTTGCGGTTCAAGATGAGCATACAGACTTCAGCGACCGCAAAGAGCCCAAGTGCGATGATTAAAAAGTCGAAGCCGTCGAACAGGTTGACGTTCCCGAAGGTAAAACGCTGCGTCCCTGTCTGCGGATCGATGCCGATCGTGACGACCATGAAGCCTGCGACGGCTGCGATCATCGCTTTGATCGTCGAGCCTTCAGAAAGACTGGAAATCGCGGTCAAGCCCATGAACATCAAGGCGAAATACGCTGGAGGCCCAAAGGAAATCGCTACGCTCGAGAGCGCCGGCGCGAGCAGCATCAACAGGACAACCGAGACGGTCCCTCCGACGAATGAAGAAATCGCCGCAATGGCCAGCGCTTTCCCGGCCTTCCCTTGCTGGGCCATCGGATAGCCGTCGAAAGCTGTAGCGACGGTTCCGGAAATTCCCGGGGCGTTCAACAGGATCGAAGAAGTCGATCCGCCGAATACAGCCCCGTAATAGACGCCCGCCATCATGACGAGTGCCGGTGCCGGGTCCATCCCGTATGTAATCGGAATCATGATCGCAATGGCGCTGATCGGGCCTAGGCCTGGCATCATCCCGATCAAAGTACCGACGATGACGCCGATCAGCACGAACATGATCCCTTCTAGACTTAAGGCAACTTGAAAACCGGTCAATAGACCTTGAAATGCATCCATATGGAAACTCCCTCCTTAAAATGGCAAGATGCCGCGCGGCAAGACAATTCCCAGCGCGAAAACGAAAATAGCATACATAACAATCGGGAACAGAAGAGAGACCAATATATTTGTCTTCCATGCTCTATAACCCAAAAACCACGAACAGAAGAAAATGAACAATGTCGTCGTGATGATAAAGCCGATCGTTTCAAACAATAGAATATAAACAAAAATCATGGCAAACACCGCTGCAATGACTCCTAGTTCTTTTTTCGGGATATCGCGCTTCGCCTTTTCGGCATCCGTTTCCACTACGCGGGAAAAGAACAAGAAGACGGACAGCACCAATAACAAGATGCCTAAGCCTTTCGGAATGACATCCGCATCGATCGGTGCATATTCGTAATTGGGTAATTGAAAACTTAAATATAAATAGACGGCCGCAACAATGAAAATCAGCAGCCCCAACTTCCGGTTTATGCTTGCAAGCAAACGAAACGCCTCCTTTTGACTGAAAAGAGAGAAACCGAATGCTAAAGATCCGGTTTCACTTGTTGACTTTCTTTTCTTTTTAGCTGCCTTGACAGCTGTAATTTCTTTTAGTAAGTAACTGTATTATTGGCCTAATCCGATTTCCTCGAGCAATGCGGCAATTTCTTCTTTTTCGCCTTCGAGGAATTCGCTGTATTCTTCACTGCCCATGTACATTTCGGTCCAGCCGTATTTCTCGCGGACTTCCGCAAATTCTTCGGATTCACTCAATTCCTGGAATTTGGCTTCATAATAATCGACAGCTGCCTCATCCATGCCGGGAGGCCCGAAGAATCCGCGCCAGTTGACGAAGCTCTCATCGATGCCCTGCTCGATCGCTGTCGGGAATTCGGAAAGCACTTCCCCTTCCATGCGCTCTTCTGCCGTCACACCCAGAACCTTGATATTGCCGGCACGCACTTGCTCGATCGTTTCGCCGACACCTGTGGAGAAGACATCTACCGAGCCGTTCAGAACTGCTGTCAAAGCGCCGCCTTCTTGGTCAGAAACGTATTTGATCTTAGTCGGGTCCACGCCCGCCGCTTTGGCGATGCGGACAAATTGCATATGGTCCATGCTTCCTGGAGCGGAAGTACCGATGACCGTGATGCTTTCCGGATCGTCTTTCATCTGGTCGAATAGATCGTTCAAATCTTCAAACTCGCTATCTTCGCGGACAGCAAATGCGCCGTAATCCGCAATCATATTGGCAAGCGGCGTAAAGTCCTCATGGCCGTGTTCCGATTGGCCGTTGAGCGGCACGAACATCAATGGCGGTGAAGCGACGAACATGCTGTGGGCATCCCCTTCTTTTCCATGGACATAAGCCCAGCCGATCGCCCCGCCTCCCCCTTCACGGTTGATGACGGTCATATTTTCATCGATGATTTCCGTTTCGCCGAAGACACGGGCAACTTCACGGGCTGTCGTATCCCAGCCGCCGCCTGATCCGGCCGGTGCCACCATTTCGATTGTTTTCGACGGCTCGAAGTTGCCGTCTTCCCCTGCCGTATTTACTGCATCGTCAGATCCGCAACCCGCGAATGCTAAAGCGCTTACAGTCAAGACACTCGCAAAAATCGTTTTTTTCATTTTGTTTCCCCCTCAGTTCATGTAGTTTTCTTATGAGTTGAAGTATAACTTCGAATTTTCAGAATGTAACCGTTTGCAAAATAAGCTGTATAAAGGATTTTTTGATCATTTTGTTCATAAAGTTCACAGGAAGTGTTGATTTTGCTGATATTTCATTTATAGGAAACAGCAGGGAATTATGCTAGGCTAGAAATAGCATGAAATGAACCTTAAGGAGGCCCACAATGAAACGCCTACCAAGTGCAACTCCCGGCATGACGGCCATTGCGCTCGCCATCATATTAGTTCTCAGCATCGGAAGCGCCATTGCGGCACAGAGCTATTTCAGTTATGTAGAAGTGACGGAAGCAGCGGACCGTTGCTATGAGTTAGGCGGGTTTCCCGAAATCGAGAAAAGCGGTTGGCAAATGACCCATTTCGAATGCCACACCGACTGATTGCCAAAATGAAATGATAATGCAAAAAAGCAACTTCCCGGTTTAAGGAAGTTGCTTTTTCGTTTGTAAAACTGTATGGAATTGAGTTTTCCGAAGCTTGCCTTTGCTTTGAAGTTCGCATCGCCCATTCTACTTTCACTTCATTTAACGAAGTATTTCCGTTCCGGCCTGCCGACAATCCCATAGCCAAGCTCAGCGTAGCAATCATCCGTCGACACCAAATATTCCAGATAGCGCCTCGCGGTCGTGCGGGAAGCGCCCATCTCTTCGCCCATCTTCTCAGCCGTTACGCCTTCCTCATATTGCTCCAATAATTTCTGCACTTTCTGCATCGTCAGCGGATCGATGCCTTTGACTGCTGGCGCTTCTTTTTTGACTGCCTTGACGCCAAACAGTTCATCCAAATACGCCTGATCGATGGTTTCTTGGTTCGACAGCTTGTCCCTGTCTTTCCGGTATTTCTCGATAGTTGCAGTGAACTGGCTAAGTTCGGCGGGTTTTAAGATGATGCCTTTTACGCCTTTGCGCAGCGCTGTTTCGATATACTCCCGCTCGTTTGCTGCTGAGACGAGGATGATGTCGGTCTCCGGGCTTTCCTTTCTTAACTCATCGATCAACTCGATACCAAGCCCGTCCGGCATGTAATTGTCCAATAACACCAAATCCGGCCGCTCTTGTTTAACCGCCGCCAGCGTTTCGGCGCAGTCTTTCGCTTTTGCTGCCAGTTCTACTTGCTTAATCTTCGCTAAAAACTTCTCGTGTACTTGCGCAACACGAAAATCATCTTCTGCAATCACTACCCGCAGCATTATGCCACCTCCATCGTTTTTTTCGGGATAAAGACACTGAATACCGTCCCGCGCTGAGGCGTCGAATCCACTTCGATCCAGCCGTTCAAGTCTTCAACCGCTTGCTTGACGATTGCCAAGCCGTAGCCTCTGTCCGCTTTTTCCAGTTTCGTGGAGAATCCTTGCATGAAAAATTGATCGAGGTTTTCGGTTTCAATTCCGCGCCCGCTGTCCTGCACTTCAATGACCAAATCGTGGCCGATATCGGTAATGAAGAAAGACACTTCTTTCCGTTCGCTCGATTCGACTTCTTCAATGGCATTGTCGATCAAATTCCCGACAATGTGAATGACTTTGGAAATATCGACATGAGCAGGCAATTTGGCCAGTGAACTGTTTTCGTCCACCGACAGCTCGACTTTCGCTTCAGAAGCTTTCCCCATTTTACCGAGCAGAATTGCCTGAACTTTTTTGTCTTCGATATGATTCAGTGTATGCTTTGTCTGCTTTTCATGATGATGGGTCTCTTGCTGGATCAGCCGGACCGCTTCCTCGGTCTCTTCCAATTGCAGAAGCCCAGATATGGCATACAGCTTATTGGCATATTCATGTGTTTGCGCCCGCAGGCTTTCCGAGTATTGGCGGATTTCCGACAGGGTTTCCAAAACTTCTTGGACTTCCGTTTTTTTACGGAATGTCGAAACAGCGCCGACCATTTCCCCTGCTGCCCAAATCGGCTTTTGGTTGACGATAAAAACGGTTCCGCCAATGAGAATCTCTTTGTTCTTCCATGAATTCCCCGTCGTTAAAGTTTCGCCCATCCTGAGTTCCGGCAATATATCATCAGACGGCGTGTGGAGAAAACTTTGGTCCATGGCGAGCATCTTTTCTGCGGAACTGTTTAACTCCGTGATGCGGCCATCTTTATCGATGGCGATGACCCCTTCGATAATCGATGACAGCAACGCTTCCCGGTCCTGGTAAAAACGGGCGATTTCCCGCGGCTCAAGCCCCAGCGTATCTTTCCGGATATTCTTCGCGAGCAGGATGCTCCCCAATACGCCGATGACAAGCGTCAATAGGGCCAGCCCCATCACGTCCATGATATTGCCGAAAATGATCGCTTCAATGTCTTCAATCATATACCCCACCGAAACTACACCAATGATGCGTCCGTCGCCGTCATAGATCGGCGCTTTGCCGCGCAGGCTTCTGCCAAGCGATCCAAATGCTTCGGAGACATAGACTTTGCCTTCTTGGAGGGCGCGCTCGTTATCGCCGCCGACCATGCTTTCGCCGATCTTTTCCGGATCCGGATGCGAATAACGGACGCTTTCCCTATTGCCGATGACGATGAACTCGGCGCCCACTTGCTTGCGCAAATACTCAGCAATCGGTTGGATTTGCAGCGCCGGTTCCTCGTCATCCATCGCTTCGACGATCGTTGGCATAGCCGAAATGCCGATCGCTGTTTCCTGCGCGCGTTGGCCGATGTTCTCTTTGATTTCCGCAATTTCCTGATAGCTCAAAATTCCGCCGAAGACCACTGTCGTCAATAGCACGAGCGAAGTCGTCAGCAGGATGATTTTGGTTTGCAGCGATAACTTTTTCATGGCACCCGTCCCCTGTATAGCCCATTTTTCATTAAATGTAGTCTACCATATCCCGAAACGGCCGAAAGAGAAAATTCTTAGAATTCTCTAAAAACATCATTTTCTCAATAAAAAGCCCTATTCTCCAAAATGGAAAATCAGGGCTTCGCTTTATGCTCTTGTAATATCGGATTCCAGTTCGACCGCCACATTGCCTTGGATGGCGCGTGTGATCATGCAAGAAGACTCCGCTTTTTCCGCGAGTTTGTGCGCCAGCTTGAATTCCTTCTCCCCTGCATCAGCCGACAAGACGACTTTCGGGCGGTGGATGATTTTTTTATAAGTGATGACGCCATTTTCGACTTCCACGATTCCTTCCGACTCCATCGTCAGCGATTCTTTCGCCAGCTTGCTGCGCTCCATCATCGCGGCGAGCGTGATGATATAGCAAGTCGCTGCTGCACCGAGCAGCATTTCGTCGGGATTGGTGCCGGCTCCTGGGCCGTCCATTTCGGGGGGAATCGAGATTTGCGTCTTCAGATTCCCTGTTTCGATGGTCCCGACATCATTACGGTTGCCGGGCCAGTCTGCTGTTAAATGAAAACTATGCAAAGCCATTGCTGTTTCCTCCTGTTCTATTCCCAATCTTCCATATCTTCGCTTCGCGGCATTGCCGTGATGGCTCCAGCCCGTGTTGCACAAAGAGCACCCAGCTTATTGCCGAATCCAGCGCAAGCAATCAGCTCTTGCTGGTTTTGTGGCATGCCGCTTAAATGGACATGGCGGATGATGCCTGCCATAAACGCATCCCCGGCACCTGTCGTATCCACAGGCTGGACCGGTACAACCGGCACATGGATCGTCTCGTCTTTAAATACCGCATTCGTCCCGTGCTCACCGTCCGTGACGAAAACGACAGGAAGCCCGTAAGCTTTCAGGCGCTCAATGCCCGCTTCCATTGAATCAGCTTCCATGAGGAACAATAATTCTTCGACCGTCAGCTTCAAAATATCCGCTTGCGGCAAAAAGCGCAGAACCGTTTGACGGCACAACTCCTCGCTTTCCCAGCGCAGCGGCCGGATATTGACATCGTATGAACAAATCACACCGTGAGACTTGGCCAATACCAAAGCCTGCGCCGTCGTTTCACGCGCTTCCGGGTGAAACAGCGTTCCTGAACAGAAATGGAACAGGCTGGCCGATTCAAAGGCCTCACCTGCCAGTTCGTCTGCCTTTACTTGCAAATCAGGCGTTTCGTTATCATAGGAAGCGAAGACGCGATCGTTTGCTTCCGTTAAATGAATATACACGCCGCTGATACGCTTTTCCGGACGTTTGATTGAATGCGTCAAATCGACGCCTTCCGCCCGCAGCGCCTGGCAGAAAAAGCCGGAAATCTCATCGTCTCCGGTGATTGTGATGAATGCCGATGGAACGCCGAGGCGGCTGACGCCGGCAGAAACGTTAACGGTAGCGCCTCCGAGATACAAATCGAATAGATCATTGTTTTTGGTAGTTGCGATATAGTCGACAAACGCGTCGCCGTAAATCAGGACGTGCCTGTTAGCTTCCATACTTTTCTCCCCTTCTCCAAAGAACCCTTGTCCGTTGCAGATACTGCCTGCAGCGGCCTGTTAAAATTCACTTTCCCTATTATTTCAGCAGGAAACAGGCAGGGCAAGGAAAAAAGCTTGAAAAGCGCGGTGCGCCGGTTTTTAGCATAAAAAACAGCCGAAGAAAATAGCTCTCCGGCTGGGTTCTCCTATTATTCAGCCATCCACTCCGGTTTTCCGAAGCCTTCGAATTGCTCATCAATGACCGTTTCAAATTCTTCCGACTCGACGATTTCCACCAAATCCGCCGCCCGAGCGAGGGCTTGTCAATGCGATTTTTCAAACTTTTTGTACAATTCGACACGGCGGTCTTCAAACACCGGGATGCGGCCCCGTACTTCGTCTACTTCCGAGAGATCGATGTCGGTATAGCCGATGCCTTGTTCTTTCTCCATATCCATCCGCACTTCTCCCCACGGGGCGACGACCATCGAATGGCCGCCGAACTCATTTTTCGGGTCGCTGCCGATGCGGTTCACAGCGATGATGAAGCATTGATTCTCGATCGCGCGCGCCTGCAATAGGATACGCCAATGATCGATGCGTGCTGCGGGCCATTCCGCGGGCACGAAGATGGCTTTCGCGCCGTTCAGCACTTGCGCCCTCAGCCATTCCGGAAAGCGGATATCGTAGCAAATAACGCCGCCAAAAGTCTCACCGCCCAATTCGAACGTGCCGAGCGACTGCCCTTCTTCGAGGTGGATATGCTCATCCATCAAGCCGAAACGGTGTGCTTTATCGTACTCTGAAACGAGTGTGCCCGTGTTGTTGACCACATACATCGTATTGTAGAAACCGTCCTTTTTCTTCGTCGACACGGAGCCGCCGACGATATGGACGCTATGCTGTTCGGCAAACTGCTTTAAAAAATCGACCGTCTTGCCGTTGCCGTCCGCCAATTGTTCGAGCTCCGTCAATGCATAGCCGGTGTTCCACATTTCAGGCAGGACGATGAGCTCCGCACCATTTTCTGCCGCTTCTTCCAAATAGGTTTTTACACGCTGAAAATTCGTTTCGGGCTCTCCGAAAGCGATATCCATCTGCACACAAGCGATTTTCATGTTCTCTCCCCCTGTAGACAGTTTAGCTTAAACTCTATAAGATTTAAGGTAGAAGTGCAATTATTTAAAAAATGAGGAGGATTTCATGAACTTTTCAAATCGCTTACAAAATCTTCCTGATCAATTTTTCGCCCTGCTTGTTGCAAAAACGGCAAAAGCAGTCGAAGAAGGACGAGATGTCATCAATTTCGGCCAGGGCAACCCGGATCAGCCGACGCCTGCGCATATAGTCAAGGCCATGCAACAAGCGGTAGCCGATCCTCAAACACATCGCTATTCGCCGTTTCGCGGCCTCAGTTCATTAAGGAAAGCCGCTGCGGATTTCTACAAAAAAGAATACGATGTCGATATCGATCCTGATTTGGAAGTCGCTATTTTGTCCGGAACGAAAATCGGTTTTATCGAATTGCCGCTTGCGCTGCTGAACCCGGGCGATTCGCTGCTGTTGCCGGATCCGGGCTATCCTGATTACCTGTCAGCCGCACCGCTTGCGGATATCGAATTTGATTTGATGAAACTGAAACAGGAAACCGGCTATCTTCCCGATTACAACGATGTGACAGCAGCCGCGAAAGCACGTGCCAAACTGATGTATTTGAACTACCCAAACAACCCAACAGGCGCGACAGCAGACACCGCGTTCTTCGATGAAACGATTCAGTTTGCCAAAGAAAACGGCATCGGGGTTGTGCATGACTTTGCTTATGGCCGTATTGGCTTTGATGGTAAGAAGCCGGTCAGCTTCCTGCAATCAAAAGGCGCCAAAGATATCGGCATTGAAATGTATACCTTGTCCAAAACATATAATATGGCCGGATGGCGCATCGGTTTTGCGGTGGGCAATGCCAAAATGATCGAAGCACTCAACCTCATCCAAGACCATTTGTTCGCCGGTGTCTTTCCGGCTGTCCAACTGGCCGCTGTAGAAGCATTGAACGGCAGCCAGCAATGCGTCGAGGAACTGAATGCACTATACGAAAAAAGACGCCAGACGCTGGTGGATGAATGCCGTCGGATCGGCTGGGAATTCGAAGCGCCGAAGGGATCATTTTTTTCCTGGTTGCCTGTTCCGGAAGGCTATACGAGCATCGAGTTCTCTGACCTGCTGCTCGACAAAGTCGACATCGCCGTGGCGCCGGGCAGTGGATTTGGCCCTGGCGGAGAAGGTTTTGTCCGTATCGGGCTATTGGTCGATGAACAGCGCATTATAGAAGCAATCCAGCGAATCGAGAAATTAGGCATTTTCACTAAATAGGCACAAAAAAAGAAGGCATTGCGCCTTCTTTTTTTATTTTGTATTAACGACCATTTCCATATCCCAATAAAGGTCGGAACTGAAGCGGTCGTCTTGATGCACTTGGGCAGCCAGCACATTCTCGCCATCTTTGAGATGTGCCAAGGCCTCTTCATCCAAGTAGATGCGCTCGATTCGATCTTCGCTGCCAACGTCTTCATCGCTCACCGCTTCCTGGTAGTCCTCAAAGCCGAACTCACCGGTCTCCGGCATATTGAAGCGCATAATTTCTTCTCCATTCAAATACAGGATGACCGCATCATCAACACCGAATTCCACATAGCCGAGGTCGCCGATTTCTTCCGCATCTTCCACTTCAAATGCGGCTCTGAAATACGTCAATGCGATTTTTTCGGTCTCATCTCCGCCGTAACCGACGAGCGTTTCCACAGGACCAAATTCCGGCCGTTCTTCATCTTCCGGAAATCCTAACGGGCCAGCGCCTTGCGCCCACTCACTGTCATCGAAACCGGCTTCAATCCAGCCTTTTTTCTGGTCGCTGCCATCGTCTAGATAGCGCCACTCGCTGCCTGCTTCGAGCAGCGCGATTTCTTCGTGTGCCACCAATTCAAATTCAATCGCATTGCTTTCCCACACTTTATCGCCATCTTTTACTTCCGCAAACACTTCCACTTTTCCAAGCTCCGCACCTTCTGCTGCCAGGACTTTCCCGTCTTTTATTTGGATATCCTCACTGCTCGTGCGGTACGTGACCGAGTCAGGCGAAATATCGTATTGGCCGCCTTCGACGTTTTCGCCTTTCAGCTTCAATTCCGTTTCCGGATAGAACGAATTCTCTTCCGTTGCCAGCACGGTGCTGCTTGCTTCGAGTTCCACTTTTTCAAGTGCCGGCACGACCGTTTCGATGGACGGGTCTTTAATAATCTCGTAGTCATCGACCAGTTCTTCCGTATCCGTTCGGTAGGTTTCAAAGCGCAAACGCGTCGGCTCGACTTGGATATTCATATAAGTCGGCACGCCCCATTGTTCACGCACTGCCGAATACGGTTCGCGCTCAGTCTGCATCCCGTAGAATTTGCTGCCGCTCGCCGTGTTCCCTGTAATATAGACAGTGCCTTCCGGATTGACCGGCACCTCGCCATCCATCATATGATTTTTCAAGGGCTGAAAGTTCTCCATCTGATATGTTCTCACATAGGAATGGTCGTGTCCCATCAATACCGCATCAAAGCCGAGTTCATCGATTGTCGGCACGAGCTGATCGCGCAAGTTCAGCACCACTTCGCTTTGCGAGTGTGCAGCGGCGCTATAGATCGAATGATGGAAAACGAGGATTTTCCATTTCCAGTCCCGCCCGGCAGTCGCTTCAGCCGTTTCCTCCATGAACTGAATATGCTCTTCCGGATTCTGGCTATTGGAATTCAAATTCATGAACAAGGTATCCCCGTAAGAGAAATAATAATCACCACCGGAGTTATCGTAATTGCCGAGTTCCCAGTTTTCATTCGGGACATTGAAATGATAGGCGTAATGGTAGGTATCGTCATGGTTGCCGATGGTGGTAGCTGTTGGATAATTGCGCAGCGGCTCAGGTGCGAAATAAGCCGCGTATTCTTTTTCGGAATAGCGGGCATCAACTTGATCGCCTGCGGACAGGATAAAGCTCGCGTCTGAACTCTGGTCGATTGCTTGCCGCAAGGTCTTTTCCCATCCTCTTTGGTCTTCCGCAATATCACCCGATGCCCCGATTTGTGGATCGGCGACCATCAAAAATTCATACGACGAAGGGTCCTGTGTCTTGAAATGAAAAGCTTGCGTCCAATTTCCTTGGCCATCCCCTAGACGGTACATATAATCCGTTTCATTTTCGAGCTGGGTAATTACTGCTTCATGGGCAGAATAGCCATAAGTTGCTTTTTTTAATGATGCTTCGACCGTTACCGCAGCGTTTTCCGGAAAATCTTCGGTCTCGGAAGATACTTTTGCGTATTGCACCTGGCCTGCACGTGTTGTACTCGGTGAATACCACGAAAAGTTCATCTCCGACTCATCGCTCCCAGGCGCGAAGGCGATATGGGACGCAGGGTACGAATCATCCGCTTCGCTACCCAAAAAGCCCCTGTCCATAAATAACAGCGAGCTGGAAAGATGTGATTGAAAAGCCTGGCGCTGTCCTTCCATCAATTGCACTGCCCCTATTTCAAGTGCGCCTTGTGCTGCTTCCGCTTGCCCCTCACCCAGCTGAAAAGCCGCAGCTCCTGCAACCATCGCCATGAGAAAAACGCGTCCTGCACCCCGCCACATCGTCTTCATTTCCCCACCCCTTCATAAACAATACGATCTATTATTTTTCAAATATTCAGTAATTAAATTTTAGCATAATTCAATTGAACTAAAAAGAAGTAAAGCGTGAATATTTAGAACCATTTAAAAGAACTTGGAATTCTTTCTTTAGAATCTGGGCTATGCCTCAGGCAATGCTTTACCACTGTATAAAAAATAAAATTACAGTAATGCAAAAAAAAGCTTTTTCCGAAGAGCGCGTGCTCAACGGCAAAAGCTTTGGGTGTAAACATATCATTCATTCTACGAAGCCGAATTCCCTGAAAGGCGCGAAACGGAATTTCACTTCACCGATCACGTCTTGTTTCTGGATAAATCCCAGCACACGGGAATCCGTGCTATTGCCGCGATTGTCACCAAGGACATAATAACAATCGCGCGGAACTGAAAATTCACTGGCCAATTGAGGATGTGCCATGAATTCGTCATTTCCACCTCCATCCAGGTAGGGTTCGTCCAACGGCTTTCCGTTCAGCACAATCTCTCCGCCCGACATCTCGATATGGTCGCCTGGGACACCGATGACCCGCTTGATGAACCGGCTGCCGTCCGGTGCGAAAAAAACGATCGTATCGAAGTTAGAGATTGTTGTCGTTTTGCTCAGCACTAATTTATCGTTTTCGTAATAACTCGGCTGCATCGATCCACCTTCGACGATGACCGGCTCGAACAGGAATTGGCGAACCCCAAAGATGATCAATGCCGTCAGCAGCAGCACTTTCATCCATACAAGCATTTCTTTGACCGGATCTTCGAACACTGGCTCTCCCCCGCCCCGCTTTTTTCTATAGTTTACTATAGCGCCTCACGCCTTGCACCCGGAGATTTCTTGCTCGATAATGAAAGTAAGTAAGCTGAAAGAATTATCAGACACGTGGTTGATTTCTATTTTAATTTTAAAGGAGTGGGATTGATGAAAACATTACCTGCACAAGATGTCATTTACGCTTTTTCCAACACATATGAACCGAGCTTGCGGGCAGCGGCCGGCGATACCGTGAAGATCGATACCTTTGATTGCTTTAAAAACCAGCTCCAGTCGAGCAACCAGGAAGTCGCCGCCATCGACTGGGACCAAGTGAATCCCGCGACAGGGCCGGTCTTCATTGAAGGTGCCGAGATCGGCGATGTGTTGAAAGTGGAGATCAAAGACCTCGAAATCGGCGAGCAAGGCGTCATGGTCACCGGTCCGGACCTCGGCGTGATGGGCCACCGGATGGAAACGATGGAATCGAAAATCATCCCCATCCAAAATGGTAAGGCCATCTTCAATGAACGCCTGCAGCTGCCGCTGAATCCAATGATTGGTGTCATAGGTGTTGCACCGGAAGGCGAGCCCGTTTCATGCGGTACGCCAGGTGCACATGGCGGCAATATGGATACGAAATTGATCACAAAAGGCGCAACGCTTTATTTCCCTGTGGCGGCTGAAGGCGCGCTGTTTGCACTCGGTGATTTCCACGCGGCGATGGGTGACGGCGAAATTAGTGTTTCCGGCATTGAAGTGCCTGGCAGCGCCACCGTCCAATTCGATGTCATCAAAGGCAGCCACCTGAAGCACCCTTTGCTTGAAAACGAAGAGGGCTTAGCATTTCTCGTCTCAGCGATGACCTTGGACGAAGCCGTTTCCACTGCGGTTGAGGAGATGATCGATCTATTGCTGCCTCAATCCGATCTGTCCGTCAGCGAAATGACCATGCTCATGAGTGCAGCAGGTGAAACGCAGATCAGCCAAGTCGTTGACCCTCTTGTAACGGCCCGGTTCTTTGTTCCACATCATGTACTGCAAGGACTAGGATTCCGTTTATTTTCTTAATATGGGAATAACAAGGAGATATACGACCATCTAGACGTCTGAATCGTCAGACTTTTGAGCGACGAAAGATTTTATGTTACACTCAAGAAAAAATGTAGGTGATTAGAATGGTAGGAAGAAATGATCCGTGTCCATGTGGCAGCGGAAAGAAATATAAAAAATGTCACGGGAAACAACAGACAGTTTCCATCAATGATCTCGTGAACGAAGAGCTGTTCCAAGTCAGACAGCAATTCTTCTCGGAAAACCCGAACCGTGACCAGCTAACGGATTTCCGCGCGCTCCAGCAGGAATGGCAGCCGCGCTTGATGAAATCGATGGCGGAAAACGATGCGCAAGCTTTTGTCATCGAAAACTTCCTGTTCATGCAAAAACCGGAACTATGGCAAAACTTCCTGGCTAAGCAGATCGAACAGACTCAGCGCCCAACAACGCAAGAAGTGTTGGAACAATGGTCAAACTTCCGTGTATTCTTAGGCCAATTGGTCTCAGGCGATACAGAAAAAGCGGAATTGAAAGATGCCTTTACCGGCGAAACGTACGTCATGGCAGACCAGCCGCCGACGGATATGGAAGAAAACCAAGGGCTTCTTGCGATTCTTCTGCCGGATGCGCGCGCAGGCGAGCAAGGCATCCTGTTCTTGAACGGCTATTTGACGATTGTCGGCAAATTTGCCCCATTCTTTGAGCAACTGCAAAAACGCATGGAAGAAAAAGGCGCATCTGCAAACGAAGATTATCTTCGCGAGCATTATCTCGAAGTGGTCGAGCATATCGTCCAGTATTCTACAGGCGCTGTCGAGGAAAGCCTCGAGCTATCCCCTGAGCACCAATCCGTCATGGACGAATTGAAAAAACACATCGACGAAGCGGACTTCGATGAAGAAACCGTGACGAATGTGACAAGCATCCTCAACAGCTACCTGGTCAGCCAGCAGCCGACCGTCCAAAAACCGGAAGCACTTGTTGCCGGCTACTGGCGCTTCTTGCAAGACCACGAACTGATTCAAGGGCCGATGCTTTCTGCAAAAGACTTGAGTGAAAAATTCGGCGTTTCGTCCAGCACGATCTTGAAACGCTCTAAAGAGTTCGGTTCTTATTTTGAAGAACTGCTAGCTAAAAAATAATTGAGAAAAGCACCGGAATGCTTCCGGTGCTTTTTCAGGCTGTCGAGAAAGGTAAGAAGTCGTATTTTCCAAAGCTTATCGCTCGCTTTCCGTGGGGCGGGAATCGAGCCTCCTCAGCCGCTATCGCGACCTGCGGGGTCTCTCAAACCCGCTAGTCCCACAGGAGTCGAGCGAACGCTTCTCCAAATACTTATACAGTCCACTAGTTTTTAGGTTGTAAAAAATCATCTACTTCTCGTGGTTTTTAGTGGATTCTATACTTATTCAACACTCTGGAAAAGCACCGGAATGCTTCCGGTGCTTTTTATTTGCCATTTTTCCGTCTGAACGTGATCAGGATATACAATAAAATACCAGAAACCGCGAAAAACAAGTATACGCGCCAAAACGGCCCACTTAGCCAAGTCACGGAGGCAAAGCCGAACCCATTGTTCAATAGCGTAAAAAGAAACAGGATGATGCTCAGGAAAAACACTCCCATGCCTAAAAAGCGAAAAAAATTCAGGACAGCTTTCATCTTTTCATCTCACCTCAATTCTCTTACTCTCCTATTCCCGAAATCGCTTAACTTGAACAAAAACCAGGCCGTTTCTTAAATTCTATACTTATAAGGTGCCGCCTCTTTCGCTGCACTTATTTCGCAACTATCCACAAAATTCCGTTTAATAGCCGATTCTGGGGGAAAGCTGGTAATGACCGCGAAAAAACGGCAGTTATGCACAATATTTATCAAAAACCGTGGGTTATGTGGGTAAATGTCTAAATTCAAAGTCGATTTCTACCGGAAGTTGACTTATCCACATGTTGATAACCCATTCATATCATTCACATTACGGAAGGAGGAAGAGATTATGTTTGAAATAACTTGGGATAGTTTTATCCGAATCATCACTGTAGGGGTTCTGGCGTATATTGGGCTGCTGATTTTTCTAAGAACTTCGGGCAAGCGTACTTTGACGAAACTCAATGCGTTTGATTTGGTCGTCACTGTAGCTCTTGGTTCCACTTTAGCGACGATTCTGCTTAACAGCCAAATCAGCTTATGGGAAGGCTTGACTGCATTTGCCGTCCTGATCGGGTTGCAGTATTTATTGACATTTACAGCTGTCCGCTTGTCGTGGTTTAACGATTTGATCAAATCCGAACCGCGTCTTTTGTTTTTGGAAGGTGAATTTCTCCAACAAGCTATGCGCAAGGAACGAGTTAAGGATATTGAAATTATGCAGGCTGTACGCAATTCAGGTGAGGGCGATCTGCAAAATGTCAAAGCTGTCATTCTCGAAACAGACGGCAGCATGTCCATCATCTCCAATAAAACAGGTTCAGCTCTTGCGAACGTCAAAGGGCATACAAAAAAGGATCCCGTATAGGATCCTTTTTATCTTGGCGTTTTTGCGCGTTGTTTCCGGTGTTCCCGGCGTGCTGGCGCTGATTCGAAAAACAGCTTCTCGCCATCCGTTTCCGGATAGACCGGCGGTACCGGCGTCGGCTTCCCATCGTCGCCGATTGCGACTAAAGTCAAAAACGATTCGGTCGTCAAATGTTCTTCCCCGGTCTCCAAATTCTTCGATTTAACACGCACATATACTTCCATCGACGTTCGGCCAGTCGAAGTGACATTCGCCTCCAATTCCAGTACGTCGCCGACTTTCGCAGACGATAGAAAGTCCACCGAGTCGATCGATGCGGTCACCACAATATGGCGGCTTGCATGCTTCATTGCGGATATTCCGGCAATTTCATCGATATAGGCGAGGACTTTCCCGCCAAAAATCGATTCCATGTGATTGGTGTCAGGCGGAAGCACCAGCTTTGTTTGTATCGTCCGTGATTCACGCATAGGTTTCGTTTCCATATATGTTCCTCCTCTTTCTTCTTTAAGGTTATTCCCGCTGCAGAAAATTCTCAATCCACTACGGGTTTATTCTAACCGAAAAACAAAAACCGAAATTCCTCCTTATGGTAAAGTGGAAAAAAGGAGGAATCAAGTCCATGTCTGATCTTTTTCAAATTTTGAACACTCCCAATTTTCAATCCAAGGATTCACTAAAGCGGCAATTGAAGGACCTCGGAATTGTTGCGGGCGACCACCTGATGGTCCATTCCTCACTGAAGTCGATGGGCTGGATAGCCGGAGGCGCGCAGGCAGTCGTTGAAGCCTTGATGGAAGTCATCACTCCTGCAGGCACTCTCGTCATGCCTTCACAGTCTGCCGATAATTCCGATCCCGTCTATTGGATGGCTCCGCCGATCCCTGAGAATTGGCATCAACCGACACGCGAGCAGATTCCTGCCTATGACCCAGACCTGACGAATATGCGCGGGATGGGGAAAATACCGGAATGTCTCCACCGCCACCCGGCAACGATCCGCAGTCCCCATCCAACTCATTCTTTCATCGGCTGGGGGCGTCTTGCCGCTGAGTGGATGGCTGAACAGCCGCTGGAAGATTCTTTCGGGCCCGCTTCGCCTCTTGGAAAAATGATGGCGCATCAGGTGAAAATTCTGCTTATCGGTACTGGATTCGATTCATGCACCGCACTCCATTATGCCGAATTTTCACAGCCGGAACGCACCACTTCCCCGCAAGGCGCGGCGATGTACATAAACGGAGAGCGGCAATGGGCAACATACGATTGCGTCGATATGGATTCTGACCGTTTCCCAGAAATCGCCAAAGACTTTCCCGGCACTATCGCTGAAGGAATTCTCGGGCAGGCTGAAACCCAGCTCACTGAAATGCGCCCGCTCGTGGATTTCGCTAACGAGTGGCTCAAGCGAAATCCAGCCCCACAGAAACAGGAAAGTTAAAAAATAGGCTGAAGCGACAGGCAACTGCCCCGCTTCAGCCTATTTTGCTGTCGAAATACACCCGGTTAACGCATTCAACTGATGATTTCTCCTAATAAAGCTTCCAGCCGCTCATTGTCTTTATTAAATGAGTCCACAAATGCATTGATGATGTGGGCAGGTTCTTCAATCTTTGCCCAATCCAGCCGGTAGCCGGCATTCAATGCAAGTTGGCGGGCAAATTCCCGGACCGTTCTGCCATTGCCCTCACGGAAAGGATGGAGTGCATTCAATTCCGCTAAATAATGGGCAAGGCGCACAATAAAAACATCTTTGCCTAGATCCTTCAGATAGGCCTCCTCAGCCAATTCATCGAAAAGTTGCTTCAACTGGCGAGCCAAGTGTTTAGGATGGGCGAATGTCGAACTTCCTTTGGACGTCATTTCCTCACGAAGCTTTCCAGCAAACGGATAGACGTCCTGCAGCAGGCAACGGTGAATACCGAGGAACACCTTGAGGTCGGAGGGATCTTTCGGGTTTTTTAATTGCAGTTCCGACAAGCGGTAAAGCGCATAGACCGTTTCCAATTCCTTCAGCTTGTCTTCGTCGCGGATATTGAATGCATTGATCAACACATCGGTTCCAGGGTAGCAATACATGGAAGTATGCTGGTATTTAGACATCGAAGCGTGCTTTGATGGCCTGATGGAATTGAGCTTCCGTCCGTTCTCCGGTCAGGACAGAGCGGACAAAATTCCGGTCTTCGTGGGTCACATCAAACCCTTCCGTTACAAGAGAGTGTGCGGCGCAGGAAATCGCGTGATTGGCTTGTTCATGGGATACCCGGTTAGCTAAATTCGTCACATGGATGACCACCTTTCATTCTCTTATTATAGCATTTTGGCGCCTTTTTTTCTACGATTGCCCCTCTTCAAAAATAGTAAAAACGGCTTCACGAACACCTTTTTTCATCTCCGTTTACTGTGCTTTCTTCCAGCTGATAGACACAAAAAATCCCGGATGCCGACCATCCGGGATTTCTACTTATTGCCTTTGCAGTTCTTCGGTTTCTTCTGGCGTAAAGACGCGCGAACGGGTCAAGAATCGTTTTCCTTCTGCTCCTTCAAGCGAAAACATCCCCCCGCGCCCAGGAACGACATCAATGATCAATTGCGTATGGCTCCAATAGTCAAACTGGCTTTTATGCATATAAAACTCGCTGTCGCCGATGACACCCATCAATACATCTTGATCGCCGACCATCAAATCACCTTTTGGATAGCACATCGGGGAACTGCCGTCGCAGCAGCCTCCCGATTGATGGAACATTAATGGCCCGTGTTTCTCCTTCAATCTGTTGATTAGCTTCAAGGCGGCGTCTGTGGCGATTACCCGTTCTGTCATGGCTAGCCCTTCTTTCTGATCAGAAGAACCCAAGCTTGTCTTCGCTGTAGCTGACAAGCATATTCTTCGTGTTTTGGTAATGGCTAAGCATCATCAAATGGTTCTCACGCCCGAAGCCGGACATTTTGTAGCCTCCGAATGCTGCGTGGGCAGGATACTGGTGGTAGCAATTTGTCCATACACGCCCTGCTTGGATGCCGCGGCCGAAACGATAAGCCGTATTCGTGTCGCGTGTCCAGATGCCAGCTCCAAGTCCGTAAAGCGTGTCATTGGCGATTTCCATCGCTTCTTCTTTCGTTTTGAAAGTCGCCACGGCTAGTACCGGACCGAAAATCTCTTCCTGGAAAATACGCATTTTGTTGTCGCCTTCAAATACAGTCGGCTGGATATAGAAACCTTCTGAAAGATCGCCCTCCAACATATTGCGGTCACCGCCGGCTAGCACTTTTGCGCCTTCCTGCTTGCCGATTTCGAGATAGGATTGGATTTTCTCCAATTGCTCAGTGGACGCCTGGGCTCCCATCATCGTCGCCGGATCCAGCGGGTTTCCGGTCTTGATTTCTTCTACACGTTTGATGGCGCGCTTCATGAATTCCTCGTAAATGTCTTCCTGGATCAATGCACGGGATGGGCATGTACATACTTCGCCTTGGTTCAATGCGAACATAACAAATCCTTCCACTGCTTTATCGAGGAATGCATCATCTTGGTCCATGACATCTTTAAAGAAGATGTTCGGTGATTTTCCGCCCAGTTCGAGCGTTACCGGAATCAAGTTTTGCGAGGCATATTGCATGATCATGCGGCCAGTCGTCGTTTCACCCGTAAAGGCGATTTTGCTGATGCGCGGGCTCGAAGCAAGCGGCTTGCCTGTTTCGATCCCGAATCCATTAACGATGTTGAGGACGCCTGGAGGAAGCAAATCGCCGACCAATTCAGCCCACACGAGGATGCTGACTGGCGTTTGTTCAGCTGGCTTCAGAACGACGCAGTTTCCGGCTGCAAGTGCAGGAGCTAATTTCCATACCGCCATGAGCAACGGGAAGTTCCAAGGAATGATTTGGCCGACTACGCCTAGTGGCTCATGGAAGTGATAAGCGACTGTATCGTTATCGATTTGGCTAATGCCGCCTTCTTGTGCACGAATCGCGCCGGCAAAGTAACGGAAATGGTCGATTGCAAGCGGCAAATCGGCGTTCAAGGTTTCACGGACTGCTTTCCCGTTGTCCCATGTTTCAGCGACCGCCAGCATTTCCAAATTCTCTTCCATGCGGTCAGCGATCTTCAAGAGGATGTTGCCGCGTTCTGTCGTGGACGTCTTGCCCCATGCTTCTCTCGCAGCATGCGCAGCATCTAGCGCCGATTCCACATCTTCTGCACTTGAACGCGCCACTTTCGTGAACACTTTTCCGTTTACCGGCGATAAGTTCTCAAAATACTGGCCGTTTTTCGGCGCCTGAAAGGTACCGTTTATATAATTATCGTATTGCTCTTTGAAATTCACTTTTGAACCGTCTGTATTTGGAACTGCATATACCATTGCTACATCTCCCCTTTGCTTGTTTTGGCCCGGTTATGCATACGCTTTCATTTTTCATTTGGCGTACCATTTATTTCAGGGCTCGCCTCTATATATTGTCAAATAAATCGGAAAATTGCAACTGTTAGCCTACAAATTTTTTTCTTATAAGGGTCATCTGGAGTATAATGGGACCAGACAGTGGAAATATACAACCGAAAGGATTTTTTTATGCGAATCAATAAATTCCTCAGCGAAACAGGTATCACTTCCCGCCGCGGAGCGGATAAATTCATCGAAGCCGGCCGCGTCGAGATCAACGGCCAAAAAGCGGAGCTCGGCAGCAAAGTCGAGCCCGACGATGAAGTACGGGTCGACGGCAAACCGGTCCAGCAGCCAAAGCGCGCTTACGTTTACTTGGCACTCAATAAACCGGTCGGCATCACCAGCACCACCGAGCGCCATATCGAAGGGAATATCGTCGATTTCATCAATCACCCTGAGCGCATCTTCCATGTGGGGCGTCTCGATAAAGATTCAGAAGGGCTCATCCTCATGACCAATGACGGCGATATCGTCAACGAGATCTTGCGAGCTGAGCACGAACACGAAAAAGAATACATCGTGACGGTCGATAAACCGGTTACTGATGAATTCTTGGATAAAATGGCAAGCGGCGTCGAGATCCTCGACACGGTGACACTTCCCGCAAAAGCTGAACGGATCGCCAAGCACGTCTTCAAACTGACTTTGCAGCAAGGGCTCAACCGGCAGATCCGCCGCATGTGTACGGCGCTTGGATACGAGGTGAAACGCCTGCAGCGCATCCGCATCATGAATATTCGTCTTGCCAATTTAAAAGCCGGCGAATGGCGCGATCTGACAGAAGAAGAAAAACAAGAATTATTCCGCCAGCTTGATTATCAGCCGAAACGCTAAGGAGGCATTTTATGCTAAGCATGAAAACGACGCCGAACCATACCGGCGTCAAGATCAGCGGGGATTATTTCGATTTGGACGAACTGAACCAAGCCATCTACAAAGTCATTGGTAAAGAAGGCCTATACCACAGCTATGAAGGATCGCGTTTGCGGATACTTGGCGTTTCCTACGAAATCCGCCACGCCGCACAAGGCGACCGCAATGTCGACTTTGTCTTCAACGGCTTGCACGAGCACACGAAAAAACAGCATGGCTTTATCGCCCCCGATAAGAATATTTATTTCTCTGTGGAAGTGCTGTGGCCAGAGCTTTTGTATGCAACTTATGCACTCCGCGACTTTATGCGACTCTATGAGGAAAAGCGCGGCGACTTGCTGGCTGATGCCTATGCGCCCGTGGTTGCAAAATTCCAGGCACTCGTCCTTGAATGCCTGCAAGGCCATGTGCCGAATGAAGAATATGCAGCGATCCTCGAAACGTTCCGCAAATCGCCGTCAGTCAACGATTATGCCATTCAGTACGTGGACCTGTTGAACCTGAAGTACATCGGCATGACCAGGCAACAGCGCGAAAAAAGCTTATCTGCCATCGCCATGAAACTCACGCTCCAGGATTCCGAGTACCAAGCATTCCGCAAACAAGTCCTCAGCGCGGCAGCTCCCGGAAAACAGCCGATCCATGAAATCGGCATCCAGGCAGAATATCCTGAACAGGTTGAATGGTAAAAAAACCCTCTCGAGTATGCGCTCGAGAGGGTTTTTACACTTTAATTTGAATTACCAGCCAATCGCTGTCTTGATGTCGCGAGGCCTTCAACGCCGTGGCTTTGCTGGTCCCGAAACTTTTTCAAGTGCCGTTTCCGCTTCACCTGGCGTCTTGCTCCTAAGGGCGATATCGCCGAGCGAGACGATGCCGACGACTTGCTCTTTGCGCACAATCGGCAACCGGCGGATTTGGTGCCTCGCCATCAACAAAGCTGCCTCCCCGACCAGCATCTCTTCCGTTCCGGTAATCAAAGTTTCCGAAAAAATCTCTGCAATGGGCGCATTCATCTCAAGTTCCTCTGCGATGCCCCGAAGGACGATATCTCGGTCAGTGACGATGCCGACAATCCGCCCTTCTTCACAAATCGGAATCGACCCGACATTAATTTCACGCATCTTGGCGGCAATGTCTTGAATGGTTACCGTTGGCAGGCAGGTCTCTACATCAGTTGTCATTATTTCCGCTATTTTCATGCCGTCTCCTCCTCGAATTCACTCTGTTAATAGTCTTTATCCTCTTTTAAGAGCTGAAAACGTCATTAGTAAAAAGAATAGGCATTTCCGACCTTTTAATTTGCATTGCTTCAAGCGCTTGAGGATTCTGGCTTCCCATCAAATTCCAGCCTATGTTACACTACCGGACATTATGCGTTGGAAGGAGAATGACAATGATTAAGAAATGGTTTTTAGGGCTCTCCCTTGGCACCTCACTCATCGTCTTATCAGCATGCGGCGGTGCCGATGAATCTGCAGAAAACGAAAACGCGCAACCGGAAACTGAAGAACAAGCCCCTAGCGGCGAAGAAAATGCCGCGCAACCGGAAATGCCCGAACCTGATTTGGAAGGCGTCCCTGAAGTCGTCGCACAAGTGAACGGCGAAGAAGTCACTAAAGAGGAATTTGAAACAGCTTATACAGGGCAATTCCAGCAAGCGGCAATGCAAGCGCAAATGTCCGGACAGGAAATTGACCAAAATCAATTGAAAAATCAATTGGCAGAAATCATGGTTGGCCAGAAATTACTAGTTCAGGAAGCTGAAAAGCAAGAATTAACCGCGTCCGATGAAGATGTTGATCAAACTTTGGAACAATTAGCACAACAAAATGGGCTTGAGTCTAAAGATGAATTTCTGGCGGCATTAAATGATCAAGGCATGGCAGAAGAAGAAGTCATGGCTCAAATTGAAACACAAGTGAAAGTAGATCAATTGATCGTTGAGTCGGCTGGAGATACTAACCCTAGCAACGAAGAACTGGAAGCGGCCTATGAGCAAATCAAAGCCCAACAGGAACAAATGGACAGTGAAGAAGAGCTCCCTGCTTTTGAGGAACTGAAACCGGAACTTGAAGAACAAGTCAAAGAACAAGTCAAAATGCAAAAAGAAAATGAAGCCACACAAACGCTCGTCGCAGAACTCCGTGACGAGGGAGACGCCACCATTAATCTGTAATACAAAAAACCAGATTCCGATGCGGATCTGGTTTTTTGTATTACCTATAAGCGATAACTATTTCATGGACTGCCGAAACTCCTATTCTACCAATTGGATAAATTGGCGTGTCCGTTCGTGCTGAGGATTCCCGAAAAAGTTCTCTGGATCCGCTGATTCGATGATAGTCCCTTGGTCGATCATGATGATGCGGTCCGCCACTTCTTTGGCGAACTTCATCTCGTGGGTCACGACGACCATCGTCATGCCTTCTTCAGCAAGCTGCTTCATGACCTGCAGCACTTCCCCCACAAGTTCCGGGTCGAGCGCTGAGGTCGGCTCATCGAAGAGCATCACTTTCGGTTCCATCGCAAGTGAACGGGCGATGGCGACACGCTGCTTTTGCCCGCCTGACAATTTGCTTGGGTAGACATCCGCTTTGTCGCTCAAGCCGACTTTCTCCAACAGTTCAAGGCCGAGCTTTTTCGCTTTTTCCTTGTTCATCTTCTTGACCGTAAGGGGTGCTTCGATGACATTCTCAAGCACCGTCTTATGCGGGAACAGATTGAAATGCTGGAAGACCATACCCACTTCGGCGCGGATCTTCGTCAAGTTGTCTTTTTTCGGATCGACTTTCTTGCCGTCGATCGTAATGGATCCTTCGTTGATCATCTCCAGGAAGTTAAAGCATCTGAGCAGTGTACTTTTGCCGGATCCGCTGACCCCGACCAGAACAACCACCTCTTGGGGCTGGACGTGGAGATCCACGCCCTTCAACACCTCGAGATCACCAAAGGATTTGTGTATATTCTCTCCAATAATCATAATTGCTCCTCCTTAGGTTTTGTCCACATCAAGCCGGTTTTCATACCAGCGCAGCAAGTACGTGAAAATCATGACGAGCACGAGGTAATAAAGTGCTACGACAAGGAACGATTCAAACGGCTGGAATGATTGTGCCGCTTCCCGGTTGGCAAGGGAGAAAATCTCCGAGACGCCGATAATATAGACAAGCGACGAATCTTTCAGCGTGATGATGAACTGGTTACCGAGCGGTGGGATGGAACGGCGCAGCGCCTGCGGGAATACAATCCGCTGCATTGTCTGCTTACGGTTCATCCCGAGCGACATACTCGCTTCGCGCTGCCCAGGGTCGACCCCTTGGATCGCCCCGCGGAAAATTTCCGCGATGTAGGCGCCGTTATGGACGCCAAGCGCAATGGCGCCGGCCCAGAAGTTCGACATCGTATAAATTTCCACGATACCGAAGTACAGGAACATGATCTGTACGATTAACGGCGTTCCGCGAATAACTGTAATGTAGACATTGGCGATCCACTGCAAAATCTTGGATCCAGAAATTTTCATCAAGGCAAATACCAGTCCGATTACTGTCCCTAAAATGACACCAATCGCTGTCAGCTGAAGCGTAACGACTGTAGCCTCAAGGAAGCCCGGATATGTCCGCATGAATACTTCAAAGACTGTCCCAAATAATTCAAACATAGTCGAATCTCCCTTCTCTTCTCAGCTGATTTTAATTGAGAATTTCGACGCCTTCAAGATCGACATCAAGGAGATCGCGTCCGAACCATTTTTCCGAAATCTCTGTATAAGTTCCGTCTTCGATGATTGCTGCCAACGCTTCATTGATCGCCGCTAGCAATTCTTCATCTTCAGGACGTACAGCTACAGCCGCCTGCTCAATCCATAGCGGATCGCCGACCATTTCGATTTCGAGTCCCGCATTTTGTGCTTCAAAGCCAACAACGTCTGCTGTGATGACGGCATCCAAACGTCCTTCTACCTCTAAATCCTGCAAAGCGACGACATCACTATTGTAGTATTGGATATCATCTGTATACTTCTGTGCCGCCGTGTCATACGTACTTTGCCCGACTACGCCGATGGTCGCCCCTTCAAGGTCTTCTTCCGACTGGATTTCGGTATTGCCTTCACGCACGAAAATAACACCGCCTGAGTAATAGTATGGATCTGAGAATGAGACCTGTTCTTCACGCTCTTCTGTGATGGCCATCGACCCCAAGATCGCATCGAAGCGGTTCGTCGTTAATCCTTGAATAATCGTTTCCCAAGGCGTTGTGACCGGGTTTGGTTCAAGTCCCATTTCCTCCGCGAGGGCATTGCCGATTTCAATATCGAAGCCTGTCAAATTGCCGCCTTCCTCGTAGTTGAATGGCTTGTACAAACCGCTTGATGCAGTAGTGAACTTGCCTTCTTCCACAAGATTCAAGTCGCTGCCTGCTCCTTCGCTTGATCCTTCCGAGCCGGTGGTTGAGTCATCCGATCCACAGGCTGCCAAAAGCATGCCTGCTGTTAAAATTACGCCTGCTGTTGTAAATTTTTTATTCATACTGCTCTCCCCTTTTCGTTTATGTTTGACCAAAACGCCGGAGCGATTCGGGACGTGCCTGCGATGGGTGGAATTATATGAAGATGTCCTGGTCGGTGTAAGCCGCTTCGAGCTGTGCGAGCTTTTCCTTTACCTTCGCGTGTTCTTTGACGTACAAAAAGCGCATGACCGAAGTCAACAATGCATGAACAGCCGTATAGGAGTCGATATTCAAATTCGCATTAATCGAAACGGTAAGCACCACATCCGCGTGCTTGGCGGCCGGTGAATCTTCCTTGTCGGTCAAGACGATGACTTCCGCTCCTTTGCGCTTCGCTTGCCCCAAGGTTTCCATTAAGATCCGCGTATAGCGCGGGAAGGCGAAAGCAATGATCGTGTCTTGTGAGCCAATCTCTGCCATCTGCCCATAGTAAGCGGCAGTGCCCGGCTGCATCATCGCTGTATTCCCAAGCGCACTGCCGAGCCAGCCCCCAAACCACTCGGCTAAGCCGAAATCGAAGAAATTACCAGTGACGTAACGCTGTTCAGACTTGCTGATACGGTCGACCACTTGAAGGAGGTTTTCTTCATTGATTGTTTGCTTGAGCTTCAGGATGCTGGTGATGTCTGCATCGAGCAGGTTTTCAAGAAACGACTGGTCCGCAGCAGCGGGCTGTTCCTGCTGCGCATTGTCCAGCCGCTCTTCCGCCAATTTGCGCTGGAGCGTATGCTGAAACTCTGTATAACCCCTGTAACCGAGTTTCTGCGTCCACCGGATGACGGTCGACTCGCTGACCTGTACCCGCTTTCCCACTTCCAATGCGGGTGAAAAAGCAATGAAAATCGGTTCGCGGAAAAAGAGGTCTGCTATCTTTTTTTGCCCGGAACTGAAATCCTTATAAGAAGCTGATACATTTCGCATTAAATCCTGCATATTCATTCCCCCATCGCAAGAACACGCTTAGTTGCTTGTAATATAGTATATACTTTTGCAGGATTCCCTGCAATATTTTACTGAAAATTCTGCCATAATTTATGACATTGTCCTCATAAATATACTGTCAAATCAGTCTTCGCAGCAAAAAAACACAATGTGAAAAAAATTTACCATCCACCCTATTGAGTGCGCTGCCCTTTTCTTTCGTCTTTTCCATCTATTGTTGTACACTATTTGTATAACTAATTTTGATGAGGTGCTGCTTGTGAAATGGGAAGATCGGATTTTTAAGTTATTCATTTTTTGGTATATTTGCGGCGTTGTCTTGCTAAGTTTCGATTTATTGCCGCCTTGGCTGGAATGGGCCAACGCCTTCTTCCTCATCCTTGCAGGAACACTCGGCTTCCTTTATTTATGGCGGCGCTTCGGCCCTGGAATCGGTGGGTCGATCGGCGTGCTCATTTTCTTCTCGACCTTCATCGTCGAATGGGCTGGCGCCGACAGCGGCTTCTTGTTTGGTTCTTACGATTATACCGACCGCTTCGCTCCGAATGTCTTCGGCGTGCCGGTCGCGATCGGTTTTGCCTGGCTCATGGTCATGGCGACGAGCCATGTCATTGCGCGATGGATCGTGCCTAGCGGCGGCATTTTGTATGCCGCCACTGGAGGCATGGCAGCGGTCATCATCGACTTGATCATCGATCCGGTCGCCTATAAGGTGAAAGGCTATTGGCTATGGGAAGATACAGGGTTTTACTACGATATCCCTTGGACCAATTTCACCGGCTGGTTTATTGTGGCGTTTATCCTTCACCTTATTCTCGATGCCGCCTTCAAGAAGCAAGGGCTTGAAGTGTCAGCCGGCCAGGCAGAAAAGCGCATGGCTCTTTTGTATGTATTGATGATCGTCTTGTTCGTGCTGCTCGGGCTGATCGGCGGGCTATGGCTTGCAGCCGCATTGACTTCTGCCCTCACGGCAGCAATTGTCGCCTTGGCATGGAAGAGGCGCCCGCAATGATCCAAGCAAAAAAGTCAGCGCTTTTTGAACGCGCATTCGCCCTGTATTTGATGCCATCGATCCGCAGGTCTTTTTCACATCTGTATGCCAGAAACATCCGCCCGCCTAAAGGGCCGGCATTAATTATTTCCAACCACAGCTCCTGGTGGGACGGGCTGCTGTTCTTTTTCCTGAATCGGCGCGTGTGGAACTTGGATGTTCACATCATGATGCACGAACGCGGACTGAAGGAATTTCCTTTTTTCCGCCGGCTCGGCGCCTTTTCAATCGATCGAAGCAATCCAAAAGATATTTTGGCTTCATTGCGCTATGCCGAGAATTTATTGAAACAAGGCAAAACGGTCATCTTGTTTCCACAAGGCGATGAATACCACTTGGAGACGCGTCCCTTGGAATTTCATACAGGCGTTCTTTACTTGATGGAGAAATGCCCCGACATTCCACTTGTCCCCGTACGCTTTTATTATTCAATGCGCCGTGAAAAACATCCCGAAGTGTGGATCGACCAAGGCGACACCCTGATACTTAATGACATCCCGGCGGGTTCAAGACACGATAGGACGCTATGGCTGCAGGAACGGGAAACCGCTGCGCTTGACCAATTGAAACAGGAAGTGCTCAAAGAAAATTACAGCGAATTCCCGGAGATGCTGAAAAGGAGGCGCACACCATGATCACGGCTTTGATTGTCATCCATATTGCCTTTTTCTTGTGGATTGTCTTCAACCGTTTGTTCCTGCCAGTGCTGCCCAAACAGCCTGTAGTAAAAGCAGAGCCACTGGTATCCATTCTTGTGCCGATGCGCAACGAAGAACGCAACGTGCCGACGATTGTCCGTTCGTTAAAAGAGACAGACTGGGAACGAGCGGAGTTCATCGTCTTGAATGATCAATCAACAGATGACACTCAAGCGGCACTCGACCGGGAAATTGCTGGCGACAAGCGCTTCACCGTATTGCAAGGCGTTGAACTGCCTGTAGGGTGGATCGGCAAAGTCCATGCCTGCCACCAATTGCAGAAACACGCTTCCGGCGATTACTTATTCTTCGTCGACGCCGATGTCCGCTTCCGTAAGCAGGCAGTGCGGCAGACACTCGCTTTGATGGAAAAACAGCGCGTTGCCCTATTGTCTGGATTTCCTGCTTTTGAAGTGCCGGTATTCTTGAGTAAACTGCTCGTACCGATGCTTCATTTCGTTATTTTATTCCACTTGCCATTGGCGCTGGCGAATTACGCAAAATTTCCTGCAGCGACCGCAGCAAATGGCATGTGGATGGCATTTGAACGAAAAGCTTACGACGCGATTGGCGGCCATGAAGCCGTGCGCACCTCGCTCGTCGAGGATGTACATATTGCGCGTACTTTGAAGCAAGCCGGCCATAAAGTGCTACTTGCCAATATCACCGCTTCGGTCAAATGCCGGATGTACGAAACGCCAGCCGAAGTATGGGAAGGCTTCTTGAAGAACAGCTACACAGGTATCGGGCGCTCGCCTCTGATCGCCGTCCTGCTGACCGTATTTTACAGCGTCTTTTATATCTTCCCGCTGTTTCTCGCAGCAGCCGGCCTTGTGACGGCCAACTGGATCTGGCTCTTGCCATACGCGCTGACCGTTTTGCAGCGCTGGTATGTCGATATGGTGACCAACCAGCGTTGGTATTTGGCATTCCTCATTCCACTTCAAGCCGCAGCAATGCTAGCAGTCATGCTCACGGCCATGAAAAAATCACTAAAAAATGAGTCCTATACATGGAAAGGCAGGCATTATTCATGAACCGACCACATATCGCCATCGTCGGCGGCGGGCTCGGCGGCTTGTCTGCTGCCATCACGCTCGCAACCGCCGGGATGCGTGTCAGCCTATTCGAGAAGAATAGCCATTTCGGCGGCAAGTTGATGCCTGTTGAACTTGGCAGCTATCATTTCGATTTCGGCCCGAACACGATCACCATGCCGCACATCTTCCGCGAAGTCATCGAACAGACCGGACGCGATGCTGATCAATATTTCCAGCTCGAAAAACTCGCCGTCCATACGCGCAACCATTTCACGGACGGCAGCCACATCGACTTTACGGCGGACCGCACGCAAATGATCAGCCAGCTCGAAACGCTGGATCCTTTTGCCGCTGGTAAATACGATGCGTTCCTGGCTGAAGTCGCCCGCTTGTATCAGTCATCCGAACAGTATTTCTTTCCGCTGAGCTTCCAGTCGTTCCGGGATTATCTGTCCCCATCACTCGGAGCGGCGATGTTGAAAGTGCGCCCGCTTGAATCGATGGACCATTTTTTCAGCCGCTACTTCAAGCATGAGGGGCTGCTTCAGGCAGTCGGGCGCTACGCTACCTATATCGGGTCATCGCCCTATAAAGCCCCTGCCACCTTCGCGATGATCGCCCACCTCGAACTGTCGCAAGGCGTCTTTTACGCAAAAGGCGGAAACGTATCGATTGCACAGGGCTTTGCACAGGTAGCAGCGGAATGCGGCGTGGATATGCACCCTGCAACGGCTGTCACCCGGATTTTGACGCAACAAGGCGCAGCATGCGGCGTAGAACTCGCAGACGACGAACAAATTTCGGCAGATGCCGTCATCTTGAACGGTGATTTATTGTCGGCGTTTCCTGAGTTAGTGGATGAAACCGAACGCCCATCTTTCCTCAATGCAAAGCGTGACCGTTTCGAGCCTTCGATTTCGGCTTTTGTCATCACTGCGGGGCTGAATGTCCGCTTGCCAGGACTGAAGCATCATAACGTCTTCTTTTCAGCCGATTATCCGCGTGAGTTCCGCGAATTATTTGCCGACAAGCAATACAGCGGCGAGCCGACTATCTACATCAGCAACTCATCCTACTCAGACCCGTCCGTTTCGCCGCTCGGGGACAATTTATTCATTCTCGTCAACGCACCTGCCCTGACAGCGCAAGGCGATTTACAGATCGATCCGGAACAATACAAAGAGCGGATTTATGATTTATTGGAACATTATGGAATAAATGTCCGCAAGCACTTGCAACAAGAACGGATCTTCACTCCTGAATTTATCCGCGATATATTTGGTTCTCACCGCGGGGCTTTATATGGGCCATCTTCCAATCGCCCCAAAGACGCCTTTTTGCGTCCGTCAAATGCGAGCCGCGACATTAAAGGATTGTTCTTTGTCGGTGGCAGCGTCCACCCAGGCGGCGGCTCTCCGATGGTCACCTTGAGCGGATTGAATGTGGCGCGGCGCTTGATTGAAAATTATTCATCTTAAAACGAACAAAAAAGCTGTTTCCATCCGTCAGTTGTGGCGGATGGAAACAGCTTTTTTCTATTCTCATAAGCATTGCAAAATGGACTGCTTGGAATCATCTGTTACATAATGCTTTTCGTGAAACACCGTATATTCTTTCGAGCGGATCGTCGACAGGATTTCTCGATAGACAAGCGCAGCCCCTTTAACCGGAACGCGGGAAGATAAAGGATAATCGTTGATCGTTTCAAACGCACGGTCATAATAGAACTCAGCTATGCTGGCGAGTTCTTCCCAGACCTGGATGAACGATTCCGACACCGTGCCGGTTCTAAGCTCTTCCTCGGCAAGGCCGTATTTCCGCATGATGTCCTGAGGCAAATAAATGCGGTCCATAGCCAAGTCTTCGCCGATATCGCGGAGGATATTGGTAATTTGCATGGCATAGCCAAGCGAAATCGCACCGTCTTTTAACAGGGCGGTGCGTCCCGGTGCCAGTATCGGCAACAGCATCAGCCCGACTGTACTCGCGACATGGTAGCTATAGTCCAAAAGCTCATCCAGCGTGCGGTAGCGATTGATCGTCAAATCCATTTCCTGTCCTTTAATCAATCCGTAAAACGCACTGGCATCCATATCGTAGCTTTCAAACACATCTTCGAGCGCCAGCCACATCGGGTCGTCCCATTGAATTGAACCTGCTAAAAATTCGTCGAAGTTTTTTCGGAATGCCTTCAGCTCAGGCTCAGGATGACTGCCTTCATCGACGATATCGTCGACTTTCCGGCAGAAGGCGTATACTGCCCATACGGCTTTGCGTTTTTCTTTCGGCAATAGGGAAAATGCTTTATAAAAACTCTTCGAATTGTCGGCGATAATGCGTTCGCAATAGCTATAGGCTTGCTTCAATTCCATCATGAACCGCCCCTTTCTTTCAAATCGCTGTGAATTCTGTCGGCCAGCAATTTAGCTCCTTGCATAACGATCGGTATGCCGCCGCCCGGGTGGACAGAAGCACCCACTGCATACAAATTCTCCGTGTTGTCCGGTTTGATCTGCGGGCGGAAAACCCCGGATTGCCGTAATGTCGGCCCAATTCCGAAGCTACCTCCCTTGAACAAGCCGAACGCTTCCGCATCTTTCGGCGTGCGCACATCCATCCACTCAATCGATTCCCGTATACCTGGGAATGAGAGTTCGTCCATCCGGTCTAAAATACGGCCGACCCACTGTTCATCATTTTCCCAGTCGATTTCCGTGCCCGAAGGAACCGGCACCAGTACATAAAGCACAGATTTGCCTTGTGGAGCAAGAGAATCGTCAATGACTGAGGGGTGGAATGTGTAGAACGCCGGATTTTCCGTTTTCTGCCCTCTGACAAACACATCTTCCATATGTTCTTTGTAATCATCACCGATAAAGAATTGGTGGACATTTACGTCTTCATAAACCTTATCCAATCCGAAATACAATAGCACACAGCCGGAAGAAGGCGTAAATTCCTTCTGCTTTTTCATCGGTGCTAATTGGTTGATCCCTGGGAAATCCCCGTTATAGACAATAGCATCGTACTGCTCTGTGCCAGTTTCCGTTTCGACCGCTGTCGCACGGCCATCTTTTTTCACGACGCGCTTAACGGCCGTATTCAGACGGATATCAGTTCCGCGGCTGCGCAATTCCCGTTCCATGACTGGAATGATGCTCGCATAACCACCCTTCACATAGTGCACTCCGTGCTCATGTTCGCTGAACGGCACGAGTGAATACATGGCCGGCGCCCGGTAAGGATCCCCACCGATATAAAGCGCCTGAAGCGAGTAGGCTAACTGCAGCCGCTCGTCCCTGAAATAATTCTCCATCAATTGATGGACAGATTGCTGGGGTTTCAGTTTCATCAAATTACGGATATTTCGAAAGGTCCAAAAATCCGCTTTGCGCACAAAATCATGTTCCAGAAAAGCAGGCTTGCCGATATCGAAGCGTTTCTGTCCTTCATCCATAAAGCGGATAAATCCATCTTTATCTTCCGGAAACTGCTCTTCAACCTCCTGCAATTGCCGCTCACGCCCTGGGTATTTCGTATACACTTTGCCGTCTGTAAAGCGGATTGTATAAAGCGGGTCGCATAATAATAATTCGATGCTTTCGGGGCTGATTCCTGCCTGAGCGAATAAATCGCGGAACATTTTTGGCAGCAAGACGATGGTCGGTCCTTCATCGATTCGAAAGCCGTCCCGTTCCACGAACGCCATCCTGCCGCCGAGTTTATGTTCTTTTTCGTAAATCGTGACTTCATAGCCCAGCTTCGTTAAGTATAGCGCGCCCATCAAGCCTCCGACTCCGCCTCCGATCATGGCTATTTTCATACATATCCCTCCACTTTCGGAAGCGGGCCAATCGGAATTCCGGATTTGCCGTCTTCTTTCAAAATGCCGTTCGCCGTGATGCGGGCAGATTCCAAAATGGTCGGCAAGCCGCTGCCAGGATGTGTTCCGCCTCCGACCAGCCAGCAATTATCGAGCTCTTCAAATTTATTGTGCGGTCGGAATACCATCATTTGGGATAATTGATGCCCTAAATTGAATGTAGCACCGCGGTATACAGAGTAATCCGATTCCCAGCCAAACGGCGTCAACATCTTCTCGACTTCAATATGCTCACGCAGGTTCTTGAAATCGGTTTTTTCTTCGATAATATCCAATACTAACTCACGGAAGGCTTCCTGTTCGTGTTCCCAGCCGATATCGCTGAAATTATTCGGCACCGGCGCCAATATATACAACGCCGACTTGCCGTCCGGAGCTAAAGTCGGGTCTGTCACGCTGGCATTTTGGATGTAGATCGACGGGTCCGCTGATAAGATGCGGGATTTCGTCATTTCCTCGACGTTCTTCTTGTAGTCTTTTGAAAAAACGATTGTGTGATGAGACAAATCGTATTTCTTGTCGAGCCCTAAATAAAGCATGAAAGTAGAACATGAATATTTTTTCTTGTCGAGCTTTTTGGCAGTGTATTTCTTCAGGATGCCCGGCTCCACCAGATGGGTCATTACGTGTGCAAAGTCACCATTGATGATTACTTCATCCGCTGCTTCGCGGCTGCCGTCATAAAGGTCGACACCTTTCACTGTACGCCCTTCTATCCATAATTTCTGGACGCCCTTATTGAGATGGATGCGGCCACCCATTTCTTTGACTGCCTTCGCCATCGCTGCAGACAATTGGTTGACGCCGCCGATCGGATGGTAGATGCCATACGCGTGCTCCATATAGGACAGGATCGTGAACGCGCCGGGGCATTCCCAAGGCGACATGCCGAGGTATTTCGACTGGAACGCAAACGCCATCTTCAAGCGCTCGTCTTTGAAATAACGGGATAGCACGTCGTAAAGCGTCTTGCCTGCTTCAAGTTCAGGAATCGCTTTGATCACTTTCGGCTGCATGAGGTCTGTCATGCGGTCCATTTTCGTCTGCAAAAGCGGAGACATTGCTTCGAGCTTCTTGCCCGTGTCTTTCATGAAACGCGCATAGCCTTCTCCGTCGCCTTTGAAGTTTTCATCGATTTGTTTGCGCATTGCTTCAGGGTCGCGCGTCATCACCAAGTTCTGATCTTCAAAACGCAATTCGTACATCGGGTCCAGTTCGACCGCTTCCATATAATCATGGACATTGCGTCCAGTCGTTTCGAATAATTCCTCCACCAGATGAAGCATGCTCAAAAACGTCGGTCCTGTGTCAAACGTGAAATCACCTAATGTCAATGCAGCATTGCGCCCGCCGATGCGGTCGTTTTTTTCGTAAATGTCGACTTGGTATCCTTTGCTCGCCAACAGCATTCCTGCTGCCAAGCCTCCTGGCCCCGCTCCTATAATAATCATTCGTTTTGCCATTGCGTAAGCCCCCGTTTCGCCTCTTAAAAGTTATACAATATCTATACAAACAGTATATACATCTCTTCCCTAAAAGACTAATTATTTAACCTGTTTATGGTGCTTGTTTTTTTATTCAAGGTTTATGCCGAATCAAAGCGGTGTTTTCGGGGGAATCGCTTTCAGAGCCGCGTAATAAAGAGGATAACGAGAGTTAGGTTGTGGAGTTGTTTCGATGCTTGGAATGAAGCTTCGTTTGGTTATTCGCCGCTCTGCTTTAGGTTGGCCTTTAGCCGTAAGCCAGGAAGAGCACCTGTCTTACGGCGTCGGCTCACCCTGGGCGCTTGGCGGCTTAGTGATTTCATTGAGTCGAGTTTGTTTACATAGATCTGCTTCTTTACTGAGTTGCCGGCTAGTGGGGGAATCGCTTCCTGTCCTGCATCCGGCATATGTGAAGATAGCGAGGATCTGCTTGTGGAGTCATTTGGATACTTGGAATGAAGCTTCGTTTGGTTATTCGCCGCTCTGCTTTAGGTTGGCCTTTAGCCGTAAGCCAGGAAGAGCACCTGTCTTACGGCGTCGGCTCACCCTGGGCGCTTGGCGGCCTAGTGATTTCATTGAGTCGATTTTGTTTACATAGATCTGCTTCTTTACTGAGTTGCCGGCTAGTGGGGGAATCGCTTCCTGTCCTGCATCCGGCATATGTGAAGATAGCGAGGATCTGCTTGTGGAGTCATTTGGATACTTGGAATGAAGCTTCGTTTGGTTATTCGCCGCCTGGCTTTGGGTTGGCCTTTAGCCGTAAGCCAGGAAGAGCACCTGTCTTACGGCGTCGGCTCACCCTGGGCGCTTGGCGGCTTAGTGATTTCATTGAGTCAAGTTTGTTTACAGAGATCTGCTTCTTTACTGAGTTGCCGGCTAGTGGGGGAATCGCTTCCTGGGTGATGTAGTATTTAAAGCGAAAAGCTATCTGGATAGTGAATGCTCTGAGCTATGGTGTAAGCTTCCTTTTCAGATCCATCCCCATATCCACATAAAAAACCCAGCTGATGGATCAGCCGGGTTTAGCTTATTTTAGGATTTTAATTTTTACGTTCTTGCGTCCCCATTTAAGCGCTTGGCTTTGAGTTGGGATGAAGACGTCGATTTTCTTGCCTTTGATTGCGCCGCCTGTGTCTCCAGCGATTGCGTTGCCGTAGCCTTCCACCCATACTTTAGAACCGAGCGGAATGACTTTCGGGTCGACCGCGATGACTTTGAGTCCTGGATTCTTTTTCAGGTTGATACCGGTTCTCGTGATCCCTGAGCACCCTTTGCAAGAGGCCGTATAAGCTGTCGCCGACACAGTGAATTCTTTCACTACTGTACCTTTGCTGGAAGATGGTGTTGATGGTTTAGAGATAGTTTGTGCTGTTGTTTTTTTCAATTTTAGTTTTTGCTTTGGATAAATCAAGTTGGATTTCAATCCGTTCCAGGATTTCAGGTTATTAACAGAGACTTTCGTTTGTTGGGAAATTTTATAAAGCGTATCACCGCTTTTAACTGTATAAACATTCGATGCTGCAGAAGTCGTAAGTGAAGTGCTGAGTAATAAAAGCAATGCCATTCCTAAAGCCGCCAATAATTTTTTCAAGTTCCTATCCCCTTTGCGTATCGGATAATTGCGCCTTGCGTAAATCGGTTGAAAGCTTTTCAGTAAAAATAAAATAGCACGGCAAGGTTACAATCATGTGACAGCATTAGGCATATTTGATTACAATTGCACTTTTTTTCATGACAAAAGAACCCACCCCATTAATATTCTCCACTCAACTATAGAAAAAAGGCCCTTTCCAAAGCTTTCACAGCTCGGAAAAGACCTAAGTTTATTTTTTTGCTTTATGAACTTTCAAAGTTTTGCCTTTGACGGTTTTGTCTTTCATCGCCTTTAAGACGTGCAGTCCTTTGCCGTTCAATATATCGATATATGTGACAGTGTCCTGAATCTTAATGATGCCGATATCTTCCGCCGTGACGCCCGGGATGCTGGTCAGCGTCCCGACAAAATCGACAGCGCGGAGTTTTTTCTTTTTGCCTCCGTTGAAATAGAGCTTCATGATGTCTTGGTTGAGGGCAGCAGCTTTGTGTTTTTTCGGCTTTTGGCGGCTCTCGATCTTGTCTTCGAACGCCGGTTTTGCCAAAGCGACCTGCTCTCTCGACGGCCGTTCAGTACGCGTGATTTCAAAACCTAAATAGTCTTCCGTTTCTTTCAGGAATTTATCCTCGAATGGCGTGACGAATGAAATGGCTTTGCCGCTCTTGCCAGCACGCCCTGTGCGTCCTGCGCGGTGGACGTAGCTTTCCTTCTCGAGCGGAAAATCGTAGTTGATGACATGGGTGATGCCATCGATATCAATTCCGCGCGCAGCGACATCCGTCGCGACCAAATAACGAAACTCGCCGCGTCGGAAATCATCCATGACGCCGAAACGATCTTCCTGGGTCATGCCTCCGTGCAATTGGTCGCTTGTATAGAACAGGCGTTCAAGCCCTTCCGACACAGCATCGACCTGGTCTTTCGTGCGGCAGAAAATGATGCAGCTATCCGGATTCTCCACTACGGTGACGTCGCGCAGCAACTGGAATTTATCCTGTTCTTTCACGATAACAAGTGAATGTTCGATCCGTTCTTCCAAAGTATCAGCTGCTTGGATTCCGATATAGCGCGGGGAGCGCATGAAATCACGCTGCAGTTTCTCCAGATGCTGGGGGAATGTCGCCGAAAACAGCATCGTCGTCCGTTCTTTCGGAAGCTGCTTGATGATTGATTCCACTTGTTCGATAAAGCCCATATTGAGCATTTCATCAGCTTCATCGAGCACCAGATATTCGATTTTCTCAAGCTTCAACGTGCCTTTTTCAATATGGTCGAGCACACGCCCCGGCGTACCGACGACGATATGGCATTTTTGCTTCAATTCTTCCTTTTGATACGCAAAAGGATGCTTGCCGTAGATCGCTGCCGCTTTGATACGCTTGAAGCGGCCGATATGGGTGATGTCTTCTTTCACTTGGTCGGCAAGTTCACGTGTCGGGGTCAAGACCAGCGCTTGCGGCTTGTTTTCGTCCCAGTCGACAAGTTCACAGAGCGGAATGCCGAATGCGGCTGTCTTGCCGCTGCCGGTTTGCGATTTGACGGTCAAGTCGTGTTGTTCAAGAGCAGCTGGGATGACTTGCTGCTGTACTTCGGTCGGCTGTTGGTACCCCAGGCCTTCCAACGCTTTTACGATCGGCTCGCTGATGCCGTAATCTTTAAATTGGTTCGTGTTCATAAGTTCTCCTTCTCCGTTCATCTGTCTTATCTCTACATTATGGCACGGATCGGGCAGTTTTGCAGTTGAGCGATTATTGGCATTATTGGTCGAGTAAGCTGACGGAGACTTTCACATCGAGCGACTGGCTGCCGCCTCTGTAGACGCCTTGAACCGGGCTGACATCGTTGTAATCGCGGCCGACGCCGACACGGATATGGTTTTCCAGCGCTTCGACATTATTGGTCGGATCGAGCCCGACCCAGCCAATGCCGGGCACCATGAATTCCACCCATGCATGGCTTGCCGCGTCGCCGACAAGTGCCGAATCTTCCCCTACGTATAAATAGCCGCTGACGTAACGCGCCGGGATATTCTTGCTGCGCAAGATGCCGAGCATGACGTGCGTAATGTCCTGGCAAACGCCCTTTTTCAAACCGAAAGATTCGCTCGCTTTGGTCGTAACCGTGGTTGACTCGCCGTCATATGTGAAGTGGTCAAAGACATATTCCGTCACATCAATAGCGTATTGCACCGGGTTAGTCATCGCCCCAAGCTCGCGGTCGACCAGTTCCATCTGCTCCGGAGTGATGTACGTATAAGCCGTATTGCTCAGATAAGCCATATAATGCTCGGTGAATAATTGCGAATGGAAAATAATATTCATTTCCGGCGAATAATCGATGCGGTGAATGAACGGGCTTTTCTGGATGCTGACGATTGATGTCGATTTCACTTCCAGGTGCTGGTGATGTTCAGCAATGAAAAACGTCTCGACGTTATTGCCAAAAATATCAACATGTTCTTTCGTTAATGTCGCGGGCGTAATATCCGCGCGGTAAGACAGAAGGCGCTGGCATTCATCCGTTCTTGGTTTCAGGCGGATGGTGTTCATGCTTTGGTCGACAATTGTTTCATAATCAAAAATATTGGTATGCTCGATTTTGTATTTCATAGAAGTTATTCCTTTCATATCCATCCCTTGGGATTGGAACGCCATCGCTGTTTCCGCTTCGGGATCGGTCAAATAATAAGTGCTGGAGAAAATCCGGCTGATTTCGTTGCAGCCATCCTGGAAACGGTTCAAAAAATGCATCAATTCATCCGAATCCAACGATTCGATATCCGTCTCACTGAAGGAAGTCCGGACTTCATCGAGTTTGGCATATAACTCCCATGAATAATGCGAAACTTTGCCTTCTTCAAGTTCTTCAACCGCAGCCCGTACATGGTCAAGGCAATAGCGGATCGACCTCGGAAAGGTTTTGTCCGAGATCAAAAAGCTCAATACTTTCTTCGGCTCCATGCGTGGCGGATTGCTCTTCAAGTACGCGTTGTAGCCGTTCGTCATCCTGAGAGCCGCCAGCCAGAAATAATAATCATCTGTCTTTTCTTTTCTGACGCGTTCACGCGTCCGCTCGCAGACGACATTCAAAATGCGTGCCGTCTTTTCTGCCCGCTCGAGCCATTTGGCGATTTTAATCATTTGATACGCCACACCCCTGGACATCGAAGACTCGACAATTCCCTGGGAAATAAGTGAAGTCGTTTTGATGTTTTCAAGGAATGACCTCATGTCACGGACTGAACTGTTTTTCAAATCCATTTCATTAAGCGCCAAATATGAACGGTTCCAGGTTTCCCAATAATCATCCGGGATATGGTCGCGGCTGATGCGGGCATTTTCACGAACGACCATGGCGCAGCTGGCGACTGAATTGGAATTTTCCTGCGCCATCGCCAAATATTGCACCAGCTCCGATTCTTCATACGTTGGATTGGCTTTGATCCGCCGCATCGTCTCCGTCGAATCACAAATCTCAAAAATCAGCCGCCAATCCGAATCGCGTACCAACTCTTCATCGGCCGCTTCGATCATCTGAAGCAATTGTACGTCGAGGATGCGCGCATTGTTCTCCGCCCGCTCGACATTCCGGGACATCCAATACAATGAATTTGCAACACGGCTTAACATTTACGCATCCTCCCCTTCTTCTTTCTTTTTGAATACCCACGTGTCTTTTCCGCCGCCGCCTTGAGAAGAGTTGACAACAAGCGAACCTTCTTTTAGCGCAACGCGGGATAATCCGCCAGGCAATACGTGGGTCGTTTCGCCTCTCATGACGAATACCCTCAAATCCACGTGGCACGGGTAGAACTTGTCTCCTTGATAAGCGGGTGCGCGGGACAGCTTGATTGTCGGCTGCGCTATATACTGATGAGGCGTTTCGATGATTTTCTCCCTGAACTTTTCGATCAGCTCCTTCGATGCGTGTGGGCCGACGAGCATATCATACCCGCCGGATGCCCCTACGTTTTTAACGACGAGCTCTTCAAGATGCTCGAGTACCCATTCCCGATCTTCGGGCTTATCAAGCAAATACGTTTTCACATTGTCGATGATCGGTTCTTCGTCCAAATAATAGCGGATCATCTCCGGCACATATGCATAGATCGCTTTGTCATCTGCGACGCCGTTTCCGACCGCATTCAAAATCGCGACATTGCCTTTTTGGTAAGCTTCCATCACACCCCTGACCCCGAGTGCAGAATCTGAACGGAATGCTTCAGGATCCAAGAAATCATCATCGATTCGGCGGTAAATGATATCGACGCGCTTCAGCCCACGGATCGATTTCATATAGACGATATTATTTCGGACGACCAAATCACGGCCTTCGACTAAATCCATTCCCATCTGCTGGGCCAGGAAAACGTGATCGTAATAAGCCGAGTTGTACATGCCGGGAGTCAATAGCACCGCAAACGGTTTGTCTTTTCTCCCTTTTGGGGCATGGTCCAAAATCGAATCATGCAGGAAGCTCATTTGATGCTCGAGCGTCCTCACCGAATGATTGACGAAAAACTCAGGGTACACTTGCCGCATAACATAGCGATTCTGGTAGACATAAGACAATCCTGACGGGTTGCGCAAATTGTCTTCAAGTACATGGTATTTGCCATTTTCGTCACGGATTAAGTCGATTCCCGCCAGGAAGATATGATTGCTGAGCGGGATATCGACGCCTTTCATTTGTTTTTCGTAATAATAAGGATTGTCTTCGACCAAATGCCGGGGCACAATCCCTGCTTCAATAATATTTTGGTCGTGATAGACATCATCCAAAAAACGATTCAGTGCCTCTGCACGCTGCGTCATTCCTTTTTCGACGATCTCCCATTCTTCCGGCGGGATGATGATCGGCACAAAGTCGAACGGCATTGTCCGCTCAGTCCCTACATTATTATGGTAGACAGTGAAAGTGATGCCTTGGCGGAGAAACGCTAACTGTGCTGTTTCGTGTTTTTCCTTTAATTCATCTTCTGAAAATCGCTTGATCGCTTCATGGAAAGTCTTGTAGTGGGCTTTCGGTTTTCCATCGGGCATAAACATCTCATCAAAAAATGGACTGGTTTTATAATCGTTAAACACGTGGCCGAACCCCCTCTGTTAGAATACCGCCAGTAACTTCCGCTGATTTTTAAAAGATGTGAATTTTCTGTCTACTGGAGGGAAAGAAAAAGCCATGCCCATGCTCGGCATAGCTGTTCTTTGTTCTATTATAACCGAAGTTATTTTTTTGTTGTGTCATCGTTTAAAGATTTGTCAGAAGATGAACCAGTTTCCGGATTCTTTTTCAATGAATCCGTATAGTCGGTGCTGCCGCCGAATGCGCCGCCGCTCGGCTTGTCCGACTCTGTAGAGGAGCCAGTAGAAGAGAACGAGCCGTTGTTCGACGAAGATGTCGTTTTGCCCGTCGCAGAATCCGATCCTTTTGTTTCCCCGACTTCATCTTGGACAGTCTTATTCGCTTGGTCGAGCGCGTCTTTTTCCTTATCCATCATTTGCTGTTGCTTCTCGATGGTCGTCTTGACTGTATCGACTGCTTTGTTGATATGGGGCTTTACTTTATCGACCATGCCTCCCGATTGTTCGTTGAAGCGGTCCAAATTCTTCTTGATGTTTTCTTTCATGTCGGCTTTATTCGTTGAAGAGCTGCCGGTACTTTGCGTGCTGCCAGTTTCTGATTTTTTCTGTGTCATTGCTGCCCCGATTGCTGCTCCTACACCAAGCAATACAAGTTTGCTGAAAAATCCACCTGATTTTCTTGCCATTTTATGACCTCCTTCTCAAATTTTATAAATCTTAGTGTAGTAAGTATAGACGGAATTGCCTATTTTCAAACATCGCTTCCCTAAAAAGGAAAAGGACACTCTTGTGGAAGAGCGTCCTTTACGGTGTATCTGTTAATTTTCCTTCTTCTAACAATACTTGCTTAAATGCTTTTACAACTTCTTCATCATATTGTATACCGATCAATCGCTCGATCTCGTCCATCGCATAACCGGCCGTGAACGCAGAACGATAAGCGCGGTCTTCTGTCATCGCATCAAAAGTATCGCAGACGCCAATGATTTTCGCCTCAATCAGGATCTCGTCGCCTTTCAAGCCGAATGGATATCCGCGCCCATTCAACCGTTCATGGTGCTGCTCCACAATATCGGCAATATCTTTATAAGGGGTGTCGCGAATCATATCTGCCCCATCCCCTGGATGTTTTTTCACTAGATCAAACTCTTCATCCGTCAATTTGGAAGGTTTTTTCAGTACTTCTTCAGGAATATTGATTTTGCCGATATCGTGGAGGATGGATGCTAAAAATAAAGATTCCATATGCTCTCTGGTTAACTTTAGCTTCGCAGCTGTTTTAACAGCATAGTTAGCTACTCGAGCGCTGTGATTAAAAGTATAACGATCCTTTTGCTCAACTTTTTCACCAATTTTTCTTAACTCTTCGATAATTTTGCTCAAGTAATGAAAGACAGGAACCGTCGATACTGAGAAAAGCGTCACCGTTTCTGTAACTCCGAAAGAAACAGGCACTTCTAATTCATTGCATGAAAAGAACCTACCTTTTCCTAATGTAATGATATCTCCTTCGACTTCCGCCTGAATCTCTCCATCCAATATGTAATAAAATTCATAAGCATCAGCAACTTCACTTGGAAAAAGGATAAAACTATTATCTTTTAAAATTGTTTGTTTGAGGAGTTCTAACCCACCCCCTCGTCCTAATAAAGACAGGGTTGTGGTATCATTTTCAATCTTTTCCAGATAGTTCCCATTCAATATATCCAAGCCTCTCACACATTCACTTCCCTTATATAAAAAAAATGAGAGCAAAGTTACCTCTACTCTCATACTACTCTTTTTGTAGGTTATCTACAATATTCTTACCAAGAAACTACTACGATCGGGTCGATTTTAGCAGTTTTGTCTGCGAAATCTTCTTGAACTAGGACGATGTCTGCGACGATTCCTGAAGCTGTGGCACGTTCAATTCCTTCCAATGTAATTTCTTCAGCTTTTTTCTGCAAAGCTTTAATCAATTGCGCGATTTCTTCTTCGTAATTAGCTGTAAGTTCAGCTTGTTTCGCTTCATCTTCTTCAGAAGCTAATTGATTGATATATTTTTCGTGCAACTCTGCGGCTTTTTCTTGTTCTTTCACGATTTCAGCTTCAATTTTTGCATTTACGCCGTTGATGTCTTTGATAGCTGCCTGCACTTCCGCACTCATGCCTTCCTCGATTTCATAGTACGGAACTTCCGATACTACGAGTAATTCTTCTGCAAAAGCTCCTGTACCTAACGATAAAATCATTAAAAATGAAAAAGCGACAGCTGCAATACTTTTCTTAAACATTACATTTCCTCCTGACATTTAGTTAAATTCGTAGGTTATGAATTCCTGCTGCGACTATATGCGAGGTTAACTATAGTCCTACAATGACTAGTATATATAAACCAGGACTTTGGCACAATACGAATGTAAAAATTAACAAAAAATAAATATTTGTATTTTCTGAAAAGATAATGAATATCTTTTTTCTTTCGTGAAAAAGAGCCCGCCACTATAAAGTGCGAACTCTTTTTATTGATATTCAGTTAAGGCAATACAGTGCTGCCCATCAAATAACGGTCGCATTCCCGCGCAGCTTCACGGCCCTCGTTGATCGCCCAGACGATCAAGCTCTGGCCTCTGCGCATATCTCCTGCCGCAAAGATCCCTTCTACATTCGTGCGGTAATCGCCGTATTCGGCTTTGACGCGTGAATTGGCGTGCGTTTCTACATTCAACTGATCAATCAGCAACTGTTCCGGCCCGCTGAATCCGATTGCGATCAGGATTAAGTCCGCTTTCCATACTTTTTCCGTGCCCGGAATTTCTTCGCGAATGCGGTTGCCCTGCTCATCGATTTTCAACTTGACGTTGACAGTATGGACTTCTTTGACGTGTCCGTTTTCATCACCGACAAATTTCTTCGTCATGACCGCATAGGCACGCGGATCGTCGCCGAAAGTTGCTGCGGCTTCTTTATGGCCGTATTCTACGCGGTGGATTTTCGGATACTGCGGCCATGGATTGCCTTTTTCGTCACGGAGTGCGCCTTTTTGATCGTAGACATCGAATTGCACCAGGCTCTCGCAGCCGTGGCGTACGGAAGTTGCGAGACAGTCTGTCCCCGTATCCCCACCGCCGATAACGATGACGTTTTTCCCTTTTGCCGAAATATAATTGCCGTCTTCCAAATCGGAATCGAGCAAGCTTTTCGTGCTGGCATGCAGGAAGTCCATTGCGAAATGCACGCCTTCTAAGTCACGCCCTTCGACGTCGATATTGCGGTGCACAGTCGCACCGGTCGCCATGATGACCGAATCGAAATCATCGCTTAATTTCGTTGCGGGATAATTTTTGCCGACTTCGACATTCGTCACGAAGGTGATGCCTTCTTGCTCAAGGATTTTGACACGGCGCGTGACCATGTCGTATGGCAACTTCATTTCAGGGATGCCGTACGTCAGCAGGCCGCCGATGCGGTCGCTTTTTTCGAACACTGTTACGGTATGGCCAGCTTTGTTCAATTGGGCTGCCGATGCAAGACCTGCTGGACCTGAACCCACAACAGCCACTTTTTTGCCGGTGCGGTGTTTCGGCGGTTCTGGAACGACCCAGCCTTCCGCAAATCCGCGTTCGATGATGGACCTCTCAACCGTACGGATCGCAACAGAGGGTTCGTTGATGCCGAGAACACAAGCCCCTTCACACGGCGCTGGACAAGCGACACCGGTGAATTCCGGGAAATTATTCTTTAAATGCTCGCGGTGAAGCGCCTCTTTCCATTGGCCGCGATAGACAAGATCATTCCACTCCGGAATCAAGTGATTGACCGGGCAGCCGGTCGTGCCGTTGTCAAGATCCATGCCGGTCTGGCAGGTCGGAACGCCGCAATCCATGCAGCGCGCTCCTTGCTTTTGCACTTCCTGTTCAGATAGCGGAATCGTATAATCTTTCCAATCACGTGTCCGCTGTGCCGGGTCGCGTTCTTTTACAGTCTGACGGTTATACTCCATAAATCCGGTTATCTTCCCCATTGTTTCCCTCCAGTTCGCATATTTTTCAAGCTGTTCTCTATGAAAGGCAGCTGTTACCGGCCTTGTTACTTACCGGCTGAAGCCATTTTACTTTCTTCGAATGCGGCCATTTCAGCATCAAATTTCGCCATGCCGCTATCCTGCAGCTTGCTGATGCGTTCGTTGATCTTCAAATAGGCTTTCGGAATGACCCGGACGAATTTGGCAGACAGAATCTCCCAATGCGTCAATACGCGTTTGCCGTTGAGGCTTCCTGTGTAGCGCACGTGGTTTTCGACCATTTCTTTCAGTTCCGCAATTTCAACAGGGTCTGCGAGCGGCTGCATATGAACCATTTCAGGGTTGCAGCGTTCGCTGAATGTCTCTTCTTCATCAAGGACATAGGCGACACCGCCTGACATGCCAGCTGCGAAGTTTTTGCCGGTCTCTCCGAGGATGACGACGCGCCCGCCGGTCATGTATTCACAGCCATGATCGCCGACACCTTCGACAACGATTTTCGCGCCTGAATTACGGACCGCGAAACGCTCGCCGGCCATGCCGTGGATATACGCTTCCCCAGCCGAAGCACCGTAAAACGATACGTTGCCGATGATAATGTTCTTCTCAGGAAGGAATGTCGAATCTGCTGCCGGCTTGACGATGATCTTGCCACCGGATAAACCTTTTCCGACAAAGTCATTGGAGTCGCCGATCAGTTTCAGCGTCATGCCTTTTGGAATGAACGCACCGAAACTTTGACCTGCAGAACCTTGGAAGTTGAAAGTGATTGTGTCTTCAGGCAGGCCTTCCGCCCCGTATTTACGGGAAATGGCACTGCCGATAATCGTTCCGGTCGCACGGTGGATGTTGCGGATCGCCGTCGATACTTCGACCGGCTCTCCCGTTTCGATCGCATTGCGGCAGCGAGGCAAGAGCTCCTGCACGTCAAGCGTATGCTTCAAGCCATGGTCTTGCTTGATCGTCGCATAGCGGCCGACTTTATCCGGAAGATCCGGCTGATAGAGCAGCTGCGTCAAATCCAGCCCTTCCGCTTTCCAATGCTTGATGGCTTTATTCGTTTCCAGCACATCGGTGCGTCCGATCATTTCATTGATGGTGCGGAAGCCGAGCTCTGCCATCAATTCGCGTGCTTCCATGGCGATAAAGCGCATGAAGTTCGCAACATGGTCTGCTTCGCCTGTATATTTTTTGCGCAGTTCCGGGTTTTGTGTCGCAATCCCAACTGGGCATGTATCCAAATGGCAGACGCGCATCATGACGCATCCAAGGACGACGAGCGGTGCTGTCGAGAAGCCGTATTCTTCTGCTCCGAGTAGCGCTGCCGTGACGACATCGCGCCCAGTCATCATCTTGCCGTCTGTTTCGACGACGATGCGGTCGCGCAGGCCGTTCAATAGCAATGTCTGATGCGTTTCAGCAAGGCCGATTTCCCACGGCAAGCCGGTATGCTTCAAGCTCGTTTTCGGCGCAGCACCTGTGCCGCCGTCATAACCGCTGATCAAGACCAGGTCTGCACGGCCTTTGGCGACGCCTGCTGCGATCGTACCTACACCGACAGCTGATACAAGCTTGACGCTGATGCGCGCATGCGGATTGGCATTTTTCAAGTTGAAGATCAATTCCGCCAAATCTTCGATCGAATAGATATCGTGGTGAGGCGGCGGTGAAATCAATTCAACACCCGTTGTCGAACCGCGAACTTCCGCAATCCAAGGATATACTTTCTTGCCTGGCAAATGCCCGCCTTCTCCAGGTTTCGCTCCTTGTGCGACTTTGATCTGGATTTCGTCAGCATTGACTAAATAATGGCTCGTGACGCCAAAGCGGCCAGATGCGACTTGCTTGATGGCGCTTCTGCGGCTGTCGCCGTTATCGTCCGGGATAAAGCGCGAAACTTCCTCTCCGCCTTCTCCGGAGTTGCTGCGGCCGCCGATTTTATTCATGGCGATCGCCAATGCTTCGTGGGCCTCTTTACTGATCGAGCCGTAGGACATGGCACCTGTTTTGAATCGTGCGCAAATCTCTTCGACCGTTTCGACTTCTTCGATTGGGATCGGCGTGCGATCTTTGAATTTCAATAAGCCGCGCAAGGATTGGAGATTGGCTTTTTCATCCGTTAATAGCTTTGAATACTTGCGGAAGGTATCGAAATTATTCGTCCGACACGCCTGTTGAAGCGTATGGATGGTCATCGGGTTGTACTGATGATCTTCGCCATTTTCACGATATTGATACTCATCGCCCGACTCAAGCGCCGGGTTCGCTCCCTCGCGTTCCGGATAAGCAGACGCGTGGCGCAACAGGACTTCCTTGGCAATGATATCGAGTCCAATACCGCCAAGACGTGAAGATGTCCGTGTAAAGTATTTGTCGATGACGTCCATATGAATGCCGATCGCTTCGAAAATTTGTGCACCTCGGTAACTTTGAATCGTTGAAATGCCCATTTTAGACAAGATCTTGATAATTCCATCTGTTACAGCTTGAACATAACTCGCTTCGGCTTGCACCGCGTCCATGCCATGGATATCGTCTTTCGCCACCAAGTCTTCAATCGATTCGAATGCTAGGTAAGGGTTAATCCCCTCTGCTCCGTACCCAATCAACATGGCAAAATGATGCACTTCGCGCGGCTCTGCGGATTCCAGCAAAATGCTCATACGCGTCCGGGTGCCTTGGCGGATTAAATGGTGATGAAGCCCGGATACTGCGAGCAGTGCAGGAATCGCCGCATGCGTGCTATCAACTCCCCGGTCAGATAAGATGACAAGCGTTGCGCCTTTTTCGATGGCTTCGTCCGCTTCTGCAAATAATGCTTCCAAGCGCGCTTCCATCGCTTCTGCGCCTCCGTCTGCTTCAAACAAGATCGGCAAGGTGACGGCCTTGAACTCCGGGAGGTTCTGCTGGCGCAGCCTTTCAAGCTCTGCATTCAGCAACACCGGTGTTTCTAGCCGGATATGGCGGGCACTTTCCGGTTTCGGATCCACCAGATTGCCTTCAGCCCCAATGGTTGTCCGCGCCGCCGTGATGATCTGTTCCCGGATGGCGTCAATTGGCGGGTTGGTGACTTGTGCAAACAATTGCTTGAAATAGTTATACAAAAGCTGTGGTTTTTTCGACAACACCGCAAGCGGTGAGTCGTAACCCATCGAGCCGACCGGATCTTTTCCGTCGGACGCCAGCGGTTTGATGATTTTCTGAATTTCTTCTTGCGTATAGCCAAAAGCAAGCTGCTGTTTCAACAGCCCTTCGCTATTTGGATGCACAACTTCTTTCGGGTCCGGCAAATCAGCCAAATCGAATAAATTGTTTTCGATCCAGTCTTTATAAGGGAGCTCGGAAGCAATCTGCGTTTTGATTTCGTCGTCTGGGATGATCTTGCCGGCTTCCAGATCGACCAGAAGCATCTTCCCTGGGCGTAGGCGGTCTTTATAAATAATGTCATCCGAAAAGATATCAAGCGCCCCAACTTCTGAACCGAGGACGATCATGCCGCTTTTCGTAATATAATAACGCGCCGGGCGCAAGCCGTTGCGATCGAGGCAGGCTGCAATCTGGCGTCCGTCTGTAAATACCAGCGCTGCCGGCCCGTCCCACGGCTCCATGAGCGTGCTGTGGTATTCGTAGAAATCACGTTTTTTCTTGTCGATCGATGTATCGTTGACCCATGGCTCCGGCACCATCATCATTGCCGTATGCGCAAGCGAACGGCCTGAAAGATGGAGGAATTCGAAGCAATTGTCGAACATCGACGAGTCGCTTCCTGTCTCATCAATGACCGGCAGGACTTTTTGCAAGTCTTGGTCATTGAAGTAAGGGGAGTTGCAAGCGAGCTGGCGGGCTCTCATCCAATTGACGTTTCCGCGAAGCGTATTGAATTCGCCGTTATGAATGGAGTAGCGGTTCGGGTGGGAACGCTGCCAGCTCGGGAAGGTATTCGTACTGAACCGTGAGTGGACGAGTGCCAACGCCGATTTGAATTCGGGATGGTTGAGGTCGATATAAAACGAATCTAGTTGTTCCGGGATGAGCATGCCTTTATAAACAATCGTCCCGGCAGACAAGCTGCTGAAGTAAACGTCCTTGAATTCTTCCACACCGCCCATTTCCTGCTCAATACGTTTGCGGATAATATACAAACGGCGTTCCAAATCGATGCGCGTTTCAAGCTCGGCTGATGCGCCGATGAAGATTTGGCGGATGACCGGTTTGGTTTTCGCCGCGACATTGCCGACAAACGAATCGTTGACCGGCACAGGGCGCCAGCCGAGTGATTTTTGGCCTTCTTCTTCAACGATGCGCTGGATGACGTCTTTTGCTTTCATGCGGAGATCGTAATCCTGTGGCATGAAGATCATGCCAATGCCATATTTTCCTTCATCCGGAAGAACGATGCCTTCCTTTTCACATTGCTTTAGGAAAAAGCGGTGCGGAATCTGCGTTAAAATGCCCGCGCCATCTCCGGTGCTCGTATCGGATGATTGGCCGCCGCGGTGCTCCAAGTTGCAGAGGATGTTCACTGCGTTCTGAACAATACTGTGAGATTTTCTACCGTCTATATTAGCGATCATCCCAATACCGCAAGCTTCGTGCTCCTGGTCGGGATGATACAGTCCTTGTGCGATCGGATACTCTTTCTTACTCAATATAACCGCCTCCTTTTACACGCTAATTTGTCATAATATTATGATAGTATACCATATAACTGAATATATATACAATTTCATTTTGTGAAAATTTTATCAAGCGCATGAAGATTCATTGCCAGATCTAAGATTCCGAGTGAAAACGCTTTCAAGTAAAGATGTATAGCGATTCTTCTTTATTCGCCATTTGTGTATATTGATACAGTATTTTTTTCGTCTCCTTTTCCGTGCAGCTATTTTTCCAGTAATTATACAATTTAAGATGGCATCTTTTGATTGATCACTCGGAAAAAGCTGTCGCGCGAAATTATTTTTCAGCCGCGCCCCATAGAATTCTCTATAAGAAAAGAGCGTAGAAAATGATTCATTTTCCGCGCTCTTTTCTTATAGCTATTAACTTTTCTTGATTTACTTAATTTTTCATATTAGTACATAAGACAAATGCTTTTATTGAAGCAACTGAATTGCTACGAATTATTCACCGTTTCATACATGCGGATCGCTTCAAGAAAGTATTCTCCGTATTTCTCCAACTTATTCGCTCCCACTCCGCTGACTTCCAGAAAAGCCTCTTCATCTTTCGGTTTACGTGCCACCATGTCCTGCAAGCTCTTGTCGGAGAAGATGACAAACGGCGGAACTCCCGCTTCGTCTGCCAATTTCTTGCGGACTATACGCAATTCCTCAAACAACGGATCGTTCGTGGCGATACGTTTCGTCACGACAACACCTTTTCTCATGACACGGCGTTTTCCAAGCAGGACATCACGCCCCCCGTCAGGCACAAAAATGGTCGGAAAGCTGCCTTGTTCAACGGCCAGCAATTCTTGTGAAATCATGAATTCGATAAGGTTTGACACTTCCTTCGAATTCATATGCTTCAACACGCCGTAAGTCGACAATTGATCAAAGCGAAAATCGAGCACTTTTTTATTGCGTGAGCCAGTCAATACTTGGGCAGTCATCGTTTTGCCGAATTTCTGGCCCATGCGGATGACACACGACAGCACTTTTTGGACATCTTCTGTGACATCCTGCCCTTCACGTTCATCGACGCAATTGCCGCAATGGCCGCACGGTGCGGCGCTTCCGTCACCGAAATAATGAACAATGAATTGCTGAAGACAATTTTCTGTATGACAGTAATCTACCATGCCTTGGAGCTTTTTCAACTCTCCTGGAATACGCGAAGGATCTTGTGCCTGATCAATCAAAAAGCGCTGCGTCTGGACATCCTGCGAAGCGTAAAGCACGATGCATTCACTCGGTAGTCCATCCCGCCCCGCACGCCCAGCCTCCTGATAATAGCTTTCCATGTTCTTGGGCAGCTGGTAATGGATCACGTACCGTATATTGGATTTGTCGATGCCCATTCCAAATGCATTGGTCGCTACCATCACCGTCACTTCATCGTTCAAAAAGCGCTCTTGTCCGAGGCGCCGTTCTGCGTCCGGCATGCCGGCATGGTATTTAGCCGCCTTGACCCCGCGTTTGACAAGCGATTCATAGACCGAATCCACTGTTTTGCGCGTCGCTGCGTAAATGATGCCAGCTTCATTGTCGTTTTTCTGAACGTAATCCCGGATAAAGCGTTCGCGATCCTGTCCTTGAATAACTGAAAAACTTAAATTTGCCCGTTCAAATCCAGTGATGACAGTATTTTGTTCCTCGATATCCAGGATGCGGCAAATATCTTCCCGTACTTGGGGTGTCGCTGTCGCTGTCAACGCCAGCACCGTCGGATTGTCCGGGAAAATTTCCAGCATGCGGCTGATCAAGCGGTAGCTCGGCCTGAAATCGTGCCCCCATTGCGAGATGCAATGCGCTTCATCGACTGCGATGAGCGGAACCTTGACGCCTTGCAAGCCATCCAAAAACATTTCCGAATCAAGGCGTTCTGGCGCGATATATAATAATTTGATGATGCCCATTTGCACCTCATGAAGAATTTCACGGACTTCATAGACGTCGAGTGAACTATTAATAGAAGCAGCTGGAATTCCGGCTGCCTGCAATGAGTCGACTTGATCTTTCATCAGGGAGATCAACGGCGAGACAACGATGGTTGTCCCTTCCATGGCAAGCGCAGGAATCTGGTAGCACATCGATTTCCCGCCGCCTGTCGGCATGACGCAAATCGTATTTTGGCCATCGAAAACTTGCGTGATGGCCTGCTCCTGGCCGGTCCGGAAGCTATCATACCCGAAATGCGACTGCAGTAGTTTTCTTGCTTGTTCCAACAACTTTGAACACTCCCCATACTGTTTTACTATGAACGTAGCTTACCATATTTAGAGGGCTATTTCTTTTTTGACATACGAAAAGCCACCCCAGAAAATCGATTGGTTTCCAGGGTGGCTGAAAAGGCCTTTTTATTCGAATCATGCCAATGAAAATAATCTCAGTCGTACACTCTGGCCAACAGGAAGAAATATGGCCGCTTCATCCCTTTCCAATCCATCATGCCCAAAAGGACATCATCGTTCACTTTGCGGAAATGGTCATGAATCGGCAATTGATCGTAAATCATCACCGCACTCACTTTTCCTCGCCATTCCATTTTCCTGAGGCGGGCTGCACCTCTTGCACCGCTCAGGTGGTTAGCGATCAGCCCGGGCGGAAACGGATGCAGCGGGAACGGTTTTCCAAAAGGGGTGTTAAACAATAAAGGATCGACATGCTCGATGCTGTGGAAAGCTTTGCCGTACCAGCCCGATTTTATAAGCCAGCCGTCCAACGGGTGTCCTGATGGCAACTCGCGCCCTCTCCATATCCCGAACATTTCATGCGGGTCGACTGGCACGAGCGCATCGAATAAGCGGCAAACTTCGCCTGCATTGCCTGCACCGTGCTCCATCAATTCCCAAGCCCAGTGTTCCGGCTTCATGGCCCTCTTCCTTTCAGCTTAAATTTCGATCTCCCACTGTTTAGCTTCTTCGTCTTTCATCTGTTGTTCGGTCTCTTCTGGATACGCTGTGCGGAATTTGTGAGAATCTTGCGGGATGATCTCCACCATTTTATCGATCATGTCCTGCGGATCGAATTGGTCTTCCAAGCCCTTCTCCATTTCCTTCATGTCTTCAGGACGTGTAAAGTGGATTTTCTCATCGAACCATTTCCATTTGGCTTCTGCACTGCGATCGTTAAATCCTGTAGCGAAAGCTCCCGGGTTGATCGTCGCTACTTGCACGCCGAACTCTGCCATTTCTTTGCGCAATGTTTTTGCAATGGCTTCAATAGCGTGCTTCGTCGCTGTATACGGGCCGACGTAAGGAGTCGACATGATCCCTGCCATGGAAGATAGGAAAATAATCTTGCCTTTGCCCTTCTCGACAAATTTACGTGCTGCGATTTGAGCGGTTTCAAGCGTTTGGAAGACGTTCACTTCGAATAATTCACGGAAGTTTGCCATTGGCACTTCCCCGAGTGGGCCACCTTCATTGATGGCAGCATTTGCTACAAAGATATCAAAATCATAGTCAAGCATCTGTGCCAGGTCCTGTGGATTTTTAATGTCCATTTTAAACGTCGTCAATTCTACGCCGGCTTCAGATGCCGCTTCACGGAGTGATGTTACTTGAGGGGCTGTTTCAACTGGCGCGATGACTTTATGGCCTTTCGCCGCCAGTCCAAGTGCCGTACCTTTTGCGAGTCCGCTTCCAGCTCCTGTAATGAAAATCGTTTTAGTCATTATTTTCTCCTCCTGATTCTGTAAGTTGCTATAATTTGTCTTCCCCATAGCAAACAGAATAAACAGGTTTAATTGAGCCACCATTCTTTGCGGTCCATTTCCTCCGCAAAATGGGCATATTCAGCGAGTGTCTCCTCCAATACCTTTTCACTGCGGGCAAGCATGCGCTCTCTTGCTTTTTTCCGTTTAAAGCGCCTCCCATAGACGGCTTGCAATTCATCATAGGAGGATTTTAATTCGCGGAAACTTGCCGCAAGTTCATCGTCTTCATCTGATAACAGCGAAGCCAGCATACCGATTTTTCCGTACAGCTCTTCCACCGTATAACGCGCGCGATCTTTGTACAGGATACCGGCGACAATCGATGCCGGCAGCTCTTCGTCGACACCTCGCGCTAAATCTGTCAGCAATTCAATCATGATGCGGCGGTTGCTCGAAAGCGACAGGACATAAAAGATATGGGGAATCTGGTCAACTTGCGTGTCTTCAATATATTCATCGATTTGCCTGATCAAGTCCTCCGCCTTTAGATGGTCGATGAGAATTCCCAGCCGATATGTTTCGTACATTATGTATCTTCTCAAACCCTCACCGCCATTTCCTTGAGTCTCTTTTTATTTTGACAGATAATTCTGTCAAATACAATTCATCAATTACTTTTATCGTACGAAAAAACCTGCTCTCCTTATTACAGGAGAACAGGCTCATGATTTCACGGACATATTCATCAAGTCGCCAAGCCATAACTGCCCATGCGACGTTTCACTTGGATAAAAGAAGCCGCTTCGGCGAGTTCCGCTTCATTCAATGGCTGGTCATCGAGCATCACTGTATATTCGTTCAGGAAATTTGTATTTTGAAGGTTAAAATTAATTATGCGGTCGTCGCGGTCCAATAGGCTGTCCACAGAAATCTCAAAGAAATCGGCGAGGCGTTCCAGATGCGCGACTGACACTTGTTTCTTGCCGCTTTCGTATGCCCAAACCGTGCTTTTCGCAAAGCCCAGAAGGTCTGCAAGCTCTTCCGGAGAATGGCCTCTCGCTTCTCTTAAATCTTTTATTTTTTTGCTTAACTGCTTCATAGTTGATTCCTGCTCCTTTTAATAGATTTCGATTTCTAATTATTTTAAATATACTGCAATTAAATTGAATGAGCAATCATTTTATGGAAATATTTTAAAATATAATGAATATTTAGTGAACTGTATCTATTTAATGTAATAATTGGTAAATTAACATGTCATAAAGCTTATAAAAAGACAAAAAAATTTATTCTATGATGTTTAATCCCAATTTCCGGGCAAATAGCAATGCTTGATCCGTAGATACTTTGCACCCTGAAAGCAATTCCGTAGTCAATTGTAGCTCATTAAAGTGGCTTGAACTGAAATCGGTTCCTTTGAGGGAAGTTCCCGTGAAATTGGCTTCGTTTAACTCACTATTGAGAAACTGCGCATTTTGTAAGTCTACTTCATAGAAGTCTGCTTGCTGCAGAATACTTTTCTCGAATGTCACGTCGTTTATATGGGAAAACCCGAAAATCGCATAATCGAGTCGGCATTCTCTAAAACGCGTATAACGGATTGTACTTTCCGTAAAATCCGTGCCGAGCAACCGGCAATTTTCGAACTGCACCCGATGGAACACCGCACGGCTCATATCAGCATTCGATAAATCGCAATTGATGAATACCACATCTGCAAACTCGCTGCGTTCCCATTCGCCATCCAAAAAACGGGTATTTTCGAACTGCACGCGGTCAAAATGAATTCTTCCTGCCGTTAATTCCTCGGAAACAATCCGGCAGTCATGGACATATCCATCATCTAATGCTTCAATAAAAGAAAAAGTTTCTAGCTTTGCGGGAAGCATCGGTTCGGTCTTCTTGTTTTTTTTCATCTTCATTCCTCCTGGCTCGGATATATTCTTCTTTATCTTAACGACTATTGTAGTTCCTTGTCCCAACCGCCGCGTGAATTGCATCAAGCCAAATCCGCTGTAAAGGAGATGCTGCATGGAAAATGTCAAAAGTACTTTCAAAGAAGTCGCCTCTGCCATTCTTCCTGTCACGATCGTCGTCGTCTTGCTTCAAGTCCTGATCATTCGTCTGCCACTCGAAGCGTTGCTGCAGTTTTTGATCGGCGTTGTTTTTGTTGGAACCGGTTTTTTTCTGTTCCTGCTCGGTGTCAATGCAGGGTTGCTTCCGATTGGTGAACTGATTGGCAAAAAGCTGCCCTTGACCCGCAAGCCATGGCTGATCATCGGGACTGGCCTAGTGCTCGGACTCGCCGTCACAATTGCCGAACCGGACGTCCGTGTATTGGCCAATCAAATCGATAACGTTTCAGGAGGGGATATCTCAAGAAATATCCTTATCTTATCCGTCTCGGTCGGCCTGGCGATTTTCGTCGCTTTGGCGATGGTCCGGACGCTGTTTAGCATTCCGATCCATTATATGCTGATCGGTGGGTACACCCTTGTCTTTCTGCTTTCCTTTTTTGTCCCTGAGGCATTCATCCCAATTTCCTTCGATGCCGGCGGGGTCACGACCGGCCCGATGGCAGTGCCTTTCATTTTGGCGCTGGGCATCGGTGTTGCCTCCGTCCTGCGCTCCGATAAGCCGAGCAGCGGCGAAGGCTTCGGCTTGATCGGGCTGGCCTCGATTGGCCCCATCATCGCTGTCATGCTGCTGGGGGTGCTATACCGGTGAACTTGCATATTTTTCAAGGTTTCGGGGAAGTGCTGATCGAAGTCAGCATGGCTCTCCTTCCACTTATCGTATTCTTTAGTGTATTCCAATTGTTCATGCTTAAATTGCCAAAGGAACGCGTGTTGCAAACCGGACTCGGCTTCGTGTTAACGTTTTTCGGATTGGCTTTTTTCCTGCAAGGCGTCCATATCGGCTTTATGCCCTTTGGTGAATTAATGGGTGCGGAACTTGGCGAATGGCAATATCGCTGGGCAATTGTCCCGATTGGATTTGTGCTCGGCTTTGTCGCGACATTTGCCGAACCGGCTGTCCGCATCATGAATGAGGAAGTCGACCGCGAAACGGGTGGTTACATTTCCTCGCAGATCATGCTCTACACTTTATCGACAGGGGTCGGCTTATCTATCGCTTTGTCGATGCTGCGGATTTTGACGGGCTGGTCGATCTGGTATTTCATCGTACCGGGTTATATTCTCGCCCTTATCCTGATCTTTTTCTCCACACGCACGTTTATCGCCATCGCCTTTGACTCAGGCGGTGTCGCTACCGGGCCGATGACCGTCACATTCATCGTCTCTGTGGCAGTCGGCATCGCTTCTGTCACCGAAGGGCGGGATCCGCTTGTCGATGGCTTTGGAATGATTGCCATCGTGGCATTAACACCGATCATTTCCGTACTAGTTGTCGGTTTACTCTTTAATCGAAAGGCAGTGAAACAAAACCATGAATCTGAATCATAGACTGATGATTGCCATCGTAAAACGCGGTGCTTCGAGGGATGTCATTGCAGCGGCGAAAGAAGCTGGCGCAGATGGGGCAACGGTGTTATATGCGGAAGGAATCGGGAGAAACGAAAAGCCCACTTTCCTCGGGCTTCCCGCTACGCATGAAAAAGATGTCGTCTTTATTGCTGTCGACGGAGAAATAGAACTGGCCGTTGCAGAAGCGATTAGCCATGCCGGGAAATTGGGTAAATCAGGCTACGGCCTCGGCTTTACTGTCCATCTCAGCAAGTTGCTGGGGGTTCCCCATCTTACCAAGCGCGAAGACGACCGAAAAAAGAAGCGAGGGGTGGAAGAAATGCCAGAACCGAAAGATTTTCAATTGATCGTAACCATCGTTAATTCCGGAGATTCCGGACAAGTTGTCAAGGCAGCCGCAAAAGCCGGCGCTGAAGGCGGCACTATCCTGGAAGGTCGCGGTACTGGGGTTAATGAACAAAAAAAGTTCATGAACTTTACGATCGACCCGGAAAAAGACGTTGTACTGACATTAGTACCGTCCATATTTGCAGAAAAAGTAGTCGCAAGCATCGAACAGGCAGTCGACCTGGATGCTCCCGGAAAAGGCATCGCCTTCTTGATCGACGTGGAAAATGTGTTCGGTGTCAATCATTCTTCTTTGAATCCATAAGAAAGACCGGTGAGTCCTAAACTCACCGGTTTTTTCTATTTAATCATGTTCTGCCCGGGGCCCTTTACCGTTTGAAATTAAACCCGCCTCTCTTGGAATAGACAAATCCAGCTGGATATGGAAAACTAGAATGGAATCGACTAACAGAAAGCAGGGCTGGAAATGAGCGTTACCTTGAAAGAGAAAGGGAGATGGGACCCTTTGAAAGTTTTTTTGAAAGTATCAGCGGCCTATATTCTCTCCCGGTTTTACCGAAATGCAAAAGGCCCGAAAATCGCCCTGGTAGGAGGAAACCTCGGAGAAAAATACGAAGACAATGCTTCCGTTTTCCATAAATATTTGGTGAATAACCATGCAAAGCAAGTCACGGCTTATTGGATGTATGACCCGTCGACCGACTATGCCAAGAACGGGCGAGTTCCAAACGCCGTAGCGCTTGGCAGTTTCCGCAATTATTTGCTGTTTTTCCGGGCTGATTACACGTTTCACGGGCATTCTTTGCTTTACGACATCGTGCCATCCGCCGACAAATTCTTGAATTTGAATCGCCGGACAGTCATCACGCATGTCAGCCATGGCATCGAAGGCTTCAAGAAAATCCTAATCCAAAAAGAGGATGTTCCACTCCTCAAGCGGACGGATTATTTCAACTGCGCATCGCGCTATGAATACGAATTGAAACGCGATAAATGGAAAATCCCTGAAGAGAAACTCATCATCACCGGATTCCCCCGTTTTGACCGCTACTTGCCAAACCAGCCGCCAAAAGAAATGAAGCGCATCCTCATGATGATGACTTGGCGTGAATGGCTGTTTGACCTCTCAAGGGAAGAATTTCTCGAAAGTAATTATTTTCGCAGCACGATCGGCTTATTGAAGCACGAAGGGATACGGGAACTCCTGAAATCCAACGGCATTCACCTCCAAATCGCTCTGCATCCTTTCATGAAGCGATTTGAAGAACATTTCTTTCCACTCGCCGACCAAGATTACGGTATCGAATTTCTGGACTTTAACCACGCCTCCATCGAGCGATCGATCGAAGAAAATGATATGCTGCTGACAGATATCACAAGCGTTTCTTGGGACTTCCTGTATTTGAATAAACCAATCATTTTTTTCATGTTCGACCAACAGGAATATACGGAGAAGCGCGGTTCCTATCTCGACCTCGATAAAGACCTGTACGGTTATAAATCCTCGACTGTAGAAGATGTCTTTAACACGCTCTCCTATATGGTTGAAAATAATATTGCTCATAACGAATGGTACGGGAAAGCCGATGAATACATCGATTATTTCGACCAAGACAATTGCAAACGCCTAGCACAACGTGTGATGAACGTTTAAATGTTTCACGTGGAACTCTATTATGAGACAAAAAACCGGCAAACCTGAGATTGTTTCAGGCTTGCCGGTTTTTTTAATTTAACAGATGAATACTATGAATAATTCTTTAAGCCGATAAATCGTTCAGTTGCAACTCTACCGGGCAATGATCCGAGCCTCGTACATCTTTATGGATCATTGCACTCTTCATTTTCCCAACGAGCCGGTTGGATGCGATGAAATAATCGATGCGCCATCCGACATTCTTTTCCCGGCAATTCGAACGATAAGACCACCATGAATAATGGCCGCCTTCATCAGGATGGAAATGGCGGAATGTATCGACGAAACCACTATCGAGGAAACCACTCATTTTCCCGCGCTCTTCTGGCGTGAAGCCTGAGTTCTTTTTATTGGCTTTCGGGTTTTTCAAATCGATTTCCTGATGTGCCACGTTCAGATCCCCGCATAAAATGACGGGTTTTTCGAGGTCCAACTGCTGGATATATGAAAGCAGCTTGTCTTCCCATATTAGCCGGTAAGAAAGACGCAACAGCCCGTGCTGGGAGTTCGGCGTATAGCTATTGACCAAATAAAATTCAGGGAATTCCAATGTGATCAACCTGCCTTCTGTATCGTGCTCCTCAAGGCCGATTCCGTACTGGACATTCAATGGGCGCTGTTTAGTGAAGATAGCGGTACCTGAGTAGCCCTTCTTCTGCGCATAATTCCAATAGGTATGATAACCCGGGATCTCCAAATCAATTTGGCCTTCCTGCAATTTGATTTCCTGGACACTCAAGATATCGGCATCTACTGTCTCAAAGAAATCCATAAATCCTTTTTTCATCACGGCCCGCAAGCCATTTACATTCCATGATACCAATTTCATTCCATTCACTCGCTTTCTTCCATCAGTGTAGCTGAATAAAGACTGCGCCTCAAATGCGAAGGTTTCGATTCATCTTGCATTATATTGTAAATTTTCAGCAAATATTCAGTCAAAAACACCCTTTTTTACATCCTGTCTTGTACAATAGACTTAAAAAAGGGGGCCTTGCGCTATGGCGAAATTTACGAAACCGGAAAAAAGCTGGGCGCTATACGATTGGGGCAATTCCGCTTACTCCATCATCATCACGACGGCAGTATTTCCGCTTTTCTATAAAGCAGCCGCAACAGATGCCGGTGTGGAGCTGGCTGATTCTACCGCTTACTTAAGCTACACTATCGCTATTTTTACATTCATCTTGGCCATGCTCGGCCCGCTGCTCGGCACAATTGCCGATTATGAGGGAATGAAAAAGAAATTCTTCACGGTGTTTTTCCTGCTGGGTACCATTTCGACGGCGATGCTCGCTTTCGTGCCGGAAGGCCAGTGGCTGTGGCTCCTGATCTGCTACGTCTTCGCCGCCCTTGGAGCAACAGGTGCAAACCTATTCTATGACGCCTTTATTGTCGACATCACAACTGAAAAGCGCATGAACCGCGTTTCCGCATTCGGTTACGGGCTTGGCTATATCGGTTCGACCATTCCGTTTGCGCTCGCCATCCTGATTATCTTACTTGCCCAAAATGAAGTGTTGCCGCTGTCTGTCACGAATGCCAGCCGGCTTGCGTTCTTGATCACCGCTGTTTGGTGGGCCCTGTTCTCGATTCCGCTGTTCCGCCATGTCAAACAGCATCATTTCATCAAACGTGAAGCGAATCCAGTTGCCCAGAGCTTCCGCCGGCTCAATAAGACGATCCGGGAGATCCGGCAATACCGCGCTTTGTTCCTGTTCCTTATTGCTTATTTCTTCTATATCGACGGTGTTGGCACGATTATCTCATTATCTACCGCCTATGGGACCGATCTTGGGTTAAGTGCCACCAGCTTGTTAATCGTTTTGTTCGCCACTCAAGTTGTCGCTGCGCCTTTCGCGATTCTCTACGGCAAGCTTGCCGATCGCTTTACCGGAAAGAAAATGCTGTATGTCGGTATCTTTGTCTATATTATCGTGTGCGTCTATGCAGTCTTTATCGAAACCATTCTGGATTTCTGGATTCTTGCGATGCTGGTCGCTACCAGCCAAGGCGGCATCCAAGCTTTGAGCCGCTCTTATTTTGGCAAACTAGTGCCAAAGCAAAATGCCAATGAGTTTTTTGGCTTTTATAATATTTTCGGCAAGTTCGCAGCAATTACGGGGCCTTTACTGGTCGGTATCACTTCCCAGATTACCGGCAACTCCAGTTTAGGGGTTTTGAGTTTGGTCGTACTCTTTATTATCGGCCTGGTCGTCCTCATATTCGTTCCAGAGCCTGTGTCGCATGATCCAATCGACAAAGTCGCTACTGAATAGTTCAAACAGACAAAAGGCCTCCCGCAGCTGTGGGAGGCCTTTATTCATGATTAATTATTCTTTTTTGCATCGGTTGGCTCGACTTTAATCTCGCCGTCTGAGTTTTTGCCGAGTGATGACTCGCCGAATTCCACGACATCTACGCCACCCGCATCTTTCTCAGCTTTCTTCACTTCTTTTTCTACTTTCTTTTCGGCCTTATCATGCTCTTTTTGGGCTTTTTCTTCTTTCTTCTCTTCTTTTTCTTCTGCTTTTTCTTGCTGCTTCACTTCTTTTTCGATCGCTTTTTCTTGCTTCTTCACTTCTTTTTCTTCTTTCTTCTCATCACGCTTCGTTTTCAGTTCATCAGCTTTCACTTTCGCCTGTTCGATGGAAGTGTTCACTTTTTCACTTGAATCCGAAGTCTTCGCTTTCACTTGCTCCTGCAGTTCCTTACCGCTCTTAGGGGCAAGTAAGAGGCCTGCTGCAGCGCCGATCAAAGCACCTGTCACAGCGCCGGCAACGAAGCTTCCGCCGCCTCCGCCTGATTCAGAGCCGTATTCCGTTGCCATTGGCTCAGGCGACTGGATTTTGCCTTGACGCACGAGACGCTCTTCGACTTCTTCCACAATTTCAAACAATGTGCGCCCTCTTGCTTCAACTAATGAAACGCTCATGTGGAAATCCGTCAAATCTTCTTGGTCACGGACGACCACTACGTCGTAATCTGTAGCATCTGTTTTCTTTTCAAGCATTTCTGCACGATACCCTTTTTGTGCTAATGCATCGCGTACTGATGTAAATGGATGTTCAACTGCAATTTTCACCATTCTGTGTCCACTCCTTTTTTTTGAAAACTCTATGTTAGAATGTTTTCCCCTAATCCTCCTCTCTAAACTTATCCTTTGCGAACTCCCCCATTTTTTTCAAATTTTCACGCTTTGAATAGCTTAATGAGTTTACTTATTCATAATGAGGTGTTTTGGGATCGGTTTTAGTATCAGGTGGAGAGTCGCCGGCCTACTTTGGGTTGGCCTCTTGCCATAAGTCAGGAAAAGCACCTGTCTTATGGCATCGGCTCACCCTTGGCGCAGGTCGGCTTTAAGATTTCGTTGAGACGTGTGTGTTTAATTGGGTGTGCTTCTCAAGTATTCATCGAACTGTGGGGGAATCGCTTCCTGCTTCACGGTATTAGGTGAGGCATTTTATATTCGCTTCGAGCATCAGGTGGGGAGTCGCCGGCCTGCTTTGGGTTGGCCTCTTGCCATAAGCCAATGGATTGGCGGAAGGAAGTTGAGCTTATACATTGGTTAAGCTTCTTATTGACGGCTTCAAATTATTATTAATCCTCCCGATTAGCGGTTATTCGTCGATTCGATACAAAGAACCCCAACCGGCGTTTGAGCCGGTCGGGGCCTATGGATTTTATACGGTTACTGCTGTACGTTCTAATGCCTTGATGCGTGTTCCGGTTTCGGCATCAAAGAAATGAACGTGCGTCATGTCAAAGGCGAGGGTCGCTTGATGCCCTGCTTCGATTATAGTTGCTGCGTCGACGCGGGCGATGAATTCCTGGTCTTCGTAGACTGCGTGAAGAATCGTCTCCGCGCCTGTCAGTTCGGATACGGTGATCGTTGCATCAAATTCGCTTGCCGGTATTCCGGACAGATCTTCGTTATTGACGTGGATATGTTCTGGGCGGATGCCAAGTGTGATCGGCTTATTGTCATAACCTTCCGCTTTCAGCATATCCAATAATTTTGAAGGAATCGCCATCTTTTTAGTGCCTACAGCAAAAGTGCCATCGATTAACTGCCCTTCAAAGAAGTTCATTGCCGGTGAACCGATAAAACCCCCGACAAAGCGATTTTCTGGGAAATCATAGACTTCTTTTGGCGTGCCTACTTGTTGGATTAAACCGTCTTTCATAACGACGATGCGTGAAGCCATTGTCATCGCTTCTGTTTGGTCATGGGTGACGTAGATCGTTGTTGTTTTCAGGCGGTTATGCAATTTGGAGATCTCAGCGCGCATTTGCACACGTAGTTTTGCATCCAGATTTGATAAGGGCTCGTCCATCAAGAAGACTTTGGCGTCCCGAACAATGGCACGTCCGAGAGCTACACGCTGGCGCTGCCCGCCTGAGAGTGCTTTCGGTTTTCTGTTCAGGTAGTCTTCCAGTCCGAGGATCGCGGCAGCTTCATCTACACGTTGTTTAATCTCCGACTTTTTGAATTTTCTCAGCTTCAACCCAAATGCCATATTTTCATAAACGGTCATATGAGGATACAAAGCATAGTTTTGAAATACCATGGCGATATCGCGTTCTTTTGGCTCCACATCGTTCATGCGTTTTCCATCGATAAAGAATTCACCTTCTGAAATCTCTTCCAATCCCGCAATCATTCGCAAAGTTGTTGATTTCCCACACCCCGAAGGGCCGACAAACACGATAAATTCTTCATCTTTTATATGTAAATTGAAATCACTGACTGCCAATGCGCCTTTGTCATAGCGTTTGCCTAATTGCTCAATTTTAATTTCTGACATTTCCCATTCTCCTCTAAAGCGTTTTCTTTCATTATAGAGAATTTGCAGTAAATTACAAATACAATTGTGCAAACGTTTTCCTAAATACATTCTATAGAGTCAATATCCCCGCATTTCGGGAGGCTGCCGATTAATAAAGTCCTTTTTATGGCGTTTTTTTCAAAATTGCACAAGTTCTGTTCCACCCCATTAAACCTGCATTACTTACTCCCCATCAAATTCTGGCCCCCTTTTCGGTCAATGCAAAAAGCCCCCGAAAAATTCGGGAGCTTGCTGCCTATCATGCAATTAGACCGTTGCCGGTTTTTTCTCTTTTTTGATTTGCTTGCTGCGAAGTTGTCCGCAGGCAGCGTCGATATCTGCACCTTGTTCGTGGCGGACACCGCAATTGATGCCTTTTTTCTTCAATGCATCATAGAATGCACTGATGGCTTCAGGCGTGCTTTGCTGGTATTGGTCGTGCTCATCGACCGAGTTGTAAGGGATCAAGTTGACGTAAGATAAATGACGCTTGTTTTCAAGCAATTTCGCCAGCTTGTTCGCTTCTTCGACATGGTCGTTGACATCGCGCAGCATAATATATTCAAAAGTGATGCGGCGATTCGATTTTTCCAAGTAATAATCGATAGACTCCATCAATTTTTCAACTGGGTACGCTTTGTTGATCTTCATAATGCGTGAACGCAATTCGTTCGTCGGGGCATGGATGGAAATCGCCAAGTTGACTTGCAAGCCTTCGTCCGCATAATCGTAAATCTTCGGTACGATACCGCTTGTTGAAACTGTGATGTGACGCGCTCCGATTGCCAATCCTTTTTGGGAATTGACGACGTGGAGGAAATCCATCAAGTTCGTGTAGTTATCGAATGGTTCGCCGATACCCATGACAACGATATGGCTGACACGCTCTTCTTTTTGCTCTGCGTCGAAATGCGCTTGTACTTGCATGATTTGTTCAACGATCTCGCCTGCGTTCAAGTCACGGCTTTTCTTCAACAGGCCGCTTGCGCAGAAACTGCAACCAATGTTACAGCCGACTTGTGTCGTTACACAGACCGAGTTGCCGTATTTAAAGCGCATGAGAACCGTTTCGATCAAGTTGCCATCCTGCAAACGGAAAAGGAATTTGATCGTGCCATCAGACGATTCCTGCTTAACTGCCTGGTCCAATGTACGGATCGCAAAATTGTTTTCCAAAAGCTCAATGCAATCCTTCGATAAGTTCTTCATCTCCGAGAATTCAGTGACACGTTTAATATAAAGCCAATCCCACACTTGTTCTGCGCGGTATTTCTTCTGGCCATTTTCCACAAACCAATCTTTTAATTGTTCTATCGTCAATCCATAGATGGAATTTTTCATATTAGGACCCTCATTTCAGAATTTCACAATTGCTTATTATAATACTAAAAATCCAGTCTGGCAACAACTATTTTTGACTGATTCATGCAGGACAAGCTGTATTTCTGCATATTTCCGCACGCAGAAGGGTACAGAATCAGTACAGCAAAAAGGAGGAGAATCATCATGGCAGCAATTACGCATGTGGGGCTGGCGGTCCCCGATTTAGACAAGGCAATTAAATGGTACCGAAAAGTATTCGATTTTCACATTTTGGCGGGACCGTTTGAATTTGATGCAGAAACAGAAGGCCCGGAGTCAATGACAAACGATCTACAGGGGCCAGAGATCCGCAAGATGCGCAATGTTCATCTTATGTCTTCGGACGGCTTCGGCATCGAGCTATTCGAATTCCAGGACCCTTCTTTTTCTGAAGAGCCGCCGCGGCATGCAGGATTTTTCCATATTGCCTTGGTGGTCGATGATATCGTCGAAACGATTGAACGCATCGTCCAAAATGGCGGGCGCCAGCGCAGCAAAATGTGGAACATCAACAAAGGCAAGCCGCATTATTTGGTCTATACCGAAGACCCATTCGGCAACATCATTGAACTGTATTCCCGCAATACTTCCGAAATGTACGGAAATCGTTGAACAAAAGAAACCGGATAGCCACATAGGCTATCCGGTTTTGTTTTAGACTAATTGTTCTTTTTTTGCGAGCATCGTGCCGTTTTTTGCGAATGATTCGTGCCATGAGAAAGCTTTCTCGAGCACGTGCGGCGTCTGGCCTCCGCGTGTCAGCGCTTCTTCGTAATACTCACGCATTTGCGGACGGTAATCCGGGTGTACGCAGTTTTCGATAATGACTTCCACGCGTTGACGGGGCGCCAGTCCACGAAGATCGGCATAGCCTTGCTCGGTGACGACTACATCGACATCGTGCTCGGTATGATCGATATGCGTAGCGAACGGTACTACGCTTGAAATCTTGCCGTCTTTCGCGGTGGATTTCGTGACAAAGATGGCGAGGCGCGCGTTGCGGGCGAAATCGCCTGAACCACCGATGCCGTTCATCATTTTCGTGCCGGAAACATGTGTAGAGTTGACGTTTCCATACACATCAAATTCCAATGCCGTGTTGATCGCAATCAGGCCGAGTCGACGAACGACTTCTGGATGATTCGAAATTTCCTGCGGGCGCATAATGATTTTGTCGCGATACTGGTCAAATTCACTGAAAACCTGCTCCATCTTCGGTTCCGATAAAGTAATCGAGCAGCAAGAGGCAAAATCGACTTTTCCTGCATCCATCAACTCGAATACGGCATCTTGCAAGACTTCCGAATAGACTTCCAAGTGCTCGAACTCCGAATCAATCATACCGTGCAACACTGCGTTTGCCACAGAGCCGATCCCCGATTGAAGCGGAGCCAGTTTTTCCGTCAAGCGGCCGGACGCAATTTCGCTGCGGAAAAAGTTCAGCAGATGGTCAGCCATGATTTTCGTGTCTTGATCCGGCGCCATAATAGTTGAAGGAGAATCTTCCTGATGGTTAAAGACGATACCGCGCACGCGATCCATATCCATCGGGATGCCTGTTGTGCCGATGCGCTGGTCGACAGAAGTTAACGGAATCGGGTCACGCTCGCCTTGTGTGCCAGTATCGTAAATATCGTGAATGTCCTCGAATAATTCAGGCTGCGCTGTATTTATTTCCACGATGATATTTTTGGCGTGTTTCACGAATATGGAAGAGTTGCCGACAGAGGTAGTCGGAATGATCATGCCGTCTTCTGTAATGGATAAAGCCTCCACGATCGCGAAATCGATTGGTTCGATGGCCCCCGTACGGATCCATTCTGCGGTGTGAGACAAATGATGATCCAGAAAATACATGTCCCCTGCATTGATCGCTTTACGCATGGCAGGGTCTGCTTGGAAAGGCAAACGCTTATTGACGATTCCCGCTTCTGCGAATAGCCGGTCAACATCAGAGCCCAGAGAAGCTCCGGTAAAGACGTTAACTCTAAAGTTTTCAGTTTTCGCACGTTCCACCAGCGCGTACGAGACCGCTTTTACATCGCCTGCTCTTGTAAATCCGCTAAGTCCGAGTGTCATGCCGTCTTGAATCCACCCAGCCGCTTCTTGCGCTGTGACTACACGATTCTGTAATTCTGCCGCTTTGATCCGCTCGAGGTTCTTTTCCATTCCATCCACACTCTCTTTCTGTATGTTTAATCTAATATATGCCATTTTTTGAAGCGTTTTCATAATATTGAACGGTATTGTGTTGCTTCCACTAAAAAAACAGGATGCAGAACACCCAATTTACTTGTGTGACTAATATTAATGATAACGCGCAGCAGAGCGAAACAGGAAATATTGGTACAGAAAAGTAGATACCCTGGGCCAAACAGAAAATCGGCTGTCCGAGGCAGCATTTTCATGCGTCCTCAGAAGCCGAGTAGTTTGCGGAAATAACTGGAATACGATTGGCTGACTGGCAAGCGTTCTCCGTTATCCATCGCTAGCAAAAATGTCGAATGGGTATCGGGATAAATTTCTTCAATATGATGGACATTGACGATAAACGACCGGTGGCAACGAATAAATGAATCCCTCGGCAGCAAATATTCGAATTCCTGCAGGGAGTTTTTATTGGTTCCGGAGAAATCCGCGGCATGGACATGGGTTTTTCGATCCTTCACTTCGAGATAGCGGACATCACTGAATGGAATCGGTTTCCAGCCATCCGGGCTTTTTACCGTCACGACCGATTTCCCTTCTGTATAGGCCGGGTAGATCGCCATGACACAGCCCGCGAGCACGCCGCCTTCTTCAAACGGCACCGCCATGCCATGATAAGGCACCCCGAACACTTCACGGTTGATGAATTCCGATGCTTTTTGGCCGGTCGTCAGCGCTTTATGGGCGATGGTGCCTTCACGCACTTTATCCCCTGGCTTGATCTTCAAATCAATGCGTTTGCTCGGGCGATAATAGGTATACTCTTCCATATCAGAGACCGCTATCGAGACTTCGTCGGAGAATAGCTCCCCCATCACATCCAATAGCGGGCCGGGTGTAATTTTTTCCATCGCGCGCGAGCCTCCAATAATATTTAAGTGGTATTAGTATACATGACTTTGCATGAACAGAAAAGTTGGCCTCACGGCTGTCGCATCAGTTCCTTGGAAATTATGGCGATTTCTTTAACATCGTACCGGTGCGCATGTATCTTGCATGCCATGACAATGCTTCATCCAGGATATGCGGCGTATGCCCCCCTTGAGCGATTGCCTCGTTAAAGTAATCCTGCAGCTGCGAACGGTAATCCGGATGGACGCAATTCGCGATGATCCGCTCCGCCCGTTCACGGGGCGCCAAATTGCGGATATCGGCAAAGCCGTGCTCTGTGACCAACACGTCTACATCATGTTCTGTGTGGTCGATATGGGAAGCGAACGGCACAACACAAGAAATCCTTCCATTCTTGGTGGTGGATTTGGTGACGAAAATGGCGAGCTGCGCATTGCGCCCAAAATCACCCGATCCGCCGATGCCGTTCATCATTTTCGTTCCGGCAATATGAGTTGAATTGACATTGCCGTATAAATCGAATTCCAACGCGGTATTGATGGAAATAAGCCCGAGGCGCCGAATGATTTCTGGGTGATTGGAAATTTCCTGCGGCCGCAGCACCAATCGATCTCTGTAGCGGCCGAAGTTTTGATAGATCCTTTCCATATAAGGCTCGGATAAAGTAATCGCCGAAGCAGATGCAAAGACTGCCTTGCCGGAATCGAGCAAATCGAACACAGCATCTTGCAGCACTTCGGAATACAGTTCCAACCCGTCAAATTCCGAATTGATCAAGCCATGCAGCACCGCATTTGCAACAGATCCGACACCCGATTGAAGCGGAGGGAGACTTTTGCTCAAGCGGCCGGCCTGCACTTCGCCACGCAGGAACCTAAGCAAGTGTCCCGCCATGATGTCCGTTTCCTCATCAGGCGGATCGATTGGCGAGGGCGAATCCGCTTGATTGGTCCAAACGATGCCTTTGACTTTCGATGGATCGACCCGGATGCCATTCGAGCCAATACGGTTCCTCGGCGAGACGAGCGGGATCGGCTGGCGCTTTCCAAGCGCTTCCGCCTCGTAGCAATCGTGGAGCCCTTCGAGTTCCAAGGGCTGTGCTGTATTGATCTCGATGATGACCTGTTTCGCATGACGGGTGAATACCATCGAGTTGCCAACGGAAGTGGTGGGGATTATCAAGCCTTCCTGCGTGATGCCAAGCGCTTCAATAATCGCAAAATCTAAAGGCCCCGTAACTCCCCCTCTGACCCATTCCGCTGTTTGGGATAAATGGTGATCTACAAATTGCACCTCGCCCGAATTGATCGCAGAACGCATGACCGGATCGGACTGATACGGCGCGCGTTTTCGGACGATGCCAGCCTGTGCGAAGCGCCCGTCGATTCCGGAGCCGAGAGAAGCACCAGTGTAGACATCGATTTGAAAACGCTCTTGCTCCCTGCGCTTGGCTAAGGCATTGGGTACGGCCTTGGCGTCGCCTGCTCGCGTGAATCCGCTCAGCCCAATCGCCATGCCGTCTGTTACCCAGGAGGCTGCCTGTTCAGCACTAACGATTCGTTCATGCAAAGCCGTTAATTTGATTCGTTCGATTCGTTGTTCCATCGTCATCCCCTTCCCCTTGTCCATCTTGGATATTATCTTATACCCTTGTAGACACACCCCTCAACCCGTTTCGTTTTTCAGCATCCGATATGCTTTCAGACTGACAGAAAAGAATATTTTTTACCGATTGCAAAGTGATTGACAAGCTTCAGAAGTATCCATAGTATGAGGAAGTCAATACAACTGTCATGTATACGTATATATAAGAAAGAAGGCTCTCCCAATGTCCAAAGACCAACGCAAAAAGATCTTGATTTTGATGATCAATATGTTCATTGCCATCGCCAGTTTCGGCATCATCATCCCGATCCTGCCGTCTTATCTCGTGTCCATCGACCAAGGCGGCATGGCAGCCGGCTTGATGATCGCCATCTTCGCTGCTGCCCAGTTCCTGTTCTCGCCGATCGCTGGTAAATGGGCAGACCAATACGGACGCCGCATCATGATCATCTGGGGTCTTGCGGGACTGACCTTATCAATGTTTATCTTCTACGCTTCCGACTTTATTTGGGTGCTGTATTTCTCCCGCGTCATCGGGGGAATCGGCGCTGCCATGCTTGTGCCGGCCATTTTCGCTTACATCGCTGACATCACTACTTTCGACCAACGCGCTAAAGGCACAAGCCTTGTCTCTGCGGCCATGTCACTCGGCATCGTTATCGGGCCCGGGATCGGTGGATTTCTCGCCGATTACAGCATAAAGCTGCCATTTCTCGTATCAGCGCTCGTATCCCTTGCAGCGGTGCTGTTTTCGGTTTTCGTCTTGAAAGACAGCGACGCCGAAAAAGCGGATCCGGACCTCGCCTTGACAATGACCCAATCCGAATCGATGTTCAAAAAGATCGGCCGCTCGACGTCGGTTCCTTACTTTTTGCCGTTGGTCATCACGCTGGTCATGAGTTTCGGCTTGCTTGCCTACGAATCCGTCCTCGGGCTTTATCTCGACAATCAATTTAATTCCACTGCGAAAGACATCGCCTTCATGATTACCGCCACCGGTACGGTCAGTGTCATCGTTCAATTGTTCGTCGTTGACCGCATCGTCTCGCGCTTCGGTGAGATCGGCGTATTGATTACGTTCCTCGGCGTCGCAGCGGGCGGCTTTCTCGCATCGCTATTTGCGAGCAGTTACGTCATGTTTTTCGGGGTGTCACTGATCATTTTCCTGGCAACTTCGATTTTGCGTCCGGTCTTGAATACATTGATTTCAAAACTTGCAGAAGGCGAAGTCGGTTTTGCCATGGGCATGAACAATGCCTATATGAGCATCGGCAACGTCATGGGACCGCTCCTGGCCGGTATTCTATTCGACATCAATATCATTTTCCCGTTCATTCTCGGTCTATTATTACTGTTGGCTACACTTATCATCACAGCCGGCTGGCAGCGCTCAAGATCTGCTAAGCAGGCACGCATAGTCGAACAATGATTCGAAGCTTCACCCAAACACTTACTACTGGATAAGTTTGTATCACTTTTATATTCGAAAAAAGACAGAGCAGCCGATAAGCTGCTCTGTCTTTTTTTCCAAAGAAAGGGTTTACTGTAAGGCTTTACACCAGTAGAAGGTGGGTTTTGTCTAGAGATTTGTTTTTTCTTGCCTTTTTCTGCTAACTGGAAAAGCCAATAGCTTTACGCTGGCGATAGATGGTTGTATAATATTTGTATAACAAAAAACTACGGAATGAAGGTCATGCTATGTACAACATCAAAGCTGCAGCCAAAATACTCGACATGCCTAAAGTGACCATCCGCTCCTGGGAGACGCGCTATAATGCCATTACGCCTGCGCGTACAGAATCGGGTCATCGCCTGTATTCCGATCAAAACTTAGAGGATTTGAAATGGCTGAAAATCCAAGTCCAGGAAAATGGCATGAAAATCAGTGAAGCTGTAAAACAATTGCACACTTCAAGGAAACAATTTTATCATCCGGAAGTTACCGATTCACATGAACCCATTGAGTATGCCAGGCAAATTGAAGAGCTGTACCAAGCCGCTGTAGAAATAGACATTGACCGTTTTAATTATTTGCTTGATTTGAAGTTCTCGCTATTTCACCACCAAACCGTCTTCTTCCATATCATTGCGCCGCTTATGGTGCGGATCGGTGCAGAATGGGAAAATGGCCAAATCAGCGTAGCCCATGAACATATGATCACCAATATCATCCAGCAGCGCTTCAACCAGTTTTTCCGGGTCTTCCCGGTAGCGCCCCATCTCCCGAAAGTTCTGGCGCTTAGCCCCAGTGGCGAACACCACCAGCTAGGATTGTTATTGTTCTCGTTGTTCTTGCGTGAAAACGGCTTCCAAGTCGTCTACACGGGACCGGATACGCCGCTTGATGGACTTGCTGAAATGGTGGCCAAGCAGGATTTTCAGTTGATTTGCATGTCAGTGATGACGCCAAAAAGCCGGCCAGTTGCGGAACAATACATCAAAGAACTTTCTGATGCTACGCCCGGCCTTCACTTTTTACTGGGCGGCCAAGGCATCGATTGCGATGATGAAAAAATCAACCGTTATTGCATCGGTACTTCACTTGAATCCTGGCAGCAATGGCTCGACGAATTTAAAACCGCCCGCTCATCTTAAACAAACACAAAAGCCATATGCGAAGGATTCCTTCGCACATGGCTTTTTTTTACTGGTTGTCGAGTTCCTGGTACTGTTTCATGAACGGCCCGCTGTCCGCCACTTCAGAATGGTAGAGCGCCTTCAATGCAAAGCTTTTCTCAAGCTCCATTTCCTTCATCAATACCTTCAGCCGTTTTTTCAGTTCCGGCTCCTGGTTGACCAATTTCTCCATATTCGATTTAAAATAGCGCATCGTGATCCGCTCCTTTTCTTTTATTATAACACGGCAAAGCAAAGAAAAAGCGCATCCATCAAACGGATGCGCTTTTTCACATGTCTGGATTCTTGAATCGTGTTTTCCGAAGCTTAAACCGACCGCTTTCCGTGGGCTCGCGCCCAAGCCTCCTCGGTTTTCGCTACTTTCGCTTTCGCTCAAGCATCACAAATGAATGAACTCGGCGTTGCCTCGCTCATTCATCCCCTGCGGGGTCTCGGTCGTCTCGCTGATCCACAGGAAAGATAAGATCGAACTCCGTGAGACCTTATCTTTGCGAACGTAATGCACAGCATTATTGAGCAGAAGGGTTTGCGGGCGGACGCTTCTACAAACACTTAGAAAGTTTGCAGACTATTTGTTGTGTAACATTAGTTGCTTTCTAATTTTAGCGACTTATTCTCAGTGTTTAAAAAATATGCGCTTTTTTTAGCCGACCACGTGAAACACATAATTGACGAAAAACAGACAAGCAATCACATAAAGAGCCGGGGAAACTTCACGCCATTTGCCGATCGCCACTTTCAGCACCGGATACAGGATAAACCCGATCGCAATGCCATCTGCGATGCTGTACGTAAACGGAATCAGCGCGATGATCAACAATGCCGGAAAAGTCTCGCTCATGTCCTTCATATCGAGATTCTTGATGTTTTGAAGCATCAACCCGCCGATGATGATTAAAATCGGCGCAATCGCGCTGTCGGGAATGATCTTGATCAGTGGAATGAAGAACGCTGCACCCATAAACAAAAAGCCGGCCGTCAGTGAAGTCAAACCGGTGCGTCCGCCAGCAGCCATCGCCGCTGCGCTTTCCACACTGGCCACCGTCGGACTAGTGCCCAGAAATCCTGAAGCCATCGTCGAAACGGACGTCGCCTGGAACGCACGCGAATACTTTTCCGAGCGGCCGATGAAATTCACCTGTCCGTGGACAAGGCCGATGTTTTCAAACACCAGCACCATCGTCAAGGAAAAGACCGCTACCCAGAACGTCGTCGACAAAAAGCCAGCGAACGACATCGAGCCGAACACCGCAAATGCTTCTGCTGGATTGACGCCTGGCTCGCTCACTTGGCTGAGGTCAATCATGCCGAAGAAATAGGCAATGACCGTTCCCAGCACAATAGTGATCAAAAAATTCCCCGGCACGTTGCGGATGAATAAAATGATCGCGAGCAAAAACGTCACAATCGTCGACAGCACAAGCGGATCCGATAGCGAACCGAGCGAAAGAATCGCGCCGTCGCCAGGACCCACAAGGCCGCCTTTTTCCAGACCTAACAGCATCAGAAATAGCCCAAGCCCAACCGTAATCGCTTCTTTCAGCGAATTTGGAACAGCCTCGCTGAGCATTTTTGAAAAGCGCGTAAACGCGACAAAGACGAAAATGACACCAGAGACAAAGACAACCGCAAGCGCTTCCTGCCAGCTCAAGCCCATCGACTGGACGAGCGTATAGGAGAACAATGCATTGATACCCATGCCTGGAATGAGCAGGATGGGCGCATTGCCCCAAAAGCCCATCAACAACGCTCCAACGACAGAAGCGGCAATGGTGCCGATAATGGCGTACTCGATCGGCATGCCGGACTCCGATAAAATCAGTGAGTTGACGGCGATGATGTACACTACAGTGAAAAACCCGATCAAGCCGGCTGTCATTTCCCGCTTGATGGTCGTCCCGTTTTCGTTAAGACCGAAAAATTGGTCCATCCAATTTGCCATAAGACATACCTTCTATGAAATTAGCCCTCTCCCTACCCGCTCTGCCTGAAAAATCAGGTAAGCCAAGATAGAAGTGTAATCCTAAAAAAAGCTACTGTCAAGGCTTTTCTCTTGAAAGGGATGGAGCCGATATGCAGGCCCCCAGCTCCACTTTCAACCAAACGATTGAAAATTCAGTAAAGAAAAAAACCGCCTGTTCCCTGCTCATCACATTAGATGAAAAAGGGAACGGACGGTTTTTAATGTAATTGAAGATGGAGCTATTGCTTAAACGAACATCCCAGCGATAGCCGCGCTCAAAAGCGACGCTAGCATACCGGCTGCAATGGCACGCATGCCGAGACGCGCGATTTCCGGGCGGCGGCTTGGCGCCATCGCACCGAGACCGCCAAGAAGGATGGCGAGTGAGCTGAAGTTAGCGAATCCACAAAGCGCGAAACTGACAATAATAACCGTTTTCGGGGATAGATTCGCAATTTCCGGCGCAAACGCCGTGTAGGCGACAAACTCGTTCAAAACGAGCTTTTGGCCGATAAAGCTTCCGGCCTGGACCGCTTCTTCCCACGGCACACCGATCGCAAATGCAAGCGGCGCGAAGATATAGCCGAGTATACCTTGGATGGTGATGTTTTCAGCACCAAAGTATCCGCCGATGCCACCAAGGACACCGTTCAATAAGGCAATTAACGCGATGAACGCAAGAAGCATCGCCCCGACATTCAATGCCAACTGAAGGCCATCTGAAGCCCCTCTTGCCGCGGCATCGACGACGTTGACCGATTGCTTGTCTTTTTCCATAACAAACTCTTTTTCTTCGACTTCTTCCTGTTCCGGAATCATGATTTTCGCCATGATCAAACCGGCAGGCGCCGCCATGAAACTTGCAGCGAGCAAGTATTCAAGCGGGACACCGAGAAGCGCATAGCCCGCAAGTGTAGAACCTGCGACCGATGCAAGCCCACCTGTCATGACCGCGAACAATTCCGACTTGGTCATGTTCGGAAGGAACGGGCGCACGACAAGCGGCGCTTCCGTTTGGCCGACGAAGATATTGGCCGATGCGGAAATCGATTCCGCTTTACTCGTACCGAGCAGCTTCGACAATGCCCCGCCGAGCAAACGAATGATCAATTGCATGATGTTCAAGTAATAAAGCACAGAAATTAGTGACGAGAAGAAAATGATGATCGTCAGCACTTGGAAAGCGAAGACGAACCCGAATCCTTCGGTGTCAGCCGCAGGACCGAACACAAACGCGATTCCTTCACCGGCGTAGTTGATGATGTTCTGGACGCCTTGCGACAATTTGAGCAAGGCCTGTCTGCCAAGTTCCCATTCCAACACCATAAACGCAAACGTAAGCTGTATGGCCAATCCGCCGAGAATCGTTCGCGGCTTGATGGATTTTTTCCCATCAGAGAATAAGAAAGCGATTCCAAGAACGACGATGATACCGAAGATGCCCCACAATAAATTCACAACTTCACCTCATTAGAAATATTTTTATCAGAAAATTGAACAAATTTTTATCATTCATTGTCTGTCGTCAGACATCTTACCAAATCTAATGGGATAAGTAAACATACATATTGTGACACCTTCTCATCACCCTTCGCTATGTTCCGGCTCTTTTGGATTTTTCATAAAAAATGCCAACACAATGCCAATGGCACTCAATACCCCGGTCACCATGAATGAAATATTGACCCCACGGATTAGCCCTTCCACGCCGTAGCGGCCCGGATCGAGCGCTGCGCTTGTCATGATGGTCACTAGCAGCGCCGTGCCGATCGACCCCGATACTTGGCGCATCGTATTGCTCATCGCCGTACCGTGCGGAATAAGGTCATCCGGCAATTGATTGAGTCCCGCAGTCGTCACAGGCATCATAACGAGTGCGACGCCAAGCATGCGGATGGCGTGCATGACGGTCAGATACACAAATGCAGTCTCTGCCGTCAGCACGGTAAACTGGAAAGTCGAACCGGTGACGATCGACAACCCGGCAACAGCCAGCCACTTCCCTCCGACTTTATCGAAAATCCGGCCGGCAATAGGGTTCATGAGCCCCATAATGATGGCACCCGGCAATAACATAAGACCCGATTCAAGAGCCGTAAACCCATGCATGTCCTGCATATAGATCGGCAAAATCGTGGCACTGCCGATCATGGTCACGAAGACGATAATGCTGAGAATCGTCGATAAGGTAAATATACCGTATTTAAAGACACGGAATTCCAGGATCGGCTGCTTGAGCCTGCCCTGCCGGCGGATAAAAAACGACAAAGCGATAGCCCCGACACTGATCGAAGCAATGACCGGCGTACTAGCCCATCCGGCGGCTCCGGCGCTTGAGAATCCGTAAAGCAAACCGCCGAACCCTAAAGTCGACAGCATGATCGATAAAATATCGATTTTCGGGAAAGTCCGTTCCGTTACATTGCGCAGGAAGAAATACGCCAGCACCAAATCAATGAGCGCAATCGGGATGACGATATAAAATAAAGACCGCCAAGGATATTGGCCAACCAAATAACCAGACAATGTTGGCCCGATCGCCGGTGCAAAGGAAATGATCAATCCGAACATGCCCATTGCCTGACCTCGTTTTTCAATCGGGAAGATGACAAACAGCACAGTTTGTGCGAGCGGTATCATGATGCCTGCACCTGATGCTTGAACGATGCGCCCAACCATCAAAGTTGCAAAGCCCGGCGCCAGCGCACAGATAATCGTTCCGGTGGCGAATAAGCCCATTGCCACAAAGAACAAATGGCGGGTCGTGTATTTATTAATTAAAAAAGCAGTAATCGGAATCATGACGCCATTGACGAGCATGAACACCGTCGTCAACCATTGCGCCGTGTTGGCAGTGATATCGAGATCTTCCATTATATGTGGCAAAGCGGTGGCGAGCAGCGTCTGATTGAGTATCGCCACAAACACGCCGGCCATCAATACCGCAAGCAACGGTTTCCTATATTTTTCTTCTAACTCTAAAGTCCCCAAACACATCGTCCCCTTTTTCAAAAATTGCCCTTTCTCTCCTGCTTACCCCATCAGGCAAGCTTTACTCTGCCCATAAAAACAAAAAGCCGCAAAGTCCGAAGACCTTGCAGCTTTCCATCAGGCGGTTTGTTTCTTGCCCTTGCGGTTGAATAAATAATACAAGGCCGGAATCATGATGAGTGTGAAAATCCCTGAGAACATGAGACCCGCAATGATGGTCACGGCCAAGGGTTCAAACAAAGGATCACCAGAAAACGCGACCGGCAAGAGTGCCACAATCGATGTTAAGGATGTTAACACAATTGGTTTGATACGCGCATATCCTGATTCGATAATCGCTTCTTCAATATTGAAATCTCCCGTCAAGCGGCGCGTTTCAACAAAGTCGATGAGCACAACCGCATTCCGTACGACAATCCCCGTCAAGGAGACGATCCCCATGACACCAAGGAAGCTGAGCGGCGTTTGCGTTAGGAACAAGCCTAAGATTGCTCCTGAGATACCGAGATAAACGGCAATCAAGACGAGGAACGGCAGGCCGAACGACTTGAACTGGAATGCGATGACCAGATAGACCAGCAACAGAACGACTAGGAACAAGATACCGATTTCAGCGAAGAACGCTTCTTGATCGGAGTTCTCCCCCCCGGTGGATAGTTCATAGCCTGCTGGCAAATCCGCGCGCGCATTGTCGACAACATCAAGCATCTGCGCTTCAAAGTCATCCGCTTCACCAAACGCACGAAGCGTGATGGCACGGTCTCCTGATCTATGTGGAACTTGTGCAAGCGATGTTGTTTCCTGTGCTGTCAATAGTTCATCCAGACCGATCAATTCAGGCGGCCCTGGCTGTGCAGCAGCTGGCGGTCCAGCTTCGCTGCCGGCTTGCGCTTCTTCACCGCTAGCAGCAGAACTGGCAGCCGGCAAGCTGAATTCAGAAAGCACGATCGGCTCGCCTTCTGTGATGCCTGCCTGCTTCAAGACCACTTCATAAGGCGTTTGCCCCTCATACAATGTATAAAGCGGCACGCCTTGCGTCAATAGCTGCAATTGATTGGTAACGGTCGACAAGGCGATGCCGTTGTCTTCGAGCGTTTGCTGTTCCGGCACATATTCAATCGCCGGTACCGCAGCCCCGAGGTTATCAGTTACAACACTCGCACCGTTTGCGAGCATCTCTTCTTCGAGCGTGTCACGGAGTGCGGCGAGTTCGTTGATGTCTTCACCTGTCGCCGTTACGGTCACTGGTGCGCCGACTGGCGGGCCTTGGACAATCGTCTCGAGGAAGATTTCCGCATCCGGGTAACGTTCGCGAAGCTCTGGCTGCCATTTATCGATAAACGCAGAAGCGGAAGTCGCTTCACGGTCGATACGGAATGCCACTTGGCCCGTATTAGCGCCTGTGTTGTCCATGGAGGCGGCAAAGAGATTTGGCAAGCCTTCTCCTGTAAAGACAGCCGTTTCGTTGACATCCGCGTCTTCAGAAGCGACTTCTTCAGTCACTTCCTGAATGAATGCATCGGTTTCTTCAATAGTTGTGCCTTCTGCAAGACGGACATTCATTGTCACTTCTTCCCGGTCTGCTTCAGGGAAAAATTCGAATGGCGTGAACAGTGCCAGCGATAGCAAGGCTGTCGCAATGACCAATCCGCCAACCCCGGTCAGCCAAGGATGTTTCAAAACGCCTTTTAATACTTTTTCGGAATACACTTGCGCCAGTTTTTCAAGCGGCTTGCCCAGGAAGCCTGGGGTATCCGAAATTTTACGTTTTTTGCGTTTCGTGCGCAAATATTGCATCATCGGCACGAGTGTAATCGACAAGACCGTAGAAGCTAAAATAGTCGTGATCAAGACACTTGGCAAGGCTTTGATGAACGCACCATTTCCTCCCGATAGCAATAACAGCGGAGAAAACGTCACGACAATGGCCAAACTGGACGACACGATCGAAGGATAGACTTCTTTGACGCCATTGATGGCTCCTGTCATCGCATTATCGCCCAGCTTGTAGCGCCGCTGGATGTTATCGTTGACGACGATGCTGTCATCGACCAATATCCCGATGGCAATAATCAAGCCGATGACCGAGATCTGGTTTAAATCGACACCGAGCGCCGGGATCGGAATAAGCCCGATCAACACGGATGCGAGTACCGTCAGTGCGACGGCAAATGCCCCGAAAAGCGTCAGTCCAGCGGTCGTAACAATTAATACTGCCAGCACCGCGATCAATAAAGAAACATAAAGCGAACTAAAAATTTCATTAACATTCTCAGCTTGTGAGACATAGCGTTCAGCTGAAATGCCAGAAGGCAAGTCTTCATTGAAGCCATTGATCACTTCGCTGACACGGTCATCGACAGACGGCACATCTTGTCCTGTCTGCAAAAAGACCGTATAGGAAACAGCCGGCTCGCCTTCAAATGTGACAATATCTTCCGCCGGCACTTCGGACAATTCGACTGACGCTACATCCGCAAGCGGCACAGCTGCCTGGCCGACCTGCAGTTCTCGCAATTTTTCAATGCCCTCGCTTTGCTGAACAGTCAAAACGAATTGCTGCTCGCCGTCGCTATGCGCGCCAAGAGACAAGGGCTGATTCGCCTGTTGCAAGCTTTGCAGCACTTCGAACGGCTGCAATTGATTTTCAGCAAGCGCATCGCCATCAAGCTCGATGACAACTTGCTCACCGTTCAACCCTTTTATTTGCGTTCCAGCCACACCCGCTACGGCTTCCACTTCGTCTGAAAGCCCGGCAAGCGGTTCTTCAAGTTCGGCAAGCCCCGCTTCATCTCCATAGAACATATAGGAAACCAATGGGAAAGTCAGGTCCAGCTTCTCGACGCTGATGTCCTGTGCTTGATCGGGGAAGCTGCCTGCTGCGCGCTGTGCCTGCTGCTGAATCGTATTGATCAAGCCGTCGGGTTCAATGCCATCTTCAATTTCCAGCGTAATGATGGAAGCGGAATTTGCAGAAATGGAATTCATCGAGACGATGCCGTCGATGCTCTGCAACTGCCTTTCGATCGGATTCGTGATGCTTGTCTCTACTTCTTCCGGCTCTGCACCTGGCAAGATCGTGGAGATCAGCACAAGTCCTGGAGGCGTTTCGGGAATTTCCCGCTGCGGCAGTGTAAGAAATGTATAAACACCGACCAGCATGAAGATCAGAATCAGAAAAATGAATAATTTGCTGCGTTCGAGTATATACTGCATAAGGATTCTCTCCCTCCAATTATTGTATAACTATTGTATAACTGCTAATCAGAAAGTACCACTTAAAACACTCGAGAACCGACCGAAAATTTCGGCCGGTTCTCAGTTAAATTTTTTCAGGGCGTCGCTGTTTTAGCAGGTATGCCCCGATAAACATTAAGAGAGGCGGCAAGATGCTTAATTTGAACACCCAGCTGTCATCCCCCATGAAGATGAGACCCATCGGCAACAGCGATGCAAGCCCTCCCCAAAACAACGCTTTCCACGATCTTTTCCAAACTCCATACAATCCGAGCAGCAGTGCAGCAATCACCAGCGACCACAATAAGATCCCCATCAGCAGGAAATCCATCTCCATGCGCCTCCGTTCGGTTATATACTTTAGTTATACTCCTTTTTATGATAAAAATCACTCATCAAGAGTGCTTTTTTACATTTTTATGCGAATATCCGGAAATAAAAAGCTTCCGCGGGATGTCCCGCAGAAGCTCTATAAATCCAATTATAAGTTTTCGAAAAACAAACGCAGCACGTCGGCCCCGCCGATAAATGTGCCGAGCGAACTGCCGAGGTTAGTCAAGACGATGACCAGCAATACACGGGTTACTTTATTGTCCCAAAAGCCTTTCACCGTGAAGACGTCTTTCGACAAAGTATCGAAGTCCCCAACATTCGGGCGGCGCACAAACGCTTGCGTCAGCCCTGAAAACCAACCGGCCGCAACGAGCGGATTGAGCGAGGAGATCGGCGCGGCGACAAAGGCGGTGAGAATTGCGAGCGGATGGCCGAATGCGACCGCAGATCCGATGGCGGCAAGCGTCCCGTTCCAAAGAATCCAGCTAATGGCCTGGTCAAAGCCCGCTGCTGGGTTGGCATAGAACGTATAGGCAATAATCGACAAGATCATTATCGGAATCGCCCAGCCGATGATTTTCGGCCAGTTCGATTTTTTCGGCACTTCATTGAGTGCCTTCAAATCTTGGTCACGGTAAATTTCTTGCGTGATGCCGGGAATGTGTGCAGCCCCGAGTACCGCCACTATCTTTTGGCCAGGAGCCTCTTTGATTTTTTGCGCCAAATATTGGTCGCGTTCATCGATGAGCGGTTTTTTGATGCCCGGAAAGGCTTTGGTGAAATCGTCCATGACGGCATTCAAGGTGTCTTGCTTTTTCATCTTTTCGAGTTCTTCTTCGGAAATCGATTCCTTGCTGAAGATGCTGAAAAATACTGAAGAAATCAGCTGGACCTTGCCCATCAATCCAATACCGTCCCAGATGCGGGAAAACGTCACTTGGATATTACGGTCAGCGAGCACCAGTTCCGCCCCGGTCTCTTCTGCTGACCGGATGCCTTGGATCATTTCAGAACCAGGCTTAATGCCGAACTGGTCAGCCAGACGGTTCTGAAATGAGGAAATCGCCAAGTTCATCAACAGCAAACTGGCTTTCTTGTCTTTGATGATCTTGAAAATATCGGTCTCTTTCCATTTCTTGTCCTGCGTCACCGATTCATAACGCTGTGCATCGAGTTCGATACACACCGAATCCGGACGTTCGCGCTCGACCACTTCTTTTACTTGCTCTGCGCTCAGTTTGGATACGTGCGCAGTGCCGATCAAAATCACTTGCTTGCCATCCACTTCAAGACGGGTAATATTGTCTTCTGTCATTAGCTCTTCTGTCATGAGTGTACTTCCTTCATAGAATAGGATTTCTTCTTCATTTTTTCATGATGAAAAAGACTGTCTATTCTTTATAATGAATCACTAAGCGCAAAATATCAATCTTTTCGAAAGCTTATAATTCCGGTGCGTCAAAGGTATTGCCGCTATTCAGATCCCCCGCGCGGAAGCCTTTATAGAACCACTCCTTGCGCTGTTCGGATGTGCCGTGCGTAAAGCTTTCCGGAACGGCATAGCCGCGCGTCCGCTTTTGGATCGTATCATCGCCGACCGCGCTAGCCGCGTTTAAGGCTTCTACCAAATCGCCTTCTTCCAAATAACCCATGCCTTGAGCATGATGCGCCCAGACACCCGATAAATAATCCGCCTGCAGCTCGAGGCGCACTTGCAATTGATTGTATTCGGTCTCGCTCAGCTGGTTGCGTGCCTGCTGAACGTCTCCAAGAACACCGAGCAGACTCTGGACATGGTGGCCGACTTCGTGCGCTACGACATACGCCATGGCAAAATCACCGGGCGCATTGAACTGGCGCTCTAATTCGTCATAAAAACTTAAGTCGATATACAATTTGGAATCAGCCGGGCAATAAAACGGCCCTGTCGCAGCACCTGCCATGCCACAAGCTGACTGGACACTCCCAGAAAACAGCACTAAAGTCGGCTCGACATACTCCATGCCTTCTTCAGCGAACACTTCCGCCCAAACTTCTTCTGTATCCGCGAGAACGACCGATACGAAATCGGCAAGTTCTTCTTCCCGCTCACTCGCCACATATGGTTCGGAGCTAGAATCCCCTCCGCCCTCGCCGCCAAGGATCGCCCCCGGGTCACCCCCGAGAAATGTGATCAACAAGACAATCAGTAAGCCGCCAATTCCGCCGCCGGCAAGGACTGGACCGCCGACGCCGCGCCCTCTCCTGTCCTCTACATTCTTACTGCCCGCTCGCCCTTTCCATTTCATAACCGAAACCCTCTTTCCGCATCCATTTTTAAAGCTATACCCCCTTCACCAGAAACTTTAATCCCATCTCGGCAAACGGTAGACCAAAAATCGTTCGCGCGGATCGTCTGTCTCGACTGGGAGCGCAATGTCACTGATTAATTCAAAAGCGCTGCGCCGTTCAAGAAAGTCGGTATACTCGATGGCCGGATAAAACAATATCACTTCGATTTCTCGCGGATAATCAGCTGCAGATGCCAAAATCCGGTCCACAACAGTCATGAATACCGGATCGGAAAACGGATTAAAAAAATAAAACCAGCGGTCTTCCGGCTGGATGCCGTAATCCTGTGCATAGCCGTTGATGAACTTGATGTCTGCTTTCCCCTTAAAGCTCTTTAAATTCCGCAGCGAGGCTTCATGAAGCGATGGGTCGACTTCCACACCCGCAGATGGTGTCCCGAACAGATAATGCGCAAAGAAATTCAAGCGCCCTTTGCCGCTCCCGAAATCCACCAGCCTGCCTTCTCCTTTCAGCGAATGCTCCTTGAACAAGATATCCAGCCATGCATAAGGCGTCACTTCAAAACGGTGCTCGTGCATCGACGCATTAAAGCCCATTTGTTCGCCACCGGTGTGGATATTCAATTGCCGGTCCATTTGATGATCGTTCATTCTGTACCTCCTCTTGTTGTGAATACTAGTTAAAGCCTCAGCTTTCTATTTCCACATTTTGCAAAATTAAAAATGCTTTTTCTCTTGCCATTCCCTTTTCATTCTGCTATATTACAGCTAATTCAATAATTTCTTGCTTCCTTAGCGGAGCGAGGATAGAGGCGCAAAAACCATCAGTACGCAATCCGAGGAGTATGAGCTCTTGGGACGATTGCCGACAGGGGGATTTGCCGAAGCGGCAGGATGCTCATATTCCTGTGCGCTGGTTCTGCACTGAAGAAGTGCCGGACTGTCATATAGGAAACTATATGGAGGGCTATCTGACGAACAGGAACGATTGGTAAACATTGTTTCTAACGGCAGCAACGGGCCCCCGTTGCTGCCGTTTTGTTTACTCCGGACCGGCCCCCACCTCTAACTTTTGAAAAAAACTTAGAAAAGGGTGTGTTCTCTATGAAATTCGGTCAAGTGATCACTGCGATGGCGACACCATTCGACTCAGACGGTGAAATCGATTTTCAGGCAACAACAAATCTCGTGGAATACCTGATCAATAACGGATCGGACGGCATCGTCGTCGCTGGGACAACCGGCGAATCACCGACTTTGTCGACAGATGAAAAAGTGGCACTATTCGTCCATGTCGTCACTGTAGCGGACGGGCGCGCGAAAGTCATCGCGGGCGCCGGCTCAAACAATACGCGCGCATCGGTCGCTTTGACCGAGCAAGCAGAGCAAGCGGGCGTCGATGGCGTCATGCTCGTCACTCCTTACTATAACAAACCGTCACAAGAAGGCATGTACCGCCATTTTGAAGCGATCGCAAACGCCACGGCGCTTCCGGTCATGCTCTATAATATCCCGGGCCGCAGCGTCGTCAATCTATCGGTCGATACCATCGTCCGGCTATCGCTTATCGATAATATTACTTGCGTCAAAGAAGCAAGCGGCGATTTGGATGCCGCTTCTGAAATCATCGAACGCACGAGCAATGACTTCGCCGTCTATAGCGGCGATGACAGTTTGACTTTGCCGATGCTTTCTATTGGCGGAACGGGCATCGTTTCGGTCGCTTCGCATATTATCGGCAATGACATGCAAGAGATGATCAAATTGTTCCGGACCGGTGATACAGCCGGAGCCGCGGCGCTTCACCGCAAATTATTGCCGACGATGAAAGCCTTGTTCGCAGCGCCGAGCCCTAGCCCGGTCAAAGCGGCCCTTAACCTATCAGGTGTCCCGGTTGGCGGCGTGCGCTTGCCAATGCTTGCGTTAACAGCAGAAGAAACCGCCACTTTGCAGCAATTCCTGCCTTCCGCTAAACAAGACGCGGTCACCAATTAAAAGAAGCTTCGCAGATCCGTTACAGGGTCTGCGAAGCTTTTTCAGTTATAGACATTTTCCAAGGCACGCTTCAAGCTGCCCCCGATGTTCAAAGTCCGCACATCCACGCCGAGTGTCGTCAACGATTGCGCCGTTTCCGGCCGAATTCCCGTCAACACCGCTTCGACGCCGATGAGCCCGAGCGATTGGATGATTTTGATGACTTGTTCCGCCACCATCGTATCAACACGGATTACTCCAGACAAATCAATGATCAAGGTACTGATTTTCAGTTCGCTCGCAGAAAGCAGTGTCCGCTCGAGAATATAGCGTGCACGATCGATTTCAACGCTGCCGATAAGCGGCAGTATCGCCACTGAATCGCTAATGGGCACAACAGGTGCCGACAATTCCAGAAACTCCTGGCGTGCTGTCGCCAGATTGCGTTGATAGGAAGTCGTATACGCATGTGTATAGGAATACGTTGCATGATCCAAAAGTGCATGCAATAATTCTGCCGCATCATAAGTTATTTCCGGGGAAATAGCCAAGCGGCGGCCTTCGCTTTTAATCAAAGTAGCGATGTGCTTCCGGTACAAAGCCGTTTCGGCAAGCGCCACATCCAGGGTCATGCCATGCTCTAAGAAAAAGTTTCCGGTGGCGGTTCCCCATTTTGCCATATCCGCCATAATTTCTTCCTGGCGGCAGCTGTTCTGCATCGACTTTCCGAGTAATTCAATGAAGCGAATGCGCTCATTCAACACCAGTTCCAAAAACTCCTGGTTACTGACAAGAACTTCCTCCGATAAATCCGCATGCCGCTCTTCCTGAATCAATTCCGCAATCATATATTTTTCTTCTTCCACTCGTCTACCGAATAACACCATTTCTTTTTCCATTGGTACCTCCGTCAATTGTTGCTGGCTTTATTTCTTGCAACAGATTCATTATACCTAATCTTCTATACAAGAAGTAGCCTTTTGCTTTTACTCAGAAAAAAATGCCCGCCAGGTGGCAGGCATTTTCAGGTATTATTTTGCGAAAAGCTGTTTCAAAGTTGCTGAAGAAACGGCTCCTTCGCCACCCAAAATTGTGTAGAAGGAATATGGCGTTTCGAAATTCTTGATTTGCTGTTTAGAAGCTTCAGATGGCGTTTTTGCCGTCAGAACTAATGGCCCTGCGTATGAAGCGGCTAAAGAACTTCCTGACAACGCATCTGGATAATTGGCGCCAGTTGCGATGAAGATCTCGCTTTCATCTAGCAACAACTCATTTTCCAATGCAAATTCGTTAAATTCCTTGTTTGTCTCATAGCGGGTTGCACCTGCGAGACGAATCGGTTCTTCCATGAACAATTCTTCAACTGCCGGCTTGACTGCGCCTTTACCACCGATGATGATCGGCAATTCCGGCTGGTTTTCTTTAATGTAATCCGCAACGACTGCCGGGACAGTGCCATTTGCCGGTACAAGGAGAATAGGATCGGCATTAAGTGCTGCTGCCGGGGAAACCGATAATGAGTCGGCAAAGTTTGCGCCTGTTGCTACGTATAGAGTATTAACCTTACCAACTTCTTCAGCAATGTTAACAGCCGTTTCATAACGGGTTTTTCCGCTGATACGCTCAACTTTCACGCCGAGGTCTGTGATTTGTTTTTTGACATTTTCAGAGATAGCGCCTGTACCGCCGACTAAGATGACGTTTTCTGCACCCAGTCGCTTCAATTCAGCAGCGAATCCTGCAGGCAGTGAATCTCTTTTTGTCAAAAGCAAAGGAGAATAATGGAAACCTGCTAGTGGTGCTGCAGCTAATGCATCCGGGAAATCGGCGCCAGTAGCTACCACAACTGTCTCAACACTGTTATCTCCCCAACCATACCCAGAAACTTCCAAGCTTGTCTGGTAGCGGTCGCTGCCGGAAATGCGATCTGAATTGTCTTCTGCCAATGCTGCTGCAGAAGCAGCGCCAGTCGGTAAAACTGCCCCAAGTGCCAAAGCTGCAGTCAATGCTGCAGTCGTCAAAACCTTGCTGTAAATCATTATTAATCGTTTCCCCATTCTGTAATGTATTCATTTCTTTTCCAATTATATGATATTTTACGAACATTACAATAGGTTTACAAAAATATTTTTTCTTAGGCATAAATACTTTTTCACCATTCAGATTTAAATAACATTTTTGCAACTCCATATATTCTTCTTTAACTTTTGATCCGCAACTTCCGCGTCCTTCTCAGCACGCTGGAAACAATGCTTTAGGTTTATGACCTCTCGCTTTCCGGGTACACAAGCCATAACGCAAACACGGCAAAACATTGACCTTACAGGAGGATGCTATTATGCAAAAACATGGCCATAAATTAATCGGCACATTCGATGTGCAGGCGGAAGTGATCCATGAGATCGGCGAATTAAAAGCACAGGGATATAAAGAAGAGGATATTTACGTCGTCGCTTTGAACGGCCAGCAACTGCAGATGGTACAAGGACAGACGGATGTCCATTTGAATACGGATGAGAATGATTTCATGGACAAGTTCAAATCGTTCATTTCCGGGGAAGACCCGACAAAAGATGCACTCAAACAAATGGGCCTCTCTGATTCTGAAGCGGATGAATATTACAACCAAATCCAAAGCGGCAAGATTATCCTTTACGTCGACAGCGAATACGGCATGAATTATCAAAACTTCGATGCCGCAGCAGCTAGCCTATCTGGAACTGGGCACGCAAAGGAAGATCGTAAAAAAACCGAAACGCCCGATTTGAGTGATGAACAACAGATGAAGCTTCACGAAGAACGCCTGGCAGTCGATAAAAATTGGGTCGAATCCGGAAGCGTCGACATCCATAAGAACACTGTTGAAGAACAACAGACATTTGAGGTTCCGTACGAACGAGAAGAAGTCGAAATCGAACGCCGCCCAGTCAACCAGGAACTGGCCGCATATGAAGCGAGCGGCCACTCCGCCGAGACATACGAAAAAGACGGCCTGTGGCACATTCCCGTCATCGAAGAACGCCTGGAAGTGCGCAAAGTGAAATACGTCAGCGAAGAAATCATCGTCCATAAACGCAAAATACAGGAAACAAAGCATATCAGCGAAACAGTGCAGCGCGAGACAGTCGACATCGATGAACACAATGTCCAGCGCCACGAAAAGCCGTAAACACAAAAAAGACGATTCCGTAAATCCGGAATCGTCTTTTTTCTTTCCATTAAAGTACAGCAAATAATATGAACACCAAGAAAAAGATAATGACGAAAGCTATTAGCAAGGCGGGAATCACGATTACGAAAAACCCTTTCCACGCTGAAAATCGCTGCGCTTCTCCCACGCCCTTACACTGGATCACGAAGGTCCAAATACCGACGAAAAAAGCGGCAAGCAGTAGCACAAGGCCTATTACCATGCCAAGTCCCGTATCCGGTTCTGCTACACTAGGTTCGATTGTTCTATAGAATGTCGAAGGCGATGTTAACAGCCAAATCAGCCACATCGGCACTAGCCAAATTTGTGGAATACTTGATGTGACAACCGCACGGAACATTTCAGAATATGTTCCGACACCACCAAATAATTTGCCCAAGAGCTTATAGACTCCTGACATAATCGCGACCCCAGCGACTGCAGCAAGCGGGCCTAGCAGCAAGGCGCCAAGAATCACCCCAACGGCAGGAAACATTTCCTCTCCATTGGAAGCTCCAGAAAGCGCACCTGCAAATCCCGTCAAGACCAAAAGCAAGACAATAAAGCTTGTCGGCTTTTCTTCAATAACATAACGTACGGTCTCGCGCGGACGCGTCCATATCGCCGTAAATGGATTCAATTCAGCATATGCAGTTGGTTCATTCATACCATAGCCCGCCTTGCTTTCCTTTTTCTGTATAATTCATTAATTACTCCCCCTTTTATTTCCATCTAATCACATTCTCCTACACTTGTAAATGACTGGAAAGAGGATAGCTGGCTGATGGCTAATAAAAAAAGCCTAAGCGGCTGCGGCTTAAGCTTTCGGGTTTCCGTCTTCTGGTTCTTTCTTTTCCTGTTCAGGTTCGTTCAGCGTTCCGCTATGCGGTGCTTCAGGCGGTGTTTTCTCTAAATTCAGCTTGATAAATCTTGCCGAACGCTTCTCCAACATCTTCGGCGCAATCCGCGTCAACAAACGCACGGTTTTCACCTTCCGTCCGACTTCCACGACTTCTTTCGGTTCATCGATTAAATCGATGATGGCCTTGACTGCCTGCATCGGGTCATCCATTGGCTTCATATCGACCACATGGCCCGAGTAGTTTCCAGCGTGTTCGAACCACGGCGTGTCAGTCGCCCACGGGAGCACGGAACACACGTGGATGTCGTGATACCCTTCCAGTTTCATTTCTTCATTGAGCGCCGAACTGAAACCGAGAACAGCATGCTTGCTTGCGCTATAGCCGGTGAAATAAGGAAATGCGACATCGCTCGCCACCGAGCCGATATTGATCAAGGTGCCGCTGCCGAATTCCTTGAAATGGCGCAGCGCAAAATGGCTGCCATTGACCGTGCCTTTGACATTCACTTCCACCATGCGCGCAAGGTCTTCAAGCGGAATATCCGTGAACGGTCCGATTACACCAACGCCGGCATTATTGATCCACACATCAATTTTCCCAAAACTGGTCAGCGCTTCCTCGAATAGCCAAGCGACGTCCGCTTCACGGCTGACATCCATCGTCACTGCGATGGCATTCGGCCCAAGTTCACTCGCCAGTGCTTCGATCAATCCGGTGCTTCGTGCCGCCAGCACCAAATTCGCGCCGTCTTTCGCCAATTGCCGTGCAACTTCCTTGCCGAGCCCGCTGGAGGCGCCGGTGATGACGATCGTCTTGCCGCGTCGTGTTGGTTCCTGTGCCATGCCGCCTCCTCCTTTCTTCACTGTTCCTCTTGTTGTTCAAAGCGTTCCCTTAAATCTCCTGAAACCCCACGCCCTTCTTCCACTGGCTCATGCAAGCTGCCGGAAGTTAGTCCCGCAGCCGGTGCTGATTCAATCATCTCTTTGAGTTCCTGGCCGCCGAGCCCCTTCGCTACTGCCGGCAGGAACTGGCCGAAAATGGCTGTCGCTTTCCCCTTGCCGCCGACTTCCAGATTTTTTTTCGGGTCATCGATCAAACCGATAATAGCATCGATTACTTTGGCTGGATCGTCCGGCGGCCCAACGAGGATTTCATGTCCTGAATAATTGGCCGCATGTTCTGTCCATGGGGTATCGGTGATCCATGGGTCGATCGAACAGATATGGACCTCCGGGTAGTCTTCCAGCCGGAGCTCTTCGTACAAGCCGTTAGATAATCCGCTGACACCGAATTTACTGCCGGTATAGGCCGCTCCATAAGGCATCGGAACCTTGCTGGCGAATGACGAGACATTGATCAGAATGCCGTGCCGCTGCTCTTTGAAGCGGCGCAGCGCGAAATGGCTGCCATAAATCGTGCCGAGCATGTTCACTTCCACCGTCCGGTTCAAATCGCGCAGCGGCGTATCGATAAACGGCCCGTACACGCCGATTCCTGCGTTATTGATCCACACATCGATACGCCCGAAATTATGCATCGCGGCCCGGTGCAGGCTCTCAACATCCTTCACACGGCTAACATCGGCTGTTACCGGGATAACTAATGGACCGAGCGAATTCGCGAGCTCCTCAATCAGCCGTGTCCGGCGGGCAGCAATGACTAATTTCACTTGTTCGTGCGCCAACCGCTCCGCCAGACCACGGCCGATTCCGCTTGACGCTCCTGTAATGACGACGACTTTGCCTTGATTCGAATGCTTTGCCCCCACAGCGCTCGCCTCCTTCTTAAAAAAGTACAGAATTTTGTATATATTTACCCCTTTTAAACATATAGAAAACGCTTTGCGGCGGGAGTTGATAAGAACAGTTCTAAAGGTTTATTTATTGTCCTCCCACCTGATCCATACACCTACGTTAGGGGAGGGTTCTTAGGATTTTCCCCATAGAAAAAGAGCGGCACCCGTATAAGTGCCGCTCTTGATAAATATCCTATATGGTCCTCGAAATGATTTTAAGCTTCTGGATCGATCGCTGCGCTCAGGACGACTTCGCCCTGTGGCGTCTCGTTTCCGCGATTGGGTTCTAATGTGACTGCGATGGTATCCCAGCCTTCGGTATCTTCATCGAGACTGAAGAAAACCGCGCCTTCGTTTTCCTGGCTCGGCGTGAATGCACCGGTTGGAATCGGCTGGCCATCTTTTAAGAGCCATACCTGATACACTTGGTCTCCGCTCGTCGGTTCCAGCTGATTTGCCTGAACTAGGAGATTCAACGCCCCTTCTTCATGGACCAATGCAGCTGTTCCTGTTCCCTCAAATGTTTCACTTGCCTGCAAATCCACTGTTTCAAAAGCGACTTCAGGTGCCGTTGGTGCGTCTGGCTGATCGCTTAGCTCGTAAAACGCGTAGGCGTTTCCGAGCAGCGAGACGAGCAACGCCGCCGCGACGAGCGGTGTCCACTTTGATGTTCTGAATCCCCGTTTTGCCATAGTGGCAGGAGGTGACGGACTGTCGCGTTTTGCACGCTCTTCTGCCAAAGACGCTGGTTGCTCCCCTTCATCGAAGACCGTGCCCAAAATTCGCGACTTCATGCCTGCATTCGGTTCTACCGGATCTGCAAGGTAAGGGAGTTCGCCTGTCGCATCAACGATTTCACGACATTCCGGACACTCCGCTAAATGTGCTTCAAACTGCTTTTGCTCTTCATCATTCAACGTACCATTCAAATAATCGATCAATTGGTCACAATTCACGTTTGTCATCCAGAACTCCCCCTTCCTGCACCATTTGCAAGGATGTCTTCAATTTCTTTAATGCTAAGCGGATCCTGCTCTTTACAGTTCCGAGCGGAATGCCGCATTTTTCTGCGATGGTTTCATGCGTGTAGCCTTTGAAATAAAATAGATGTACCATTTTCTGCTGCTCCTCCGATAAATGCCGGACGGCTTGATGGATCTGTTCGCTCTTCTCTTGCCATTCGGCCGTTTCTTCAACCGAAGAGTCGGTGCTTTCCACTTCCGCGATTTCATCCAATGGAACGGAAGGTTTTTTCTGTTTGCGGATCAAATCCACTGCCGCATTGCGCGACATCGTCACCAGCCAGGCAACAAACTTTCCTTTTCCCTCATCATAGCTGCCAACCCCGCGCCACACTTTAACGAATACTTCCTGCAGCGCTTCCTCTGCCAAATCACGGTCTCCCGTCATTTTGCATAGATAGGAAAATAGCATCTTTTCATAGCGGTCATACAATTCTTCGAGCGCTTCCTTATCTTTGCCCCTGACGCGCTCGTAAAGCAATGCGTCTGAAATATTTTCCATGCCGTTTCCCCTTTGTTACAGATTTCGTACCCTTAGCTTACTATATTCCGCGGCATTTAGGTTGCTTGACTCTTTTTTTGTTGTTACTTATTCAACGCAACAGATGTATAATTAGTTCACTTTCCCTTGATTTTTATTGCAATTGCCGAATCGAGCAATCGCGCAAACGGCTTGCCTGGCGCCTGGCGCAAATTTTTTGAAAACACGCTATATAGAAGTGATCCAAACAGACGGATTCTGCGTTATACCTATATAAACGTTATACTAATGGAAGCTACACAGTTGAGCGATTCAGAATTTCTGCTGCGCAACTGCCTGAAATTACTCATGAATGAAGCAATCAATTATCAGACCACGAAAGGTGGATGTGCAGATGAGACAATATTTAATCATGGGATTGGCCACAGCGCTTTGTATCACCTTATTTTTCATTTTAGATCCACTGAATGGAAACAATCCTGCGAAACCCGAAACCAAACAACCAGATACGGCGCAGACCGCAGCTAAACCGGCTGAACAGAAAACGCCGAGTGAGCGCCTCGATACGCAGTACAAGGACAAGATCGCTGAATTTCCGGTGCGCCCGGCACAGCAAGAAAAGCTGGCTGAACTACGCCAAGAGCGGATGGACAATCTTCAAGGCATGAAGCCGGTGCGCATTTCGGTTCCTTCTATAGGCATCGATGCAGCGATTGAAGAAACCGGCGTGTTGGACAACGGCGAAATGGGCGTGCCGGAAGACGTCGATCAAGTTGGCTGGTTCGAACCTGGCTTTAAAGCCGGGGCAGAAGGAAACGCTGTACTGGCGGGACATGTCGACAGCCTTACCGGGCCAGCTGTCTTTTATGAATTGGATCAATTGGAAAAAGGCGATCAATTCACGCTGACGGATGCAGACGGGCGCGAAATGGTGTTCGAAGTCCGCGGCACCTCGAGCTACATTACGGACGAAGCGCCAGTTGAAGAAATCTTTGGACGCTCGGACCAGCGCATGGTCAACCTGATTACCTGTACCGGCGACTTTAACCGCGACATCGGTTCGCACGAAGAACGCCTCGTGGTATCAGCCGAACTCATCTCTGATTCTGCGATGAAACAGCAGGCCCCAGATGCCCCTGATAACCTGAAACTTACCGCCACTGCCTTGTCATGGCATGCCGTGCGCGATGATGCCGTTATTGGCTACCGCGTCTACGAGGAAGACCTTGAGAGCGGCGAATCCAATCAAATTGCTACCGTATCATTATTCGAACGCAAAAGCATCCCGCTCGAAGCGGACGAATCCAAGCGTTATTATGTGGTATCCGTGAACGTCGACTTAAAAGAATCCAAGAAAGCTTATATACCTGAAGAATAGCGAATCCCCTGTCCGGCGTTGCCGGGCAAGGGATTTTTTTATGTAAGACAGGAAGTGTGAAATGAAAAGAAGTGAGCACAAAATCTTCCACTTTTCGACTGCGTTTCAGGGGGCTGCTTGGGGTTCGCAGGATGCGAATCATGCAGTTGAAGAGATGGAAACATTTATATGAAAAAGAAGAGATGTGAAAAGCTCTCGCTTTTCGACTGCGTTTCAGGGGCACGCTTGCCGAGGGGCGGGTGTTGAGCCAATGTGCCAAAGAACGCGGCACATTTGTCTCGCCAGCCCGCGCGGTCCCTCAGGCGTCGGCCCCTTCCACTCCGTCTCTAGTTTTAGAGTGAGCGATCGTTTCTTCAGTTCATCTAAAGTGAGGTGTAGAAATGCATCATGTTTTGTAGCTCATATAGTTTGGATCAAAGAGAATGTGATTTTCAGTTCAAACACCTATTTTCAGATGCCGCATCTCAGGAAGCGATTTCCTCACTAGCCGGCAACTAAATAAAGAAGCAGAACAATTTAAACAATAAACGTCCAATGAAATCTTCTAGCCGCCGAGCGTAAAGGGGTGAGCCGATGCCGTAAGACAGGCGCTCTTCCTGGCTTATGGCAAGAGGCCAACCCAAAGCCCTGCGGTGACTACTAACCTGAAGCTTCAACAGAACAGCGAAACAATGCCACTTGCAAACCCTAGCTATCCTTAAACACGACTAGTCCAGGAAGCGATTTCCCCACTAGCCGGCAATTGCATATAGAAGCAGATCTGATTAAACGCACACGAATCAACGAAATCTCCCAGCCGCCATGCGCCCAGGGTGAGCCGATGCAATAAGACAGGTGCTCTTCCTGGCTTATTGCAGGAGGCCAACCCCAAGCAAGGCGGCGACTACCAACATGAAACCCAACTCGAATGCCAAAACAGGTTCACATGCAAACTCTCACTACCTGCTCCACACTCGTCCCAGAAAGCGATTCTCAGATTCCAGCTTCAGGCAATAGAAACTCACCGTCCCCACAACCTTCAGCTCACCCCAAGCGAAGAAAGATCAACTCCCTTTCTTAAAGCTCAGCGTCGTAACCGTCAAAAGAATAATAACCATGCCGATTATTTGGACAATGCCCAACTCGTCGCCGAGTAAAATCAAGCCAAATAATGAAGCGGTCACCGGCTCCACCATCGCAATGATGGAAGCCGTTGAAGGCGCGGTCCGTTCGATACCGATTGTATAAAGCGCAAAAGACAGGCCTGCGCCAACAATCCCGATCGCAATAAACCACCCTACATCGCTAGAACTGAACACTGAAGCTGCTTCCTGGAAATCGACAAACCACGCCAAAACGGCACAGAAAGCAATAAAAGCCAGTGTTAACACCATTTGCGGCTTGCCTTTTTCAGAAGCATTTTTGAATCCGAAAATGAATAACGCATAGGACAGCCCAGCGCCTAAGCCGGTGGCGACGCCAATGAAATTGACAGCGGAAGATCCAGTATCATAGGCTTTGGTCAATAGCACGATACCGGCAAGAACACTGAAAATGCAGCCCCATTTAAACCATGTCGATCGTTCCAAGCGAAACAAAAAAGAAATAAGCAGAACAAACAAAGGGGCAGTATACATCAAGGTCGCAGCGATCGGAACGCTGGTCGACTCGATACTCAGAAAATAAAACGTAAAGTTTCCCGCTACCCCAATGCCCGCTACAATCGACCATAAGATTAAGCGAAGGGAAAAATCCCTTTTTTCAGTCTTGCTTAACAAAAACCAGCCCGCAAAACAAACCAGACCAATGGCGCCACGGTAAAAGGAAATGACCAACGGATCCCAGCCTTTACTCAATAGGATATCCGCCAAGCCTCCTGTAATCCCCCAACAAACTGCCGCCAAAATGATCATCGTGATTCCTGCATATTTCATAACAGACCCACCTATTCACAGTATTGTCGGCCGTTACATGTTCCGCCATGCACTGCCCATTTCCCCTACCATTGCCAGCGCATGTTTCTCCTAAACTTTTTCCAATTAATTAATTTTAAAATTTTCCTGTCCACCCCCCCATGACTTTCCGGATTTTCCCATAGAAAAAACCGGGGAGGCATCAGCCTCTCCGGTTTCCAAAAAATTTCGCTATATTATTGTTTTCTTGTGCGGACAGCGACTGTCGTGATCAACGCTGCGAGCAATAGTCCAGCCAATACCCATAGGTAAGGAGCTGTTGAGTTAGCGCTCATGCCGCCCATACCTGTTGAAGGCATTTCAGACGGCATCGCTGCTTCGCCGAACTCTTCAGGGAATTGGTCAGTGATCGCTGCAGACAAGCCAGCTGCTGGCATAGTCATGTGCGCGTAAGCTTCACGGATTGAAGCGTAAGCTGTTTCGTAATCTCCAGCTACATAGCTGTCGAATGCTGTCAGCAATTGCTCAACATGTTCTGTCAAGCCTGCTTCAAGAGCATCAGCTGGTACGCGTCCTTCAGTTGCTGCGTCCAAGAATGCTGCTTGGTCCAAGATGTATTGATCCAATTCAGCACGTGCTTGTTCTTGCCCTTCTTCGTTGCCTTCACCTGTTGCTGTTACATAGTCAACGAAGTAGCCGATATGAGACTTCCATGTTTCTTCGAACTGTGCTCCAGCTTCTTCACCATAGACAGAACCGACAGCTGCAGAAAGGTCATCTGCGTTCGCCAAAAGGGCTGCCGCTGCCTGGTCGAAGCTTTCTGCTCCATCAGCGCCGTCTTGCATCGCCATAGCCGCAAGCCCAGCATGCTCTGTGAATGTCATGTTAAGACCAGCACGAAGATCTACTGCCGGTGTATCAGGGTTTGTGTTATCGAACTTCTCAGGGAACTGGTCCGTGATAGCGATCGACAATGTTTCTGCAAACATGCTCATGTGGTGGATAGATTCACGCTCCCACTCATAAGCTGTTTCGAAGTCACCTTCTACATATGCATCAAATGCACCGATCAATTGATCGACGTGGACATCAAGGCCTTCTACGACTGCTTTTTCAGACAAACGTCCTTCTGTAGCCGTATCGAAGAATTTCGCTTGCTCTACTTTATATTCTTCGAGTTCAGCGAGTGCTTGTTCTTTGCCTTCTTCATTTCCTTCTGCTGTTGCTGTTACATAATCAACGAAATAGCCGATATGTGACTGCCAGATAGCATCGAATTGCTCTCCGCCTTCTTCACCATAGACCGAAGCGACTGCCGCTTTCAAATCTTCAGCATTTGCCAATAATGCGCCGGACGCCTGGTCGAAATCTTCTGCTCCGTCCACGCCTTTACGCATCGCTTCAACTGCAAGGAAAGCGTGCTCAGTTAATACTGTATCAAGCGCGATGCGAAGTTCTGCCGCTTTCGTTGCTGTCGGCGCCTCCATCTGCTGAGTCGATTCACCGTGTCCTCCTCCATGGCTGTCTGCAAGTGCTGCTGTAGGTACTAGTAGAGATAAGCTTAGTGGAAGTGCCACCAATAATTTATTCATTTTCATCATCCATCACTCCTCGGTTGTTTTTATTGTTCTACTAGCTCAACGGAAGGGAGATCAGTTTAGATCACTTTTTTTCAAAAAACTTTTTAAATTGCCAGAACCCATTAATTCCACGGAAGACATCAATGCTATGCTAGATGAAAATGAATGGACAGGAGTGACATCTATGCAGCCTTATTGCGCACTAGTATTTCATCAATTGGAACTGATCGTTAAATCCTCGAGTGAATTGATCTCTTCTATAGAAGGAAGCGACTGGGAGATGCGGCCGACTGCAGGGAAGTTTTCGATCGGTGAACTCATCGGCCATCTCGCGCTTATCTGTGAAGCAGACCTGTACATTGCAGATGGGGCGGCCGAATCCGAAATGCGTTCATTCTATACGGTTAAAATGCCACATTCGAAAGAACAAGCCCTTATTGAATTGGCACGCGGCTTTGAACGGCTCAAAACCACTTACCTTCCATTAGATGAAAGCCAACTCCAAAAAATCCACACCGCGTATTGGGGTGTCAGTTACAACCGCTTTGAGTGGCTGCTCGAAACGCTGGTCCACCTCACCCATCACCGCGGGCAATTGCATTCCATGATTGTCCATGGCCTCGGCAAGCAGCCAAATGTTCAACTGTTTGAATAAAGCTACAGAATTTCCCAGTAGTTAGCATACATTTTTTAGGTTTTGGGTATGGACAAAGACCTAGTCGAAAATTCAAAGAAAGCCAGGTGCATTCAAATGTCTACATTAGAACACCCTGATCTATCTCGCATTCAAGAACTGGATCCGACTACACTCGGTGAAAAATTCCCCGTTCGTCGCCGAATCGCCGAAACTACGCTGTACTCAGCTTACTTAGTCCCAACTCAAGGAACACAAGGCCCGCCTTATGACATTCTCGTCATCGATCACCTTCCCGTCACGCCGGTTACTGCGTTTATTTGGTGCCAGCGCATCCAAGGCACCGGAACGAAAATGGAAGTCGTCAAAGAAATTACAAATGCACTCGACTATATGCGAAAGCGGCGTGATGGATAAGCCCGCTGCCTGCAACTCGTAATAGCTTTTTAAGTTCTTTAAATGATTGTCATAAATTTCTTTTAAATATAACTTTCATGGGTATTTTTTTCTGTGCTTTTGCACTGCTTAACTGGGGTATAATAGTCCTCACAATATGATTACGAAAGGACTGTTTCATATGCCTCTCGAATTTGCGCGCCTGGTTTTCATGGCTTTTTCCGTCTTGACGGCCATCTCCGCTTCCTATATCGCCCTACTATTGATCGGCCGCATCGCCGATCGAAGCCGCAAACATCCGCTATGGTGGGTCGGCGGCAGCTCACTGGTGTTTGGGACGGGTATTTTTTCTATGCATTTTATCGGAATCCTTACCTATCATTCTGCAGCGCCGGTCCAATACGACCCGATTTTATTGAGTGTTTCACTCCTTGGGGCGATCAGTGCCGCTTTTCCGGCTTTTTATGTACTGCAGACCTCCCATCCGCCGAAGAGCCATTTATACTTTAGCGGATTTGCTATCGGGTTCGGCGTTTTATTCATGCATTATATCGGCGATGCCGCCGCCCAAGTACCAGGAGACCCACAATTTAATCTCATGCCATTTTTATTATCCATCGCTGTGGCTTTCGTTTTTTCCTTTGCCGCCTTGCGGATTTTCTCCCGCAACCGCAAACGGCCCGACTCGCCAGGAAGAAAATTCCAAAGCGCCATTATTCTTGGACTGACGATTTCCGCGGTCCACTATATCGGGATGCAGGCGGTCAGCTATTCTACTTTCCCAACAGCAACAGCTTCCTTTAACGATATGGGCTTGGCTTTTGTTGTATCCGCACTGATTCTATTATTGCTGGCCATCGCCGGTTATTTGGCGTTCCTTGACCGTAAACAATTGATTAACGAAAAACGTTATTTGAGCAAGATCCGCGAAAGTGAACGGCGTTTCCGCAGGCTTGCGGAAATGTCTCCAGAGGCGATCGCAATCCACAGTGGCGGAAAGCTATTGTATGTCAACGAAGCTTGCCTGCAAATGTTTGATGAAAGCGATGCAGATAAATTGATGGGCACTGCCGTACTCGATTACGTCCATCCCCAATACCACGAAATAGCGAAGTCACGCATTGCCTCCATGAATCAGGGGCTCAGCACTCCGCCTGTTGAACAGGTATGGGTGACGCCAAAAGGCATAAGACATGAAGTCGAAGTGACCGGCATGGGGATAGAGTTCGAAGGGGAGGCAGCCGTGCAGCTATCGATTCGCGATATTACAGAACAAAAGAAAGTTGCACGCGAACTTGAATACAATCGCCAACGCTACGAATCGCTGTTTCAAAACAATTCCGATGGCATCTTTTCTATGGATCCTAACGGAAAACTTGTTGATACGAATGTCTCTTTTGAGCGCCTGCTCGGCTATAGCAGCGATGAACTTATCTCAGTGCCCTTGCGTGAATTGATTGAAGAATGCCAACTGGATGCAACGAGAGTGAAGTTCCAACTTGCGCTTGAAGGCATCACGCAACATTATGAAACACTCGGCATCCACAAATCCGGCCACCGCATTTCCTTGCGCGTTACCCATATGCCAATCGTGACGGACGGGACTGTCACCGGGGTTTACGGCATTGCCAAAGATATTTCAGCCGAAAAAAGAGCCCTCGCCCTGTTAGCGGAAAGCGAAGAGAAATACCGCTCGTTGTTCGACTACAATTTGGACGCCGTTTTTGAACTGGATAACTCCGGACACTTCGTCCACGCCAATTCGATGACAGAAGAATTAAGCGATTATACGCGTGATGAACTGATTGGCCTTACATTTGCTCCGCTCATTGCAGAAAATCTTGAGCGTGTGCAAGGCTTTTTCCTCTTGGCTCTTTCAGGGGAAGCAGTCAATTTCGAACAGCGCATCAAACGGAAAGACGGGGAAATCATCGAAGTGGATATCAATGCCGTGCCAAAACACAGGAACGGCGAAATCGATGGCGTCTTTGCCATCGTCCGTGACATTACGGAAAAAAAGGCGAGCGAACAGGAAATCAATCGCCTGGCTTTCACCGATCAGCTGACAGGGCTTCCGAATCGCCATTGGTTTTATCAAAATATCCGCGAGGTTTTGGCACGAACTCAAGCGCAGAAACAGAAAATCGCCGTGCTTTTAGTGGATTTTGATGACTTTAAAAACGTCAATGACTTGCTTGGGCATTTCGGCGGTGACCAATTCTTGAAAATTGTCGCCAACCGCATCCACTCTTGTCTTGGTCCCACGGACGCCATCTCACGTTTTGGCGGCGATGAATTCATTATCGTCTCGGAAAACACGACCGAACCTCAAGCCCATGAGCTGGCTCAAACCATTCTTCGCGTGATGCGTGAGCCGGTTCAACTACTCGGACAGGAATTTTCTGTGACTTTGAGCATTGGCATTGCTTTCCAGAAATCTTCAGAAAGTGATGGGGAGGATCTGATTAAAGAAGCCGATTTCGCCATGTATTCTGCAAAGGAAAACGGCAAAAACAATGTACAAGTATTCACCCAGGAACTCGACAGTCAAATGACACGCAAAAGCCAGATGGAACAAGCGCTGAAAAAAGCTATCGATGATCAGCAATTCGCGCTCCACTACCAGCCGCAAATCAATTTGGCGAGCGGTGAAGTCATCGGCTACGAAGCGCTGCTGCGCTGGCAATCGCCGTTCGGCAATGTACCGCCATCTGAATTCATCCCAATCGCAGAAGAGACCGGTTTGATTGTGCCGATCGGGGAATGGGCGCTTCGCCAAGCCTGCCGGGACAGCAAAGAGTTTTGCGCACTCGGCCATGCGGCGGAGAAAATTTCGGTCAATGTCTCGGCGCGCCAATTCAAGGACCCGGACTTCAGCGAAAAAGTGCAAGCCATCTTCGAACAGGAACAAGTCGACCCCGGGCGCTTTGAAATCGAAATTACGGAAAGCGTCATGCTCGACATCGAACAGTCTGCACGCATTATCTGCGAATTGAAAGCGCTCGGTTTGCGCATCGCCATCGATGATTTCGGCGCCGGCTATTCGTCGCTGAATGTTGTCAAAAATGTCGAAATCGATACCTTGAAAATCGATAAATCCTTAATCGATGAAGTGCTCATCAACCGGCGCAACCTGTTCATCCTCGCCGCTATCATCGAGGTGGGAAAAAACCTCGATGCCCGCATCGTCATCGAGGGTATCGAGCTTGAAGAACAGGCAGAACTGTTGAGACCTTTCGGCATACTCGGGCAAGGCTATCTATTCAGCCGGCCGCTGCCGCCGGGCAGTCTTGATGCTTTCCTCAGCGAATCCGATTATATTACGGCAAGCACCCCAGCAAAACTCTTGGAATAATAAAAAAGGCGCGCAGCCGGATAAGCTGCGCGCCTTCTTTATGTCTGGTTAATCTTTGCGCGTGTATTTGCGCACCGCCGGCAAAATCTCTGTCGACAAGAGTTCAAGATTGCGCTCGAGGCGCTCCATCGGCACACCGCCGAAATCCATTTGCGCAATATAACGCTGGTGGCCATAGAGTTCGTGCTGATACAAAATCTTTTCGATGATCTGCTGGGGGCTGCCGATATTCATGACGCTTTCTTTCGTCGCGCCGTGCTGAAACGCTTCCTGGGGATAACCGCKGCCATTGGTTTTGACCCTCCCTTTATCCACATG
>NZ_JAHPZO010000041.1 GCF_019042655.1 Planococcus sp. CP5-4_YE
GGCTCTAACTACTTGTAGGCACACGGTTTCAGGATCTATTTCACTCCCCTTCCGGGGTGCTTTTCACCTTTCCCTCACGGTACTGGTTCACTATCGGTCACTAGGGAGTATTTAGCCTTGGGAGATGGTCCTCCCGGATTCCGACGGAATTTCTCGTGTTCCGCCGTACTCAGGATCCACTCTGGAGGGAATGAACTTTCAGCTACGGGGCTATTACCCTGTCTTGCGGATCGTTCCAGGTCGCTTCGCTTAATCCATTCCTTTGTAACTCCGTATAGAGTGTCCTACAACCCCAGAAGGCAAGCCTTCTGGTTTGGGCTGATCCCGTTTCGCTCGCCGCTACTTGGGGAATCGCATTTGCTTTCTCTTCCTTCAGGTACTTAGATGTTTCAGTTCCCTGAGTCTGCCTTCTCATGTGCTATGTATTCACACATGGATACTGCTCCATTACGAACAGTGGGTTTCCCCATTCGGAAATCCCCGGATCACAGCTCACTTACAGCTCCCCGAGGCATATCGGTGTTAGTGCCGTCCTTCTTCGGCTCCTAGTGCCAAGGCATCCACCGTGCGCCCTTATTAACTTAACCACTGAATGGTCAAAAAAAATAAGTTGATCGCAATCGCGACCACGCTACTATGATGCTTGTTTCTTAATCAATGTCGATCTATCCAGTTTTCAAAGAACAAGTTTGAAAGTGCTCCGTAAGGAGTGAACCTTCAAAACTGAACGCAAAACGTCAACCCGATTCCGAAAAATCGGTTCCGATAAAATCCTTAGAAAGGAGGTGATCCAGCCGCACCTTCCGATACGGCTACCTTGTTACGACTTCACCCCAATCATCTGTCCCACCTTCGGCGGCTGGCTCCCGTAAGGGTTACCCCACCGACTTCGGGTGTTACAAACTCTCGTGTCGTGAGATGTTGGGTTAAGTCCCGCAACGAGCGCAACCCTTGATCTTAGTTGCCAGCATTCAGTTGGGCACTCTAAGGTGACTGCCGGTGACAAACCGGAGGAAGGTGGGGATGACGTCAAATCATCATGCCCCTTATGACCTGGGCTACACACGTGCTACAATGGACGGTACAAAGGCTGTCTCTTATACACATCTCCGAGC
>NZ_JAHPZO010000042.1 GCF_019042655.1 Planococcus sp. CP5-4_YE
GGCCAGTACTGGAACTGATTGTCCTCTGGCTGATGTCATCGAACTCCATCCCCAGAATCTTTCGATAATTAACCATAAAAAAACTCCTTCTACACAAGTGTCATGCTTTTAAGCATGCCCCTTAAGTATACCGGAGGTATTTATCGTGAAAATATATGTGTGGCTCTCTACTCCGCAAAAGCTGGCTCTATCTTCCGCAATTGATGGTTTAATTTTACGCATACGTGGCTCATTCACTATGCAATATTCAGGGCGGTGCAGATCATGTTTGAATCGTTTTTTGAGATGCGCTCAACCCCGTTCTCGCGTGACATTCCGACGGCCGACCTGTACGAATCCAATCAACTCGAAGAAATCATCGGCCGCTTGAATTATGCGGCAGACCGGCAATTGTTCGCCGTCATGACCGGTGAATGCGGACTTGGAAAGACGACAGCGATCCGCAGGTTCACCGATCAACTGGATTCTTCTCGCTATAAACTGCTTTATCTATCGGATTCGAAATTAACGCCCCGCCATTTCTATAAAGGCATGTTGGAGCAATTGGGGCTCGAGTCGAAGTTCTATCGCGGCGATGCCAAGCGCCAGTTGCATCGGGAAATCGAGCTCATGAAAGGCATCCACAAGCTGACGCCTGTCTGCGTGGTCGATGAAGCGCATCTATTAGACCGGGAGATGTTGGAGGAAGTGCGTTTTCTCTTGAACTTTCGCATGGATGCGCAAAGTCCGATGGCGCTTATNCATGGTCGGACAAACGGAATTATGGGACCGACTTCAGCTTCAGTCTTTTGCGGCGATCCGCCAACGGATCGATATCCAGTTTCGCTTGCATCATCTCGACCGTGCCGAGACCGAACAATACATGATCAAGCATCTCGCCTATGCAGGAGTGGGACGAGACATCTTTAGCGAATCTGCGATTGATGAAGTGTTTAGCTATTCAAGTGGCGCCTCGCGTCTCATCAACAAATTGGCGACGCATTGCCTATTATTCGCAGCACAGAATGGAAATCGCATCATTGATGACGCCTGATTTTGTCTAAAAACTGACGGTTTCTTTGGCCAAACGAATAGAGAAAAAACGAGGGGGAACTAAGCTAGTTCCCCCTCGATTACTTTCTTCACCATGCGATCATCAATGATGCGATTTCCATTCTGTGCTGCGAATAATAGGCAATGCGTCGCCAATTTGTTGATGAGACGCGAGGCGCCACTTGAATAGCTAAACACTCGCAGCTATTGGATTTTCTCTCCAGTTCATTCTAGAATCTGAAATGTATTTCATATCATTAAAGAACTCTGAAGAATATGAGTTTATTAAACCGTCGAATTTTACATCTTGCTTTAAAAATAATTTAGATGGACGGTGCATAGAAATAACATTAAAAGTATAAAAAGTCTAGTGAAGAATAAAAATATAGATTTTGCATATAAAGGAAATGAGCAGCTTGAAATAAAAGGATATACTTCAGTCGACAAAGTAAGGTCAAATAC
>NZ_JAHPZO010000005.1 GCF_019042655.1 Planococcus sp. CP5-4_YE
GAATAGAACATTCTTTTTGGCGCTTTTTTAATGGCCTGTTCACTGATGAAGCATACTTGAGAAGGAGGGGTTTGAATGATGATCGAATACGAATCATGCCACCGGGAAACCGTTTTGCGCTTGCTTTCCCATTTACCATCGGCCCGTAAAGGAGTTCCAGTTCAGCAAATACTCAACACTTACGAAGGGCTGGCTGAGCGCCGTCTATATGTATGGAAGGAAAGTGACAAAGTGGTTGGAGTGATTGGCATCCACCTGCAGCAACAGACTTTCGCTGTCCATCACATCGCCATTCATCCTTCCTTCCGCAACCGGGGAATCGGCAACTCCCTTCTTCAATCCGTCCAGGAAGAACATATTTCCCAGGCAATGTGCTCAACTCATGAGACGAAAGATTTTCTGGACAGATGCTGGCAGAAACAATCTCAATTTAGTTGATTTTCACTAGCTTGACCTAGTACTCACAGAAAGGAAGAATGACATGGACACTTTAACAGCAAATGCAGTGGAACAGGTCAAATCCCATTTGGATGCTGAGGTGGAAATTACTGCAGGCCAGACATTCGTTAAAAAATCTCGTGAAATGCAGATTTGGCGTGATCAGCAATGCTTTACATGCATGATTGAGCACGATATCTCGTTCGGGAAAGTAAACGCTGACGGCACGGCATTGAACCGTGCAGAGATTTTCCTATTGCCAGAAGAGTGTCCTTCTTTCCTGTTTGCTTGGAAGGATTTCCGCATCCCTTTGCCGACCGATTACCGCCAATGGCAACAGGTCAATCCACATATCGTCAGTGTCTGCATGGAATCGGTCGAAGCGCCAGAAGATTTCGCAGCCCGCTTGTCCGCTGCCTTCAGCGCCTTGGAGACATGATTTTTTTCATTGAACGCAAGCAGGTGCAATAACCCGCTTTCATTTCCCAAGCGATACTTCAATCCGGGTTTGCATCCGGTTGAATTCATATAAAGCGACTCCCGGTTCAAGCAACTTATGCTTGTTCCGGGAGTCGCTGTTTTGTTAGCGTGAATTCAGTTTCTATCATCCAAATCAGATGCTTCGCTTGTAACGAAGCGAGCGCTGGCTTTCGCCTTCGGGCATATCGTAAGCCGCTTCCTCGGATTGGAACACAAAGCCGCGCGCTTCGTAAAACGGAATCGCCATCCCATTGCCTTTTAAGACCGCGACCCATTGCATTTCGGCGCCACGGGCTATCTGGTCTTGTGTGATTGCTTCCAGGAGTTTCGTGCCGATGCCTTGATATTTACGCTCCGGATCCAAATAGAGAACATAGACCTCCGCTACGGTTTTATCGGTGAAGCCGCCACCGCCCGCTCCGATCACTTCTCCATTTTCCACTGCCACAAACCAGCCGTTCCAGTCTTGTCTGATATTGTGAATTTCACCCAAAATGCGTTGTTCGTTATAAAACTTCTCGATAACGCGTTCGATTTCGTGTTGCGGCAATAAGCCGGGATAAGTACTGCGGTTGCCGGCTGCGCATACTGCCCGAATGCCCGCTGCGTCTTGTGCTAATGCTTTACGGATGTCCATTATGTAATTGCCTCCTTATCTGCTGAACAAGTACGACACGATCAACCCGGTGATGATGCCGAGAGCAAAGAATAGAATGAGTTTCGGTGTTTTTTTTCATCGGTCTCCTCCTCTTTTATACTTCCTCTAATTAGTGTATCAAACTTATGTAGCTTGAATTGAGATTGTTCCATTTTTATGGAAAAATGGTATCTAACAGTTTATTTTATCTGATTCGAGAATTGAGCCGAAAAAGGAGTGATTTATCTGAACCAGCTATTATTGTCCAAGAAATTCATCCCAGTTTATTTTATCGTTGGAATTCTTTCTATCTTATTATTCCGGTTCTTGGAGGCTTCTTGGATTGAAGTGTTCCTTCTGACATTTGCTTGCTTTCTAGTTGGAATCCTTTCTTTTATCGATAACTTTATTGTTTCCCTTGGGTTAAAACGTAGCTCCTAAGTGACTGTTTGCTATAAAAGGGTTTTCCGCGTCCCCATCGAATTATTAGGATGACAAGATTCATCATTATATTCGGAGGTGGAAAATCAATGATTTCAAAAATCGGGCAGGTCATGGTATACGTGCGTGACCAGGACGCAGCGGTGACTTTTTGGACGGAGAAGATGGGTTTTACGGTTATGCAAGATGTCGAAAACGAGGGCATGCGGTGGGTCGAAATTGTGCCTCGGGAAGATGCGGAGACGAGCATCGTCTTGCAAGACAAAAATTTGCTTGAGCAGATGGATACGGGCTTAAGTTTGGAAACGCCGTCGCTATTGTTTTACGTGAACAATTTCGAACAGCTGCGAAATGAATTAACCGAAAAAGACGTCACAGTCGGTGACATTGTTGCGATGCCGACGGGTCGGACCTTCAATTTTGCGGATGCAGAAGACAATTATTTCGCGGTGTTGGAGTTGAATTGAAACAAGATAAAAGAATCCAAAGAAGTAAATGTTCTATCATAAACAAAAATGGGAACTGCTTTTTATTAAATCTAAAAAATCAATGTTTTAGCTGAGTATTTGTAGAAGCGTTTGTCCGACTCCAGTGGAACAGCGAGACGACCGAGACCCCGCAAGAAATGAATGAGCGAAGCTAAGCAGAGCTCATTCATTTGCGACGCATCTGCCGTGCAGATGTGGGAGCAAGCAGGTTTTCTGCGATGCTCGAACGCAGTGAGAGTTGAGCACAAGGGTTTCGAAGCGGCTGAGGAGGCTTGGGCGCGAGCCCACGGAAAGCGGACAATAAGCTTCGGAAAATACGGTTTCTTGATAACTTAAAAGAGCTTGGAGGATTACCTCCAAGCTCTTTTATATAGGGTCTTATTTTAAGTTTTTGCGGATGTATGCAGCGATTTTACGCAATTCTTTTGCGTGCGGACGGCCGAATGGGCTCGTTTGCTGTTGCTGGTACATGACCTTGCCTTCTTCATCGAGCAAGTAATAGGCTGGCTCGCCGTGAATACCGTGGTCTTCGTACGGTGAATCTTCGCCGTGGTAATAGACCCCATATTGTTTCAGGATGTCTTCTGTTGCATCGGCCAAGATTGGAGAGGTCAGACCATGTTTTTCTTTCATTTCGTTGAGGTCTTGCTGGTTGTCTGTGGACAAGAACGTGAAATGAATGTCCTTGTCTTCGAAATACGACAGGCTGTCCTGAAGGTCCTGCAATTCCTCGTTACATGCTGGGCACCATGAGCCTCTGAAGAAAATGACGAAGCGCCAGCCTGGGCGTTCGCTTAAGTCCTGTTGCAGTGAGTAGTCTCCGCCTTCAGCGCGCGGCAATGTAAATGATGGGGCTAAATCCCCTAATTGTAGTCTATTCATGTGAATGCCTCCTCTTAATCTATAAGTAGTTTACCCGGAATAATTGGCTTTAATCTTTTTATAGGATTTATTTCCATTTCAATAAGCCGTTTAAATCTTCAAAGACATAATCTGGCTCTAGGCCAAGCTGTTCGACCGGCGCCTCTTTGCGGTTGATCCAGGCGGTGCGGAAACCAAAATTCTTCGCACCGGAAATGTCCCAGCCGTTTGAAGACATGAACAGAATTTCGTCGCGCTCGATATTTAATTGGTCCAAGACGTATTGATAAGCGGCTGGTGCCGGCTTGAACTGCTTGATTTCGTCTACGCTTACGGCTTTGTCGAGCAAGTCCTTGATGCCTGCGTTTTCGATTAACGGGTCAAGCATATCGTGAGAACCGTTCGAGAACACGACGAGCTGGTGGTCCTGCAGCTGTTTCAATACCGCTTGTGATTCTTCGTAAAGCGGCAGATGCAAATAGGCGTCCATCAATTGGCGCTCGATGTCTTCCGTCGATTCGAGCCCCTCGTCTTCGAGTGCGTATTTCAAGGCGCTGCGGGTGACCGCGTAAAGCGTATCGTATTTCCCCATGAGTTGGCGCATCATGAAATATTCGACTTGCTTCGTGCGCCAGGTCTGGCTGATGGCTTCACCATGTCCAGGGTAAATTTCCTCGCATTGCTCTTTGATGGCGATGACGTCGAACAATGTGCCGTACACATCGAAGACAAACGCTTTGATCGGTTTGTCCATATGATCGTCCTCCTTTAATTTCGTTGATAAATTCTACTGCTTTTCCTTGTATCCCCTTTTAGGCAAAAAAATAACGGCATAGAAAAAAGCATCTTCTGCAAGATGCCCCGGGAGTGTATTTAGTTGTCTCGATTTTTGTCATTCTCAAAGTCTCTGACAAACTTTTCATCCTTCTTCTTTTCAATGAAACTCCAAACGGCAAAAATCAAAGCGGATATTCCGAGAACTAGGAGCGAGGCAATAAAGACAAAATCGAAATCCATCTCTTGCACCACTTGGTCGACGCCAGCCCGTTGGATATGGTGTGCCCAACTGCTTTCATAATCCATGAAGCTGAACGATAAGAGGAGCCCCAGGGCGAGGCCTCCAGCTATTGATATGAAAAACTTCTTCATCTATATTCAGCCAATCCATCGAGTAAATTTTCTGATGACAGATAGCTATAGAGTGCCTCGGCATCTTTTTCTTCTATCGTATAGAGCGTATGGGTATCCGACTCGTCCATGACGGAACCTTGATCTTTTGCCACCCATAGATAGAATGTCTTCCCCCCGAACTTCAGTTCAAAATCCGGATCTACTACATTCGCGATGCCTTGGAGTTTATCGGCACGCGAGATGGCACCGGCAAACAACTCGATCGTTTGTGCATCCGTCACTTCAGTTCGCGTGTTTTCTTTCACTTCCCCGAAGCGTTCCATTTGGTATAAGACGAGTTTGTCAGCGTCCTGTTGTTCAGCACTAATCAAACCGTTCTGGCAGGCTGACAAGATGAAGGCTACGAACAAGCACATAAGCACGACTGGCAGTTTCTTCATGAGCCTTCTCCCCTTGCGGCTAGTTCGAGGATTGCTGAAATAGCGGCTTCGATTTGTTGTTCATTCGCTACGGTAAACAAATAATCCGCTTCGCCTGGCGCGGGTGTGACGCCTGAGTTATCGACGGATTCAGCTTGTTGACGGGCGAGGACATCTTTAAATGAAGAAACGGTGCGCAAGATGGCAGTGTCACGCTGGGCTTGATCGATTCTCGTTTCCAAAACATCGCCCGCGATGCTAAAGTGAACCAAAATGGTCGTGAAGCCTTTCGCTCGGTAAAACTCCAGCAGCTTCAGACGGCCTTGGCGGTTTCGATTGGCGTTGCACACAAAATGAGGTGGCAATCGGTTTGATCGACCGCATGATCGACGATGGTCTGCGTCAGTGCATACTTGATCGCATTTGCTCCATCTTTTGGCACCAGCGCCGGGTAATAGCTTTGCAGGATTTCTGCATGATTGTCCTGGTCAACGACGATGGCATTGACAAGCTGCCGCTCGAGCGCTTTGGCGAAGGTTGTTTTGCCGCTATGGGTTTTGCCGACCGTCATGACCGCTACTCTGTTCACATGCGCAACTCCGTTCGTATGATTAGTGAAAATGAATGATTAAATAGAAGCCGCGCGATTCATGAACCTGATGAGGTGTTCTTGGTCTTCTGGGTAATCGTGAAGCAGTTCTTTCAATTCGGCTTCTGTTTTCCACGTGATTTCCTCGATTTCGTTGTCGGGGTCCCGGAAACAAACATTGCCTGAGAGAACTTCGCACAGAAAATAATGGCTGGTGACTTCGTAGTTGCCGATCTGCACATTTTTTGTATGAAGCTGTTGCTTCACATCGATGCGAAAGCCGGTTTCTTCCCACACTTCCCTCACGCACGCTTGTTGCGGGGATTCACCTGTTTCTATTTCTCCGGACGGGATGCTCCATTTGCCAGAAGCCTTCGATTTCACCATGAGGATCTTGTCTTGGTCGATCACCACTCCAGCCGCACCCTGCCAAACTTTTTTCGTTTCTTTCACAGGTCTTCCCTCCATAGTAGTTTTATGCCTTAAATATAATCGAGAATTTTGATATCCATTTCATCGAGTACGCCAATTTCCTCTTTTGTATCCCAAAGCTTCATTTCCGTTGTTTCGTCGTTTGGAATAAAGGGCTGCAATTTCTCTACCGTTCCAAGAAAAATCGGATTGTATTTGATTTCCTTAGTACCCGTATGCTGTAGTTTGAGCAAGCCTTTGAATTCCAAGTCTTCAACGACCTGGCCAGATTCTTCGTACAATTCCCTTACGGCACATTCTTTCGACGTCTCGCTGCCTTCTCTCCTGCCCGCTGGCAATTCCCATTGCTCCCGCCATTTGTTGTAAACCATGAGCGTTTTGCCGCTGCATCTAATGACTGCAAATGAACCTGCAATTGATTCAAACTGATGGATCTCATGTTCCTCCATAAATAGAAAGTCGAGAAATCGAAAACCATGGCTTCTTGTTGTGTTCATCGGCTACTCTCCTCCGTCATGCTTCATCCATAAAATCCATCGAATACGTTCATTCCGTCGTCAGCTCGAATTCCTCAACTTGCCCGTCCCATTTGATCTCCACATCCAACTCTTCATCTTGTTGGATCACCGCACAGCCTTCGCAGGTGCTCTTGCCGACCAGCACTTCGCCTTCATCGACCGAGACATTCCCGCTCGATGCGCCAGCAGTCGATTCTATCGAATAGATAATGGTTTCAGGAGCCGGCTCTTTGCCGGTATAGACGATTTTCCCCGTCGCTTCCTTGCTGTCTTGCGAGGTGGTGTCAACGGTGTAGAAGACATCCCAGTTATCGCTGCTTCCTTTGAAATCGTAACGGTCGGCTTCCGAACAGCCGATAACAATGAGCAGTACAGCCAAAAGTGAACCAAGTTTTTTCATGACATACGCGCCCCCTACTGATTAGTCGACGTGGCTAAGGAACAGTTCCAATGTTTTGGCATGCAATTCCGCTTGTTCGGCATGAACCAAATGGGATGCGAATGGAATAATCGAGACGCGCACATGGTCATGCTTGCTAGGATAATAAAGGACGCTTTTCGTTTCATTCGGGTTGCCTTCGCCTGCGATGTAGAGGATCGGCGAATCGATGGCCGATAGATCCTTCGTTTCTTCGAACGGATACCAGCTTTCGTGTTTCGCCATTTCAAAGAATTGCCGCCAATTGCCATGGTGCAATTGATCGAAATAGGCAGTCGCTTCTGCGTATTGGAGCAGTTGTTGCTGGTTGCTCGTTTCTTGTTCATGCAATTGCGTCCAGTCGTCCGGCTTTTCTGCGGTCACCCCAGAGATGGTCAGGCTTTTTACTTTTTCCGGAAAGCGCTTCGCAAAAAAGATGGCTACTAATGCCCCGAGCGACGCTCCGACAATATGGGCCGATTGAACCCCTAAATGTTCGAGTGACTCTGAAAGATCTTTGGCACTGTCTTCAAAGAAATTACTTACACCCCCAGTCACGGAGTTTCCATGCCCACGAAGGTCCGGCACGATGATCTGGAACTGTTCCTTGAAATAATCACGATGGAATTCAAAATCTGTGAGCCCCGTTTGCAGCCCGCTATGAAGGAAAACGATCGGCACCCCTTTACCGAAACTTTCTGTGTGTAAGATCATTGGATCTCCCCTTGTCTTTGAATAATACGACTGCATTCGCAAACACCAAAATTAGATAATATTGAAAATATGGTTATTTCTAGTGTAACGCATTTTTATAGATTATTCAGTACAAAGTGTCGGGTTTTTGTCATCTCGAGTGGTATAATAGAATCATCAACTATAAAGATATGCATGCCTAACGCCAGGCGGCAGCCGCGCAATTCGATTCACCCTCCTTTACAGCTCGTTACATAAAATTTGAGGAGGGGTTCCGATGAAGCGCCATTTGTCTGTGCTGTTTTTAGCCGGCACGTTATTGCTTGCAGGATGCGGCGAACAGGACGAAAAGCCACAATATGAAGCTGGGGAACCGGTGATTGCGGCTATTGCCTAAAACTGGTGGGCACGAGATACTGATTTGCGCCGCCGAATGCGCAAAAGGGACAAAGCAGCTGCTTTGTCCTTTTTTTGGCTCTGCCTGTACACTCTCATTTCGGTCAGCTTTATTTTGTATAGTTCTATAGAGTTCGGCTCGTTACATTGAAAACAGGGGGAATCTGCATGTACAAAGTATTTTTATACATATTAGTTTTTTCAATATTGGCATTCATTGTATGGGGGAGTTTCTTCTGGATACAGGTGAAAATCACTATAAGTTTGATTGCATTGACGTTTTTGCCGGTTATTAGCAAAAAACTCTATAACGACGAGGCGCTATTTCGAAAAGGCAAAGCAGCGATTTATGCTTCACTGCTTTTGACCGCCTTCATATTGCTCTCGACTATTGGTTCAATGATTATGGGTAACGGTGCAGATTTCGCAGCGTTATGGCTTACCGTTTTTTTGTTCTTGATTTTCCTATTTGGATCCGTCGTTTACGGAATTCCCGTTTCATCATTTTCTGATTTGGCGACTTCCGGTGTGAAACGCTATCGCTTTCCGCTCGCGTTCCTCATCCATATAGGATTCGGCTTATTGTCTTATTTATTTCTCGGCCCGCTCATGTATTTCGCGTTAATCGTGGCTGTAGTGTTTTTCCTGTTCGATGAACTTTTGCGAAAAAGGGAGACAACGCGTTCGCTCAAGTCTTTGGCCTGACAAACGCAGCTTTGCGGGCAGCGTCGGAAAGGTCTATATGCGGGAGTTCGTGATGGATCAGCCCGAAGATTTCTTCAATGAGCGTTTCCAGTTCTTTGATGGCCTCAGACGGCTCTTGAAAAAACACCGATTCCAGACGGGCCGCACAATTGCCCGGTTTGATTTCCATTAACGCGAGCGAGTTGCGCTGCCATTTGAATGCCGGATGGGAAATAAATTGGCGATTCAATCCGAATAGCAGCCCCATGATGTTCGTTTGGACTGAGACGATCACTTTATAGAACATGAGCCAATCCTTCCGATGAACGAGTGCTTTCCGATTGTTCCAACGGCTCCCGAAGTCGCTATAGTGGTTAATCACTTCTTCCTGTAGTCCTGGAGGATAATGCTCAATCTCTTTCTTTAATTGCTTGACCGTCTTATCGCCATAAAGCGCAATGCCGTGTTGTACGGCCGCGGCGATGCACTGCAGGTCTGGGTTGACGTCGAATTTTCGGATTACTTGATGGATGGTTTGGCGAATCGTTTCGGTGAGAAAACTGCTGATTTCGAATTTCACGCCGTCCACTGTATAGGTTTCCGCCCATTCTTCCTCTTCGTACGGGTGAAACTCCAATAATTTGCCGTCCAATTGATCGATGATTTGTATGCGCTCTTCTTCTGATGGCGCTTGCTTCCAAAAGAGGAGCAATTCAATATCCGAGAATTCGTCCTGCCAATTCCGTGACACCGATCCCGCGAGCATGACCGCTTCTATATTAGGGATTTGCGCGTACTTCCCAGCTGCTTGCAACGCTAGTTTTTTAAACTCCATTCCATCTCTCCGTTCGTTCCGGCTTTTGTAATTACCCGTGTTTTATTAGCTTTACTATATATTTTTCTTAGTGTATTGCCCACCCCAATTATTCACTGACCAGAGACAGAGAGAGCCAGCCGGAATGCGTGTCCGACTGGCTCTTTTTACATTTATTCGGCTTCGTTCAACCATTTATAGCCGACGCCCCAAACGGTCAGAAAATGCTTATCGACCGGAAAGCCGGATTGGCGGATTTTCTCCCGGACGTTGCGGACGTGCGAATCGATCGTGCGCCCTTCCGTTTCCGAGTCATAGCCCCAAATGAGCACAATCAATTGGTCTCGCGAAAATACTTTGCCGGGGTTTTTCACTAATTGCCCGACCATGAAGAATTCTTTCGGCGTCAGTTTGATCGACGTGCCCAAATAGCTCAGCTCAAAGCGCTCTTCGTCCCACTTCAAGCCGCCCACTTCAATGATGTTTTTCGGCGCCTGCCGCCTGAGCAGCGCTTCGATGCGGGCGAGCAATTCTTCTTCATTGAACGGCTTGGTGATGTAATCATCCGCGCCGAGCTTGAGCCCTTTGACGATGTCTTCTTGCTGCTCGCGCGCCGTCAGCATGATAATCGGCACATCGGAAAAGCTGCGGATTTTCGCACACAGCTCAAAGCCGCTCATTTCGGGCATCATGATGTCGAGCAGGACGATATCGAACGCCTGCGTTTCCAAATAGCGCAGCGCTTCCCTTGCGCCTTGTGCTTTTGTGCATTGGTACTGATGGGGCGTTAAATACAAGGACAGTAAATCGAGCATGCGCTGCTCGTCGTCGATCAATAAGATTTTATGCACGCCCGTCCCCCCTTTTCAAAGTAATCGTCACGGTTGTTCCGGTGTTTGGCGCAGAGTCGATATGGATTTGCCCGCCGTGCGATTCGACCAATTCCTTGGCGATCGCGAGCCCCAGCCCGCTGCCGCCGTACTGCCTCGACCTGGATTTGTCGACGCGGTACAGGCGGTCAAAGACGAACGGCAAGTCTTCTTGCGGGATGCCTTCGCCCGCGTCGGTCACGGTAATAGTAATCGATTTGTCGTCTTGTCGCCCTTGCAAAGTGACTTGGCTTCCAGCTTCGGAATGCTTGCGCGCATTATCGAGGATATTGAGCAAGACTTGCTGGAAACGCGCCGGGTCGATCCATGCGGTGATTTCCGGTTCGCAGTCGACCGATATCATGATGTTCTTTTCATTGAACGCCGGGCGCACGAGCGCAGCGACCGAATGGCACAAAGCATCGATCGGCTCCTGTTCTTTCTGGATCGAGAACTGGTTGTGGTCGAGCTGTGCCAGTTCGAATAATTGCTTGATAAGCTTCGTCAAATGGCTAGTTTCCTCGCGGATGATCGCGAGGTACGCTTCCCGCTCTTGTTCCGTCAGCCCAGGCCGGCTTGCGATATCGGCGTAGCCTTTCATATAGGTGAGCGGCGTGCGCAGTTCGTGTGAGATGCTCGCGAGAAAATCGTTGCGTTCTTGCTTTAGCCGGTCCAAGTCATCGGATAGATGGGTGATGGCGTTGGCCAGTTCGCCCAGTTCGTCATTGCGTTCGATGTGGAGCGCCACTTCGCCTTGGCCTTTACCGAGTTGCTCGGTCGCTTCTTTCATGCGGATGAGCGGCAACGTAATAAAGCGCGACAACAGGAAAATGGTGATGACCGTCAATAACACTGAGATCAAGCCGCCGAGAAGAAATTGGTTTCTCATGCGCTCGACCATTTCCTTGATGTGATTCGTTTCCGCAAACATGAAGACATGGCCCCGATGCTCGCCGCCGATGGTGATTGGGCTGTCGGTCGCGATAAAGCGCTCGTCTTGCCAATTGTCTTCGAGGATTTCGCCTTGTTCCGAAACTTGTTCGATATCGGTATGGCCGAGCACCTCGAGCATCTGCGGCTCGATACGGTCGGAATGGGCCAATTCATTGCCGGCTTCATCCGTAATGATGACAACAAAATCCGAAGAAGATTCCATCATCGCGACGTGGGACAAAGTCGATTCGTCGAAACTGTCTTCGAGCACTTCGCTATGGGTGTTGCCCCGTGCGAGCAAGTTTGACATCACTTCATCGACGCGTTCGTTGACATAGGTGATGTAAAGTGTCGAAAACAAGAATAATTCAATGCCCACGATGAAGACGAAAAACAATAAGCCGATTTTTAATGCCAGTCGATTGAACATATACTCCCTCTTTCAGCGCATCAGTCTGAATCTCATCAGGCTTGCGCTTTCATCTTATGCTTAACTTCGAGCTGCGTTTTCCTTTTCCTGCCCCCTAGATAGAGACAAGGCTGTGTCTACTGTCTAGTGTAACGGATAAGTTTCGAGTTTTTGTGCATATCCGGGGAAAACTGTTTGCTTCTGTCATGGAAAACTTAATTAATTTCAAGAAAGATAAATTGTCACCGTTCCTGCACACATTATGCAGAACTTCGGGGTAGCTTATCCATAAGGGCATGATGAAGTCTTTAAACTGTGGGGGTCTGCATTGCGGTACTCTATTGTCTCGAAAGCCAAAAATGTAATCTGCTCGTCTTATATAAGTTGAATTACCATTTTGTAGATTCCATCGTAATCGTTATTCCGCAAAACAGATAAAAAGCTCGGCTCAACTCTCGTGCTGAACTAATTTAGGTACGTGTCCGAATGGATTTCAGCACTTCGTTGAAACGGAGTTGGAAAGTTACTTCCGTTGCTACTCCCCCAAGGAAACTGAGCTGTTTTGCTTCATATCTGTTGGGTAAGTCAGATGAAAAAGCGAAAGGCGGCGACTCCTGCGGGAATAGCATGAGTCTTGAGACCCCGCAGGAAGCGCAGCGATCGAGGAGGCTCAAGCCATGCCCGCGGAAAGCGTCCGCCTGCAGCGATTTCATCACTTTCTCTAAGTTTATAGTTCAACTTATATAATATTTAATTTAATTCCAAGAAGTATACAACTAAGAAAAGAGGGGTAGAAGATGGTTAAAGAGAAGATGATGATGGGTGCGCTGTCGATTGTGGCTGGTTTGGCGCTATCGGCGTGCAATGCAGATCCGTCGCCGGCTGACGCGCCGGTGGACATGGACGAGCAGATGGATGATCACACGGGAGAGAACTCCGGTGACATGAACGACCAAATGGACGAGAATATGGACGACGGAGACGGCCATATGATGGACCATTCCGGCTCCGGAGAAGTTCCGGATGATTTACAGGAAGCACAAAACCCTGAATACGCTGTCGGCACACAAGCAATCATCACGACCGATCACATGAACGGAATGAAAGATGCCGAAGCGACCATTGTTGAAGCTTACGACACCACGGTTTATGCGGTGAGTTACACGCCTGCTGGCGGCGGTGAACCGGTTGAGAACCATAAATGGGTCATTCACGAGGAATTGGAGAATGCCGAAGATGCCCCATTCGAGGAAGGCGATGAAGTCGTGCTGAATGCCGACCATATGCAAGGCATGGACGGCGTGACCGCGACAGTTGATTCTGCAGAACAGATGACCGTCTATATGATTGACTTCAATGCGACTGACAGCGGAGAGAAAGTGACCAACCACAAATGGGTCACAGAAGATGAATTAGCGCCTGTGGAGTAAAACCCAACAAAAAATTCATAAAGGAGAGAGAGATGATGAACAAGTACTTAAAATTCGGCATAATGATCGGAACTTCTACTTTCATTATGTATTGGCTGATGTATTTGAATGTGTTCCAGCTCGACCATATTTTCTACAGTGAAACGCGTTTGTATATGGCGCTCATCATGGGCTCTGTCATGGCGATCGTCATGATGCTGTTCATGTGGCCGATGTACAAGAACAAGAAAGCGAATGCCGGAATCCTTGCCGGAAGCGCGCTGATTTTCGCCTTATCGCTTTATCTCGTGCGCAGCCAAGTGCTCATTGAAGATACTGGCTGGATGAAAGCGATGATTCCCCACCATTCAATCGCGATTTTGACGAGTGAACGCGCGAACATTTCGGACCCTCGCGTGAGACAGCTGGCAGATGAAATCATTGAAGCCCAGCGCAGGGAAATTGACGAGATGAAGCAATTAATCGAAGACTTGGAGAATGAAGAATAAGCATCCAATGTCACAAAAGAAAGACTTGCCGGATTTTCGTAATCCGTTCAGTTGAGAGACGCAAAATAGTTAAATGACATAATAATTCACAACAATTTCAGCATCAAATATACACCATTTTACAACACATAAAAGCACCCCATTTCGCAAGGGTTTCAAAACCTTCTTTGCGATTCGGAGTGCTTTTTTCTTCACATTTTCTTGCCTCAATCGGCTCAAATTAAAAATTCACTTCTTGTAACATAAGCAGTTATTTACTAATAATCTCTATATAATCTGCTTTCGCTTGTGCTGGAAAAGACTCAGCTACTGTTCCGCCTACCCAAACTCTTACTTTTTGTCCTTTTCTGAACTGAAAAAAATTATACTTGCTAACCCAAATCGCTTCTACATTAACAAGATTTAAAGCTTCTTTTTCATTAATATTTTTAGATTGTTCTTCAGTTATACCCTCAATGACTAAGATTCTATTAAAATCTGCTTCTACAACATAACCCTCAATATAAGGTTCGCTTTTAGGAGAGGTATTATCAAAGAAGAAGAAGAAAATAAATACAAGTAGTACCCCACCAATTAGAATAATTAACTTTTTCATATTTTACTTCTTCCTTTCTTTTTAAGTAGATGGTCTTTCACCTTCCCATGCAACTTCAGCTGCGCCGCTTGTTTTGGATTGTTTGAAACTCACTGCCAATAGCAGCAACGAGATCCCGAACATGACAGCGGTCGAAGCGATGACGACCGGCTGAACTGTCACAATTTCTGACGCAAGCCCAATGATTGCGGTCGTGATGATGATAAGCAGCGCTTCAAGCAGACTATAGACGCTGACAGTCCTGCCCATGACTTCGACAGGAATATTGTTTTGCGTGAAGGTATGAAATCCCGTATTCGCGAAAGCGAGCGAGAACGCCAAAATGAAAAATCCGATGGCTGCCACGGCAAATGAACTCGAGAACGCATAGAGGAGATAGCCGAGCGACACCATCACCGACCCACCGCCGATCAATGCAGCGATACCTAATTTTTTCGTAAACACGGTGTTGACGATTGCCCCGGCAATGATTCCAGCCCCAGCAATACTCACGAGAAATCCATATTCGCCGTCTGTCAGGCCGAGCACCCGTTTCGAGAATGTCGCTTCCTGCGAATCGATCGCTGTGGCCATAACCGTCATGCAACTGAACAGAAAGAAGACCGTCATGATGAGAACGTAGCGTTTGCTGAAGGCGATGACGATTCTCCAGTCAGCGCGGATTATTTCCCAGGACATACGCGTAGGAAATTCTGTGGCGGCTGCTTTTTGTTCGAGCTTCGGCATGGCTCTCAAAATGAGCGCAGAGATGAGGAGAGCAACTGCATTCAAGTAAATGGCTGTCACGGGCGTTCCCATCATGAACAAAACGCCTGCGACTGCCGGGCCAATCAGAAAGGCGCCCGAGTCGATCAGGCTGCGGAATGCATTGAAGCGTTGGCGGTTTTTCACTGGAATTAGCTTGGTAATGTAGCTCATCGAGGCTGGCTCGAACATCGATCCCGCCATATTGATGAGGAGCACGAATGCATAAATTAGCCACAAGGAAGAAGCAAACGGCAAACAAGTGATGAGCAAGGCGCGAAGCACATCGAGCACGATCATCAAATTGCGTTGATTCGTCCGGTCGATGACACTGCCTGCCCAAAAGTTCGTCAATAATGTCGCAGCTGGCTTGACAATGTATAGCCCTGCGACTGCAAGCGCCGAGCCGGTCATGTCGAGCACAATCAAGTTCAAGGCAATCAAATAGACCCATCCACCGAAGTTGGCGATGCCAATTCCCGTCAATAACATGGCTACTTCCCGCCACTCATTGTCTTTCCCTATCTTCTTCATCTCCCCCACCACTTCCCGCTTCTTTTAGGCAAAGAAAAAATCCCGCCCCCAAGACAATTGTCTTGGGGGACGAGATTCCGGTCGTGGTGCCACCCCTGTTCGCCCATATGTCGCCATATGCGCCTCATTCGGTACATTAGATCTATACCTGAGCTCTGTAACGGGAGCGGACGCCGCATCATTCCCCTTTGGTTCCGATGCGGTGCTCAGAGGCTTGTTTCACTCGCATCCTTTTGCCCCGTTCCACCACCCCGGAGCTCTCTAGAAAAAGGAATTGCCAGCTACTGTTCTCTTCATCGCACTGAATTTTGATTTTCACTAGATTACCATGAGCGAGAAGGATTGGTATATAACAAGTTTCTGCCCGTTTCATTAATATTCATTCAACTGTGACCCTTGAGGCAAGAAAATATGGAATATCCGGTGTCGTGTCGAATGGCGTGACTTTGACGCGATCGCCTTCTTCAAGCTCCTCGAACGAGCTTGCAGCACCGATGAATTCGGTATGGTCGGTAAGGAAAATCTCTTGAATGGGTTCTTGCCGTGCATCATCGCTTTGGACGTCCAGCATAAAACTCGCCTCTGTCTTTTCCGCCACGGTGCCGTGTAAACTTCCGCAACCTGTCATTAAAATCGATGAAATGATCAATAAGCCAAGCAGCTTTTTAATTGTTCCCACTCCCATCCCCGAAAAATTTATACACTTTTCACTCTTTAAAGCTATCCATCGTTTTTTTAATCGCTTTCATTACGAAATACACTAACGCAATGGTGACAATCAGCATGACGAGCATGGAAACCGGACCCATGATTTAGCCCCCTTTAATTCATTGCAATTAATATGGTTTTTATGGAAAATATTGATAAATAAATATTATCATACATATTTGTGGCAGGACATAGTTAATCTTAAGTAATTAGGGCAAAAGCGACTAGGATTTATGTAACTTTTTGGAACAAAGCTCGTATAGTTCATTAGAGTTAACTTCGAAATGATAATTGGAGGAGGAACTAGTATGTCCAATCGCAACAGACCCGAAGACCAGCGCGACCGCCTGCAGTTAAAGGACCAAAAAGAACATGCCGGCAGCAATGTCAACGACTCGGCCAACCGCGCGCAAAGCGGCATGCCGGATACGCGCGGCATGGGATGGAGGGAAGTCGGCGGAGTTATTTTGCTGCTGGTGATTTTGTTGATTGCTTATAGTTTGTATCAAGTGTTTTTCGGTTGAGAAGAGTGATTAGCAGAAGGGATTGGGGAAGTTGAATAAGAAAATCTTGATCGTGGTGTTAAGCTTAATGGTGTTTGTGGCTTTAGTCGGTGGGACGCTTATTTTTTTGAAAAGCAATCCGCCGCTTGAGACGAATACCTTGGCTTCAAACGAAAACCAGCATTCTGTCATTGTCGGATTTGGCAATAAAGGATGGGGAGATATTCAATTGACGGAAGTCGCAGTCAATAATTATGAAGAGCCGACGGAAAGCAAAATCCAGATGAGCAATGCGATGCTAGGTTTCATCATCACAGATGATTTTGAGTCCGTTGAAGCACAGCCGTACCGCTTCACTGAACTCGACGAGGCCACAATTAAAACCGGCACATCCCCTACCGAGACACTGGAAAAACAGAACAACGGCACCGCTTCTGAAGACGATGAAACTTACGGGCTCAGCGTGATGCATGATGAAGAAATCCATACCGTCCATATTAAATACAGTTATTTCGGCATCCCCTTATTTGAAGAAGTAGAGCTATCCTTTTGATAAAAATAGAAAATGACACAGCTGATGATAAATGGCTGTGTCATTTTTTTTATTCATTTTAGCAGTCCGTACCGAAAACACTCTTTATACCGCCCTCACGCTCAGGCTGAACACAGCGTATATATCTGTTAAGATATTTTCCGAAACACATAGTTTTCAGCCGCAACGGTGTAGTTCAATCCTTTCATTTTTTCTTTGACTATCTTAAGGTCAACTGGCTTGTCCTTCGCGAGCTGGAAGTACCGCTCCAAGTTGTCCTGTTCGATTTTATTGTTGCCATTGACGATACCGATAAATTCAAAGTCTTGATCGAACCTCGCCAAAGTGGCATCGCCATGGCTATCATTGCATAATAGGATGCCTCCCAGCTTTAAATACCGCTTCGTTTCCTGCCCGACAAATCCGGCATACTGGGAGATGATCAAGTCAACTTGTTCCATTTCAAGCGGCTGTGTATAGTCCTGCCCGATAAAAGAAATTTTGCAGGCATCCGGATACTCTTTGTTTTCCTCTACGTAGTTCTTGATGCCGTCCATCTGCTTAAAAAATCGAATGGCGCCTTTGAAATTATCGATATACGTTACGTCAGGAATAACCAGGGACGGAGAAATATCAATGAACGAACCCGGGTAAATCGCAGTTCGAATGCTATATTCCGCTGCGACAGCTTTGTATAGTGCCTTCCTGTCCCCTATTTTGCTTATATATTCTTTATATTCTTCAAGAAACTGATTTTCCATCGGGCACCTCCTGTTTCTTCCATATGATATGCTTGTCTCATTAACAATTAATTGGCAGCAGATTCATTCATTATTTTGCTGAAAAAAGTATGAGGAGGAGATTATACAATGACTTCTGTATTTCTGACTGGCGTTTTCACTTCACTATTCACCTGGGTTTTGCCAATCGGCATCGTTATTGCATTGGTGGTTTTATTCAAAAAGGTAAACCGTTTAGAAAAAAAGAGCGATAAGCAGTGAGTTGAGCTAGAAGTTTTCATCCGTTTCGGCTTTGAGGATTTATGTACATTGGGCACATGCTCCTCATTAAGATTCTTCCTCATCCAAATTGAAGGATTCCGTTTTCCCATCCCATTTGACTTCGACTTTAATTTTCGTATGCTCTTGGATGATTCCACAATCCACGCAGCTTCCGTTTTGTAGCGTCACTTTCCCATCTGTTACCGGCACATTCGTTGTTGATTGGCCTCGAATAACCGAATTCATCGAATAACCGATTGTCTCGGGTGCTGTCCCCGCTCCTATATACTCGAGCGTCCCCTCTACTTGCTGGCTGCCGCTTTGTGCCTCGACTACTTTGTATGTCATGCTCCAACTCTCGCTTTTTCCTGAATAAAGATATCGCTCTCCGCCAATACAACCACTTAGTAAAAAAGCTGCGAATGCGATCATGACCAGTTTCTTTATCGGGCTTGCCCCCTTATTCGATTGTTATTCCTCTTCCTGCTCAATCCGCCAAACGATGAACTTCACAAGCTCAGCTACAAAAAAGAAGCCGAGAACCCAGAGGAGTAGGCCGTTTACTGCCCCGTCGGCAAAGACCTTGGCAACTATATACCCGATGATGACAGCGGCGAGGAATGATAAATGGTAGGCCTTGTTTTCTTCTAAGTATTCTCTCATCCCTTCCACTCCCATTCGCTGCGCATTTATTTCAATATCGGCAAGCTCGCCTTGTTTACCCAATCCAAAATAAAGCGTTCCTGATGCGAATTGATTTGTGGCAGTTCATCCGGTTTGAAAAAGCGATGCTCGTGGCTTTCTGCCCCAACTTGTATCAGCTCGCCTGAAAATTGCTGTGTGTGAAAAATGATTTGCACGCTATAAACTTGGTCACCGTTTTGGTATTCGGCATAACCTTGCTCCCCTGAATAGAGGCCGAATAGCTGTAAGTTCTCTGCATGCAGGCCGGTTTCTTCACATGTTTCCCTGACGGCCGTCTCGAGAAAAGTTTCGCCAGGCTCCATGACTCCGCCCGGAATTCCCCACACGTCTCGGTCTTTTCGGTGCTGAAGCAAAATTTTGCCGTCCTTTTCCAGAATGATTCCGCACCCAACCGTCATCAATAAATTCGAACCGATCAACTGGCGCATGTCTTGGATGTAATTCATTGCCATTCCCCCGTTCATTATAGTTTCTCTTTATTGGCGGTTTCCCCTTTAATTTTTGAAGTTGTTGCTACCTTGCTGATGGCAGTTTCCTTATTCATCTCCAGCATCCATCTCATGAGCATCACACGGTCTATCAATTTCACTGCATTGGACGCAGCCAATTTCTTTGCCGGCTCAGTATAACCGCTATTGGTAACCACCCAACATTCATCCACTTTGTAATGCAGTTTCGCCGTAGAAACTTCTTGTACAGCTTTCAATCCGACATTCTTTTTATAGCGTTTCGCTTGAACTGCGATTCTCAGCCCAGCTTTCGACAAAATAAGGTCTGCGCCGTAATCTCCGGTGCCCGGTGTCATCTGCACGTGATAGCCTCTTTCTAAAAACAATACGCGGAGATAGTCTTCAAATTCCTTGCCTTTCATCTGATCCACTTGCAGCATGCCGGATCGCTTTAGTTTGCGGTCTTTTAAAATATTGGTGATTGATGCAAGCAAAAATGCCCCTAAACCAAATATGATTAGAAACCCTGTCAATTGCGGTTCCGCCGTGGCGATGCTCCACATTAAATCCAGCCCTAATCGAAATCCACTTAAAAATTCCTCCATAAGATACTCCTCCAGTTCTTTTAAAACTCCTTTATACCTTTAAATATACCAATAAAATCCATTAATAGTAGAGGAATTTTAAATATATACTCGCAATGATTGTGTTTTGCATTTATACTCAATTAATTATCTTTAGAAGTGTAAAAGCAAAAAATCCTAATTCAATTTTTCACTAAATACAAAAAGCACCACCCATGATAAAAAAGCTGAATCAGCAGCGATTTTAGTACTGGCAGTGTCTTTTGGACTTCATATGAACTTCTATTTATCATTCCGGACTTTTAAACGACTTTCGTAAACTGAAGAGTATTAGCAGAATCAGCACAACTGTAAAAACCAGTGCCCAAATGTTTCCTTCACCAAATAAGCTTATGAGCACGACTTCGAAAGATGGCAGACCTAATGCGTAAAGCAACGGCAAAACAAGCAAGGTCGATGCCACACCTGACCCAAACAAAAGAATAGCTGTTTTTCTGTTAACTTCCAAAAAAACACCTCCCACAGAAAGCTTAACATAAAAATATAAATTAACTAATTATTTTGAATACTATTATCGGTACCCAGTTATCTGCTTCGGCTACAAAACACGATCCAAAGTCTTCTCCGTTATCGGCATGATTACATTCAAAATAAACACTCTGAAACAGACTGTCAGCACTGTCCCGATGCTGACCGGGACCCCGAACATGATCGCCAGGACTAGGAATATAAAATAGATGGCGGTTCGGAGAGAAAACAGAGTGGTCTTCGCCAACTCTTTTACGAGAAGCGTCAGGCGGTCCACTGGAATTAGCTCGAAAAAAGAATTATTTCATTTTTCCGCTCCCGCTTCTTGCATTGGCCGCCTGGTTCTTGTACACTCGATATAATTCATTATTGTTGCAAATGCAATATAATAAAGGGGTTATCCTATGGCAGAAATCCTTCGTGAAATCGGCATGATTGCCCGTGCCCTTGATTCCATCAGCAATATCGAATTCAAAGAGCTCGAGCTGACGAAGGGGCAATATCTTTACCTCGTCCGCATCTGCGAAAATCCTGGCATCATCCAGGAGCAATTGCTCGATTTGATCAAAGTCGACCGCTCCACTGCGACACGCGCGCTTCAGAAATTGGAGAGCCACGGCTTTATCGAAAAAATGGGTGACCCAGGCAATAAGAAAATCAAAAAGATCTATCCGACTGAAAAAGCTCGAAAGGCCTATCCCTTCATCATCCGGGAAAACGAGCATTCCAACGCAGTTGCTCTCGCTGGCTTTTCGGAACAGGAGGCGGTTGAGATTGAACTCTATTTGCGGCGCATCCGAGAGAATATCGAAGTCGATTTCGAATCGGTCAAAAAAGGCCGAAAGCGCAATTATTAATCAGCTAAAGGAGCGAATCTTCATGGCAAGCCTACGTAAATGTGCAGCAAGCGATCTCCAAGAACTGCAAGACATCAGCATTCTCACTTATAAGGAAACCTTCGACGAACACAATAGCGAAGAGAACATGAACGCCTATCTAGAAGCGGCCTATAACAAACCGAAGCTCGAGAAAGAACTCGCCACCCCTTCCTCCCATTTCTATTTCGCGATGGTCGAAGATGAAGTGGCGGGCTATTTGAAAATCAATACAGACGAAGCGCAAACCGAACCGATGGGTGATCAGGCGCTCGAAGTGGAGCGCATCTACATCAAGAAAAAGTTCCAGAAAAACGGCGCTGGGAAAGTATTGATGAACCAGGCGTTTGAGATGGCGAAAGAACTGGGAAAAGAAAAAATATGGCTCGGCGTTTGGGAGCACAACAACAATGCCCGGGCTTTTTACGACAAGAAAGGTTTTGTCGAGACCGGCAGCCATTCGTTTTTCATGGGCGATGACGAGCAGACCGATTTGATTTTGACGAAGACTTTGTAGAGTAGAATAGGCATGGATATTCCGTAAAACTGCTTCGAAAAGCTTTGCTCAACTCTCTCTACGGTCGAGCATCACAAATGAATAAGCTCAGCTTCCCTTCGCTTATTCATTTCCCGCGGCAAAGGTGTTGACCGAAGCTTGCGAGGACAATCCTTTGCGATGTAATGCGCAGCATTATTGAGCAGTACGGTTTTCTAAGCAATTTCACTCCATATCTTTTGAAAATTCATTAATTTATACCTCTCTACTTTTATTGAATAGAGTATTAAAGAGATAAGGAGGCTTACTATGTATATCCCAAAACATTATAAAGTGAACGACCCGGAAGAGATTCGCGAGTTTATCGAAGCCCATTCATTCGGTACGATTATTACCGCTGGCAAAGGCCGACCGCTTGCGACGCATTTGCCTTTCCAACTGAAAAAAGAACAAGACGGATATGTGCTGCGCGGGCACTTTGCACGCGGCAATCCCCAATGGCATACAATTGAAGACGCGGATGAAGTATTGGTGACGTTCCAAGGGCCGCATTCCTACATCACCTCTTCCTGGTACGAAGAAAAAGACATCCCGACGTGGAATTACCAGTCTGCGCATGTGTACGGCACAGGCCGGTTGCTGTCGGAAGATGAACTGCGGGAGGATTTGGTGAGCTTGCTCGAGAAGCACGAACAGCACCGCGACGAGCCGGTTCTTTGGGACACCCTCCCGACCGAGTTGCTCGAAAAAGACATTAAAGGCATCGTCGGATTCAAGCTCCACATCACCGATATCCAAGCTGCATTTAAGTTAAGCCAGAATCAGTCGCCCGAAGACTACCAACATGTCGTCGATGGCTTACGCAAAGAGAGTGACCCTTTGTCTGAAGAAGTCGCAGACGTCATGGACAAAAGACGCCCCTAGCCCACTGACCCGTATGACTTGAAGTTCAGACCCATTTCTTATATAACTAAAGTAATTGAATGACTAAAAAAAGTTTTCTAGGGTTCCGCAGCATAGCTGGCCTGGTCCGAGAGAAAACACACAGCCACCGCTGTGACACGGAGGGACAAAAGCCTGGGAGAAACTGTTTTTACAGTTCTCCCGGGCTTTTTATTTTGAAACCCGCTGCTTTTGCGAGCGATGTTGAGTACGAAGCCACACGGAATAACGGGACAAACTAAAAAAGAACCCCTGCAGGCAGGAAGTTCTCGTTAATGGTCCGAGCTTTAGAAAATCCAGCAGCCCGAGGCACGGTTCATGAGAGTTTCTCTGACTCGTTCATTCTTTTTTCAAGTTCTTTGACGCGATTGTTGTTGTTAAGTGCGGTGGTAAAGGCAATAATCGCAAAAGTAAAACCAGACATGCCGAAAATAAAGCCCATGAGTCCAAAAACTTCCATGCAATCCCTCCTCTGTTGACCTTAAGCAAGGCTTTTTTCGCTTACCCTCGGACCGATTGCATCGGAATTATAAAGAAACAAGCTTTATTCAACGGAAATGAAGACATTCATTATACCATTTCCGGTGTCATCTGGCAGATGTCGCTTCGATAACGAAACGGCTTCACTGTCTTAAAATCCAGCAATATTAAATAGGAGGAATTCCAATGAATCTCCAATGGGGAAAGCATTGGATAAAACCATGATTTTTTACAGCAAATATGTTGAAAAAACTATCTCGAATAACATACTTGGATTCGTGTTACCTTCGTTTTTATGAATTTTATTAACCTAGATGAAAAAGCGGAAGGTGGCGACTCCTGCGGGAATAGCATGAGTCTTGAGACCCCACAGGGAGCGAAGCGACCGAGGAGGCTCAAGCCATGCCCGCGGAAAGCGTCCACCTGCAGCGACTTCATTAGTTGATCTACTTTTTAGTTTCTTACTTTATTTAATATTAGGAGGAATTCCAATGAATCTTCAATGGGGAAAAGTATTAATCGCGGCATTGTTTGAAGTGGCGTGGGTTGTGGGATTAAAGCATGCGGATTCGCTCGGCGAATGGCTGATCACGATTGTGGCAATCGCCGTCAGCTTCACGTTGCTGATTGATGCCGGAAATAAATTGCCGGTCGGCACGGTGTATGCGGTGTTTGTCGGGCTCGGGACGGCCGGGACAGTACTGTCCGAAATCGTCTTTTTCAACGAACCTGTCAGTACCGCAAAACTGGTATTGGTCGGGATTTTACTGCTTGGTGTTATCGGCTTGAAACTCGTGACACCGGATTCAGCACCTGAAAGGAGCGAAGCGTAATGGCTTGGATTTCATTGATATTTGCAGGGCTTTTTGAAATGATCGGCGTCGCGATGATCAACAAATGGCATCACGACCGAAAATGGCAGTCACTCGCGATGCTCCTCGGCGGCTTTATCGCGAGCTTCTTATTTTTGTCCGTTGCGATGGAAAGCTTGCCGATGGGAACGGCGTATGCCATCTGGACCGGCATAGGGGCATCAGGTGGCGCGATCATCGGCATGCTGTTTTACAACGAATCCAAAGATTGGCGGCGCATTCTATTTATCGCGATGGTGCTCGGGTCAGCGGTCGGTTTGAAGCTTGTTTCTTAATTAATATTGGCGAAATCCCTTCATTTCCCCTACTATGGAAATTAGAGATCGTTGGCAGAAACATCCTTTTTTGCCAATACACCAAGACTGGCATCATCTATTCAAAGGGAGTGGGATGGAATGGATTTCAAGTATGTTACGGTCGCAGGAAGCGGTGTGCTGGGTAGCCAAATCGCTTTTCAGTCTGCGTATCATGGATTCGATGTCGCGGTATACGACATCAACGATGAAGCTTTAACTCGTGCAAAAGAACGTTTCGAAGTGCTTAAAGGGCATTTCAAGAAAGACTTGAAAGCGACGGATGAAGAGTTGGAGGCGGCTTATAGCCGGCTGTCATTTCATACGGATTTAGGGGAAGCCGTCAAAAATGCCGATTTGCTGATTGAAGCAGTGCCTGAAGTGCTCGATATCAAACAGGAATTCTACACAAACTTGGCGAAAGTCGCCCCGGCGCAAACGGTCTTTGCGACCAATACGTCAACGATGCTGCCGAGTGCGTTTGCGGAATACACAGGACGCCCCGAGAAATTTTTAGCGCTCCATTTCGCTAACGACATCTGGCGCAGCAATACCGCAGAAATCATGGGCCACGGCGGCACGGATGAGTCGGTCTTCAATGACGTGGTCGAGTTTTCACAAGCGATCGGCATGGTCGCGCTGCCGCTCCAGAAAGAACAGCCGGGCTATATTTTGAATACCTTGCTCGTGCCGTTCTTGAATTCGGCGCAGTATTTGGTCGTCAACGGCATCTCAGATCCGCATACCGTCGACAAAACGTGGATGATTGCAACCGGCGCACCGAGAGGGCCCTTCGCGATTTTGGACGTCATTGGCATCAATACGCCGTATCACTTGTCAGTTGCGAGAGCGAACGCCGGCGACGGAGAAGCTGCAAAAGTCGCGGAATATTTGAAGACAGAATTCCTCGACAAAGGTCGCCTGGGCATCCAGAACGGCAAAGGTTTCTACGATTACCCGAACCCGCGTTATTTGGATAAGGATTTTTTGAAATAATGAAACACGAAAACCCGCAACGCCGTGTGCAAATGAGCACGTGACGTTGCGGGTTTTTTCGATTTCCCCTTGTTATTTCCGATAGGAATTTGACATAGAGGCGTCATTTGCGCCCGCTTAGCCATTTGATAGAATCAGGCAGGACAAGTTCATCTCTTGCTTTGCCCGATCAAATTTTTCTTCATAAAACTATTTGTAAGGGTTAAAAAGTGTAAAAGCGACACTGAGTCCCGTCGTGTTCAGAGACTATTGGTGATGATGTCGATGCTCTGCATATAGCACAATTCCTTCATTTTCGAGAATGTCATGAAATTTCTCAATTTCCGTTTGGGTTAAATTTAGTTTAGTTAATTCTTCACGTACCGCATCTTTCCCGGTAAACATGGACTTAAATTTGTCTGTAATGGTTTCTGTTTCGTGCGTCTGCACTTCTTCTTGGGTTTCAATGGCATTAAGAATATCCGCATTTTCCGCTAAAACATGGATATCATTTTTTGTATGCCCGTGAGATTTCAATGCTTCCACCTTTGCCTCAAGTTCCTGTTCAGTATAAGCCACTTCAAACGTATGGTTTGTCGATTTCATACTAATCAGCCTCCGGTGTATTGTCTTACTTATGTTTACCCGTCTGCCTAAGTAGCTAAAACATGAACTACGTTTAAAATGCTTCTTGCAAAATGAGACAAGATAGTTAAAAAAGCCACACATTGTCAACTCATAGCGTATTTTCCGGACAAAGCCCTCCCTCTGCAATTGGTTTATTCCATTAACTCCAAGACCTCATCTTTCGTTGGAAGCGAAGATATAGCCCCTTTTCCGGTAGTGGCCAGGGCCCCGCTCGCATTCGCAAAAGCGAGCAGTTCCTGGTGATGTTCATTAAAAAGGGCTTCCAGATTGCTTGGCACTGCATCCCGTTTCAGCAATTGGTACAAGAAAGCCCCAGTGAACGCATCTCCCGCTCCCGTTGTGTCTTCGACTTTCACTGAATATCCTGGTGACGGATACTTTTCGTTTTGTACGTAAAGATCCGCACCTTTTGCGCCTTTCGTTAATACCACTGCCAATACATCCCCTGTGAACAAAGAGGCAACAGCTAAGGACTCGTTCGCTATGCCGGTGATGAATTCCAGTTCGTCGTCGGAAACTTTAATGATATGCGCCTTCGGAATAAATTCCTGTATGGCTTCCCGGCACTGCTTGGGGTTATCCCAAAGCGGCAGGCGCACATTGGGGTCAAAACTGATGATCGCGCCATTCCTCTTGGCGGCAGTGATCGCGTTATAATGGGCTTTTTTCATTGGGCTTTCGACTAAATCGACCGAACCAAAATGCAGCACATCCCCTTGCCCGAACCAATCTTCATTCACTTCTGAAGCTTCAAGAAGCAAATCGGCAGAAGGATTCCGGTAAAACGAAAAATCCCGTTCCCCGTCTTCCCGCAGCGAAACGAAAGCAAGTCCGGTATTCGCTTCTTTCGTCCGTAGAATCTTATCGATTCTGACACCCGCCTCGGCAAGCCGTTCCAACAGAAAATCACCAAAGGCATCTTGTCCCACTTTGGTGATCATTGAAGCCGTGCCGCCAAACTTCGCGACCGCCGCTGCCACATTGGCCGGTGCCCCTCCAGGCACTCGTGTGAAAGACTCCACATCTTTTAAGGCGATGCCTTTTTGATGGGGAATAAAATCGATTAGTACTTCGCCAATCGAGAACAAGTTTCCCATTCGGCATCTCTCCTTTTTCTTGCTTTCATTCATCAATAGTCCCATTTGACCGCTTTAAACGCAGCGGAGCCGCCTGTCGCAAAAAACCTGATTTCCTGGCTTCTAATGTCTGGGAAGATACGGGCGGTAAACACTTCTTCACCATCGTTCACGAAAATCTCAGCGGATGATGAATCGACAAACAACTGAAACTTGTACACATCCCCATCAATTCGGCATTTGCGCTCGGTGCCATGCTTGCTGCCGATCACTTTGCCCGATGATGCGCGATCCATTATGACTTTCCCTTGGGCGGCATCAAATTTGATCACCGTTTTTTCTTCCCCACTCGCACGGAATTCGATGCCATATTCCAAGGCATCTCCTCGTTTAAACTCACAGATCAGCTCATACGTGACCCCTGAGAATCCTTCCACCATTTTTGTTTCATCCAGAAGCTCACCTTGTGCTTCGGCTTTATCCTTACGCAGTGACTCCAGTTCCGGAATCGGCGTTTGGATGATTTTCCCGTTCCGGAGCGATAATTCCCGGAGGATGGTCAAACAATTCGCCCATCCATTAATATCGGTCGGATACTCGATTTCCGGCAAGCCCATCCAAGCGACCATAAGCCGTCTGCCGCTCGGATCCTTCATCGTATGCGGAGCATAAAAGTCAAACCCACGGTCGAGTTCGACGAAATCCCCGTGAATCAATTGCCGCTGCTCTAAATCAATTTTCTCGCCCAGTACATAACCGGCCTGGTAAATATTCTGATAAAGATCCCCCTGCGGCTCCAGTCCTTGTGGCGAAAAAACCAGGATGCCTCGGTCTTCCATCTCAAAATAATCCGGGCATTCCCACATAAAGCCGAAATTATCCAAGTTGGTGGCCAGTTCGCCTTCAAACTTCCATTCCAATAAATCGGATGAACTCAATAAACAAACGGCCCCTGTTTCATCGGTTCGTTGAGCGCCTATGACCGCATAGTATCGCTCTTCTACTTTCCATAATTTCGGATCGCGGAAATGCTCGGTATATCCATCTGGCACTTTATCAAGAACGGATTTTTTCGATTTGATGATATTTCCCTCATCATCCATCAGCGCGATGCACAGGTAAGGATGTCTCACAAGATTCTCATCCCGCGTATTGCCGGTGTATAACAAGTATAATTTCCCGTCATGTTCAACCGCACTTCCCGAATAAGCCCCGTGGCTATCAAAATACTCGTCCGGCTTGATCGCGATGCCGACATTCTGCCAGTTTACAAGGTCTGTCGATTTGGTATGATACCAATACTTCAAACCATGAAACGGCCCCAGCGGATGCCATTGATAATACAAATGAAACTCACCATTGTAAAAACAGAAGCCGTTCGGATCATTGAGAAGCCCAGAAACCGGTTGGATATGAAAGGTTTGCCGCCACGTACAGCTATTGACCCTCAAAATCAAATTATCGATATCTTCTTGACTAATCTGATCGAGCCGAATGTAACTCTTCCCCCGCGGTAACTCCATCTTTGTCATTTCTCTCATTCTCCTTTTGGTAAAAGCAGAATTTTATATTGACGGATGACCTGAAAAATTCTCTTGCAGCAGCCTCCTCTCCATAATCGAAATCCTTGAATGGCATCAGTTCATCCAATAACGATGAAAGCGCTTTCTTAAATTAATTGTACTATTTTTAGGATATGTTATCAATTTTACGAATAATATAAGTCAGATTTTTCTGTTAATTTATGATAGAAATGTGTCTACCGTTATGGGTAACTTACTTAACATTTAGAGTTGCGCCTTGCCTTTTATTTTTAAAGAATTCCATAATGTAAATATTAATAAGCGCATTGATCGGAACAAAAAATATTAGCGTTACTATCCCCAACGAATCAAATAAGCCTTCGGTTTGTTTATGAAACGTTTGAACGTCCCATTTGTAGAGACATGCTGAAGCTATGGACAGTACAAGTGCATTTACTGAAAAAGCAACCAAAATCCGCGTCCCTTTGTTTGCTTTTGTTTTCATGATCCTGTGACATACCAGAGCAGAAGTAAGTAAAGAGAATAGAATGACCGCTAGAAACACTGGATGCAAAGATATCCCTCCTAAACTGATTTTTGTTAGAAACCGAATGTCATTCACTTCTCTGTAAACTGCATTCACCATTAACAATTTTTTGAGTTATTGTCTACGGAATACTATAACTACTATGCAATCTAGCTGTTATATTTAATTCATAATGAAATGAAATGAGGAGAAAAGGATGCACCCGACCACAGCCATTGAAATGGTCCTTATTCTAGTCGTAACTGGGTTACTGACTGTAGTAGCCCTTTTTTTAAGGAAATCATTAAAAGTACTTATTTTAACAACAGCAGGTTTTATTTTAGTCAGCTCCATGATTTTTTATTCCTTACGCCCTCTTATAGTCGAGAGTCAAACCAATAATGCCATTCAGCAATTAGATGCTCACTTAACTACTACATTTAAAGACGACTCTTGGGAAATTTCTCATACAGATGACCATGAAATTAAGAAAGTTAAATTTTTGCATGTCATTTTTGATAACGAACCAACAGTAGTCTATAAATATCAAATTACTGAATCAACTATAAAACAAGTAAGATTCTGGGGTGCTGAAACTGGGGATAATGCTGAAATTCTATTCGGCAAAGGGATAGCTCCTCAACATATTGAACAAAAATAGCAACAAAGAGTCGAATTCAACCTAACTGTTTTCATGTCTCCTTCACTCCCTGTATTCTGTTGAACTACACTTCGGGAGATTTTGATTCTTTCATGCTCGAAATGCCGATAACCGGAATGATAATCAGTGCAGCTAATTGAATCCAAGTAAGAACCCAATTATCTCCCCATGAAGTAAGTAGGTAGATTGAACAAAAAAATATAATGATTAAAGGATTATACTTTTCTACAAATTTTATATAGGACTTAAACAATTTGAACAACTCCCCGTTGACATAGTTTATAGCAAACTTGATGAGGGCATCGAAGACAACTTTCATTTAAATTTCCGAATTTATTCACTGCTATAAAACTCCCTTTACTTATTGTCACTCAATATTTCCATGCTGATCTTTTTATTTCCTATAGCCCATCCTACGGGCACAAAGATTAACAAGCTGCCACCCCACATACTCGCGGCTACCCACATCATCAATGAAAAGTCGATCGCTATGCTGCCAGAATCAATCAGTGAAACGATAACAGAAAACACCAACCCGCATAGCGCACCGAAGACAAGGCCAATCAAAAGATAGAAAGAGATTTGTGAGACAATAATTTTGACGATTCCTATCGGCCTAACGCCGATTGTCCGGAGTACTGCAAACTCTTTTCGTTTCGACAGAATATTATTCACAAGGGTGTTCAAGACACCTGCCATAACAGAAACGATAAGTATGATTAGCACCAAAATGAAGATGGCCCAGCGCTGCACGAACATGTCTGAAGCTTCTTCGATTGATGCAGCATGCGTATTGACCATGAGTTCTGGATACATACTGGCCAAGGTTTCAAGAGAATCGATGGCCGCTGATTCGTCATATGTATTCACGTAGGCTTTATCAAAGTTAGTTGAAGAAGTATTTAACGCCTTCGCTTGCCAATCAAAAAGTACTTCTCCATCATCAATTGCATCTGAAACAGCACTTACTACCATAGTCACCACATATTCAGCGCCTTGCTTTTCATCCGAGTAGATACCAAGTTTTAAGGAGTCGCCGACTTGTAAATTGTGCTTTTCAGCAAACAAAGGGGATATGATTGCTGCTGATGCTAGATCCTCTTTTCCAATTTCCGGTATAATATTTGCACTCTCTAGCGCCTTTAAATCACCCAGCGTATAGTCAAAAGACATCGTCCCGTCATCAACGAGCAACTCTGCTCCGCCAAAAGTGCTGACAGTAGCGACTTGCGCGCCTTGGACTTCGGTACGTACTTCTTCACTAAGTTTAACCGGATTGATTTCAGATTGATGAATCCGGCTAGTAATAACCAAAGAAGTGGGAAATTGTTCATTGATATAGTCTGTATTATTCTGCTTAACTGTACTCAGCATTACTGAACCGAAAACAGCGATAATCATGACCACACTAATTGAAAGAATCACGAAGCTATTCTTTTTGACGTGTGGCTTTAAATTCTGGAGCGCAATTAATAGATTGCGGGATGGCAGCTTCCCAGATACTGGTATTAGCACATTCAATAACTTAGTCAGCCACATGGGCAATACTAAGAAAAGACTAGCTAATAGCAAAAAACCACCAACTAAAATCAATATCGCCCTCGCGTTTTCTTCTACAGCAAGAATAACGCCAAATAGCAGCGATACAAGGGATGAAATCCATAAGAACTTGATTGCTGTCTTGCGCATTCCAGTGTGTTTAAAATCTAGCTCCTCATTTTCCTGGAGCATCCTCAATGGCAAAATTTTTGAAGATTTGAGAACTGGAATATAGAGGAACAATTGAATCACCAGACTCGCTATGGCCAATACAGGAATCGCTACTTCCCAGGCAAATGGCATTTGAGTCAATGCAACGGAAAACCACTTCCCTAAAATTGGTTGCAGGAATTGATCCGCTGCATAAGCAATCGCCAACCCAAGCAATGCGCCAGCAGCTGTAATCATCGTGCTTTGAATACGGATAATGTTAGACAGCTGCTCAGTTTTCGCACCAAGCGCCCGCATAATCGCAAACTGGTTTTTATTTTTATAGATAAACAAGTCAAAATTGGAAATGACCATGATAGCCGTAACGATCAACACGAGCATTGAAAGGATGCCAATAAATAAGGTCAGGGAATTCAAGTTATTTTTTGCTGTTTCATCCTCTTCAATAATGTCCACTCGTAATTCCGGCTGAATTTTTTTAACTTCATTGGCCATTGCAGTTAAGTCGGTTTCTTCTGCGGTTTTAACCATTAAAGCTGTTGTTTCGTTTTTAAGGAATGGCGCTGCATCCTTGTGAAACAGCTTCGCTCTCTCCAACGCGAAAATCACCATATCAGGTGCAATCCCTGTTCCTTCAGCGTTCTTCAAAATTTCACTAATTTCAAATGAATCGTTTTCAATTTCGATTTGATCGCCGACTGAAAGCTTGAGAGACCCTGCCAGATTTTCTGTAATGGCGACTGTGTCTTCTGTTAAATCTACGCTTGTTTTATACCTGCTTTTTGCAATTGGATCGTTCTCGATTCCTAGAGTGTAAACATCTCCGCCTAGCGGCTCTACATATGTTTGGGTAACCAGCGCTTGCGAAACAGCAACTGTCGAAGGATGGTCTGATATCAGTTGCACTAATTCCTGCTCATCCTCTACGGGATTGTTATCGCTATAAACAAGGGCCATATCCATATCCCCATACATCTTTCGCAGATCATCTTGCAGGGTTTGTTTCGCATTTACGGTAAATAGCGCCATTGTCAGTACAAGAGAGACGGCTATGGCAATGCTCATAACCGAAGTGAAGACTAGAAACTTGTTTTCTCTAAATAACCGGAACGCCAATTGATTGAGTGATTTCATATAGCCGAACCTTTTAAAATATCCTGGGATATTTCCATGATGTGTTCAAGATCCTGTTCACCGATACATTCGTACTCATTGATGATGGCGCCATCGTGGAAAAACAAGACACGATCTGCATAGGTAGCGACTTTTGGGTCATGCGTTACCACAAGTATGCTTTGCTTAAGTTCGTCCTTCATGGAGGTCAATACCTCTAAAATCTCTTTGGATGTATTGGCATCTAAATTCCCCGTCAATTCATCTGCCAAAAGTATCGGTGGTTCACCGATAAGAGCCCGGCCAATAGCAATGCGCTGTTGCTGCCCACCCGACAATTGGACCGGACGATGTGCTTTCCACTTTGTTAACCCCATCCGTTCCACCATACTGGCCGTTTTTCTCTCAATGGATTCTTTTGATTCGTTTTTTAAGAGCAATGGCAATGAAATATTCTCTTCCACCGTTAAGTCTTTTAACAAGTTATAGGCTTGGAAGATAAATCCGATATTTCCCCGTCGGTAGTCCGTCGCCTTCGGTTCAGAAAAGAAACCTTCCGAATCTATTCCATTCAATCGAATTTTACCGCTGGTCGGTTCATCCAATGCGCCAATGACATTGAGTAAGGTGCTTTTTCCAGATCCACTGGTCCCCATAATTGCGACAAATTCCCCAGCATACAAACTGAACGAAACATTTTTTAATGCTTCAACTTCGAATCCCCTACCGCTGTATTTCTTAACTAGATTATTAACTTCCAAAGTTATTTTTCTCATTAAAGTCAGTAGCCTCATTTTTATATGCGATTTTTTATAATTCTATAAGGTCAGGTGTATTCACGTTAAATATAAAACCCAGTCGAAAAGATGACCAAGAAGTTTATTACTATATTTAGAATTCCAACCATATAAATACAATATCACAAAACAAAATATTTTCTGTAAGTATGACGAAGAATAATGACGTCTTATTTTAATTTTCAATCTACTTATAATTTAAGGCTTCTTGCGAATTTGCACGTAAAGCAGTAAATAAATAAATTCTAGATTCTGTCCCTTTTCTTCTCTTAACATCAAATAGCTAAACTGATGTGTTATTTTTGGTATTTCCGTTTGTCAATATAAGCTAGACAACTCTACTCCATTCAGGTGACTCATAAATGCCTCCAAGGGCGTGCGATAAGCCAGCGACTTTCTGGGGATGTTATTCCGTTTGTCGGCTACTGTCGAAATGAACGGTTGATCCACCTGATTAAAGTCCATTTCCTTTGCCAATCCGTCTTTTCGAAGAAGCCCATTGGAGTTTTCATTTAACGCGCGCTGGGAAGGCGTGCCGGGGTCTGCAAAATAAATCGAGACGTCATGCCGGTTGCACAGCGGCTTCCAATTGGAGAATTCCTTCCCACAATCAAACGTGATGGACTTGAACAGATTTCTTGGGATCCCTTGAAACCACTGGTTCAACGCGGTTTCAATATCGTATGCCTTGCGTCCTGCAGGCTTCAAGGCGATGATGACTTTCGTCAGCCGTTCGACGAGCGTGATCACCGCACTTTTGTGGCGGGCACCCACAATGGTGTCGCCTTCGATATGCCCGAACTCTCTTTGGAACGAAGGATAATCGGCTTCCCGTTCGGAAATATGCCGTTTGAATGCCTGCTTTCCGCGGCGTTCCTGGTGGCCATTAGGTTTCCGTTTCCCTTTCATAGGCAGTGTTGCGACATCAAAGACCTGATTTTTGAACATGCGGTAAAGTGTTCGTACAGAACAATCGATTGTCGTTTCTGCACGGCCGACAATGACATCCGGCGTCCAGCCTTGAGCCACTTTGTCTTGAATATAAGTGAGTTGTTTCTGCGGCAAGACTACCTTTCGTCGTCCGCAGCGCTTTTTGTTTTTCTTGTACTGTGTGTAAAAGTCGAGGGCTGTATGCCCTAATTTCAGAAAGTTGATGACATTGTAGATCGGCTGTCTGGAACGCTTCAGGCGTGCAGCGATGATTGTCACGCGCGTGTTTTGGTGGAAATAAGCTTCTATCATCACCAGTTCGTCCGTGGTAAGATGGGTGTAGGTCATTCGTGGTCACTCCTATGTTTTTCTTTGGTCGGAAAATACATTGTGAGTGTACCACGAATGGCTTTTTCAGTTGTCTAGCTTAATTTTACAATCGGCGTATTCAAAAAAGAGCAAAGGCAAACAGGTTAAACTTTGCTCATCTTAGATTGTTTAGTGTTCCGCTGCTCAAATGCTATCTAACATCACTTAAGCTCTACCTCAAAGGCTTCCGCGTTTAACACCTCGTGATAGTCAGTTTTTTCTTCCCCTTCTTTTCCAGAAATGGCGAAAGGCGTTACCTTCAATGTGGAGACATCTTCTGCCAACGCTTCAAATCGGAAATAGGCATCCTTTCCTAAAGTACGCTCTTCTTGTGATTCATAGACCTTACCCGTCCCGTCTTCGACTAACATTCGGACATCAAACTCATAGTCCAAGTCATTATTGCTGTATAAATGGTATTTCAAGGTGCTGGAGACAGGTGACAAAACTAATTCTTCCACTAAGACATGCTGTCCATTTTCCAATGAAAACTGTTGGTTGATGGGGATAGTCTTGCTTACTGCAAGCAACGCTTCGCCTGAGGCCCTAAATTCAAAAGTCCATTCCTCTTTGTCCCACATACTTGGAACTATCCCTTCATAAATGATTTTGATATCCAGTGATTTGCCAAGTTCCAGCGCTTGGACATCCATAGAGCTGAATAAGGAATAAGTGGAATCTCCCAATTGCAGCACATCGCCACCACCATTCCCAGAAACCTCCTCCTCATTGATTAATATGGTCGGGAATGGATTGACCTTCTCTAACTTAATGTTTTCGGAATTCGTCTCAAAAGTGCTATTGATCAATAAACGTCCCTCATCGATGATTACTTCATTTAAGGTAATAGTGCCCTGTTCATTTTCGATTGATTGTCCGAGAATCGTCTTGTAACTTTCCAATTTTTGGCCTTCTTCCATATCCAAATAATGTTCCAATAAAGGACCAAGAATCGGCATTTTCGCCAGTGCAGTGGGCTGCATTCCAATGCCCAATGAAACTATGATTAAGGCTGCGGCTGAAATAGCCCATAATCTTGAACGGCTTTTTGTTGTTCGCTTTTGTATCTTCTTTTTTATTCGCTTTTTCATTCTCTTTTTTTCGAAGCTAGTTAATTCTGGAATATCGTATTCCATCGTATCCACGTCAACTTCATTCAACATTTGATAAACGTCTTTCATTTCAACACCTCATTTCCGTGTTATTGATCTCCGAAAATTCGTTTCAACCCTTTTAATTTTCTTCTCCCTCGCGATAATCTGTTATGGATGACCGACTTATTCACACTTAGTTCGTTTGCAAGACTAGTGGTATCTTTTCCGTCGATATAATAATCAATAAATAGCTGTCGATCTTCTGCTGTCAGCTGTTCTAATAGGGCTTCTGTTTCCAAACTCAATTCCGTTTTCATAACCAGCTGTCTCTCATCCACTTGATTCGTCTCCAATTCATAATCTCTAGGCTGCTGTTTTTCAGCCAACTTTATGTACCTTCTCTTATAATCAATCGCTTTATACTTGGAAATAGCAGCTAACCAATTCTTCAAAGAGTTGGTTTTTTCATTAAAAGAATCAATATGATCCCAAACAGCTAATAGAATGTCATCTATACATTCGTCATGAACATGGCTGAATCGATACAAATGATGTGTGACGATGCTTTTAATTAATCCACCGTATTGATCAATCACGAATCGTAAAGCATCTTCATTTTTTCGTTTTAGTTCCTGCACAAGGTTTTCATGTGTGATTTTCATTCAATTTAATAACTCCTTCCAAAGGCCTTACCTATTAATTCGTTTGCCAAATCTAAAAGCTATCCAAACGAAAGTGAAATATCGAATCGTAATGAATTATTTTTGCCCATACGAAAACCCTACTTCAGGAAAGAAGTAGAGTTCTAAGGTCTTTTTCGCGCCTATTCTTGCAAGCTTTCGTTTTCTAAAAAGTAATTCTGTAAGGCCTTCATTATTTCGCCCCGCAATTTTTCATTTAAGTTATGCAAACTCTTATTGTATCTATAATCAGCAACACTATTATTGTAAAATCGGATTTACCGAAAACTCGACGATTGGGAATTCCTTATTTTCCAAGCCTTCATAACAATTCATGATAGCTTTTTCTTCTCTCGTCAACTTGGTCGTTGAGTGTTGTATGTTTTGAATAGCTGTATCATCCTGCAGATAAATTCCATACCAGTTTCCCTGATCCGCATCTTCCAATTCAACGGATACTGCCCTATATTCTTCTTTTAGCAAAGCAAAGGAATTTGCAATTGATTTCTTCGCCGCTTCTTCTCCAGAGCCTTCTGTCGTCAGTTTCACGACAATTAGGCTCTTATTAGCGCCTTCAAATCTTTCCGTTTCAATAAAATGAGGGATGTTGTTTTCGTCCACTTCCATTTCGTCGTAGACTGAATTATTGCAGGCGGAAAGGAGCAACACAGCTATAAATAAAACAGCAGTTAAGCTCTTCTTGTTAATGAGCATCTATTCTCCCTCGTTTCTTCTGTCTATGGCACTTATCCTGCACAAAACCTTCCACTTGAATTATGGGTACAGGTCGATTTTGCCGACAAGGCATCTATTAATATCATCCCTAAAAAATAAGAACGAATCCTTTTACTATCTTTTTCACCACTTACGTGTTACCTTTAGGAAGAGTTATTTTTGTTCGGTTTCAGATTGAGAATACATTTTGTTTTTCGTCTAAGGTATTTGAGCAAGGATAGTAACAAATTGTGTGGAGATCCACACTAGGAGGCAACAATTATGGAACAAGGTACAGTGAAATGGTTTAATGCAGAAAAAGGTTTTGGTTTTATCGAGCGTGAAGCAGGGGATGACGTATTCGTACATTTCTCAGCTATCCAAAGCGACGGTTTCAAATCTTTAGACGAAGGTCAAACTGTAACATTTGATATCGAAGAAGGACAACGTGGCCTACAAGCTACAAACGTTACAAAAGCTTAATAATAGCTTGAAAAGAGACCCTATATTGTATAGGGTCTCTTTTTTTGTCCTTAAAAACTATCAGAGGGAATCAATTCAAATGCTGCTTCGTCGAGAGCGTAAAATACTGAATCCCATCATAGCTATCACCACAACGGAAAGTATTAGGCCGGCAAAAGTATTCACAGAAATTTGAAAAAACATACCCAACACAAGATTGGTTAGCGCTACAACAAACAGCGACCAAAATAATCGCCCATTTCTTTTCATATAAAAAGTGATAACTCCACCCGCCAGAGACAGCACGAGAATCCCCCATATAATTGGATGCCAGATATAAATCCCCCACTTCTTATAGTGATACACAGAATGGCTTAACACTCTTTTCTTTAGCAATCTCTCCAAATATTTAAGTTAAGAGAGAACCAAAAATTAATACCATGGCAATAACTACTGTGTTAATGACAGTAATAACAAAAGCACCTATAGAAACAAAATTGCGCTTAATTTTGTTTACAAGAAACAGGATTGAAAAAATCAACGTGATGGCTGCTCCAAATAAAATGAGATAGATCAGCAAACCGGCTATAACTTCTGAAGAAGCAATTGCAATAGGATCTAGGAATATCATTAGCAAAGAAACGAGTATACTTAAAATAAGGTAGATAGTGTTTACAGTATTTTTTATCTCAATTCCCCCTCAAATTTAGAAGCTTCGTTGTTATCTATATTATACATTTCTTCCAATTAAAAACCACGTCTACTTTGAACATGAAAAATAATTCTAGGAAATTGTTCTGTTGTGAATTTTGAAGCCTGAGAAATCCGGTGAAACTCCCTTTACCAGTCTCTCCGTTCTTTTGTAATATCTTTCTCAGTCTCAAGACCGAGTGGTTGTGCTTCATCTATGATGAAATTGTATAATTTTTCTCGTTAGAAGTGTCTCAATGAAAAAATCGTATTTTCATTGAGACACATTTATAGAAATTAACGACCAATATTAGAGCGCAATTTGAATAGGGTAATTTCAGGTGGGCAATTAATACGAAGTGGCAAGATACTGAATCCCACCCCTGGATTTATATACAGGTGGTTGCCTGTTGCCCCATAATCATCAATCCACCCATACATATAATCATCTTCTTTATCATTTATCAATGCCGTATAGGACCATCCAGGAGTGCCTGGGATTCGCATCTGACCTCCATGTGTATGGCCGGCTACCGAAACAGGCGCAGATTTAGCCGGCAAGGTGCCGAAAGTTTCCGGGTTATGCATCATGACAAGCCGCGCTGCTGAATCTGGTACTCCGGCAAAAGCGGCGGAAGAATCTGCAAGTTCTGGCCACTCTGCTCCCAATCCCACAATATAAAGAGATTCAGATAAAGCATTTCCTACTTCAACCCCATTATCAGTATGTGTAAGCGCCGCGGATTCATTATTTAGAACCGTTATCCCTACTTCTTGCAGTGCAGATTTCATTTTCTCTGCTAATTCTTCGTTAGGGTCCGCAGTTTGTGATGCCATGTCATAATCATGGTTACCTAGGACGGCAAAAACCGGAATATCCGAATCTGTCAACGGCTTGATCAACTCTTTTACCCTCTGGTGTTCTTTTTCATGATTGTCTACTGAATGGTAAATGTAATCACCTAGAAAGAGAACGGCACTAGGATTCAATTCCACCAACTTTTCCGCCATTTGTTCTACAATAGAATCATTATCTAGCCACATTCCTATCTGGAAATCACCGATGACAGCAATTTCTTCATTTTCCCAGGCCTTAGGTAAATTTGGAATAATGGCTTCTTCTTCTTTCAAATTAACAAAATAGGGTTCCACAAATCCCCAGACCAGCAAAGCTGCTATAACCGCTCCCAAAGTAAGCAACAAGCTTTTGACTACTGTCATAGACTTCATCTCCTATTGAATTTACCGTTCAGCTTTTTCTTACTTCCACGAAACCCTGAAGACAAAAAGTTCCGCACTGCACGGACAGGCTTTACATCGTAGTTGCTTTATCATAGGCTCTATCCAAGAGTCTGCAAACAAAGAATCAACCAAATAGCACCAGCGATAAATATGGGCAGAACATCCCTTGGGCAACTATAACTGCCTACCGCTGCGATGATGAAAAATAATCTTCTCCACTTATCCTTCGCTTCGCCCCCAAAAAATCCTATTAAAACTTTTAATTCATTGTCCAATAGCCCTCCAGCTAATTCTGCAAAAGCTACACAAAAAGACTGTATATTCCCAAACTGGTGAATAATAATACGAATAACCCAGCTTCTTTATACTCCCCCTCTAAATTTACCTCCGTTTTTTTCCAGTTAAATAGTTAACATTTTCTTTTTTTGTGAGAAACTAAACATCCCGCATCATTACTTTTACAAGTATCTGAGGCGGGATAAAATTTCTGTATTAAATTAATACACCATTTTTTTGTTAAATTCATTTCCCCCGAATAACTGAAGGGCTATCCATGCATCACTCTGTCAAACGGAGTCAACTGTTCGTTTCTTTTACTAATTGAATTGAAGGATCTACCCTTCTCTACTATTAAACTGCTCACGAGAATACAGCGAACTGTTTAACTTATTCGATGTCTTCCACTGGTCCAACTGTAGTTTCAAGATCTTCGAAATCGTTAAAATCAGCAACGCTCATTCCATGTTCGTCTTGTACATAAGAGTCAAATTCTGCGAATGTCCAGTCAAGTGGCGTAAGATAATTCATTTCTAGCTCTGCCAATTCAATATTTCCCAAATCCATCTCTTCAATTACTTCTTCTGCTGCTTCATCTGTTTCTTCTTCAATTTCATCTGCCTGCTCTTCATTAACATCAGTCTCTTCTTCTAATTCATCTGCTTGTTCTTCGTCAATATCCGTTTCTTCCTCTAACTCATCCGCTTGTTCTTCTGCTTCAAGAACTTCTTCCGGTTCAGCATTTTCTAAAGTCTCGTCTTCACCACAGGCGGCCAAAATACTTATCGACAGCACTCCTAGAGCACCTGTCTTGATCCATTTATTTTGTATCATAAAGTCTCCACCTTTCGAAAAATTCGACTTATTTAAAATAATACCCATTTGACAAAAAAATAAACAAGTGATATTTAAATTCATTAATTGAAATAGAACATCATTTTTTCAGTTGAAACTAGGAAGGATATTCAACTTTCCGAGGCTGTATACTCTTTTTCGTTACCGTCTGGATAAGTTACTTCAAGCTCAAGTGATTCGTAATCCTGATCTACGGAAAACACTTCCATAACTTGACTGATGACTTCCTCATCTGCCATATTAACGTCTAATTGAAGTTCCGACAACAAGGGTTTCATTTTATCAAAAGCATCATTTCCGGACAAAGTTTCATTTGCCATTTTATCTTCATATCCAGCTTCCACACGATCACGATCTTCTAAATAGACAACTTGTAAAGCATTATCTTGATCGGTATAGTCAACTTCCAATTCAAATTCCGTAAATCCAAAAACTTTCCCGCCGATATTCTCATCTTCGAGACCACCCCCTGGGTTGGCATCCACCGGCCCTTGATAATCGATAGCTTCTCTTGTAACTGGCTGTGTGACCTCTTCTTCGATACCGCAAGCTCCTAGAAAGATGATAGGGGAAAGTAAAAATCCAATGGCAATGGTTTTTTTTGCAATTGTCATATCTTTCATCCCTTTCATTTCTGTTCTTTTCACTCATATTCCCCAACTTTTTATTTTTAATCGTAAAAAAAAGTATTAAAACTAATATTTTTATCAATATATTATTTATTAAATCAAAAAAAAAACTTGTAATGTTTTTGTTTTTTTCAGCCGGGTAATCATATAGAAAGTGAAAAATTTATTAATATAGAAGAGAGGAGAGTTTACGGTGAAAAACTCGAAGTGGCCACTAAAACTAGGAATGAGCTTAACTTTATCCGTTGGTTTGCTTGGAGCCTGTGGCTTGCAAGAAGAACTTAACGAAGAAGAACTTGAACATGATATAGAAGAGGATGTAGTTGAACCGGTTGGAGAGTTAGAAGAAGAAATTGAAGAAGAAGGCGTGGAAGATGCTGTAGAAGACGAAGTGGAAGAAAATGAAGAGTAAAGACAGACAAAGAGCGCTAATGTACCATTCAATGAGCATACAAAAAATAGTGGCCCCTTAAAGTTAGAGCGTCAGTTTTGCAACTAACTTCAAGGGGCCACTATCATCTTTTTATTCATTCCGTACCAATCTAAGCCTGCAATAAGTAAATCAACGCTTATTATCTAAGTTCTCGCCGTTTCAAAAATGGTATTAGACTTAAGATATCAATAGTGGCCTTATACATAAGATAGCTTGAATGTGACCGAACTTAACTGTTTTGTCTTTGTGAAAATCAAATTCTAGCCATTGATTAAATTAATAATTTTCTGTTGAGCATCGTCAGCTTCCGGAACCGGCATCACCACAAACACATGATTCATCTTAGGATAGACAAAGGTTTGGATTTCAATTCCTTGCTTTGTTAATTTTTCGTCCAACTTCATTGCGTCCGGATAGATCAGTTCATGTGTGCCAATAAATTGAGTAATGTTGCCAAGTCCAGTTAAATCCCCATAAATTGGACTAATTAAGGGATCCTCTAAGCTTTTATCATCGGCCCAAATATTAGTAATCACGTCCATTCCCCCGGCCGATAACATCGGATCCTTTTTTTCGTATTTGGGGATAAGGGGATTATTAAGAGTTAAATCAACGGCTGGAGATAATAAAATGATATCCTTCGGTTGAGGCAAATCATCTATTTTCAACAGTTGTGCCAACCCAAGCGCGATATTCCCGCCGGCTGAATCTCCCATAATGGTTAATTGCCCAGTGCTCTCAACCGTCCGAAGCAGCTCTTTGTACAGGCTCAACAGTTTCGGATATGTATGCTTGTAATTAAAATGGGGCACTTTGGGATAAATAGGCGCGATGATCTTTGCATCCACTGATTGCGCAATTTTATCCATCAGCTTCCAGTGGAAAGACAAAGGCTGGTTCGTCCACGCGCCCCCGTGCAAATACAACACCACCTTCTGTTCCCGGGAATTCTGATCGTTTAAGGTAAACACCTGTATGTCTTCGTACATCTCTTCTTTCAATGAATTCGTAAAGCTCATATTTTCAATCACATACGGTTTGATATTTTCAGTCCCTCTTTGCTGAACGAACTTTGTGGTGTTTTCTACACTGGAAAACCCCTTCTTTGTACCTCGCAATATCAAGTATTTCTCGAGAATGCGACTGCTTACAGACCGTTTCCCGCCATAAGTTTGGACAACCATTTACTAACCCCTCTCCTAATGCCATGACAACTTGCTAATATGCTCTTCACTTTCTGTGTCCTGAATCTATAAATAATCAAGCTTGGTAAGTTATTCTACCTCTATCAAAAAAGCATAATTTCCATCTCCCTGATTCCAGTCAGCTATTACATGATATGCATATACGCCACTTTCATCAGGCGCTTTAATTCTTTCATTATTTATTTCAATAATTTTTGAATTGTTTTCATCAAGCCATTGCTCTAATCTTAGTTTTTCGGGTTGATACCCTATCGGAAATTCAATTTCAATTTCGTCATTTTTGGACACTATAGATGGAGTATGTGATTCTGTCATATCGATTGGAGAAGTATGAATGGTATCTACACACTGCGCAAGTAAAATGGCATCCCAGCAATATGATCCTTGAGTTGTAGGAACTTCTGTCTCTCCTACTGAAATTTTTGGAGTCGGCGGTTCTAAACGAAATGGTTTAAATATAACTATTGCTATAAATAGAATTCCAATCACCATAAACACCCAATATTTTTTCATATCTCTCATCCCCCTTTGCACAATAATAGACGGTGAAATTTTTATAAAGTAGCAGCATTCACTTTATCTTTAAACTTTCACTATCGACAAAAGGACTTTCAAGCAGTTGGAAGTCCTTTTGCTCTTTTTAATACTTTCATCGATGATACTTACATTTCTCCACCAAATAGAAAAGATAGGAAAAAAACATACAAAATGCCCAATGAAATAGATAGTAATGAAATATATTTAATGAACCCTTTTTCTTTTTTATTGAAAGCAATTATTCCCAGTACTACACCTGTTATATAAATAGCGAAACCCACGGGTATGGCGATCATCGACCACTTCCCAAAAGTTATATTGAGAGGTGGAAAAATCATGTATGCAACAAAGATCCCTATGATTACTAGAAAGAGCGAATACTTGCTGTATTTTCTATTCATTTTCATATCCTCATTCCGTCGGCAAAATAGCAAATATGCTTATTCTACGAATCTAAAAAGCTTTATCTTATCATATTGTTACATGGATACTTTCAAACATTTATGAAAGTATCCTTTCGAAAGCGCAAGAAAAAGAAGAAACGTATCGCTGAAGCCCTTCCAATAAGTCGTCATATATTAACTCAGAACATTTCTATTCATTATACTGTTTATTCTGTAATTTCATTTTCAGCATGTTCAATTAAATGATATAATTTCCATAAAAAAAGAAATTTATTGAATAAATATTATTTTATAATTCACTTCAGAGAGGAACTATCAAATGATTTCTAAAGCATTGAATTTGAAGAAATTCAGTTGTTTAACAGTCTTTACACTCTATCTTCTAGCGGGCTGTTCGACAGAAGAAGATAAGACAGAACAAAGTAAGACAGAACAAAAAGTCGAATCTACAGCGGAAAGCACACATACTGTAATCCACAATGAACAGACATTCACAGTGGAGAATTATGAAGAGGAAATGAGAACCTTCCTCATGGAAGCCCGAGAATCCCCACTTGAAAGAGAAGCATTGTATCGGGAAATCGTCCATAAAAGCTTGCGAAATAATAAAGTTGGTTACAGTCAGCTGGAATATTGGCTGTTTGCAGCTCCTACCAATTTAGGGAATTTTGAAAAATCGCTGGATAAGTTGAACGAACGCAAAAAAGAAATTGATCAAGCTGTGGAAGAAGCTTTGACGGATTCAGCTGGACTATTGCCAGGTGAGGGTAAAACTGTCCATATCCTTCCTGCATTGCCTGAAGAGACACTTGCAATGGAGGCCGTAAATTTTGTCACGGGAATTGTCTGGTCAAAGGAAGCGCTGTTCATCTTCATTGATCCACGTGCTCCTATTGATGTCATTAAACATACGGTCGCTCACGAATATCACCATACAATTTACATGGAGCTTGCTGAGGATTCTTCAGAGGACCTATTGGAGTACAGCATAATAGAAGGAAAGGCTGATTCATTTGCGAAGCTACTCTATCCGGATGTCGAGATACCCTGGACTGAACCAATGACTGAAGATGAGAAAGCCACTGTTCTTCCCCTATTCATGGACCATCGCAATTCAACGGATGGAGAGATCATAACTACTTTTCGCAACGGTGACTACGCACAAGGGATCCCCACCTGGTCTACGTATAAATTAGGTTATGAGTGGGTTCAAGATTATTTGGCTAAACACTCTGACTTATCCGTTCTTGAATGGACCAAGCTGAATCAAGAAGAATTTTTGCCAGTTAAAGAATAATTTATCAAACACCTATGCTAAATAGACTTCATAAAAGCAACTGCCATTTTAGTCTCTAACGAGTTATTTACAATTAGTCATAATTGAAAGACACAGTGATTTCTTCTATGCCCCGACGCACTGTCAAAACTACTAGCTAGCAGATAATCATTAAGGCAAGAAGAATCGCTAGAATTAGCTTCTTCTTGCTTTTTTCTTTCAACGGCTTCCGATAACCTCATGATACGTAAAACTTAAAACATTATGTGCAAGTGCTTTAAAAGTGAAAAAGATCGTTCTTTCATACAAATAAATTAGTTTACAGATCATATTTCATCTCGATTAGAAATTTAACTCTGTATTGATTCATCTTGTTCACTTTTTTTCTTATCAATAAGTGGGGTTAGCATTCCCCATAAAATTACAACAAACAACCCAAGAACTCTAACCCACAGAGAATCATTACTAATAAACACCGAATAGGAAATATATATTAACAACAACAGCCAAAAAATAAATACCCAAACTTTTTTATTCATAGAATTCCCCCTTCTTCAACTCAAAATTAATAACTTTTCTAATTTAACTTATTAAATTTTACATCTTATTTATCATTTATATCATACCAGTAATTCCCATTAAATAATTATCTCTCCGAAATACTGAATAGAATGTATTAAAAATTGCTATCTTCATTTTTCACACAATATGACTCGTCAGATTACCGTTAGTAAAAGTACACTACTGTAAAAAAAGAGGGAGAAACTTCAATTGAAGCTCCTTCTCTTGGCGGGTCTTAATGTGCAAAATATTCACTTCACAATTGCGTCTCTAAAACCTTATAGGACAGTTTCTTAAATGTATCATTTATTTTAGCGGATCCAATTTCGATTTGTCTTCTGATCAAGCCAATAAAGTTAAGAATCTGAATGTAACTTACTTAGCCTTATATCACATTCACATCTAATAAAAAATGGAACTTGACTGGAAAAATATTGGTATAATCATCTAAGATCGCTAATAGATAAAAAGAAGTGTGAAAACACTAAGAGAGAGGGAAATCGTGTTCAAGACATTGAAATCTAAGAAACTAGTAAAAACTCTATTATTTTTGGTGAGTTCATTAATTGGAATCTGGTTGTATGTAAGCTTTTTTATGAACTTATTGCCTCGTTTTTTCGGTAATATGGAAAATATCGAAAAAAACATTTTAGCCGTTTTAATTATTGTTATTACTACCTACATATTGCTGCTGATTTTACTTAGAATCGACAGCAAACAAGAAAGATATGTTCTTCTAGGTCTTTATTTATTGGTCTTAATTTTAGGGCTATTGCGCCTCGATCCACAGCACCGGTACGCCACTGGAGAAATCGGGTTAAATCCACTTGGTTTTATTTCAGATATATCGGGCGATGAGGCTTCTTTTTACGTAATGGCCATCAATCTATTGATTTTTGTCCCTTTTTATTTTTTGCTAGCATATGCCAACATTCTTAAAGGATTTTGGTCTAGGTTTCTCATTTTTGAACTATTTATTCTTTTAATTGAGTATCTACAGTTCCAATTTAATTTCGGCCTTTTTGATGTCTCGGATATTTTCCTGTACAACATTGGTTTTTTAGTGGGATACGTTATTTCTTTGCCTATTCTAAAATTTTTAAATAAGTAAAGATATAAAGACTGAATGCAACTTAATCCCCATTATATTACATTCATTAAACTAAATATGTTAGCGTTAAGAATATTATATGTAAGTCGAGAATGTTATTGGGGGTGCATCCTATCAGTGAGTCAATTTTTCGAATTATCCTACTAGTTGCTTTGTTTCTAATAGCAGGCGTAGGAATATTCATTGGATTCCAGTTAAAGGAAATTGTTGACGCTATTGCATTTTTAGCTGCCCGAGTGTAACTCTACATTTTTTTATTTAGTTATGGTTGTTCAATAAAATCAGGGAACATAGCTTAAAACGCCACTCCTAATTAAGGGATGGCGTTTTCTTTCAATTCTTTGTTTTGGGATTTTGAATGTAACTTAATTCACATTAAGTTACATTCACTTTCCAGTTTTATATTGTTTTAATGATCTAGCCCATTTTTAATCTCGTTTTCTAATTCTTCGAGTTCGAAATTCCAGTTATCTAAAGTATGCAAGAGAACTTCTCGAACTATCTTAGGATATCCATCGATCTGTCGATTCACTTCTCTTTGTAACTCCAACTTATCAGTTCTCAATTTTTCTATAGCTTCTTTCTTTTGTTCAAGAGTTAGATATTTATATATATTCCTCAATACTCTCATCCCTTAATATTTAGTCCATTCCACAAGAACTGAATGTAACTTAACTGCACTTGAATTCCATTTGGAGACATAAGATTCTGCCTCGTCGGTTTTCTCAACTAATCTGGAATTTTAGCGATGTCGAGGTTATAAATAACACCAGTACACATGAAATAATTGTTTAAAATTCCCAGATCCACTCTTTATCTTCCAAAATCTCACCTGTTTCAGCAACATAGGACACGATCAGCTGACCATGTTGCAAAATTTCTTCAATCGTTAAGTAAGAAATGAAATCAGTGAAACGTTCCTCATCGCCCTCCAGTCTTTTCCTCGGTATATCCAGTCGGACTGTGGGTTCGAGATTATAATTTTTGAAACTTCCAGGGTTGAGCGGATCGACGTTTAATGCAACTCCTATCTCATCGTCAATATATACATAAACTACAGCCGACTCTCCAAAAGCTTGGCGCACGTATGGGCTCATTTCCTCTTCAAGTTCATCTGACCATTTATCAGAAACATATGTATCCACCAACTGTTTTGTCTCAGCATCCCGATACACTAGGAATTCTGTATTGCTTCGGATCACTCGCACCTTAGCTGCGTACTCAAATTCGAAATTCCCCATATTGTCATATAACGTATCGTAGAGCTCAAAATCATCATTGAAGTTTGCTTCTAGGTATCGCCCTGCTTCTTGCCGTATCTTTTCTTCCCTATCAGGATCCGGTTTCATGCTTAGGATAAATAATATGACGAGCACTACCACACCTAGAAAAATAAAGCCTAAAATCCCTAGAATAATTTTCACGGTTTTTCTCAATTCAGACCCTCCTTGCTTTTACTTTCGAAATTTAGATTGTCGCCTTCGTTTGAAGTTCTTCATCTTTCTCTGTCATTTTTTTCACTTTAACATATATATCCAGTAGAAAGAATTTATACATTATAGTTACCAGCCCACTCTGTTCGTAAAATACAGTTTTTCAAACAAAGAAAGAGAAAAAGCGTTTAGCTTCTTCCCTTCCAGTAATCACGCAATATGTAAACTGAATTTTTTTCAAAATAAACTTATGAACACAAGATATTTTACGCTGCCCAACTACGTATTCATTGACCAGTTTCCAGTAAAGTTATTACAGTGTTTCACTACAGAAAAAAAACACCCCAAAGATTAGAGTATTACCTCTAAATTTTGGGGTGTGGTCATCAGGAAGACTTTCTTTTATTTAATTATTGTTTTCTAGTTTGACGGTATGTCAATCCACCAGCTGCTGCTAAGATCAGTGAACTTAGTGCAACCCACAAGATCATTGTATTGGATTGGCCGGACATGCCGCCGAATCCAGTTGATGGCATCTTGTCAGGAGCTGCTGTGTTCTCGAAGTTCTCTGGGAATTGGTCGACGATGGCGCCGCTCAATCCTTTCCCGATATCGAACATGATCGCATAGCCAGCACGGTAGGAGTCATATGACGCGGCATAGTCACCGTTCACATATTGTTGGAAAGTATCTACAACGGATTGTTCGTGTGCTTCCACACCGGCAATCGTTTCATCCAATGGCATACGGTCTTCTGTTGCTGTGTTCAAGAATGTACCAAGGTCTGTTGCGAATGTGCTCGTCAACGTCGAAACAGCTTGTTCTTTCGCTTGCTCATCTTCTGAAGCTGTCGCATTTGCCAAGTCACCTTGGACAGCGATGTGTTCGTTGTTCCATAGTTCGACAAACTGGTTGCTCGCTTCTTCACCGTAGACTGAAGCTAGCGCTGAACGGAACTCTTCTGTGTTTTGATCTTGTGCCCAGTTGACGAAATCGAAGTCAGCTGAACCGTTATAGCCTTTTGCCAGGCTCAATTGCGCAAGGGCAAAGTGCTCTGCTGCAATGCGGTTGACTGTCGAACGGAAATCGCCTGCTGGTGTGTTCGGATCAGAAAACTGATCCGGGAACTGAGCTGAAATCGCTCCACTGATGGCGCTGCCTGCACCGAAGATTTGTGTGAAACCTTCCATGTACATCGTATAAGAAGCTTCGTAATCGCCTTCTACATAAAGATCAAACGTATTTTGCACGTAATCTTCGTGTTCACGAAGTGCGGCTGTCGCACCGTCTTCTGGAAGGTTGCCTTCCGTTGCCGTGCCGAGGAATTCGCCCATCTCATCGACGAACGACTGAATTTGAGCTAATGCTTCTTCTTGCATCGCTGCGTCATCCGCTTTCACGGCCGCTGCGTAGTCATCTGTTCCCATATTGTGCTGATCGAAGATCTCAACGAAAGCCGCTCCGCCATCTTCCCCGTAAACAGAAGCGATGACCGGTTCCATGTCGGCTGCGTTCTCATCGAGTGCTGCCATGGCTTCTTCTGCTGCTTCGTCGCCATCATAAATTTTCATCATGGAATCCACTGCAAGCGCATAGTGCTCAGACAATAGCGAGTCCAACGTTGCGCGAAGTTCAACGCCTGTTGTTTCCGTCGGTGGTGCTTCTTCAGCTGCCAATACGGTTGAACCAATTCCCGGAACTAACAGGGATGCCCCTACTACTGGTAATAAAAGCTTTTTCATTTTCATCTAACCACTCCTCTTTTTTGTTTTCTTATAAGCTCAACGGTGCGGGTTTCATTTTAGATCACTTTTTTAAAAATTAATTTCTGGTAAAATGTTTAATTTAAAAAATCGTCACGTAAGATGTCTTTCTAGGGCTTCTTCTTTAAGACTTAAAGAAGAAAGATCAATCCTTAATCATTAGGTCCTAATTTTTGTTCAATAAAAATAGAGAAGAAACGGTTATACTCCCCGTTCCTTCTCTAGCAACGCATCAATCGTGATGATCTTCACTACTTATTTCTTACTATGTCAGTTTCTCAATACTCAATTCCATTAATGATGGTGACTGTCGTCTCCGTGATCATCCATATGTGTACTCTTCTGATTTTGTGCATTCTCTTTCGCATTTTCTATTTGTTCTTCTGTCACATCGCCCACTTGAAATTGGCGCTTCGGCATGACGTGCATCGCCCGTGCTGTTACATGGGTCTGGACTGAATAGACTCCTGTTATTTCAAAATTTTCATCAACCTGATAAATGCCTTCACCGATATGCTTGGCTTCCACTCGGCTGCTTTCCCCACCTTCACTATCATTCCATATTTCAAATAGCACTTCATCAGCCTCTTCGACCGGTTTTCCGCCTTGCGTCACTTCTACTTGCAGCTGATAGCTTTCGCCCGGCTTCATTTCCGCAGGCAGTTGGATGTCTGCTTCGACAACTTCAGGCACTTCTCCGGCACCGGATTCTCCTGCTGTACAGGCTGCCAAGAACAGCAGAACAGCAAATGGCACTAAATATTTGATATACTTCATCTGTTTTATCCTCCTCTTTCTTAACGAAGTGATGTTCCGTGAAACCAGCGATGAACTTTTGGAATCCGTCTAACCAGCAGCCAATCCACCAATAAGACGAATACAATCGACAGGCCAACCAACGGCATCAGAACACCACCGGCAAACATGATAACGAGCGCTATCCAAGTGGTTTTTTTACTCACAGGCTTTTTAGGGCTGCCCAATCCATCCGGTTTTCGCTTGCGCCACATCACAAATGAACTCACGACAATTAGGATGATGGCAAGACAGGTTAACAAGCCAAGCAATTGGTTGAACCATCCAAACAAACGCCCTTCGTGCAGGGCGATGCCCGCGGTTATAAATTTTGCCAACACTCCATAATCGTTGTATCGGACGTCTGACAAAATGGCCCCACTGTACTGATCCACGTGAAGCGTTGCGCTTTTCCAAGGCGCTGCGTGTGAAGTCGCGATGGTATATACACCTGCTTCCTCCACAGGGAGTGAAATCGTATACGGCTTTTCGATTTCTTCCATAGCAGTGATCATTGCCACATCATCCATTGAAATGCTCTGATATCCTCCTCCTGAAACCGGAACGACATCATTTTGAGAAGCCCACGGAACATCTTCCGCTACATCACCTGCCCGGACAGCCGATGCTGGTTTTTCCCCAAAGGAATGCGCATACTCTGGATATCCGGTGTTGGTCGAAACCGCCAACCGGTTGATTTGCTCACCCATTACCCCTGACCAGGGCAATCCTGTCGCGATTAAAATCAGGATCATGATTGAAAACCAAAACGCCGGAACGGCATGCATATCCCGCCAATATAATCGTCCTTTTGAACGGAATCGTGGAAGCAAGGTTCCCCATACGCTTTGTTGATTGCGCGGCCACCACAAGTACAGACCCGTTGCAAGCAGGATCAGGGTCCAGCAGGCAGCCAATTCCACCAGCCTGTTCGCAAATGTTCCCCCGACGATCAATTCACTGTGCAGTTTTTTAAACAGTTCGGTGAATTTTTCACTGGTAACCAGTTCCCCTTGAACGGTTCCAGTATAGGAATTTACATACACGGATTTTGCAATGGCGCCGTCCATGACCGTGACTTCTGCCGTCCGGTCTTCTTCTTCGTAGATTTTCAGCGCGGTCACTACTGCTGACGGATAACGGTCTTGTGCGGCTCCAATAATACTTGAAGAATCGAGAGTTTCCGTTCCGACTTCCTCTACCTGATACTGATCCTGATAAAGCGCGCCTTCAATTTGGGGTTTGAACAAATAAACTCCCCCACTGAATGCCAAAATGAGTAGAAATGGAGCTGCAAATAAGCCTGCATAGAAATGCCAGCGCCAAATCGTTTGATACCAAGATCTTGAATTACTTTTCTTTTTCTTATGTTCCACGAAGATTCTCCTCATCATTTGCTCGTTGGCTTTACTAAAGCACTGCAATCAACTTCCGCCACTTTACAGGCCGCTTTAATAGCTCTCCTTCAAGTCTATAAAGGAATTGTGAGGAAATAATGAAACTCTTTGATAAAGTTCATAAGATAAGGCAGATTTCTAAAATACAGACACAAAACATTCGTTTCTTTCCAGACTCAAAAAAAAACTCCCCGTGGGAGCTTTCCTAAAGTTCGTCTTATGGCTGATGACGCTTCACGTCGTCTATGATATTCGGAATCAAATCAGGATCGGTAAAACTATAATCTTCAATCAACATTCCTTCTGGGTTAATGACAAAAAAACTGACTCCATGCAAAACCTGGTTGGTTTCACTTGGTTTATGCACCAAGGTTTGAAACTCATCCAAGGCAAACTTTTCAATTTCTTCTTGCGAATAACCTGTCAGCAAATGCCAATTGCTTTGATCTTGCGTAAACCCCTCAATGTATTTCTTAAGGACATCTGGAGAGTCGACTGCCGGATCTACACTGAAGGAGACGATTTCCACTTCCAATCCTCGGTCCCCCAGTTCTTCCTGAAGTTCAGCCATGGTAAAAGTCATCGGGGGACATACCGTTTCGCAATTCGTGAAAATGAAATCAGCAATCCAAACTTTCCCTTCTAATTGCTTCATGCCGAATGGTTCCTCGTTCTGATCGGTGAATTCAAAGGGTTGAACAACTGGCCCTTCCTTTTGAAACCACGAGCAGCCTGTTAAGGTTAGAATCAATAGACCCAAAAACAACATTCGAAGCTGTCGCATAGCACTCATTGTCTCCCTCTTTCCTCTTTCGCCATTTTCTCATTCTCCAGAGGCAAGATAACTTTAAATGTAATCCGTTCTCCACCGCTATTGATAATTTCCAGTGTTCCATTCTGAAGTTGTATGATTTCTTTTACAATCGATAGACCAAGCCCTGTTCCGCCTGTGTGGCGTGTACGGGCTTTATCGGTGCGGAAAAAGCGCTGCCCCAGCTGTTTTATCTCCTGTTCAGATAATGTGGGTCCTTTGTTCGTAATCTCAAAGGACAAACAGCCATCGGTTTCTTTCAATGCGTATTCAATGACACTATCGGCGTATGCATATTTAATGGCGTTATCGATCAAGTTGTAAAAGACTTGCTGAATACGCTTTGGGTCATTGACGATGATTAATTCTTCATCCACTTGGAATTGATAAGCGATTCCTTTTTTGAGCGCTAAATGACGAAACAATTCGGCTGTATCGTAAAGAAGCTGGCCGACAGCTATCGGTTCCCGGTGGAAATGATAAAACTCATCCTGTAAATAAGTTAACTCTGCTAAGTCCGCCAATAGTTTCTTTAGTCGCTTCACTTCCAGTTCAATGGTTTCCAAGTATTTCTTTTCTTCCTCTGCTGAAGTGTACAGGCCATTTTTCACGATTTCGGCATACCCCATAATATACGTCAATGGTGTTCTCAATTCGTGAACTACATTGGATAAGAACTCCCTCTTTTGCTCTTCTTGATGCTGCAAAGCTTCGGTCATCTCGTTAAAAGCCATTGACATTTGGCCAATTTCATCCAATTGCTTGACCGTCAGTCGATTTGTAAAATTCCCTTTCGAAACTTCCCTGGACATCTCTTGTAAAGAAACCAGTGGTCTAAAAAGCGACTTGCGAATGCGATTGATCAAATAGGCCATCCCTACGAAAAATAGCAGTCCACCCACCAGTAGTATCGGGATGCTGGTGGTAAATACTTGCGAAAGACCGGCTAAGGGCACATAGATAAAAATGAAGCCAATGGGGGCAGATCCATCGGTAATTGGATAAATCGCCCCAATTACATCGCGTTCAAAGTGTTCCACGTATCCTTCTTTCATAATTGGCTCTCCATTCATCAGAGCCTCTCGTTCACTTTCTTCCAGTAAGTTTGTTTTTCCAATTTTGTAAGGAAAGGACGTGTTCAATTCATCCAGCTGATTGACCACAATGACTTCATAATCGGAAACCACGTTATACCAATGAATCTTTTCAATGATATCTTCCGTCAATTCTCCATAATGGTAGTGCGTAGCTGTCCGTTGTCCCTGCGTTTCAACTGACTCCCTGATTGTATTCAAATACAAATCTTTATAGAGAAAGTGGAGAAACCCAAAAGCAAAAAGCATAGAAAAAGCTACACTTCCCATGAGCAGCAATATGTTTTTCTCTCCGAAACTTAACTTTCTCTTTCTCAATTGTTACACCTCTAGTTTGTAGCCGACTCCCCAAACGGTTTTTACGGCATCCCCATTATTTCCTAATTTCAGACGCAAAGTTTTGATGTGGGTATCTACGGTTCTTTCTGTGCCCTCGTAATCCATTCCCCACACCGTCTCTAGTAAAATTCTTCGTGAAAGCACATTTTTAGGGTGTTGTACCAGCACAGCGAGTAGTTGAAACTCCTTCATCGTAAGGGAAATTTCGTTGTCCCCTGCAAAGGCCCGATGATTTTTTTGATCGATTGAAAACACGCCAGCTTGCAGCAAGTTTGTTTTTCGCCGCTTTGGATCCGTTCTTCTTAACACCGTTTCAATACGGGCGATCAATTCGGCTGAGTGGAACGGCTTCGCTATATAATCATCTGCCCCAAGCTTTAACCCTTTTACTTTATCCCATTCTTCTCCCTTAGCTGATAAGACGATGACAGGTACATCACGGGTTTTTCTTACTTCTTCTATTAATTCATAGCCATTCATAAAAGGCATCATAACATCTGCAAGGATAAGATCCGGCGCATTCTTTTCAAGTAGCATCAGCGCTTCTGCGCCGTTGGAGGCTTCGAGCACCTGGTAACCTTCTGCAACTAAAAAAGAACGAATCAGTGTTCTCATGTCTTGTTCATCATCTACTATTAATAGTTTGTATATATTCATGTCTTCTCCTCACTTCTTCTCACCCTTATCATAACAAAAGCTTGTGAAGAAATTATGAGGTATATATTGAAGAAAAAGAAACTTTGTAGATGTAGCTAATCTTTTTTAATTGAAAATCTCTTTGGTATTGCACATTTTCAAAAAGAGTCATGGGCTATTGCCTATAATTACAAACCAGTCATATAAGTTCACATTTATAAAAAAAAACAGAGAGTCGATGGCTGATTAAAGCGCATTTTCTCTCCCTTTATTTTGGGCAGTTACCGATAAGGGGTCATATGTTAACCAAACTGGTACCCATTACTCATTGCTTAGTTGCTTTTATTTTTGACCAGTAAGATGATCATTGCTGCTGCAATCAAGGTGAACGCAACGAGCGCCAAGAAGGGAATCGTCACAAACCCCAGCCAGTTAATATACTCGGAACTGCAGGGAACACCGTTGACACAAGGTTTGAATCCTCCGAATCCGGGCACTTTCTGTTCCAGGTAATGGAGAATCGAAATGGTCCCCCCAATTAGTGACAGGGGCAAAACATAGATGAATGCCTTTACGTCATTTCGAAAGGTCGCAATCCCTAAAATCGAAACCAGCGGATACATGGCAATCCGTTGATACCAACAAAGCTCACAAGGAATGAATTCTTTAATTTCACTGAAATACAAGCTGCCGAGTGTCGCAGCCAATGACACGAACCAGGCACTGTATAACAACACACCTCTGTTATCTGATTCTGTTTTTCTGTTTTCCATCATTCTTCACCTGTCAGTTCCTGTTCAATCAACGCTTTGATCGCTTCATAATCGAATGGGTCGTCCAATGTTGTGCCGTTCACCACGATCGTCGGGGTTTGCGCTACTTCAGCTTCTTCGACCAGCACTTCATCGATCTCCACTTGCTCCATTGTCGCTTGCTGTTCCATGTCGGCCTCCAGCTGCGCCTGGTCGATCGAAGGGAAATCGTTTGCTATTTCCAGCATTTTTTCTGGCGTTACCCAAAGTGCGTCGTGGTTCTGTGCCGGTTGCTCTGCATACAAAGCTTTATGGAACTCCCAATAGACATCAGGGCTTTGTTGATAAACGGATTCTGCAGCTATTGATGCCAAAGTGGATTCTTCCCCGTGGAAAAGGACGTTGATATAGGAGAACTTCACATCTCCTGTCTCTACATAGTCTTCAACCAATTGGGGGTAAATCATTTCTCCCCACGCCTTGCAGGACGGACATTTGAAATCCCCGAATTCAACAACCGTCACAGGAGCTTCTTCATCGCCTATTGTCGGCTGTCCGCTGATATCCATTTGCGCTGTTTCCGCTGGCTGTGTTTCGGGCTGATTCGTCAAAATCACGATTGCGGCCAGGACCACAACGCCCAATAGTGTCAGGAGAACCGCTAGTTTCATGCCGGATGGCTTCGTTGTTTTCTTGTCATTATTCATCGTAACCCTCTTTTCTGTATTGTTTAGAATGCCGGTTGTGCTACTGCTTAAACTAAACGTACCACCATTAAATCATATTGACAGTCTGCCCCACTCTCTATTAAAAGAAGGAGACGATTTTTTGAATCGTGTTGTTTTTGTAGATAATGAATAAGCCAAGGCCGATATAAATGATGGCCATGATCCATCTGCTGTATTTTTCAATGACTTCTCCGATACCCGGGATATGAACGATCTTTTGTGCGGTAAAGGCCATTAAGTAAATCAGGATCAGAAACACAATTAAAGTGATAACCAGTTCATCTGTATCTAAAGTCAAAAAGTATGGAACGAACAAACCGATATTATCCGCCCCGCAACTGCCTATAGTAACGAGCGCCACCGTTTTTACTAATTTGCTCAAACCGTGTTTACTTAACCGGTCTTCTACATATTCTTCGTCAGAATCACCGCTTATGGCGACTTTCAATCCAAAATAAATAGGTATCAGACCGAGCAGTCCCAATATCCATTTCTCAGGGACGAAGTTCAGAACGTAAGCCAAAAACAAACTGACAACGATTAACGTCAAAGACCCTACATATTGGCCAATATAGATGTTCCTCGCTTGTTTTCGCGTCTCGGCTCTTGCGAAAAAGATCAGCAGTATGGCAATCAAGTCCACTGCAGTCGCCAAATACAAAACAAATGATGTAGCAATTACCTGAAACATAACAGCACCTCTTATTTACATATATTGATTCACTGATTGAAGAAAAATTGCTTCTTTATGAATGGGCCTTAATTGGGAGTCAGTTAGTGGACACCAAATTAAACGTTCACTTTTTCGTTCATTTCCATCAGATGTTTTATATCCTTTTTTCAGGCTCTTCTATTTTAACAGCCAGGCTCTTCATTCATATACTCATTTGATTATTGGAATTGACAACTTTTTAATTCCTCCCTACACTAATCATAAGCAACAAATCATAAAGGGGTGAAACCATGGTGAAAATTGAGGCCACTAAAAAGACAGATACCTGCCAGACATTTTGTTACGATGAAGAAGTGGTGGAAAGAATCCAACCAAAGCTTGAAAACGTCGACGGGGTCGAGTTGCTCTTTAAAGCATTGTCCGACGCCACCCGCTTGAAAGTAGCCTATGCTTTAAGTTTGGAAAAAGAACTTTGCGTATGTGATGTTGCCAATATTTTAAATACCACTACAGCTACTGCTTCCCATCACTTGCGTTATTTGCGAAATATGGGGTTAGTAAAATATGATAAAAGAGGCAAATTGGTCTTTTATTCCCTGCCGGATAATCACATCCGCAGCCTGGTACAATTAGCTGCAGGACACAATATAGCGTCTCATTAAAATGAAGTCTGCGTTTTGTTAACGCACCTTCATCCCGAGAAAAAAGCCTTTTCAAGTTGAGAAAAGGCTTTTTTGCTGTTAATTTTGTCCGTTGCATCTCTCCGTGGCCAGCAGTTGCATATTGAATTGATCCACAATTATTTTTGTCTGAGCAGCCGCATGCTATTGAGTATGACCAGCAGGGCAGCTCCGGTATCGGCCAACACAGCCATCCACAACGTCAAAAGTCCCGGGAAGATCAAGAGCAAGGCAGCCACTTTTGTCAGCAGCGAAAACCAAACATTCTGTTTGATGATGGTCAAGGCTTTTCTGCTTAAGCGGATCGTGTGCGGAAGTTTCTCCAAATTATCGGCCATCAACACAATATCCGCAGTTTCCATGGCCGTATCCGTCCCTGCGCCGCCCATGGCAATTCCGAGGTCAGCCGTTGCCAGTGCCGGAGCGTCATTGATGCCATCGCCAATCATCGCCACCTTTTTGCCTTCTTGCTGCAGCTTCTTAACGGCTGTCACTTTGTCTTCAGGAAGCAATTCAGCAAAGTAACGGTCGACACCGGTTTGGGCGCCGATTTTTTTCGCCGTCCCATTATTGTCGCCCGTCAGCATGACCATTTCTTCCATGCCGACGTCTTTCAGCTGCTGGATGGCTGAAACGGTAATGCTGCGGATTGGATCAGCTACGCCAATCATCCCTAAAACTTCTGTACGGGTGCCGATGACAATTAACGTGTGTCCTTCATCTTGTAAGGTCTGTACGTGATCTTCAACGGCAGACAAGGACACGTCCATTTCCTGATATAGCTTCGGGTTGCCGGCGAAATAGTCGACTCCGTCGATGGTCGCCTGTGCGCCCTTCCCGGGAATGGCTTTGAACGAATCGCCGGTTTTCACCGAGATGTTCTGTTCAGATGCATAAGAAATAATGGCTTTGGCAATCGGATGAACAGAATGCTCTTCAATGGTACGGGCAATGCTGATCAGTTCCTCTTCGCTTCCATCTACTGTCACTACTTCCGAAACTTTCGGTTTGCCTTCTGTTAAGGTACCGGTTTTATCAAAAGCAATGGCGTTAATGGCTCCTGCTTTCTCCAAGAACGTTCCGCCCTTGATCAATACGCCGTTTTTAGCCGCGTTCCCGATAGCCGATACAATGGCAACAGGAGTCGAAATAACCAGTGCACAAGGACAAGCCACCACTAATAAAGCGAGCCCTTTATAAAGCCATTCTTCCCACGTGCCGAAACCTGTGAGAGGTGGCGCCACCATAACGAGCAACGCCAGCGTAAAAACGATCGGTGTATAAACGCGTGCAAAACGGTCAACAAAGGCTTGTGTTGGTGCTTTCTGTTCTTGTGCTTCCTCTACAAGGTGAATGATTTTGGCAATCGTCGTATCTTCCACCAGTTTGGTCACCCGAATTTCCAGGGAACCACTTTCATTGATTGTTCCAGCATAGACCGAATCGTCTTTTTCTTTATCGACCGGCAGCGATTCACCGGTAATCGGGGCCTGATTGACGCTTGACGCGCCGGAAAGGATCTCTCCATCAAGCGGAATCTTCTCACCCGGCTTGACCACGATGGCGTCCCCCACCGCCACTTCTTCAACCGGTTTGACAATCAGCTGGCTTCCCACTTTTACTAGAGCTTCGGAAGGTGCCAGATTGATCAATCCCCGGATGGATTCTCTTGTGCGTTCAATCGAACGATTCTGGAGGGCGTTGCCCAAAGCGAATAGCCAAACGACCGTGGCGCCTTCGAACCATTCGCCGATTAGGGCTGCGCCAATTGCTGCGGAAACCATGAGCACGTTCATATCCAGCGACTTGCTTTTCACTGCATAATAAGCGCTTCTCGCAGGCTTGTAGCCTCCAATGACTATAGTCAGCGCATATAAAATAGTGACCAGCACGTCAGGAAGGCCAGCGAAAGAGCCGAAAAATCCAGTAGCTAAAAACAAACCGGCCACGCTCGAAGCTGTGATTCTTTTTTGCGTTTTTTCCTCGATTTTTTTATCTTTTGAAATCAGCGATGCCTGAAAACCGGCTCTCTCCACTTCCTGGATGATTTCTTTATCCTCGGCAGTGTGTAGAATTTGCATTTTTCCGGTAGAAAAATTCACTTTCACGTGTTCGACAGACGGGTTTTTTGACAGATGCTTTTCAATTGTTGCAGCACAAGACCCGCAGTCCATTCCATCTACCCGGTATACCTGTCCATCTTTTTTCGTTTCAATGGCGTCTGCCTCAAAACCCAGCTTTTTCACTTGTATCGGAATTTGATCGATCACTGAGGAATCACTGACATCCACCCTCAATTTTCCGGCGCTGTAATTCACATTCACCGATTCAATTCCTTTTACAGTATGTAGGTTCTTCTCAATAGTGGCCGCACAAGACGGGCAATCCATTCCACGAATTTGATAGGTGAAGGAATCGAGAGTTTGTCCAGCCATTTTTTGTTCTTCAGCATTCATGATTGCGTCATTGGAACTGCCCTTATCGGTTCCACAACATGAAGACGTTTTCTCTGGAATTTCTTCTGTTTGGTTTGTACTTGTACAGGAAGGACCTGTGCAGCAGCTTGTTTCTGTTTGTTTTTCTGAAACTTTCATTTCCTCTCTCCTATCTGGTGCTTCTCATCGAGAAAGAAGTCTGGTATTCACACGAAATAAGAAGGCTTTCATTTCTAGCTGCTTGACCGTCTAACCATTTTCAGACAAAATCGGCTTTTCTTTATTGTTTAACCAACGACTTTAATCTTCAAATCTCAACACAATAATCTAATACTCGTTTGAATATTTAAATATAGAATAAATTATTATAGAATATATGTCAACACGCTCTATTGTGGTGAAATTATTACGATTGGAATATTTTTACTGAGTAAATTTTTGCATCTAAATTTAAATGAATGCAAAAAGAAAAGAAGCCATATTACTAGCTTCTTTCCTTCCGATAAGGTGTCATATGTAAACCTATTCTTCTTATATAGTTTGCTTATAGGCGAGGCAAATGAAAAATATTCCAAAAAACAAGACTTTTGTTTTTTAATTACGTCTAACAAGTAGAAACCATAAATTAGGGGGCGAGTTTCATTGACTAGCGAGAGAAAAAGCGAAATCACTGACTGGTATCAGCAGCATGGTGATTCGATATTCAGGTATATATTGCTCATGGTCCGCGACCATCAACAAGCGGAGGATTTAACACAAGAGACGTTTATTAAAGCATTCCGGCATTATGGGAGCTTTGAACGAAAGGCAAATCCGAAAACCTGGCTGTTTCGCATTGCCCACAATCTCACTATTGATTTTCTTCGAAAGCAAAAGCCCTTGGAGCTGTTAAAGGAACTGGTATTACTCGGAAAAAGCACGAGCACTTTTCCTGAAGGAATAGTGGAGATCAGAGAGAATTCTACAGAACTTTATGAGGCATTGAGTCAGCTAAAAGGTCCATATCGCGAAGTTATTGTTTTGAGGAAAATAAGGGAGTTTAGTATACAAGAAACCGGAGAAATTTTAAATTGGTCCGAAAGCAAAGTGAAAAACACCCTTTCCCGAGCCCTTTCCGCATTGGAAAAACAGTTAAACAAGGAGGGAATTATCCATGAAAAAAACTGATGGTGCCCATACCTCATTAGATAATCAGTTGAAACAATTGGATCAGGATATCATTTGGAACCAGCAACACAAAGCAAAGCTGCACTCTCAGATTTTATCTAACTTGGATAAACAGGAATCCAAAACTCGGTTTTTCAATGGCTTTAAATTCACCTCTAGTTTAGTGCTGTGCTCGATCCTTTTAGTAGCCGGGGTTCTGTTCCTTTCACAAAATATTTTTCAAGAAGAAAGTGGTTTGTCGACAGGAAAAGGAAATAACACGGATGAAGAACCTGCTTTGGTAGGAAGCGAAGAGGTAGATGCAGAAAAAAGCAAAGAAATCATTCAAGCTGTCATTGAAGAAGAATTCAACGGACCAGATGAGATGTATAAAGAAGTATGGGAAGCTGCTATGGAAGCTCAAAACAATGCGACCACTCAAGAAGTGTTTGATGCCTTACAGCAAACACCGGTATGGCAAAATTACATGAATTATATGGCCGAGACCTATGCTGCTTATTTCACAGAAAATGGCTATGACAATTTTTTAAATGGCACACCTGCTTTTATGTACAGTGGTTTTGATGGCAAATATGACCTGACAGCGTCGGAGATTAAGATCACCCAGAACGAAAACAATCCGAAAATGTATCAATTTACTTTCCAAGTGGACTACAAAAAAGCAAACGGAGAAGTCCATCCGTATTCTTTCGAAGGTGAAGCCATTACTTCTAAAGAAGGAAAAATTGAGAAGCTACAATTTCTGGATAAAGATGACTTGCTTACAGAAATGAATGAAGAAATTTATTGACGCTGCCTTTAGGTAGCGTTTTTTTGTATGATTGTATTCAAATGTTTTTGACCTTTTCAATCCTTTCCTGAAAATATATTTCCCCCCAAAAAAGAGGGGAAAAGCTTATTTAGCTTCTTCCTTACCGATAATAGATGATATGTAAACTAAATATCAGAACAGTATTCTCTTTTTATCTATTTACACAAAATATTTTACGCTCTCGTCTACGTTTTATAAAAACATTAATTAGTAAAAAGGTTAACGGTATTATTGAGACTCTTTACTTTATTTTTTGTCTCTAAAATAAAACCTGGATCGCTCTTAGTAGAGCAATCCAGGTTTTATTGATTTTTATGTATTGCCTTTCTTTTTATCCATTTTTAAAAATATAAAGTAGATCACATAAGCAACTAAAACTGCAATCATTAATAAAACAGGTGGAGTTTCTCGGTCGCTGAAAAGACTATAAATCAGAAAAACAAAAATTAGAAGACTTAAAACATAAAGTATTTTACTCATATATACTCCTATTCTAAAAGTTATGGAATATCCATATGATACCATACTGAAATTTCGAACTATACCCCACTCAACAAGTTTGCAAGACTCATATTGAATCGAAGTTTTAATTCCAAAGCATCGAAACTTAATAACGATCTATTCCTATAAAGTGGAAAAATTTCATTTGAAGCTCCTTCTCTTGATGGGTCTTAAAATGTAAAATATACACTTCACGATTCCGTCTCTAAAACCTTATAGAATAGTCTTTTGATCTGAATGTAACTTACTTGCTAATAAGTTACATTCAAATGTTTACATAATCATTTCATAGTAAATCATTTGAGGAATTAAGTTCCTCTAGTGCGCTTTGCAAAGTGGAACGGGCGGCAATTGTCGTTTCCCTTATGAGTGCAGCATTTAGCGATTTTAGAATCAGCTTTTCATTTTCTTTATCGACCAAGTCCAAAACGCAATTAGCAAACGAACAACGCACTTGATAGGATGGATCTTTCAAAAGATTCAAAAGAGATATCAGGCGGAATTCAGCACCCAAAAGATAGAGACCAGCATAGAAACCGACTTTCGCCGTGCTGCTTGTTTCGTTCTGAAGAAAGGATTCCAGTACAGGGACTGCTGATGCATCTCCAAGTTTGTCTAGCCCTTCTGCGGCCTCCCTACGGACTATTTCTTCCACATCGGTTAAGGCATCGATCAGATGCTGTTTCCCTCCGTTATCTCGCATCTCACCTAAGGCTTCCACCGCTGAAATACGCACGAGTTCATCGTCATCTTTCAATCGATTGACCACGGCGTTTAAAACAGCGTCTCCCGTATAACCCCACAGTGCTTCGAGCATTTTAAACCAAATTTCTTCATCCGGATTGGCGGTTAGGGACAGCAGGGTGTTTTTGATTTTTTCGCTGATCGGTAATGTTCCCAGAGCTTCGATGGCCACCCACATAACATGAGGATCTTCGTCTTCTAAAAAGGTGGCAATGTTCTCAATGGCATCCGGACCAGCCTGCTCGAGAAATCCCTGGATAATCATTATTTTTTGTTCGGATTTCATAACGGAACATTCCACCTCTTTCGATGTTCTCTTACAAAATTTCGACCAAAGAGATTAACCTTTTGTCTGAATGTGAATGTAACTTAATTCACAATAAGTTACATTCACCTCTCTAAGAACAAGACTCTAAAACCTTTACTAATTTAGCGTAACTAGTGATCATCATTAACTGATTTCTCTGTATTTTGCTTTCGAACTTGGTATCCTACTACAATCCCCAGGATCAAATAAATTAATCCAGTGGTATCCCAATCATTTGTAAAGAAACTAATTACAAACCAAGCTGCCAGTGCCCCTAATATTGCTAAAAATAAACCTTTCATTTCATCGCCCCATTCGAATATTCCGTCTCTTTTATTATTTTTAAATTTAATGTGAATTTTATTAAAATATTCAGAATTTTTATTTCAGAAATAGAAAACTTTAGGAAAGTGAATGTAACTTAAATGCACTTAAGTTACATTCATTTCCACTATTCTCAAAGTTTGAAACCTATGTATATAAGCGTAAAAAGATCCTTTGATTGATGATCTTTTTTATTTCCTTAATTTCACAATTAAATTATTGTTCTATTTCATAATCATCGAGTAACACAAAGTAAATTAAATACATGATTATAAAAGAGATAAATGATCCAACTAATGATAGGTCAATTCTTGAGAAAAGATTATCGAGTAACATTTTAAATAGACAAGCAGCAATTACCACTTGGATTCCATAATTTAAAAGCATACTACCTCTCGTTATAGCTACTTTCTTCTTCTTTTTATAAATTATTATTTTAGATACTAAATCTAAAATAAGTGTAATAACGTACATAACAAAAATTAAAAAAGTGAAATACGTTATATTTCCCATGAAACTATCGCCAGTGGTGACATTAATTAAATTTAATTCCTCTAACACCTCATATAAACCGTATATACCAAAAAAGGGCAATACTACAAAGCCTGCTGTAACTAGTAACATTAAAGCTACAACAGTAATTACAGCTAGTATCCCTATTTTATCCCTTTTTTCACTTTTAATCTTTGACAAAAAATCCCTTCTGTTTTTCTAAATACAGCTTTTTATCTCTTCCAAATTCACTTCCAAAATATTAGAGTGTCTTTTCTAGGAGTGACGGTTCGCTTTCTTGCTCCCGGGAGGAGGATTCTAACGCTTCTACCTCGTTATCCTCCGGCAATGGTGCAATCAATTGTTTCTGCTCCGTCCATGCTGCTGTTAGCATAACAATTGTTCCAGCACACCTGGGTATAAATATGCTCGAATACCGCTCCGTTTGAATCGGCAGACGCCATCTTCGTAATTGTTGGCATTTCCATATCTGTGTAGTTTGGAAGCTGACCGTCATTTTACTCTGGAGTTTCTTCAATGACGATATTCCCTATATATTGAGCTTCATTGTCTCGATCAATAAATTCCACTGCTAATACATAATTCCCTTCGGTTTGCGGAAAGCGAAATTCTCTCGAATCGTTTAGTTCAAGCTCCGTTTCTTCTCCATCTTTCCATAAGGCCGCCGTGATTGTCGGATCGGTCCAAATGTCTCCACCGTTTTCTTCATTCTCCTTGAAATCCAAAGAAGCCGGTTGGTTTGGAGAAACTCGCATGGCCTCCTGTGATGAGCCAAATTTTTCAATGTCCTCTATCGTTTCCGATACTTCTCCACTCGATGAATTCCAACTGATGTTGGCTTCTATTAATTGCATGGGTTCGCCCCGCAAACTATCATCTGCCAGTAAATATGCTCTCGGAACACCCGCATCGTAGTCTTCGGCGATGCAGCCTGTCAGCATGGACATTAATAACAATCCTGAAACGAGTATCAACACTTTTTTCACATAAAGCCACTCCTTGTCCATAACGGCGTTAAACAATGCCGCTCAATTTTGCTTTGCTATCACGTTGATATCTGCCCACTCGTAAGCCAGTTCGGGTATTTGTTTGCCGGCAATCGTTATGTATTTTTCGTCGATGACTTTGCCGCCTAAGTTTTCATAAAAGCCGCTGGATTGATTTTCCTTGAGCACCCAAACGATCATGGACTGAATGTCACGATCCAATAGCTCTTTGCTTATTGCCTGCATCAACAGTTTGCCGACACCTTGCCCTTGATAAGCTTTCAGGATATAGATGGCATATACTTCTCCGCCTATGTCCGGGTAGTCGCTGGAGCGCTCTTTGCCGCCATCTGCAAAGCCGATGACTTCACCGGTTTTATTTTCTGCTACGAACGCTGTAGCATGCTGCAGGTTGCGCTCCCATTGCTTCTCTCTTTCTTCGTATTTCAGCCCATCCAAATATTCATCTGGGACAATATTGCGGTAAGTGGTAATCCAACTGTCTACATGCACTTTGGCAATTCCTCGCGCGTCCGAAAGTTTTGCTCTTCTAATCATCATTCACTCACCCTTTCGGTGTAAACTTCATCACCGCGTTGAACAGGTCGGAAGTTGATTCCTGGAATCCCCGCTCCTCGCTCTTGAAGCTGTCGAGTAATGTATAGCCGAAGACGAGTCCGGCGATTGTTTGTGCTGTGGTACTGCTAAAAAGAAGCAAGTCAATTTGAACATAGACTTCATCAGAGAAAATCAGGTTTTCGATAGGCAATAAAGGCAAAATAGATAAAACTAATACGATAAATGCTGGCACGCCGACCGCCAAGAACTTGCTCCAATCGAATCCGCCGATCCGGCTTTCTTTTCTCTCCAGCATAAACTTTGGCGTCCGCAATAATAAGCCGATAATGATCGGGAAAATAGCTATATAAATCCAAAGTGGCCTTGGCTCAAATTCTGAAGCTGCCTTTTCACTCAATAATTGTTGAAGCTGCAATCCTGCATACACAACCAATGCGATCGCGATGCTCCAGATGAAGTAATAGAAAAATCGTTTCATTGTTTCTTCTCCTCCTTATATTGATTGGTAATTATATATACAGTTGAAAATGGAAAAGCGTTTCGTTTTTATTTCGAGTCAGATGAATGCCAGCATAAAAATAAAAATGACAGCAATCGGAAAAATAATGAACAGCCAGTTCAAAGCTTGGAGAATCCATATACCGGATGGTTTCGGGCCTTCCGTCTTTCGGATGTAGAGAAATGAAACGAGTCCGAAAACCGGCGTCATTAATTGCATCCCTCCGCCATAGTTCGGAGGTGAGGCGTCTACTAACTCTTCCAGCAGAAAAGAAAATAGCACAAGATTGATAGCGAGCAACACAACTGGAATCGCTAAACGAAATTGCTTCAGCATGTTCTTCATTTGATCCTCCTCAGTAAAGCAGTGTCCCGAACCTTCCATCTCTTTAATTCCATAATTTAACTTTAACAGTTTTCTTCCAGAATCGATATACTTCTTAGAGATGTGATAGCTGGTGAATCTTTTTTATCAGGATGGTAAGGATTTAACCTTTATACTTGTGAAGAAAAGTACTCAACACCGAGAAATCTTGCCGGCTACTTCCCATCAGATACACCGATTGAGTTTGGATAAGCTGACTCAAACAAAACGAACCCCAACTGCGCGCCGTCTTACTGGCACTCATTTGGGGTTCGCTGCATTGCTCTATTGTCATCCTTCAAACAAAGGACTGACGGGCTTTTCGTTGTGCACGTGCTCGATTGCTTCTGCGAGCAATGGCGCGATCGAGAGGATGGTGATTTTCGGGATGCGTTTTTCTTTCGGCACGTGGATCGTGTTGGTGACCACAAGTTCCGTCAACGCGGAGTCTTGGATGCGTTGAATGGAATCGCCAGACAATACGGCATGCGTACAGCAAGCGTAGACTGCTTTCGCGCCATTTTCCACGAGCAGGTTCGCTGCCTCGGAAATGGTCTTCGCTGTATCGACGATGTCGACGATGATGACCGCGTTTTTGCCTTTGATGTCCCCGACGATATTCATCGTCTCGGCTTCCTCTGGCATTTTGCGCTTGTCGATAAAGCCGATTGGAACGTCCAATCGATCCGCAAGTCTACGCGCTCTGGTCAAGCCGCCGTTGTCCGGTGCTACGACAATGGCATCTTCGAGGTTTTTATTGATGAAATGCTGCGATAACTCGGTAATGCCGAGCAGTTGGTCAACCGGGATATTGAAGAAGCCTTGTACTTGCGGTGCGTGAAAATCCATCGTGATGACGTGGTCCACGCCCGCTTTTACCAGCATATTTGCCACGAGTTTTGCCGTAATCGGTTCACGTGAACTCGCTTTTCTGTCTTGGCGCGCGTATCCGTAATATGGAATGACCGCTGTGATGGAGTCTGCCGATGCCCGTTTCAAGGCGTCGATCATGATCAATAATTCCATGACATGCTCGTGCCCTGGCTGCGACGTCGATTGGACGACATAGACCTCCGCCCCGCGCACGCTTTCTTCGATATGAATTTGAATTTCCCCATCGCTAAAGTGGGTGATGGAGTTTTTGCCCAGCTCACAGCCGAGATGATCCGCGATCTCCTGCGCCAGTTCCTGATTTGAATTCAATGAAAATAGCTTGAAGTTGTCTCTTAATTGATAAGCCACCGTTCAACTCCCCTTTCAGCAAATTGTAAGTTCTTAAATTGATAGCTGACTGTTTCCCATGAAAATTTCTGATCATGCGGCTTGTATCAGTTGATTTCATGATAGCTCTTTCTGGGTGCAAATGCCACCAAAGATGGGGAATCGCGCCCTTGTTCACAGGCTTAGTAAAAAATCTGCCACAATATCGAGATTCCAAATTAAAAGGATTAATCCGATTAAAAAAGCTGCTACCAGCAAGCTGATCAATCGAAAAGCGGCGAGTTGCAATCTTTCCGGGAAAAATTTCTCGCTGCACCAAAACAGGAAACTGAACAAGAACCCTACAACGAAAAAAGGGCCATCTCCATACGAAAAAATTTCCTCCAACTCTTGTTTCTCTCCATTTTTTATCGGCTTGATGGCCACGTATATATTTTGAATTGCGATGCCGCCCAGTAAAATTGTTAGTATATAAACAGCCCATTGCGGCAAGTTCAGTCCCCCTTGTTTATCCAAATTGATGGCACATATCTTGACGGCTTTGATATTCTGTTCAACCTTCGATCAGTATAGCTGCCAACCCCTGTTCAATTCTCTCCAAAATGTCTACATATCCGATTGTTAAAAGTAGAAAAGGGACAAAGAAAACCAAAGCAATACTCAAGATTCTCAGCGTCTTGCTTATTTTCAAAAAGTCGAGGCGCTTGTGCTCGAGCAAGAAGAATATGCTCATGGGGATGAGTACCGAAAACAGCGTTAAGAAGCTTTGCAGCGTGCGAATATTGGCTTGCAACAAGCTCATTCGCAGCCAATCACTTGTTTCATAATCCTCAACATTTACGGTCACCGAATTTTTCTCTAAACTCCCTTGTGTGATTACTATCCTTTCGCTCTTCTCTTCATAACTGACCGCTCCTGGAAAGATATTCAGGTAAGCAATCAAATAGAAAGAAACACCGATCAATAAGAAGTACGCCAGTAATGTAACAGTGTCTTTTTTTCTCGAATTGTTTTGAGCCATATGCCCTCCTATTGTTTCTGATTAGTAAGCTATAATCCATTTTTGAAGATTGATTTATTATACAGTGCTTGAATATTCTGCTTGTTTGAAACTATTTACTCATTATACCGTACAGTATGTTAAAGGAATTAACATTTTTTTCAAAAAACCACTTGGAGGTCTTTATGAAAAACATACTCATCGTCTCAATTACCATGCTGGTACTCGTACTTGGCAATTGGCTTGTAAGCTTTTTTACGCCACTCGGGTTTTTGGACATCGCCATCCCGTTCGCAGGGCTTGCGGTCGTCATCGTGTTCTTTTTCAAATCGAGAGGCGGGATGGCCAGCCGCCAGTTGGATATGTCGATTCAAGGGGCGACCGGCATCCGGATGGAACAGAGTGCGCCTGTCTCCAATCGCTCCTATATTTTGATTGGGGCGATTTTGTATTTGGTGCTGATGGTCGGGATTACGTTTTTCGCCTACCGGGAGTATTTTTTAAATTAAGTACGATGCGATGATCATTTTGATTAAGGGAGGGCGAATATGAAAAGGCTTTGGACGATTTTCACCAAATTTCTCTTCGGCGTGATTGGCATCATTTTAATCAGTGCTGCTCCAGCTTTATTCAACGGGGCTTCTTTTTTGGATTTCCGTTCATACGGAAAGGCTTTGCAAATGATTTTCACCGGGTTTACGACTGCTTCTGAGTGGACCTTGAGTTACCGCATTCCGGGTTCTCTTGAGACGATTCCGGTATCCTTCGAAAAGTTTTTAAGCGGCCCGTATGTGTATTCGATGTCCATCTTCCTCATGGCACTGGCATTAGCTTTTGTTTCAGCCTTTATCCTTTCTTTTGCCGTGTTGTTGTCAAAAGGCGCCTTGAAACGCTCGATGCTGGAAATCATTAAGGTCCTTCAGTCTTTCCCTGACTTCGCCTACATATTCTTGATTCAAATTGGCGTCATCGCCATTTTTCAACAGACCGGGTTTTTACTTCTTAGCTTTTATAGCTTGGGCGGCGAGGAGATTTACTTGGCGCCTGTCGTGTGTTTATCGGTCGTGCCCGCCGTATTGTTTTTGAAACTGTTCATTTTATTGTATGAAGAAGAACAGCGATACCCTTATGTGGAACTTGCACGTTCCAAAGGGCTTAGCCGTTTTGAGGTCTTGTGGAAGCATTGCACGTCCAATGTATTGAAAAGCGCATTCTATCAATCCAAATCGATTGTGTGGCTGGCGCTTTCTGCACTATTGATTATTGAGCATTTATTCGGGGTCGAAGGTATTTTGTATTATTTGCGCAATGATTTCAGCCCGAAAGGCATTGCGTTCATCCTCTTGACGGTGTTCATTCCGTTCTTCATTTTCTATGCCGTAGTGGAGTTGTGGCTTGGGAAATACGAGATTGAGCGAAATGCGGTATTTAGCAAATTCAATTTGCGTCTTTTCGACTTGAACGAAATCCGAGCTGGTTTCCGTTCGCTTTTCGCCAATCGCCGGTCCGCTTCGACGCGCTTAGCAACTCTCAAAAATCCGCGCATTTTGATTCCTTCATTTATCGTGCTCGGCTTGTTCACAACGAGTGTCCTTTATGCCGTGTTCACAGGCGATGCCATTGCGCAAATTAATTATGTTTACGACGAAGAGGGCAGCATTGAAAGCAGCGCGCCGCATTCACCTTCTGCAGAGATCCTGTTCGGAACGGACCCATACGGCTATTCCATCGCCCAGCAATTATTGGTCGGCATGAAATACACCATTGTTTTGAGTTTATTGATTGCCGGCTTGCGCATCGTCTTCGGATATCTGTTCGGTGTGGTGTACACTTTTTTCTTTACCGACAAATTGCGGCATTTCGTCAATTCGATCGCAGAAGGCATGCATTTCTTGCCGCTGACTTTAGTGACCTATATTTTATTGCTGCCAGTCCTCATCAGTTACGGCCAATGGGATCTAAGCTTATCGGAGCGTCTGCTCTTCCAAGGGTTGATCATGTCACTCGTCGTCTTGCCGATCACGACAAGCGCCATCGGGAATGAAATGAACGAGACCTTGAAAAAAGAGTATGTCATCAGTTCCGTCTTGATGGGCGGGTCGATGAGCTGGATCCTGTCGAAGCACATCCAGCCGGAGCTATGGCCGAAACTCGTGTTGATGTGGGTGCAGCACATCATTCAAGTCTTGCAGATGTTTGTTCACTTAGGCATCTTGAACATTTTTGTCGGCGGCGCTCTTGCCCAATCCGATTCGCCACGGCTCATTCCGGAAATTTACGAACTATCGGGGATGATCGCTATTTCCCGGGAAGTTTTCTCCACCAATCAATTCTGGATGATCCTCCCTCCCTTGGCTGTGTTCATGATTTTGATTTATTGCTTTATCACGATCGCTGAAGGGCTTACGCAGAAACAATTGCCTGTTGTGCAGCCAGAAGTTGAAGACGTGCGGGATTCTGTGAAGAGCTCAGACACGAAACCTTCTTTTACACGCATTCGTTATGCAGAAGCCAATAAAGAATGACCGGTTTACCTCATCGATAAAGGAGAATTGCATGCTATTTACAAAATGGACTCTTTACCAAGCAGCCGCTTTAGCAGGACTGATCGCACTGGCTGTTGTGGCCGAACTTTATTCACTTGATATCGGGAACGCGCTCGCTTCCAGTGCCATCAGCTCGATGCTGATCGTACTGACCTTCATCTTGCTGAGCACGAGCTTGATTCATTTGTTTTTCATCTTTCACAGCAAAAAAAGCGAACGTTTCTTGTCGCATCCCTTGTGGAACAAGATGAACGTGCTGTCGGGACTGTTGCTTGCGGTTTCTGTCATGCTTTTTATAGCCGCTTCACTGACCACCTCGGTGAATGAATGGCTCACAAATTATCGCTGGAATTTATACGGGATCGTCTATTTCTTTTTGTTCCTCTATAGCCTATTCGTACTGTCAATCGTTCATAAAGTGAAGCAAGACAGCGCGAAAGAAACGAAAATCGAAATCTCGTTCGGCGCCACTGTCGTAAGCTTATGCGTATTGCTTTTTCTTCTTTAATTTCAAAAAGAGCCTCCGCTCGAGACCAATTTATGGCTCGAACTGGAGGCTGTTTAATTTGGTTGTTATTCGGCATTAGTGGCATATATGTTCTTGTGCCGATTCTTGAAGCTCACTCACAACTTGAGTTTTGACTGAACAATTACTCATGCCAAAGGCTTCTGACCCAAATTGGTGTAAGAGGCCTTTTAGCAAAAATGGAATCCCATTTATTTGTCTTTTTTAAAATAGTCAATTGCTAATAATGAAATAGCTACTAGTGCAGTTATTATGCTCAATAAATAAAGCGATTGAGTTTCAGGCGTAAGAATACTTTGCCCGTAACTTCCGGTAATTGACCTGAGAATGGCTGATGCAATATAGGCAGCGGAAAACATGATCGCGGCAGAAATAAATAGCCCGGTTGAGACAATGACGTATTTCATTTGACACTCCCTTCCCTACTAGTTTTTCTACACGGCTGCAAAGAAGATTACACCTACTTAATACCTCTAGTTCGAGCCCACAAGAGAATTCGAACCGGAGGCTGTTTTATTTGAATGAATACAATTTTTAGGGCCTTGCCGTTTTGGCGTAATTCCAAGTTCAGCAACGAACATCATCAACAAGCAGTAGAACGCAGTCAAGCTAGCGGCATTGGCTGTACTAGCGGGTTGAGGAAACGAATAATTATAGACGGCTAAATTGACGATCAAGGCCACGACGAATCCTGCATAGGACAAAGTAAACAAGTGACTTCCAACGATTATTCGTTTATCGTTTGTCGAATCCCATGTCACCGATTTTGCAATAGCCAGAGATTCTTTGATTTGCCCAAATGCGCCGTAAGCAAACACTGCGATGATGAGAATCGGAACAAGATCCACCAACCAGTCCATTTGAACACCTCCAAATTAAGAATTCTTAGTTTGTCCGTTCAGCTGTCCTGCGCAGCCATTTTTGATTGTTGCGGTACAGGATCAGCAGGAGCGTCAAGAGCCCTGATAGCCCGAAAAAGCCGGAGAACAAAGTGAGCCCGGTCGTCGGCGAATTAATCAGCATCGCACTCATCAAGAGCAAGCCCACTGCCATCAACGATAAGAAAATGATGTGCATCGTTTTGCGGTCTCCCAATAGCCACCCTGCTAGCTGAAAAACGATGAACAGCAATGATGCTGCCATCAATAACGGAAACAGCGGCTCGAATTTTGCCGCGTAAACGAAATGGTCGATCACCAAAATATCTTCCGCCTCGTTCACTGGCCCGTTTAGCCATGTGGAGAACACAGCCGAGTATTTCCATTCCCAGGAAATATCGCGCAATTGCCCACCTTCATACCAACTGGCGAGTGTCGAAAAGATAAATACCAAAAATGCGCCGATCAGGTAAATGATGTTTTTGAATTTCATGCAATTCCCCTTTCAAACTTTTCGTTAATGGTGTTATGTGTTTTACAGTTCGATGCCAATGTTTTTTAATTGCTCCTTTAAACTCCAATGTTTCGGCTGCTCTTTTTTCATAAACCACTCGGCCCCATTTGCTAACCATTCCGTTATATAGGTTTCAAATGTGTAGCCCTGGTCTAAATCATCATAGCCTGGTTGGAAAGCGCAACAAGTGCAGATCAAGCTATAATCGGGAAGTCCATTTCTATAAAGGGGTCCTCGAAGACCGTCAAAGCCACAAACTGAACAGACATAAAACTTCTTTTTGAACATCATTTATGTCCTCACCTTTTCGCTATCCTTTTACAAACCACTCGATTTTTGTACCTATGTTACAAATAATCGCTTCCCAATTATTGAGAGTTATTTTCTCCTCTAAATTTTGCTGTTTTGACAAAAATATTGTGTAGCAACGATCATACTGACTGATAAATACCGATTGCAAATTCTCATCGGTGATGATGACTTCAGCTGGTGCTAATTCTGATATAGTTGAAAAAGTGCACTTTTCAATCGACACCTGACCGGAAGAATCGAAAACTGGATCCGAAAAATAAAAGTTTTGCGCTCCATTGGAAGAAAAGTCATTCAAAATCCCCTTGTTGAGAAAAACCGGAATCCGATCTTCTTGTGGCCAATAAAAATCTGATGAGAAAGAATCGCTTACTTTCTTTTCTAAATCGGGCCGTTGATATGGCCTTTTAAAGGTGGCCGTTCCCAGTGCCAAGGCCACTTCGTTTAAAGAAGAAAAGCCACAAATTGTGCGGACTGTTTCCCAACTGACTGGAGTACCGAGCGTTAAAATTTCTTCATCACTTGGATAGACATGTTCATCTGGATGTGACTTTTTCTTCTCACTCCAACCTTTAGGCATCTGAACAAATGGATGCAGAAGAAACGCTGACGACCGATATTCAGGCACTTGTTGCAGTAGAGGATCTTCTTCATTAAAACGAATATAATCCATATGCATTTCTCCTAAACAAATTGAATTTAAAAGCGTATTTCCTTTAATATACTAAGACTCAGATGGAATATCTACATAATAATGGAAATAACTGAAGATCATATGAAAAATCTTTTCTTTTTCTTTAGTTCCTTTAAAGTTAGCATTTCTTTTTTTCCTATAGGGACATATGTCCTTCCACCCACTCAAAATGCCGATTATCCTTAAATTAACGAAAGGCGGTGGACCGGATGAAAGGAATTTTATTTGCACTGGCGGGCGGGTTTTTCCTGACCTTCCAAAGCGTGGCGAATGCGACGATCAGTGACCAAATCGGCACGTGGCAAGCAGCGGCAATGACCCAGCTGACGGGCTTTGTGCTGGCAATCTTGATCGTTTTGGCGCTAAGAGACACATCGATCAAACATTTGAAACAAGTCTCCCCTCTATATGCCTCAGGCGGCTTGCTTGCAGCGTTTATCTTGTTCAGTAATATGACCGCTGTCCATCGCATGGGCGTGACGCTGACGATCAGCATGTTCCTTATTGCACAGCTGATCGCAGCGATCGTTATCGATGGCAAAGGCTGGTTCGATATGGCGAAGAAGAATGTCGGAAAAACGCAAATTGCGGGCGTGTTATTGATGATCACCGGCATCCTTGTATTGAAATGGTAAGGAGGAAAAACTATGCAGGCGATTAACGAGTATCTTCAGCAGTATGGATTGGCAGATTTGTTCCCTGCTGGCGTCGTCGATTCGATGCAGATCGAACGGTATGCGGCTGGACATAGATTGTTCTCACAAGGTGACACCGCGGACACTTTGTACTTGCTCGTTGAAGGTAAATTGAAGATTTCCATGCTATCGCCAGAAGGCAAGCGGCTGATTTTGGCATTCAAAACGCCTTTTGATATCGTCGGCGATATCGAATATGTACAGAAATGCCCATTCATCAACACAGTCGAAGCCGTGACGGACTTGGTATTACTGCGCGTTCCGCATCGTACATTGGATCATGAAATGAGCGGCAATTCCCTATTCCAGCAATTCCTATTGGAGACCATTACACGCAAGTTCGTCACGAAAGCACAAGAATTGAATTTCAATCTACTCTACGCAGTCGATGTGCGTGTGGCGAGTTATTTACTGTCGATGACACCGGATAAACCGAGGCTTGATTCGCCTTCGCTTGTCGATATGGCCGACTTGATCGGCACGAGCTATCGCCATTTAAACCGGGTGCTCCAAAAATTCGAGCAGTCCGGCTGGATTAAACGCAACAACGGCAAAATCGATTTGCTCGACCGGGACGCTTTATTGGAACAGGCGGGCCATAATATTTATGAATAGGAGGAACTCCCATGGTTCTTGGCATCATACTGGCTCTTTCAGGCGGCGTCTTTGTCTGCCTGCAAAATATATTCAACGCGAATGTAAAACAACACGTCAGCGTCTGGACGACGACGGCACTTGTGTTATTTCTTGGATTTTCCGGCTCTTTTATCGCGGGCCTTGCTGTGAACGGGAAGAGCTTATTCCTTTTTGAGGCGGAAACGTGGTTTTGGTTTAGCGGCGTGCTCGGTGTTGGGGTCGTCGTTTGTGTCACACAAGGCGTCCAGGCATTGGGCCCGAGCCGTGCGATCTCGATTGTCATGGTATCGCAAATTTTCTTCGGCTTGATGTGGGACACGGCGGGCTGGTTCGGGCTCGAGCAAGTTCCATTCACTTGGCAATCGCTGTTTGGCGTGCTTTTGATCAGCGCAGGCATCTTGCTGTTCCAACTCGGCCCTATTTTAGAGCGAAAGTCGCTCGCCCCACAACAAAAAGCGCCCCATGAGGCGTAGTTTACAGCAGATTTTTCCACTCCTGAAAAATTTGTCTGTAATTCTAACATCAGACTTCGTGCATATTTTTTTCAACTGCTATAATATATATATATTGACGTTAATATGAACTAGTGAAATTTATTTTGTGCATGAACTATTATTGCGGGATAGTCGCGCCATTGAGGAGAAGAAAAAATAATGTTCAAAAATATTGAATTGCAGGATTTTTTGCTAAAGAAAACAAAAGGCTTCACTGAACAATGGTATGAAACACTCGATAAGGATTCAGCTGGTGTATATGGTGAAACTGAGCCTCAGGCAATCGAAAAATTAAAACAGCAAAACTACGAATTTCACGAGCTGTTCTGTAAAGCTTTCGGGGAAAACGAGAAGGATTGTCTCGAAATTTTCCATGACTGGATTATTCGTGTAGCGAACGATGAAGCCCACCTCGCAACGCCGTTCAATGCTGTCATTAAAGAATTTTTTCGTACACAGAAACAATACTTGCAGCTGATCGAAGATTTTGCAACCCAGCAGGAAGAAATGATTTCTCATGAGCAGCTTAACAAATGGAACCAGTCTATTGTCGATACGATGAATGGGGTCATTCTTGAATTTATCAACCAAAACACGAAAGCCGCTGAACGCCGCTTAAATGCACAGCAGGAAATGATCGTTGAAATGAGTGCACCGGTCATTTTGCTTTCGAAAGACAGTGGATTGCTTCCGCTTATCGGCGAAATTAATACATATCGCGCAAAAATCGTCTTTGAGAAAGTCCTGCAGCAATGCCACGAGAAATCGATCGAGCGCCTGTTCATCGACCTTTCCGGTGTTCCAATCATCGATACGATGGTCGCCCACCAAATCTTTCAGCTGATCGAAGGCCTGAAAATCATTGGCGTGCGCACAGCACTTGCCGGCATCAGCCCAGAGATCGCCCAGACCGCTATCCAATTAGGCATCAACTTTGGCGAGATCGATGTCTACAATAAATTGGATCAGGCCTTGCGCTATCACAAATTGGAATTTGCGAAAAACTAAAATTCCCCAGAAGAAAATCCATCTGCGGCATAAATGCGGATGGATTTTTTGTATGCTTATCGGTTTTCAGCGATACGCTTTAATTCGGCGGCGCGCGTCGACAAGAACTTTTCCATATGGCGTTTGAGAAATAATTTATCGGCAAGTCTTCCGATAACCCCGAACGGCGTCCGGTAGACGAACCAGTCTTTCATCAGCGTACCGCTGCCGCTCTCGGTAAATTCATGCGTGTGGTGGAAGGAATGAAAAGCGCCTTTCACCATTTCATCGCTAAAGCGGTACGGCCGCTCCATTTCGGTAATTTTCGATGTCAGTTTTTGACGGACACCGAGATGTGTCGCTTTCCATGTCACCCAGTCGCCAAGCTCCATCAGGCCGCTCGTCGTGCCAGCAATGGCGCGTTCGTTGGTCTTTGAGACAGTTTCGATGTGCACGTCAATGCTTCTGGCCAAATCGAAACAGCGCTCGATCGGTGCTTCCATATAAGTTTCGTGGACAATCCTTGGCATGCCATCCCCTCTTTCCTTGCTGCTTTCAGCTTGTTCTCCTTCAATACCCTTTGACGGAACTGTTATTCCTCGCAGCCATCTATACAAGAAGGAATTGGCTTGCGATTTCGAGAATCATTAAGAGACAGGAGGATTTTAAATGAGTACAGATATTTTGAAACAAAACCGCACGAGCTGGAACACGGTCGCAGGCCATTTTAACGGCGTCGATGCGCTGCCTGGCTACGGCCCTTTCGCTCAAAGTGAAGACGAATTGCGCCTATTCGATTCGATTGAAGGCAAAAACGTACTCGACATCGGCTGTGGCAGCGGCCATTCCTTGCTTTACATGAACAAACAAGGCGCTAAGGACATTTGGGGCGTCGATTTGTCCGATACGCAAATCGAACGGGCCACAGAGACATTAAGTGGTTGGGATGCGCAGCTTTACTGCGCCGCGATGGAAGAAGATATTGGGCTTCCGGAAGCCTATTTCGATATCGTCTACTCGATTTATGCGATTGGTTGGACACTTGATCTCGACCGGACGTTTAGATTGATCTATTCCTATTTGCGGCCAGGCGGAACATTCATCTTCAGTTGGGACCATCCGCTCTATGTCCATTTGAAAAGCGAAGATGGGCTCGTTTCATTGAACGGATCCTATCAAGATGAAGACAGCATGCATTACGCCAATTTTAAAGGCGAGAATGCGCCGATGACGATTCCTAAGCGCAAGTTCAGCACATATTTAAACGCCTTGGTGAAAGCCGGATTCAATATCGAGCAAGTGGTCGAGCCGGATGTCCCACATGACTTGAAAGATGTGGCGGCGGAAGCGTCCGACCGTTATTACTCGCTTTATAAAGCGCAGAAATTCCCGACGAGTTTTATTATCAAAGCAAGGAAATAAGCAAATAATTAAAGACCGTGCCTGCGCTTAAGCGTCAACACGGTCTTTTTTCATAACCCATCTGTTAAATGATACGGCCCATCACTACGGTATCGTAATAGTTGCCATCTGCTAAGCGTTTGTCCATTTTCAGCACACCTTCCACTCTAAAGCCGCAGTTTGCATATAGCTCGATGGCTTTTTCATTGCTTTCGAGGACTTTTAGACTTATCTTCTTGATTCCTTGCATATCCGCCCAGTGGATCGATGCCTCCAACAGCTTGCGGCCCATGCCGTAACCCCAGAATTTCTTGAGCACCCCAACACCGAACTCCACTTGATGCTGGGTCCGATTCAGCGCGTTTCCTTCACATCTGGAAAACCCGGCAATCTGACCACCCACTTCGGCCACCAGAAATAAATTCAGGCTGCTTTTCGCATCCTCTTCGATAAGCCTTTCGAATGCCGCCGCATCCAAATAAGCTTCTCCCCGCTTGCGGTCCATATTTTCCGTCTCGCCGTCGATCTGTAAACGGACTTTCTCCAATTGCACTGCATCTTGGATCTCCGCGCTTCGAACGCAATAATCCAAGCCTTTTACTTGAAACAGCTGTTTCGTTAGTTGCATCTCATCATCCCCTGAGTTGTTGGAATCGGTTATTTATATGGAGCTATCATATCCGCAGTGAACTGCAGCTTCTTTTTCTGTCTCAGTTGATAATATACGATCGTTAACAAGACAATCAATTCCGATAAGGGTATCGCAAGCCATGCGCCCGTTACACCGAAAAATACCGGCAAGATGCTCAGCAAAATCAACAGCACGACAATTTCACGTGCTGCGGTGATCCATGTCGCCATACGGATTTCGCCGGTTGATTGATAATAAGTCATCATGACGAAATTGGTGCCCATGAACAAATACGCGATAAAGAACAACTGAATGCCGGAAGTCGCGATATTCATCACGGCGTCCGGGAAATCGCCGAATACGCTGGCGATGGTGGCGGCAAAGAATTGCCCGAAGATAAAAAACAGCAAGCCTGCCACAAACGCCGTCCCAATCGCGAGTTGCAGCGTCTTCTTGATCTTCGCCTGGTCTTTCGCCCCGCTGTAATAACTGACCAGCGGCTGGATAGCCGAACCCATCCCAAGGAATGCGAGTAACATAACGCTGTGGACGTAGTTGAGAATCGCGAATGCCGCAACGCCTTCCGTTCCCGCTAGGCGTTCAAAGACATTATTATGCGAAATGGTAAACACCGACATGCCGACTTCTGCCAAGAAACTCGGGAAGCCGATCACTAGAATCAAGAGGAGCAATTTTCGGTTCGGTTTGAACCGGACAAAGCGCAATTGATTGCCCTTTTTGAAGAAATGCGTGCACAACACGAGCATACCGACAAATGCCGCGAGTAAAGTCGCAGCTGCTGCACCCTTGACGCCGAAGTCCAACACAAACAAGAATAGGTAATTCAATCCGATGTTCAATAAGGAAGTCGTGACGAGCGACACCATCGCGAGGTTCGGGCTGCCGTCATTACGCACCATGATGCTGAGGGCATTTTCCATCGTGAAGACGAAGCCGAACAACAACATTAAATATAAATAATCAGAGACGTATGGATAGGTTTCCGCATTCGCCCCGAGCAGGTAAGCGAGTTCTGTGCGGAACGGAAATGCTACGAGGCCGATGAGGAGCGTCACTGCAAAAATCGAGGCCATCGCGTGCGAAAAGACGATTCTCGCCTCCTCTGTCCGCTTCGCCCCCATGAGAGCAGAAAATCTCGTGGCGCCGCCGATGCCGATCATAGCGACATCGCGACGAATAAAGTATAGACCGGTGCCGCGATGCCGACGCCGCCCAGTGCGACCGGTCCGAGGCGATTGCCGACCATGATGCCGTCCGCAACGATATTGATGGCCATCAGCAGCATGCCGATGGTTGAAGGCACCAAATAGCGGATAAATGCCTTTCCGACTGATTCGGTATCGAGACGGTGAATAGATTGTTGTGCCATGTTGAATTGCCTCCTTGCTTTCTAAAACAATGAAAACTATATTTGTTTTTTTAGTTTTTTCAGTCCGAAGAAATACTGGCTTTGGTTAGCCAGTTTATTTTTTATATAACCTATACGCTTGATTTGATTAAAGCAAATACTTAGAAACACTTGTCAACGAAATATCTAAGTGTTTGGAGAATCGTCTGCTCGTAAACCCTTCTGCTCAATAATGCTGCGCATTACTTTCGCAAAGATAAGGTCTCCCATCGGTCGACCTTATCTTTCCTGTGGATCAGCGAGACGGCCGAGACCCCGCAAGGCGCTTAGCGACTGAGGAGGCTTGGACGCGAGCCCACGGAAAGCGAGAAGTAAGATTCGGAAAACACGGACCGACGAAAGCTATAAAATCTAAGTGAAATTATTTCTAATCAGCCAGCATTTTCCCTATTCGTTTTTCACGAACCCGTCCAATAATAATTCACTCATCGTTTCAACAGCTTCCTTAATGGAAATGCTTTGTTCCGAGAAAAACTGCTGGTCCAAGGAAATATTGACGACATTCAAAATCATTTTCATTAACAGGTCGATGTTCTGCCGCTTAATCAGGCCAGTTTCCATGCCTTCTTCAAGCAATTGCTTCAAATCATCCCATTGATTCATTTCCCGATCGACACGCTGCCATTGTTCCGGGTAATAACGTCTCAACTGCTCTAGGACACGCAAATCGAAAAAGTCGTTATGGTTCGGAATCATGACGATGAGTTGGTGAATTTTCTCCTGCAAGCTAAGAGTGTCGTCTTCACGTATCACTTGCGCCCGTTGTTCGTATTCCGAAAACGCCTGATCGATGATCGTTTCCAGGATTTCCAGCTTGGACGAAAAGTTTTCGTATAAAGTGCGCTTGCTGATGCCAAGCCGCTTGGCCAAGTCATCCATCGTAAACTTGATGCCATTGTTTCTCGTTTCTTCGATAAATGCCTGGATAATTCGAGTTTTCACCGCCGAACCTCCTCTATAAAAACTAATAATACTATAATCGTTTTCATAGTTCAAGAATAAAGAGCCATGACGAAAAAAGGATCGGCATTGTAAGCCGATCCTTTTCTTCAAGCCAATAATTTACTGCTTTTTGTTTTCTCCAAACGGTACATCAATACAACGCCAAGCACGGCACCGCTGATGCTTGATACGAGAAATGGCGGCATGAAGAACAAGGCACCGACTTCAGTTCCCATCAGAACACGTGCGTATGGCACCGCGACTAATGAGGCGATGATACCGGTTCCGAGAATTTCACCGGCTGCCGCAAAACCGAGCCGTCCGCTGTAGCGGTAAAAGACACCAGCAAGCAAGGCGCCGATCATGCCGCCCGGAAACGCGAGCAGCGAGCCGGTCCCCGTCAAGACGCGAACCGCACCGGTCAATAGGGCGATAACGACCGCAGGACCTGGACCGAAGACGACAGCTGCGATGACATTGATGGCATGCTGTACTGGATAGGCACGAGCGATGCCGGCCGGGAACCAGACGAACGCCGATCCTGCGACGGCGAGTGCAACGAACATCGCCATGAGGACGAGTTTTCTCGTGTTCATCCGACCTGCCTCCCAGGAACCGATTGTTTGAAGCGCTCGATTTGCCCTGCAACATCTTGTGCCTGCGCTATTGAAGAAATGACAGCGATGCCGGAGACGCCGGCCCGCCAGACCATTTCGGCGTTGCCCGGTTCGATGCCGCCTATGCCGATAACTGGCACATTTGGGTATTGGGTTTTCACTTTGATGATTTCAGCGACACCTGCTGGCGGTTTCGCATCACTTTTCGTGCGCGTCCCAAATACCGGACCCATGCCAAGATACGTGGCGCCGCATGTCAGCGCTTCGTTCGCTTCCTTGACTGAATGCACCGAGACGCCGAGAGCCATCGACGCGCCGATTTGTTTTCTTACCTGTCCACAGTCCATATCGTCCTGTCCGATATGGATGCCGTCCGCTTTGATCGTACAGGCAAGCTCAACATCGTCATTGATGAAGATCGGAACACCGTATTCACCGCACAAGCTCTTGCACTTGGCAGCGAACTCTACGAGTGCATCGCCTATTAATGCACCGGGCCCTTTTTCGCGCAGCTGGAAATGGGTGATACCTCCTTGAAGTGCTTCTTCGAGCAACACTAGCGGCTCTTTAGTACCGGCGTTTGTCGTACCCATTAGAAAATAAATCGCTGGATTCCCGAACAAAATGAACCACTTCCTTTTCGATAGATTCTTTGTAAGCCGCATGATGCGTCGGGCCGTGTCCATGGCCGATGTTCAGTGGATACGCGAGCGCTGCCTGAATAAATTCCTTGGCAGTAAACAACGCTTCTTCCACTGGTTTGCCTTTGCCCAGTTCAGCTGTCAGCGCTGCTGAAAATGTACAGCCGGTGCCATGCGTATGGTGCGTTTTGAGCCGTTCCGAGCGCAGCAAGATCACCGTTTGCTGATCCATATAAAAGTCTTCTGCAACGTCAGGGTCACTGCTATGGCCGCCTTTTATGACGACGGCTTTTGCTCCGAGCGATAAAATCGCTTCCGCTGCCATTCTCCGCGAGGCGTCATCTGTGATGTCTATGCCGCTCAACACTTCTGCTTCCGGGATATTTGGGGTGATGATCTTAGCTAGCGGCACGAGCATCACTTTAATTGCTTCAACCGCTTCCTGTTGCAGCAAAGAAGCGCCGCCTTTTGCGATCATCACGGGATCGATGACGAGCTGTTCCCAGTTGTAGCGTTTGATGCCTAGTGCCGTTTCTTCGATGATGCCGGCGTCAAACAGCATGCCGGTCTTAAGCGCGCGGATGTTGAAGTCGGTTCCGATTGCATCGAGCTGTTGTTTGACCGCTTGCCGGTCCATGGGATAAATGCCGTGAACGCCTTGCGTGTTTTGGGCGGTCACCGCCGTTACCGCCGAACAGCCAAAAGTGCCAAGTTCTTGAAAGGTCTTCAAATCCGCCTGTATGCCCGCGCCTCCGCCTGAATCAGATCCAGCAATCGTCAATACTTGGGCTTTAGCGTCCATAAAGTGCCGCCTCCTGTCGTTTGGATAGTTCGTCCAAAAAGGCCATTTGGAAAGTTCCCGGGTTCAAAGCAACTTTCGACGCGCGGCTTCCTGCATTCCCATAAATTTGCAAACCATAGGCAAGCACATCAAGCGGGGTAGATTCTTTGTCCGTCAAGAATGCCGCAAGCACCGCACTGAGCAAACAACCCATTCCGGTGACCGACGCCATCAACGGGTCTCCGCCTGTGATGTGCTCGGTCCGTTCACCATCCGTCACTAAATCGCTTGTGCCTGTTACCGCGACAATTGTTTGGTATTCATCCGCCACTTGTTTGGCGATCATTCCCAAATCGCCCTGGCCCTCGCCCGCATCAACGCCGCGCGCTTGCCAATCGGCTCCTGCAATGGCCGCGAGCTCGCCAGCGTTGCAGCGCAGGAGGGTAACGTCGAGTTCCGTCAGCAATCGTTTCACGGCCTGTAAACGATAAGCTGTCGCCCCGGCACCGACCGGATCCAACACAATCGGAATGCCTTTTTCCATCGCAGCGCGTCCCGCGATGAGCATGCTTTCAAAAGAGCGCTCCGTGATCGTGCCAATATTGAGCGATAAGGCATCGGCATGTCCTGTGAGTTCCGCGACTTCCTGTTGTTCATCGCCCATGACCGGCGAAACGCCGAGCGCCAGCAAGCCGTTTGCCTGAAAGTTCGAGACGACGTGATTGGTGATGCAATGAATTAAGGGTTTTCGTGTACGCAATTCCCTAAGCATGATGGACACGCTCCTTTTTCGCAGGCAGTTCCCAAGTTTCCATCGTCCACGCCTGCTGCCAGAACTGCCATTCATAATAGCTGCTTCTTCTGAAGTGTGTTTTCAATTCCTGGCGACGCTCTTCCGGCAACCCTTCCGCCAGTTGGTCCATCCGTTCAATCTGTTCATTCACCAGTTCCCCGAACCATTCAGAACCATATGTGCCGATCCATTTCTGAAAAATCGGTTCTTCGGGCGTCGCCGTCTTCAAGCGTTCACCGATTTCGTAGTATAGCCAATAGCACGGAAGCAAAGCCGCAAGCACGTCCGCCAAATCGCCCTCTGCGGAGCGGTACATATGTGAAACATAGGCATAGGCGTGTGGCGACGGTTCGAACAATTTCCAGTCTTCTTCGGTCACACCGAGCAGCTCCATGAATGATTCATGAAGTGCGAGTTCTGCGGCACAGGTCTGTTCCGCGTGATGCGCAAATGACTGAGTCGTTTTCAAATCTTTCGCTTTCACTGCGCCGATCGATTGCACTTTTGCGAAATGGGTCAGGTAATAAGCGTCTTGCATAACGTAAAATTTGAAGACATCGAGCGGCAAATCGCCTTTCGCGATGCCTTTTACAAACGGGTGTTCAAAACTGGCGTCCCATAAATCTGCACATTCCAACCGGACTTCTTTACAAAATGTCATGTCGCTCTCTCCTTTTTTGGGCAAAATAAAACACCGCTTTCCAGGTAGGAAAGCGGCGATAAAGGTCAGCTGAAGAAATTGGAGAAAAGCTCACAATTCGCCCACTTCCCTACGCTGGTATGATCCAGATCAGGTTCAAAGGGTCCGGACTCTTGTCCGTCTCAGCCAACATGGCTCCCCTAGTGGAATAGCGATATTTTTTTATTGTCGGCAATAGAATACCATAGCTGGCTTATGAATTCAAAACTTTTTGAATTTTGATGTAGTGTATTGAAGAGCAAGTGAATTTTGTGTTCAGGATGAGAGCGGGTTGACCAGGAGTTTTGCTGGTTATCCGCAGTGCTGCTTAAGTTGAGTTTTCCTAGTTCTCTTGCGAGCGTTTTGTTAAGAAACCAGTCCTTATTTGCCGGGCTCCCCTTCAGACTCGATTTCTCCCTTAATTTTAGGCCCCCTCCGATAGGCCGGAAAAAAAGAACAATCATCTTCTACTATTGCTTCTGTGCATAGCGAGTTGTAAATTTCTAGATTCCAAATTTTTTTCCCTGTATAGAATTCGAGCTCTTGTGCCCGCCCGTACTTCTTTTTGTAGAGGTATAATTTATCATCTGGATCGTTCGTCCGCCCACCGCCATGACGAATCAGTTTCATTCCATTTTTCATACCCCAACGCAGCAATGCGTATTGAAGAATGTGTGGTGCATACAAATGGTGGTATTGTTCCAGACTTCCGGTCAAGTGGACATGAAGGAGGTCATTACTGACGAAATTCAGGCTCATGGCGATGATGTGACCTTTCCACTTCACTTCAACGACTACCAATTGAGGTCCCAACAAGTGGAGGCATTGCTCAAAATACGCATCATTAAAATAATAAAATGCATCAGCTTTATTACGGTTCATCGTCTGGAAGTACAAATCTTTGAATTGGTCGAGATTGGGTGGATTGACGGATACCTTATACTCCACGCCTTGCTCCAATGCCTTGCGGATGCATCGCCGGACCGATGGCGAGTATTCGGTCATGAGTGGATCTTCTGTTTCGACCAATCTTGTCTGAATAGTGTTTCGCATGAAATCAGTGGCATACCATTCCTTGAAGTCTGCAGCATTCTTCAATATCGGATGGAATCGAATGAATTCACTGACAATATTTTCTGTTTGGCAATACTTGCGAAATTCACGGAAAAAAATTTGTGCCAATTCTTTTTTGTCGTTCTCGTCTGCAGCTTCGATGATTGGCCCTCCATACCCGTATGGTGTAATCAAATCATAATAAGGCCCTCTTCCGAGTAAATCAATCGGAATTTCCCGCTTGAGAAATAAATGATGGACTGATCCCAATGCATGATAGAGGGTGAAACTTACACATTTGCCGTTTTCCATTTGTTCGTAAAGCTTCCCATACTCTTTACTGAAATAAATATCCTTCACCGTTCTCACCTCATCTTTTTGGCTGGTGGCCTTCAAAGCTATATTCAAGCTCTAATTTTAAAGGCTTCCAGTTAAAGTGAGGTAAAGTAGTTAGATAACCTGTAAAAAAAGAGCCTCCACAATCGGGGGCTCTTACATTTCTTCGACATATTCAATCTGATAATCCCCGTATAAATCGATCACCACAGTGTAGCGCCGCTGATGGTCAATCGTTCCGGTCTCGCCGTCTGCTTCATGGTAATTGAACACTGCGCCAGCTTCGACATACGCGCGGTCGCCTTCAATGTCAACAGAACTGACGTCTGGCACGACCGAATCGAACACTCGGCCATCTGCTGAATACTCCTTGACGACGCTGTCGACCGCTTCAACTGCCTGGCTTTCCGGCACCAAATACGAAGAGTAATAATTAAGCTCTTCTTCGTTCATTGAATACGGCAATAAGTCATAATAGGCTTCGATGAAACTCGACAGCAGCGCTTCGTCAAAATAGGCATCTTTTACGGATGGTTCGACTAATTGCGACTCAGGAAGCGGATCTGGGTTCGATGCCCAGCGATCCAGCATATCCTTTTTCAAATATAGCGGAATCGCATAGCCGATTTCGGGATTGTCTTCGAGCATGACCGAATTGATGCCGAGCACTTTTCCAGAACTTGCGTCCAGAAGCGGCCCACCGCTGGAGCCTTGTTTGATCAATGCATTCATTTCATATAAATCCGTATAGACGAAGACTTCCGAGAAATCGACTCCGGTCTCGGTAATTTCCCCTTCAGTTGCTGTGTTCGCCGCATTTTCAGGGCTGCCGATGGCAATGACCGGCGTTCCCATATCCACCGGTTCCAGTTCCTGTTCGAGTGGGTCTTTACCTGCCAGGTCTTCGACACGCACTAGCGCCAAGTCTTCGTCGAGTGACATGCCAATTACTTTGCCGGCGAACTCTTGCCCGTCGCTATTGACGAGTGAAATAAACGTCGCGTCTCGTACGACGTGGGCATTCGTCAAGATGTCGCCTTGGTCATTGTACAAAAAACCGGACCCTTGCTCGAAATCGGTATAGATGGTGTAGACATGTGTTTTCGCATTCGCGATCATGGCCCCATTTTCTTGTGCGGCCGTATCGACCAGTGAATCGCCCTGTTCTGTTTCTGTCCCCGGCGGCGCTTGAGTATCTGTTCCTCCACAAGCTGTGAGGACCATCGCCGCAAAGAACACCATCAGCCATTGCATCATCTGCTTTTCCATCGTCTCAACCCGCTTCCGTTATTGTGAGTTCATTATAGCAACCCCCAAATCAAAAAGAAAAGGCTTGGAACCCTTATTTTGATAAGTTTCCTCATTAAAATTTTCGTTTTAAGAAAAAAAGACTGAGGGAGCATTTGCTCCCTCAGTCTTTTTAACGTGTCAATTACCTTCTGTTTTTCACCAATCGTCCTCTATTGGTGACCACTGTGTAATTGCCGAGCTCTTTTACTTCTAGTGTAAAGCTCGAACCGTTTTTGCTGCCTTTCATGACTTGCCATCTGCCGCGCTCGTCGACATGTGAACCGAACTGGACTCTGACGTTTGCATCAGTCGCGAATCTCAACTGCACCGTGTCTTCAAACTTCATGTTCAGTTCAGTACCTGAAGCATTCAGCACCGCGATATCAAACTGTCCAGTCAAAGTCGGCCAGAAGCCAACTTGCTTGGTATCATCCGCCTCAAAAGAAAGTGTCATGCCTTGAGGCGTTTTTTGGGCCAATTGCTTCAAGTTTTTCGGAGTCAAAGTCAAAATCACATCTTCCAGTTCCACGCGTAAATTCTTGCCGCTGTTCAGCACTTGCGTGAAAGTATCTTCTGTGAAATGGATATCCAACATGCCTTTGTCATCAAAGGCCGCTGCTTTGACAATCGCTGAGAACTTGGTATATTCCGGTTCAGCTTGCTGCTGGCCTGGTACTTGAGGCTTGCCGAATGTAATTTGTGCCAGAAGCGGGTCATGGTCGGATGCGCGTCCATGCTGTTCCATGAACATCGAGTTGATGTGGACCATATCAAGTTCTGTGTGGTCTGCCAAATTATTCGTTACAAGCAAGTGATCCAACACTTGCGTATTGCCTTGGTAATGGTACGAGAAACGATCGTCTTCTGGCACATCATTGACTTTATTCGTCAAGATGTCGCCTTGGAGTGCTTCAAGTGCCGGAGTGAATTCAAAATCGTTCATATCGCCTGTAACGACGACATTCAGTTCCGGATTGATTTCGAGCCCTTGTTCGATAAAGCCATTGATGGCGTGTGCCAATTCAATGCGTTCAACTTCCGATTTGAATTCCGGCGGCTGGTTTTGCCCCATCAAGCCTTGGTCTCCGCCTTTGGAGTTCAAATGCGTTGCGATGACGACGATTTCTTCGCCTTGGAATTCAAATTGTGCCGCGAGTGGTTTGCGTGTGCCAGGCATTGGGATTGGCTGGACACGTCCTGGATTCAAGGCAAGATCTCCTGATTCTGTCCACGAGTTGTCTTGTGTAGATGTACCTTTTGTGCCTTCTGAAAGTGTCACGCGTTCAGGGTTATACAAGAAGCCGACACGGATGTTTCCACCTGGCTGCCCGCCGTCCTGGTTGTATTCCGGTGCGATGTCTGTCCATGCATACGTTGGACCGCCGGCTGCTTTAATATCTGCAATGAGACGCTCATAAGAAGCTGTAGCATCAGAGTTGCCAGAAGCAATAGGACCATCGCTGTCTTGAACTTCGATCATCGAGATGACGTCTGGTGAGTTCAGGTCATTGACGAATGATTCTGCAATGCGCTGTGCTTTTTCGTTCGTTGTATGGCTCGGGTCTGCAGAGAAGTTTTCGACGTTATAAGCCGCAACCGTCAATTTATCGTCTGCATTCTCGATCCATGTTTCTTCCGGTCGTGTGCCGCCGTCTACAATTGCTGGCACTTTCGTTACATCCGTCCAAATCTGGTAATTACCGAAGCCGTAGCCGAGAACGCCGACTGGCATTTCTGCGAAAGTATCGCCCGCTTTTGCGACGAGGTCTTCACTAGTTTGAATCTTAACGCGTTCCGGGTTGAAATCGTCTTCTTCAAGCAAGATTCCGCCTTGTTTGTGGAAATCGTTGTTTGTTGCATTTTTCGATACGACAAATACTTCGCCGTAATCTTGCGGGCCGACGATTTGTGCATCAGCTACGCCGACGCGCATCAATTCAAGAGATTCCCAGAAATCAATGCCGTCTTCTTCCGGCTGGAACTCCGTCAAGCCGTCGTTGTCGATATTTTGTGTTGGCGGGAACACGTCTTCGCCGATAACGATCGGTTCAGGAAGTTCCGCTGTGCCTGTTTTCACGACGTCCGTCGAGCGGATGCGCGTGACAGGCAAATCATTTTCTTTCATATCGGAATAGCCACTATAGAACCATTCTTCAACTGTTCCTGTGACTGATACCACATCCCCGACAGCCAAGCTGCTGGATGCAGAGGATTTGTTGACGATGATCGCTTCTGACGTTGTCCAGTCGCCGTCATCATTTGTATCTTGAATGACAAAATTTGCACCGTTATAGAAATGTGTGATGATGCCTGTCACTTCATTGACATTAGCATTCTCATACGTTGAGTAATGGCCTTGTCCTTGAATGTCACGGATTTTCAAGTCCTTTGTTTTCAGGACCGTGTATTGGAATGAAAAGACTTCCGATGTTTCATCTGTAATAGCGATCGCTTTGATGACTGTATCTTGTGTCAGGACAATCGGCTTAGCATAAACTGCGCTGTCCGCAGTAGGTGTCGAACCATCTGTTGTAAAATGGATCGCAGCATTGTCCCATCCGCTTGCGAGCGTGATTTCAGTTCCTTCCGAAACGACACCTGGGAAGATGTCTGCATACACTGCCGGCTTGTTGACGAGTTCAAAGCTTTCGAAGCCAAGTGTTTTCACTTGATACGCATCATTGAATTTCGAAGCGATGCCTGAAAGGTAAATCAAGTCGCCTTCTTTGAATCGTTTCGTGAAATCTTCGAACGTCAAGCCATTGCGGTTGTCATTGCGTACGACGACTTGCTCGCCGTTTTCCGCGACTGCCGTAAATTCGAACGTTCCGTATGTGTTAACGGATTGTAAGTTGGTGATTTCGACGCGTTCGATCGAAATGCGTTCTCCTTGAGTTTCTTCGTTGACGCCTGCTGGCGAAATCACTTGTGCTTCCGGCAATTCATTTCCAGAAGACAATACTTCTACCGTGTTCGGCTGCAATTGAAGTTCGCCGCCGTACTCGGACACAGTGCCGACTAAGCGGACGATATCACCTGTCGTGACAGTAGCGCTGGATGTGTAAACATAAATCCCAGCTGTTTCATCTTGCACGTAAAAAGCGTTTCCGCCCCATAGGCCTGTTTCAGTTATTACTGTCGCTTCGACAGAAATCAAGCCTTCCGAGTCGCGAGCTTCCTGGACATTGGCTACAGGAGTTGCTGTTGGTGGCTCTTCGCCTTCAGACAGGATCGTGTAAGCTGTTGGAGATTTCAAACCTGCTGTCGTGAAATAGGACTCCAATGAACCAGTGATCGTCACTTCGGCTTTAAAGTTAGCTGGGTTATCGACTAAGTTTAAGCCTGAACGAATAGAACCGGATGGCAACTGAACTGGCAAGATCTTCGTCGGATCAGTTTCATCCGGTGAATCCGCCAATCCTAAGTTGCTTGCTGTTGTGAAAGGGGCTTCCTGGTCGTAGCTTGTTTTACTGCTGGCAGTGCCAACGATAAACCCTTTCACCGTTGCAGTTCCTGTATTGTTTTCAATGGCTTGTGCCACCGAAATGGTTTCTGCCGCATCGGCTGTCGCCATATAAGGCAGGGCGGTGGATAAAGCCAATAGGAGACTCAAAAAGATTTTGCTGAACGCGCTTTTTGTCACTAACTTTCACTCCTCAGGTAATTTATTGTCATACGAAACCATTATACTAAAAAATTGTAAGCGTTTTATTAATAATTTGTAAATTCTAACTATTAATACCCAAAATGCTCATATAATTTCCTTTTTTAACCTTTTAAATAGTCTGATCATTCTTTTTGTTCGAATTCTTTATCTATACACTTTATTCAACTTGTTCCGACTCTTTAGTTGTGAATTTTTCCGCAACATAATTCTTTGAGAGGCGTCTAAACAAGAGGATTCATGATAAGATAGGGAAATGGAATTGGGAGATTATTGCTCCTATATATAAGGAAAGAAATTGGTTGCGCGCTTTACCGCTAGGCCATTTGAAGAAAGTAGGATTTTGTTTTGGGCAGAAAACTCGCACTTACCGGCATTTTGTTCGTCATCGCGTCGCTGTTTTTGAAAGTTTCCGGGCTTCTCCGAGATATGGTTATTGCCTACCAATTTGGGGATTCCTATCAATCAGCTGCGTATTTCGCGGCATTCGCTTTGGCAAATACCTTTATTTTATTTTTTACTACCGGCATGAAGAATGCTTTTGTGCCAAGTTTCATCCACGCACAGGCGGATGGTAAAGGCCATCATCATTTTTCACAAATTATTCGTGGAACTATGGTGCTTGGATTAATTGTCTCCGTCATTGGTGCATTGGCAGCACCACTGCTAGTGCCTTTGCTATTTAAATTCCCCAACCTTCAGACCGATATTCGAGCTGAAGCAATTGAATTGAGTGTAGCTTTAGCTATCATCTTCTTTATAGCTGTATTCCTTGTGTCATTAAACTCGGTTTATGAGGCCTATCTTGACGCAGAAAACAAATTTTCATTGTCTGTCATTTCACAGATCATCGTTATCGGCAGCACCATTCTTAGCACCTTATTGTTTGCGGATGAAATCGGCGCCTACTCAATGGCGTTTGGCTATTTGGCCGGTGCGCTATTATCGTACATCGCCAAACGGCTCTGGTTCGTCCCTAAAGGAAGCCATAAAGTAATCGGCAAACTTGACTGGGAAGAAATCAAGCCCTTTTCAATCATTTTCATCCCGGTCGCTATTACGGTGATGGTCGGCCAAGTCAATCTGACAATCGATAATATCTTTGCTAGCTCATTCAGCGATTCAGCGGTCAACTATGTGAACTATGCAAAGAATATCGTCCACTTCCCACAAGCGATTATCGGTGTAACCATTGGGACGATCATTTTCCCGATTTTGGCGAAAGCGATTGCGAATGCTAATGAGAAAAGCTTCAAACAAGGCATCGAATACGGCTTGATGCTAACACTTTTGGTTTTACTGCCGGCTGTAGCGGGAATGATGTGGCTGATGCAAGATCTCATCACGATCGTTTACGAACGCGGCGCATTTACAGCGGACGCAACAGCAGCCACTGCAAGTGTTGGTTATCTGTACATGGGATCAGTATTGTTCTTCAGTTTGCAGAACATCTTGAACAAAGCTTTCTATTCAAAAAAACAAGGCCATGTCATTTTGCGCATTTCCTTGTTCTCTATCGCGCTCAATGTCGCATTGAACTTCCTGTTCATCGCGTTGCTTGATTCGTATCTGGCGATTCCACTCGCTTCGTCCGTCATGGCGCTCGTTTATTTTGCGCTCAATTGGGTCGTCTTCAACCGAACGCAAGGCAAGCTCAACTCTCGCTTTATCGTGAAAGACGCTGCCAAGATTTTTGTGGCGACCGCTGCGATGTTGCTGGTGTTATGGCTTGTATCGGGACTTCTCGAAGATTTACATATCTATGTCCGTTTCGGCCTGACGGCAATCATTGGCGCCATTGTCTATGCTGCGGCGGCTCTTGTCTTGAAGACGGAAATCGCACGCTTCCTTATCAGCAAGCTTAGAAAATCATAAGGAGTTTTTCGGATTATGAAACAGGTATTAATGAAAAACGCTGCGCCGGTGCTCAATCCGGCGATTAAAACTTCCTTGAAACGCTTTTACAAAGCGGACAAGCCACTTACCCCTCTTGAACCGGCGGAGCGCGTGCTTGTATTTGCGCCTCATATTGACGACGAAACGATCGGCCTCGGCGGAACCATTCGGCGCTATGCCGATTCCGGCGCACAAGTCACCATCGCCATCATCACCGATGGCAAAAATAGTAATGCCGCTCCGGTTGAAGCTGATACGCTGGCAGAGACACGCAAAGAGGAATTGCAGTCGATCCAAGACCTGCTTGGCTTTACGGACGTTCGTTACTTAGATTATCCCGATAGCGAAATTAAGGATGTCACTTCGAGTGAACGTTTCGGGGAGCTGATCGACGAGATCCGCCCTAATACGATTTATACGACAAGCTTGATCGATGCCCATCCTGATCATGTGTACAGCGCCCATTTGGTGGCGGATGCCCTGAAACACACGGACCATCAGCCGAAAATCGTCCGCGAATATGAGATCAATTGCCCTGTACCGCCGGAAGCGATCAATTGTATTATGGACATTACCGATCAGTTTCCGCTCAAGCAACGGGCGACCGAAGCATTCAAAAGCCAAGTGATCGCGTTCGATGGATTTTTGGCGCTCGCTGAGATCAAAACTGCACAGACAAACGATGCACACGCACGCTACGTAGAAACCTTCATCGAGAACACACCGCAGCAATTCATCGAAGCGGCCGATCATTTGAAGACGCAAGACCGCCAGTATGAAAAACATTTCAAGCAAGCGAATCGCACCGTTACTTTATGGTGGGCCATCTTCAAGAACTTAAAGTTGAAAAAGGCGATTTATCAAAGCCGCTAATTATAAATGCATTTGGAGGATATTATGAACTTTTTTAAGAACGATAACGAAAAATGGTTTTGGCTCATCGCCTTGATCGCCATCATGCTAATAGGTTACTCAGAGCTAGCCGTCATCGGCTATGCCCTGACACTTGTGTTGTTCGCCTTTGCGTTCATCAATCCCAAGTACGGCATCCTGCTGCTGTTCGTCTACATCCCGGTCCGCGAGTTTGTCACGCAATACAACCCCGGACTCAGCTATTTGACCGAAGCCATCGTATTCGGTGCGCTTTTCCAAGTATTTTGGATGAACCGCAAATCAATTAGGAAATTATTCCATTTTAAGAATTTCGAATACGCCTATTTCGCTTTTCTGATCATCGGTTCGATTTCTGCACTTATCATGGGCATCAGCCCAGTTTTGATTGCCATGCAATTGCGGCAGTTCCTGCTTTTTTATCTGGTATATTATATTGTCTACCGTCTTGGCATTACCCGCAAAGACTTGGTCAACCTCGTTTGGATTTTTGTCTGGACAGCGATTTTAGTCATTATCCAAGCCATTACTGAAAAACTTTCGATCCGCAACTTGTTCCTGCCCGAGTCGTGGCAAGCCATGGCTTTGTCGGCGAAAAACCGCGTGCGCATCTACGGCATGCTCGGAAATCCAAACGTGCTCGGCATTTACTTAATGTTCGCGTTCATCGCTTTCTATTATGCGAAGAATAAACTGAAGGAATTCAATCCGCGCTATATGGATATCTTGAATGTCCTTCTGGTCGGTATTTTGGTCCTGACCTATTCTCGTGGCACTTGGGGAGGATTTTTGATCGCCGCTATCGCTTTCTTGATCATGACACGGAAATTGAGTGTGCTCATCGATTTCGTCAAGTATACGGCGATTGCCCTCGTGATCGTGGTTCTGCCACTGAACCTATTAACCAATTACTTTGAAAGCACAGATACAGGCACTGAAAAAGTCACCAATATCCAGCAGTTCGATGTCGGCGGCGAATCAGGATTCCGCGACCGCATCGGCAGCACGTTCAGCGAAGACACTGTTACTGGCAGCCAAAGTTCAGGCCGTCTGTACATTGTCCAAACTGGCTTTGAAGTGTTCAAGGATTACCCGATCATCGGGACTGGATTTGCCACGTTTGGTGATTCCACTACCCTTTCGAATGGATCGCCACTTTATGACGATTACGGAATCGGGCATAAGTTCTATTCCGATAACCAATATATCCAAATCATCGTCCAAACTGGCGCGCTTGGCGTTATCGCCTTTGCCGCTTTCTTATTATCAATGCTTTGGCGCTATGGCAAAAAACATAAAGAAAGCTATCTGTATTCGCTGACTGCCAGCATTTTGCTCGGTGCGTACTTCATGGGCCTTGTTTACAACTTATGGGAATCCGACATTTTCGGACTTGCGTTCTTCGCCCTGCTAGCCGCAGCATCCCGCCGGGAAGATTTCGGCTTATCAGATGACGGTGAAACTTTATGATTCGCCTTTACCAGCCAGGCGACGAAATCGGCATTAACGCCCTTTATGAAAAAGTGTTCGGTAAAAAGCGCTCACTCGCTGAATGGCAATGGAAATACGAAAGTTTTCCGGAGAGTGCCACGATTGTCATTTCCGAAGAAGATGGCTTTATCAATGGCCATGCCGCTTTCTTGAAACTCACAGCACGCCAGCAAGGAACGGAATTGCTGCTCGGCGAGCGGGTCGACATCATGGTCGATCCAGACTTCCAAGGCCGCGGCATCTACAAGCAAATCGTTTCCCGCATGATTCAGGAATGTGAAGCGGAAGGGCTCGATATCCTGTACGGCTTTCCTGCTGAAACAGCGAAGCAAGTGTTCATGAAAGTAGCAGGCGGCAAAGATCTCGGAAATGTCCCGCGCTTTCTTGCGGTCAATAAACCAGGAGCTTTGCTTGCTTCGAAGGTCGGCAAGTTGAGAGCCATCCAATCGCCACTCGATAAAGTATTTTCTATCAGTGTTCCAAAAAAGAGCAGACACCAATTACGTGAACTTGGCGATCGTCTGTCAGTAGCGGAAATGCTATATAACCGTTTTGAAAACCAGTACCCGCTTCACGCCAAGCGCAACGGCGGATATATTCAGCGTCGCTTCCTCGACCATCCGACGAAAGATTATCAAGTATATACGCTCGAGCAGAATGGCTATGCCGAAGCGTATTGCGTGCTGCATGAGGAAACGAAAGCGAACGGTGTGACATTTACAACGATTGTGGATTTGTTCGGGCCGAATGATGAAGCAATCATTGCGGATCAATTGAAGGCGATCCGTCGTTTTACTAAAGCGGATGCGCTCAATTGCTGGGCGGTGCCAGATAGCCCGCGCTACCGCGCATTGAAGAAAGCTGGCTTTTTCCATATCAATAGCCCGATGCCGTTTGTCATCAAGGATTTCACTGGCACGGGTTCTTATGATGAGCTGGCTGATTGGCATTTGTCGCAGTCAGATGTTGATTCGTATTAACGTTTGCCCTTCTTCCGGGATTCCGGGAGAAGGGTTTTTTGTGGGTTGGGAATTTTATTTGGAGATGCAAAAGAGGATAGCTAGGGTTTGATTGTTGAATTGTTCCAGCGCTCTATTTGTACTTCATGTTGGTAGTCGCCGCCTTGCTTTGGGTTGGCCTTTGGCATTAAGCCAGGAGGAACGCCTGTCTTAATGCGTCGGCTCACCCTTGGCGCCGGCGGCTGAGAGATTTCATTGTGCTTTGGTGTTTAAGCTGTTCTGTTTCTTTAGTTAGTTGCCGGCTAGCGGGGAAATCGCTTCCCGGATCACGTGTGTATGAGATAGCAAGGGTTTGCTTGTGGAATCGTTATGGGGTTTGATTTCAGCTTCAGTCTAGTAATCGCCGCCTTGCTTTGGGTTGGCCTCCGGCAGTAAGCCAGGAAGAACGCCTGGCTTACTGCGTCGGCTCACCCTTGGCGCCGGCGGCTGAGAGATTTCATGGTGCTTTGGTTGTTTAAGCTGTTTTTCTTTAGTTAGTTGCCGGCTAGCGGGGAAATCGCTTCCCTGTTTCTTGTGTTGGGTTTGCATGAAATGAAAGATAGCAGCTACTCTTCTACTTTAAGTAGTCGATGATATTTGAAATCCTCATTTTTCTTAATTTGATGAAACTGTTCTACTTTTCTTCCGTATAAATAGTAATGGTAAAAAATTACACTCATCTTATGGATTCAAGCCAAACAGTAGAGGAGTAGTTCTATGGATTTCTTTATTAATTTCATTGTTATTGCCTTATTTATCTTCCCATTTATTGCGTTTATACATGAGGCCGGGCACGCTTTTTTCTTGAAATTATCAGGCGGCGAAGTAGCTGAATTCAGTATTGGAAACGGTGACGTTTTATGGAACTATAAGCGGTTTTACATCAGGACAGCTTATTTCGCAGGCGGAAGAGTGGTTCCAAAAAATATTGACGTCCTTAGTAAGTTCCAGAGAATTCTCTTCTATTTAGGCGGTGTGCTTTTCAACTTCGCCAGTGCTTTAATTTTGGATCTTACTACCGGATATGAACTTGGTATTTTCCGCGATTATTTGGATAGCTTCATTTTCGTTTCGTATCTAAATGTACTTGTTAACCTCATTCCCGTCTCCACAATCGTTGGGGACAGCGATGGGAAGAAGCTACTTAATCTATTCCTTCAGAAGGAGTTTGAACATTGATTTTTTGCATCTCCTTCCCCTTTTTTCGTCACAAAACAAACACCCATTCACAATGAATAGGTGTTTGTTATTCACTCGATAAACGCTTCATATGTTTCCAGTTCACCGTCTTCTAAACAAAAGATTTAGCGCATGAGACTTCAAACTTAAAATGAACTTGGGCATTCGTTCATAGCTTTGCACTACTTTGGAACAGTATTTTCTCTCTTTTTGTTCAATGGAAACAGACAGATTATATACATTTTCGAGAGAAGTTTTAAAAATAGACAGACTTTTCGATATCTTCAAATTTATTGACGCTGCTGGTAAAATTATGTACTATAAATAAGTTAAGGGAATTTGTATTAAACGTTTGGAGGGTTAGAATTGTCAGCAAAAGTAATCGTTATTATTCCTGCATACAATGAAGAAGATTCTATTGAGCAAACAGTAAGAAACATTAAGGCTGCTACCAATATTGACTATATTGTCGTCAATGACGGTTCAAAGGATCGCACTCGTGAACTGCTTGATAAAAATAAATTTAACCATATAGATTTGCCAATCAATCTTGGAATTGGCGGAGCTATGCAAACTGGATATCAGTATGCCCTTGACCACAACTATGACTATGCCATTCAACTCGATGCAGATGGTCAGCACAATCCGGCTGATTTGATGAATCTTATAGACGAAATCAGAACTACGGATAATGATATGGTTATCGGTTCTAGGTTTGTTGAACAAAGTGCTTATAAGGGGACTTTATCCCGCAGAATTGGGATTTATTATTTTTATCGTTTCATTCACCTGCTTACAAAAATGAAGATCACCGATCCGACATCAGGCTATCGCATTGTTAATCGGAAAATTATCGAATCGTTCAGTAAGTATTATCCTACTGACTATCCTGAAGTAGAAGTTCTTGTGAATTTGGCCAGAAAAAACTATAAAATTAAAGAAATCAAAGTCGAAATGAATCAGCGTCAAGGAGGAAAATCTTCCATTACGCCTAAAAAATCTATCTACTATATGTTTAAAGTAACTTATATCTCGCTCGTGCGATCCGTATTTTAGGAGGGTATCCATGGTTCAAGGAATCTCAATCTTAGTGGCAATTCTGTTCTTTGCACAAGTGCTATTTTATACATCAAAAAACAAACTCCAAGACCAACAAGCGCTGATCTGGCTAATCCTTTCGTTCAGCGGGCTTTTATTAGCCCTTTTCTTGCCTGTCATGAATAATGTCGCCCAGTTTTTAGAAATTGAATATATGCCATCTCTTATTTTTGTACTTGCTTTTCTGATCATTCTCACCATGTTAGTGTTTCAAACTACAACTATAACTAAACAACAGATACAAATAAAACAGATTGCTCAGCAGCTCTCGTACGCTACAAAACATATCGATGAGCTCAGAAATGAAGGAAAAAAAGAGGACAATAAAAATGTTAGTTAACTATTTACTTATTTTGCTTAATACAATGATACTCGTTTCTGGACAATTTTTATGGAAATTCGGGATGACCGGCAAAGATGATAGTTTTTCTTCAGTCGGGGCAATCATCAAATTGATGCTGTCTCCATACATCGTAACAGGACTGACCATGTACGGATTTGCGACTGTGCTTTGGCTCTTCATCTTAACCCGGGTGCCATTAAGCGTAGCCTACCCTATTCAAAGTCTGGCTTATGTCTTTGCAGTATTTGGTGCTTACTTCATCTTCAATGAACCTTTATCTATGATGAAGATCTTAGGTGTGTTAATGATTATGATTGGCGTCTCATTTATCGGTTTTTCATCAGCGCCTAACTTTGACTAGGAAGAGTGTGGAATCTGTTTATGAATACAAAAATTTTAAACTTTATTAAATCACATTACTGGCTGATTTTTATTATCGCTGTAGGGTTCTTATTGCGTATTGGCGTAATCGTGAAATATGGCAGTGGCCTATCGCTCGATAGCGATGACATGGGGTACGTAAGAAGCGCTCTTACACTTCTTGAAACCGGCATGCTTACATATCACCGGGCAGATATGCCGACTGTTCATATCATGCCAGGCCAATCATTTTTGTTAGCATTCATTTTTCTCATCTTTGGCAAGGGAAGCTTTGGCTTCCTCATGGGGAAATTAATATTTGTGGCGATCGGAACCGTGAATATATTCATGGTCTACAAACTAGGAAAGCTTATCGGCAATAAATTTATCGGCCTCGCTTCCGCTACAATGCTCGCTATCTTCATTCCTCAGATCTTGACTGATAACTTATTTATTACGGAAACGCCTTTTATGCTTGTCCTTCTGTTACTTGTCTATTACTCGGTTAAACTTGCGAACGAACCAAGCAACTGGAAATACTTCTTCATTTTGATGCTTTCTTATTTGGCAGTCATTATGTTCAAAGCCACATTTGCACTATATCCGGTCCTGCTCCTGTTCTATTTCATTTTGAAAAAGTACCCATTAAAAGTTGGTGCCAAACAATTTGCGGTAGCCGCCATAATGTTATTGGTTGTTCTTGGGCCATGGTGGGCTAGAAACTATGTACAGTTCGGCGAATTTATACCGCTTACTGGCGGTGGAGGCAATCCACTTCTCTTAGGAACCTATCAGGGATCGGGTATCCATTATGGAGAATCCTACGATGAAACAGTCGATATGATTAAAGAACAGTATCCAGAAGAATCCCAAAATGCATTCTTGTATTTAAAGATACAGGATGAAATCGCGAAAGAACGAATCAGCATTTGGTGGGAAGACGATAAGTATACTTTCTTAAGGACCTACCTGAGGACTAAGCCTATTATTCAATGGGATGCCCAATTTTATTGGATAGAAATTTACGGCTTTTCAAAATCCGTAATCAATGATATCCATGATTACATCGTCGAATGGTCCATCTTTTCTCTAATTGCCATCTTCTTTATGCGGCATCGGTGGAGAGAATACTTGCTGCTAGCGGGCATAGTATTCTACAGCACTGCGCTCAATTCAGTCTTTTATGCGTTCCCAAGGTATAACCAGCCCTTAATGTTTATCTTGTTTATCGCAATGTCTACAGCAGTATTTGTCGCCTATCAGCTGCTTTTAAAAGTTTTTCTTTACGTCCGTCAGCGAATAAGTAAATTAAGTTCGGTTTCCGATAATTGACTTGTTTAACTAGCGGCTCTAATTATATCCATTTAAAAGAAGCGCCCTCTAAAGGCGTTTCTTTTTTTGCATTCATTTTATCTCCCCCTGCCGCATCTTCCCTTCTCGCACTCCACATTCCTAACGATACAGCTTTTGTTTTTTAATCTATCGCCTTTTTGAATCATGCTTAAATTTTCCCATAGAAAAACCCGGCTAATTAAATAGCCGGGCAATCTCATTATTATTGATGAAGCTCTTTGATAACCTTAGGTGAAACAGCTCCTGTGCCACCTGTAGTGAAAACTGTTCCATAGTAGTTTGCACGTGTTTCAATTCGTGGGTTGATTTCGTCTTTCTGCACAAGAAGCATAGGCGCTTCATATGCCGCAGCAAGAACGTTTCCAGTCAAAGCATCCGGGAAGTTTTGGCCGTTTGCAGCAAAGCCTTCTACAGCCCCATCAAACAATAGTTCTGCGACTGCCGCTGAAGTCAAGTAACGGTCTGCCCCACTCACACGTCTTGCATTCGGCAATTGCTCCGCTACTGCCTCAGAAACGGCACCAGTTCCTCCAATGATTGTCGAAGAGTTGTAAAACTCAAGTTCCTCTTCAATTGACGCTGGAATGCGGTCTGGGCGAGTCAATAGGATTGGCTTGTCATTCAATGCCGCATAAGCACCTGCAGACAATGCATCCGGGAAGTTGAGACCGCTGACAACTACTGCATCTGTTGCATCAGTATCAAGTTCAGAAGCGATGGCTACAGCTGTCTCGTAGCGATCTTTCCCGCCAATACGTGTAACTTCCAAATCCATCTCATCAAGAGCCATCATAATATCGTCGGAAACGGCACCTTTGCCGCCAAGGACAACTGCTTTGGTCGCGCCAAGGCGAGCGATTTCTTCTGTGACGCCTGCTGCCAATTGATTAGAGCGCGTTAAGAGAATTGGCGATTCATACTGGTCAGCAAGAGGTGCTGCTGTCAAAGCATCTGCATAAGTATTGCCATTCGCGATGAATACGGTATCTGCAGATTCCCAGCCTTGTTTTGAAACGGCGATTGCTGTTTCATAACGGTCTGCACCAGACAAGCGCACTTGATTGATGCGGCGCTCTTCGTATGGTTCTACGCCTTCATCAGCGAAGGATTGCGCATGCTCTTCAAACATTTCCCAGTCAGTGAAGCCTGGCTCTGTAACACGGCCTTCTTCATAAGCTTTTCCAAACGACGCGAAACCATCGCCGCCTTTAGCCGTGAATGTATTCGTTGCTACTGTATACGTTTCTTCCAAGTTTAATTCTTCGAAGTTATTATCTCCGGTATCGACAAAAGCAGATAAGACGCGGTCGCCAGCTGGCGCTTTGCCGTCATAGTTGAAGAACATCCCCGATACGTGAAGGAACCCTCCATTTTCTTTCGGATATTCACGAACACTATGCTCAAGTGCTTCTTTAATTTCCTGGCCAGTTACTTCCATGATTGCCAAGGCATTGCCAAATGGCAAGACTGTCAAGATTTCCCCATAAGTGATTGGTCCTTGATCGATGGAAGCACGGATGCCGCCGCCATTTTGTAACGCAATCGTCGTATCAGGATTGATTGTTTTTGCTTTTGCCAACATGCCATCTGTAATGAAGTTGCCAAGGTTCGTCTCGCTCAAGCGGATTCCGAACTCTCCACGTGTGCCGTTCAGGAAGACGTTTGCTTCCACGCCAATTTCTTTTTTCTTCAATTCATCAATTTCATCGGCATAAGGCTTGAGGATAGCTGCTGCCTCTTCGTCCACTTCAGCCGCGGCAACGTCATGCAGCTCTCCGACAAAGTTTGTAACATTTCCAGCTTCATCGAATGTTACATCCAATTGGCCAAGGAATTTATTGTATTCGTTCGCTTGGACAATCACTGTATCTTCCACTTGTACTGGCGGCAATATCTTCGTATGTGTATGTCCACCGACGATGACATCGATGCCATCAACTTCAGACGCTAGTGTGCGGTCGTTATCAATAGCCGCGTTATCGTCATAGCCAATATGCGTCAAAGCGACGATTTTATTGACATCTTGCCCTTCAAACCACTCTACTGCTTCATTTGCTGCGTCGATATAATCTGTAAAAGCAATATCTTTCGGGCTTGAGATGTCTGCTGTTTCAGCAGTCGTCAAACCGAAGATCCCTACTTCCTCGCCGTTCACTTCCTGTACAACTCCGCTGTAAATCTGGCCATTCGCAGCCGTTTTCGTAAACGCTTCGCCTGCTACAAGTGGTGACATATTAGCGTCTTTCGAGAAATCAACGTTTGCGCCGACCAACGGGAAGTCTGCCCCGCCGACGAATTCAGCAAGCGCTGCATGACCTTCTGCACTGGCTCCAAGATCGAATTCATGGTTCCCGAACACCATGGCATCGTATTCCATGTAGTTCATGAGTTCCAAATCCGCTAGCCCTTGGAATGTATTGAAATATAATGTACCTGAGAAGACGTCGCCTGCATCCAATAATAGGTTGTTCGCGTTCTCCGCACGAAGCTTTTTGATCAAGGTTGCGCGTTTCGGCGCGTTGTCCAAGTTCCCGTGCGTGTCGTTCGTGTGCATGATCGTTAACTCGAAATCGCCTTCAGCTGCCTCCGCTTTTTGCGAATCGTAAATCCCGACGATTGTTAAAGCCAGTGTTGTCGCCATTACAGAAGTGAAAATCTTTTTCGGCATTGCTACACCATCCTATCAAATTTTTTTGACGAACGTCTCTCAGGGCTGTATCTTTCTAACTATGTATGAAGACGTTTGTCCCTATTACCCATAATACTACAAAAGATTTCGAAGGTAAGTAAAATTTTGATAAATATTTCGAAAACGGTTACATTTTTTAAACACTCTAAAAAATTTTACTTAATTTGCTAAAACGGTATTGTAAAGAAGCTTATTCAAATAGATGAATAGCACATTCCAGTTGCTGTCCTTTCGCTTAATACATTCATTCTATAATATTAACTCTGCCTTTTCTTAAAAAAGCGCATAATAAAAACGGAGCGTCCGAAGACACTCCGTTTTTATTATTGATTTATTTATTGTTCAAGTACTCATCCAATTGTTTCATGATGTCATTCGATACTGCTCCAGATCCACCAATGACTTTTGCGTATTCAACGCCATTTTTCTGCAAATACTCACCAAGTTCAGCTGGTACAGAATTTCCTACCAAGTAAACTCCAGTGTTTTGTTTTGCTGCCAATGCGCCGCCCGCTAGAGCATCTGCAAATCCTTTACCTGTTGCTACGTAAACAGTATCTGTTGGGCTACCGAAGTATTTTGCCACTTCTAGAGAAGTTTCATAACGGTTTGAACCACGGATCCGGAAAGAATTCGGAAGTTCAGAGGCTGCTTTTTCACTTACTGCGCCCGTACCGCCAATAACTAGGGTATTTTTAACACCCATTTTTACCAATGCAGCTTTAGTAGCATTTGGCACAGCGTTATTGCGTGTCAATAAGATCGGCGTTCCATCTGTACCAGCATAGCTAGCTACGCTAAGAGCATCCGGGAAGTTCAAGCCGCTTACAACAATCGCTTTTTCAGATTTACCGAACTGCTCTGCAATTTTCGCAGCCGTTTCATAACGATCCATACCGCTGAGTCGTTTCACATCAATACCATCAGATTTCAACTGCTTCACGACAGCTTCAGAAATCGCTCCAGTTCCACCAACTACATAGACTGTTTTTGCGCCAAGGCGTTTGATTTCTTCGTATGTCTCAGCTGTCAATTTCGACGATTGTGATAGTAGGAGTGGTGCATCGTGTTTCTTCGCAAGTGGAACACCTGCTAATGCATCGGCATAGTTGTTTCCTGTCGCCAAGACGACTGTATCCGCAGAATCCCAACCTTCTTTGCTTAGTTCAACTGCAGTGGCATAGCGGTTTACTCCCGAAATGCGTTCTGCACGAAGTTCAGAATCAGAGCGGTCGATCTTCACTTCTTTTTCGACTTTGTTGCCAGCGCCGTCTTCAGCGACAACCATGAACGAGTTCATGCCAGGGGCCAAATCGACTTTCGCTGTTACTGTTTTGCTAACTGGATCTGCTACAGTGATTTCATCAAAAACATCTTGGTTGTAAAGAACATCTCCATCAAGCGATAGCTTCACCATGCTGAAGTTATCTTTTACTGTGATGTCGAATTCCACTGATTCCTGATTTTGGTCAACAACGCCAGGAGCGTCGATGGCAAGTGTCGGGTTCACTGTATCCACATAGACTGGACGGATAATCGAAGACGTGTTGCCATTGTAATCTGTCGCTTCGAATTTCACTTCTTGGCGTCCAGTTTCAAGTTCGATAGATGAATCGAATTCAAAGCCTCTTTCCGATTCAGTGAATTTCACTTCTTTGCCGTTCACTTTCAGAGTCTTCAAGTTTTCTTCAACAACATATCCTTTAACCGGTATAGTGTTGCTGTTATATAAACGAAGAGCTCCTGGGCCGTTATCATCCACATAGATGACTGGTTTCACAGTGTCATTCGCATTTGAGATAGCATAGCCACCGTTGAATGCATGGTCATAAACGTTAACTTGAATCAAGTCAGCTTCTGAAGCATTCAAGCCAAATTTATCAAGGTCAATAACCGTTTCATCTGCATTGAAGTAGCCTTCAGCAGGCAAACGTTTACCGTCAACTTGTACGGAGAAGAATGCAACACCCACTCCTTCGTCAGACAAGGAAACTTCCAATGTATTATCTTTTTCGTTTACATTAATAGAAGCTTCTGGCGCGACTGTATCGATGTAAACTGGCAATGATTTGCTCTGCCAATCTGCCTCTTCATAGTCAACTTTCGCTTTCAGCTCGTATTCATACAAACCGTCTGCAGCTACTTCACCTTTCACTTTGCCGTCCCAAGCACGAGATCCATTAAAGCTAAAGTAAGAACCACTGCCACCATTGAAGTAGTTTTTGAGAACGTCTTTTTCGATATTAACTGTGCGCAGCTTATCGCCGTCTGCACTTAAGACATTCGTTTGAAGCTCATCAGCGTTACGCAACAATGTCGGGATGCCGTTGATGGAATCATTCAAGCCGTCGTTGTTTGGAGATAACGGATAGACCAGTTTTCCATCCACTTCAACCAGGTCAATGAAATCAATGCCATCATATGCTACACCAATATCATTGGCTTCACGGTATTGCTCATAGAACATTGGCTCGTCTTTTTCTTCAACCCCGAAGGAGTCGATGATGTCCGGACGATCCCATTCGCCGTAGAAACTGATGTATGGCAAGACAAGGTCAGGGTTTGCTGAACCTTCTTCAGCCATCAATTTTACAAAGCCTTCAACAAAGACATCTTCTTCAAGCGCTTTGGTGATTTCTTTGCCATCTTTATCAAGTCCAGGCACTTGGCCGGCGCTGATATCGATCGTTACCGTCACATCCGTTGTACCATTTGCCGGTACCGTCACTGTTTCAGGAGCTGTTACTTTTGCTCCTTGAAGTGCGCCTGATTGCAACAAGTTGGACGTTACATCTCCATCTTCTTGGAACATATCAACGAGCACTGATGTGTCGACTGAGTATGTCGCCGCTTCGTCAGACATGTTTTCAGCTGTCAATGTGAAGGTGAAGGAATCTTCCGTGAAGTCCTTAACATTCACTTTCGCTTCGTTTGTTGATTTCTCAGTTAAGATCACTGGCGTTGTGACCGCGCCGTTCAACTGCATCATACCTGCGCCTTGACGACGAGGAGAAATTGTATCGCCTGATTTGCCGTGCGTGATATCTGCTGTGTTCAGCATCAATACTTTCGCTAGGCGTGTGCGTTCTTCAACTGAAAGATTTTTGAACTCATCGTGGTTTTTCAAGTATTGCTGGACAAGTGCTGCGCCGCCTGCAACGTGTGGAGCTGCCATGGATGTTCCGCTCATGACGCCATATTTGTCATTTTCAAGCGTTGACAAGATATTTCCGCCTGGTGCAGACAATTCCGGTTTGAACTCAAGGTCCGGTGTTACTCCCCACGAAGTGAAGTCTGTTGCGCGTCCAACTTCTGGTCCTTCTTCTTTATCCGTTTGTTCAACATTAGCACCCAGTTCACCGTCTGAAGAAAGTGCCGCTTCAAGCTCTAAACCATCTTCACGCGTAATCTTCATGAACGGAATGTCCCAGCCGCCTTGGTCTTTGTAGAATACTGGATTCGTAGTGTTGTAAACGATAATGCCTGCCGCACCAGCTGCAGCTGCCCATTTGGTTTTATCAGCAAAAGCATGAGCGCCACGTTCAACGACTACCACTTTCCCAGAAACGTCAATGCCTTCGTAATCAGCAGCCGCTCCTAGTGCATTTGGATTACCTGAAAGTTCCTTCAACGAAACGACTTCAAAATCATCGCCATCTTCTTGGAAATCCGTCCAGTCATCGACACCGAAACCTTCTACTGAGAAATTACCGAAATCCACTGCATGCGTGAAGAGGTTGACCAAGTTTCCAGTAGCTGCGACTTGGATTGTGTCCTTGTTTAGCCCTGGAGAACCGACCAAACCGTAATCCGGGTTGTCATAATGCGGGTTGTCGTAGCCATAGCCGATGTGTCCAGAGTTACCGGCAGATACAGCTGAAACGATTCCGTTGTTTACAGCATTTGTGATCGCTTTATCTTCAGCACTCTCTTCATTATAAAATGAAGAAGTAGAGCCTAGACTCATATTCAGGACATCTGCTCCAAGTTTTACTGCATCATCGATTGCTGCCAAGTAGACATCAGAGAACGTCGATGGGAAGTTAACATCATTCGAGAATACTTTCATGCCCAGGATTTGAGATTCAGGTGCTACACCTTTCAGGCCGCCTTCACTTTCATCGCCGTTCGCGCCGACTGTTCCTGCAACGTGCATGCCGTGCATGGAAGCATCAGGGCCGTCATCTTGAATTTCATTGTTTTTATCATAATAGTTGTAAGCGTATGGTACTTTTACGTTTTGGTAAGCGCCTCTTAATCCATCTTTCGACACAAGACCTTCAACTTCAGATTTCGTCAAATCCACTCGGGAATCGTCCGTAATATTGAAGTCTTTATGATCAGGATCGATTCCTGTATCAATAACGGCTACAACCATGCCTTCACCTTGGAATTCACTGTCAGCCCATACTTGGCGCGACTGGATGAAATCATGGCTCGTCGTCATATCCGGTGTAGCTTCTGGTCTTTCATATTCATTTGCAATGTATACGTTCTTAACGTTCGGCAAGTCTTTGATCTTCTCAACATCGCTGAATTTCACCATGCCGCTGAATCCGTTAAAAGCCGTCGTATATTCATATTGAGAATTCAACTCAACGCCTTTAGAAGAAATTGTCTTTTTCACGTTCGCATGCGCTTTTACTAGTTGAGCTTCAATTTTTTCTTTTTCAGCCTTAGCAAGCGTTTTGTATTGGACACCTTTTGCAGATGCCACTTCTACTGCTGACTGTCCTTCAATTTCAACAATAACGCGAACTTCTTCGTTCGGGTCTAGTGCATCTTTTTGGACCATGTCAGGACTTTCCTGTTTCTTAAGTTGCTTGATTAGCTCTGCTTTTTCGTTGGAAAGAACGTTGATTGCCTGCAAATCTTGATCACTGGCTTTCTCTTTGTCGCCAGATGTAGCACTTGCAGTCATAACCCCGTTACTTGCAACTAAACCTGCGATCATAGCAACAGATACAAACTTTTTCCAAGTCTTTGAACCGTTTTGCACAATGTAGCCTCCCCTAATGTTTTTCAAGGAAATTCATTCTATGTATGTTTCCAAACTTATGTATGTATTTCCTCACAGATAAAATAGTAACAATAGTCATACAATTATGTCAATATGTTATTTGGATATTCTTAAGAATAGAATTATTGGAATTTAATAGAAATCCCATAAGCACAAAAGATGTTTAAACGCACAATATATTCCTAAGAAATACATGAGCTAATAGAACCTTTTCGTAAAAATAAATTTTCGGGTATCGAATTATAGTAGGTCTTTGTAATTATAATTTCTACGTTTTTCTATTTATTTTTTTAAGATTCTACACCTACTAGGTATAAACAACCTTTTTCACAGATATGCTTGGGTTCAAATAAATTTATAGAGAAATTAGTGGATATTTTTATCATTCACCTGATTTTTCCAGCAATTACTTGCAGTAATCTCCCAGCGCTTTATTTGTTTATTATGTTTGAATTTGCTGTCCTTCTTTAAATTTTCCGTGAACTATAAATCAGTGAGGCAGACTATCCGTCCCTTCCTTCATTCAATTTCATTCCACAAAAAGAACCATCCGCCAAAAGGCAGATGGTTCTTCGTTTTTATTCGTAACTCACTAAAGCAACTACAGATTCCTGTTTGTCGTCACCGTTAGCGATTACTGTTTTTTCCTGGATGAATCCAAGACCCGGCGCGAAGTAACGCGTCATTGTCGTTACTTGATCGGACGATTCAGAAGCCAAAACTTGCTCGACTACCAATACATCTTCTAATGTGCCAGCTTGAGTTTCAAGTGTTTCATCATTCGATGTGACAATCCATTCACCTTCTGTGCTGTTGGCTTCGTCGATCATGACCACCGGCGCACTCATCGGCACTAAACCTTCAATCGAAATGTCGCGCTCGCCTTCGAGTTCAGATGTTTCGATCAGCATGTTCATGGATGACTCTGTCCACTCAGTCACTTCAACGGTAGCAGCTTCGCCGAATGTAATTTCTTCTAGCACTTTATTCCCTGATACTTCCAGCACTTCACGCGTCAATTTGAATTCTTCCACTTGGAAGTCTTTGACGAGTCCCAGTTCTGGCATGTACAGCTGAAGGCCTGTTGGGTCCGTCACTTCGATGGGTGCATTTTCTGTTGCTTCCACATCTGTTTCAGTTGTTTCTGTTTCCGTGGTTTCGGTTTCGGTTGTTTCTGTGCCGCCTGTACCGTTGACGTTATTGTCTTCTGCAGAGTCGGTCACAGCGGTGCCGCATCCGCCAAGCAGGACGGCTGAGAGCAAAAGCCCACTGAATTTCTTCATATATATAACCACCTTATCATTTTTGCATTGCATTGATTGTTGATTGAATGGAAGACTCTACTGCACCGCCAACGTAATACGTGCGATTGATTAATTTTTCCTTGCTGTGTCGCGTTAAAGAACTAGTTAACGCAGCAGGCATAGCACTGTTTGGCACCAAGAATAGCGGCGCATTGTAGCGTGCCGAGATAGCAGACGAAACGAGAGCATCTGGATAGTTCGTGCCCGTAGAAACGATCAAGCGGTTCGAGATGAACTCATCGCTAAAGTGATCGATAGTTGCAGTACCTGTTTCATAACGATTCTTACCGGATAGGCGATGAACACCATCTGCTCCAATTTCACGTTTTACCGCAGTTTCCAAAGCAGTCGGAACTGCTCCGGTACCACCAATGATGACCACTTCATCGCCATAGGCTGTTTTCAAGTCGTTCGGCAATTCCATGCCATCACGCACCAGGACTATCGGCCATTTTTTCACAACCGCAACACTCGCAGCAGTTAGAGCATCAGGATAGTTATTCCCCGCTGTGACAAACATACCGTCTGCCGCTGGAAGCTTGGCATTGATTTTGCTGTTTGTCTCATACCGATCCTTGCCGGAAAGACGTTCGACACTTAACCCCATGCCCTTTAGTTTGTTTTCGATGGTTGTGGAGATAGCGCCTGTTCCGCCTACTATAGTAACTTTAGACGCTTTCAAGCGTTTCAATTCCTGCTCCACCGTTGGCGACAAAGTCTCCGACGTGCTCAATAGAATCGGTGCATTGTCGAAGCTGGCAGCTAACGGGCCTGCTGATAGGGCATCTGCATACTGGCGTGACGTTGCCAGTACAACTGTTTTTGGAGACTTTGTTGAGCTAAATCCGTTTGGATACAACAGTTTTGAAACACCAATCGCAGTCTCAATCCGGTTTTTGCCTTTTACAATTTGTGGTGTGTACGAGTATTTTGTTTTATCTGTATTCGTGAAAATGACCTTCTGTGCCCAAACATCAAACAGTTCGGAGTTTGGCCAGTTGCGCGTATACTCGCGAGCTTCTTCTCGGTTATAGAAATGAATCATTTCTCCTTTGTCTTTTGAACGGACAATGAAGTTTTTGCGTTTGAAGTTCGACCAGACAATATCGTCTTCAAGAGTCGATTCATCGATGACTGAAGCTTTTTGCAATTTTCCGCCATGAGCGATTGCTGCTTCTTTTTGATAAAAACTCGCTACTTCCTTATCGCTGCTATCAAGTACCACATATTTCTTTGGCAGGTAGTTTGACCAGCTTACGATTCCAGTGGTGGTATGGACAACACGAGTGTTCTTCCATTTTTTCGCTGCATCGATTGCCTCTTGTTCACTAGCATATAGATTATCAGGAATATCGCCCGATGAATGATAAATGCCATAAACTAATGGGCGGTCAACCGGTTCCGGATCAGGTTTCGCTGCCCCGTCCACTTTTCCGGTTTTCTTATGAATCACATAGCTTCCTGAAACAGTTTTAGAGTAATTCAACGCATCAGTTTTTGATGTGTAATGTTTGATCGCTTTTCCGTTTTTATCGTTGACGACATAAACGTTGAAAAAATCATCTACTCCTTTTGCAACATTCGCTGCAACTTTTTGCTGGAACCAGCCTTGCTTGATCATCGCTTCTTCTGTCGGGTTGGACATATAACCGACTTCGAGCAAGACAGACGGCATGTTCGCTGTACGCGTTACATAAAGATTGTTCGCGATGATGCCGCGACCTTCCTTAACGCCTGAATTGATCACAGCGCGGTGCGTGTTTGTTGCCAAACGTCCGCTCTCCGGCGAGTAATGGCGCTGTAATACTGATGGTGGATAAGATGAACTTGCGTATTTATTATCATAATAATACGTTTCGTATCCACCGTATGTAGGTGAACTTGTAGCATTGTGGTGCACGGACATGAATACGGTATTATCATTATTCCCGCTTGCAATCATGCCGTTTGCAACTTTCATCCGCTCGATGAGATCTGTACCGGATGAAATGCGTGAAAACTGGACATCGGATGTTCTAGTCATGATAACGACAAATCCTCTTTTCTCTAGTTCGGATTTCAATCGATATGACACTTCCATGTTGGCGTGTTTTTCATAATAACCGGTTCGGTTTCCAGAATAACCTGCCGTCCCTCCGTAAATCCCTCCGTGGCCTGGATCTAAAATAACAGTTGGCTTACCGGCTGCCGAAGCAGTTCCGGTTCCCATTCCAATGGCTAGCAGCAACAACAGCACAAACAAAAGTTTCTTTTTCAATGCTACATTCCCCTCTTTCTGACCTAATAGTACGGGGGAAAATTAGGAGAAACAAGAGAATTTTACAATATTTTCTTAAAATGATTCTTTATACAGCGTTTAAAAGTGAATTTCACTCACACAAAGATAAAAGACCTATTAAAATTACGTAATTAAAGCAATAGAGTGTTTAAAAACATGCTTTTATACCCAAAAAAACTCTATTGATTATGCAATGAATTTGCATTATCATTCGCTCAAATGAATTGACAAAAAAATCCAGAGAAGAGTTACCTCTCTTCTCCGGATTCCACTTCTTTCTCGCCTTCGTCCAAAAAATTGCTTAGCAAAGCATCAGAATGACTTAAAATTTTCAAAGCGTTTTCCTGCTTCTGTTCAATGGTTTCTTTATCGGGTTCAATCCGCTCCATAGTATTCAAGTCAAAATAACGTTCAGGGTACCTGGCGTTTTGCCCGAGATACATGTGATCGCCCGTGATGTATGAACCGCCCGGCAAATAATAGCGGACTGCAAGTAAATTATTTTCATACTGAAGCATATTGTGCCCAATCATTGGCCCTTGCGGTTCGATGCCCATCAAATTCATGATGGTCGGCATCATATCCACTTGCCCTCCAAAATTGGAATTCACTTCTGATTCAAATAATCCGGGAGCAGCAATAACAAAAGGCAATAGAAAACGATCTTTAAAGGTATAGGGGTGGCCTAATAATTCGGCCATCAATTTATTGTCGCTCACTTTCATCGGGGTTCCGTGAAGTCCAGAATGATCACCATTGATGACAATAATCGATTCCTCGTAGATACCTTCCTCTTTCAAGAAAGCAATAAATTCACCGATCGTCTCATCGACATAACGGACCGATTGCAAATAATTCCCTGTATAAGTATCTTCGTAAGATACCGGCAATTCCAGATACGCATCTTTCTCCGGTACTTTAAACGGAGTATGGCTCGTCAGCGTCATCAAATTCGCATAAATTTTCTTGCCTTCTGATAATTGCGTTTTCACTTCTTCTTCTGCAAACTCGAACATGATCCGATCAGATGGCCCAATCCCAATAATGTCTTCATTTGGTATTTCATCCAACGAATAAGCGTAATCAAAACCGAGTGCAGGGTATAAGTTTTCGCGGTTCCAATATTTCAATTCGTCTGCATGGTAAGTCGTGGTGTAGTATTCCCGATCGTTAAGCAAATTGACCAGTGAAGGCAACTCTTCGCCATTCAAGTAATTAACCGTTGGATCCAGTCCTTTGGTCATCAACGATGTATGAAGAAGCCATTCTGCATCTGAGGTATTGCCAGCACCGATCTGCTGGAACATCCGGTCGAAATAGAGGCTGTCTGAAAGCAAGTCGTTGATGTTCGGTGTTAGTTCTTGCCCGTCAATCGTTTGATTGATTGCGAAGTTTTGTAAGGACTCGACTTGAATGACAAATAAATGACGATCTTCTGCAATACCAAAACGTTCGTGCTCGCTATACGGAACAAACTCGTTGCCTTTAAGTCTAGCCAACTCTCCATCAGTTAAAAGATTCATTTCGGCAGATGCACTGTTTTGCTTGGCCACTTGAACCAATTGCGTTTGCATAAACCCGCGCTCTTTAGCAAATAAGGTCATATCTATAATGGGCTGCTGCATCGCAATAGCGGTCGTTACGATACTCAGAGCCAAGAGGGCGACCGCTGCCGCCCCCATCTTCCTGCGATTTTTCATTGCCAGCTGGCGATTTAAGGAAAATACGAACAACACCACATATACGACGATATCTGCAAAGAATAGGAGATCCAATGGTGAATACAATAAACTGACGGTTTCCATTACTGAACCAGCTTGATCGCCTTGCTTTAAGTCAAAATAACTTGGCACTGTTTGGAAATAACGCTCATACCAAATGATGGAGACCATTAAAGCTGACACGAATACATTGTAAATAAGCGATATAATAGGACTCACCCGACGAATCACAAAAAATACCATTACAGGAATCAGCATCCAAATAGGAAAATCAATTACCAGTAGCCGAAGCCAGGACACTTCTCCATATACGTGAATACGAAAGACTGCCAATTTAATGAGCAGGATAAACGATATGATAGTCAACACTAATAACGGGTGGTTATTTTTAAGTTTCTTCAACATGATTAGCACCTCTTGATGGATAACTTCTTGTAATACTATTGTGAATATTATTACAATAGTATTGAGTTTTTGTAAAGCTATCATGCAAAATGCTTGGGTCAAATTCCGATTTATAGCACAAAATCACTAGAAACATTTCTTTTTGGTCATCTTATTAAATAATTTGGGACCATTGAGTTTCCTTCGAGCAAAAATAAGCCGCACCCACCATCGGAACATTGAAATCAAAGAACCGAAAATCCCTTGGAATGGATTTCGCATTAACAATATTAAAACAGCCGCCCCTTTTTAGGGCGGCTGTTTCAGAGTGTTGAAGAAGTCTACTAATCCATTACGAATTAGAATGGAGTCGTTTTTTCTACATTCAATAATCAATGATGTGTCTAAGTATTTGGAGAAGCGTTCGCTCGACTCCTGCGGGAAAAGCGGGTTTGAGAGACCCCGCAGGCCGCGATAGCGGCTGAGGAGGCTCGATTCCCGCCCGCGGAAAGCGAGCGATAAGCTTCGGAAAATACGACTTCTTAACTTTCTCGACAAGCTGAAACAGCCGCCCCTTTTTAGGGCGGCTGTTTTTTGCTTACTTCACGAACTTAGTGGTGTTCTCAATCGATACACCTTGATAATAGAACTTCAAAATCTGATCAGCAGATTCCCCGGCCTGCGAACGGCGGTAAGAACCCCACTGGCTCATGCCAATGCCATGCCCAAAACCGCTTCCATCTAAGATAAAACGGTCTGCGGTTTCTGCTACCTCAAAATCTAGACTCTTCAAGTTCGCTCCACCGATCAAGGTGCGGAATGCAGTGATGTTAGGCGTCGTACCCGCTTTATAGGTTACAGAGGCGTGATGCTTCTTCAATGCAGACCCGATGTATTGATTGCTGGCAGTTTTCAAAGCAGCTGGGATAAGCATTTCGCCTCCCAAATAATAAGCCTGATCCTTTGTCACTTGGCTGATTTGTTCCATGTAAGCTACCGGCAACCGCTGCGGATCTGGATGTACCATCAAAATCGGTGAATTTGTTTTCGCTGCAAGTACCGATCCTGCAAGGGCATCCACGTAAGAATATGCATTTCCTATGACAATATTGGTGCCATTCATTGGCAGCAATCGGTTAATTTCGACACTAGTAGCAACACGGTCTTTTCCGCTGATGCGGTCACTTTGAATGTCGCGCTCTGCCAAAGCAATCGCCACCGCTTCCGGAACTGCGCCAGTTCCCCCTATGAGAATCGCTTTTTCAGTGTTGTGTTCTTCAAGGAACGCCAGTGTAGACTCCGGGCTTTTTGCTCCTCTGTGAATAATAATCGGCAATTGATGTTTAGCAGCGTAGGCAGAAGCAGATAGAGCATCTGATGAATCGTCATTGCCTGTGGCAAAAAGCACAGTCTGCATCTGCCCCACTTCTTTAGCTACTGCAAGTGACGTTTCCGAACGGTTTTTGCCGGATAGGCGCTTTGTATTAAAGCCTTTTCCGATTAATGCCGTTTCAATTTCTTCTGAGACTGCTGATTTTCCGCCCAATAAATAAATCACGGCACCCGGTTTCGTCTGGTTATCGAGAAATTGTTCAACAACTGGCGGCAGGCTTTGGCTTCTCGTCAACAAAACTGGCGCTCCGTGTTTATGCGCTAAAACTGTTCCAGAAAGGGCATCCGCAGGAATATCTCCACGCCCGAGAACGATAGCTGGTGCTTTTTCTTCCCCAATTGTTTCTTTAGCGATTTCAACAGCTGTTTCGTAGCGGTCTTTCCCGACTAAGGTCTTGGAAGCAGCACCCGCTTCCATGTCAAAACTTAAAGCCCCATTTTTACTGTTTCGGACGTAATAATCCATTTCTAATGTGATGGCTTTAACTTTCCCAGTGTTCTCGTATGTTTCTGCTTGAATTTTATCGATGGATGCAATTTTAATGGATTCAACACTTGGATCTTTTGCTTTTGCTTTTTTTAGTAAATCCATTTTGAAATTAGTGAAGGCTGCTTTGCTTTGCTCATTGACAAGCGAGCTATTCAAGTTGTGTTCAGCAGTTGTCTGCCACCAAGTTGCCGGTGCCATTAAATCGGCTGTTTCCGGCAATTGGCGTTTCATCCAATTCAGTTTCCACAAAACATTGTTAGTATCAAAAGGATCAGGCTGAGATTTGGACAAATACGGCAATTTCCCGGACCAGTATTGCTCAGGCAATTCTGTTTGGCCCCCGTTGCTCGATGAAAAGAACGCCGTGACAAAGCCTGTCTGGCCATTAGATTTTTTATAGGTTAAAATTTGCCCTTTCGTTTCATCCACTGCTTGATTAGTATATTTATACGCATTCATATATAGAGGAGATGCTGGGTCCCAGATAAATCCTTTATAAACTTGGAATTTTGTTGTGTCATCTATTTCCAATGAATTTTGGTTCATTTTGGAAAAAATATAAGATCTCGCTGTAATGGCCTGTGCTTTCAGAGATTCCATCCCACCACTTGCTCCCCAGCTTGCCGGGCTTTCAGATGGAACCACTCCTTTTAGATAATCTTCGAATTGCAAAGAGTTAAATGGCTGCATATTGCCTGTGCCGGACATGCGGAACTCTATAGTCCCCATATAAGGATAGATGGTTGATGATCCTTTTTTGTAAAGATATACATGATTGGCCTTTGAATAGATGGCCGGCTCAACCGTTACTGATGACAAACCCGTTTTTAAAGTTTTGTCGCCTTGCTTCAACACCAGTTTCCCGCTTGAAACTTGAATGCTATAACGAGTATTTTTTTCAAGTTTAACCGTTTTGTCTTCTTTTAACTGAGAAGAACCTTGCGGCGTAAACTCATAACTATTTGCAGCCCCCAGTTGATTTACCAGCTTAACTTTGACAGTAAAATCTTCAGCAGCCGCCACATTATCTGCTCCCCCCGCAAAAACACCAATAAAAAGCAAGACAGCTAAACTCTTCAACAACATTCTCACTCTATTTCCCCCTCGTTATCTGTTTGAACACTCTCTTTTTTTACAGTATATTTCAAACATTTGAATAAAGGTATATAAATTTTATATTTTTTTGTAATTTATACCAATATTTTTTGTTAGTTAAAATTTATTCAAGAGTTGCCTATCTAAGGCAAAAAAAAATGGCCGAAGCCATTTTTAGTCTGTATAAGAACGCACTGCAACGATTTTCTTATCCCAATGGCCCCATGAAGTATCAAGTGCTGTAATAGCGACTCCTGTGCTTGATCCAGCATGGATTATCTTTCCATCTCCAATATAAATTCCTGCATGAGTAGGCGATGTTGGAGTGCTTCTGACCAAATCCAATAAAATGATGTCACCAGGTTTAGCATTTGAATAACTGACCGGTTTCCCGGATTTCTCCATCAAAGCAGTCGTCCGCGGGATAGTGATCCCCTTTTGGTTGAATACATACATTAAAAATCCTGAGCAGTCGAAACCAGCTGGCGTCGTTCCGCCCCAACGGTATGGTACACCCTTGTATTTGTTCGCTTCTGTCAAAATTTCCTGGCGAATATCTACAGACGGTTTCACGACCGGGATAGGGGCAGGGGCTGGATTTGGATTCAAGGCATCTTTAGATACAGCACCTGTTCCTCCAATGACAGTAAGTTTAGTGACATTTTTAGTGTTGATAACATCTTTTGTGGAGGATGGCAAAGCAGATTGACGCACCAATAGAATCGGCTTTTTCTGTTTTCCACCCAGTGCAGATCCTGTTAAAGCGTCAGCAAACTGTTGCCCGGACGCTACCAGGGAGTCATTGACAGTATTTGGGTACAAGGTCGCCACAATGGCTGCCGCTGTTGCATATCGGTCTTTTCCTGAAATCCGCTGAACTTTTGCAGTTTGGCTGATTTTATTAAAAACTTCCTTGCTGACAGCACCCTCGCCGCCAACAATTGTGACATTATTATAATTTTTAAGCGTTGCTTCAACCTCGGACGACAACTTATCTCCAGAAGTTAATAGAATCGGCTTACCAGTCTCAGCAGCGTGTGATGCAATTGCTAATGAATCCGCATAACCTGAGCCACTTGCAAGAACAGCCGAACTTCCTCCGACTTCTTTAGCAATCAAAGCAGAAGTTTCCGCACGGTTTTTGCCGGAGATCCGCTTAACGTTTATTCCTTCATTGCTCAAATCATTAAAAACTTTTGCCGAGATTGCCCCTTCGCCTCCAAGGATTGTGGCATTTTTTGCGCCGATCCGGCTGATTTCTGACATGACGGATGCTGGCACAGTGTCTTTTTTAACTAACAGAATCGGTGCGTTGAGCTTTTTAGCTAGTGGCGCTCCTGCAAGAGCATCTGGATAGTTATTGCCGATAACGAGCACTACATTGTCTGTACTGTGGTAGCCCCAGCCCTCACGCGAAACTTGAATTGCCGTCTCGTAACGATCTGTTCCTGAAATTCGATCAAACTTTTCATAAACGCTTGCTTCTGAAGTGGAAGCGAAAGCAGTTATTGATAAAGCAGTTGCGACAATCACTGTTCCAAACCATTTTGTCATTTTCATATGCTTCTTCTTCCCCCTGAGTTATATAGTCCGTTTATCTGTATTTATTAAACAATTTTTTATTCTGAATAATTCAGAGTTTATCATTGAATTTATGAGAGTAATATTACAATTATGTTACAGGAACAGCAAAAAGCCCTTTGAGACAGTGCTCAAAGGGCTTCAAAAACCGCGTCACGTATAGGCTGAACGGTATATTTCATAAAATTAACAGTTTAAAATAAACAGGATTAATTACCTAGTTTAACTTTAAAACCGCACTATAAACGCTCCGGATTTCCCGTTGCAGGTTTTCATTGGAAAAATTTTCTTTTGCGAAGCTTCGAAGCCTGCTTCCCATTTCACTCGTATTTGCATCTATCGCCTTTTCCATCACGTGTTTGAGTGCATCTGCACGCCCTGGTTCCACGATCCATCCGGTTTTCCCAGGATCAACAAGTGCCGGCACGCCTCCCACATTGGTGGCGATGACCGGTGTGGCCATATCGGCAGATTCCAAAAGCACGAGCGGAAAACTTTCGCTATGCGAGGTCAATAAAGATACATCCGCAGCATACAATAATTGGTCCACATCATTACGCGCCCCTAAAAATTGCACATGCTCTGAAATGCCGAGTGCTGATGCCTGTTCACTTAATTTCTGTCGCAGATTGCCTTCACCGATGACCCACAATTTACATGGCCGGTGGATCTGGGCGAAAGCGTCAAGAAGAATATCGTGCCCTTTAACCGGATGAAGACGCGCCACTATGGCAAAGACAAACTCATCTTCCTGGGTGTCGAGCGATTTCCGGATAGCCTGTTGATCAAATTTCGGCAAGGTTTCATGGAAATTAATCCCGTTAAACACCGGAGTGATTTTCTTCGATTCGACGCCCATTTGGACCAGCATATCCCTGAATTTCTCCGATACGGCAAACAAATGATCCGCGCGGCGCATCGCCCGCTGGTTCAAGATGGTAAACACTTTCGCAAGCGGCTTGGGCTGATGGAGAAAATCGAGTGTCGGGTCGCTATGAACTGTAATGAACCACGGCATGCCTAGTTTTTTATAGACAGAATCAATCAAAAAATTGGCACGCGCCCCATGAGAATGAACAATGGAAAATCCACCTTTTTTCAAGACCAACAAAATCTTTCTTGGAGCCGATCGGTCTAGACGGCTATTTTGCTGGACTACTGTGACTGGAATTCCCGCTTTGCGTGCATCTTCTGCAAATGCGCCTTCGGTCAATAACAGCAACTCTGCTTCTACAGGAGAGTTCGTCAATAGCTGCAATAAATGCTTTTTAGAGCCTCCGGTTTCACCGCCGCTGATTACATGTAATACTTTCATCAGCGTTTTCCGCCTTTATCACGCACGGCTTTGATGAGGAATTGCGGAAGCGCCATTTGGCGTTTAATGCGCGTAGGTTGGCTGGCAAGACGATAGAGCCATTCAGTGCCTGTGTTCAAGAATAACTTCGGCGCGCGTTTGACGTTGCCACTGTAAACATCGAAACTGCCGCCGACGCCCTGGAAGATATTGACGTCCAATTGTTCCATGTTTTCACGGATGAACAATTCCTGTTTTGGGCTGCCGAGCGCGACGAACAGGATTTGCGGTTGCGCAGCATTGATGGCTTCAGTGATTTTTGATGGGTCTTTTTCATAACCGTCGAGTGTACCGGCGACAATGAGATTCGGATATTTCGCTTGGATGTTTTGTGCGGCCAGTTCCACTGTCGCTTTTTTCGCCCCGTACATAAAGATTCGGTGGCCGTGTTTATTCGCTAGTTGAAGCAGCGCATCCATCATGCCGATGCCGGTCACACGTTCGCGAATCGCGCCTCCGCGCATGCGGGAAGCGATTTTAATGCCGACGCCATCCGGAATCTGGTACGTCGATTCGTTCAAAAGCTTACGCAGTGCAGGGTCTTTCGAAGCCATCATGACTTTTTCAGGGTTGATGGCGACGATGCGCGATTTGCTACCTGTTTCGATATCGGTTTGGATTTTATCCAGCAATTGCTGTTCGGTCTCTTTGTTGACGGTAACGCCTAAAATTTCTTCTTTCATGTAGTTCGTGCCTCCATGCAAAACCGCATTTCCAATGGTTTGAAAATGCGGCCGTGTATTTTAATTTTTTGGGTTGCCTTTGCCGTCGCCAAGACGGTAAACCGTGAATCCTGCTTGTTCGTAAGCTTCGCGGCTGATGGCATTTTTCGTGTCAAAAATCGCTTGATGGCGCATCGTTCCGCCCATTGTTTTCGGGTCGTATTCTTTAAATGCCTTGTGATCGGTTAAGATAACGATCAAGTCCGCGCCTTCTACTGCTTCATCATAAGATTGCGTCTGGAATGGCGCTTTGTTTTCTTTGACGTGCGGATCGAATGAAGAAATGTTCAGGTTTTTCGACTTCAAGTGTTCCAGCACTTCCATCGATGGGCTCTCACGGATGTCGTCGATATTGCCTTTAAAGGCCAAACCAAAGACAGCGACTTTCGCATCGGCCACATCTTTTAGGATCTCATCGATTTTATCTGCCGTGTATTGTGGCATGCCGTCGTTCGTCATGCGCGACAGATGGATGATCTGTGAAAGATCCTTCTCTTTTTCGACCAAGAACCATGGATCGACGGCGATGCAATGCCCACCGACACCAGGTCCTGGCAAATGAATATTGACGCGCGGATGGTGGTTCGCGAGACGAATCGCTTCCCAAGCATCGACGCCTACATTATCGGAAATTTTCGCGATTTCATTGGCGAACGCGATGTTGACGTCGCGGTAAGTGTTTTCCATGACTTTGACCATTTCGGCCGTAGTCGCATCCGTCAGAATGAATTCACCTTTAACGAATGATTCGTAATATACTTGCGTACGTTTTGAAGACTCCTCATTGATGCCGCCAATGATGCGGTCATTTTTCACGAGCTCTTCAAATACCTTGCCTGGAATGACGCGCTCTGGGGAATGCGAAACAAATAGTTCTGTCCCGATTTCCAAATTGCTCTTCACAAGAATCGGCATCATGACATCGAGCACAGTGCGCGGCGGCACAGTCGATTCCAAGACGACCAAATCGCCTTTTTTCAAGAACGGCACAATCGATTCTGTCGCTGCGCGGATGTAATCCATATTGGCTGTTTTGTCTTCCGCGATCGGAGACGGCACAGCAATTATGAACATGTCCGCTTGTGCAGGTTGTGTTGAAACCGAGAAAGTGCCTTTTTCCAACGCTTTGTTCAAGTAGTCTTGAAGAAACGGTTCTTCGATATGAATTTGGCCTTCAGACAGCATATCCACTGCTTTTTGATTGACGTCCACGCCGTGCACGTCATAACCATGGTTTGCGAACATGACCGCTGTCGGCAAGCCGATATATCCTAATCCCACTACACAGATTTTTTCCATTTCGTTAATTCTCCTCAATTGCCAGTAATTTTTTATCTCCTGCTTTGCATGCAGAGATTTGTTTCAATAGTTTTGTTAAATAAGTTGAACTAATACTTTTTCTTTAAGACTTCATTGCATACGATATTCCGCAAAACAGCTGGCTTTCCTGGGGGCTTGCGCTGAACTAATTCGGGCTTGCTGCCCGAATGGATTTCAGCACTTCGCTGATCCCCAAGGAGTCTGCGCTATTTTGCTCCATATCTATTGATATGATCCAGATATTAAGAGTGCAAGGCAGCGACTCCTGCGGGAATAGCATGAGTCTTGAGACCCCACAGGAAGCGCAGCGACCGAGGAGGCTCAAGCCATGCCCGCGGAAAGCGTCTGCCTGTAACGATTACATCGCTCTCTTTGACTGGTTCATTTTTTGTTCAACTCACATATTATCAATAGTTCATTCTACCATAGCAAAGCCTTAGGCAGAAATCGTTTTGGTGTATTTTTCATTACGGTTTCGTTACAGGACGCCCGATGGCTTGATGGGTTCCCAAAGAAAAACCTCTCCCGCAAATGCGGAAGAGGTTAGAAGTTATTCGTCGTGACGATGTGCTTCTTCTCCCCAACATTCCGTGTTTTTCAGGCCAGGCACATTTTTTGCATAGAACACCGGATTCTTGCCGGCTTTTCTTTGTCCCATATAATCGTCGAGGACGCGGAAAGCGATCTTCCCGAGCAGGGCGATGACAATCAAGTTAATGACGGCCATCATGCCCATGAACAGATCCGCCATGTTCCAGACAAGCTGGACTTGTGCAATCGACCCAAACATGACCATCGCAAGGACGCCAAAGCGGTAAGCCGTCAGCCATAAGCTATGTGCATTGATGAACTCAATATTCGTCTCGCCGTAATAATAGTTTCCGACAATCGAGCTGAAAGCGAAGAACGTGATAGCGATCGCCAGGAAGTAAGGGGCCCATGCTCCGACATGCATCTCAAGTGAAGTTTGGGTCAGCAAAATGCCTTCCTGTTCACTTGTACGGTACAAGTCCGCTAAAATGATGACGAAAGCAGTCGCCGAACAGATGATGATTGTGTCGAAGAACACGCCAAGACTTTGGACTAATCCTTGTTTTGCAGGATGCGATACGTTTGCAGAAGCTGCAGCGTTTGGCACAGATCCCATACCGGCTTCGTTCGAGAACAAACCTCGGCGTATCCCCTGCATGATCGCAGCACCGATACCGCCGCCGACCACTTCTTCAAGACCAAACGCATTTTGGATGATTAAGGTGAAGACCGCCGGAATTTCCGTAAAATTAAGGATGGATATGTAAGCGACGACAACCAAATAAGCAACTGCCATGACAGGTACGACAATTTGCGTGACATGCGCGATCCGGCGTACTCCGCCGAAAATGACGATGGCGGACAAAACGACCAAGCTTGCACCGACGACCCAGTTCGGGATGTCCAATACTTCACCGACCGATTGGGCAATAGTGTTCGATTGAACCGAGTTGAAAATGAAACCGAATGCAAGTGTCAGGAGGATGGCAAAAACAATACCCAGTTTCCGTGTGCCAAGTGCTTTCTCCATATAGTAAGCAGGCCCCCCACGGAATTGCTCACCGTCTTTGATCTTGTAGACTTGAGCAAGTGTGCTTTCGATAAACGCGGTTGCCATCCCGATTAGGGCAACGACCCACATCCAGAAAACGGCGCCAGGGCCGCCAATGGCAATTGCCAAAGCAACTCCGGTGATATTGCCGGTCCCGACGCGGGATGCGGTCGAAATCGTAAATGCCTGGAATGCGGAAATTCCGCCGGTTCCGTCTTTCTTTTCGGTAATGACGCGGAACATTTCGCCAAACAAGCGCACTTGCACGAAATGAGTGCGGATGGTGAAGTATAAACCAAGACCGAGCAAGAGCCCGATCAATATGTATGTCCATAATAAGTTATTGCCTTCGTCGACGATCCACGTCAACCCGTTAAATATTGCATCCATTTCGATGACCCCTTTAAATTACTATAGTTTAAGCCTTTGATACATACCCTTAATGAGGTGCCGGGAAACTATTTTCGGCACCTCACCGGCATGCTGTTACGCTAAGCGCAAAGTCTCAGCCAAGACGCGCGCGCCAATGTCGAGTGCTTCCCGGTTGAATTTCATGTCCGGATGATGCAGCCCCGGCGTTAAATCAGCGCCGATTCCGACCATCGCCGCTTTCAGCCCAGGCTGTTTAATCGTGTAAAAATGGAAATCGTCTGCCCCCGTTGTCTGGATTGCTTCAGCAAATGCCTCGTCTCCGAGCACATTGCGAATCGCCTGCGAAGCAATCTCCATCGCCTCGCCCGATACTTCGGCAGCAGGCGTGTAATCATCCCATTTCAAATCGATTTCGACGCCATGAAGCGCGGCGATCGCCCGCAAACCTTCTTCAAGGCTGACTTTCATTGTGTGCATCAAATCATTGGACTGTGAACGCACATCTAGTGCGAATGTTGCGCTTCCGGGAATGATATTCAAGCTTTCTCCGCCGGTCTGGATATTCGTCAGCTTGGCTGAATACGATTCGAATGGTGAAAAATAAATCGTTTTCACGAATTGATGAATCGCTGCGATCACATCAATAGCATTTTTCCCTTGATGCGGCCGCGCCCCATGTGCATCTTCGCCGGTGATTTTGCCTTTGAGGAAAATTCCGGACCCGTGATGAAGCGCTGGCGTCACCTTGCCAAACGGCAGCTCTTCCTGCGGGCGCAGGTGAACGCCGAACAAATGCGTCACGCCGACTAGTGCGCCGCGTTCAATCATCGCAAGCGAACCGTTGCCCTGCTCTTCAGCCGGCTGAAAAATAAAGCGGATGCGCTTATTCAAGGATTCGTCCTTCAAACGCAGGAGGGCCCCAAGGACCATCGACATATTGGCGTCATGGCCGCAGGAATGATTGGCCTGCACTTGGCCATTCACTTCCTGCCATAAGGCATCGATATCCGCACGCACGGCGATCACTTCCTCCCCTTCGCCAATTTCGGCAAACAAGCCAGTGACATCATCGAATGTCCGATACTTTACTCCGAGCTCATCCATGATCTGCGCGAGTTTTTTTGTCGTCTCAACCTCTTTGAAACTGACTTCCGGATGCGCATGAAAATGATCAAAATAAGTTTCGGTCTGCTGTTTAAAGTCCATAAAAGATCCGCTCCTTTAAATTTTCATCTTTTTGAATTGTACCTGTCTTCTCTACCCAAAACAAACCGGATTAAAAAAGGCGGGTTTCATCCTCGTGTATCAATCCGCTCTTTCCCCAATATGCAAAATCAAGCTCGCGATGATTTCCGGTATTTCCTCGAAGGCATTTTTGATATGGAGCCGTTCCGTGCGTTTATGCGGATCTTTGCCGAACGGGCCGATATTCAAGACCGGCGCCTTAAGTTGTTGCATCGTTTGGAACGGAATGCTGTATTGGTCACCGTAAACTGGCGTGTTTTTCTCGTAGCTAATCCAGCCGCTTGCTGTGCCCTCGTAATTAACATAGCTGAGGTCGGAAATGCCATTAAAGAAATGCACTTGCTCGAGCTCTAAATCAAAACGTTCGAGCGCATCATGTGTGATGTGTGCCACACATTTCCCGATGAATGGGTCTTCGCTTGAATTGACCGCTGGGTAATAAGGCGGCGCAAACAATAAGACGATGCCTGGCGTCAACTCTTGGCAATTCAGCAGCAAGATGTCCGCAATATGAAACGATTTTTCGCGAACATCCCGTTCCGGATCCATCAGCGTATCGCGAATCAATTGATTCAGATAATCAAGGCCGAATTTCGCTTTGGCGTACTCCACAAGTTCTTCGTACCGAAGGACGCGAATTTCATCAAAATGCGGTGCCATCCCGACTTTTTCGCACAAGGAACGATAATCTTCCACACATTCCGCAGCGGATTCCTTCGCCAAGCTCTCGAAAATATCCATGATGTCTTCGGCATTTCTTTCCATCGTGAAGACGTTATAGAGCGCTTTTGTCCGGTAAGGCGTCTGGACCGAATATTCCTCTTTCATATCCCCTTGCGTCAGGGTTACCGGAAGCGGTGTTTCTTCCCCGTGCACGGTTTCGGAAAACGCCGGATTCCATTCCATTTTCCGCGTCAAATACGTCGATAGATAGCTCGAAGTCATGCCGGCAAGCGGCTCTCCTGCATGGGTTTCTTTGCCGTAAAACAAGGCACTCGGCATGATTTTCCCGATCGATCCAGTGTAGATGTATTGCGATGTATCGCCAGGCGATTTTGCGAACACCGGCTCGCCGTTCAAGAACAGTATATATTCCAGCCCATACTGCCGTTCGAGATCGAGCAGCTTAGACACGCCGTAGCGCATACCTGCGGAGTTTACTTCCTCATCCGGCACCGACATCAGCACAATATTGATCGGCCAATTTTCCAAACTTGCCCGCTCGATTAATGCCATATGGATCGCAAGCCCCGGCTTCATATCCATGATGCCTCGGCCGAATAAATAATCACCGGATGCTAGATCTTCCTGCATCTCCGGCTTAAATTCGCTCTTAATCTTTTGAAATGCTTTTTCCAGTTCTGCTGGCTGGTAAGCGAGTGGTGCCAAATCTCCGTATTCGTGCACAGCGACAGTATCGAAATGACTGAGCAGAACAACGGTGCGTGAGGCTTTTTCATGCTTGTACAAGGCTGTCAAATAACGGCGCTCCCAATTAACTTCACCCAAAGAAACGAATTCCGGGTGATTGTGGAAATAGTCCACTTTCAATAATTCGGCTTTTAATCGTTCCGGGAATTTCACTTCCCCTTCTGTTAGCCCTTGTGATTCCCAGCCGACCAATTGCTCTGTCAGCTGGCGCAGTTGTTGTGGTGTACCCCATAAACCCGCCATCGTTCATTCTCCTTTCGCTATTCCACTATAGAAAAAAACGGCTCATATTGGGAGCCGTTTTCTGCGTTTTCGAAGCAAATCCTCCGCTGCCCCTGATCCGAATATCACGCCGATGACAATGAGCACAAGGCCGAGCAAATGGCCTGGCGTAATCGTTTCACCGAGAATAAGGCTTGCTGCCACGAGCGAGAACAGCGTATTCAAATTCATAAAAATTGCCGCTTTTGTCGGTCCCGCCTGGCCAATCGAGTAATTATAGAGCATGTGGCCGACCGCTGTGCCAAGCATCCCCGAAAAGAAGAACGCCAGCCAGAACGATGATGGAACTTCCGCGAACGCTGCGATTTCTCCCGGCTCCTGGATAAGCGCGATGATAAATAAGACGATTGCCCCCGTCACGAGCATATATCCCGTCAACAGGCGCGGATCCAGCGAACGTGCCGCATTTGCTATGACAATATAACTGAAGACTTGAGCCAAAATGGAGATGAAGACCAATATATCCCCAAGGCTCAAGCCTGATGCCGAATCGCTTCCGACCATCACCGTCATGGCGACGCCGGCAAAACCAATAAAGACACCCAGCCATTGCAGCCTGGATGGCACAATACGCATAATCAGCGAGACCAATACCGCCGTCAGCATTGGCCCAGTTCCAAGAATCAAACCAGCGTTTGTTCCGGAAGTGATCGCCAATCCTTGAGACAGGAAGTAATGATGGGCCACGACATTAAGCAATGCCCCAAGCAATATGTATTTCCAATCACTGCGCCTTGGCCAGCGCATCATGCCGAGCGACGCCAAAATGATCAGCACTGTCACCCCGGCTAGCAAAATCCGAAACGCCGTCAACGTGACCGGATCAACAAATTCCAATAAATACTTAACCGCCGCGAGGTTGAATCCCCACACGACCATCACCGATGTTAAGATGCCGTAAACTTTCCATGGAGTCAAAAGTGCAGCCCTTCTTTCCCTTATTCCACATATAGCCCTTCATTTTACGCTTATTTTTCGTTTCTGTATAGAATGGCATTGTAATCATATGCCTGTCTGTTGATTAGCAGGCTGAACGCAATAAAGGCGAGGAGCGATAAGACGACCGGCACGGTGACCGTATGGACGCCGAACAAATTGCCGTTTTCGATGTTGTAGAAATGTAAGGCGATGTAGCTGATGATCCCTGTCGCCATGCTCGCAATCGCACCGTATTTATTGCCCCATCTCCAGTATAGGCCGAGCACGATCGGCCAGATGAACGCCGCTTCGAGACCGCCGAACGCAAATAAATTCAAGAAAATCAACAAGTCTGGTGGATCGAGCGCAAGCAAGAAAACGATTCCTCCGAGAATACCGGTCACCCCGAACGACATGCGCTTAATCGTTTTAAGGCTGGCATCCGGCTTCACGTAATTCAAGTAGACATCTTTGACGATCGATGAGCTGACGAGAAGCAAGAGCGAGTCGACCGTCGACATGATCGCCGCCATCGGAGCAGCCAAGACGATTCCGGCAACCCAGGGCGGCAAAGTTTCCAGCGCGATCAGCGGAATGACTTTATCGCCGACTTCGATGCCCGGAAGGATCGGGCGCGCAAAGACGCCGATCAAATGCATATTGAGCATGATGAAACCGGTGACAATCATGCCGATGATGAGCGCGCGATGCATCGAGCGGGCGTTTTTATAAGACATCGCCCGTACCGCGATTTGGGGCAATCCGACAACCCCGACACCGACGAGAATCCAGAACGACGACACATAGGCGGCGCCAAGATTGCCTTCCGCTCCGTACGGCGTGACCAAATTCGGGTTTTCATTGATGAGGTCCTGCATGATGTTCGAAATCCCGCCGCCCGAGATGATGACGGCAACAAGCAGGACCAGCGTGCCGACGAGCATGACTGCCCCTTGCACTGCATCGGTCAAAGCGACAGCCCGGAAGCCGCCGATGGTCACGTAGACGAGGACGCTAACGGCAAATAAAAACAGCGCTGATTGATAGCTGAGTCCTGTTAAAGACTCGATGAGCCGCGCGCCGCCGATCCACTGGGCAGCCATCGCGGAAAATAAGAAAATGATGATGCTAAGCGCCGATAACAAAACGACAGCTGTGCTATTGTAGCGGCCTTTGAGAAAATCAATCATCGTCACCGCGTTATAGCGACGCGCCATGATGGCGTATTTTTTCCCGAGAATCATCAGGACGAAATAACCGGTGACCACTTGCGTCATCGCGAGCAACACCCAGCCGAAGCCCATCGTATAAGCGGTCCCCGGCCCTCCGAGAAAACTCGAGGCGCTGCCGTATGTCGCGACCATGGTCATCGCCAGGACAAAACCGCCGAGTTCGCGACCACCGAGGAAATAATCACTGATGAAGTTCGAAGAGCCGGCCAGTTTTCTGCTCGACCAATAGCCGATGAAAAAGATGATGATCAAAAAGACGATCATAGGAATGAGGACTGAATAGTTCATCGACTTTCCTCCTGTTCTTCGTCAAATGGCACATCGATGAAGAACAATTTGACGACAACCGTGACAAGCACGACCATAACCAGGAAACCGACGATGCAGCTATAGAAAAACCAATCCGGCAAGCCGAATATGTACGTATATTCCTCGACTGGCCGACTGCCAAGCCCGTAGGCAAAAGCGAACCACCAAACGAAATTGAAAAGCGCAAGTCCGAGGCCGATCCAGGCTTCCCGGTGCGCGACGCGGAAGCGCCAATCTGTTTCTTTCATGCATACTCCACTCCGATCAATGGCTGTAATGTGTTGTGTCTATCGTACACCAATGGTGGTTGTAAATTAAGCGCAAGTTTCAGCGGCCATTTCGATGCGTTTACTTCCATAGCAACTGTTTATACTTTCATCTTTTATTTCCTACAAAAAAACCTCCGGAAATTTCCGGAGGTTTTGCTTAGCGCGCCAATAAATATTCAACATATGCGCGCCATTCTGTATTTTTCGCATAAGTAAAGTCCGGCGTCAGGCTCGGGAACGGCATAAAGAGCTTCGGTCTCCCTGGATAATCATGGAGTTGCTCTTCATTGATGGTCAGGTCTCCTGCCTCCATGCCGCTTGCGAGAACGACGCGACCTTGTTGGGTGAAGGCGATCTCGACAGGAACAGCATTCGGGCGGCCGTCAATGTTCAAGGTATAGGCCATACCCGACGTGTCGTCGTCATCGTAAACCCAACCGTCGCGCAAGGCGATTGCATCTTGTGCTTCATTCAAGGTGATTTCTGCGTTGGCGTTGCTGCCATAAGGCACCGTGTCCTGCAAAGGTGTTTCAGGGGCGATGCGCACTTCGTAAAAGGCGATCGGGTTGTTTTGTTCGATGCGGCCGAGATTTCGGTACGCTTCGAACCACTTGGATTCTTCCGCCGGGATTTCAGAAACGCTGCGGACCGTTCCAGGAATCGCGCCTTCAATGCCTGGCGCCTGGATGAATACACGGTCGGCCTGTTCCACTTCGTGCCATTCGTCTTCCAATAAATACGTCACGAATTCACGTTCATTATTGTAAATTTCGATGCTGAGCGGCGTGGTGTCACGGTTGATGCTTGCGACCGTCCCCTCGACCGGGCTGATGAGCGCCGGATTTTCCTGGCTTTGCGCGAGCTGCGCTTCGACGACCGCCAGTTCAGAATCGATGGCCGCCAGACGCTGCTGGGCTTGCGCGATGCCTGAAGCATACGAGCCGTCTTCCGGCACTTCCACGCCGACCGAGACGTTGACGTCCATGCGCAGTTCCTGTTCCATGTCTTCTCCAAGCCCCGGATAGCTGGAGCTATTATTGGAGTTTTCGGAAACGCTGCTGTCTTGCGATGCGCGCGCCTGCGTCAATTCCTGCAATGTTGACTGAACTTCATTGCGTTCTGTTTGTAGCGCACTTTGTTCCGACTGCCAAATCGCTCGCTGGTCTTCTGACTCACTTTCGTTCAAGCGTGCCAGCTCAGCGCCTGCCGTTACGGCATCGCCTTCTTTGACGAGCCATTGCTCAAGTGCTTCGTGGTCCTGGACATAGATTTCCATCGTATCCTGCGGCGCCGTCAAGGCTTCTTTCGGCAAATTTTCGGTGTATGTATGGGTATACGCCTGTTCATATTCACTGACATATAATTGCTTTGAAATGATGCTCTTCTCACCGAACAGCAACAGGAAGTTCGAAGTCAAAAAAGCGACGATGGCAATGGATAAGCCGATAAAGAAAAAGCGGTTCATAGGATCGGCCCCCCTTGCATAAAGTCACGCAGCATTTCATCGACCGGAATCTGGCTGAACAGCGCGACAATCAATGCCGAAATCACGTGGATGATGATCAGTGAAAGCAAGATGATTTTCGGCGATACACGCGAAAAATTCTTGATGAAGCGGTATTGAATCGCGATGATCAATGAGGTAAACAAAGTCAATTGGTTGAAGAAATAAATCAGGTAACTGTTTTCCAGGAATGTTGCCGCGATCGGCCCGAATGAAAACGGTGAAAAGGCTGTTGTGTAGCCGTTCCAGGCGAATATGCCGAAAATCAAGCCTTTTTCCAGCACCAACAATGCCGTAACGTAAGCTTGCATGACGATCATCGCCTTCCACGGGATGCCGATGATCCGACCGTATAGATATGCAGCGATGTACAAATGGAAGCTTAAATACAAGCCGCCCCACAGCAAGGTGCCGACAAGCGAAGTCCACCGTGCGAGTGTATAACCGTCGAACATGCCTGCCGCAAGCAGCGGCGTCAACGATCCGGTGTTCATGCCCCAAATTTCAGGCAAGGCAAAGACCATCAAGCCGAGCACCAAAATAACAGCCAATCGCTTGTTAATTTGCCTCATTTCGGTGTGCCGCAAATTATGTATGAGTTGGCCTTGGTTCAGGAAGAAATGCCAAAATTTAAAATCAGATATCATGCGTCTAAGTCCTTTCAGGCAAATGGCGTTCTGCTTAGTTTTACTTTACCAAAAAACCAAGCGCTTTGAAACGAATTCCCTGCCACAATTTTCAATATTTGGTGGCTTTGAGACGAATGACATAGGATTGTGGTGAATTTTAAATCGGGAAAGAGTGAAGTAATGAAAAAGAAGTGATTGGAAAAGAAGTGATTAAGGAAGAAGCCATTGGAAAAACTTCCGCTTTTCGACTGCGCTCCAATGGCTGCTTGGGGCTCGCAGGATGCGAGTCATGCAGCTGATGCGACAGGACGTCGCGCTTTCAGCTGCCCGGGTATGGGGCGGGTGTTGAGCCAACGTCCCGCAAAAAGCGCGGTACGTTTGTCTCGCCAGCCCGCTCGGTCCCCCAGGAGTCAGCCATTTCCGCTCCGTCTCTAATTTTAGAGTGGAAGATCGTTTTTCAGTTCATTTAAAGCAAAGTGTGGAAATGTATTATGTTTTTAGCTCATATTATTTGGATCAAAGAGAGTGTGATTTTCAGTTTGCCACATTTCAGAAAGTGATCCCCAACTAGCCGGCAACTAGTTACAGAAGCAGATTCAACTAATCACACCTCTCTCAATGAAATCTATCAGCCGCCAGCGCCAAGGGTGAGCCGATGCAGTAAGACAGGCGTTCTTCCTGGCTTACGGCAAGAGGCCCACCCAAAGCAGGGCGGTGGCTACCAAGGCAGAGCTTAGATGGAAAATAGAAATATTTCCACATACAAACACTCGCTAACTTCACTTAATTTCACACAATGAAAAAACCTCCGCGGCTGCGGAGGTTTCGTTTTATTGATCTGCGACAATCTTGTATTTCTTATGTGAAATTACGGTCATGTTGGAAGCAGCGCCGATTTCCTTGGCGTCTTCTGGTGAGATCTCGACGATCACCGAGTTGTCCATAATTTTGAAGATGGTTCCGTTAACGTCGACGCCATTGCGGGTGAATGAAATCCATTCGCCGATTTTGCGGGCCGCTACAAATTCAGATACTTCTTTTTCATGGGGTTGAAATGCCATCGTTATCCACGCCTCTCTATAATGAAAACATTATCTGTCTATTATAGCATAAATTTATGGTTATTTCACCTGTTTCATTTCTCTATGCAGTTGATAAAGGCCGTCCTGCGCACTTTTACTATAGAGCACACCGAGGGGCTTCAGTCCCCGATATCCAATCCATTTGTCATTCTACTCCAGGCAAAATCGTTAGGGTTTTATTGGCTGCATCAAGCCGCGCCAGCGCACCAAGTGGAACTGAGAAATTCGGTTCGCAATGACCGATTTTAAAGCCTTTGACAACTGGTACCGCCATATCTTCAAAATAATCAGCTAGCACTTGCTCAAGCGTCCAGGATTGCCCTGGCTCTGCAGCTTCTGCATTCTTGAAATCCCCAACAACAATTCCAGCAACTTGTTCGAATTTACGGGCTTGCTTTAGCTGATTTAACATTTCATCAATCTGGTACGGCTCTTTTCCAGTATCTTCAATCAAAAGAATTTTACCTTTTGTATCGAGTTCAAATTTGGTTCCAAGGCTGCTTCGAATCGATGATAAATTGCCGCCAACCAGTTCACCGTCCGCCACACCGCCTGCCAAAACCTCCAAGGATGATATCGTTTCGTCATAATGCAATTCGAATGGCCGGAACATCTGGCCGAACATGCGTCCGCTGCGTTCGTGGAATTCCGGCTTTCCGACATCGGAGGCTAACATAGGACCGTGGAATGTTATCAATTCTGCATACATACCAATTGCATGATGCAGGAAGCTAACATCTGAATAGCCCCAAAAAACTTTCGGGTTTTCTTTGATCATTGCGTAATCGATATACTCTGCAAACCGGGCTGAACCAAATCCTCCCCCAGCGCAAATGATGCCTTTCACTTCTGGGTCTTCAAACATGTCATGAAGGTCTGCTAACCGTTCTTCATCAGTTCCAGCAAGATAACCATTGACGGCTGTTACAGACTGACCCATTTTCACCTTTAGCCCCAATTCCTCTAAAAACGGTAGTGCCTTGTTTAAGCTTTCCAGATCCGGGGGGCTAGACGGCGAAATGACACCTACTGTATCCCCTGAATGCAACCGCTTTGGCATAATGCGCATATGACTCACTCCTTTTTTCTATTCTTCACTCTTTAAACCTATCAGTTTTCCTTAGTTAAAAAAAGAAAAACCTACGCGCTGCCGCTTGCCCAACAACAAGTGCACAAAAGACCGCCTCAAACTCTTATGGATAGCCTATACAAGTTCAATCCATTAAGTGTATCTTCGCAAAATCAGTAACTCTGTAGTGATTTTCTTTATTTTTCACTGGCGACATTTTTTCCAATCTTCTCAACCAATTTTAAATTCCCCTAAAGTGAAGCAGACGCTTGACTACCGCCTTCGATTGAATAACCTTTAAATGAAAATTATTTTAATTTTTAGAATATTTAGTGATTTAGTCTCATGTATTTTCTTCCAGCCCCTTATACACTGTAAATAAGTTATAAATAGTTCAACTGGACACTATAACTAGCAAACAGGATTTCCCGACAAACAGAGAAGGAGCGGATCATCATGAATAATTTCGAAAAAGTACTGGAGATGCAGTGGGGAGATCTTGCACTGGGCGTGACGGGTTCTGCAGTTGTAATGTTGGCACTTAATTACTTCATGCTTATGTAGAAAGGAGCACCCTATGATTTCCGAACATACGTAAAAGCCCTTTTCCGATTGATGGAAAAGGGCTTTTTGCTTGTTTTCTTCCATATAAAAACGCCTGCGCTCATATTCCTGGGCAGGCGTTGCTTATCCATAGGCTGTTGTATGCTTCATCATAGACCTCCATCGAGTAATTGTTTTTGCTGAGACAGCAGCAGTTTCTCAAACAGTTCCTTATCCCCCGCGGCTAACGCCTGGTCGATCATGCGGTTGAAGTTTTCCTGCTCCAGGAACTGGATTGCTTCGGTCGCTTCTTTCTTTGTTTGTTCGTTCACTTCGATCAATTCCGCCCTTTCTTCCTTCAATATGCTCTGAAGGTGTGTGTGGATATCCGAGACCAGCAGCAATTGGTAGAGCGGCAAACGAATAAAGCGGTTTCCTTTTTGGAAGACAAAGACTTCTGAAAGGTTTTCTACTTGGAAGGTATTCAAGTTGACGATGATTTCCTTCCCCTCGACAGGGATGAAGTGAAACACTTCATCATCTTTCAGGATGGAAAAATATTGATAAGCGAACACAAATTTGATGCGATGCCCTTCTCTCTTTGTATAAAACGGCTTCATCAATTTTACATGCAACATCTGACTCCCCTCCTTATATTTCAGAATATTCTGCTTAAATAAATCATACCATAAATTGGACGGTTCGAATAGAATTAAGTGTGGATAAACGATGGCATTTTCGCTTCTTTTTCCTTCTTCGTTTACTGTATTGCCACAAAGCCGTATAATAGAAGGAAATGTTTTTATTTGGGGCGATGTAAATGGCTACGGTTTTATCCTTAGCAAAACAATACGAAGACACAATCCACAATTATATGGCTGCTATCGACAAGTCGCTTCATCCTACGCGTGCGTTAGATGAAGAAATGGTTCGAAAAGCAGTCTTTTTAGTGCGCCATGATGGCGTGCAGATCCATTCTTTCAATGAAGAACGCCTGCTGCTTGAAGCGAGCGTGAAAGATGCCCATTCGGTAAAAGTGGTGCTCAATTTCGGGAAACTTACTGCCGTGTGTGCTTGTCCACAGGAAAAAACCTGCCGTCACCGCTTGGCGGTCATTTTTTCGCTCTACCAAAAAATCGACTCGCTTTCCGAATGGGTCGCGAAATGGCGTGATAAGGAGAATGAGAAATTGTCGACACTGACGAACAAACGCTCACCCGATCAATGGGAAGCACTGATCCGCAGCACGTGGCGCGAACCGATTAATGATTACGTCACGCGCAATTATTTCTATTTTGAGCAATTATACGAAGGGCGCTTGAAAAATGCCCTGTCCTTCATGCCGCTTGAGCGTGAATGGAAAACTTTATATAAAACCTATGCCCACCTGATTTCTTTGACAGAAGTGTGGAATACGTTCAGCGCGGGGACTAAAGAAGTGCACCACTCGTTCTTCAAAACTTGGTTTGCGGACGAATTGCATGCACTTCGTGATTTACTCGGCCAATTGCGCGGTCTGCACCGCACATTCGAATCGGATGCTTTTTTCACCCATTTACGGGAACTGGTTCGTGAATTTACCGAAACGAATGACGATTCTTTTTCCGAACGCTTTGACATTTACCAGCTGTTTTGGACTGAATTATTCATCACCAGGCGCGAACGGTTAAGTGGCCTTGAAGATTTCCGGCGTCCTGATGAGCGGGTTCAGGCATTTTTCGCCATCCTGCTCGAAAACGAAGTTGCACCTGGCAATATTGCACCGGGCGCAGCAGCTGACTGGGTCAAACTAGCGGTGCTTGCGGAAGAAGAGGGCCATCAACAAGGGCTTTCTGCTATTCTAATAGCTCTCAAGCCGCACGTTCGGACGTTCCTGTTTGACGGGTTGTTTACGCAATACCGCCACCACTACGTCCGTGTGTTAAGCCGCCTGTATTCATTGATTGATTTGACCGAAGATGATTGGGAAGATTTGTTTACGCAGTTTGGCCATTACGGCTTGCCGGCCTATTCCGCTTATCTTGTCGAAAAAGGCATGTATAAACAATGGGCGGAGCTTCACCAGCTGCATAACTCGCCCCTGTATTTTGCTGAGGAATGCGGGTTGAAGGAAGTGCATAATGCCGCACCTGATTTCGCATTGCCACTGTACCACCGTTATGCGCTGCAGCATCTCGAAGAACGCAGCCGGACCAGTTACAAACAAGCTGTCCGTGTATGGAAAAAAATGAAAGCTGCGTGCAAGAAAAGCGGGCAATTGCCGTTTTGGAATGATTATATGAAAGAGATCCAACATCGCTATAAACGATTGCGCGCACTCCAGGAAGAGATCGAGAAAGGAAAACTGTTATGAATCAATTCCAAACTGAAGGAAGCCGTACGTATTATTTGAAAATAGACCAGTCGGACATGTTCCGGCTTCAGGCTTATAACGACAGCGGCAACCGGATCCCTCCGGAAATCTGGTCGCCATTCCTGTTTTTCGCCGACAAAGACAGCTTTTTCGGCATGAACGTTCAAACAGATGGCTTGGACCTATTATTGACGCCAGCCGATTTTGTCCGTTTGTTCCAACAGGATCCTCACCATTACGTTCAGTTTTCAGGGCGCCGCCTGCAAGATGAAACTTGGCTGAAACTTGCGCGCCGCGTCGCCGACTCCTTGAACGATTCGGCACTGTGGCAGCATGTTCATGTCGAAGACGGCGTTATTTCCATCGATTCGGCATATGGCGATGCGGAAATCCGCTCGTTCTTGACCGATACTATCCAGCATCAGCTGCACCAAAAAGGGCTCACTCCCGCCCATTTGCCCTACCTCTTGCATTTCGTCGAACATGCCGGTTGGGACGGGCTCGCACCCGCGGACGATTATGTGCTGGCGATGCAATTGACCGAACCTGACGACAGCGGCTTATGGGCTTTCCGCACAGCGCTGCGCACTAAACGCGGCAGCGCATATTGGACGCCTTCGAAGCGCCGTGAAAACGAAGTGATCGAAAAGGTCTTGCCTGAAAAATGGCGTGCCCATGCGAGTGAAATCCAAGAGCGCCAAAGCTTGATCCTTAGCTTATGTCCTTCTGTCGACCGCTATGAGGCGGACCAGATGTATATCGCGCGTTGGACAGATGCGGAAGTATTGAACTTTCTCCGCAATGATGCAGACCTGTTGCAGGCATTTGGCGTGGAAGTATCGATTCCTTCTTGGCTGCAAGCCGTCCAGGAATCCAAAGTACGCGTGAAAGCGAATGTTACCTCCCCGGCGAAAAAAGCATCCGTCGTTGGCCTTGATCAAATCATTAACTTTGACTGGAAGTTCTCGCTTAATGGCCACGAGTTAAGCATGCAGGATTTCGAGCAACTGGTGACGGAAAACCGCGAATTTATCCGCGTTGGCAACGAATGGGTACGCGTCGACTCGAATTTGTTGATGCAATTGCGCCAAATGATTGAAGAAGCGGAAGACGCCGATTGGACGCTGAAAGACATGCTGTTCCATAATGTACCGGACGTCATGCTCGAAGAACCGGGAGAAGAAGATGACCCGCTCGTCGAGTTCCATTTGAATAAATCCTTAAAAGTCCTGCTCGATAAACTACTCGATAAACGCGACCTGCCGGAAACGCCATTGCCAGGGAACTTGATGACCGAATTGCGGCCTTACCAGAAGACCGGTTTCGATTATCTAACCTTCATGCGCGAAGAAGGCTTCGGTTTATGCCTCGCAGATGACATGGGGCTCGGCAAGACTGTGCAATTGATTGCCTACTTGCTGCACGTGCACAGCGAAAAGCCGAAAAAGCCGTCGCTCATCATTTGCCCGACTTCGGTCCTCGGCAACTGGCAAAAGGAATTGGATCGTTTTGCCCCTGATTTGAAAGTTGCGACGCATTACGGCAGCAATCGCCCGAAAGGCCAAGCCTTCCTCGACTCACTGGCGTCCGAACAACCGGATGTCGTGCTGTCGACGTACGGCATCGCTTCGTCCGACAGCGTCGAAATCCAATCGATCACTTGGACGAGCATTACGCTTGATGAAGCACAAAACATCAAAAACATGTATACGAAACAATCACGGACAATCCGCAAGTTCAAAGGGCAGCATCACATCGCGCTGACCGGGACGCCGATTGAAAACCGATTGTCCGAACTATGGTCGATCTTCGATTTCATCAATAAAGGCTACCTGTACCGCATCAAGCAGTTCCAGGAAGCCTTTATGGTACCGATTGAGCGGGATGATTCGGAACAGGCGAAAGAAAAGCTGCGGCAACGCATACAGCCATTCTTGCTCCGCCGGACGAAAAAAGATCCCGAACTACAGCTTAATTTACCGGAAAAACTGGAGCAATTGGAATATTGCCCGCTGACGCCGGAGCAAGCCGCGCTGTATGAGGGGCTTGTCCAGGATACGGTGCAGAAGATGGGGACGCTCACTGGCTTTGAGAAAAAAGGCCTCGTCCTGAAAATGCTCAGTAAGCTGAAACAGCTGTGCAATCACCCGTCCCTTTATTTGAAAGAACCGTATACGACTGCCGACGAGTTATTGCCTCGCTCCCAGAAACTCGAGCGTATCGTGACACTTGCGGGGGAAATCGCGGAACGCGGGGAGCAATGCTTGATCTTTACGCAATACATCGGAATGGGGCATCTGCTACAGCAGGCGCTGAATGAATTATACGGGCATGAAGTGCCGTTCTTGACTGGGCATATGCCGAAAAACCAACGCGATTCACTTGTCGCTGCATTCCAGAATGGCGAATTCCCGATCTTCATCCTATCCTTGAAAGCAGGTGGAACCGGGCTCAACTTGACGGCTGCTACGCATGTCTTGCACGCAGACCGCTGGTGGAATCCAGCTGTGGAAAACCAGGCGACCGATCGGGCATACCGCATCGGCCAGACGCAGTTTGTCCACGTCCATAAGTTTGTAACGATTGGTACGATCGAAGAAAAAATCGATTCACTGCTTACACAGAAGCAGTCGATGTCGGATCAGTTTATCCAATCCAGTCAATGGATGACGGACCTGTCCGATGATGAGCTGAAAGAATTGTTCACGTATAGCTTCTAAAAAATCCGGCCAGGACCCCACCTGGCCGGATTTTTTCTTTTGGACAGCGATCATCAATTTTTTTCGCCTGTGGCGAAGACCCGTTTCAGTTCTGACAGCTCCCGCTCCGCCTCAATCATGCGCTGATGAAGTGAAGCGGTCAGTTTGATCAATTGCTCCATGTGGACTTCCAATTGGAGCTGAAGTTCTTTCGGCATTCCACTTGCCTCCTTATGCATCAACTGTTCACCTGCTCAGTTTCGGGCGGCTGAAAATCGAACTCCACATTAGAATCCGCTTCCGTCCGCTTGGGGATGAGATCGTCTGAGGGCTTTCGTTTATCGAGGAAACGTACTTGGTCGCCAATCACTTCCGTTACGTAGACGCGGGAGCCATCTTCCTTATCGTAATGGCGTGATTGAATCCTTCCCGTAATGGCGACTTGCGAGCCTTTCATGCAATACTTAGCGACGTTTTGGGCAGTACGCCCCCAGGTCGAGCAAAGGACATAATCGCTTTCGATCTCTCCACGCTGATTTCTGAAGTTGCGGGAAATGGCCACGACGAAGGTAGTATGTACACGCCCTTCCCCCAGCACCCGCATCGATGGGTCTTTCGTCAATCGTCCTACAATGCCTACTTGATTCATTGATTTCACCCCCTGCCGGCCAGGCCGATTCAGTTGCTGGCTTGTGGCCTGCCTGCTGTCCTGCCGGTAATAAAAGCATACTAAGAGCGCCATTTCCTTGGCAATGTGGGAAATCGCGGATTTGAAAGGATTTCGGGCATCATTTGCGGAATTCCGAAAAGAACAAAAAATTTTTTCGATCATTTCGCGGCAAGAACTATAGCATTTCTGGAATGGCAAGCCTATACGCAAAATCGCCATTTTGTTGCAGAGGTTTTTTCTATAGACATTCGCCGGGTATTTCCCCGCTATGCTATACTGAAACAAAGCTTTATCTGGAGGGAATTTCATGAAAACCTTTAAAATGCTGTCGTTTGCCGTTGTAGATGGAGAACAACTTATAGACTACCCGCTCCACGATGGCCTGATCATCAACCAGGAAAATTCCCAGCGGTCATGGGTTCTTGAACTGCTGGTGGACGAAAAGCACGAAGCGATTTTTCTCGATATGAAACAAAATGGCAAAGTGTATGATGTCAAAGTCGTCATTTCCTACCCAGGAAATGAACCAGCCACGTTTGAAGTGATCATTCATGCCGTTAAACCGATCGGTGGCCACGTCTCTGTGTTGATGAAAGGAACTTTGAAACGGGCGCGCCGCAAATACGCTGAAACTTTATTGTCAGAGCTGTTGGAAGATGGTCTCGAAGGACAAGATTTGCTTGAGCGCTTTGAAAGCGATATGCGGGAACGGCCTGTATTGCGCAAAGACGAAAGTAAATCCACATAACAAAACTGCCTCCTGCGGCCGAATTGGCTGCGGGAGGCAGTTTTATTTTCCATCTTATTTTTCCTGGACTGGCCCAAGCGCGAACAAAATGTCGCATTCACAGGCGATTTCGCCATCTACTGTGGCAATTGCGTGCCCTTTGCCCATAGAACCACGCAGGCGAGTCAATTCGACTTCTAGGCGCAATTGATCCCCTGGCGTGACTTGGCGCTTAAAGCGGCAATTATCGATGCCTGTGAAGAAGGCAAGCCGGCCTTTGTTTTCTTCCATTTGAAGAACAGCAGCCGCACCGACCTGTGCCAAAGCTTCAACAATCAAGACGCCTGGCATTACAGGGTAACCTGGAAAATGGCCGTTAAAGAAATCTTCATTAGCGGTGACGTTTTTCAGCCCGACCGCTTTTTTCCCCGCTTCGATTTCAACGATCCGATCGACCATTAAAAATGGATAACGGTGAGGCAAAATTGCCTGTACTTGTTCTGTCGTCAACATAAATTCCATTCCCTTCTACAACTTTCTGCTTGTCTCCAGACTTTATCGTTTCCTGATCAAGTGACTCCGCGCATGATATCAAAGATGTGCTGCCACGTTTCCCATTTAAGGGCATCGCCTGCATTGCCATCTCCAATGACGCCGTATCCGATCATAGCTCCCAGTGCTGCCATAACGACGAGAAGTGCAATGACCAGGAGGATGCGCAGCCAAATCGGAAACATGCGGATTTGCACCCAGCGCGTTTTCTTGTGTGGCTTTTCGGTTTGCGTATTCGGTTTATCTGGCTGTGTCGAGCCAGCTTTTCGTGATTGTGCCATCGCTATGTCAACCTTTCCTCTTTAAATGCCCAATGCTATACAAGTTACTTCACTATCTGCCATTATACTAAAAAGCTTGGGCTGTGGAACATAAATTTGAATTTTATCTCCTCGAACGGAAAATATCCTGTTTCGCTTCGAGCATTTTTCCGGTTCCAAGAACGACGCATTCTTTCGGATGTTCCGCAATGGCGACCGGAATGCCGAGACGCTCCGTCAGTAGCCGGTCCAGTCCGCCTAGCAAAGCACCACCGCCAGTCAACACACCCCCGCGGTCGATGATGTCCGATGCCAATTCAGGAGGCGTTTGTTCGAGCACCACGCGCACACTTTCTGCAACTTGCTCGACCGATCCACGCAAGGCTTCTGTAATCTCTTGTGCCTTCAACGTAATTGTCCGCGGATACCCGGTCAGCATGTCCCGCCCCCGTATATCCATCGTGGCTTGTTGATTATCGCTGAGCGATCCAAATTCGACTTTCAATTTCTCCGCTGTCCTTTCCCCGATCAGCAATTTGTATTTCTTCTTGATGTAATGAAGGATGTCCAAGTCAAAATGATCCCCTGCCACTTTCAAGGTTACGCTTTTGACGATTTCGCCCATCGACAAAACCGCAATATCGGAAGTCCCTCCGCCGATATCAATGACGAGGCTCGCATCCGTCTGATAAATATCGAGCCCCGCCCCGATAGCTGCGACTTTCGGCTCCACTTCAACATAAACTTTTCTCGCCCCCGCTTTTTCAGCCACTTCGCGGATGGCATTTTGTTCGATGCTCGTGATATTCGCCGGACAACAGATGAGGATACGCGGCTTCATCATAAAGCCTTTCAGTTTGAGTACTTGAATAAAATGCTTGAGCATCAATTCTGTAATATCAAAATCATGTATGACGCCGTCTTTTAAAGGGCGGATCACCGCAATGTGCTGTGGCGTGCGACCCATCATCTTCTGGGCTTCCATGCCAACGGCAATCAGCTCATTGGTTTTTTTCTCGACAGCTACTACGGACGGCTCGTTTAAAATAATGCCCTTGCCTTTTACATAGATCAGCACATTGGCCGTTCCAAGATCGATGCCTATATCTTTCGAAAACATAAAGCCGTCCCTCCCTTTGTTCTGCGATATTGATTGAAATTCAGTTTTTCTAAGCAACTCAATATTACAAATCTTCTATATTAGATGAATAGCCATATGCGAAAGAGTGGAAGACGGCGAAGAGCAAGGATACGCTCCTGTCGCGCCAACTGCATGACCCACACCGATGGGTACGAAAACGTTCGCCTGGAGCGATATCAGCACTTTCCTTCACTCTTTCTAATACTTCGATTCAACTTGTCTAGTTAAAATCTTATCATAATCCTGCAACGGCTGACAAAATTCTCCGAAAATACTTTCAGACTGTTTTTCTACGAAAAAAGCCTGCCGCTTAATTGTGCGGCAGGCTTCGAATCTTATGAAGTATAAGTCCTGATGAATTAAACCATTTGCTCTTCTTTTACTTCGCTTGTTTCAGTTGATACGCGTTCAATGTCGGCACCTAGAGCTTCAAGCTTCAAGTGGAAATCCACATATCCGCGGTCTAAATGATAAAGTTCGTGTACGCGTGTAATTCCTTCAGCAGCCAGCCCAGCCAAGATCAATGCAGCAGCTGCACGAAGGTCTGTCGCTGAAACTTGTGCGCCTTGCAATTTAGAAGGGCCTTCCATGATGACTGAACGTCCTTCAATCTTGACGGATGCATTCATCCGACGGAATTCTTCTACGTGCATGAAGCGGTTTTCGAAAACTGTTTCAGTCAAAATGCCGCTTCCTTGTGCCGTCAACATCAATGACATCATCTGCGATTGCATATCTGTCGGGAAGCCTGGGTGTGGCATTGTTTTGATGTCGATCGAACGGAGCGGGCGTGTCGCGCGAATGCGCAAGCCTTCATCCGTTTCTTGGATATCGACTCCCATTTCGCCCATTTTTGAAATTAAGGCAGCCATATGTTCCGGAACAGCGTTTTCAATGATGACGTCGCCCTCAGTGATGGCAGCTGCCACCATGAATGTACCGGCTTCCACACGGTCAGGAATAATCGAGTGATGTGAACCGTGAAGAGTTTCCACGCCTTCGATGCGCATGGTGTCTGTACCTGCGCCTTTGACGTTTCCGCCCATTTCGTTGATATAGTTCGCTAAGTCAACAATTTCCGGCTCTTTCGCTGCGTTTTCGATAATCGTTACCCCATCTGCAAGCGCTGCAGCTGACATGATGTTCTCTGTCGCTCCTACACTTGGGAAATCGAGGTACATTTTAGCGCCGCGTAAACGGCCATCCGTTTTGGCTTCAACAAAACCATTTCCGAACGTGATATTCGCTCCCATTGCTTCAAAGCCTTTTAGATGCTGATCGATTGGACGGGATCCAATCGCGCAGCCGCCTGGCAAAGCAACACGGGCAAATCCATTGCGCGCAAGAACCGGCCCCATGACCAAAATCGAGGCACGCATTTTACGAACATACTCGAACTGCGCTTCACTTGAAAGTTGCGAGGAAGCATCGATGTGCATCTCATTTTTCTCTGGGAAATATTCGATGTCGACATTCAAGCTTCTCAATACTTCTTGAATAGTGTAGACATCTGCTAGATTCGGCACTTCCGTGATGATGCTCTTCCCTTCACTTGCAAGAAGCGCACCTGCCAATACCGGCAGTACTGCGTTCTTCGCGCCTTCTACCCGTACTTTTCCTGTTAATTTCTTTCCGCCTTTAACGATGATATGATCCAAAGCATAACCCTCCATGTGTTTAATAGTCCCTAATTTATACAGCTCTCACGTATATTTTCACATTTAATAATCTCTGTAGTTTATGGTAGTAAAAAATGAAAACCTTATCCATGATACCTTGTTTTTTAATAAGAAACAAGCATTACAAAGCTTTCTTATCAAAAACTCAATACACTCCATGTTGTTCGTAAACATAGGTATTTTTATGTCCGTTACGAAAAAAGAAATATTACAAATTGATTACAGTTAATTGTTTCCCCACTTCCATAGAATTAAACCCTTATACAGTGAATATTTCCTGGGAAATAGTAAAACATTGCCGATTTGCCATAGGAACGGCATGCATCCACATTACCATGGCAAATCGGCAATGCTAAAATAGGTATGGCAATTGCCTAGACCATGCAGAAATTTCCAAGAAAAAATTGGAGACGGCCGTTCCGAGCACAATACTTAAAAATATGTATAAGATTTGCGCCTGCAATACGTGGTGCTTCGCTATCCATTTGTCGAACATTACAGACCGCAATGCATAAAAGGAAACACCGGTGAAAAAGATATGGCTAATGATTGAAATCAATGCCTGCTGCCCGATATATAATTCCACTCTATACTCTCCTTTCGTCTCATATCTTATTTGTTGAAACCCCTGCTGTTAGTATAGCTGAAATTATTTCATATGGCATAAAAATTCATGAGTTTTTCGTGAAATCCTGCCTATAATTCAATAAAAAAACGGACAGAAGCGAATCGCTTCTGTCCGTCTCCTTTTATTAAATGTTACCCTCATAAACGTTGATACGATTCGTCGCACGTCTTAACGCCAACTCCGCGCGTTTGTAGTCGATCTCATCTTTTCTTGCCTGAAGAAGTGCTTCAGCACGTTTTGCAGATTCCTGCGCACGTGCCAAGTCGATCTCAGTCGCAGTTTCTGCTGATTGAGCAAGAATCGTCACTTTTTCAGGGCGGATTTCAAGGAACCCACCGCTTACAGCGACCAATTCCGTCGAGTTTTCTTTCTTTAACCGGACTGCGCCGATTCCAAGAGGAGCTACTGTCGGGATGTGACCAGGCAAAACGCCCATCTCACCGGTTGCTGTAACTGCAATCACCATAGAAACTTCTGAATCGTATACTGGGCCGTCGGGAGTGACAATATTGACTGTAATGGTCTTCATTTTTTTCCCTCCTGGTCCCTGATTTTAGACTTGTACGCCCATGCCTTTGGCTTTTTCGATAACTTCTTCGATGCGGCCGACTAGGCGGAAAGCATCTTCCGGAAGATGATCGTATTTGCCTGCAAGGATTTCCTGGAAGCCTTTGATCGTTTCCTGAACTGGAACATACGAGCCTTTTTGGCCAGTGAACTGTTCAGCAACGTGGAAGTTTTGAGACAAGAAGTTTTGGACGCGGCGTGCACGGTTAACCGTCAGCTTGTCCTCATCGCTCAATTCGTCCATACCAAGGATGGCAATGATATCCTGAAGCTCTCTGTAGCGCTGCAAAGTTTCTTGAACCTGGCGTGAAACACCGTAGTGTTCAGTGCCAACGATTTCAGGAGACAATGCGCGTGAAGTAGAAGCAAGTGGATCCACCGCTGGGTAGATACCCATCTCAGAAAGTTTACGCTCAAGGTTAGTTGTTGCATCAAGGTGGGCAAACGTTGTTGCCGGAGCCGGATCCGTATAGTCATCGGCTGGAACATAGATTGCCTGGATCGATGTTACAGAACCAGCGCTAGTTGTCGTGATACGCTCTTGCAATTGACCCATTTCCGTTGCAAGTGTTGGCTGGTAACCAACCGCTGATGGCATACGGCCAAGAAGGGCGGATACTTCAGAACCAGCTTGCGTGAAGCGGAAAATGTTATCGATGAACAAAAGAACGTCTGCGCCTTGCTCATCACGGAAGTATTCAGCCATTGTCAAACCAGTCAAAGCAACACGCATACGTGCGCCAGGCGGCTCGTTCATCTGACCGAAGACCATTGAAGTTTTCTTGATAACGCCGGATTCGCTCATCTCGTGGAACAAGTCGTTTCCTTCGCGCGTACGCTCGCCAACACCAGCGAATACAGAAAGACCGCCGTGTTCTTGTGCGATGTTGTTGATCAATTCCTGGATCAAAACGGTTTTCCCTACACCGGCACCACCGAAGAGGCCGATTTTACCACCTTTGATGTAAGGGGCAAGTAAGTCAACAACTTTGATACCAGTTTCAAGAATTTCAACTTCAGTGGAAAGGTGCTCAAACGTAGGAGCAGAACGGTGAATCGGGTCGCGGCGTTCTGTTGCCGGGATTTCCTCACCCAAGTCGATTACTTCACCAAGTACGTTAAATACTCGGCCAAGTGTAACATCTCCGACAGGAACAGAAATTGCTCTGCCCAAATCGGTTACTGCTGAACCGCGCTGCAATCCGTCAGTGGATTCCATTGCGATGGTACGAACTGTGTCGTCGCCTAGGTGCAACGCTACTTCAAGAGTCAAAGTAGTTGGCGCCTGGTTGGGACGATCGATAGTAACGGTTAGGGCGTTGTAGATCGCTGGAAGCTGTCCGTTAGAAAACTTAACGTCTACAACCGGACCCATAACCTGAAGAACGTGTCCTGTGTTCATGCTGTTCCCTCCTGTCTTACTTTTATTGAACCTATTTAAAGCTCATCGGGCCTATACGGCCGTCTTCGCTTTTCTTATTGTCTAGCTGCTGCGCCTAGCTCCTCGGGTCATAAGCCAATTTCCCTGTGCGGCATAGAGCGCCGCTTCGGGAATTCGTCTTATGCCTGTCGGAGCTGGACAGGCGCTTTCGCTTTTCTTACTCTAACGCTGCAGCTCCGCCGACGATCTCTGTGATTTCCTGAGTGATCGCAGCTTGGCGTGCACGGTTGTAGACAAGCGTCAGATCGCCGATCAATTCTGATGCGTTGTCTGTTGCGCTCTTCATTGCTGTCATGGAAGCAGCATGCTCACTTGCTTTGCCGTCCAGCAAGGCTCCAAAGATCAAGCTTTCCGCGTATTGTGGAAGAAGAACTTCCAGAATCGCTTCTGCTGATGGGTCGAACTCGTAAGAAGCAGTCGATCCAGTTGGCTGAATGTCAGTCAACGGCAGCACTTTCTTTTCGGTAACCTCCTGGGAGATGGCAGAAACATAATGGTTATAGTACATATACACTTCGTCATACGTACCTTCTGCGAACATACCAACAGCTTTGCGCGTTATTTCCTTGATATCCGCAAACGCTGGGTGGTCTGGAAGCCCGACTGAACTTTCGATGATGTTATAGCCTTTCTTCGCAAAGAAGTCACGGCCTTTCCGCCCAACGCTGAGAATAACAAATTCGTCGCTTGACGTATGACGCTCGTTGATTTTCGCCATGACAGTACGCAAGATGTTACTGTTATAGCCGCCAACAAGGCCACGGTCAGAAGTAATGACCAAATATGCCGTTTTCTTTACAGGGCGCGCCATCATCATAGGATTCGACACGTCGCTAGAACCGGCTGCGATCGAAGCGACCACATCCTGGATCTTTTCCATGTAAGGAACAAAAGCTTTTGCGCTCGTTTCCGCTTTATTTAACTTAGAAGCGGAAACCATCTGCATCGCTTTCGTGATTTGGCTTGTTTTCTTGGTTGACGTAATTCGTGTTTTTATATCGCGTAAAGATGCCACTGGTATTTCACCACCTTGTTATTTTTTCTTCCTATCCTGCCAGGGAGCTTATTCTGATTTTGCGAATGTGTGCTTGAATTCGTTGATTGCTGCACCGAATTCTTCGTCAGATGGCAACCCTTTAGTTGAGCGGATGGTATCCAAAACGTTTGTGTGGTTAATATCCAACCAGCTAGTCAATTCAGCTTCGAAACGAGTGATGTCTTGTACAGGAATATCGTCGAGGAATCCACGAGTCAATGCGTAGAAGATAACAACTTGTTTTTCAACTTTAATCGGGCTGTTCAAGTCCTGCTTGAGAACTTCAACTGTACGTTTCCCGCGCTCAAGTTTTGCAGCTGTCGCTGGGTCAAGGTCGGAACCGAACTGGGAGAATGACTCCAATTCACGGTAAGCAGCCAAGTCAAGACGCAAGGTACCGGCTACTTTCTTCATCGCTTTGATCTGTGCTGAACCACCTACACGGGATACAGAAAGACCTGCGTTGATCGCTGGGCGAACACCGGCGAAGAAAAGATCCGATTGAAGGAAGATCTGGCCATCCGTAATCGAAATTACGTTTGTTGGGATATAAGAAGAGATATCGCCTGCTTGCGTTTCAACAAACGGCAATGCAGTGATTGATCCCGATCCGAGTGATTCGTTCAACTTCGCTGCGCGCTCAAGAAGGCGTGAGTGAAGGTAGAAAACGTCACCTGGATAAGCTTCACGGCCTGGAGGACGACGAAGCAAGAGTGAAAGTTCACGGTAAGCGGACGCTTGTTTTGTCAAATCATCATAGACGATCAAGACGTGCTTGCCATCGAACATGAAGTCTTCAGCCATTGTGATACCTGCATAAGGAGCTAGGTATAGAAGTGGAGCTGGTTGTGAAGCAGACGCTGTAACAACGATTGTGTAATCAAGCGCACCGTTTTTACGGAACGTTTCAACTACGTTACGGACAGTCGACTCTTTTTGGCCGATTGCTACGTAAATACAGATCATGTCTTGGTCGCCTTGGTTTAAGATCGTATCGATTGCAACAGATGTTTTACCTGTCTGACGGTCACCGATGATCAATTCACGCTGCCCACGGCCGATTGGCACAAGAGCATCGATTGCTTTAATACCCGTTTGAAGCGGTTCGTGCACGGATTTACGTGCCATAACGCCTTGTGCAGGGCTTTCGATAGGACGAGATTTTGTTGTGTTAATCGGTCCAAGACCATCAACCGGTTGTCCTAGTGGATTGACTACGCGTCCGATAAGTTCTGGTCCTACCGGTACTTCCATAATACGGCCAGTTCGACGTACTTCATCGCCTTCTTTGATGTCTGCGAATGGTCCAAGGATGATGATACCAACGTTGTTGGCTTCCAAGTTTTGTGCCATACCCATTACACCATTTGAGAATTCTACAAGTTCTCCAGCCATGATGTTGTCGAGGCCATGAGCGCGAGCGATACCGTCACCAATTGTGATGACTGTACCGACTTCGTCAACTTTCATCTCTGATTGATAGTTTTCAATCTGTTGCTTAATCAGATTGCTGATTTCTTCAGCTTTGATGCTCATGTATTTCACCCTCTCATAATTTCATAAATTAGCCGATCAATTGACGCTGCAAGCGAGCAAGTTTCGTGCTGACACTGCTGTCATAGATGCGGTTCCCGATTTGAAGGCGCAATCCACCAATCAAAGATGGGTCGATTACGTTTTCAATCCGTAAAGAATTCTTGCCGATGCTTTTCGCGAAAGCTGTGGAAAGAGATGCTGTTTCTTCTTCTGTCAACGGACGAGTTGAATAAACTGTTGCATCCTCTATTCCCTGCTCTTCGTTCGAAAGCTTGATATATGCCTGTGTCATATCACTGACTTCGTTCATGCGTCTGCGATCACCCAACATCTGAAGCGTATTGATAAGGTAATGGTTAGCCCCTTGAAACACTTCGTCGATAAGGTTTGTGCGCTTTTCAGATGAAAGTTTCGGCGACACGATCAATTGGTAAAGTTCAGGAGTCAACTTGAAAACTTTACGTACTTCACGGAGATCCTGTTCGATTTCCAAAGTCACATTGTGCTCTTTGGCTACCTGGAATAATGCCGATGCGTAGCGCTCAGCGACTTGGCTCATTGCACTTCGCCTGCCTTCGCAATCGTTTCGTTAATCAACTGACGGTTGTCTTCCTCAGAGATTTCCTTATCGAGTACTCTCGTAGCTGCCAACAAGGACAGAGCCACAACTTCTTCACGAACTGCTGCGATCGCTTTTTCGCGCTCGTTAGCAATTTCTGCCACTGCGGATTCTTTCATGCGAGCAGATTCAGCACGCGCTGTCGTAATGATTTCCTCACGGGAAACTTCGCCTTGTTTCTTAGCATTTTCAACGATTTCCTGCGCCTGGTTGCGGGCATCCTTCAAAAGGTTGCGCTGCTCATCAAGCATTTGCTGTGATTCCTGACGGCTTTTTTCTGCAGTTTCGATCTCACTTGCGATCAAATCTTCACGTTGTTGCATAACGCCCATCAATGGACCCCACGCAAATTTCTTCAACAGGGCCATTAGGAGTAAAAAGATGACCAATGTTGCGATGATGTCTCCAGTGTTCAAAAACTCCCCGGTTGCACCGAGTACGAGGTGATCAAAAAACACGATTGTTTCACTCCCTTCAAGAGCCTAAAATACTTTTTCTTCTATTATATATGCTGCTTAAAATCGTTAGATGTGCTGTCGAAATCCAAAATGCATCATACAAGCATAAATGGCGAAAAACATGCCGGAGCATTCTCGCCATTTAGCTTTTTAGTAATAAGTTGCTTTGTCTAGATTCGCTTTGCGCGATGTCTAGACTCCAGTGCCTAGCTCTTCGGGACATAAGGCAACCCAGCTGAGCGGCAAATTACGCCGCTTCGCTGGTTCGCCTTATGCCTGTCAGAGCTGAACGGCCGTTTTCGCTTTTCTTAGTGTCCAGACTCCAACGGCCAACTCCTCGGACTTAAGCTGTCTTTCCTATGCGGCAAAAAGCGCCGCTTCGGAAGTCCGTCTTAAGCCTTTCGGAGCTGAACGGCCGTTTTCGCTTTTCGAAATTAACGGTTCATTACGATGAACGCGATAACTACGGCGATGATCGGCAATGCCTCGACCAAAGCTACACCGATGAACATTGTTGTTTGAAGAACGCCGCGTGCTTCTGGCTGGCGAGCGATACCTTCAACTGTTTTTGAAACGATAAGTCCGTTACCGATACCTGCACCTAGTGCTGCTAATCCTACTGCAATTGCTGCTGCTAATAAACCCATTTTAAAATGTCCTCCTCAGGATAATTGTTTTTTTGTTTTGCCCGAAGGCAGTTTATACTCAATGGTCTTCGCTGACTTTATGCGATAAATAAACCATCGTCAACATAACGAAAATGAACGCTTGGATAGCCCCGATAAAGATCGAGAATCCTTGCCATGCCATCATCGGCAAGATTGCACCGACGAATCCGAAGATACTTGCTGAAGCAAGCCCTGCCAATAACGTAAGCAAGATCTCACCAGCGTAGATGTTACCGTAAAGACGCAGACCGAGTGTCAGCGTATTTGCGAATTCCTCAATGATTTTAAGCGGGAACAAGAACGGCATCGGTTTCAGGAAATCTGAACTATAGCCTTTCAAGCCTTTCAGCTTAATACCATAATAATGGCTCAAGATGATGATTGTTGCAGCCAATGTCATTGTCACGACTGGATCCGCTGTTGGTGATTTCCACCAAAGGTCTCCGTTGACGACGACAGCAAATGGGAGCCCGAGCATGTTCGAAACAAAGATGAACATGATCAGCGTAATTCCAAGAACATGGAATCGTCCGCCATCCCGCCAGTCCATATTGCTTTTAATGATTCCTTTGACAAAGTCCATAACCCATTCCATGAAGTTCTGCATGCCAGTCGGCTTCAGCTTCAAGTTCCGGGTAGCGAAGAATGCGATAAGGAACACAATAAGAGCGGCTACAAGCAGCATCATAACGTTCGATAGGTTGAACCAGATGCCGAATATCGGATCTTGATACATTGGAGCGCCATGATCCACGTTAAATTCACCTCTCTTTCCACTTTCTTTAATGGTGTTTCATGTGATAAACGATCCGCTCCACTAAAAGGAGACCATATGGGATCATCAACCCGATTACCGCACTGACCAAATGTATGTGCTCAGCGAACAAAATAGCGATCGCCACAACGGCTACACCTGATGCGAATCGTAATGCCGTTCCGAGAGAACGGACCTTCGAGCCCTCTTCCACCGCCCGGTCGAACTTTTCCATTCTCCGGACCAGGATCCACATATTGTAAATGCCGAACAGAGATCCAACGATCAAGCCAGCGAACACTTCTGGATAAGGAGTGACTCCCCACCCTAAAACGAACGCGGCGAGGATGAAATACATCAGCCTCTTCAATCTTTTATAGATCTCTTGAAGTCCTTCCATTGTTCACATGTCTCCTGATTCGAATTTTCGGACGGTCTGAAGCATCGCCCACACCCCAGCACTAAGGCCGACAAACAGGCAGATGATCAAAAAGAGCGGGGCGGTTCCGAATTGCTCATCAAGCCACATCCCTGTAAAGACTCCGATTAGTACGGACCCGACAAGTTGTGAGAGAATGACGGAATAAATCGCCATTGCTTGTAAGGGACTTTTTTTCGGGTGCATGATAAACCCCTCGAAATTCATAATGATTTGATATTCACGCCCATAAAAGAGCAGTCGCATCCGGCTTTCAATAGCACATCCATTATGTATGAAAACCCTCTCATGCAGACCCTTTGTAAGCATACAATAGGGGCAAAATCATGTCAATTGCATGTAGTGAAAAACTTCACAAGCGCTATCCCACCGACATATGATTGACAAATTTGTTACAAGAAAAGCGAGAGCGCCTGTTCAGCTCCGACAGGCATAAGACGGATCAGCAATGCGGCGCCCTTTGCCGCAATGCTGGAACGGCTTATGACCCGAGGAGCTAGGCGCTCGAGCTAGACACCAAGAAAAGCGGAAGCGGTCAATTGGAGGCTAAGCTAAGAACGCGACGTCCTGTCGCAACGCTTAGCTGACCCACATCCTGTGAGCCCTCGACAAGCACAAGACGATTTGCTGACGCGGCGCTTTTCAGCCGCACAGGGAAGTTGACTTGCGACCCGAGAGCCAGACCGCTGACGCTAGACACCGAGAAAAGCGAGAGCGCCTGATCGCGGAAGCTAAGCTAAGTGCGCGACGTCCTGTCGCAACGCTTAGCTGACCCACATCCTGTGAGCCCTCTGCTCCCCTGCTCCTTACAACTCGCCGAAATACTTGTGCAAAGCTTCCACGATTCGCTGTGATGCTTTTCCGTCGCCATATGGATTCGATGCTTGCGACATCGCTTCGTACGCGGATGCATCCGTCAGCAATTCCTTGCCGAGGCGGTAAATCGTTTCTTCATCGATGCCTGCAAGCTTCAAAGTTCCGGCATCAATGCCTTCCGGGCGTTCTGTCGTATCACGCAAAACCAATACAGGCTTTCCAAGAGACGGCGCTTCTTCCTGCACCCCGCCTGAATCAGTCAGGATGAAATAGGACTGGGCTGCGAAGTTATGGAAATCCAGCACTTCGAGAGGCTCGATCAAATGGATCCGCGGATCGCGCCCGAGCACTTCATCAGCCACTTCGCGCACAGCCGGATTCATATGGACTGGATAGACGACTTGAATATCATCGTGCTCTTCAGTCAAGCGCTTGATCGCACGGAACATATTGCGCATCGGTTCGCCGAGGTTTTCACGGCGATGGGCAGTCAACAAGATCATACGGTCATTGCCGATTTTATCGAGCACCGGGTGATGATAATTATCACGCACCGTCGTCTGCAAGGCATCGATTGCCGTGTTGCCGGTAATATAGATCGTTTCTTCTTTTTTATTCTCATCACGCAGATTCTGCGCAGACTTCTCGGTCGGCGCAAAATGGATGTCCGCCATGACGCCTGTCAATTGACGGTTCATCTCTTCCGGGAAAGGAGAGTACTTATTGTGGGTCCGAAGCCCGGCTTCTACGTGCCCAATTGAGATCTGATTGTATAAAGCGGCTAAACTTGCCGCGAATGTCGTTGTCGTATCGCCATGGACGAGCACAATATCCGGTTTCGCTTCTTTCATTACATCGTCCAAACCTTGCATAGCTCTTACCGTTACATCGCTTAATGTTTGACGGTCTTTCATGATGTTCAAATCAAAATCGGGGGTGATGCCGAATGTTTCGAGTACTTGGTCAAGCATTTGGCGATGCTGGGCCGTCACGGTTACGAGTGGTTCGATCGTTTCTGGATGCTTCTGCAATTCCAACACAAGAGGCGCCATCTTTATCGCTTCCGGACGTGTACCGAAAATCGTCATCACTTTCCATTTTTTCGTCACTTCTGATCAACCCACTTTCTTATTTTGTTCCGAACAAGCGATCTCCGGCATCGCCGAGGCCAGGCACAATATAGCCTTTTTCGTTAAGCTTCTCATCGAGTGCCGCGATATAGATATCGACATCTGGATGCGCTTTTTGCAAAGCTTCCACGCCTTCTGGAGCCGCGATGATGCACATGAATTTGATTTTCGTCGCGCCGCGCTTTTTCAATGAGTTAACCGCTTCAATCGCAGATCCGCCTGTTGCAAGCATCGGATCGACGACGATCAATTCGCGTTCAGAGACATCTGAAGGCATTTTAAAGTAATATTCTACTGGTTGCAAAGTTTCCGGATCACGGTACAAGCCAATATGGCCAACCTTTGCCGCTGGAATCAATTTCAAGACGCCATCGACCATTCCAATTCCTGCACGCAAGATCGGAACGATACCCAATTTTTTTCCGGCCAAGACGTTTGATTTCGCAACTTGCACCGGCGTCTCCACATCGATTTCCTGAAGCGGAAGCTCGCGTGTGATTTCAAAGGCCATCAAAGTTGAAATCTCATCAACCAATTCACGGAATTCTTTTGTTCCAGTCGATTTGTCGCGGATATACGTCAGTTTATGCTGAATTAACGGATGATCAAAAACGAATACTTTTCCCACAGTGTATCTCTCCTTTTTCATACATTTTCCTAAACAGTATAACAGAAAATGAAAAGGTTTAGAGCTTCCCCTCTGCATTAGAATTATTCAGTCAACTTCCCTAAGCAAAATAAAAAACCAGGGCCAATGCCCCGGTTAGAGTAGATGTGCTTCATCAATCGGCATCGGCCGGTGGAATAAAAAGCCCTGGGCGATAGTGCAGCCCATCTCAAGCAATCGCGTTCGGTCGCTTTCTGTTTCGACGCCTTCCGCGACTGCCCGCAGCCCTAGATTATCCGCCAGTTGAATGATGGTCCGGATAACGGCACGCGTGCCGCGTTCCTCTATATTGGACACGAAGGAACGGTCAATCTTGATTTCTTCGACAGGCAGCTTCTGGAGATAACTGAGTGATGAATAACCTGTCCCGAAATCATCGATGGATGTCGCAAAGCCCGATTTTTTCAGCTGGTCGAACACCGTTCCGGCCGTATCGATATCGACGACGCCAATGCGCTCAGTGATCTCTAGCTGAATCCATTTCGGGTCTATACTAAATTTATTTGTTTCATCTATTAAATGAGGAATAAACGAATGATGGAAGAAATGTTCCGCTGAAATATTAATCGCTACTTGGCGCAGCTCCAATCCCTGCTGCTGGCGCTTTTCCAACCAAGACAATACTTGTTCGATGACATGCTGTTCCAGCTGGCGGATCTTGCCGTTCTTCTCCGCGGCCGGAATGAAAATTGCGGGCGAAATATCCCCAAGTTCCGGCGACTTCCAACGTGCCAGCGCCTCAAATCCGAGAATATCGCGGCTTTCGAGAGCCACTTTCGGCTGCAGGAAGACACTGATTTCTTTTCGTTTTATCGCCACCGTCAATGCATTGGCTACTCGCAAATCACGCATCATCAATTCGTCTTGCTCATTTTCAAAATAGCAGACCGCCTCGCCTACTCGTTCTTTCGCCTTCGATAACGCACTATCAGCGCAGCGGACCAACTCTTCTGCGTTCTGTTGGGCAGGCGTGACAATCGCTACACCGACTTTGACCGTTAAGAATAAATCCATCTCGCCAATCGACACCGGCTCCCGCAGGGTGCTTAGAATATCCTCCAGAAATTCAGGTGCGCGCGTTAATGGAATAGCGCTGTATAGCGACAGTCTCGAGTCAGAAAAACGCGCGACCATTTTTTCGCCAGCGCCTCCTGCCAGCACAAGACGGCGACCAAGCTCTCTACATAAATCATTGCCTGCCCGGTGGCCGTATTGGTCGCTGATTTTAATGAATTCATCTGCAGAGATGAACGCGATAAAGCCTTCTTTGCCATCTTTCACAAGCTCTTTCAGTTCGGTGCGAAAATAATGGCGATTCGGCAGCCCTGACTCCTCATCGATATAAGCAAGGCGTAAAATTTCTTCCTGTTGGCGCGAGAACTTCACTGCTAACGAAACAATCGAAGCGATTTCCTCCATAAAGATCAGATCTTTTTGAGAAGGCTTATAGATTGCCGGAAAATAAATCTCGAATGTGCCGATTGCTTCTTCCTGGCCGTTAAAAATCGGTACGGCCCAAATCGCTTTGATTCCGAAACGGTCGAGAATGTCTTGATGGCCACATAGAAGCGCATCTTGTTCTGCGTCTTCCACAATGACCGGCTGCTGGCGCAGATATGCCGCTCCGCAAGGGCTCACATCAGCCGATACTTCCAACCCGCGCATCCTAACTGTGAATTCGCTCGGCATCGATTTCGCAGCCCCCACCTGAAAACGCTTCGCTTCGTCCACCATTAAGACTGTACAGCGTGAATCGTCGAGGAAAAACGATTCAGCTGTTTCACAGATGTTCTGCAGGAGCATTCCGAGCATATGCCCTTTTTCAATGCCTTTATACGTTTCTTTCTGCAAATCAATTAAGGTTTCTGCCCGCCGGCGATCGCTAATATCCCGTTGAAGCATCAGAATATAACGCAGTGATTTTTCCGGAAATGCCAAAGGCTGGACCGTAATTTCGTTCCAGAAAGGCGTGCCGTCTTTTCGGTAATTGACGATTTCAAAAACGCCGTGTTTAGCCGATGCCGTTGCCTCTCGGATCTGACGGCTGATATTGGCGTCGGTTTTTGTTCCATGAAGGAATTTACCGTTTTCTCCGATAACTTCCTTTTCTTTATACCCGGTCATTTCAAAAAACGCTTCATTTGCATAGGCGATTGGATGGTCGGATATTTCCGGGTTCACGACGAGAAAGCTCGTGTGGAATTCAAGCCCGAGACGGCGCAGCCAATCTATGATCACTTTCCGGTCTTCCTGGATTTCATATTGATGCATACGCGTCCCTCCCAGTTTTTCTCAGTATGTATGGTGAAAAAAAGCCGCCAATGCATGCGGCGGCTTTATTCATTTCAATATTCATCTAAACTAACCAGCTGCTTATTTATACAGAGCATGTGCCGCTGTCAATTTCGCAGTACGGTCAGCCGCTTCCTTCTTCACAGCTTCGTCTTCTGGGTTTTTCAATAGAAGCGCCATGATCGAAGCGATTTCCTTCATTTCTTCTTCTTTGAAGCCGCGGGAGGTGACTGCTGCTGTTCCGAGACGAATGCCGGACGTCACGAATGGGCTTTCTGGATCGAACGGGATGGTGTTTTTATTGGTCGTGATGCCGACTTCATCCAACACATGTTCCGCGACTTTGCCCGTCAAGTTAAGCGAGCGAAGGTCAAGAAGTAAAAGATGGTTGTCTGTGCCGCCAGAAACGATGTCCACGCCTTCAGCCGTCAAGCTGTCAGCCAAAACATTCGCATTTTTGACGACCTGCTCGATATAGTCTTTGAACTCAGGCTGCTGGGCTTCACCAAACGCCACAGCTTTTGCTGCGATGACGTGCATCAACGGACCACCCTGGATGCCAGGGAAAATGATTTTGTCGATCTTTTTCGCAAATTCTTCTTTGCAAAGAATCAAGCCGCCGCGTGGGCCGCGCAAGGTTTTATGGGTAGTGGAAGTAACAAAATGGGCATGGGGCACTGGGTTCGGATGGGCGCCGGTTGCGACAAGTCCTGCAATATGAGCCATATCGACCATCAAGTATGCACCGACTTCATCGGCGATTTCACGGAATTTCGCAAAATCCAATGTGCGAGAATATGCACTTGCACCGGCAACAATCATTTTTGGCTTGTGCTCAAGAGCTGATTGGCGAACTGCTTCATAATCGAGCAATTGCGTATCTTTATCGACGCCGTATTCGACAAAGTTGTATTGCATGCCGCTGAAGTTGACTTTGCTGCCGTGCGTCAAATGTCCACCGTGGTTCAAGTTCATGCCAAGAACCGTATCGCCTTGCTCAAGCATCGCTGTGTAAACAGCCATATTCGCCTGAGAACCCGAATGCGGCTGGACGTTCGCATGGTCTGCCCCGAAAATTTCCTTCAAGCGGTCGCGTGCGATATTTTCCACTACATCTACAAATTCACAACCGCCGTAATAGCGTTTGCCCGGATAGCCTTCTGCGTATTTATTGGTCAATACGGATCCTTGTGCATCCATAACTGCCTGGGATACAAAGTTTTCCGATGCGATCAACTCGATATTCGCTTCTTGGCGTTCTTTTTCCGCGTTCATTGCTTCATATATTGCCTGATCCTGCGCCTTAATCAATTCCATCTGTCTTTCCCTCCCGTGATTGAAGTACCTGGCGATCATAGCTTGCACGGACGCCGCCGATCAGTTTCGGCCGTGTCGTCGCACTCGAGACGATCGCTTCCCCTATTAGTTTAACAGAAGTCCGCACCGGAACGGCGACTCTTTTTAAATGCATGCCGATCATCGTCTGCCCGATATCCACTCCGGCGTGGGCAGCAATTTCTTCGACGACGACTGGATCACTCATATTCATGAAGGCGTAAGCACTCATCGAGCCGCCAGCTTTTGCTACTGGCACCACCGATACCGGCTCTAAGCCGTAGCGTTCGGCAGCTGCACGCTCGATCGTCAACGCGCGGTTGATATGCTCACAGCCTTGAAACGCTAGAAACAATCCATGGCGTTCTGCAAACGCACGCAATGGCTCGAATAAGCTTTCTGCAATATCGAGACCTCCACCTGTGCCGATGCGCTCACCGGCCACTTCAGAAGTCGAGCATCCGATAACGAACAATTGGCCTTCCTTGAATGCAATCTGTTGCTCCAATTCTGAGAGAACTTCTTCAAGCTGCAACTGCCATAAGCTTTGCATGCTTACTCCTCCTTAGTTTTCGAGTGCGCTGATTTTCTGTACGCGGTTTTCGTGGCGCCCGCCTTCGAAATCAGTGGTCAGCCATGTCTTCGCAATTTCTTGCGCGAGCCCTGGCCCGATGACACGTTCGCCCATCGCGAGGATATTTGAATCGTTATGCTCACGCGTCGCTTTCGCACTGAATACATCATGTACGAGCGCGCAGCGAATGCCTTTTACTTTGTTGGCAGAAATCGACATGCCAATTCCAGTCCCGCAAATCAAGATGCCTTTATCGAATTCTCCGTTTGCCACACCTTCCGCTACCGGTTGTGCATAGTCCGGATAGTCGACAGAATCATCCGTCTGTGGCCCGAAGTCTTTGTATTCAATTCCCAGTTCGTTCAATAGATTGACAATCTCCTTGCGCAGATTATTGCCGCCGTGGTCCGATGAAATTGCTATTCTCATGATTAACCCTCTTTTCGTTTTCATTTAGCGGACAGTTCTCATATCAGCCCCGCCGCTTTTATTTAATTCTAACATTTTTAAACAGTTCCATGTTACTTCCCCGTACCCGCTTTCTGCAACTAAAATCTTCGCGACACGGCCATCGAAAAGAGCCGTCCTCTAGCACATGCACTTACGCTCTAGGACAGCTCTTTCCCGTTATTTTTCATCTAATTGACTTGCCATTTTGTCGATCAATTGCTCCAACTCTTCATAAGTTCTCCGGTATTCATTCAAAGAACCGCCGTAAGGATCGCTGACATCGCCAGTAGAACCTTCTGCAAATTCTTTTACTGTATGCAGTCTAGTTGCCACTTCAGGATAAATTTGCATGAGCATCATCTTATGTGAATATGTCATGGTCAAGATCAACTCCGCCCATTCCACGTCACGCAGGTTCAGCGGCTTCGAAATATGCTTAAATTCAATGGACTGCTCTCTTAATACTTTCTGTGCATTGGCTGACAGTGGCGATTGTCCTGCATAGATCCCGGCCGAGCGGGCTTCCATTTCCTCGATGTCACGGGTATGCACAATCGCTTCTGCCATCGGGCTGCGGCACGTATTTCCCGTGCAGACGAATAAAATTTTCATCCAATCCCCCCTTATTCAAGCTTCTGTGTCACCATCTTTCGCGTTCAGTGAACTGTCAAGATAGCGTGTTTCTACCTATTTATTATACCGCATTTTATCAAGCTATTGTATGGATGCGGTTTGGGGCATCATGTATAGAGTCGTTGTGGAGAGCTGGACTTGATAGCGAGGATGTTGTGTTCGAGGAAGTATCGCTGTTGATTGAATTCATCCGCTGGTATCGTCGCTTAGCTGGACGTGAGAGTGAAATGGATTATTCATTGATCTTTTCTTCGTGAAATAGCCGCCTCCCGCTTTGGGCTGGCCTCCCGCAATGAGCCAAGAAGAACGCTTGTCTCATGGCTTCGGCTCGCCCTTGTGCGCGGTTCGGCTTTAGATTTCATTGGATGTTGTATGCGAGGAAGTATCGCTGTTGATTGGATTCATCCGCTAGTATCGTCGCTTAGCTGGACGTGAGAGTGAAATGCATTGTTCATTGATCTTCTCTTCGTGAAGCATTAGTCTCCCGCTTGGGGCTGGCCTCCGGCAATGAGCCAAGAAGAACGCTTGTCTCATGGCTTCGGCTCGCCCGTGTGCGCGGTTCGGCTTTTAGATTTCATTGGATTTTTCATATAAGAATTATCATTGTTAGTTGTTTTCATGCGCTGGTGGGGACGCCTAGCTAGACTTGATAGTTGTTAAGTTGCCAGAGCTATTCAATTTGGGCTTACGAAGCAGAACAAAATTATTCACACTAATTCCAGCGCCAGATGCACTTGACTTACTTTCTAAACCTAGAGATGGAGCGGAAAGGGGCCGACGCCGGAGGGACCGCGCGGGCTGGCGAGACAAATGTGCCGCGCTCTTTGCGGCACATTGGCTCAACACCCGCCCCGTCCCCGGGCAGCTGAAAACGCGACGTCCTGTCGCATCAGCTGCATGACTCGCATCCTGCGAGCCCCAAGCGTGCTCCTTGCAGCGGAATCTCTTCCACTAACAGCTCCACTATCCATCTTCAAAATGGCGACGTCCTGTCGCATCAGCTGCATGACTCGCATCCTGCGAGCCCTAAGCGTGCCACTTGCAGCGGAATCTCACCCCACTCCCTAAATTTCAAATAACAAAAAACCACTGGGATATTTCCCAGTGGTTTTGCATACTGTCATCTAATTCATTTGCTTGAATCAGCTGAACCATTTATGGTCCGCTGCTTTTTCAAGGCGGTTCATCAGGGCAGTGTCTTCATTTTCCGGCAATACGCAAGCCAAGATCAAATCAGCATCCGTCTGGTCGCATCTGCGCAAGCTATCGTATAACTTATCCACAGCGAGCGGGAAGCAATAATCCGCTGTCTCGAAATCTTCGCGGCTCAGCACCGCGATTTTTTTCTTCTTGCCATGGATATGGTCAATCGCCTTTTCGATGAGCTTACTATTGTGCTCAATCAAATAAAGCGGAGCTTGTGGAGCATAATGGGCATATTTCATGCCAGGAGATTTCGGGGTATTGCCTTTTGTCTCAGAAGACAAGCGGACAGTCCCGATCACTTCTTCCAATTGTTCTTTCGTTACTTGCCCTGGACGCAGGATAACTGGCGGTGCACTCGTCATGTCGAGCACCGTCGATTCGATGCCGACCTGTGTCGGCCCACCGTCCAAAATTAGCGGAATCTTGCCGTTCATATCGAAATAGACATGCTCAGCCAAAGTCGGGCTCGGTTTGCCGCTCGTATTGGCGCTCGGTGCTGCCACCGGCCGCTTCAAGCGTTTCAATAAGTTCAACGCTGCAGGATGGTTTGGCACGCGAATGCCTACTGTCGGCAGACCTGCTGTCACATTAGAGGCAAACGTATCCGGTTTCGCCTGCATGATCAAAGTCAGTGCCCCAGGCCAAAAAGCGTCCATGCATTGCAAAGCTTTTTCCGGAACATCTTCAACATATTCCAAGGCGGTTTCTTTGGAATCCACGTGAACAATCAATGGATTGTCGGTCGGGCGGCCTTTCGCTTCGAATATTTTATCGACAGCTGTCGCGTTCATCGCATCTGCGCCGAGACCGTAAACGGTTTCGGTCGGAAATGCGACAACTTCCCCCCCACGGATGTAATCCACAGCTTGTGCATAACTTTCATCATTGTTCACATTTTCATCCACAAGAATTGTTTTTGTTTCCACCTAAACATCTCCAGTACAATAAGGTTTTGGCGACAATATCCACATTTTGTGGATAACACCCCTTAACATCAGGTGATTTGTGCACAAATTACTCTAAAATACAAAATACCATGCGGTCGTGTTTGTTGATATCTTTTTTGCAATAGACACGTGCTTCAGGCAAAGCTTTCTGGAACAATTCCGTTACGGCAGCGCCTTGACTGCTGCCGATTTCAAGCCCGATGATACCTGGGCGGCTGATCAATTCAGGCACTTGCGCTGCCAATGTTTCATAAGCCGCAAGCCCGTCACGGTCAGCGAATAACGCTTCATGCGGTTCGAATTCACGCACCGTATCGGACAATCCCAGTGCTTCATGATGAGCGATGTACGGCGGGTTGGATAAGATGATATCCCATTTCCGCCCTGTAAGCGGCGCTGCCAAGTCACCTTTTGTGAAATGGACATCTGCATTCAAAGTTTCAGCGTTGCGTTCAGCCATAAACAAAGCTTCTTCAGAAATATCCGTCGCCATCACTTCCGCTTCCGGCAATTCGCATTTCAGAGTGATTGCAATGACTCCACTTCCCGTTCCGATATCCGCTGCCTGCACTTCTTCCGTGCCGAATAGCTCACGCTTCAACTTCAAGGTCTCTTCAATCAACTCTTCTGTTTCAGGGCGCGGGATGAGAACGGCTGGAGACACTTGGAAGGTTCTGCCGTAAAACTGCTCCACTCCCGTCAAATGCTGGACAGGCACGCCTTCAACCAATTCTTCTACATTGGCCCAATAGGCTTCAAACTGACGCTCTTCGATTTTATCACGCATCGCCGCGACCAAACCGGAGTAATCCACTCCGAGTTCATGCTGCAACAGAATGCGTGCCGGCGTTTCTTCACGGCCGTATTGCTTTAAATAGCTTGTCGCTTGCTCCAAGGCTTCGTATACAAATTCCACTGTCGTTAAGGTTTCAACTTTGCTCATTGTTCAAACTCTCCATCCTCGTTGATTGTTCATCGATCACCAGGGCGTCAACAATTTCATCCATCTTGCCTTGCAGGATTTGATCTAGCTTTTGGATAGTCAATCCGATACGATGGTCCGTCACGCGGTTTTGCGGAAAGTTGTATGTGCGGATGCGCTCTGAACGGTCACCTGTACCGACAGCAGATTTACGTACGGAATCATACTCTGCTTGTGCTTCTTGCTGGAACTTTTCATAAACGCGGGCACGCAGCACTTTCATGGCGCTCGCTTTATTCTTGATCTGGGATTTCTCATCTTGGCACGTAACAACAATATTCGTCGGTAAATGCGTCAAGCGTACTGCCGACATCGTCGTATTGACCGATTGGCCCCCTGCACCTGAAGATGCATAGGTATCGACGCGGATATCGTTATCGTGGATATCAACTTCGACTTCTTCCACTTCCGGCAAACATGCAACCGTCGCTGTCGAAGTATGGATGCGCCCTCCGGATTCGGTTTCAGGAACGCGCTGTACACGGTGTGCTCCGTTTTCATATTTCAGTTTGGAATAGGCGCCTTTACCAGTCACCATAAAGACCAATTCTTTAAATCCGCCAATTTCGGTTTGGTTCGAGTCCATGATTTGGACTTTCCATCCATTGGCTTCAGCAAAACGGGAATACATCTTGAACAAATCGCCTGCGAACAAGGCTGCTTCATCGCCGCCTGCTGCACCGCGAATTTCCATGATGACGTTTTTGTCATCGTTCGGATCTTTTGGAATCAACAGGATGTGGAGGCGTTCTTCCAATTCTTTCGAACGCCCTTCGAGTTCTGCGACTTCTTCTTTGACCATTTCACGCATATCGGCATCCATTTTTTCCTCGAACATGGCTTTCGAATCAGCCAGTTGTGTCTGAACGTCTTTGTATTCGCGGTAGGTTTCCACCGTTTCCTGCAGATCGGATTGTTCTTTGGAATAATCGCGCAGCTTGTTCGTATCGCTGACAATATCCGGGTCACTCAACATTTCGTTGAGACGGTCGTATCTTTCCTCGACAGACTGTAAACGGTCAAACATTGTTTTCACCTCTAGTTTCTTCTATATAAAGTCTATAATTCTGTGCATAAGATATCACTGTTGACGATATTACGCGAAATAGCTGGCTTTCCGGGGGCTTGCACTGAACTAATTCGGGCTAGGCACCCGAATGGATTTCAGTACTTCGCTGCTCACTCAGGAGTCTGCGCTATTTCGCTCCATATCTTTTATCAGTAATCCTACAAAATTCAAGTCCATTAGCTTCTCGAAATTTGTGATTTGTTTTTAATAAAAAGCTTCTTTAAGCCAGTTGATGCATTCTCAAACCAAATTATTCTGTAACCGTAACGCCGGCCGGGACTTCGTGGTGATGGCGGCAGCGCGGCTCATAAGCTTCGGAAGCGCCGACTAGGATGATCGGGTCATCAGAACCGGCAGGCTTTCCGTCGATCAGGCGCTGTGTGCGGCTTGCGGGAGATCCACAGACGGTGCAGACAGCCTGCAGTTTGGTCACTTGTTCCGCGATCGATAACAGGGACGGCATTGGCCCGAACGGCTCACCGCGAAAATCCTGGTCAAGTCCTGCGACAATGACACGGAATCCGTGGTTGGCCAGTTTTTGAACATGGTCGACGATTTCCATATCGAAGAATTGAGCTTCATCAATGGCGATGATATCGAATTCGTCGGTTATATATTCTTTCATCTCGCCGGAATGCCCGATCGGCAGCGCGATCACAGTGGTTCCGTTATGGGAGACAACCGCTTCTTCGCTGTAGCGGTTGTCCAATTTCGGCTTGAATACCGCGATTTTCTGCTTGGCGAATTGCGCGCGGCGGATGCGGCGTATCAGCTCTTCCGATTTTCCGGAAAACATGCTGCCGCAGATCACCTCAACCCATCCGGTCTGTTTCATGACGTACATAGTGGAGACCCCTTTCAAACATTTACTGTTAATATCATACCAAAAATGGTGGATATGCCTATCATTTTTTTGCTATGTAATTGATTTTTTCTGTTCTTTGACGAAAAAAAATACCCATCCGGCGTTTTCGCGACGGACGGGTATAATAGTGACTTAGTTGTTGATTTCTTCTTTGAGGCCGTATTTTTTGTTGAAACGGTCTACGCGGCCATCTGCAGCTGCGAATTTTTGGCGTCCAGTATAGAATGGATGACATTCTGAGCAAAGCTCAACGTTGATGTTTTCCTTTACTGAACCTGTTTCGAATGAGTTGCCGCATGAGCAAGTCACTGTTGCTGTTTTGTACTCTGGGTGAATACCTGTTTTCATAATATTTTCTCCTCCCGCCCTGAACCATCTGGAACAGAGTTTAATCTATTTTGCCTATTGCCTTACACGGCTCGTTAGGCCGTATATGCAATAGTACTGTTTTATTTCACTTTCATAATCATATCAAAACCTACAGGCTTTTGCAAGTAATCAAATCGACTTTCGCGGAGTGCGTGATGATTTGCCGTCTCTTGGCAATTGCCCAAAAAACTCTTCATTAGTCTTGGAGTGGCTGAGCTTTTTCATGAAGCGTTCTGTAAAGTCCGGCGAATCCGAGAAGGTTTTGCGAATAGTCCATAGTTTATCAAGTTGTTCCGGATTCATCAACAATTCTTCCTTGCGAGTTCCTGAACGGCGGATGTCGAGCGCTGGGAAAATGCGGCGTTCGGCCAAACTGCGATCCAGATGCAGTTCCATATTGCCGGTGCCTTTGAACTCTTCATAAATAACTTCATCCATACGCGATCCGGTATCGACGAGCGCCGTCGCGAGGATCGTCAAGCTGCCGCCTTCTTCAATATTGCGCGCCGCCCCAAAAAAGCGTTTCGGCCGGTGGAATGCAGCGGGATCGATGCCGCCGGATAATGTGCGGCCGCTTGGTGGGATGACCAAATTATAAGCACGAGCCAAGCGTGTGATCGAATCCATCAAAATGATCACATCGCGCTTATGCTCGACAAGGCGCATGGCGCGTTCGAGCACCAGCTCAGCTACTTTGACGTGATTTTCAGGAACTTCATCGAATGTCGATGAGACCACATCAGCATCAACCGAGCGTTCGATATCCGTCACTTCTTCCGGACGCTCATCGATCAACAGCACGATCAACTCCGCTTCTGGATGATTGGTCGTCACGGCATTGGCAATTTCCTTTAATAACATCGTTTTTCCTGCTTTGGGCGGCGCAACGATCAACCCGCGCTGACCGAAGCCGACCGGGGAGACGAGATCCATAATACGTGTAGATAAATGTTCAGGTCCCGTCTCTAAAAGGATATGGCGATCCGGATACAGTGGCGTTAGGCCTGGGAAATGGACGCGTTCTTTAGCGACTTCCGGGTCTTCGCCGTTCACCGCTTCTACTTGAAGCAGGCCGAAATAACGTTCATTTTCTTTTGGCGGCCGGACCTTGCCTGACACCTTATCCCCGTTTCTTAAGTCGAACCGGCGGATCTGGGAAGCGGAAATATAGATGTCCTGTGAACTTGGTGAATAGTTGATCGGGCGAAGGAAACCGAAACCTTCCGATTGGATGATTTCTAAGACACCTTCCATGAAAAAGAAACCTTCCTGTTCCGCACGGGTTTTGAGAATGGCGAAAATCAATTCTTTTTTTGTCAGTTTGCTGTAATTATTCAATTTGTATTCTTTTGCCAAGTTATAGAGCTCTTTGAGCGTCATATTTTCCAATGCGGAAATTGTCATCGTTGCCATCTAGTTGGACACCACACTTATCATTAGTTTCAAGATTTCTGGGGAATTTCAATTGTTCTGGAGTCAGTAAAGAAGGAGCCCGGCATAAAGCCGGACTCAGGTTTGGAGTATGGAAATCAATCTTTCATGACGAGATCCGGTTTTTTCTTGAGGCTGTGGCGCCCTTCGACAAAACGGATCGTGCCGGATTTCGCACGCATGACCAAGGTATGGCTTTCTGCAAAAGAACCTTTCAGCTGAACGCCACGAAGAAGTTCTCCGTCGGTGATCCCTGTCGCTGCAAAGATAGCATCATCGCCTTTGACCAGGTCATCCATCATCAACACTTTATCGACTTCTAGGCCCATATCCAGGCACCGCTGCCGTTCCTCTTCATCCTGAGGAACCAACTTGCCTTGAAATTCCCCGCCAAGGCATTTCAATCCGACTGCAGAAATAACCCCTTCTGGAGCTCCGCCTATCCCGAACAGGATATCAACACCTGTTTGGTCGAAAGCCGTATTGATAGCACCTGCAATATCGCCGTCGGTAATCAACTTGATACGAGCTCCCGCATCGCGGATTTCCTTGATGATCTGCGCATGGCGCGGCCGGTCAATGATCGTGGCAACAACGTCTTCGATATCCTTGTTTTTCGCTTTAGCGACTGCACGCAAATTGTCGATGACCGGAGCGTTGATGTCAATCTTGCCGACAGCTTCGGGGCCGACCGCAATTTTGTCCATGTACATATCCGGTGCATTGAGTAAATTTCCACGGTCCGCAATCGCCAGGACGGCAATCGCATTCCAACCACCGGCAGCGACAATGTTCGTGCCTTCTACAGGGTCGACCGCGACATCCACTTCAGGACCATCGCCTGAACCAAGTTCTTCGCCGATGTAGAGCATCGGTGCTTCGTCCATTTCGCCTTCGCCGATAACGACGGTACCGCGCATCGGAATCGTATCGAATACAGTGCGCATCGCTTCCGTTGCCGCATCGTCCGCTTCATTTTTTAGGCCGCGGCCCATCCATTTTGAAGAGGCGATTGCTGCCGCTTCTGTAATCCGCACTAATTCCATCGAAAGACTTCGTTCCATAATTCATTTCCTCCGTTCAATCTTTGTATATGCCATTTTACATTGTAGCATATATCTAAACGCCTTTAGAGAGTCAATTCATGTCAGAACTGAGGTCGGACGACTTGCCGCTTGCCACCGGGTCAATCGTTTCCCGGCGAATGTCAGCGCCCAGGCCACGCAGCTTTTCAATAATGTTTGAATAGCCACGTTCGATATGATAGATTTCCCGCACTTCCGTTTCACCTTCAGCAAGCAAGCCGGCGATGACAAGTGCAGCGCCAGCACGCAAATCGGATGCGACAACGGTTGCCGCAGTCAAAGGCGTCGGCCCGGTGATAATCGCAGCACGCCCTTCCACTCGCCCGACCGCGTTCATGCGCCGTAACTCATCGACATGCTTGAAGCGCGCCGAATAAATCGTGTCGGTGATCATGGAAGATCCGTGTGCTTGTGTCATCAAGACCGAGAACGGCTGCTGCAGATCGGTTGCAAACCCTGGATACACCAAAGTCTTGACGTCGATCGGCTGCAAATTTTCGGTTTTCGGGATGTGAATCGATTCTTCATCTTCCTGAACTTCAACGCCCATTTCACGGAGCTTCGCAGTTAATGCTTCCATATGGAAAGGAATAACGTTATCAATCGTTACCCCGTCACCAGCAGCTGCCGCCATAATCATGAAAGTACCGGCTTCGATGCGGTCTGGAATGATGGTGTGATTGGTACCATGAAGTTCATCGACACCTTCGATACGGATGACATTGGTACCAGCACCTTTGATTTTCGCACCCATATTGGTGAGAAGCGTCGCGACATCGATGATTTCCGGCTCTTTCGCCGCGTTTTCAATCACCGTCTGACCTTTCGCACGCACAGCTGCCAGCATGATATTGATTGTTGCGCCTACGCTGACAACGTCTAGATAAATTTTCGCGCCGCGGAGTTCGTCAGCACGCAAATAAATCGCACCGTGCTCGTTGGTCACTTTTGCACCTAGCGCTTCGAAACCTTTAATATGCTGGTCGATTGGTCGCGGCCCGAGGAAGCAGCCTCCTGGAAGGCCAATCGCAGCGTGCTTGAAGCGTCCAAGCATTGCGCCCATCATATAGTAGGAAGCCCGCAATTTTTTGACGTTGCCGTTTGGCAAAGGCATGTCGACCATTTCAGTCGGGTCGATTTGCATGACGCCGTCTTCGAATGTGACGGAACCTCCAATTTCTTCTAAAATACTTTTCAATGTCCACACATCAGAAATTTCCGGCAAACCTTCAATCGATACTGGCGAATTCGCCAAAATCGAAGCTGGAATCAGCGCCACGGCACTGTTTTTAGCACCGTTGACTTTGATCGTTCCGGTAAGGCGTTTGCCGCCTTTTATTTTATAAACGTCCATTGTATTTCTCCTTTTCCCTGTCAGCCTTATTTCACAGAGCGGGTTTCCCAATCGGCTAGGAATGCTTCGATTCCTTTATCCGTCAACGGATGCTTGAACATCATTTCAAGCACTTTCATCGGCATTGTGCCGATATGCGCACCGTTAAGCGCTGCTTCTGTCACGTGCTGCGGATGGCGGATCGATGCGGCGATAATTTCTGAATCGATGTCGTGGATTGCGAAAATCTCAGCAATCTGTGCAATCAAATCCATGCCGTTGTGCCCGATATCATCAAGGCGCCCAAGGAATGGGGAAACGTAAGCTGCTCCAGCGCGTGCTGCTAGAAGCGCTTGGTTGGCGCTGAAGATCAATGTAACATTGACTTTTTTCCCTTCACCTGCAAGAACCGCGCATGCTTTCAAGCCATCCGGAGTCATCGGCAATTTTACTGTGATGTTTGGTGCAAGTTCAGCCAGTTCACGGCCTTCTTTGATCATGCCTTCTGAATCAAGGGCGATGACTTCACCGCTGATTGATCCGTCGACAAGGTCGGCGATTTCTTTCAGGCGGTCATGGAACGAGACATCTTTTTCTTTTGCGACAAGTGATGGATTAGTCGTGACACCTGAGAGAATGCCCCAAGCGTGTGCTTCTTTAATTTCGTCGAAGTTTGCTGTATCAATAAAAAATTTCATGAATGATTTCCTCCTATATGTGGAAAAAGAGACGGATCCGCCTCTCTCCCTAAGTTTTTATGAATTTGCTTGTTGTGAACTACCGAAATCGCGCATTTTGCCGATGACAGTCGCCTTGATAGCATCACGTGCTGGCGTCAAATACTTACGTGGGTCGTAGACATCTGCATCAGATGCCAATTTTTCACGGATGGCTTTTGATGCCGCCAATTGGCTTTCCGTGTTGACGTTGATTTTTGATGTACCAAGGGATACTGCACGTTGAACATCTTTTAATGGGATGCCTGTTCCGCCGTGCAAGACAAGCGGCACGTCGCAAAGCTGTGAAATTTCTTCCATTTCAGCAAATCCGAGGTTCGGTTCGCCTTTATAAGGCCCGTGGACCGAGCCGAGCGCTGGCGCTAGGCAATCGATGCCTGTCTGTTCGACAAGCGTCTGGCATTCTTTCGGATCGGCATAGATAACGCCTTCTGCGATGACATCATCTTCCTGGCCGCCAACTATGCCCAGTTCCGCTTCCACGGAAACGCCTTTAGCGTGTGCGTACTCAACCACTTTGCGCGTAATTTCAATATTTTCTTCGAATGGATGATGCGATGCATCGATCATCACGGATGTGAAACCTGCATCGATCGCTTCTTTGCATTTTTCAAAACTGGAACCGTGATCTAGATGGATAGCGACCGGAACTGTGATATTGTAATCATGCATTAGGCCTTTCACCATATGTACGACAGTCGTGAATCCACCCATATAGCGTGCTGCACCTTCTGAGACGCCGCAGATGACCGGGGATTTTTCTTCCTCCGCCGCCTGCAGGATCGCTTGTGTAAATTCCAGGTTGTTCAGGTTAAATTGCCCGATGGCATAACCGTCCTTCTTACCTTTTATCATCATTTCTTTCATTGAAACTAATGGCATTATTATTTTTCCTCCTCAGAATAGGCACAAGCCCAATATCTTTTTCACTATATCAAAAATGGCGCTGTTTCGCCACTCGGTGCCTGTTTAATCGCCAATCAGCTCGCGAACGGCATCGCGCAATTCGAAAACATCGAAAGGTTTAGTGAAATAACGCACCACTCCCCAATTCATCAATTCTTCGATCACGCCCATTTCGCCATAAGCCGTCATCATGATCACTTTGCAATCGTGTCTCCGCTTCTTTAACCGCTTCAGCAATTCAATGCCATCCATGCCCGGCATCTTCATGTCCATCAGCACCATATCGGGACATGCTTCTTCCATAAGTTCCAATGCTTCTTTCCCACTGCCGGCAATCAAGGTCTCGTACCCTTCCCGCTCGAATACTTCTTTCAATAACAGGCGGATGCCTTGTTGATCATCTACTATTAGAATCCTTCTCACATCAGCCACTCCTTTCCACCTTTTTCGAAGCGCAGCACATTCTGCTATACTCGGTTTGAGGTGAACCCATTTGAAAATATTGACGACACAATTGACTGGCCTGTTTCAGCGCCTCGCCAAGGAAGAACAAGCCATCGAAGATACGGCACGACTTCTCGCGCAAGCTGCCATCGGTGAAGGCCGCATCCATCTGGCTGCTTTCGGTGAACTAGAAGCTGTCTCGGCGTCCGCTTTGAACGGCCCTGAAACGCTCCAATCAGCGGTTCGTTATGACACATCTGCTAAACTGTCGACAGCTGACCGGGTGTGGATTCTAGCTCGGAAAGACGAAGGCGACTCCTTGGCCCATGAATTGGCGAAATGCGCCATCCCGTTCGCAATGCTGACAGCTGAAAGCCATAGCAGTGAAACGGCAGATGTTCTTCTCTCCTTGAACATCGACAAGGGCTTGCTGCCAGGCGAAGACGGCGAGCGCATTATGATTCCCCATGGGCTCGGTGCTTTGTATGTCTACCATGCAGTTAAATTGGCCATCGATGAAATGCTCGTAGATTGACAAGCCGTAAAAAAGCCTCCCCTGGAACAGGGAAGGCTTTTTTCATCTGATCGATGCCTGCCTTCCAGGAGATGAAGCGGCTTTTCACGTGCTGATTACTGGTTGCCCAAAGATGCGCGAACAAATTCACGGAACAATGGTTGCGGACGGTTCGGGCGCGAGATGAATTCCGGGTGGAACTGGCAAGCGACGAACCAAGGATGGTCAGCGACTTCGATAATTTCAACCAGTCGGCCGTCCGGGCTCGTGCCAGTGAATTTGAAACCGGCTTTTTCGAACTGCTCGCGGAATTCGTTATTGAATTCATAGCGATGGCGATGTCTTTCGTAAACAAGTTCTTCTCCATAAGCTTCATATGCTTTTGAATTTTTGTCGAGCTTCGCTGGGTATAGGCCAAGGCGTAGTGTGCCGCCTAGGTCTTCGATATCTTTTTGCTCTGGCAGCAAGTCGATAACCGGATACAATGTTTTCGGATCCAGTTCTGACGAATGTGCACCATCCATATTCATGATATTGCGCGCAAATTCAACAGAAGCAAGCTGCATCCCGAGACAGATGCCGAAGAATGGCACTTTGTTTTCGCGAGCATATTGCGTGGCAAGAACTTTTCCTTCCACACCGCGGTCGCCGAAACCGCCGGGTACGAGAATTCCGTCGCAGCCTTCGAGCGTTTCCGCTACGTTTTCAGCGTTGACGTGCTCTGCGTTGATCCAGTCGACTTCAATATCCGAGTCGAATGCGAAACCGGCATGCTTCAAGGATTCCACGACAGAGATATAAGCATCTTGGAGTTCTACGTACTTACCGACAAGGCCAATCTTCACGGATTTCTTCAAGGATTTCACTTTTTCGACAAGGCCGTTCCATTCCGTCATGTCCGCTTCCGGCGCTTCGATGCCGAAATGATCCAGAACGATTTGGTCCATGTGCTGCTCCTGCAAGCGAAGCGGCATTTCGTAAATGACATCGACGTCGCGGGATTCGATGACTTCTTCGGATTTGATATCGCAGAACAACGCGATTTTATCTTTCATGTCCTGAGGCACTGGATATTCCGTGCGTACCACGATCAGGTTTGGCTGGATGCCGAGGCTGCGCAATTCTTTTACGCTGTGTTGTGTCGGTTTCGTTTTCATTTCTTTTGCAGCGCCGAGGTAAGGAATGAGCGTACAGTGGATGTACATAACTTCTTCGCGGCCTAGATCTGAACGCATTTGGCGGATCGCTTCAAGGAATGGTAAGGATTCGATATCGCCGACCGTTCCGCCGATTTCCGTGATGACCACATCAGCTTGAGCTGTTTTCGCTGCACGCAATAGACGGTCTTTGATTTCATTCGTGATATGCGGAATGACTTGGACCGTTCCACCCAAATAATCGCCGCGGCGTTCTTTTTGGATGACCGTTGAGTAGACTTTCCCCGTCGTCACGTTCGAATACTTGTTCAAGTTGATGTCAATGAAGCGCTCATAATGGCCAAGATCCAAATCTGTTTCCGCGCCGTCGTCTGTAACGAAGACTTCTCCGTGTTGGTAAGGGCTCATCGTACCCGGGTCAATATTGATGTATGGGTCGAATTTCTGGATCGTCACACTCAGGCCGCGGTTTTTCAGCAAGCGCCCAAGAGAGGCTGCTGTGATCCCTTTCCCTAGTGATGAAACCACTCCACCTGTTACGAATATATACTTTGTCATGCTCTGTTTCCTCCTCGAGTAATGAGATAAAATGTGATTGTTCCACGTCATACAGTCCCGAATCGCGTTCAGCCATAAAAAGCTTTAGCCATCCTAAAAGGTGGATGGCACATTGATTTGCCGCCGTTTAGCAGCACTAAAAAATAAAAAGCGCTCCTCCTGCAAAGCGTGCAGGGGGAGCGCGTTAGCTATACGAATCATCTCTCCTATTTTAAGGAGCCCAATAAAATCTTATCCTGTACAGCCGTTTCCGTCAAGGTGAAAAAAAGTTCAGACTACTTGAGCCCATCCTCTTCTTCTTCATCTTCATCGTCTTCCTCTTCATCGATGATGTTGCCATCAAGGTCTTCAACGAGAACTCCGACATCTTCTACTTCATCATCATCATCGGCGGTTGAATCGAAATCAAGATCAGCGACCGGTGCTTTGACCGCCACTTCATCATCATCGTCATCATCGTCATCATCCGAAGAGACATCGCCATCATCTTCACCGAAGTCTTCAAAGTCAAGTTCATCTTCCAACTCGAGATCCATATCGTCGAAATCATCATCTGTCGATTTCGATTTCTTCTTCTTGCGGGCTTTGACCGTCGGTGCAGATTCTTCTTCAATCTGCTCGACCGGATACCATTCGCGAAGGCCCCAGCGATTTTCGCCAAGGATCAGGAAGCGGCCATCAATGTTCATGTCAGTATAATACTGTGCAAGATGCGCTTTCATTTCTTCTTCGGAAAGCCCGATCAATCGCTGCAATTCCGCAACAAGCTCTAAAAAGGTTTTCGTTTCTTTGGTTTCTTCCAAAATGGCATATGTTAAGTCGACGAACGACTCTTCTAGCAATTCTTCTTTCGTTAATTCACGGATGTTCATTCGTGCACGTCCCTTCTTGTATCGTAACTCTATCCATTATATACAAAGTCCTTGCTGTTCGCTACCGAGATTTCTTTTTTCTGCGCGCAAGCTGAGCCCAGCCAAAATAAAAAAAATAGGCGGACAGGATTAAAAACGGTATCGAACCGAGTGCTCTATTGTACAGAACAATTAATAGCACGACCGCGACAATAATAATGGCGTAATGGGCAGCTTTAGGCATGGCATGATCCATCTCTTTTCTTTAGAGTTTCAACTTCTCCTATTATAACGGACTTGCCCCGTCAAATCGACCGAAGTGCCGGATGATTCTATTTGTTGCTATGGTGACGAATGAAATCTGTCGAGCACTGGATGTAGGAAATACTAAGTAGAAGAGATTCCGCTACAAGGCGACGCTTTAGGCCCGCAGGATGCGGGTCATGCAGCCGATGCGACAGGACGTCGCGTTTTCGGCTGCCCGGAGGCCGGCTTCAGCCGCTTCCCTCGCTAACGCTCAGTCCAGCGTCTTCAGCTCGTCCTGATCCCTCCAGAGTCGCCCCTTTTCGCTCCATCTCTAGTTTGAGAGAAGAATTGAAATTTGTCTCTCAATGAATTAAGCTTCAGCAACTTCAATCTACTTCGTAAATTCAAATTGAACAGATATAAAGTATCTCTGAAATTTTCAAGTCCAACTAAGCGTCTCCACCAGCGGATGAAGTCAACTAGCAGCGACACTTCCTCGCATGCAAAATATAGTGAATTCTATTAGCCAAACCGCGCACAAGGGCGAGCCGAAGCAATGAGACGAACGTTCTTTTCGGCTCATTGTGAGAGGCCAGCCCCAAGCGGGAGGCGGCGATTTAGTGATGAAATAATTCAACGAACTATCCATTCCACTCACCTGTCCAGCTCACTTCTCCACACTCCGATTCAGAAAAACATCACAAAGCTGATGACACCTTGTGCTCAAAATAATGCAAAAAAAAATCCCCTTGCCTGTTGCCAGGCAAAGGGATGTGATCTTACATGTTTCTGCGGTACTGGCCGCCTACTTCGTAGAGAGCTGAAGTGATCTGGCCAAGGCTTGCGACTTTGACGGTATCCATCAACTCTTCGAAAATATTGCCGCCTTCTTTTGCGACTTTTTTCAAACGCTTCAACGCTTCATCTGAAGGATTGCGTTCCTGGAACGCGCGCAAATTATTGATTTGCGTTTCTTTTTCTTCTTTTGTCGCACGGGCGATTTCCATCGCGTTGATGTCGTCATCCGATTGCGGGTTCGGGTTCAAATACGTGTTGACCCCTATGATTGGCAATTCGCCGGTATGCTTCTTCATTTCATAGTGCATGGATTCTTCCTGGATTTTGCCGCGCTGGTATTGTGTTTCCATTGCGCCAAGAACACCGCCGCGGTCGTTGATGCGGTCGAATTCCGTCATAACGGCTTCTTCGACCAATTGCGTCAATTCTTCCACCACGAATGCGCCTTGCAATGGATTTTCGTTTTTCGATAATCCGTGCTCTTTCGTGATGATCATCTGGATGGCCATCGCGCGGCGTACGGATTCTTCCGTCGGCGTCGTGATCGCTTCATCGTAAGCATTCGTATGAAGCGAGTTACAGTTGTCCTGAAGCGCCATCAATGCCTGCAATGTCGTACGGATATCGTTAAAGTCGATTTCCTGTGCGTGCAAGCTGCGCCCAGATGTCTGGACGTGGTATTTCAGTTTCTGGCTGCGTTCATTCGCGCCGTATTTATCGCGCATGACAATTGCCCAAATGCGGCGTGCGACACGACCGATGACCGTGTATTCCGGATCCAAACCGTTCGAGAAGAAGAACGACAAGTTCGGTGCAAAATCATCAATGTTCATGCCGCGGCTCAAATAATACTCAACGTAGGTGAAGCCGTTCGACAAGGTGAACGCCAATTGCGAAATCGGGTTCGCGCCGGCTTCCGCGATGTGGTAGCCAGAAATCGATACCGAGTAATAATTGCGCACTTTGTGGTCGATGAAGTATTGCTGAATATCACCCATCATGCGCAGTGCGAATTCCGTCGAGAAGATGCATGTGTTCTGCCCTTGGTCTTCTTTCAGGATGTCAGCTTGGACCGTTCCGCGCACGACTTGCAAGGTGCCTTCACGGACCTCGGTGAATTCTTCGACCGTCAATGTGCGGCCGAGTTCTTCTTCACGCTTTTTCACTTGCTGATCGATGGCCGTGTTCATGAACATGGCCAAAATGATCGGCGCCGGTCCGTTAATCGTCATCGACACGGAAGTGGACGGTGCGCAAAGGTCGAATCCATCATATAGTTTCTTCATATCTTCCAGTGTACAGATTGAAACGCCTGATTCGCCGACTTTTCCGTAGATGTCCGGACGGTGGTCTGGATCTTCCCCATAAAGCGTCACGGAATCAAATGCCGTTGATAAGCGTTTCGCATCATCGCCTTTTGACAGATAATGGAACCTTCTATTTGTGCGTTCCGGGGTTCCTTCTCCCGCAAACTGACGCTTCGGATCTTCACCTGCACGTTTGAATGGGAACACGCCTGCCGTATACGGGAAAGCTCCCGGCACGTTTTCGGCATAGACCCAGCGCAGAATTTCGCCATAATCCTTGAATTTCGGCAAAGCAACCCTTGGAATTTTAATGCCGGACAAGCTTTCTGTCCGCAGCAATGTGCGAAGTTCCTTGTCACGGACTTTCGTCACCAATTCGTCGCCTGCGTAATCTTCCTGAAGGGAATTCCAGTTATCGAGGATGCGCTTCGACTCAGCCGTCAATTCATCGCGGACGCCTGTAGCGAGTGATTGCAAGGATTGGACCAGGGCGTCATCCGGAGCTTTTTTCTGGACCTCTTCAATGGCGCCTTCTAGCTGGAACAGACGGCGTGCGAAATCGGCCTGTTCTTCGTTTCTCGCATGATAGCCACGGACCGCATCTGTAATTTCACGCAGATAATAACGGCGGTCGTTCGGGATGATAAGATTTTCTTTTTGTGTTTTAGCGAAAGCTTCATAGCTTGTTTCCCAGTCCATGCCGCATTTCTTGTTAACCGTCGCGACAAGTGCAGCGAACAAGGCATTGGTGCCTTTATCGTTGAACTGGCTTGCTATCGTGCCGTAAACCGGCATGTTATCCAACTCGTTTTCCCATAGCAGGTGGCTGCGCTGGTACTGTTTTTGTACTTGGCGCAGTGCATCTTCTGAGCCTTTGCGTTCGAATTTATTGATGACAATCAGATCAGCATAATCGATCATGTCAATTTTTTCGAGCTGTGTCGGCGCACCGAATTCGCTCGTCATGACATACATCGATACATCAGAAATACCGGCAATTTCGGCATCCCCTTGACCAATTCCGCTCGTTTCCACAACGATCAGGTCGAAGCCAGCCGCTTTTGCGACATCCAGAACATCGCTGATGGCTGCGGACAATTCCGTTCTGGACCCGCGCGTGGCCAAGCTTCTCATAAATACGCGTTTATTGAAGATAGCATTCATGCGGATGCGGTCGCCGAGAAGAGCCCCGCCCGTTTTTTGTTTTGTTGGGTCGATTGATAAGATAGCGATTTTTTTGTCCGGAAGTTCAGTGAGGAAGCGGCGGATCAATTCATCCGTCAAGGAACTTTTCCCAGCACCGCCCGTTCCGGTGATCCCGAGAACTGGCGTGTTTTTCGATTTTTCACGGACCGCTTTCATCAAATCGCCCGTATCGAGGTTTCGTGTGTGCGCTTCTTCTGCAGTCGTGATGACATTGGCAAGCGCCACCGGGTTTTCAGCAGTCAAACCGTCCAGCGTAACGTCTTCTTTCGCTGTTGAAAAATCGCATTCTTCGACAATTTCCGCAATCATGCCTTGCAATCCTTTTTTACGCCCGTCTTCAGGCGAGAAAATGCCGGCAATGCCGTAATCTTCCAGTTCACGTATCTCGCGCGGCAAGATAACCCCGCCTCCGCCTCCGTAAATGCGGATATTTTCAGCTCCGCGTTCTTGGAGCAAGTCATACATGTATTTAAAATACTCTACATGCCCGCCTTGGTAAGAAGAAATAGCGATTCCCTGCACATCTTCCTGGATCGCCGCATTGACGACTTCTTCAACCGAACGATTGTGCCCGAGGTGGATTACTTCCACTCCGTTCCCCTGTAAAATGCGGCGCATAATATTGATCGAAGCATCGTGGCCGTCAAAAAGAGCGGATGCCGTCACAAAGCGAATGTGGTGCTTTGGCTGATAAGTGGTGTTTTCTTGTATAGTAGCCATTATGGTCAAGCCCCCTGTATGGTGATTTTTTCCCCTGCCATCCCCTGCAGCAGAAACTTCGTTTGCATTTCAATAAATTCCCCAATGGTGTACTCATCCATTGCCCAGCGCCTAAATGCCCACATTTGTCCTTGCACGAACAAATGATGGGAAGCCAGGACAATTTCTTTTTGCGACAGGGGCAATTCCCCCGACGCCGCGCATTTCGACAGAAGCCGTTCAAACAAGGCCGTCATTTCGAGTTCCTTGTTCAACACATAACGCAGTGCGTCTTTCGGCAGCGATTTGGACTCCTGATACATGACGACGAATTCATCTTGCATATCGTCGATCAATGTATAGTATTGCTCGAGTGCTTTTACCAGCGTCTCAAGCGACCCTTCCTCCAAATCCAGCCGGTCGAGCCGTGCGTTGACTTCGTCGTAAATCGAGTCGCACACGAGATAGAGTACGTCTTCTTTGGTGCGGATATATTCATACAATGTGCCGATGCTGAAACCGGCTGCTTTTGCGATTTCCCTCGTCGTCGTCCGGTGAAAGCCCTTTTCTTTAAAAAGCGTGACAGCGCCGCTGATCATCTGTTCACGGCGCTTTTCAATCAGGCTTTCGTCTTTTACGGAGGACTGAATTTCACGCTTTTTCGTCATGGGCCGACCCTCCGTTTATTTTGTGACCATACGGGAAATAACCAAACGCTGGACTTCCTGTGTGCCTTCGTAGATTTGCGTGATTTTGGCATCGCGCATGAAACGTTCAACCGGGTAGTCTTTCGTGTAACCGTAGCCACCGAAGACTTGAACCGCTTCTGTCGTCACTTTCATCGCTGTATCGCCAGCCATCAATTTCGCCATGGCGGACTCTTTGCTATAGGACAATTTGTTCGACTCGAGCCAAGCTGCCTGGTACGTCAATAGGCGAGACGCTTCGATTCCTGTCGCCATGTCTGCAAGCTTGAAGGAAATCCCTTGGTTCGCTGTGATCGGCTTGCCGAATTGTTCACGCTCTTTCGCGTAGTCAATCGCTGCGTCCATCGCGCCTTGTGCGATTCCGACAGCTTGTGCTGCGATGCCGTTGCGGCCGCCGTCAAGCGTCTGCATGGCAATTTTGAAGCCTTGGCCCAGTTCGCCAAGCACGTTTTCTTTCGGTACGCGGCAGTTGTCGAAGATGATTTCAGTTGTTGGGCTTGAACGGATGCCGAGTTTTTTCTCTTTCTTGCCGACTGAGAAGCCTTCGAAATCTTTTTCAACAATAAATGCAGTCGTGCCTTTATGTTTCGAGTCCGGATCTGTCACAGCGAAAACGACATAAATGTCTGCGATTCCACCGTTGGTAATGAAGATTTTAGAACCGTTCAAGATATAATGGTCGCCGTCCTCTTTCGCGCTGGTTTTCATGCTTCCTGCATCTGACCCTGCAGATGGTTCTGTTAGTCCGTAAGCGCCGACTTTTGTGCCTTCAGCCATCGGGCGCAAGTATTTCTGCTTTTGCTCTTCCGTTCCGAATGTATAGACCGGCCATCCGGCAAGTGATGTGTGGGCAGACAAGATAACGCCGACAGAACCGTCCACACGGGACAACTCTTCAACCGCGATGCAGTATGCCAAGTAATCTGAACCGATACCGCCGTACTCTTCCGGCCACGGAATGCCTGTCAGTCCGAGTTCCGCCATTTGATGGAAGATTTTCATATCGAAGCTTTCTTCTTCGTCGCGCTGTTCTGCTGTCGGCGCCACTTCGTTTTTCGCGAAGTCGCGGACCATTTTACGGATCATTTTATGTTCCTCAGATAGTTGAAAGTTCATTGTGTTATTTCCCCCAATTATTTTAGTAGTTGTTTGCTGATAACTATGCGTTGGATTTCGCTCGTGCCTTCGTAGATTTCTGTGACTTTGGCGTCGCGGAACAATCGCTCGACCGGATAGTCTTTCGTGTAGCCGTAGCCACCGTAAACTTGGATGGCTTCCGTCGTGATGTCCATCGCCGCTTTTGAAGCAAACAGCTTCGCCATTGACGATTCCTTATTGCACTCGATTCCTTTTGCGTACATATCGGCTGCGTTATAAACCAAAAGTTTAGCCGCTTCGACTTGAGTCGCCATATCGGCAAGTTTGAACCCGATGCCTTGCTGCTGGGCGATTGGTTTTCCGAATTGCTCACGCTCTTTGGCGTATGCTACTGCGTATTCATAAGCAGACTCGGCGATGCCCAAAGCTTGTGCGGCGATGCCGATGCGCCCGGCGTTCAAGTTCGCCATCGCGATCGAAAATCCTTTGCCTTCTTCCCCAAGCAGGTTTTCAGCTGGTACTTCCATATTCTCAAACGTCAACTGCACGGTCCGCGAACCGTGAAGCCCCATTTTTCTTTCGTCTTTCCCGACCACAAACCCTGGAAAATCTTTTTCCACGATAAAGGCAGAAACTCCACGAGGGCCTGCTTCCGGATTGGTCGATGCGAACACGATGTACGTATCGGCTTCGCCGCCGTTTGTGATATAGACTTTCGATCCGTTCAGGATATATTTCCCATCCTTTTTAACAGCACGCGTTTTCAGCGCCGCTGCATCGGATCCGGCCGATGGCTCTGTCAAACAGAATGCGCCCAAATATTCGCCCGTCGCCAGTTTCGGAACGTACTTTGCAATTTGCTGTTCCGTTCCGAAATTGATGATCGGGTTGGTGCCGACCGATGTATGAACCGACAAAATGACGCCGATAACGCCGCTCGCTTTAGACAATTCGTGTATGGCTGTGATGTAAGATGTGAAATCCATTTCCGAGCCGCCGTATTTTTCTGGTGCGGTGATGCCCATCAATCCGAGCCCGCCCATTTTCTTGAGTATCTCCGTCGGGAATTCGCCTTTTTCCATGCGTTCGATAAAAGGCATGATTTCTTCTTTTGCAAAATCGCGCACCATATTGCGCATCATCAATTGTTCGTCTGTAAAATGCAGGTCCATTAAGGCTCCCCCTAAATCTTAGTTGTATTCGTAGAAACCGCGTCCGGTCTTTTTGCCGAGCCAGCCGGCTTTCACGTATTGGCGCAGGAGCGGGCTTGGACGGTATTTGCTGTCGCCGAAACCGTCGTGCAGCACTTCCATAATGTAAAGGCAAGTATCCAGTCCGATGAAATCAGCCAATTGAAGAGGCCCCATCGGGTGGTTCATGCCGAGCTTCATCACTTCGTCGATTGCTTCTTTTGTCGCGACGCCTTCTTGCAGCGTGAAGATCGCTTCATTGATCATCGGCATCAAAATGCGGTTCGAAACGAAACCAGGGAAGTCATTTACTTCAACTGGCGTTTTCGATAATTTCACTGTCATGTCTTCAACTGCCTGATATACTTCGTCCGTTGTTGCAAGGCCGCGAATGATCTCGACCAATTTCATCACCGGTACCGGGTTCATGAAGTGCATGCCGATGACTTGTTCCGGGCGGTTCGTTGCTGCTGCGATTTCAGTGATCGGCAGTGAAGATGTATTCGATGCAAGAATGGCATGCTTCGGTGCCACTTCGTCCAAAGTCTTGAAGATCGTCGATTTGATTTCCATGTTCTCGACAGCGGCTTCAATGACGATGTCGACATCGTGTGCATCTTTCAAATCCAATGAAGATTGGATGCGTCCAAGTACTTGCGACTTCTCGTCTTCTGTCATGCGGCCTTTTTCGACATTGCGCGACAAATTTTTCGAGATGCTCGCGATGCCGCGTTCGTATGCTTCTTGTTTCATATCGTTCAGTTTTACGTTAAATCCAGCTTGCGCGCAGACTTGCGCGATACCGGAGCCCATTTGGCCGGCTCCGATGATCATGACGTTTTGGATAGACATCTTTAGTTTTCCTCCTTCGGTACTTCGATCATCACTGCATCGCCTTGCCCGCCGCCTGAACAGATAGCGGCAATTCCGATGCCGCCTCCGCGGCGTTTCAATTCATAAGCGAGCGTCAAGATGATGCGCGCTCCGCTCGCCCCGATTGGATGGCCAAGTGCAACGGATCCTCCGTTGACATTGACTTTCTCTTCGTCGAGACCAGCAATTTTCGAGCTTGCCAGCGCAACCGCCGCAAATGCTTCATTGATTTCAAAAAGATCGATTTCTTCCAAAGTCTTGCCGGTTTTCTTCAATAATTCGTTGATGACGAGCCCCGGCGTTTCAGGGAAACGGTGCGGTTCGACCGCGACTTCTGTGTGTCCTAGGACGTGAGCCAATACGGCTTTCCCATCTTTTTGGGCGCGTTCTTCACTCATCAATACAAGTGCTGCCGCTCCATCATTGATTCCTGGTGCATTACCCGCCGTAATCGTGCCGTCTTTTCCGAATGCCGGGCGCAGTTTCGCCAACACTTCTGATGTTGTGCCTTCACGCGGCGCTTCATCTTGGTCGACTGTAATTGGATCGCTTTTACGTTGAGGCACTTCCATTGCCGTAATTTCTTGTGAAAAATGATCGCGTGCTTTAATTGCGCGTTCATGGGAACGGGCTGACCATTCGTCTTGTCTTTCACGTGTCAGCTCGAAAGTTTCTGCCGTTGAGTTGCCGTATGTGCCCATATGCACTTTGTCTGGATGGAATGAACATGACAAGCCGTCGTGGACCATGCCATCAATGACTTGAGAATCGCCCATGCGAAGGCCAAAGCGTGCTTTCGGCAAATAATAAGGCGCATTCGACATTGATTCCATGCCGCCTGCAACGATCAACTCTTCGTCTCCCAAGCGAATGATTTGGTCTGCTAGCGTGACAGAACGTAAACCGGATGCACATACTTTATTGATTGTTTCGGATTTGACGTTGTAAGGAATGCCCGCTTTATAAGCCGCTTGGCGGGAAGGGATTTGCCCTTGGCCTGCTTGCAGGACATTGCCCATGATGACTTCTTGAACATCTTCAGGTTTTACCTCTGAACGCTTCAGCGCTTCCTTGATCGCCGCTGCCCCTAGGTCGCTTGCTGTGAATGAACTGAGTGCCCCGCCGAATTTTCCGAATGCTGTGCGTGCTCCATCAATGATGACCGTTTTTGCCATTTACAATTCCTCCTCATATTTTGGAAACGTTTTCATAACGATAAAAATTTTTTCAGCCACAATCGGCTGATTTTGCTTTTCTTGATGTCTAGCAAATTCCAGCCAGGTTCTCGGGTCATAAGCCAACCCGGCTGTGTGGCAAATAGCGCCACTTCGCCGGTTCGTCTTATGCCTGTCGAACCTAATCGGCTGGTTTTGCTTTTCTTGGTGTCTAGCAAATTCCAGCCAGGTTCTCGGGTCATAAGCCAACCCGGCTGTGTGGCAAATAGCGCCACTTCGCCGGTTAGTCTTATGCCTGTCGAACCTAATCGGCTGGTTTTGCTTTTCTTGGTTGACTGAACGCTCGCTCGACTTGATTACATAAGAAAAGGGAGTGTAGCACTCCCTTTCATTTTTTCTCTATGCTGTTATTCTACTCAATTTTCTGTCAGTTGGCAAATCTATTTATTGGACGATTTCCTCAACTGGTGGTGCGTCTTTTCCGAGAACAGCCATCTCAAGGAGTTCAGCGACATCGTATGTGCCGACTTGCTCTTCGACTTCTTTCGCTTTCGTTCCATCTGACAGCATCGTTAAGCAGTACGGGCATCCGGAAGAAATCATCGTCGGGCTCACTTCAAGCGCCTGCTCAGTGCGGGCAACGTTGACGCGGTGTCCGGCGTCTTCTTCCATCCACATGAGTCCGCCGCCGGCTCCACAGCACATGCCGTCTTGGCGATTGCGTTTCATTTCCACGAGCTCGACGCCTTCAATCGCTTTCAGGATTTCACGCGGCGCATCGTATACATCGTTGTAACGGCCGAGGTAGCAGGAATCATGGAAAGTGATTTTCTCGTTCACTGCATGCTGCGGCTTCAACTTGCCTTGCTGGACAAGGTCAAAGAGCATTTCTGTATGGTGATAGACTTCTGCTTCAAAGCCGAAATCAGGATATTCGTTTTTGAAGATATTATAGGCATGCGGGTCGATCGTCACGATTTTCGTCACGCCCGCTTTTTCGAATTCTTTAATATTGGCAGCTGCGAGTTCCTGGAATAAGAATTCATTGCCGAGACGGCGCGGCGTATCGCCCGAGTTCTTTTCTTTGTTGCCGAGAATCGCGAATTTGATGCCCGCTTCGTTCATCAAACGTGCAAAGGAAAGCGCGATTTTCTGTGAACGGCTGTCAAATGAGCCCATCGAACCGACCCAGAACAAATACTCGAACTCTTCTCCAGCTTTGCTGACTTCTTTGACCGTTGGGATTGAGATATCTGGACGAGCATCTCTCCAGTTTTCTTTTTCCTTGCGGTTCAAGCCCCATGGATTGCCTTGCTTTTCGATATTGGTCATCGCGCGCTGGGCATCTTTGTCCATTTTCCCTTCCGTCATGACTAAGTAACGGCGAAGGTCGATGATTTTGTCGACGTGTTCGTTCATAACTGGGCATTGGTCTTCACAATTACGGCATGTTGTACAAGCCCAAATTTCTTCTTCTGTGATAACATCGCCGATTAAGCTCGGGCTGTATAGTTCATCAATAGAGATACCTTCAGCGCCAGCAGCCATCGCCAATTGGTTTCCTTGCGTGTTGCTGAATGCCATAGCTGGCACCCATGGTTTTTTCTGGGTCATGACAGCACCCGTGTTCGTCAGGTTGTCACGTAGTTTGGTGATCAGATCCATCGGAGACAGCATTTTACCGGTTCCGGTAGCCGGACACATATTCGTGCATCGCCCACATTCCACACAAGCGTAGAAATCGATCATTTGGGCTTGCGTAAAATCCGTGATTTTTCCGACACCGAATGTTGGCATCGCGTCTGGGTCTTCTTCGTTTTCCTCTTCCATATCCTCAAAATTGATTGGCTTCAAGCGGCCGACATGATCCAAACGGTGGAACCATGTATTGACTGGCCCGAAGATCAAGTGAGCATGCTTGGATTGCGGGACATAGACCAAGAACGTCAATAGGAACAAGAGATGCGCCCACCACATGACGTAGAAGATGGTGACTGCAGCCGCTTCCGGGAGCCAAGCAAATGCTGCGGCGATGACGCTTGCAACCGGCTCTGTCCAAGCGCCTTCGTGCCCGTGCCAGATCATGCCCATGCCGTTGCCGACAAGAACTGTCACCATCAAACCGCCGATGAAAATCAAGACAAGTCCTGATTTCCAGCCGCGCTTTAGGCGAACTAGCTTTTCGATATAACGTCTATAGAATGCCCAGATGACCGCGACCAAAATGGTCAAGGTCACGAATTCCTGAAACAGCGTAAATGCCGGATACAATGGGCCAAGCGGCAAATGTGAATCTGGTGATAAGCCTTTAATGATGAAATCGATGGCGCTCGCCTGTACGAGCAGGAAGCCATAGAAGAACATCACGTGTATCGCGCCACTCTTTTTATCTTTCAATAATTTCTTCTGGCCAAATACGTTGACCATTACTTTACGGACGCGTTCATTGAAGTTTTCTTCAAATTCCACTTTTTTGCCGAGCTTGATGTATTCATAGCGCGACTTCAGCAAGTAGATAAACAAGTAAACAGCGTAAGCGGTTACAAGTATAAATAAAATCCAGTTAGCGATGAGCAAAAACTCCATCGTGTAGTCCCCCCTTGTTGAATGTGTAATCCCCTATTCTTATCCAAAGTGTACGTGAACTGCGGCAGAATGTCGATACTATGTTCTAGTTTAAAAGTGAATGAGCATTCAGTCAATAGAAATCTATGGCCTTTCCGAAATATAATTTCCAAAAACTGATATTCCACATGCCCTTATTGCGTTCCTGCTGGCCAAAACAATTGAAGCAGCTATCATCCGGCTGCTTTTGCAACGATGGTCTTTATGACTCCATTCTCCAGCTGTTTTTTCCCAAAAAAAATAGCCGCTCGATAGGCGGCTCATGAGCTATTCAATTAATTCGCGAAAATACTTTCCGAATAGGCGTTTTGCTCTCTCGGCTTTGCTTGTTTTGAGACCGACTAACAAGCAAGTCGCAGGACCGCCGGACGCTTCTTTGGCAATTCCTTGTGCTAGCGGCATCCTGTAGCCGAACAGCTTTTCAGCTTCCCGCTCAATCCCCCCTGATCCAATCGGCCAGATTCGCTCGATTTGATTGCAGTCGAATGCGTTCTTTACGATTCGCAAATCGGCGATCCGGTCGGGATGATTAATGACCGCTTCCCCGACAAGCGGCTCTCCGTAAATGAACCATTCGAGTTCATGCGGATCAGGGAGCATGCGAAGCTTTCGCCCGATGATCGTCACCGCCAGCGCCGATTGCAGCGTCTCGATATTGCTTTCTGTGCTTCCTGAAACCGGCGGAACCGGCATGTCGAGCTCGGAAAATAATTGCGTGATTCCTGAGACATAACGCGGCCAGTGCTCTTCACCACTGAAATTATGGAGCAGGATGACAGTTGCTTCCCCTCCAGCCGCCCATTGTTCTGCCAATGCGACACGTGTCGCGAACTTCGCGGCGACTTCATCCGGGACGTTTACGATGTCGTGCGGCTTCTCTCCGATTGCGGCTGAGTTATCCGTCGTGATGACCAACCCATCGACCATCAATTCGTTGCGCATCAGGCCAATCTCCTTGCAGCTGCTGTAACAAGCGGGGCGACGAGTGCAGCAACTGCAGCATTAATCGATGCGGCCAACAGCAATCCCGGGACGGAGGCATAGAAAAAAGCAGGAGATAATAGGAAATAAAATGGCACGGCCGCCAACACGCCGTTTCCGATAATGAATGCTATCCATTTCCACCAGGTCTTGCCGTTGCTATGCAGTTTCGCGAACAGCCAGACGACCGCAAACATCTCCAGCGCGATCAATAAATGAAACGGGCCGAGCGGCATGCCGCCGAATAAAGCCGATAATAAGTGACCTGCCGCGGCGACAAAACCGGCAAGCGGTGCGGCGAGAAACAGCGCGGCAACGAGTGCCGACATGGCATCAAGTGCAATCGACGCGATGCCGAGCGGAATTTTCACCATGCCGCCGATTGCGGACAAGCTGATAAAAATAGCGGCCAGGGCAATGGTCTGCGTCTTCATTGTCATTCCTCCCGCTTTTTCGAACGCCCACCGTCCTTGAAGACTTTGGCGCTGCGCACATATTCATTGTCCGCTACATCCATTCGCGAATTGGCAACGCGTGCTGCTGCAAAAAGATAATCCGACAAACGGTTCAAATAACGCTGGATGACCGCTGGGAATTCTTCGCCGGTTTTTGCTAGGCTTACAGTTTGGCGCTCCGCACGGCGTGTAATCGTGCGTGCGATATGCAAAGTCGCTGCAGCGGGCGTGCCTCCCGGAAGGATAAAACGCTCAAGAAGCGGCGGTTCGTCCATCAATACATCGATGCGGCGTTCCAGCTGTTCGACTGATTCCTCATTTGTCTTGTATTGCGGCGTGTTGCGGACATCCGCCAGATCGCCGCCGCAATCGAATAATTCATTTTGGATCATCTGCAAATCTTCCAATAGATCGGCGAACACATCGCGGTCAAGTTCTGTCATCGCTTTTCCGATAAATGAATTTACCTCATCGATCGTCCCATATGCTTCCACGCGCGGATCATCTTTGTCCGTCCGCCCCCCGATTAATCCTGTCTGCCCTTTATCCCCGGTTTTCGTGTAAATATTCATCTCGACCATCTCCTTTGATTGTTTGTGGAATGCCGTACCAAATGCGTGTGATGTGCTCCGCGTTGCCGAATAAATACTGATAGCTGCGTCCGGTGACATCGCGCCATTCGCGTTCAAGCTGATCAAGCGGCACAATGCCGCGGCCGATGTCAGTCAAAATCCAGATACGTTCGCCTGCGCTTTCCGCAAGTTCACGGATCGCCGCTATTATATCCTGTTCCGGGCGTTGCTGTTCCAGCTGCTTGCGGATCCATTGCTCCAATCCGGCAATCACTGCGGACTCACCCGGTGCCGGCAGTTCGCCTTCGAGCCAAACGCTTGAATCTAGCTTCAACTGATCTTTTACATACTTGCGTTTGCCGTTAAAGGCTCCGCCGAATACGATACGCATGGATGTCCCTCCTTATACGCTGACTTGCTCGCCCATGTGACGGTATAACAATGCCCATGTGCTGCCTGCTGGGAAAAGAATGGCTGTCCGGTTGCTTTGGACAGCAGGTAGCGAATCGGCCCTCCGTGAGTGACGAGCGTAAAATTTCCTGTATCGGAAAAAGTTTCTATTGCTCGATCAACCCGTTCCGCCAGTTGCTGGAAGCTTTCCCCGTTCGGCGGCTTTACGGCCTCAGGGTCATCGATCCACTTACGGTAGCGTTCATTAAATTGCAACTCGCTGTACGTGCAATTTTCCCAATCCCCGAAATTCAGTTCCCGCAAATTTGGAACTGCCCGGTAACTGGCATTCGGAAACAATAGCTGGGCCGTTTGCCGGCAACGCAGCAAATCGCTCCCCCACACGAGGTTGATAGTATGATCCGCTTTGGCTTTGAACGGCAAAATCGGTTCATCGGTCCAGCCGATATATGCCCTCCGCACATTCCCTGCGGTCGGCGCGTGGCGGATCAGACGAAGAACAAAAGCATTCCCCATAACAACAGCTCCATTCCTTCTGCGTATGCCCCGAGCAAATCGCCCGTGACACCGCCGAAATTCTTGTCGCACCATTTTTTATAAGCAAATGTCGCAATGGGCACAACAACCAAAAAGGCAATCGCCACTGTCCAGCCACAGAATATAAATAAGATGGCAAGCATAAGCAGCGACCAGGCGAACATTGCTGACAATATCGTCTTGCGGTCGATCAAACGCTGAAAATAAGCCGCGAGCCCTTCTGTTTTCGCCGGCTTTGCAGTGGCGGATAAAGCAGAGAGTCCGACCCGGCTGACGACCGGCACCGCGGCAAGAGCGATCAGTGACACAGTCGGAATCAGTTCTGCAAGAACGATGATCTTACCGACAATCGCAAAAATCAGCACCATCGCTCCGAATGCGCCAATGCGTGGATCTCCCATGATTTCCAGGCGTTTATCCTTGTTCTGGTATGAAAAATAAGCGTCGCCGGTATCTGCCAGCCCGTCCATATGCAAGCCCCCCGTTATCGCCCACAATAATGAAGCCAGCAAAAACGCAATCATTAATGGACCGATATCGGTGGTTTCCTTCATTAGCCAGATCGCGGCTGAAGCCATTGCCCCTGCCACTAATCCGACCACAGGCAACAAGCTGTACATTGCCGTTACTTGCGGTTTTTTCATTGGAATCTCTTTATGTACCGGAATGGATGAAAAGAATTGAAATGCGAGCAGCAAGCCCCCAAGCGTCCGATTCGCCATTCGCATCACCTTCACTTTCTTCGAATTGCAAGGCCATTCTCCATTTCAACCGCCTGATCTGCGCGGCTTGCGAGCCATTGGTGAATCTTTCCGAGCCACTCTTGATAAGTATGGTCGACAAGCGGTTCATCCAGCACTTCATTGGAAACGACGGCAAAATAAACGGCTTTCGCGCGGATCGAATCGATGGTGTTTTTTAGCTCATGCCATTTTTGCTCCATGCAGCCGGGCGTGTCTGCGCATAAACCGCCTTGCTCAAACTCTTCATACAGTTCATTTGCGAGCCAGGTCGTAACGCAATCCCACAACACCGCGTCATTTTGCCGGATGAGCGGCAAGGCTTCTGATAATTGCTGAGGCTGTTCAATTGTCCACCAGCCGTCTTGTGCACGGTCTTTGCGGTGGCGCGCGATGCGTTCGGCCATTTCCGGGTCGCGTGCGATGCCACTGGCAATATATACATTGCGACCCCCAGTCGCCTGCCGGACAAGCGTTTCAGCATAAGCGCTTTTTCCGCTGCGCACTCCCCCTGATACAAAAACTAATTGTCCTTGAACCATTGCTGCATCTCCTTTCTCAACCGTTCCATTGCTGAGGCGCTTTTCATGCCGATGCGAAACCATTCGCCGTCCATTCCTTTAAATGAATAAGTATGGCGCAAGACGATTCCTGCTTCTAGCATTGCATGGAAAAATGGCTCTGAACGCACCGGATTGGGTAATTGAAAACACAGGAAGTTGGCTGCTGAAGGGATGAACGGACAACCCATCATTTCCAGAAAATCTTCCATTTTCGTGCGTTCACTGTCGGCCGCCCGGATAATTCGCTCCCGGTACGCCTCTTCAGAAAAACAGCGTGCACCGGCTGCGGCCGCTAAACCATTGACATTCCAATGGGCGGCGGCACCTGTCAATTCGCGGATGATGCTGGACTCGGCAATGACATAGCCAAGCCGAAGACCCGCAAGCGCATACATTTTGGTCATCGAACGGACGATGATGACATGCGGATACCGTTTCAGCAGCGGAATGAACGATGTATGTTCCCCGATAAAATCAATAAACGCTTCATCGATTACCAGCTCACACTTTCCTTTGCACAACGCGGCGATTTCTTCGAGTTTCGCCAAGCCCAGCAAGCGCCCGGTCGGATTATGCGGGTTGCAAATATACAATGCATCGCACTGTGCTAACTGTCTTTTTACATCTTCTACTTCTAATTGCCACGCACTTTCAGGCTTCAAACTAATTTCTAATATATGGATATTCTCAGATTCCAAAGTGCTCCGGTATTCAGAAAATGCTGGTTCCACCAAGGCGACCCGTTTGCCGCGGTAACGATTTGCAAGCCAGGTAAAGATTTCTGCAGCACCGTTTCCGGCAGCGACCTGCTCTTTTCCGATGCCGTGATAGTCGGCCGCTGCCGAACGAAACGGCTCTGCTAGCGGATCCGGGTATGAACTGAGCAAATCGTAAAAATCTCCCCATTGCTCTTTTAAAAAAACGGGCGGCCCGAACGGATGGACGTTTTCACTGAAATCGATCACTTCCGAAGGTTGCTTGTGTCCCGCTTGTTCATAGAGGCGATGTGGATTGGCTCCGTGTTCAGGCAATTTCAAGCAGGATTCCCCCTATTGCAATCAGTGCGAAAAAACTGATTGCGGCAATATTCATTTGGTTCACTGCACTTCTAATATGTGTTGCTTCGAGTTTGAACAATTGTTCGCCCATTTTTGCGCGAATTGACCGAACGCCGCCATAGGAGTTCACGCCCCCAAGTTCGATGCCCAACTGCACAGCCGTTGCCGCTTCCAGCCAGCCGCTGTTCGGGCTCGGATGTTTCCTGGCATCGCGCAGCCAGATCGACAGGCGTTGTTTCAACGGCATGCCGCTTTCATTTCGGGTGAATAACACGATCAACAAGCCGGTCACACGGCTCGGCACGTAATTCAACACATCATCGAATTTTGCGGAAGCAAAACCGAAATCATGGAATTCTTCATTTTTATAGCCGACCATCGAATCGCACGTATTGACCGCTTTGTAGATCCATAACCCAGGCGCGCCGAACAATAGCGCCCAAAACATCGGAGCGGTAATGCCATCGCTTGTATTTTCGGAAACCGTTTCGACGACGCCGCGGGTGATCTCGCTTTCTCCCAAAGTTTCCGTGTCGCGCCCGACAATCCATGACAGCTTGTTGCGGGCAAGCGCAAAATCACCTTGGACGAGCGGCGTGTACACATCTTCCGCTGCCTGTTTCAAGCTTTTCTGCGACAAACCGGAAGCGATCAACAGCGCTTCTGCTAAAACTCCGATCACCGGATGGAGCGAATAGGCAACAGTAACGATCGCGACCGTAACTGTTGCGACCATCGCCACTACAATCGAAAGCATGACAAAGCCGTTGCGAAAAGCATGCTGTGGTACATTCAGCCGTTTTTTTAACCCATTGATCAAGATGCCGATCCACCGAACAGGATGGGGCCATGCCGGCGGATCCCCGATTAGGCGGTCGAGCAATAGGCCGATGCCGATGGCCAACACATGTTGGATCATGCCTTTTTCGCCTCGCGGTAAAGGTGGATCGCTTCCACTGTACATTCGAAGACACCTGTGCCGATGAGTTTCCCTACTTCAGTAATCGGCCCTGCATACGGCAGCGCTTCTCCTTGCTGCGTAGCGGCAACCAGGCAACTATCGGTTGAAGTGCCCGTCGCGATTGTCCCGGTTAGCGGATCGATGACTTCTTCGTGCTGCAAGGCTTTCGTTTTGGCTTCTGTCGCCGTGATCATCGCTTGGATAAAAGCTTCATCCGACAGAATCCCGTTAACCATGATCCACGTGTTGATGGTGCCGACACGCTGTTCACGCGCAACGGCCCGCGATACATCGACGCCGTTGCCGACACCTGCTGTCACCGCCACGACGATGCTGCCGAATCCACTTGCGTATTCACGGACAATGGCATGCTCTGTGCGGACAGCTGTCATCATCGCTACAGTATTCGTCGCTTTCAATCCGCTGTCTTCGATATAATCGACCATTTCCTCAAAACTATTGTCGATATTATAGCTGGCATCGACGCGTCGATTGAGGAAATTGCGGAACCATCCTGAACCCGCGTTGACGACGGCAGACGAAACGGTTTTCAGTGGAAGCTGGCTTTGGTAAGCGACAAATTCCGGGGTCACAAGAAAATCTTTGGCTCTCACTCGCTGCCCTGCCGGTTTTCTGCGAACACCAGGCAATAAAGTGATTTGCGGCTTCGGCAGCTCCGGATGGGGGTGATTGCTGACACGCGTCTGATAGACAGATTCGACATCATGCGTCCTGACAACTTCATGGGGTTCACCTTTTCGGACGATGCTTCCTTCGTCCATCAGTAGAAGTTCATCGCAATACATGGAAGCCAAATTGATGTCATGGAAGATGGAGATGACCGTCAATTCTTTTTCGATCGCCTGTTTTTTGATGGTATCCAACAATTCTTTCTGGTGGTTGATATCGAGATGGTTGGTCGGCTCGTCAAGGAGCAAGACCGCCGCGTTTTGCGCCAAGGCTTGCGCTACGAAAACGCGCTGCTGTTCGCCTCCGGACATCTCTTCAAGTAATGTCGATTCATAGTGGCTGATGTCCATGAGCTTCATCGCTTCCTGGACTGCCGCTTCATCTTCTTCGGACCAAGACGAAAACCAGCCGCTTTGATGCGGATACCTGCCGAGAGAAACCGTTTCACGGACGGTGTGTGAAAAAGCATGCGCGTGTAGCTGCGGCAAGACCGCCATCTTACGGGCCAGTTCCTTGGCTGGGAAATCGCCAACCGGCTTGCCGTCGATCCGGACAACGCCGGCTGTCGGCTCCAAGACGCCGCTAATCAATTTCATCAAGGTAGATTTGCCGCTGCCGTTCGGCCCGAGTATGCCGAGCATGCGGCCTTTTTCGACACCGAATGAAATGCGGTCAACGATTTTCTTGTCGCCATAGCCGCCTGACAACTTTTCAATTTGCAACATTTAAAGCCCTCCTCTGCGTTGGCGGAAAAAGATGAATGCAAAGACCGGCGCCCCGATAAACGCAGTGATCACACCAATCGGCAATTCGGTCGGTGAAATGATCGTCCGCGCCACCAAGTCGCAAACGATTAAAAGCGCAGCCCCGTTGATAAACGATAACGGCAAGACATGGCGGTGGTCAGAGCCCCATACGAGGCGCGTGATGTGCGGTACGACCAAGCCAACAAAGCCGATGGTTCCAGATACTGCAACTGCTGATCCCGTCAGGACCGATCCGCCGATCAAAATCGCCATCTTGCTCTTCCTGACGTCTACACCCAAATGTTGTGCACGTTCTTCACCGAATAGCATCGCGTTTAATTCACGGCGGTAAAGCCATAAGACGAATGAACCGACAAGCACAAACGGCAGCGCCATCTGAACATAGGGCCAGCCACGCATCGATACGCTGCCAAGCAGCCAGCCGATAATCTGACGCAGTTCTTCACCGGTCAACGCAATCATCAAGGACATGATCGACCCCAGGAATGAACTGAAGATGATGCCGGTCAAAATAACTGTTTCCATCTTCATCGACCGGTCGACAAGCCGTGCAAAGCCCATGACGGCAAGCATCGTGATCAATGCGCCGATCATGCTGATGACCGGCAAGGTGAACAGGCCAAGAAACGGAATAGAGATGCCGAAAAAAAGCGTCATCACGGCACCGACAGCGGCACCGGACGACACTCCCAAAGTATATGGATCAGCGAGCGGGTTTTTCAGCAAGCCTTGAAAAGCTGCGCCCGCAATCGCAAGTGCCGCACCGACTAGTCCCGCAAGCACCACACGCGGCATGCGGATATTCCATAAAATATTCGCAGCTGCTTCGTCCGATGAAGGGTTCCAGATAACCGCCGGTGAAATTGGCACCGTCCCGACCGTCACTCCGAGCACTACTGCCCCGCCCAATAAAATCAGGGAGACTACATAGGCGAGTGCAGATTTACTCACTGAAAGTCTCCGGATAAATCACTTCTGCCAAAGTCATCAAGCCTTCCGTCAAACGCGGGCCTGGACGCGTGACAGTATCAGGGTTCAATTCATAAATGGCATCTTCTTGCACGGCCGTCACATCTGGATAACCGCTGCGCTCTTTGATCAATTCAGCAGCATTTTCGATATAACCGCCTTCTGTCGTGATGATGATTTCAGGGTTTGCCGCAACGACTGCTTCCGGATCCATGCTAATCCAGCCTTCCTGGTCTCCTGCAACATTTTCAGCTTGGATCATCGTCAACATTTCGTGGATGAAGGTACCTGTCCCAGCTGTATAAAGTTCCGGTTCGCTGCCGATCTCCACGAAGACCGATTTGGATTCGTCAACACCAGCCGCCAGTTCTTCAACTTCCGCGACTTGCGCTTCCATTTCCTCAATTAACCCATCTGCTGCTTCTACTGCGCCTGACACTTGGCCGATAACGGAAATCGTTTCGTATACTTCATCAAATGTTTCTGCGTTTTCTACCACAAAGACATTCACCCCAGCATCACGCAGCTGTTGATATCCCTCTGTTCCCATGCCGAGTCCTGATTCATGCGCTAATACAACGTCCGGCTGCAGGCTAATGATTTTCTCCACATTGAATTCCTGGCCGCCGATCTTTTCAAGATCTGCTACTTCTTCGGGATAATTGTCAAAATCCGAAACGCCGACCATTTTTTCGCCCAACCCGAGTTCATAAGCGATTTCCGTATTGGAAGGAATCATCGAAACGAATGACTCCGGTTCTTCTTCGATGACCACTTCATCGCCCATTGCATCGACTAAGGTGACCGGAAATTCCGCTTCCGCTACTTCCGATGGTGGTTCAGCCGGTGTTTCTACATCTTGATCTTCGACAGGTGCTGCCCCGTCGCCGCATCCAGCCAGTACCATAGCGGCCATTCCTGCTGCCGCTCCGAATTTCCATGTATTTTTCATCTTTTTTCCTCCTGTTGTTTTCGTATTTCCCCTACCAAGCGCTCGCTCGGGTCATAAGCCACTCTGGCTGTGCGGCAAAGGGCGCCGCTTCGCCAGATCGTCTTATGCCTGTCGGGGGCCCACAGGATGTGGGTCAGCTAAGCGTTGCGACAGGACGTCGCGCACTTAGCTTAGCCTCCACTCAGCCGCTTCCGCTTTTCTTCTTGTCTAGACTCCAGTGCCCAACTCCTCGGGTCATAAGCCATTCTGGCTGTGCGGCAAAAAGCGCCGCTTCGCCAGACCGTCTTATGCCTGTCGGAGCTGAACGGGCACTTACGCTTTTCTTGTTGTCTAGCTGCAGCGGCCTGCCTCTCGGGTCGTAAGCCGACTGCCCTGTGCGGCTGAAAAACGCCGCTTCGGGCATCCGGCTTACGCCTGTCGAGGCATAACGGCCGCTTCCACATTTCATTAAAAAAAGTCCCCTGCAGTGAAACTGCGGGGGACTAACAGGACGGTTCGCAAAAACAAGCGCGTCCGGCCTGTCCTCGCAAGCTTTCGGTTCGGTGTTCATGAAGGCAGGTCTCCTGGCTTGTGATCATCGCTCGCTGCGCCTTCCCGGGATTTCCCAGTGGCTTGTTGCAGTTCGCTCTCACATACAGTGGCGGGACCGCGCCGGAATCGCACCGGCTTCCCTTTTAACTCATGTTCTTAGACATAAGCACCTTCATGATTGCTATTCAGTTGATTTGATGACTCCATTATACACCGAAAGTTCTAATTGTCTTCTACATTTTTTCAGGAGCTTGGACACCGACTGTCTTCAAAGCGTTTGCGAGTGTCGTCTTAACGCCTTCGATCAAGGCAAGGCGCGCACGCGTCAATTCTTCATTGCTGGCATCCAATACTTTGTTGGCGTTATAGAAACTGTGGAAGTTCGACGCCAATTCGTGGATATACGTCGTGACGCGGTGAGGCGCACGAAGTTTTGCAGCATCTGCGATGACTTGCGGGAAATCACCGATTTTCTTCAATACTTCGATTTCCTTTTCGTCCGTCAACAGCTCCAGATGCTCAGTCGAAGCGGTAAAGTTCTGTTCCGCTGCCTGGCGCAAGATCGAGCAGATGCGCGCATGTGCATACTGGGAGTAATAAACCGGGTTTTCGTTTGATTGGGAAACGGCCAAATCCAAGTCGAAATCCATATGCGAATCGCCAGAACGCATCGCAAAGAAATAACGGACCGCGTCTAGTCCGACTAATTCGACCAATTCGCGCATCGTAACGGCTTTGCCGGTACGTTTGCTCATCTTCATCTTTTCTCCGTCTTTATACAATTGCACCATTTGAATGATGCTTACTTCAAGCGTATCGCGGTCGTAGCCGAGCGCTTCGATTGCTGCTTTCATACGTGGGATGTAGCCGTGGTGGTCAGCTCCCCAAATATTGATGAGCTTGTCGAAGCCGCGTTGGATTTTGTCTTCATGGTAAGCGATATCCGGCGTCAAATACGTGTACGTGCCATCATTTTTGATAAGCACGCGGTCTTTGTCGTCGCCGAATGTCGTCGAGCGGAACCAAGTCGCGCCATCTTCTTCGTAGATATGGCCATTGTCGCGCAGTTTTTTCAATGCTGCGTCGATCTTACCGTTTTCGTAAAGGGATGTTTCCGAATACCACACGTCGAAATGGACGCGGAAATCGGCCAAGTCTTTTTGCAGTTTCGCAAGTTCCACTTTCAAACCGTGTTCACGGAATGCTTTATAGCGTTCTTGTTCTGTCATATGAAGGAATTTATCGCCGTGTTCTTCAACGAGTGCCGCAGCAATATCGATGATGTCCTGTCCGCGGTAGCCATCTTCAGGCATGCTTTCACCTTTGCCAAGCGCTTCGAAATAACGCCCTTCGATCGACAAGGCCAAATTATTGATCTGGTTGCCCGCATCGTTGATGTAATACTCACGGGACACGTCATAGCCTGCAAGGTCCAGAATATTGCACATCGAATCGCCGACAGAAGAACCACGGGCATGGCCCAAGTGAAGATCACCTGTTGGGTTCGCAGAGACGAATTCGACTTGAATGCGCTGGCTGTTGCCCGAATTCGAGCGGCCGTATTCCTCGCCTTGCTCCAGTACGGTTTTGATCACATCGTTCAGGTAATCTTTCTGGATGACAATGTTGATGAATCCTGGGCCAGCGATCTCGACTTTTTCGATTTTCGCCGACTGTGTATCCAAGTTTTCCACAATGGCTTCTGCGATTGCGCGCGGTGGCTTTTTCGCAAGTTTCGTCAATTGCATCGCCACGTTGGTCGCATAATCTCCGTTCGCTTTATCTCTCGGTGATTCCAATTGGACCTGGACCGGTTCTTCTGTAAGACCCGCTTTTTGGACCGCTTCGGCAATCGCCTGTTTAATGTTTTGCTGCACTTGTTCTACTGCGTTCATTTGGTTCCCTCCGTAAACTGTATTTCCATTTCGTATTCGCCGGCAAAATCGTTTCCGAGCGCTAGATCATAGCGCACTTTGAAACGGGTTTCCGTCATGATGAGTTCATGCGCTTTGGTCGTCAGCATGAACGATTCTTCCCCGTGGCGCAAATTGCCGGTCTGCTCTTTATCCAGCAGGAATGGCAAGCGCATCTGCAAGCCTCCGCTGCGCATCACAACGGCATCCGTTTCGCCGAGTTTGACCGTTGTCCGGATATCGAGCTCGTCTTGCCGCTCATCATATTGCAGATAGCGACGACCATTTTTCTCGGTCAGGACACCTTCTGAACGCAGCTCCATCACTTGATCTTCGGCACCCGGCTGGCGGATGATCGTCGTTAATTTGATTTTCACCGATTTTTTCATATGCATCCGCCTCTCCGTTTGTTCATAACCGTTTCATTATAGCCCGAATTGACGGGTGTTTTCAATTAAGTTTCAATTTTGACATTATGTGAAATAACCAACAGCCGGACTACTCTTCTTAGCTCCTGAAGATTGCTGCAAAATCCAAAATATTTTTATCCGATACCTTCAACTGATAAAGCTCTATTTACTTGCATAAAAAAAGCTAGCTTGAATTTCTCAAGCCAGCCCGCTTAATGTGCGTCTTCTCCAGAAACCTTTTCTTTTAGTCCCAATTTGCCAATCAAGGGCTTGATCGTCAACCCCTGGACAATTAAGGAGAATAGCACGACAGAAAAAGTTAACAGCAAAATGGTCTCCCTTCCTTCGAAACTAGACGGGAGACTGAGAGCCAAGGCAATTGATAGACTGCCCTTCAATCCACCCCAGTTCAGCAAAATCCGTTCTTTCCTGTTCAGGCTCTTCGCCGGCATTGTGCTGATAAACAGTGCAATGATTCTTGCGATAATGACGATAGCAATTGCTAATGCAATAATGCCCCATTGCCCCATGAAATCGATATTGCGGATCTCCAACCCGACAATAAGGAAGATAAGCGAATTGGCAATCAAAGTGATGACATCCCAAAAGGAATTGATGTTGCGTTCGGTCGTTTCCGACATCCCAATTCTTCCGCCATAATCACCAAAGACAAATCCACCTGCCACTACGGCGATAACACCCGACACATGGAGCTGCTCCGCAATAAAATAACTGCCGAAAAACAACAATGCGGAGACCGCAATTTCAAACGGATAGTCGTCATAAAAGCGGATCACCTGGGAAAAAATGAATCCGAGAATCAGGCCCACCAATACACCACCCACCGCAAATCTTAAAAACATCCACACGCCGCTTCCTACACCTGCCCACCCCATTTCTATGTACGTCAGCAAGTAAATAGAGGAAATCTGGAAAAGAACGATGGCGATTCCGTCATTGAATAAAGATTCACCTTCCATGATGGTCGACAGCTTCTGCGAAACCCCAGCCGATTTGAAGATTGACAGGACGCTGATTGGATCTGTCGCACTCATCAATGCCGCAAAGGTAAATGCGACGGCAATGGGCAGCCCCAGTAGGTAATGCGCCGAGAAACCAATCAGTACAAACGATAGAAATGTTCCACCAAGCGCCATTCCAAGGACTGTGTTCTTCTGTTGATACAAGTGATGAAAAGGAAGCTTGAGCGTCGCGTCCCCCAAGAGAATCGGCAAAAATAAGGAAATGATAATGACTTGGAACACTTCAGACTGCGTAATGAACGCTTCTGCATGGTCAATCAAGGGAAACGGGAGATTGCTGACCCCAAGTAACAAGCCGACTAAGACCAGTGCAATCGTGTCAGGTTGGCCTAGTTTTCTCGCTACCCCGACCACCGCAATTGCAATCGCCAGGAGAATCAATATTTGTATGAAGACTTCATTAAAATCATGCATGGAGCAGCATCCCCCTTTTATTTCTTTTCTTACCCATTTCTCTAAAACTGATTGTGTAAACATCTATCTCGAGAAAAAGGCCCCTCACGCTTCACAATTAATAGAAAAAGCGAAACAGCCGGCCTGTTGGATGCCAGGCCGGCTGTTTCGCTTTTATGTTTAGCTATGCGGCAAAGAGCGCCGCTTCCGCTTTTCTTATTGTCTAGCTCCAGCGGCTTGCCTCTCGGGTCGTAATCCGACTACCCTGTGCGGCTGAAGAGCGCCGCTTCGGCCATCCGTCTTACGCCTGTCGAGGCAGGACAGCCGCTTCAGCATTTCTTCTTGTCTAGCTCCAGCGCCCAGATTCTCGGGTCGTAAGCCGACTGCCCCGTGCGGCTGAAGAGCGCCGCTTCGGCCATCCGTCTTACGCCTGTCGAGGCAGGACAGCCGCTTCCGCTTTTCTTATTTAACCCACCCAAGGATCATTTCGCGGATGAGTTTGCTTGCGGTGTTGGCGGTTTGGTCGGAATGGTCATAGACTGGTGCCAGTTCGACCAAATCGAAGCCGACGACGTTGACGCCGGATGCTGCGATCGCATGGATGGACGCAAGCAATTCACGCGATGTGATGCCGCCAGCATCGACTGTTCCCGTTCCAGGAGCGTGTGCTGGGTCGAGCACGTCCATGTCGATCGTGATATAGACCGGGCGGCCGTCGAGTGTGGGCAGTACTTGTTTCAACGGTTCGAGCACTTCGAATTTGTACAAATGCATGCCTTGCTCTTTCGCCCATTCGAATTCTTCTTTCATTCCTGAACGAATGCCGAACGAGTAGACATTTTTCGGGCCGATGTGATCCGCGATTTTGCGGATCGGCGTTGAATGCGAATATTCTTCGCCTTCGTAGTTTTCACGCAGGTCGGTATGCGCATCGAAATGGATGATGGCAAGGTCGTCGTATTGGCTCGCGACTGCTTTCATGACCGGCAGCGACACCAAATGCTCGCCGCCCATGCCCATTGGGATTTTGCCGTCAGCCAAAAGCGTGTGCACATATGTTTCGATTTCGAGAAGGGATTTTTCCGGATTGCCGAACGGCAACGGGATGTCCCCTGCATCGAAGAATTTTACGTCTTCAAGTTCGCGGTCAAGGTATGGGCTGTATTCTTCCAACCCAATCGAGACTTCACGGATTTTGTTCGGGCCAAAACGCGATCCCGGGCGGTAGCTGACAGTCCAATCCATCGGCATGCCATAAAGGACTGCTTTCGACTCTTCATAATTCGGATGGCTTTTGATGAATACTTTTCCTGAATAAGTTTCGTCAAAGCGCATCTTATTCACCCGTCAAATCTTTCACAAATTTCGGCAAAACAAATGCCGCGTTGTGCAATTCCGGTGTGTAATATTTTGTTTCAATGTCGTGGAAACGCTCAGCCGGCACTTCCAGCGGGTTGTATTTTTTCGAACCGATCGTGAACGACCACAAGCCACTCGGGTAGGTCGGGATGTTCGCTAGATAAAGTTTCGTAATCGGGAAAATCTCTTTCACGTCACTTTGCACTTGTTTGATCAAGTCCGGCGTGAACCATGGGTTGTCCGATTGTGCCACAAAGATGCCGTCTTCTTTCAAGGCTTTCGAGATGCCAGCGTAGAAGCCTTTCGAGAACAAATTTACTGCCGGCCCGACCGGTTCAGTAGAATCGACCATGATAACATCGAATTCGTTTTCCGATTCCGCGATGTGCATAAAGCCGTCGCCGACGATTACTTCAACGCGGGAATCTTCCAAACCGGATGCGATCGATGGCAAGAATTTCTTCGAGTACTCGATGACTTTTCCGTCGATATCGACAAGCGTCGCTTTCTTGACAGAAGGGTGTTTCAGGATTTCACGGATGACGCCGCCGTCTCCGCCTCCAACGACTAATACGTTCTCCGGGTTCGGGTGCGTGAACAACGGGACGTGCGCCACCATTTCGTGATAGACGAACTCGTCTTTTTCAGAAGTCATAACCATGCCGTCCAAGAACAACATATTGCCCCATTCGGCTGTTTCAGCCATTTCTAAATATTGGAAATCCGTTTGTTCTGTATGAAGCGTTCTATTGATTTTCATTGTGATGCCGAAGTTTTCAGTTTGTTTTTCGGTATACCAGAATCCTGCCATGTATAATCAAACTCCTTTATTTATCAGATTGAAATCACTTTACAAAGTATAAGTGTTTTCCGCAAAAGTGCAATACTCTTTTCCGCCACTTTTCTTTACCCGATTTGGCGTGGACTATTCATGGCGAATGCGGACCTTACCTACTTAGAAGACTTAACCCGGATTCTGTTTTCATGCATGCAAAAAGGCTTTCTGCAAAGGGAATCGATTCCCTGCACAGAAAACCTTTTTGGCCTGATGGGCGCGGAGAAAGTGACATGAGGCATTGGGCTTGGGTTTGTCGCAATGGCTCATAGCACTTGCCCGCTATCAGGTGTCCTAGCTTTCTAGTTGAAAAGCTGTACTCTCAGTTTACTTTTTTTTCGGCTCAACTTCAACTGCCGGAAGAACCGAATTTCATCTTTCACATTTCGTTCAAAAATCCAGCCTTATTGTGACAAATCATTGTGCAATTGTTCCAGGCTGCGTTCCCACATTTCAGGGTTGTGGGTCTTCAAATACTCGGCGAGCACTTTTTTCGACGGTGCGTCCATATGGTCGACGATGATTTTCCGCTTCATCGACTTATCCATCAAATTGACGTGATCCGCCAAAATTTTATAGCCTCGCCGCTTCTCGCGGTTGACGACCATTTCACATGCGGTGACGCCGGCATAATAAGGGCCTGCCGGATTGAAGTCGATCGTGATCCACACGAGCCAATAATCTTTTCCGCCTGCGGAATCTTCGCGGTTGGTCGTGAATTTGATGCCGCGTTCCGTCTGGCTTCTCGCATGCATCGCGCCGATATCAAGCACCGCGTCTTGTTCTTCGACGTCGATGATGAGCGGTGACACGTTCTCAAGTGACAAGGAACCGATGCCGTAGCCTTTATGCCCGTCTGTCGGATCGTCTTTTATAATAGTGAATCCCAATTTCTTTTTGGGCTTTTCTTCATTTGCCATTTGTACAATTCCTCCATTCTGTATATGATTAGCCTAACATTCAATGAAAAGGAGCTGCATCCATTATGCCATACGTAACTGTAAAAATGCTTGAAGGCCGCACAGACGAACAAAAACGCGCACTCGTTGAAAAAGTGACAGCCGCTGTTTCTGAAACAACCGGCGCCCCGACCGAGAAAGTCGTCGTTTTTCTCGAAGACTTGAAGAAAAGCGAATACGCGGTCAACGGCAAGCTATTAAGCGAAGAGTAGACAAAAACTCCCCTCGGGGAGTTTTTTTATGCGTAAATGAATGGGCTCATCTCATGCGAGCTTTAATTGTGCCAGTTCACCGAGAAAACGGTAGGCTTCTTCGATTTCAGTTTCGGTGAAGTTCAGTTTGCCTTTTACACTATGCAATTTGGCGATCTGTTCGTCACGCTTTAGGTGGTCAAAATACAGAAGAGTTGAAGCGAGCTCCAGAAAGCGTGCGCTTTTGGCATTGAGCAAAGCGGCGGCTTCAGGGTTTTTCGGAATTGATGCGGCAACGGCTTGCCGGAATTCCATGCCTTCGTCCGTAACCGCGTATTTATATTGGACATAGGAACCTTTGTCTTCCAGTGCTTCCGAAATAAAGCCCATATCGCATAATTCCTCAATGCGCGCCGTCAATTCTTCCGAATATGGCCCGTAAATGTGGAATTCATACTTCTCCCTAAACGGTACGTTCAGCTTTTTCATGATATAAACCATTTTTTGCAGCTTCTTCCGGCCGGTTACTCCTTCGGCCGTCGCGATGAAATCGACGATTCTTGCGTGTTCTTGGAGCAACTAAATCCCTCCTTCTCTGAGCATCTCCAGAATTTGCTGCTTGATGGCTTTTTTCTTGCCATCTATGAGCAGTTCCGCTGGAAAATATAATTTATAATCGGTCCGGCGTTTGCCGGAAATGGCGTCAACTACTTGGGATAATCTGGATAACTCTTTGATATCGCCGTTCGGCATCAATAACTGGATCGGCAGACGCTCTTCCTCTTCTCCCGGACGATAGAAATCGTAGGGCAGATCGGAAGTCGAATCGTCGATCAAATAATATTCAGGATCGATGCCTGCTTTTTTGAACAAAGCCGAAAGTTCCCCGAGCTTTTTATAATCCGTCCCCGGATCGAAATCGACATATTGGAACAAGCGCCGATTGACGAACCGCTCGCACAAATCGGCAAGGATCGGGTCGCGCTCGTTTATCCACAACTGGAAGTAGGTCATCAAGACGCCTTCATCGAGCGCCAAGTAATCGTCGAGCGTGAAGCTGCGGTCGAAAAAGGCGAGAAAATGTGTCGGCGGCTGCTGAAATTCGTAGCCGCTTTCGCTCAATTCCTTGGCTCGCTGCAAAATTTTCCGCAAGATGACTTCGGCGCTTCTCGCGACCGGGTGGAAATAAACTTGCCAGTACATTTGGTAGCGGCTCATGATATAGTCTTCGACCGCGTGCATGCCGCTCGATTTGATGACGACTTGGTCATCAAGCGGCCGCATGACGCGCAGTATGCGTTCCATGTCAAAATGGCCGTAGGAAACACCGGTGTAATACGCATCACGCTGCAAATAATCCATTCGGTCGGCATCGATCTGACTCGAAATAAGCGAGATCACTTGTTTATTGGAATAGATTTTCGCGATGACTTCCGCGACATGGCCAGGAAAATCAGACGATACCTTTTTCAAGATGCCGTTCACTTCCGTATCGCCGGTCAAAATCGCACGCGTAAATTCCTCGTGGTCAACATTGAATACTTTTTCAAATGAATGCGAAAACGGGCCATGCCCAAGGTCATGAAGGAGCGCTGCGCACAAGACCGTCAAGCGCTCACTTTCATCCCATTCCGGGCGGCCGTGGAACACATCATCCGAGATGCGCCGAACAATTTCATAGACACCAAGTGAATGGCTGAATCGGCTATGTTCCGCGCCGTGGAAGACGAGGTAGGATGTCCCGAGTTGTTTGATGCGGCGCAGGCGTTGGAATTCTTTAGAATTGACGAGATCCCAAATCACTTGGTCGCGTACATGGATATACCGGTGAACCGGATCTTTGAACACTTTTTCTTCAGCTAATTTCTGTGTCGCGTAGCTCACGGGCACTCCTCCTCGAATCGTACTGGTTATTTTACACGAATCAGGCGCTCATTCAAGCGTCCGTTCGAGCATTTTTTCATTGCGTTCAAGCACCCGTTTCAAATAAAACGAATACAATTCAAATTCTTCTTCCTGAAGCGGCTTCGGAGGCGGCGAGCCGAGCAACGCAAGCAAATCGAGCACCACTTCAGGAACTGTGATGTCGCGGCCGAGCAATTCACTGAGCGACGCCATCACTTCAGGCTGGATCTCCGGGTAGCTGAACTTCGTCTCTTCCCCTTGCTTGCCCGCTTCGTAAAACTCGCGGATCACTTCCGCCCGCCCAGCGCCACTTCCTTCGATGCACAAATACACTTGCACGGCGATGCCGCGGCGTATGCGGCGCTGGGAGATACCGGCGAATTTCTTGCCGCCAATGCTTAAATCGTAGCTTCCTGGGCAATACGAACCGCCGATTTCGTAGGCATCGATTTTCGCTTGCGGGAACAAAGCTTCGACGAGTTCGACCATCATATTGTAGCCTTGCGGAATATCGATGGCGCCTTCTTTTTCCGATAGAACGACGGAGATATTCAAGACGCCGGAATCGAGCACCACGGCAAGGCCGCCGGAATTCCGGACGATTCCCTGGTAACCATTGTCTTCTAGTACTGCCATCGCTTTATCGATATGGGGCAAGCGATGGTCTTGGATGCCAAGTACGACCGTGTCATCATGCACCCAGGTCCGGACCGTCGGCGCGCTTTTCTGCGAGCCGACCAGTTCACATAGCGTGTCATCCGCCGCAAACGATTCGAGCGCCGAGCGTTTGCGTGAGCTCAGCGACTGGTCCCAAAAGCGCCATTTCTTCTCTTCCATAAATAAAGCCATGCTGTCATTCTCCTCTTTTAAGTTCGCTGTATTCAGTTTACCCTTTTCAGTGCAGGCTGCAAAGGCGCTGCGCCCATGTCAAATTGGTGACGGGCCGCATTCGGATAGGAACTTGCGTCTTGCATATGATAAACTGTGAAAGAGAGATTCACATAAAAGGAGTGTTCTACTGATGAATGAAGCAGCAATCACATTAGACGGCTGGTACGTGCTCCATGATTTCCGTTCGATGGACTGGGTCGCTTGGAAAATGCTCGACGACGAAGAGCGCCAATTCGCAATCGACGAGTTCAATAATTTCATGGAAAAAGTTAACCAAGCTGACGAAAACAAAACCGGTGCCCACGCCCTTTATTCCATCATCGGCCAAAAAGCCGACCTCATGCTTATGTTATTGCGTGAAACGATGGATGAATTGCGCGAGCTCGAAACCGAATACAATAAATTGACCTTGATCGCCTACACAGTGCCGACGTATTCCTACGTTTCTGTCGTCGAACTGTCGAACTACCTATCAGGCGAAAGCAATGAAGACCCTTACCAAAATCCGCATGTCCGTTCGCGCCTGTACCCAGAGCTTCAACGCTCCCAGTACATTTGCTTCTACCCGATGGACAAGCGCCGTGAAGGCAACGATAACTGGTACATGCTGCCAATGCAAGAGCGTAAAGATTTGATGCTGTCGCACGGCAAAATCGGCCGCAGCTACGCAGGCAAAGTGAAACAGATCATTTCCGGCTCTGTCGGATTTGACGATTACGAATGGGGCGTCACGTTGTTTGCAGAAGACGTTCTCCAATTCAAGAAGCTTGTCTACGAAATGCGTTTCGATGAAGTGTCCGCACGCTACGGTGAATTCGGTTCATTCTATGTCGGCACGATTCTCGACAAAGAAAAAACCGCAAAATTCCTAGAAGTATAAGTGTATGATAAACGCCGCATCCCAATTGAAGGATGCGGCGTTTTTTTGCATTCCATGCCATAAAACTTGAGCATAATTTCTATTTTTCGCCATACTTTTCCTATCGACACCTTTCATTTGCTGGGTATACTAAAAGAAAAACGAGGTGTTTGTATGTTCATGATGCGCCAGACACGCTATGCAAGATGGACTTTTGCTTTCTTGTTTCTCGTACTCATCAGCAATTTCTTAGTCTACCGCTCCCCTTTTTCTTCCAGTGTGATACCTGAAGATAGCTTTTGGCTCGTTGTCGGCTCTTTAGTTGATTTTGCGATCGTCATCCCTTTATTGTGGCTGCTCTCTTTCCGCATAAACGCGAAACAATTGCTTGCGGTCATAGCGACGGGGTTGATTGCCGCGCGCTTTATCATCCCAGCGCTGTATTTCGAACCTTTCGCCCCCCTATTCTACATGGGCCTCATAATCGAAATATCTGTGTTGGCGGCAGAACTGGCCTTGCTCGTGATATTGCTCATCCACATCCCTAAAATACGGCGTTCCATGAGCAAACAATCGGGCAGCCCTCTGTTCAGCTTATTTCCTGCAGTGCATGAGAACATCAAACCGAATCCACTCGTTCATATCGTGCTGTCTGAAGCGCTTGCGTTTTACTATGCCTTCTTCACATGGAAAAAACGTCCCCCAGAAGACCCGACATCCATCACGCTCCATAAAAACACCAGTTCCATCGCATTTAACATCATGCTCATCCACGCCATTGTCATCGAGACCCTCGGTATCCATTGGTGGCTCCATGATAAATCCGCTGTACTCTCTATTGTCCTGCTCATCTTGAATGTCTATAGCGTCATTTATTTCATTGGCGATATTCAAGCCACCCGATTGAACCCCTTGACCATCAAAGGTGGAAACTTGAATGTATCGTTAGGGTTGAACAAACGAATCAGTGCACCGATCGAATCGATTGCAGCGGTGCGCTGGGGTGCAAAACCAGAGGCCGATGCACTGGAATTTGTCGCCAAAGATTTTGAAGAACCGGAACCCCAAGTCGTAATCGATTTCAACGTGCCCCAGCAAGCAGTGCTGTTTTTCGGCAAGACGCGCCCCATCTCGCAAATCGCATTGAAAGTGGATGATCCCGAAAAATTAAAGTCCTTATTAAACTCAGTGAAGTGAGTTCAAAAAAAACTGCCTGCATATGCCATGCAGGCAGTTTTCTTTTTCGACTCACAATGCTTTCGATGCGGCAATGATAAGCATAATCCATCCCGCGATGAACGCAACGCCGCCGATTGGTGTGATTGCGCCAAGCACACTGATTCCCGTCAAGCTCAAGACATACAGGCTGCCTGAGAAAATCACAATGCCGGCAAGCATCAAATACCCGGCCCAGTTGAGTGAACCGAGCGGGCCGATGAGTGCTGTGCTCATCAAAATGGCGACAGCAATCAAGCCGATGGAATGGAACATTTGGTATTGCACTGCGGTTTGCCATGTATCTAAATATTTATCCGCTACGCGGCCTTCGAGCATATGCGCCCCGAAAGCGCCTAAAGCGACGGCTAGTAGCCCATTGACTGCTCCCGCTATTAAGAAAAACTTCATTTGCTTCGTCCTCTTTTCATATTAAAATTCAAAAAGCGAATCGCCGTTCGCCCCTTCTTCCTGAAGCCTTGTCGCCGCTGGAACCGACTGGGGGCGGTTCACCGTTTCCGTTGCGGCAAGCGGCATGGCACGCGGTTTTTTCGGCGCTTGCATGCCGTCTTCGAGAAGCAGGTCGCATAAGGCGCGGATAGCGGCAAGGGATTCCCGGATCTTTTCAGGTTCGCCTTCCCTTGCGCGGGCGGTATGCTTATCGATTTCGTCTAAAATGCGTGTCGTTTCGATGCCCATGTGTCATGGCCCCTCTCGCTGTTAGTCCCATCCAGTTTACCACGTGCCTGCCGGATTCGTCAGTCCAGGCAGAAATCAATCGGTGCTTCGCCGCGCGATTGTAACAGCTTGTTCACTTTTGAAAACGGCTTGCTGCCGAAGAATCCGCGATGTGCACTCAGTGGGCTCGGATGCGGCGCTTCAATGATATCGTGTCTTTCCGTATCGATCAGCCGCTTTTTCATCTGTGCCGGCTTGCCCCATAAAATGAAAATGACCGGTTCTTTTCGTGCCGACAGTTTCTGGATCACTTCGTCCGTGAACTGCTCCCAACCTCTTTTTTGGTGTGAATGTGCTTGCCCCTTCCTGACTGTCAGGACGGTGTTGAGCATTAGCACGCCCTGGTCTGACCATTTCGTCAAAGTTCCGTCCGCCGGTTTTCCACAGCCGATGTCGTCTGCAAGCTCCTTGAAAATGTTACGCAGGCTCGGTGGATGGGGTATGCCTGGCTGCACGGAAAAACTCAAGCCATGCGCTTGGTTCGGCCCATGATAAGGGTCTTGCCCAAGGATGACCACTTTGACATCTCGGTAAGCCGTATGTTCAAAGGCATTCCAAATATTCTCTTTTACCGGATAGATGGTTTCATTAGCATATTGTTCTTTTAAGAACTCCCTCAATTCCAGGTAATAGCTTTTGCCGAATTCTTTCCCTAGAATTTCCTGCCAGTCATTGCTGAAAATTTGTTTAGTCATTGGATCTTCTCCTTTGATAAGTCATTTTTCTTTTCAATACCCGATTTCCCCTTGGCCATCTCGGTCTGCAAGCGCTTCAATTAACGAGTTCCACGTGTTACGATGGAAAAAAGGAGCGAAAAGCATATGGCAGACTGGCGGCAAAGGGTTTCTGATATTTCCAAAACAAAAGGCGATAGTGCTCCTGAAAGCGCGAAACGCGCAGGCATGGGCTGCCTGATCGGTTTAATTGTGATAGCAGCCATTTTAACATTAGTGATGGCAATTGGCCTATTCACTAGCGGCCATTGGGTTATCGGGGGCATAACGCTATTGTTTTCGCTCGCTTCCATTGCGACAGTGCTTGCTTTAGCTTGGCCGCACAGGCCCAAACCGTTGTAAATGGATCGAAATTTCTATAAAATTATTTCAACGACTAAATAGCCTAAAGGAGATTGACTTATGACACTCAAAAAGACACTCACCATTGCAGGATCCGATACTTCCGGCGGCGCTGGCATCCAGGCCGACTTGAAGACGTTCCAGGAACACGGCACATACGGGATGAATGCGTTGACGGTCATCGTTACGATGGATCCGGATAACCATTGGAGCCATGGCATCCACCCGATTGCGCTCGACACGCTCGATGCCCAATTGAAAACGGCATTCTCGACAGGGATCGACTCCTTGAAAACCGGCATGCTGCCGACTGTTGATATCATCGAGATGGCTGGCAAGGCCATCGAAGCATCCGGTATCACCGATGTTGTCATCGACCCAGTAATGGCATGCAAAGGCGAAGATGAAGTGCTATTCCCTGAAAATGTCGATGCGATGGTCAAATACTTGCTGCCGCACGCAAAAGTCGTCACACCGAACTTGGTCGAAGCCGGCCAATTGTCCGGGCTCGGCACGCTTCATACCGTTGAAGACTTGCAGAAAGCGGCAGAGAAAATCCACGCACACGGAACGAAATTCGTGGTCATCAAAGGCGGCAAACAATTGAAGCACAAAAAAGCAGCCGACCTTCTATACGATGGAGAAAAGCATTACCTCTTAACAGCCGAGAAAACCGATACGACTTACAACCACGGCGCTGGCTGCACATTCGCTGCAGCGATCACTGCCAACCTTGCCAATGGCCAATCGGTCAAAGATGCGGTCTACAACGCGAAAATCTTTGTCTCTACAGCGATTGCGCACGGCTGGAAGCTAAACGAATACGTTGGTCCTGTCATGCATGGAGCGGCAAATAAATTCCACAAAGCAGAAGTGGAAGTTGTGGAACTGTAATCCAATAGTTTATCAGAAGGAGGGTGCCAAAGCGCCCTCCTTTTTTATCTGTTCATTTATCCGAATAAAGGTATTTTAAAGCGAAAGCTTGCATCCTTTCTGGGAATATTGCCGCTCAATGTTCGCCCATTATTCTTCATAACGCAGTGCGTACTAATCGCATTCATCCGCGCAGTTCCTTATACTGATAGAATACCGATTTAATTAGGAGGAACACCATGGAACTAGTAGAAGTCAATCAACTCCAAGCAGCGATCGATTCATTCGTCGGCAAGGATGTCTACCTTCATCTGGAAACAACGAATGGCAGCTATGCCAGCCATTTCAATGAAGGCTTTTTCAATGCCGGCGCATTTATCCGCAATGTCGTCATCAACTTCGAACTTGGCAAAGTTGTCGGCGACAGCCCACACCGCGTCGGGCTGAAATTGCCGCATGGCTGGGTTTACGCACAAGGCATTACCCATTTTGAAATCGATGAAGAAGGCCGTTTGCTGCTCGCCGGCCACGACGGATCTGGAAAATTGGCGGTGGCGCTGCAACTCAGCAAAACACCGTTCAGCTATTAAGGAGGAATTATAATGACCATCCCGAAAGAACGACATGTACTGGTCATCTTCCCCCACCCCGACGACGAAGCGTTCGGAGTGTCGGGAACGATTACCACACACATTCAACAAGGAACTCCCGTTACATACGCTTGTTTGACGCTTGGCGAAATGGGCCGCAATCTTGGCAACCCGCCGTTTGCGACGCGTGAATCTTTGCCTGCTATCCGCAAAAAAGAACTGCTTGCTTCTGCGGAAGCGATGGGATTGACAGACCTTCGTATGATGGGCCTACGCGATAAAACCCTGGAGTTCGAAGACGATGAAAAAATGGTGCGCATGATGGAAGAACTTATTGAAGAGACCAACCCTTCCCTAATCATCACGTTCTATCCGGATTTTGCCGTACATCCTGACCACGAAGCAACAGCGCGCGCCGTAGTTCGTGCTGTGCGTCGCATGGAAGACCGCCCGAAACTTCATTGCGTGGCATTCGCCAACAATACGCTGGGTGTGCTCGGTGAGCCTGACATCGTCTACGATATCAAGCCCGTACGTGAGCATAAGATGAATTCAATGAAAGCCCATATTTCGCAAACTGCTTGGATGCTCGAGGAAATGGAACACAAGCTGCAGAATGGCGATACCGAAACCGAAAACTGGCTGACCCTTGAACGGTTCTACGCTTACCGCTGGGACCAGGATTTCGAGTAGGATGCCGCCAAATCCCGCCCCGCACGTCGAAAAGACCTGCTAGGCGGGATTTTTTTGTTCTCCAAAACACTTCTTCAGAGATTCCTTCTGACGAATCTCAGGTCAAGCAGTATCGTTATTCCTCTTTCTACCCAAAATAAACAGCTGGAGATGCTCCGCCAATATTATCCATATTCAGCAATAAGATTTTCTTTCTCAAAAATACTATTATTTTCTTCTGTTTTCAGATAATATAAACATTACTAATGACAGCGGTTCCAAAGGGGAGGGTGTTGTATAATTAGTATAATATGCGTTTATTCATACATTAAAAAGAAAAGGGGAATACTATTTTGAAAAAGTTTTCAGCTTCTACTTGGTTATTATTCCTGATTCCGTCATTCCTGGGGATCTTGTTGTTCCTTGTTCCAGTGCCCACAACAAATGCTGATGGTGATACAGAATGGATGGTTACTATTGCAGTCTTAGCAAATTGGATGGCTGGAGAAATTACCTCTATCGTCCCGTGGATTTTGTTAATTCTTTTAACTATCGCTGCTGTAGGATCATTGTTGTACATAACAAAGAAACCAGTTACTGATGGGAATGTAGCATTTTTCAACAAATTGTTTAATGTTAATTTATTCTGGACAATAACTAGATTAGTGGCAGCTATTTTTGCATTTATGGTTCTTTTTCAAGTTGGTCCAGAAGCTATCTGGAGCGATGCAACAGGTGGTCTTTTATTAGATGGTGAGGACGGATTATTGTCCTTCTTGTTTACAATCTTTTTATTTGCTGGACTTCTACTTCCATTATTGATGAATTTTGGGCTTCTAGAATTCTTTGGTACAATGATGTCGAAAATTATGCGCCCTCTGTTCCGACTGCCTGGTCGTTCATCAATCGATGCATTAGCATCATGGGTAGGCGACGGGACTATCGGCGTACTTTTAACTAATAAACAATATGAAGAAAATAAGTACACGCAACGAGAAGCCGCTATCATTGGAACAACTTTTTCAGTAGTATCAATTACATTCGCTATTGTTGTTATTGGCGAAATCGGTCTTGCAAATTATTTCCTTCCGTACTATGGAACTGTTATTCTTACTGGCGTATTACTTGCTCTAATTATGCCAAGGATCTACCCTCTAACTAACAAACCTACTACTTTTATAGATGGCTCTGCACAAGATTCTCAAACAGAAGACGTACCCAAAGGTTACAATGTCGCTTCACATGGTATCGAAAAAGCATTAGAAAAAGCAGATCGCAATCGATCAGTAGTTACCTTCTTTAAAGATGGATTCAAAAACGTTCTTGATATGTGGATTGGAGTCGCTCCTGTTGTAATGGCATTTGGAACGATCGCACTCATTCTTGCTGAGTATACTTCAACATTCACCATACTTGGAACTCCATTCGAGCCTTATTTAAACTTACTCGGAATTCCTGAAGCTGCTGAGGCTGCCCAATTGATGGTCATTGGATTTGCGGACATGTTTTTACCAGCTATTCTAGGTGCTGGCATTGAGTCTGAGATGACTCGTTTTGTTGTCGCTACTATGTCTGTTACCCAGTTAATTTATATGTCCGAAGTTGGTGGACTGCTGCTCGGTTCTAAGATTCCAGTGAATATAGTGGATTTAATTATTATCTTCCTGCTTCGTACAATTATCGCCTTGCCAATTATAGCGGGTGTTGCACATTTATTGTTTTAACTCAATAAAAAGGCGCTTTTCCGGTTTCGGAAAAGCGCCTTTTTATTATGCTTGCTGCAATTTTTGTTTTAATTTTTCCAGCATGTCTGCCGTCATGGCATCCAAGTCGTACTCAGTTTTGAAGTTCCATTCGTCTTTTGCGGCACTGGCATCGATACTATCCGGCCAGCTGGCTGCGATTGCTTGGCGCGCTGGATCGACATCATAGCTCAATTTGAAATCCGGGAGATGCTTGCGGATTGATGCCGCGATCTCTTCAGGTTCAAAGCTCATCGCCGTGACGTTGAATGCGTTGCGGTGAACGAGCTTGTCTGCATCAGCTTCCATCAAGTCGACGATCGCTTGAAGCGCATCCGGCATATACATCATGTCCATGCGGGTGCCCTCAGCAATATAGGAGGTGTAGCTTCCTTTTTCGATTGCCTGGTAATAGATGTCCACAGCGTAATCGGTCGTTCCGCCCCCTGGAGGCGCCACGTTGGAGATCAAGCCAGGGAAACGAAGGCCGCGGGTATCGACGCCGAATTTCGTGAAGTAATAATCACACAGCAATTCTCCTGCTACTTTATTGACACCGTACATTGTTGTCGGCCGTTGAAGCGTGTCTTGCGGGGTGTCGTTTTTCGGTGTTGAAGGGCCGAATGCGCCGATCGAGCTTGGCGTGAAAAATTGCATATCGAGTTCACGGGCCGCTTCAAGGGCATTGACCAATCCGCCCATATTCAAGTTCCATGCAAGCAGTGGCTTTTCTTCTGCAGTCGCAGACAATAGCGCTGCCATATGGATCATTGTGTCGGCATCGAAGTCACGCGCTAAAGTCAACATACGTTCTGCATCTGTCACGTCCAAGATTTCGAAAGGACCGTCTTGATTATCGGATGGCCGGATATCGGTCGCCAATACATTTTCCGCACCATAAGTTTCACGTAATTTGCCTACTAATTCTGAGCCGATTTGCCCTAAAGCTCCTGTCACCATGATTCGTTTCATTTTTCAAGCACTCCTTTTCTATAAAACATTTGTCCACTCTAAAAAGACAACGCTGTCTTTTCAAATGCTTTCATATCAAGCTTTTCGTTAAATTAATTATAAATTGTTCTCTTTAAAAAAACAATGGCTTTTGCTTATTTTACACAGCCGATTAAACCTACTATACAGGTAAGCTTTATTATGTTTAAATAGAACAACAACGCCATGAAGGCAAAAATTTAATGAAATGGGGAACCACCGATGAAGAAACAATGGGCATTTCTGCCGGTCGGCGCAGCTGCATTATTTCTAGCAGCTTGCGGATCTTCCGACAGCGCAGACAACACAGACTCAAACAACTCAGAAGGCGAAACGGACTTGCTCGCCGAAATCCAGGAAGAAGGAACTTTGGTCATCGGGACTGAAGGAACATACCCTCCTTTCACATTCCATGACGACAGCGGAGAATTGACAGGCTTTGACGTGGAAATTGCCCGTGAAGTCGCGGACCGTCTCGGTGTCGAAGCGGAATTCCTTGAAACGCAATGGGATGCGATGTTCGCAGGGCTCGATGCCGAGCGTTTTGATATGGTCGCCAACCAAGTCGGCATTAACGAAGAACGTCAGGAAAGCTATGATTTCTCAGATCCGTACATCACTTCAACAGCAGTTCTTGTTGTAGCTGAAGGCAATGAAGAAATCCAAAGTTTTGATGATTTGGAAGGCAAGCTCTCTGCGCAATCATTGACAAGTAATTACGCCGAAACAGCTACTTCCTACGGTGCAGAACTTGAAAGTGTTGAAGGCTTTAACCAGGCAATCGAGTTATTGGTATCGGGCCGTGTCGATTCGACGATCAATGACAATTTGACGGTCCTAGACTTCCAGAACCAACGTCCGGACGCAGGCATCAAAGTCGTCGATAAATCTGACGATGCGGCGCAAAGTGCGTTATTGTTCAGAAAAGGCAACGAAACATTCGTCGAAGCAGCAAATGAGGCTCTTGCTGAAATGATCGAAGACGGCACATACGAAGAAATCTCCAATAAGTGGTTCGGCGAAAATGTACTTGAATAGTATTTTCTCAAACCCTGAACGGTTGGAGCGGCTAGGCGACATCGCCCAGTCCTCCTTCTTGCCTTTGATCGAAGCGGCTGTGCAATTCACTTTGCCGCTTTCGGTCATTTCTTTTATACTCGGGCTCTTCCTGGCGGTCGTCACTGCACTTGCCCGCATTTCCACCGTCCGGATTTTCCAATGGATTGCGCGCGTCTACGTTTCGATCATCCGGGGCACGCCGCTGCTTGTTCAATTGTTTATCCTGTTTTACGGCTTGCCGACGGTCGGTGTCACCATTGACCCATTCCCAGCAGCTGTTATCGGGTTTTCTTTGAATGTCGGCGCTTATGCCTCTGAAGTCATCCGCGCAGCGATCTTGTCGATTCCAAAAGGCCAATGGGAAGCAGCCGATACGATTGGCATGTCTTATTCACAAACTTTGCGGCGCGTGATCTTGCCTCAAGCATCGCGCGTCTCGGTGCCACCACTATCCAACACGTTCATCAGCCTGGTCAAAGATACCTCTCTTGCTGCATTGATTTTGGTGACAGAAATGTTCCGCGTCGCCCAGCAGATCGCTGCGACTAATTACGAGTTCCTGCTGCTTTACGGGCAGGCAGCCTTGATCTACTGGATCATTTGCTTCTTGCTGTCACTCGTCCAAGGGCGATTGGAAAATCGTTTTGACCGCTATGTTTCCCGTTAAATCCACATTGATCCAGAGATAGGAGTTTATTATGATTTCAATTAAAAATTTGCATAAGAGCTTCGGCGAGCTGGAAGTGCTGAAAGGTATCGATCTTGACGTCGAAAAAGGACAGACCATCGTCGTCATCGGTCCTTCCGGTTCAGGAAAAACTACTTTTCTCCGATGCCTCAATATTTTGGAGAAACCAAGTGATGGCACTGTTGAAATCGGCGGGCTTGTTGCTGATTTCTCGAAGCCGATGTCGAAAAAACAAATCATGGCCTTCCGCAAGCAATCGGCGATGGTCTTCCAGCATTACAATCTGTTTCCGCATATGACCGCACTTGATAATATTTTAGAAGGCCCCCTCACTGTCCAGAAAAAGGACAAAGCGGAAGCAAAAAAGAAAGCATTGGCATTGCTCGAGAAAGTTGGTCTGTCGGATAAAGCCGATTCGTACCCACATCAGCTATCAGGCGGCCAGCAACAGCGCGTCGGCATCGCCCGTGCGCTGGCACTTGAACCGAAAGTCATGCTGTTCGACGAACCGACTTCAGCACTTGACCCGGAACTCGTTGGAGAAGTACTGCAAGTCATGAAAGATTTGGCCCAAGAAGGCATGACGATGGTCGTCGTGACCCACGAAATGCGCTTTGCTAAAGGCGCCGCAGACGAAGTACTGTTCATGGATGCTGGACGCATCGTTGAACGCGGCACCCCAGCCGAAGTCTTCAATCATCCGAAAGAAGAACGGACACAGCGCTTTTTGAACCTAATCCAAAACACAGACACTATTTAAAACCCTCGGCGCTCAAGCGCCGAGGGTTTTTCATGTTATTCAGGAAACACCGATCATAACAGCAACCACAAGTGCGACAAGCGCAATCGCTAACCAAACGAGGACCAGTTTCCAAACAAATTTCACCCATTTTTCATAAGGGATTCCAGCTACTGCCAAATATCCCATTAAAGAAGCAGATGTCGGAATGATTGAATTGGTGATGCCGTCCCCGTATTGATAAGCAAAAATTGCAGGTTTATCGTCATGCAGGTTGGCCTCCTACTATACAAGATGCGACCGCCAATTTCTTCAGCTTCTCCGGATCGACTTCAATGCCGAGTCCTGGCTTGCCGCTCAAGAGTACATGTGGATGCTCGTACTTCAAGTCGCCGATTTCTTCACTGAATAACAGCGGCCCTGTCAGTTCTGTGCTTTCGATATTGATCCGTGCCATCGCCGCGTGATATCCGGCACTTGAAGCGACCGATGATTCCACCATCGAACCGATCTGGCACAGCATGCCCGCCGCTTCTGCCGTTTTCGCCATTTGCACCGCATGGAAAATGCCGCCGCATTTCATCAGTTTAATGTTGATGACATCGGCTGCATCGAGACGGATGATTTCAAGCAAATCTTCCATCGATTGTACCGTTTCGTCTGCCATGATCGGAACGGCTGTTTTTTGCCTCACTTCGGCTAAGCCGCGGATATCGCCCATGCGGATCGGCTGCTCGACCCAGCTGACCCCAGCCATTTCAAGTTGGCGAATCGCCGAAACAGCTGTTCCGACCGATTTCCAGCCCTGGTTGACATCAACCCGGATCGGCATATCTGGTCCCACTTCATTCCGCACGGCCAAAATACGTTCCACGTCCAATTGTGCATTGTCTGCCCCTACTTTCAATTTCAACGAACCATACCCCGCTTCGACGGCTTGTTTTGCTTTTGATGCCATGATTTCAGGCGACTCGATGCTCAAAACGCGCGGATAGGACAAATGTTCTTTTGACTGCCCGCCAAGTAAATTATAGACCGGCTGTCCCGCAGCTTTGCCCATTAAATCGTAACAAGCGATATCGACTGCGGCCTTCGCCGCCGGATTACCAGCCAAGATTCCGTTCATTTTATGATGGATCGCTTCAATATCGAATGGGTTCATGCCAATCACGGCCGGCAAGAACAATCCCTTCAGCACTTCGTAGCTCGCCGTAAAATACTCGCCTGTTACATGCTCATCCGGTACAGCCTCCCCGTATCCGACCAAACCGTTATCCGTCTCCAGTTCAAGAATCAAAGACGGCATATCCGGATAGGTCGCATAGGAGATAATGAATGGTTCATGCAAAGGAAAACGCACTGCATGCAATCGTGCTTGTATAATTTTCATAATGAAGCCCCCCATTTATAAGTAGTCGTGTATGATTATACTATAAAAGTTTTATAAATAGCGCAATAATTTGGAAGCTTGCTAAAATACGGCGTATAATGGCGTCAGTGTAATTTAAAATTTTTGTAGTATAAAGGAGTTTGCCGAAAATGAATTTACTAAATCAAACCGACACATTGATCGATTCCTTGCAACAGGACATGGTGGATATTCGCCGCCATCTGCATATGCACCCCGAACTATCCCATCAGGAAGTCGAAACGCCTGCCTATATTGCGGAACGTTTAGAGGAAATGGGTGTTGAAGTGCGTCGAGGCGTTGGCGGACGGGGCGTCGTTGGGACCATCCGTGGCGGCAAACCCGGCAAGACGATCGCTTTTCGTGCAGATTTTGATGCGTTGCCGATTGATGACCAAAAAGATGCACCTTACAAATCGATGGTCCCAGGCGTCATGCATGCTTGTGGACACGATGGCCATACTGCTGGTCTCTTGGGATTTGCAAAAGCGATGATGGCGATAAAAGATGAGCTGCCCGGGACAATCGTGCTGATCCATCAATTCGGTGAAGAGTTATCGCCTGGCGGTGCACGCGCGATGATCGAAGATGGCTGCCTCAATGGCGTCGATCTCGTGTTCGGCGCGCATCTCCAAAGCAAAATGGAATCCGGCAAAGTCTATCTTCGCGATGGCTACTTGCAAGCTTCCGAAGACGCCATCAAAATCACCGTCTATGGCGCCGGGACCCATGGCGCCGAGCCTCATACCGGCATCGATCCGATCCTTGCTGCGAGCCATATTATGGTCGCCTTGCAATCGATTGTCAGCCGTAATGCCGATCCATTGAAAGAACTCGTCGTGTCGATCGGCAAATTCCATGCGGGTGATGCTGACAATGTCATTCCAAGCAAAGCCGTCATGGAAGGCACCATCCGTGTATTCGACCCGGAACTGCGCAAGCTCGCCAGCGAACGTGTGCGTTCAGTCGCAGAAAACGTCGCCGCTGCCATGGGTGCTCGCGCCGAAGTAATTGTCGAGACCGGCTACGATTCGCTGTGGAACCACCCGGGTGCGGCAGAAATCGTCCGCGCTTCCGCACGACCTATCGTCGGTGAAGACAATGTCATCGACATCGATCCGATCATGCCAGTGGAGGATTTTTCATATTACACCCAAGCGAGACCAGGCGCATTCTTTTTCATCGGGGCAAAAATGGCAGATGAAGCGCTCGTCTATCCGCATCATCACGAAAACTTCGATTTCAATGAAGACGCGATGAATACGACCGCAAAAGTGTTCGCTTCCATCTATTTCAACGCCCAGCAAGCAGAAACCGATTCTGCAGAATAATAAAGCATATTCCCCCTTTCAGCTTATTGCTGGAGGGGGATTTTAGTGTAAGCTGACCGGAAAAGGGATGGGCAAGTGAGCGAGATGGATTGTTCATTGGTTGTTTTATCTTCAAGCAGTCGCCTCCCGCTTTGGGCATGCCTCCCGCCATAAGCCGAGAAGAGCGCTCGTCTTATGGCTCCGGCTCGCCCTTGTGCGCTTTTCGGCTGTTAGATTTCATTGGATATTGTATGTGAATAAATATCGCCCTTGATTGGGTGCATCCGCTGATGGAGACGCCTAGTTAGACTTGATAGTGAGATGAATCGCCTGTTGATCAGTTCATCGTGAAGTAGCCGCCTCCCGCTTTGGGCTGGCCTCCCGCAATGAGCCAAGAAGAGCACTTTTCTCATTGCTACGGCCCGCCCTTGTGCGCGGTTCGGCTGTTAGATTTCATTGGATTTCTTGAGTGATGAAGTATCTCTTTTTCACACGTTCATCCGCTGGTGGATCATACTTATTTAGACTTGATAGTGAGATGAATCGCCTATTGATTCATTCATCACGAAGCAGCCGCCTCCCGCTTTGGGCATGCCTCCCGCAATAAGCCAAGAAGAGCACTTGTCTTATTGCTTCGGCTCGCCCTTGTGCGCGGTTCGGCTGTTAGATTTCATTGGATATTAGGTGCTAGAAAGTGTCGCTGTTGATTGGGTGCATCCGTTGGTGGAGACGCTTAGTTGGACTTGGTAGTGAGATGAATCGCCTGCTATGTAATTTGAAAGTTTGAAGCTAATCAATGCTTCTCACTTTTTTATCAGTGCAAGAAGAAATATATTTCATCTCTAAAACTAGAGATGAAGCGGAAAGGGGCCGACGCCTGAGGGACCGAGCGGGCTGGCGAGCCAATTGTGCCGCGCTCTTTGCGGCACATTGGCTCAACACCCGCCCCTCGGCAAGCGTGCCCCTTGCAGCGTAATCTCTTCCACTTACGGCTCTATTATTATCTATCTTCGAAATGGCGACGCCCTGTCGCATCCTGCGAGCCCCAAGCATGCCCCTTGGAGCGCAATCTCCATTCTTCACATTTCCTATTTCATAAGATCAAAAAACCCGCACAACTCCATGAGCTGTGCGGGTTTGGTCTTATTTGATGACGTTCAGTTCTTTGCCGACTTTTGCGTAGATCTCGATCGCTTCGTCGAGCATTTCTTTCGTATGTGCCGCTGTTGGCATATTGCGTACACGGCCTGTGCCGCGTGGGACTGTCGGGAAGACGATCGATTTCGCATAGACGCCTTCTTCGAACAAGCGTTTCGAGAATTGCTGAGTCAATTTTTCGTCGCCGATGATGCATGGCGTAATTGGCGTGGCAGAATCGCCGATATCAAAGCCAAGCTCTTTCAAGCCTTTTTTCAAATAATCGCCGTTGTCCCATAGCTTGTCGTGCAGTTCTGTTGAATCGATGATTTTTTGGACCGCAGCTGTCGTCGCTGCAACGTCTCCTGGTGTCACCGCTGTTGAGAACAAGAATGGGCGGGAGCGCACACGCAGCCAGTCGATCAATTGCTTCTTGCCGGCTACATAACCGCCGACAACGCCGACTGCTTTCGAAAGTGTGCCCATCTGCATATCGACTTCTTTTTCCAAGCCGAAATGTTTCACGGTGCCTTTTCCTTTGCCTGTGACGCCTGAACCGTGCGCGTCGTCCACGTAAGTGATCAAGTCGAATTCTTTTGCGATTTCCACAATTTCCGGAAGTTTCGCGATGTCGCCATCCATAGAGAAGACGCCGTCTGTGATGACCATGACTTTATTGTATTGGCCGGATTCAGTCGCTTCTTTCGCTTTTTGGCGAAGATCTTCCATATCCGAGTGTTTGAACGCGATGATTTTCGCTTTCGACAAGCGGCAGCCGTCGATGATCGAGGCGTGGTTCAATTGATCGGAAAGAATCGCATCGTTCTTGTCCATAACTGCAGAAATGGCTGCCATATTGCAATTAAAGCCGGATTGGAATGAAATCGCTGCTTCTGTTCCTTTGAACTCAGCCAATTTCTCTTCCAATTGCACGTGAAGGTCAAGTGTTCCGTTGATGGTACGGACAGCGCCTGCCCCGACACCGTATTTTTCGATTGCTTCGATCGCGACTTTTTTCAAACCTTCGTCAGTCGCAAGCCCTAGGTAGTTGTTCGATGACAAGTTGATTAGGTCCTTGCCGCCGATTTTGATGATCGCTCCATTTGGGCCTTCTACCGGATCGATTTCATTATATAGGCCTTGGTCTTTCAATTCCGTTAAGTTTTCTTCCAAAAACGCATCTAATTTTTTCGACACAGTCCTCTTCCTTTCAAAAAACAAATTCTGACTCCATCTTATCACACCGCCATTTTTTCCAAAAGAAAAAGCAGGCCTCAGACGCCCGCTCCTCTTTATGCTAGTTCAGATGCAGTTTTCATTTCTTTTTGGAATCGGTAGTAATAGACAGCCCCTAACAGCAAAATCATCCCCGATAAAATAGCTGCAAGAATCCAAATGGCCTGTTCAAACGGGACGTTCCCTTCAAAACCGAAAATTGATTCCCTCAACGCTTTGATTGCATATGTCATCGGGGAATACGGGTGAACGGCTTGGAAAAAACCATTCGTCAATTGGATGGGAAACGTTCCTTCACTGGCACCAAGTTGCAGCACCAATAGCAAGATTCCTAGGAAGTTCCCTACTTTATCGAATGCAGCAACCAAAAAGGACAAGATCAACATCCATGTGTTCGAGATCACAAAGAGAATCAGCAAGAAGGACCCCATATTTTCAACCGGGATATCCAATACTTTTAAGATGAATACGGCCAATAAAGTCGCTTGGAACGTTCCTTGCGCCAATATGACCGATAGCTTGCTGCCCCACCAACTAATCAGTGTGGTTGATTCCTGATCGCGTGTCCGGAAAGGATAGATGGTAGAAAAAGCGATTGCCCCGACATATAAACTGAGCGCAATGATATAAGGCGCAAAGCTCTGTCCGTAGTTTTCGACTTCCGTTACCGTTTCTTTATTGACCGTTACGGGTTCGCTGATGAGCTCCGCATTTACCGTTTCAAAAGCATAAGCTGAAATTTTTTCCGACGCTGCGGACAGCTCATCACTCAAACTTGCCGATCCGCTTCCCAACTCATCGATTCCTTGGCTTATTTGCTTGTTGCCTTCTATCAATTTAGCCAGCTCTGCAGCGATAGGTGAAGGCGATTGTCCGGCAAGGGCTTCCATGCCACCTCCTACTTGTCCTGCAGATTCTGCCAGTTGCTGTGACCCAACCGTCAACTCCTCTGCACCGGATGAAGCTTCTTTGTAGCCTTCATTCATCTCATTTACTGTTTCAAATACTTTTTCGGTATATAATTCCCGAACTTGGGATGCCACAGTGGTTTCTACGGCCGAGATGCTTTGATCCGCAATTGATTTTCCGGAATAGCTATAGCCTGGATTGGTTTCCACATCCAAGGTCATCTCCTCCGGCTTGTCAGTTAAAAGAGAGGCTGCGTTAGCGGAAAAATCTTGTGGCAAGGTGATGGATGCATAATAATCACCTTTGACTACGCCCTCGTGCGCTTCACTGCTATTGACGAAATGCCACTCAAAATCGTCGTTGTTCTTTAGTTCCGCCACAATTTCTTCGCCGATTCGGATGTTTTCATCATCGAGTTCGGCTGCTTGATCTTCATTGACGACCGCAACCGGGAGATCCTCTGTTTTTCCATATGGGTCCCACATGGATGTCAAAAATGAAGCGCTGTAGATAACCGGCAAAAACATGACGGCGATTAGCGAGATGATAAGCATTTTTTTCGAGAAAACCGTTTTCAGTTCATGAATCATCGTTTGTCGCCGTCCTTCTCCATTTTTAAGCAATGGACGATCTCGTCCAATTGACTCGTGAATTTTATGATTTCGTCACCCGTAAAGCGTTCTGCCAGCAAATCGTTTAGATTTTCAAAAATGACTGTCTCACTTACTACCAATAGTTCAGTTCCTTTTTGAGTAATTGAAATGGCTTTTTTTCGTAAATCCTGATTCGTTAATATGGCAATTAAGCCGGCTTGCTCCAATTTCTTGATTCGATTGGAGATGGCTGTTTTAAAGACACCTTGAATATCGGCGATTTCACTTTGGGAAATGGCCGGGTTTTTTTTGATGATCCGCAAAGTCTGCAATTGTTGTGGAGAATAGGCTTTTAACACTTCGTGGTTAGCAAATACGTCCGCTACATATGCATTCACTTCCAAAATGGCTTCACTGAATTTTGAGTAGGCAGTGAATAATTCCTGAGACATTAGTATACCCCCTGTACTTATTTTATTTTTATATAGTACACCTGCTGTACTATATATTCAAGTATTTGCTTCGCACTTTGCTGTAACAACGGATATAGCTGTAAAAAAAGACAATAAAAAAGAGCGGGCAGCTGCCCGCTCTCTAATTACTTATTTTTTGTTGTTGCCTTTTCCTTTGCCTTTGCCTTTGCTTTTATCTTCTTTGTACAGTACTTCGTACGTGAATTCTTTCGCTTCTTTTTGGTCTGGCGCTGCTGCATAAGAAGTGATCATTTTCAGGTTGCCTTCGCGCAGTACTTGCTGCAAGTCGAGCGCTTCTTTTTCCGTTACATTGTACGGATCAACATTGAATACACGCTGCTTGCCATTTTTCTTCGTTTGGATGAATGTTGTCGTAAAGTCGACATACTCACCTTTCAACTGGCCAAGTGATTGGAATGGCTCTGTCGACGTTCCATCTGCCGAGAAATCACCTAGTTGGATATCTTTGATGAACCAGCCTGCTTCGTTAGAACCCCAGTCAGTCATGTTGCGGAACGAGACCAAAACATCTTGTCCTGCGTATTCAGCCAAATCGAAGGTTTCTGTAGACCAATTCGTTTTATTGCCCGTAAAGCCTGGAACGTTCTCTTTGATCGTCGGGTAACCTTCTTCCACTACATCGGAACGCGTGTTGTCGTTCTCGAGTGATTTCCACGTTTCGCCGTTATCCGTCGACACTTGGACTGCTGCAAAATCCCATTGCTCTTCGATATTGTAATAATGTTCAAAGCTCAAAGTCGGGTTGGCAATCGGAACCGTCGCCCCGAAGATCAAGGCTTGATCTGCTTCGTCGCCATTGTTTGCATGAAGCACTTGCTCAGAAGCGTCAAGCGGATTGGCAACCGTTTCCCATTGCAATGGCAGGAAATCCACGCCGTCAAACTTCATGCCGCGGACAGTGCGGTCCAAATTGAATTCCTTAAAGTCGCCGCCCCATGCTGGAACGCCTTCTTTTTCAAAAGTTTTTGCTTTCTCGAAGTCGACGGTCTTGCCGCGGACGCCGTCACCGACTGGCAGTTCGCGCAAATCAATGCTATCGAACTTATAATCCGGGCTGATAGTGCCATCATCGAGCGTCAATGCCGTCATGAAATCCTGGTATAGTTTAGTGAATGTTTTGTCTGTGCCATAGTCTTCGAGTACCTTATCGATGCTGGCAATGCCTTGAGTCGTTCCATCCGTTGCAATTTCGCGAATGAACTCCTGGCCGAATTTATCATACATATACAGTGTAAACAGGTAGACCTGACCGTAATCTGCGATTGTTTCAGGACCGGTTGCCGCTGTTCCGTGCTCATCCCAGTTGACGAGTGAGTTTTCCGGGTGGTCCAAATAGAAGTTGATTGATCCTTCACCGTGGCCGTATCCGCCGAGGAATTCAGAGAATGTTGACATGCCTTCGTTAACCGATGTTTCTTCTCCACCATCGTTATCGGCTTGGATCAAATGCTGAAGTTCGTGGATTGTCGTGCCGAAGAACGTGCTCTCCAAGCGCGTTTCCCATGAATTCGTGTCGATAGTGACGATGTTGCGGTCCGTGTAATTTTCAAGCGTCTGCCAGAAGAAACCGGCTACAAAGAACGGATAGGATGGATTGTTCCAGCCTTCGTCCTGGACGTTATCGACGAGCATGATCACTTTATCCGAACCTTCGTAGTACCCTTCCGGAAGGCCGACCATGCCAGGAAGCGGCGAGTTTGAACCATCTAGCGAATCCGGGGTGCCGAAAAAGTCGGTTGCGACAGGATAAATATTGCTGTCGAATTCATCACGCAGCTTATCCACTTGCGCTTGTGTTACGATGTCCGCCGGTTTCGGGTTGTTTGGCCCGTACGCTAAATCATTGGCGACCCAGATTTCCACGTTATCGCCGACGCTGCGAAGCGTGAAATCCTTAAATGATAAATTGCGGTTCAAGAATTTTTTCGTGCCCCCGTCATATGTAAAATGTTCGCTTGCCTTATCTTCTTCACCATTGTCTGCTGATTCATCATTCAATGCACCAGCTTGATCCTTGATGCGCTGCTCTGCTTCTTTTTGGAACGATTCATCATTCGTTAACCGGTTTAATTCTTGGTCGATATCGATGCGTTCGCCATAGCGATCCTCATCCCAAGCGCCGAGTGACGGCAACCCCTCAACCGGTGCAGCGCTTGCTGCTGGGGAATATAGGGAAAGCGCCAATGCGCTCGCTGATAGAATAGGGAACCACTTGCTTTTTTTCATGTATATGTATCTCCTTCCAGAAATATCTGAATATTTTTTCTTTCTAAATATTACCACTTCTTTCGTTCTTGCTGAATAGGGTAAATTATTTATTTCGCTACCCGAAGTACAGGATATTAGATATACCAAAGATGTATATTTAATAGGCTAATTATATTAATATTCTGATTTAACAGTCTTTATCTTTTAATAAAATCTATAGAACTCCATTAAAAAAAAGCGGACAAATGTCCGCTTTTACAAAAATTACGCTAAAGCTTGCTGCAAGTCTCCTATTAAATCTTCCACATCTTCAATCCCAACAGAAATGCGTACCAAGCCTTCGGTAATTCCGAGTTCTGCACGGCGGTCTTCAGGAATTGAAGCATGTGTCATCTGGGCCGGAACTGAGATTAAACTTTCTACTGCACCTAAACTTTCCGCCAAGGTGAAGTATTTCAACTTGGCAAGCAGCTCATCGGCCTTTTCTTTGCTGCCGACATCAAACGATATCATCCCGCCGAAGCCGCGTGCTTGTTTTTCCATCAAAGCTTTGCCGGAATGGCTGTCGAGTCCCGGATAAATGACCGCTTCGACCGTCTCATGCCCATCTAAGAACTCAGCGATTTGCTGTGCATTTGTGTTGGTCTCTTCCATGCGGATGCCAAGTGTTTTCAACCCACGCATCAGCAGCCACGAATCTTGTGGCCCAAGAATCGCGCCAACGGAATTCTGGATGAAATGCAATTCCTCTGCCAGTTGTGCTGTATTGACAACAACAAGCCCAGCCACGACATCACTATGGCCACCGATGTATTTCGTTGCGCTATGCAAGACGATATCAGCGCCTAAAGAAATCGGGTTTTGGAAATAAGGGGTCATAAAGGTGTTGTCGACGATCGTCAATAGCCCATTTCCTTTAGCAAAAGTCGCAATTGTTTCAATGTCCGTCACTTTCAAGAGCGGATTGGTTGGTGTTTCAATAAAGATCGCTTTTGTGTTTTCCTGAACGGCAGCTTTCACTTGTTCCAAATCGCCTGTATCCACAAACGTGAACTCAAGACCGAAACGGTTCAACACTTTATTGATAACGCGATAAGTCCCACCGTACACATCATCCGTCAAAATGACGTGGTCGCCTGCTGAAAACAGCATCATGACAGAAGAGATGGCCGCCATCCCAGAACCGAATGCAAATCCGGCATGCCCGTATTCTACGTCTGCGATCAACTCTTCCAGCGCATGGCGCGTCGGATTGCCTGTCCGTGAATATTCATAGCCTTTGAATTTGCCTACAGCTTCTTGCTTGTAGGTGCTCACTTGGTAAATCGGTGTCGATACAGCGCCGGTCGCTTCGTCTCCGAAGATCCCGCCGTGAATCAATCTAGTTTTCGGTTTCATTGCTGTTCCTCCTCAAAAAGAGCTCCGTAAATATCTTGGCTCAAATAGCGTTCGCTTGAATCGGCAAAGACCGTGGCGATATGGCTGCCCGGTTTTGCTGATTGCGCTTCACGCAAAGCGGCAACAAATGCAGCGCCCGATGAACTGCCGACAAGAAGACCTTCCTTCTGTGCAAGTTCACTCACAGCTGCAAACGCCTCTTTATCTGTAATCGTGTGGATGTCTTCAAAATACTGCGTATCCATAAACGGCGGAATCAATTCCATGCCGATGCCTTCCGTCTTGTGCGGGCCGGATTCCCCGCCGTTTAAAATTGAGCCTTCCGGTTCTACAATGACGGTCTTGATTGCCTGGTTTTGTGCTTTCAAATAACGGGAAGTTCCCATAAACGTACCGCCTGATCCTGCACCTGCAACAAAGATATCAATCTTGCCGTCCATCTGCTCCCAAAGTTCAGGGCCAAGCGTCTGGACATAGGCATCAGGATTGGCGGCGTTTGCGAATTGCGCCGGCATGAACGCACCTTCTTGCTCGGCAATTTCAGTCGCTTTTTTGATGGCGCCTTTGATGCCTTCAGCGGTCGGCGTATTGATCACTTCAGCACCTAATGCACGCATAAGCGTCTGTTTTTCCATACTGAATTTTTGCGGGACAACCAGCTTCAAGCGGTAGCCTTTGCCGATTGCCGCTATCGCGAGCCCGATGCCTGTGTTGCCGGCAGTCGGCTCAACAATCGTGCCGCCTGGGTGAAGCTCTCCGCGTTTTTCTGCGTCGGCAATCAATGCCACACCGAGGCGGTCTTTGACGCTGCCGCCCGGGTTGAAAAATTCCAGCTTGGCAAATATCCTGCAGCCGTTTGGAATCGCACTGTGCGTCAATTCCAGAACCGGCGTGCGGCCGATTAATTGCTGAATTTCTGTTGCGTAGTCCATGGTGAGTCTCCTTACGCCGTTTCTTCTTTGAAAATTTGGCGCCATTCGTCTTTTTTAGAAAGCATTTCTTTGGCGATTTCGTGCGCGCCTTCGAGGCTATGGCTAGCTGCCCAGCCGCATTGCACTTCGTTGCAAGCCGGTACTTCATCAGCCGCGATTACATCTTCCAACGTCGCTTCCAGGATTCTGAGAATGTCGTCATAGCTATCGTGGTTGATCATCGATATATAAAATCCAGTTTGGCACCCCATCGGCCCGATGTCGATAATTTGATCCGAATGGTTGCGGCTATGCTCCGCCATCATGTGCTCGAGCGAATGAAGTCCTGGCATGTCCATATGTTCTTCGTTCGGCTGTTTAAAACGGATATCGTATTTCTTGATGATATCCCCGTTCGCGCCAGTTTTTTCTCCGGCCAAGCGAACATAAGGTGCGGCTACTTTTGTATGGTCCAAGTTAAAACTTTCAACATTCATTTTTTTCATGATAATCTCCCTTTCATTGTTTAGTTGCGTCCATTAAGAACACATAATCGTTTAGGCGTGTGAAGTTTACATCAAAACCATTTTGCTGAAACAATCCTTCTAGTACAGGTACCTCCGTATAGTGTTCACGCTTCAAATCTTCCACGAGATTTTTGTGGCCCTCGCCTTCTTCGTAAACGATGCGTCCATGTTTTGCCTCTTCCGATTCAAACACTGTATCTGCAAAAACAACTTTCCCTCCGCTCGGCAAGAGGGACGCGTACAGCTTGATTGCCTGCTCTTTCTCTCTATCTGTTAAGTGGTGGAAAGCATAGCTGCTGACAAAACTGCCGACTGCTTCTGGAAGATCGAATTCCAAGAAATCCCCATCTATCAGCGTCATTTCCGGGAATTTACTCTCTGTTGCTTGGCGCATTGCAGCATTAGGCTCGATACCGGTCACGTTGAACCCTCTATTCAATAGGGCAGCTGTGAGATTGCCTGTCCCCGTTCCGAACTCAACTACAGGGCTTACCGCTTTCTTCGCGACTGCCTCCAGAATATCCTTGTAGTTTTCAAAAACTGCTGCATATTCTGGATCTTCTCCACCGACTGAGGCATCATACGTATGCACCCACTCATCAAAGATTTCGACAAATTCTCTCCCCATAATTGCACTCCCACTCTCTTAAATGTTATTATACAGAAAACCAATAGTCTTACTTGGTTTTATTTATAACATATGCATTTGCCCAGTTCAACCACCAAGGTTTCAAACTGCCTATAATTGCAAAAAAGACCCGGCAGCCACCGGGTCTTCAATACTCATATCTTTAGAGTTGGCGGTAATTCCGCTTGATGCTTCAAAATGAGCCGCTTTAACAAGGCCTCGCTTTGTCCGAGCGAGACCTGTACCACCCGGCCGACCAATAATGCAATAACGATTGTTCCAATGCCGACCGGCCCACCAAGTAGCCAGCCAAGCAGCGCCACTGCTACTTCAATGGACGTCCGGACCGTACTGACGCTGAAGCCTGTTCTCTGCACCAAGATCAGCATCAAATCATCACGCGGCCCGGCCCCCATTTTCGGTGCTACATATAGGCCGACACCATACCCCATCACCATAATGCCAGCTGTAAAAATCAAAATCTGGCCAGCCAGGGAATGGATATCCGGAATGATAAAATTGAATAAGTCAATGAACAAACCGATTAACAGCATATTTAGCCATGTGCCAAATTGCGGCCATTTCCGTCTGACAAGAGAAGTGGTGCTGATTAATGTAAATCCAGCAATGATCGACCAAGAGCCGATGGTCAGGCCAAAGTTTTCATACAAACCGACGTGCAGAACATCCCAGGGCCCAATGCCCAATCGGTCGCCTTTGATGGTCATCGAAATGCCGAGGCCAAGCAGCATCATGCCAAATAGGAAAAACAGCCACCGGTAATACATAGAAACTTTCATCCTCTATCCTTCTTTCTTCTGAATCCTATAAGCCCAAAAAGCAGATGGAAAAACTTACGGCTTTGCCGTTAATTCCGCAAGTTCCCCATTTGTTGCTCTCACTAGGTCTCCTGGCGCCAGTTTTAACTGCGCCCCGACCTTTCCGGCAGAAACGATGATGTCATTCAACTCGGCGGCTTGTTTGGCGACGAATGTCCTGAACGGCTTTTTCATGCCGACCGGAGAACAGCCTCCACGCACGTAACCCGTGAGCGGCAAAATCTCTCTTACCGGCATCATCTCGATTTTCTTTTCCCCGCAGGCTTTTGCAGCCAGCTTTAAATCCAGCTCTTCGGCGACGGGTACTAGGAATACATAATGGTTCTTCGAAGCCCCCACCGCCACGAGCGTCTTATAGACAGTTTCTACAGGTGCCCCGATTTTCGCTGCCACCGATACGCCATCGATTTTCCCATCATCGGTGCTGTACTGAAGCGGCTGATAATCGATTTTTTCACGGTCCAATATGCGAGCGGCGTTGGTTTTCGCTGCTTTTTTCGCCACTTTGCCCCCTCCTGTTAGTCGTTTTGCTCGAGCAACTTCTTCAAAGCATCAGCCATTGCCGTGTTTTGCGGCGGCTCATCTTGCTTCTTCAAGTACTTATTAACATCTTTCTTGTTCGCTTTCGATTGTCCTGCTTTTTTGCGTTTTTCAAATGCAGACAATTTTTCACGGTGTCCGCATTTACATACGAACATTTTATTGTCGCCATCTCCCACCATGTCCATGCGCTTATGGCAGTTCGGGCAGCGGGCATTGGTCTGCATCGAGACATTTTTCTTGAATCCGCATTCGCGGTCTTGGCACACGTGCATTTTGCCGCGCTTGCCGTTCACTTCAAGTAAAGGCTTGCCACAATCCGGACACATTTTGCCGGTGATGTTATCGTGCTTGAATTTTTGGTCGCTCGATTTGATCTCAGCGACCGATTTTTTCGAAAACGCGACCATTTCTTTCATGAACTGTTCTTTCTTCAGCTGGCCTTTGGCGATTTTCGTCAATTGCGTTTCCCAGTCCGCCGTCAATTTCGGCGACTTCAAATCTTCAGGGACAAGATCCAATAGCTGGCGCCCTTTTGACGTAATCGTCAAGTCCTTGCCTTTTTTCTCAATTAAAAAGCTATTGAACAACTTGTCGATGACGTCTGCTCGCGTGGCGACAGTGCCCAGGCCGCCAGTTTCACCTAATGTCTGGATCAGTTCTTTCGATTCCCCTGCCATGAATTGGGCCGGATTTTCCATCGCGCCGAGCAAGGTTCCTTCATTGAAGAATGCAGGCGGCTTGGTTTTGCCTTCCGTCAAAGTGATGCCTTTCAATTCGACGGTCTGGTCTTTTTCGAATGGCGGCAAAGTCGACTCGCCTTCCTCGTCAGCATCCTTATAGACACGTTTCCAGCCTTCATTGCGGATCGTGTTGCCTTTTGCCTGGAAGGTCTCACCAGAGACATCTAGCGTGACGGTCGTCCGGTCGTATTCGTGCTGAGGCATAAATACAGCGAGGAACCGGCGGACGATCATATCATAGAGCTTGTATTCCTTGTCACTCAATTCATGGAGCATCGGTGTTTCTTCAGTCGGGATAATGGCATGGTGATCCGATACTTTGGCATCGTCGATGACGCCTTTTTGCGGAACCCCTGCACTTTTCAATGCTGTGTTTGCAAGCGAACGATATTCCCCTACCTGCACCGCTTTGATGTGCTCTTTCAAGGTGCCTTTCATATCGCTCGTTAAATGCTTCGAGTCCGTCCGCGGATAGGTAACGATTTTATAGCGTTCATAAAGGTTCTGCAAAGTATTGAGCGTTTCTTTGGCAGACCAGCTATAGCGTTTATACGCTTCCTTTTGCAATTCGGTCAAATCGAACAATGGTGGCGCCGGTTGTTTTTTCGGCGTGATTTTGACGTCTGTCACTTTGCCTTTATTCGCCGTATCGAGCTTGGCGAATAAACGGTCGATTTTCTCTTTGTCGAAACTCTGGGCCGATTTCCCGTCCGTCCAAGTAAATGAAGCTTTATCACTGATTGCTTGAAGACCGTAATAAGGCTTCGGTTGAAAATTGCGGATATCCTGTTCGCGCTGCGCAATCATCGCGAGCGTCGGTGTCTGCACGCGCCCTGTCGATAATTGGGCATTATGCTTCACTGTCAAGGCACGCGTCGCGTTAATCCCGACGACCCAGTCAGCTTCTGCGCGGGCGACCGCCGCCTGGAATAAGCTTTCATATGCTTTGCCGTCTTTCAGGTTTTGGAAACCGTCTTTGATCGCTTTATCGGTGACAGAGGAAATCCATAGCCGCTTCGCCGGCTTATTGACTTTCGCTTGTTCCAAAATCCAGCGGGCGACCAGCTCCCCTTCGCGCCCTGCATCGGTCGCGATGATGACTTCCTTTACATCTCCGCGATTTAGCTGCGCTTTGACCGCATTGTATTGCTTCATGGTCTGTTTGATCGGCACCAATTTGAACGGCTCCGGAAGAATCGGCAGGCTTTCCATCTTCCATTCCTTCAAGTCATTATTGTATTGTTCCGGCTGTGCATGTGTCACTAAATGGCCAAGTGCCCACGTGACGATATATTGTTTGCCTTCCAAAAAACCGTTTCCTTTTTGAGAACATCCAAGAACTCGCGCAATATCGCGCGCGACGGATGGCTTTTCTGCAAGAACTACTGATTTCATAAGTTAAAACCCCTTTTCTACAGCGTCTAGTATAGCATCTTCTCCCCGGTCTTGTGGAGGAAGCGCATTTGATTGGCCTTATGCCTTTTTCCAACTAAGCTTGTTATTCTGGCCGTAAAAAAACCTCCCGAGGGAGGTTTTTTTAGTGATCATCGATATCGAGTGTTTCTTTCGAAAGATGAGTGCTCATTTCTGCGTATTGCACAAAGACCCGGGCAAGTTCGCGCAGTCGGTCATGGACATCGTCATTGATGATGGCGTTCGTATCATCGAAATGGCTGGTATGCGTATAGACGTAGTTCGGCGTCACGAGGCAACGGAAATAATCAAGAATCGGTTTCAGCTGATTCTCGATGACCAAGTGATGCTGATACGTGCCGCCATTCGCGACGATTGACACCGGTTTATAGCGCATCGTCCGCGGATGCAGCATATCGAATGCATTTTTCAAGACGCCTGGAATCGAGCCTTGGAAAATTGGCGAGGCCATAATATAACCATCCGCGTCTTCAAACCGCTGAACCATCTCACGCATGCTGTCGTTGTATTCCGCATTCGGGCGGCCATCGACAAATTGATGTTCATACTCGCTCATGCTCAAAATGCTCAATTCCATCTCCGGATTCTCTCGCTCGAGATAGACTTTGACCTGTTCCAATACAGCGCCGGTCTTGCGCCCAAGTATCGTTCCATCCACTAATAAAATCTTCATGATCCTGAATCCTCCTTGACTACGTATAAGCAGGCAGCGGTTTCCACTGCCTTTTTCCTATTGATTGATCTGGTGCAGTGTATCCTGCAGCTATTGTTTATCATAGCAAAGACACATTCCCCGTGCGTATCGATAGGGCTTATAATGAAAGATTTCATTCTTTAGTCTGAGAATCTTTTTTGATGCGTTTTGTTTCCAAGCGCTCCTGGATGCGGTCGGAATCCCGTTCCGGCCCAGTGAAGCTAATAACGGTATCGCCTTGCTTCGGTTCCAGCACTTTATCGGACGTGAAGAACTCGATGTTTCCTTGCGCCGTTTCAATGAATAACGGAATCGTATTGGCTGACCATCTCTTATTGAATTCTTCATAAGTGAAGCGCTCAGTCAATTTTGTGGAACGGATGGCGTAGCCTTGCTCTTCTTTCTCATCAAGCACGTGAATATTCCAATCTTCTGTGAAAAGGATCCGCCCGCTTAATGAGGAATGGAAATCAGCAGGATCCCCTTGGTGAAGCGCCGTCTGGAACAAATTGATGCGCCCCATTTCCGGCACGAAGTTATTGACGACCAGCGCGTTGAACGAATCCGTCTCCGACGCGACGATCATTTTCTCGTAAGGCGTCAAATCCACTTCGTATTCCGTGTGCTCAGAAAGTATGTTCCCGACATAAGTCTTGATGCCGATTTGACGCGCTTTTTGCAAGCGGCCCCAGGAATCATCGACGAGCAGCACGTTTTTATCCATATCGTAAAGGGCTTTCGCCATCGCAGTCGTGAACCTGCTGGCCCCGATGATGATAATCCCCGGATCTTCCGCTGAGGCCAAGCCCAATTTGCGGCCGACCCACGTAATGGAAAATCCATGTGCAACTACTGTAGAAAAGACGAGCGCAAAGGTTAGCGCGGTCAGAAGTTCCGCGTCCTCGAACCCGGCATCCAATAAGACGTTGGCGAAATAACCAGAAACCGTCAGTGCAACAATGCCTCGAGGGGCAATCCAGCCGACCAAGGCTTTTTCCTGCCAGCTCAAGTCGGTGCCGATGGTCGACAACCAGATAGACAAGGGCCGGACGATAAACAACATGACCAAGACAAATGAAATGATTGACCAATTGAAGATTTCAAACAGCACATCCATGCTGAGTGAAGCCGTCAGCATCATGAAGACACTGGAGATCAACAGGATGGACATCGTCTCTTTAAAATGCCGCATATCGTTGATGGAGGAGATGTTCATATTGGCCATGACCATCCCCATTGCGGTTACTGCAAGCAAGCCGGTTTCGTGCATCACGATATCCGAGATGACAAATGTCAACAGCACGACGCCGAATACCATCGGCGATTTAAGGAATTCCGGAATTTGGCCACGTTCGAACATCCAGCCCATTCCAAGGCCTGCCCCGGCACCGATGACCGTTGCGAACAAGGAAGCCAAGAAGAACAGGCCGAATGCAGCCGCTGTGACATCCCCTTCTGCAAATAACACGAATTGAAATGCAAACAAAGCCAATAATGCACCGAACGGATCGACGATAATGCCTTCCCATTTCAATAAAGCTGCAGGACGGGCTTTTAGTTTAGCTTGGCGAAGCAGCGGCATGATGACAGTCGGCCCTGTTACGATGAACAAGCCACCGATGACAAATGACACCGCCCACGAAAGGCCGGCGACATAATGGGAAGCCAAAGTGCCTCCCGCCCAGGCAAGCAAAGCGCCGAATGTAACGATCCGCCACACCGGCTTATTGAACCCTCGGATCTCCTTGAAATTCAAGTTCAAGCTGCCTTCAAATAGGATGATGGCAACGGCAAGCGACACAAGCGGCCGGAACAAATCCCCGAAACTTTCTTCCGGGGAAATCACGGCGAATATAGGGCCTATCAACAACCCGGCAATCGACATCAACACAATCGCTGGAAGGCGGAGACGCCAGGCGATCCATTGTGACAGAACGCCGAGGAAAATAATTAACATGATATCGAACAATAAACTGTCGATGGCATCTCACTTCCTTTTTTCATTTTTTGTTATTATAAAGGAGTTGTAGTGCGCAATGAAAGCGAGAAGCCGAGCGTATCCATTTAAATTTTCTCTACTTGTGGTACAATACAGAGAAAAACTAGGGTGATTTTGTTGAACAAGCAGGAAATCGAATACGCCATCGCCGAACTGAAGAGCGATTACGTACGCCAACAGGGTGATATTGAAAAACTAGAAACGACCGGCCACACAAAAATGGTCGACAAAGCCGAGGAACGGCTTGAAAAAATGGAACAGCGTCTTGCGGAATTAAACAAAAAACTCGCGGAACTTTAACCGCGGTTTTTTTTATGGAAAGTGGAGGAACACATAAATGAGTTTATTAACAGTAGAAAACCTAAGCCACACATTCGGTGACCGTACCTTATTCAATGATATTTCGTTTCGGTTAGTCGAAGGAGAACATGTCGGACTCGTCGGGGCAAACGGCGTCGGCAAATCGACATTGATGAATATTTTGACCGGCAAGCAAATTCACGATGGCGGCAAAGTCGAATGGCAGCCGAAGACCCATTACGGCTATTTGGACCAGCATACGCAACTCGCGCCAGGACGCACCATCCGCCAAACTTTGCAGGATGCCTTCTTGCCACTTTACGAAAAAGAAAAAGAATTGAATGACATCGCCATGCAAATGGGCGAAGCCGATCCGGAACAGCTCGAAACTTTGCTCGAGCAGATGGCTGAAGTGCAGGATGCGCTCGATGCCGGTGATTTTTATACATTGGATGTCAAAGTCGATGAAATCGCACGCGGGCTCGGGCTCGATGCCATCGGACTTGAACGCAACGTCGAATCGCTTTCAGGCGGCCAGCGCACCAAGCTTTTATTGGCGAAGCTATTGCTGGAAAAACCGAAAGTGCTTCTGCTGGATGAGCCGACCAACTATCTGGATGAAGAACATATCCAATGGCTCGTCAATTACTTGAAAAACTATCCGCATGCTTTCCTTTTGATCTCGCATGATACGGAATTCATGAGCTCGGTAACAGGCGTTATTTTCCACTTGGAATTCTCACGTTTAAACCGTTACACTGCGTCTTACGAAAAGTTCATCGAGCTTGCTGAGTTGGCGAAAAAGCAGCATCTTGAAGCTTACGAAAAACAAGAAGACATGATCAAAAAAACTGAGACCTTTATCGCGAAAAACAAAGCACGCGCTTCGACTACCGGACGCGCAAAATCCCGCCAGAAGCAATTGGACCGCATGGATCGCATCGAAAAACCGGAAATGGCGGCCAAACCGCAATTCGCCTTCAAGGAAACGCGCAGCCCAAGCCGTTACGTTGTTGAAGCAGAAGCGCTCCGCATCGGTTACGACAAGCCGCTGTTGCCGCCGTTGTCGTTCATGATTGAACGCGGTGAAAAAATTGCGCTTGTCGGCATGAACGGAGTGGGGAAATCGACTTTGCTAAAGACAATGCTTGGCAAAATCAAGCCGCTTGATGGCGACGTCATTCGCGGCGAATACTTGACGCCTAGCTATTTCGAGCAGGAAGTCAAAGCACCGACGCACCGCCCGATCGATGAAATCTGGGATGCGTATCCTTCGATGGATCAGGGGCAAGTGCGCGGCGCCCTTGCCCGCACTGGGTTGAAGAGCGAACACATCGGCCGCCCGATGAACCAATTGAGCGGCGGAGAGCAAGCGAAAGTGCGTTTATGTAAGTTGATGCTTGAAGAAAGCAACTGGCTGATCTTCGATGAACCGACGAATCACTTGGACATCGATGCGAAAGCCGAACTCAAGCGTGCGATGCAAGCTTATAAAGGCACGATCGTTCTCGTCAGCCACGAACCGGATTTCTACGACGGTCTTGCCACCAAAGTGTGGAACGTGGAAGACTGGATCGAAGCCGGCAAGCAAACTCAAGAGTAAACCAAACCAAAAACCCGCTGCACACATAATTTCATG
>NZ_JAHPZO010000006.1 GCF_019042655.1 Planococcus sp. CP5-4_YE
ATKYKWRATCGGTCATATCAAGGGCAATCGGTCGTTCCGCCGATTTCTCCTCCGGGGCTTAGAAAAAGTGCATACAGAGTTCGGGATTGTGGCATTGGCCCACAACCTCCTGAAAGTAGCCAGCATGCGCCGGCTACTTTCAGTGTCTTCACCAACAAATGAAAAACAGACGGAGAAAAAGAATTTCTTTTTCTCCGTCTGTTTTATTTTAGGGGCTTATGGGACAGCCCCTTCTATTATGTTTTCCTAAAGTACATTCAGTTGGGAATTATTCCTTACCGGAAATATAAGCCCATTTGTAGCCGTAATCTCCACCGAATGGATGTTTGACGATGTTGTTAACATATGGCTTTTGAAGGGACATGATACCGCGCTGATAGATCGGTGCGATAGCAGCGTCTTCTTCAATCAAGATTTTTTCAGCTTGAGCCATTGCTTCCCAGCGTCCTTCAGCATCCTGTGCCAATTCGCCTTTAGCTTGCTCAACCAAGTTATCGAACTCTTCGTTAGAGTAAGACATCAAGTTGTGAGAAGAACCGGTTACGAATAGGTCGATGAATGTCATCGGATCCTGGAAGTCAGGGCCCCATCCAGAGTTTTGGATATCGTAGTCTTGTGCTTCATCAAGCTCAAGGCGTACACCGAATGGTACAGCTTTCAAGTTAACTGTCAAACCTTCAAGGTTTGTTTCAAGTTGCTCTTTCAAGTAAGCATCCATTTTACCTGCAAGTTCAGAGTCGCCGCCAAGAAGTTCCATAGTCACTTCTGTTTCGCCGATTTCCTCTAGGCCTTGCTCCCAGTAAGTTTTCGCTTCTTCAGCGTTGAATGGCAGCATGTCTCCGTTAATATCACGGAAGTCTTCGCCTGCTTCATTGAAAGTGAAATCAGTTGGTACTAGGTAGTTAGCTGGAAGTGATCCGTTAGCTAGAACTACATCTACAAGGTCTTGCTTGTTGAAGCCAGTAGCAATCGCTTTACGGATGTTTTCGTTAGCAAGTGGAGTTTCTTCCCCATTGCGTTCTTGGTTAAATTTCAAGTAGAACAAAGTTGGTTCAAGTTCTTTTAAAACTTCTGGGTCTTCAGCGTATTGCATTGCGAATTCGCCAGAAAGTCCGACGCGGTCTTTTTCACCAGATTGGTAAAGGTTAACTGCAGTTGATGTTTCTTTAACTACGTCAACATTGATTGCATCAAGTTGAACAGTTTCAGCATCCCAGTACTCAGGGTTTTTCTCCATTGTCCAAGTCAGGCCAGTGCCGTCCCAGTTCGTAAGAGTGAAAGGTCCGTTGTAAAGAATGTTTTCAGAGTTTGAAGCGTAGTCATCGCCTTTATCAGTTACGAATTCTTCGTTCAATGGGTAGAATGTAGCGAAAGCCATCAATGACATGAAGTAAGGAGTCGGGCGCTCAAGTTCTACAACAAGAGTTTTGTCGTCTTCAGCTGTGATTCCTAGTTCAGAGACTTCCATAGATCCTTCAGCTACTTCAGTAGCGTTTTTGATTGTTCCACCCATCATGTATGGTCCGTATGGTGAACCAGTGTCTGGGTCAATCGCGCGCTGCCAAGCAAAGACGAAATCGTTAGCTGTGATCGGTGTACCGTCCGACCAGTTAGCATCACGTAGTTTGAACGTGTACGTCAAGCCGTCTTCACTGATCTCAGGCTCGCCATCAGCAAGTGCAGGTTCAGCAATGTTTTCTTGATTCAAACGGAACAAACCTTCGTTTACGTTGTTCATGATGTTGAATGCTACTGCATCCTCAGCAATCGAAGAATCCATTGACGGGATTTCTGCTCCTTCGATCAAGTTTAGTTCTTGTACAGAGTCAGGTTCGCCGCCGTTGCCTTCTGCGCCTTCTGTACCTTCTGTGTCTGTGTTTTCTGTCCCAGTATCAGTGTCGTCTCCGCCGCCGCAAGCAGCTAGGAAAGCACTAAGTACCAAAACCAGGCCAAGTAGCCATAAAATCTTGCTGTTTTTCACTGATTTTGCCCCCTTAAATTTTCTGAAAAGTTGGTACATGATTAATTATACATAAATATTTTTTGTTGTACAGCGTTTTTTTTGGAATAAATTGTACTTAAAGCTTAATCATAGTATACCAAATAATCACCAATCGCCTGAAAAGCGCGTCATGTAAGCGTTTTCTTCTCAATTAGAAATCGAATAATTTTTTGATTTTTTTTGTTATTTCTTCTACAATAAGAACGAATAGGGGTGCCATAATGAAAAAAATAATCATTGGAATTGCTGTTGTGCAATTGATCATTGTGTTGACGATGCTCGTGCGAAATGAACCGTTTTCACTGCTTTCATATATCAATAATTCCTTTATCTACGGGGGAATCCTTGTATTCTTCGGGGCTTGGGTGTTCGTAGTCCGGACAGGTGTTTTTGATGTATTTACGATGAGCATGCGCAAAGTATTCAAAAGTAAATCTACACTCGAAGACGACGAGATGCGTCTCCCATCGGAAGTGCTGGCATTCTCAAGTTCTCCCCTATTAATCGTGGGCGGTGCGACTTTAGTAGCCATGGCTATTTCCTTGGCGTTCTACCAATCGTAGAATTGCGTATTGCAGCGCCAATCCTTTTTGTATTATAATAAATTCAATACAAAATGAGCGTTGACAAAGAGTAGTAGATGCAGTTTCTTCTATATAAGAGAGCTTGTGGCTGGTGTGAACAAGCAGAGGACTGCATTGAATGGACTTTCGAGCTAAAGCGGTGAACAAGTAGCCGCTTTCGTATTCTCCACGTTACGGAGGCAAGAGGCCGCTTTTGCGGCAACCAGGGTGGTACCGCGGAACCGCACATCATTCGTCCCTTTAGTTCCAGGGACGGAGATGTGCTTTTTTATATTCATTTTTAGGATTACCCACTTTGAGGAGGAATTGTATTGAAGAAAATTTTTTCAGGCGTCCAGCCGACCGGCACGGTCACACTCGGCAATTATATCGGTGCATTTAAGCAGTTTACTGAACTGCAGGAAGAATATGATTGCATCTTCTGCATTGTCGACCAACACGCTATCACCATGCCCCAAGATCGGCTCGAATTAAGAAAAAACATTAAATCCCTTGCTGCGCTTTATCTAGCTGTCGGCATCGATCCTGAAAAAGTCACGCTGTTCATTCAATCGGAAGTGCCAGCTCACGCCCAGGCAGGTTGGATGCTGCAATGCGTATCGACCATCGGTGAGCTCGAACGCATGACGCAGTTCAAAGATAAATCGGCCAAGGCTGCTTCCATTTCTGCTGGCCTCTTGACTTACCCGCCTTTAATGGCTGCTGACATTCTATTGTACCAAACAGACATTGTCCCAGTCGGCGATGATCAGAAACAGCATATTGAATTGACACGCGACTTAGCGGAGCGTTTCAATAGAAAATACAATGACATCTTCACGATCCCCGACATTCGGATACCAAAACACGGCGCGCGCGTCATGTCCTTGCAGGATCCGACGAAAAAGATGAGCAAATCCGATTCAAATAAAAAATCGATCATTACTTTGCTCGATGATTTAAAAACAATCGAAAAGAAAGTGAAGAGCGCTGTCACCGACTCAGAAGGAATCGTCAACTACGATCCTGAGAACAAGCCAGGCGTATCCAACCTGCTGTCGATCGAAGCTGCCTTGACTGGAGCTTCCATCGATGATCTGGTCGCTAAATATGAAGGCGGCGGCTATGGCGATTTCAAAGCAGGAGTTGCCAAGGCAATTACGGACCATTTGGCGCCAATCCAAGAACGTTACTATAAGCTGCTCGATTCTGAGGAGCTTGACACGATCCTCGATGAAGGTGCAGAAAAAGCCAATTCCATTGCCAATAAAACATTGAAGAAAATGGAGAACGCGATGGGGCTGGGCCGTAAGCGCAAATGATAATACATGAACAAAAAAAGGATGAACGGGTGGCATGCCACCCGTTCATCCTTTTTGTTTAGTTTTGATTAACGCAATGACTTCGGGTTCAACGCATCCTTCAGTCCTTCCCCGATAAAGTTAATTGACAGAATCGTCAAGGTAATAATGATTGCTGGCGGCATCCAGATCCATGGCTTGCCTTGCAGGACATCTGGCTCATTGGCAGACGATAGCATATTGCCCCAGCTCGGTGTCGCTTGCGGCACGCCAAACCCTAAATAGCTGAGTGCCGATTCGATGACAATCATCGTCGCAAAAATCAAGGTTCCTTGCACGATGATTGTCGAGATGACGTTAGGTAATAGATGCTTCGTGATGACTTTGAACGGGGAACAGCCGATCGACAAAGCGGCCAGGATATACTCATTCTCTTTTTCAGCCAACACTTTGCTGCGCACCAAGCGTGCGACCCCGCCCCAGCTGAGCGCACCGATGACCATGATCAAGACCCATAAGCCATCGACAATGCCATATAGGATCGTGTTCAAGACGATGACGAAGACAAGGAACGGGAAATTCAGTACGAAATCCGTAAAGCGCATCAGAATACTATCGATAAAGCCGCCGAAAAATCCGGCAAGTGCTCCGACCACTGTCCCTAGAGTAATGACGATGAGCGTTGCGCTAAAGCCAACCAATAACGAAATACGCCCCCCGTAGAACAAGCGCGTCAAGACGTCGCGCCCGCTTTTATCCGTGCCGAGAAGGTGTTCACCGTTCGGCTCGATATTCATCGCGCTGATATTGACTTTTGAAATATCCGGCAGCGGTGACAACACTGGTGCGAGGAAAGGTGCTGATATCGACATTAAAGTGACCAACACGATGAAAAAGGAACTGATCATCGCCAATTTATTGCGCACGAACTTTCTTCTGGCAATTTGCCAAGGAGACAAGCTTCTTTCCGGCTTTTTAAGTTGGGTAATGGTAGTTGATGATGCCATTTTACTGCTTCCTCCTCAATCCAGGCGAATTCGTGGGTCCACGACGCCGTATAAAATATCTGCCAATAAATTACCGAATAATGTAAGGAACGATAAAAGCATAGTCAATGCCATCAAGGTTGGAAAATCCCTGCTTGTCACGGATTCCAAAAACAGCTGGCCGATGCCCGGATAAGTAAAAATTGTTTCTGTAATAATGGCTCCACCGATCAACGCAGCAAAATCAAATCCAAGGAATGTAACTAGCGGAATGATCGAATTGCGCAGAATATGGACATTATAGATTTTTTTCATCGGCGTACCTTTCGCGCGCGCTGTCCGGACAAAATCCTTGCGGGAGTTCTCGATGATGTCGTTGCGCAAAAACTGCGTATAACTTGCCGTGCTCATCGCCCCAAGTACAATCGCCGGCAACAAGACGTGGTGCATGCGGCTTATATAGTACTCAAAGCTCCCCTCTTCCACCAAGATATCCACCGACCCTGCAAACGGGAACCAGTTCAACTGGAATGCAAAAATATAAATCGCAAAAACGGCAGCGACAAAAGACGGAATCGCCAGCATGACATAATTGAACCCTGCAATGGCGTTATCGCCCAAGGTATAAGGACGCCTGCCGGAATACATGCCCATAATGAACGCCATGATATATGTGATGATGAGCGCTGTAACGCCCAACAACAAAGTATTCGGCAATTTTTCCAAGATCAAATCGAATACTGGAATTTGAAAACGTGTGGATTTACCGAAATCCCCTTGGACGAATCCGGTAATCCAGTTAAAATATTGGACAGGCAAAGGGTCATTATAGCCAAGCTTTTCACGCATTTCCGCTATGTATTCCGGGTTGGTGTTGAGCGGGTCGATTTCTCCGCTGAGCGAATCGCCCGGCATCAGTTTGGCAAGGCTGAAGACCACGATGGAAATCAAAATCAGCATCGGGATCATTCCAAGCAATCGTCTAATCGAATATTTAAGCATAGGTACTCTCCTTGTCTGATAGGTTCTCGGCTCTGCTCTCGTGCACGGTAAGGATTGTTTTTTGAAACAGCCCTTACCGTGCATAAGAGCTTCATATAAAGATTCAACGATGGGCGGCTTCGCCCATCGTTGAAGGTTTGGTGCTGATTTTATTCTGTTACGAACCATTCAGCAGGGCTGTTTTGACCGGATACGTCATATTCAACTCCACCGACACGCGTATTCAATGCCTTAATTTCTTCTAGTTCCGCAATGTAAAGCATCGGCAGTTCTTCGTTGACGATCTTCTGCCATTCAACATACAATTCTTTGCGTTTTTCCTGATCAGTGCCGACGATTTCAATATCAAGTGCATCGTCTAGTAATTGATCCGCTTCAGGATTGTTGTAGCGCGGGTAGTTCCACAGCTGGTCTGCCTTCCATAGTCCAGATGGATCCGGGTCAGTTCCTGTACCCCAGCCGCCGAAGAATGTTTCAATAGAAGCATCATCTTTTTCGACCATATCGTAGTAGAGGTTGACTTCCACCATTTCCACTTCAGAACGCAGCCCGACTGCTTCGAAATACTGGGCGATTGCTTGTGCACGAGATTCAAATGTAGGGTTGCCCGTTGCGTAATGCGAGAATTTCACAACAAACTCGTCGCCGTTCGGGTCTTCGCGGAATCCATCATCATTCGTATCGACGTATCCTGCTTCATCCAACATCTGCTTCGATTTTTCCGGATCATATTCATATTGAATTAATTCGCTGTCTTCTGCTGAATTCCAGTGGGAAGATGGCACTGGCTTGTTGACGACATCAGCATAGCCGAAGAAGAAAGCATCCACCCATTCTTGGCGGTTCAATGCATACATCATCGCTTGACGCAGCTCTTTACTTTGGTATTTCGGAAGTTCTTCTGTGATCGTTTGCGATTCGTTATCGAATTTACCGAGCTTGAATCCTACATAATAATAAGTCAATCCAGGGTAAGTCCTGATTTCTACATTTTCTAGAGGTTCTACCTCAGGACCGGATACCGGCTGTAGGGAGATCATATCGATGTCATTGTTCTGCAAAGCGCCGACAACAGAAGAGTTATCGATAACGCGCAAGACGATTTTATCCAAGTTGACATCGCCATTCCAGTACTCATCGAATTTCGAGAATTCGACTGACTCCCCAGGAACGATTTTGTCAATTTTGAAAGGCCCGATTCCAATTGGAGTCGAACGTACCCATTCTGATGCTGACATTTCGGCAACCGGTACATCGCCGAGAACGGACTCAGGCAGTGGATATGCCCATAGGTTGGTTAGGTTGTTAACGCGCGCTTCATCGAAAGTGATGTTGATTTCATAATCACTGACCACTTCGATTCCTGAAATGGAATCGGCGTCGCCGCTGCGGTATGCTTCAGCGCCTTCGATTGTTTGCACGTTTGCATAGCGGGGACCGTCGTAATCAGGGTCTGCGATCGTTTCAAGGGCAAATACCCAGTCGTTGACAGTCAATTCTTCACCGTTATGCCATTTCACGCCTTCTTCAAATGTGAAGTTGAAAACTTTATTGTCCTCAGTTTCCCAAGAGGCGACGTTCGGTTCAGGTTCTAGGTTTTCGTTATAGTTGATCAACGCTTCATCGAATAGTTCGATGACTTCAAAGTCAGTCGCAATCCCATAAAATGCGGAAGAGTACAAGCCTTCTGGTGGTGCATCAAGGCCGTATACGAGCGTTCCGCCTTTTTGCGGTTCACCTTCAGCTGCGCCTTCAGCACCTTCGCCTTCAGAGCCTGACTCACTGGATGCATCATCGTTGCCGCCGCCACATGCCGCAAGGAACGCGGACAGGACAAGTACAAGCGTGAAAAGCCAGAGCAAGGAATTTTTCTTCATCTTTTTTCCCCCTAAAAAGTTTTTGTGATCAATACAAATGGCACGCGACTTGATGGCCTGGCCTTACTTCTGCCAACGCTGGTTTCTCTTGTGAGCAGATTTCCATCGCTACTGGGCAACGTGTATGGAACGGGCAGCCAGCAGGCGGATTTTGGGGGCTCGGCACATCCCCTTTCAAAACAATCCGCTCTTTGCGCTTTGCCGGATTCGGTTCCGGAATTGCGGAAATGAGCGCTTGCGTGTAAGGATGCAGCGGTTCTTTGTATAAATCTCTATTTGAAGCAAGCTCTACGAGGTTGCCCAAATACATCACTCCGATTCGATCGCTCATATGCTTTACGACACTCAGGTCGTGTGCAATGAAGAGATAGGTTAGATCGAATTCGATTTGCAGTTCTTTTAATAAGTTCAGCACCTGGGATTGCACAGACACATCGAGTGCTGATACCGGTTCGTCCGCAACAATCAACTTAGGGTGCAGTGCCAGCGCGCGGGCGATGCCGATGCGCTGTCTTTGGCCGCCTGAAAATTCATGGGCGTATTTATAATAAGCCTCTTCAGGCAAGCCGACTCGTTTCAGGAGTGTCTTAATTTCCTGCTCCAACTCTTTTTTATTGCGCTTTTCATAATTGAGGATTGGTTCGGCAATGATGTCCCCGACCATTTGCGTCGGGTTCAGCGACGCGTAGGGATCTTGGAACACCATTTGAAAATCTCGCCTGGCCTTTTGCAATTTTGCCCCTGACAAACGTGTAATGTCTTTTCCTTCAAAAAGGATTTCGCCTTCCGTCGGTTTCATCAGCCTCAAGATGGTTCGCCCGGCAGTTGATTTGCCGCAGCCTGATTCGCCGACTAACCCAAGTGTCTCCCCTCTCCTAATGGCGAACGACACATCATCCACTGCTTTGACATTGCCAATCGTCCGCTTGAAAAAGCCCCCGGTGACAGGATAATATTTTTTCAAACTCCGAATTTCGAGAAGGTTCTCACGCTTATCTAAGTGATCGATTCGGTCCTGGATGAAATTTCTAGTGGTCATAATGCGGCGACTCCTTCTCGTTCTCTTTTTCCATCGGTTGGCCAGCTTTCTTCATATAATAGGCACGCAGCTTCGTGTCGATTGTCCACGTTTGCAAGCTGCGGTGTTACCGTCAGGCATTCTTCCATCGCTTTCGGGCAACGGTTCGCAAAGCGGCAGCCGACTTGAGGCATATTGATGACGGATGGCACCAGCCCTTCAATGGTCGCGAGCTCTTCGACGTCTTCATCCATTTTCGGGATTGCTTTCATTAACAATTCGGTATACGGGTGTTTGGGGTGGCTAAATAAATCTTCAACAAATGCGCGCTCAACGATTTTGCCCGCATACATTACCAGTACTTCGTCGCAAATTTCAGCCACTACGCCCAAATCATGTGTAATGAGAATGATCGACATATCATTCGCTTCCTGTATGCCTTTCAACAATTCGAGGATTTGCGCTTGAACTGTGACATCCAAAGCTGTCGTCGGTTCATCGGCAATCAATAATTTCGGCTGGCAGGCAATTGCCATGGCAATCATGACGCGCTGGCGCATCCCCCCGGACAATTGATGGGGGTATTCAGTAACAATTTGTTCAGCCCGCGGTATCCCCACTTGCTTCAATAAAGCGACTGACCGCAACCGAGCTTCTTTTTTCGTCAGTTTCTCATGGTTCAAGATCACTTCTTCAATTTGATAGCCAATGGTGAACACTGGATTGAGTGAAGTCATCGGTTCTTGGAAAATCATCGAGATGTCTTTTCCGCGAATATCATTCATTTTCTTATCGGAAAATTCCGAAATTTCTTGTCCTTCGAATTCGATTTCGCCGCCTCGGATCTTGCCGACGCCGTTTGGCAGCAATTGCATAATGGATAGCGACATGACGCTTTTGCCACAGCCCGATTCGCCTACCACCCCGACAATTTGCTTCGGCAAGACATCAAAGCTGACTCCCTCGACTGCGTTATAATAATCACCGTCAATTTTGAACCCAGTCTGGAGGTTTTTAACCCGCAAGAGCGGTGTAGACTCATTGATTCTATAAGCTGTCATGAAAACACCTCAAAATTCTTTTTTTTCTGTTAATTCCAACTAGTTTTAAGCATATTACAAAAGTATTACATACGCAATATAATTTTTGTATTTTAAGAAATGATTACCATATAGAGAAAATCATTTCTTTTTTCAAGTCTTGCTTTTGCTATATATCGCTGATGATAGCCCACTTTGAATTGATTGCCATATTAAAAATCACATAAAAAAACTCCTGTTTCCAGGAGTTTTTCGATAAGCCTTATACTTTTTTGAAGACGAGTGAAGCGTTATGTCCGCCAAAACCTAGTGAATTGCTCATTGCATAGGAGAAATCAGCTGTTCTAGCTTCATTCGGTACATAATCCAAATCCAATTCCTCATCTGGTGTTTCATAATTAGTCGTTGGTGGCATGATGCCTTCTTTTAAAGCCAAAGCCGTGAAGATAGCTTCGATGCCGCCTGCTGCGCCGAGCAGATGCCCTGTCATCGATTTTGTTGAACTCATGCCGAGCTTGTAGGCATGGTCGCCAAAGACCGTCTTGACTGCCATCGTTTCGAACATATCATTATAAGGTGTGCTCGTGCCATGTGCATTGATATAGCCGATTGCGTCTTTTTCAACGCCTGCATCTTCAATAGCCTGTTGCATAGCGCGTGCCGCCCCTTCGCCGCCTGGTGCTGGAGCCGTAATATGATGCGCATCTCCAGTGGAGCCGTAGCCGACCACTTCTGCATAAATTTTTGCGCCGCGCGCTTTGGCGTGCTCGTATTCTTCTAGAATGACAATCCCAGCACCTTCACCAATGACAAAGCCGTCACGGTTTTTATCGAATGGGCGTGATGCCGTTTTGACGTCTGCATTGGTTGTCAGCGCCGTATTCGCTGTAAAACCGGCTACTGACAAGCGGGTGATCGGAGCTTCCGCGCCGCCTGAAATCATGGCATCTGCATCGCCGCGCTGGATGACCTTGAAGGCATCACCGATCGAGTTCGTACCGGATGCGCAAGCTGTCACCGAGCAGGAGTTGATGGCTTTTGCACCGAAGTGGATCGATACTTGGCCCGATGCCATATCGGGAATAATCATCGGCACGAAAAATGGGCTGATGCGGCGAACGCCGCGTGAGTTCAAAACGTCCATTTGATTTTCGATTGTTTCCATCCCACCGATACCGGATCCGATCCAAACGCCCGTGCGGAGAGCCGTTTTCTCATCTAGCTCTAGTTGCGCATCTTTCATTGCCATGATGGATGCTGCTAGTGCGTAATGAGTGAACCGGTCCATCTTGCGCGCTTCTTTGCGCTCGATATAATCTTCAATCGAAAAATCCTTCAATTCAGCGGCAACTTTCGCCGGATACTGATCTGCATCGATGCGTGTCAACGGTCCGACACCTGAACGCCCTGCCTTCACCGCTTCCCACGTAGATTCTGCACTATTACCAAGCGGTGTTACGGCACCGATACCTGTAATGACTACACGACGATTTTCCATTTCTTTTACTTCCTTTCGCATATCCGTTTATTTCCCCCACTTCATAGCAATTGCGCCCCAAGTCAATCCGCCCCCGAAGCCGACCATGACGACGACATCATCGTCTTTAATACGGCCTTCCTCTAAATCTTCTACAAGTGAGATTGGAATTGACGCTGCTGAAGTGTTTCCGTATTTTTGTATGGTTTTCGACATTTTCTCTACCGGTAAGTCAAGACGAGCCCGAGATGACTCCATGATTCGGATATTCGCTTGATGCGGGATAAGAAAGTCGACATCTTCTTTGTCTAAGCCAGCTTTTTCGATCACATTGATGGCGGATTCCCCCATTTGGCGCACCGCAAATTTAAACACTTCACGGCCATTCATGACCAAATGCTTGTCTTGATACAAATGTTCCCCGCCAGTGCCATCCGCTCCGAGTTCGAACGATAGAATCCCGCGGCCTTCCGACACTTTGCCAATTACAGCCGCGCCAGCTCCGTCGCCGAATAAGACAGCCGTATTGCGATCTTCCCAATTAGTGATTTTTGAGAGCTTCTCAACACCAACTACTAGGACGTAGCGATACGTATCTGATTCAATGAATTGTTTCGCTGTGATGACCCCGTACATGAACCCCGCACATGCGGCAGAAATATCCATAGCGGCCGCATTCACCGCGCCGATCTGCTGCTGAATGTCGCATGCGACAGAAGGAAATGGGCGGTCAGGCGTGACAGTCGCTACTAGGATCAGTCCGATGTCTGCTGGATCGATTCCAGCAGATGCGATTGCCTGTTGCGCTGCGACCCGGGCCATATCCGATGTATCTTGTTCATCGCGTGCAATCCGGCGTTCTTCAATGCCGGTCATTGTTCGAATCCATTCATCCGAGGTGTCCATGCGCTGCTCCAAATCAAAGTTGGTCAATTTATCTTCCGGCAAGCATCTGCCGGTACCAATGATTCCAGCATTCATATCTATATCCCTCATTTCGATTAATATCAATTATTAGTACCTGGTGTTAATAATACGCCCTTTTCCAGTCGATTTCAAGTTGGCGACATATTTCCGACAAAAACTTTCGAAACGCGCGAAACTTTCTTTCTGAAAAGGCTTCCTTATGCTATGATAAAACTAGTTATTCTATGTATAGAGGTGAAAACAGATGCAATATATCGGAACTCTTTTCTGGTCTGTCCTTATTATTTCCATGTTGAATTATGTAGTAAGTGCTGTACAAAACGTGCCATTCGAATTTATGATCGGTATTTTCATGGCAGTGGCAGTCACTGTATTGGTCATCGTGATGGATGCCATTATCCCGAAAGAAGCAGCGAAAGAATATTAATAACGATAAAAACGGAAGCCCCCATGGCTTCCGTTTTTTATTTGGCTGGATTTAGCCGTTTGCATTGAAAAAAAACTTTGTCCACGAAGATCTAAAATGAAATAACCGGAGAAAAAGTGATTATTTTTCTTCGGTTATTTTGATTGGGGGCTGACTTTTTTAACACCTTTTAGATTCATAACAGCTGATAGGAGGCAAGACGGCGAATAAATGGACGAAGTGGGGCTGAGTTCATTTATTTGCGATGCTTGAGCATAGCGAAAGTTGAGCAACAAAGTTAAACAATGTCACACTGGCCAACTGACAATGCAATGTCCTGTCACTCCTGCTGCTCCCATTCTGTGGACTAGAGCGCCTGTCGCAATGGACTTCATCCTTTTCTTACACAGTGATAAGCAAATGTTTATTGGCGTCCATCGATACTTTCAATGTCGATCCCGGAGTGACGTCTCCCTTGATCAATTCCTTGGCGATACGCGTCTCGATTTCACGCTGAATAAAGCGTTTCAGCGGGCGTGCCCCGAAGACCGGGTCGGTTCCCGCTTCAATGATATAATCAATGACCGAATCTTCTACTTCCAGGGATATTTGTTGTTGTTTCATACGCCCTGCCAATTCGCCGATCATTTTCTTGGCGATGCCATAGAAATGCTCATTGTCTAGGGAATGGAAAATGACGATATCGTCAATGCGGTTCAATAGCTCCGGCCGGAAATGCTTGCGCAGTTCCATCATGACGATGTCTTCTGTATCGTGCTCATTATTGCTTGCGCTGATGTGCTGGGAACCGATATTCGATGTCATGATGACGACCGTATTGGAGAAGTTCACGAGCCGCCCTTGGCTGTCCGTTATGCGACCGTCGTCCAGGATCTGCAAGAGAATATTAGCAACATCTGGATGGGCTTTCTCGATTTCATCGAGCAATACGACAGAATATGGATTGCGGCGAACCGCTTCTGTTAATTGACCGCCTTCTTCGTAGCCAATATAACCAGGAGGTGCGCCAACTAGACGCGACACGCTATGCTTTTCCATATACTCGGACATGTCGATGCGGATGAAATGGTCTTCCGAATCGAATAAGTTCGCTGCCAGAGATTTAGCAAGCTCCGTTTTCCCGACACCGGTCGGCCCGAGGAAAATGAACGAGCCAATCGGTTTTTGTTCATCCTTAATGCCGGCACGCGCACGCCATACGGCTTCTGTCACGAGATCGACAGCACGGTCCTGGCCGATGACGCGCTCTTTCAGCGTATCCCCGAGGCGCAATAGCTTTTCGCGCTCGCCTTCGACCAATTTCGTTACCGGGATGCCTGTCCAACGGGCGACAATGGCGGCAATTTCTTCTTCAGTCACTTCTTCGCGCAATAATCGCTCCCCGCCATCGCCCGCAAGTTCGACTTCCATTGCGCTCAGTTCTTTTTCGAGCTCTGGAATTTTCCCGTGGCGCAGCATCGCAGCGGTATTCAAATCATATTTGTTTTCCGCATCTTCCAACTGGCGGCGATATTGATCCAGTTGTTCGCGCTTGGCCTGGATTTTCTGAAGCGATTGCTTTTCTTCGTTCCATTGCTGCTGCATGCCTTCAGAAGATGATTTCAATTCCTGAATTTCTTCGCGCAGCGCAGCGAGGCGAGTTTTGCTCGCTTCATCTTTTTCTTTTCGAAGCGCTTGCTCCTCAATTTCGAGCTGCATGAGACGACGTGTCACCTCGTCGAGTTCCTGCGGCATCGAATCAATTTCTGTCCGGATCATCGCACAGGATTCATCGATCAAGTCGATTGCCTTGTCCGGAAGGAAACGCTCCGTGATGTACCGGTCCGACATGGTCGCTGCTGCAACGATCGCCCGGTCATGGATGCGCACACCGTGGTGAAGCTCGAAACGCTCTTTCAATCCACGAAGAATCGATATGGCATCTTCAACAGAAGGTTCGCGGACCATCACTTGTTGGAAACGCCGCTCCAGCGCTGCATCTTTTTCGATGTGCATACGGTATTCATCCAAAGTTGTGGCTCCAATGCAATACAGCTCCCCGCGTGCAAGCATCGGTTTGAGCATATTTCCGGCGTCCATTGCGCCTTCCGTTTTACCGGCGCCGACGATTGTATGAATCTCATCGATAAACAGGATGATCTGCCCTTCACTATCTTTCACTTGCTTCAATACGCTTTTCAGGCGTTCCTCGAATTCCCCCCGGTATTTTGCGCCTGCAATCAGCGCACTCATATCAAGCTCGTAAATGACGCGGTCTTTCAAGCCTTCCGGCACATCGTTACGGACGATGCGCTGCGCCAACCCTTCCACGATGGCGGTCTTCCCAACACCCGGCTCCCCGATCAATACCGGATTGTTTTTGGTTTTTCTCGAAAGAATCCGAATGACATTGCGAATTTCCTGATCGCGGCCGATGACTGGATCCATTTTTCCAGATTGTGCTTGTTCAACCAAGTTACGGCCGAATTGCTCCAATGGCGATTTTTGCTGTTCATTTTGATTTTGGAACTGAACCAATCAAATCACGCTCCCTTTAAATTAGTTTGACTATCTTTGACTAATTAGATTATATGTCCGTTCGCCCCCTTTTGCAACGGAAATGCTCATTAAAAAAGCCGCAAGGAGTCTCCTCCCTGCGGCTTTTCACGGTTCTATTATCGAACGCCAAGCGCCATTTTGGCGTAGCGCGACATATGGTCTTTGCTCCAGACAGGCTGCCAGACAATTTTCACATCGACTTCTTCAACTTCCGGCAATTCGTACAAGGATGTTTTAACCATCTGAACGATTTGCGGCCCCATTGGGCATCCCATTGAAGTGAGTGTCATCGTGACCACGCAGAAACCATCTTCGGATAATTCTACATCATAAACAAGGCCCAAATTGACGATATCAACACCTAGTTCAGGGTCGATGACATTTTCGAGTGCGCCTAATAAATAATCTTTTGTTTCTTGTTCCATTCGGAATCCCTCCTTTTCCTGTTACTGATTATCTTACCAAACATCATAGCTAAATGAAATCGACTTGCTTATTCGCTTAGGCGGTCAGCAATCCAGGCAGTCGCAGCGAGCATCCCTTTGCGGCTGACTGCGTGAGCAGCTTCGGTTTCTTTCATGAATGCCAAGCGTTCAGGATAGGCGGCATAATCCCGCTGCAATGCATGGAACAACCGGTTGGTCGGTTCAAAAGGAACGGTCGGGTCTTTTACACCGTGCCAGAAAAAGACCGGGCGCCCGCCAAATGACTGTCGGTTCAAACTTATATCAAAACGGGACAGAGCTTGAAGCATGCCTGCTCGTTCTTCATCAGTCAACGGCAGGTCAAAACCGCGTGATTCATATTGCCGCATCTGCGCTTTTGCGAGCTCCACGTAATTTCCTGAACCCATCATGACTGCGGCCGCTTTGATCCACGGATAGGCCGTCAATGCACCAAGTGTCGTGATGCCGCCCATCGATGTACCTCCGACAGCCGGTTCCCCCTTGGTCAACTGGCGTTTATGCAATTCTTCGTGGAAAAATCCAAGCTCTTCGATGGAGGTCAAGACGATTTCCCAAAAACGCAGGCTGATCTGGACTTCATCAAGTGACTGATCTCGCTCTCCGTGAAGCAGTGCATCCGGCAAGATGACACGCACTCCTTTCTTAGCCCATTGCCAAGCATAATGCAAATTATGTTCTTTGGCACTCGTATGCCCATGCAGAAAAATGACTGTCGGCAATGGGCCGCTCTCATGGCCTTCGGGTGTGATATGTAAAATTGGGATATTCCCCCATAATTCGTTTGCTACTTTCATGCGCTCCACTCCTCACCCTAAATCCTACCAATTTTTCTCTATTCCCGCAAATTACACCACTGTCGTCAGCTTTTTTTGACGGATAGCCTCTGTTATCGCTAAACTAAAGGTAGATAGAAGGGAGCCGGATTTTTTTATGAAACAACATTTAATCGTACTAGACTTGGACGGCACATTATTGACCGACCAAAAAGTCATTTCATCTAAAACCCAGACCATTTTGAATCAAGCAAAACAAGCAGGACACCAGGTCATGATCGCTACGGGTCGTCCATACCGTGCGAGTGAAATCTACTACCGTGAACTCGGCCTCAATACGCCAATCGTCAATTTCAACGGGGCTTTTGTCCACCATCCTGATAATGAACACTGGGGACTTCATCACACCCCGATCGGCTTGGATGTCGTACATGAAGTCGTGGAATCGATGCACGATTTCGATTTCCACAACATCGTAGCGGAAGTGCTGGATGATGTCTATGTCCACCACCATGATGAGAAACTGATGGACATTTTCAGCTTCGGTGACCCGAGCATCACGACAGGCGATTTGCGCAATTACTTGAAAACCGACCCCACTTCGATGCTCATCCATGCGCCATACGAAAAAGTCCACGCTATCCATGACCATTTGTCGGAAGTGCATGCGGAAGTCATTGACCACCGACGCTGGGGCGCACCTTGGCACGTCATTGAAATCGTCCGCTCGGGTATGAACAAAGCTGTAGGCATCGACCGCGTCTCAAAATCATTGGGCATTGCGAAAGAACAAATCATCGCATTCGGCGATGAAGACAACGATTTGGAAATGATCGATTTTGCAGGCGTCGGTGTCGCTATGGGCAATGCCATCGAGCCACTGAAAAATATCGCCAATGAAATCACCTTGACCAATAATGAAGACGGCATCGCAGAATTGCTGATGGACCGCTTGAAACTGAAACTCTAAAGGAGGAAGATCCATGAGATTATTTGCAGATAGCGCATCTGATTTACCAAAAACTTTTTTTGAGCAGGAACAGGTCGTCCTGTTTCCTTTGCGCGTTCATATCGGAGAGGACGAATATGAAGATATCCGGACCATAGACTCCATGAAAGTTTATGATACCATCCGTTCCGGCGTCCACCCGAAAACATCTCAAGCTTCTCCGGAAGAAATGCTCAAGGCATTTGAACAATTGGCAAAAGATGGAGAGCAGGGATTTTACATTGCTTTTTCTTCGGAGCTGTCTGGAACTTATTCCACTGCAGTGATGGTTGCAGATCAAGTACGCGAAGAATACCCGGACTTGAATTTGACAATTGTCGACTCCAAAGCGGCTTCCCTCGGCTATGGCCTGCTTGTTAAAGAAGCCGTGAAATTGCGCAATGCCGGTGAAAACCACGAGGCGATCATCCAAAAAGTGCGTTTCAAGGCCGATCATCTCGAAAGCCTGTTCACTGTTGAAGATTTGGATTATATGGCGAAAGGCGGCCGTATTTCAAAAGGCAGCGCATTTGTTGGCGGCTTATTGAATATAAAACCTTTACTTCATGTCGAAGACGGTAAGCTCGTGCCAATCGAGAAATTGCGCGGGCGCAAAAAAGTCATCAAGCGGATGGTCGAGATGATGAAAGAGCGTGGAAGCAATTTGGACCAGCAAGTGATCGCTATCAGCCATGCCGATGACGTGGAATTTGCAACTGCATTGAAAGGCGAAATCGAAGCTGCCTACAATCCGAAAGAAATCGAAATCCACATGATCGGTTCCGTGATCGGCGCACATACAGGACCTGGCACGCTCGCCTTGTTCTTCTTTAATAATACCGATTGAGGAGTGGACGGTTGATGAAAAAAGTAATTATAGTCGGCGCAGTGGCAGGCGGTGCAACTGCCGCAAGCCAACTTCGTTTCTATGATAAGAACATGACTATTACGGTATACGACCGGGATTCGACAATGTCATACGCCGCTTGTGGAACGCCGTATGTAATTGGCGAAGTCATTGCAGATGAAACTTCAATCCTAATGGCCGACCCTGAACAGTTCCAGCAAAAACGAAATATCGATGTCAGGCTCGAACACGAAGTTTTGGAAATTCTCCGTTCCGAGAAAAAAATTCGTGTCCGCAACTTGAAAAACGGCGACGAATTCGTTGATTCCTATGACGTGTTGATTTTGTCACCCGGCGGCAGTGCCATCATGCCGGAAATTGAAGGCTCACAGAAGAGCCACGTGTTTACGCTGCGCAGTTACAGTGACATGCAAGCCATCCATTCCTATATCCAGAATGAAAACCCATCACATTGCGTCGTTTCCGGCGCAGGATTCATTGGGCTTGAAATGGCGGAGAACCTTAAGCATCTCGGGTTGGAAGTCGATATCGTCCATAAGTCGAGCGCCATCCTATCGATCTTGGACGAGGACCTGTCACAGTTGCTGCATGCTGAACTGGAGAAGAATGGCGTCCAAGTCCTCACTGAAACCGTCATTGAAAAAATTGATGATCGAAACGTCCAATTATCCGATGGGAAGAGTCTAGCAACCGATTTTGTCATCATGAGCATCGGTTTGAAACCGAATACCGCACTCGCTGAAAATGCCGGGCTCAGCATCGGTGAAACTGGAGGCATCCGGACCAATGATTTCATGCAAACGGATGACGAATCGATCTACGCCATTGGGGATGCATCGGAGAATTTCGATTTTATCACTGGAGACCCAAAGCGAGTCCCGCTTGCTGTACCGGCGCACCGACAGGCTTTCCTTGTCGCTCAGCACATTACCGGAAATCCGATCCCGAAAAAAGGGCTACTCGGCACTTCTGCCTTGAAAGTTTTCGGTTTGGACGCAGCGATGACTGGGTTGACCGAAACAGCAATCAAAGAAAAAGAGCTCACCTCCAAAACGGTTATCCATACCGGAAACTCGAACGCGGGTTATTATCCGGATCATGAAAAACTGACCTTGAAAGTCCATTACAATCCTGAAACCAGACAGATTTTGGGTGCACAATGCGTCGGAGGCAAAGGAGTCGACAAGCGTATTGATGTAATTGCTACGGCTATTTATGGAGGATTGACCGTCGATGATTTGCAGGCGCTCGAATTATGCTACGCTCCTCCATTCTCTTCGCCGAAAGATCCCGTCAATATGATCGGCTATAAAGCATTCGACTGATTTTTCACTGAAAGCGCCTGGAAACAGGTGCTTTTTTCATTCAAAAAAAGCTGTGAACAGGTAACAATCTGTTCACAACTTTTTGATTATTTATTCTGTTTTGCTGCTTCATCAGCTTTGCGCTGCTTACCCTTTTTCCAGACAATCCATAAAAAGCCCATGAAAATCAAGTACATTAGCCCAAGAGTGACGATATAAGCCGTATTCAGCCCGCGTTTTTCAGTAATATGGTAGGTTTCTACCAATTCGCGGTCCAAAGTGAGGCGGTACTGGCCGTCTTCATCCGGACGGACGATATCGCTTTCGAACAGCCCTCGCAGTTCCATTCCTTCACCGACAACCTCTGGCGCCAAACTTAAACTTTTCGTTTCAGAGGAGTTATTAATGGCAATGACCCACGACTCTTCTTGATTCGAACGCTTATAGACCATCCAGCCCTCTTCCTCATGGAGCAACTCCAATTCGCCTGTGCGCAATGCTTCAGAGGAATTTCGCAATGAGTTTAGATTGGTGATATAGTCGATCAATTCCTTTTCAACCGCCATGTCCAAAATCTGATGCGATTCCGGCAAGGTTTCGCCGTTCATCGCAGTTTCAGAACCATACTGGACGACCGGAATGCCCGGCATCGTCAATAATTGCGCAAACAGCATGCGCCAGCGTGTCGGCGGATAGCCTCTCGATTCGACAATGTCCGATGTGAAGCGTGAACCGTCGAGTGAATCGACACGGATCAATTTTCCTTCCGCTTGCTGCATCAATTCAGGGACCTCGGCCAAGGACTGGTCAAAATTGCGGTAGCTGTCGCGTAGCGTCTGCTCTACGCCTTGTTGCACGACCGCATCAAATCCAGCCTGGTTCTCCATTTCTGCATCTGCCAGCACATAAAACCCTTCTTGCTGCTTCATGGCAGCGGAGAAGCTTTCGACAAATGCCGGGTCCAGTTCCTCTGAATCCTGCAGGCGGACTCCGTCAACGCCGTATGTATCGCGGAAGTCACCGAACATTTCGATCAAGGCTTGTTGCACTTCTTCATTGCCTGTATCGAGCGAAAGCGTCTGATCCCCATTTTCAGTAAACCAATCAGGATTTTTCTGTGCCCATATATGATCTGCACTCACTTCTTGCGTTGGTACATCGACGATGATTTTCATCTCGCCTTCATGCACTTCATCGATAAGCGACTGGAATTCTTCCGCCGTTCCAAAATGGCGTTCCAATTGGCTATAATCCAACACTTGCTGTCCATCATAGCTTGCGGTCTGGAAAACTGGCCCAACCGATAGCATCGTAAAGCCCATATCCCGGACGTGGGCAAGTTCGCTCTCCATCCCTGAAAAATCTCCGCCGCTGAATGATGCCGGATCGGTGGAGTCCACTTCATAATCGTTCTGGATCTGTTTATTGAAATAGCGGTCTACGAGCACGTCGTAGATGCTTTCGTCTTCGATTGTGCGCGTCTCTTCAGCTGCCACACCAGCTGTTGACGGCCATAACAAAGCTGCTGCCAACACCCAAATCATAGTTTTTCTCTTCAAGTCCGTACTCCCCCTTCAATGAGGCCAAGATGATGCTCACCCGGTCTATTTTATCAAATTCGACTATTTGCCGCCATGTCATATTCGTGAAAGCGCTGCTGTTTGTGCCTAGTTTCGTCCAAACTGTGAAATTCCCCGGACGAATGGCCCGATTTTCACTATTTCGATGACACAAAAAAACTGCACGTTCCTCGTTAGTAAAACCCAACAAGGAACGTGCAGCTTTTAATTGGATGCAATGCCTTTTATGCCAAGAAGTTAAATCCGACAGGCAATTTGAAGCCGAGGAACAAAGTCACGAGCAAGAATACTGCAAATAATGCCCAGAACAAGGTTACAGGCTTTTGTTTCTTGCCACGCACGAGCACCATTTCCATCATGCCGATGGTCAATAACCCGAATAGGAATTTCAAGCCGTAAAGCATGGCATCGTATGACGAATGCTCGATGAACAATGTCAGCCCGGTAATGATGATCAAAACGTAGATCAATCTCGTGATCATGTGGACAATTTTACGTCCCTTGCTGTCGCGGTGCATAAATGCAGCCACGAGGAAAAGCACGATGCCCACTACCCACATAGTAATGTGTAGATGCGTTGTATCAGTTAAAAATCCCAAAAGCTCACCTCATTTAATATAGTCCCCTCAAGTTTACCACATGCAGGACCACTGGAAGTGATTGTTCCTTATGACAAATGTGTGACGAGCGTCCCGATTGATTGGATCGATACTTTGATTGTATCTCCCGCTTTCAAGAACTTCGGCGGATTGAACCCTTTGCCAACGCCAGCCGGGGTGCCAGTCAAGATGACATCGCCTGGTTCAAGTGCTACCGATTTGGAGATCTCTGCGATCAACTCATCAACGCGGCGGATCATGTTTTCCGTATTGCCATTTTGGCGGACTTCATCGTTCACTTTCGTCACAAGAGACAGATTCTGCGATTGCGGGATTTCATCCTTGGTCACCAAATACGGTCCCATCGGGCAAGAGCCTGGCAAGCTTTTCCCTAGGAAATATTGCTGGTGTTTTTCCTGAAGGTCGCGGGCGGTCAAGTCGAGCGCGATGGTGTACCCAAATACATGATCGTAAGCCAACTGTTTCGGGATCTTATGCCCGGCTTTGCCGATCACGACAGCGAGTTCGCCTTCGTAATCATATGCATCGGTCACCTCTGCATGCACAGAAACCGTTTCTTCATCAGCAGCGACGGTATTGGGCGCTTTTGTGAAAACAACCATATCTGCCAGTGCCTGCCCGCCCATTTCTTCTGCGTGATCAGCATAATTCTTGCCGATGCAGATGAAGTTTTTCGGAGGTCTCGGGACAGGTGACTGCCATTCGATTTCCGAAAAAGAGTGTTTGAATTGCTCAGGGGTTTCCGATTGGACAGCCGCCTCCGTCAATTTGCGGATCTGTTCCACAAACTCCATTCCTTGCGACACTCCATCAATCAGCTTTTCCGGAAATTCCGGCAACACTTCCAGCTGCTCCTGGATGGCGAGGACATCCCACACGGCTTCTTCTTTTTTTACTTTTGGTCCAAAACGTTCTTCTCCTTGAAAGCGAAACGATAAAAGTTTCATTCGTCAAACACTCCTTTTCTGTGATTGCATTCATTATACACATTCAGCGTTTTGAATTGTTGCTTTTTTCAAAATTATTTCCGTAAGTCCAGCGCCGCCAAATCATTTCGATTGGCCCACGCTCGAATTTACTGAACCATAGTTCCGCAAAAATCAATTGAACAACAAAAATCCCAAGTGCGATCAAAGTCCCCGTCAATAAATCCACTTGTCCATACAAGCCAAGCCCAAAGGAATAAAAAATCGAGGTCGCGATGATTGATTGTGTAATATAGATCGTCATCGACATCCTGCCCGCTTTGGCCAGCGGAGACAAAGCCTTCATGAAGTTCAGGTTCATCGATAATAATGCGATGATTCCTGCATAACCAATCGCTACCAGCGGCCCTCCGAATATTTCCTGGACATATTGGAAAGCATAATTGGTGTCAAATAGATAAGGAGTAGATTTCAGCACTAAGCCTATTGCCAGCGAACTTAAGGTCACTATCAGCCACGTCTTTTTCTTGTTGGCTACTTGTTCAATCATCCGCCATTTGGCTGCTGCTGCCCCTACCATCATCAATGGCAAGATGGTGACGGCATAAATGATGAAACTGAATGGATTATTGCCATAATACCAATCCGTCAGCCGCCTGCTGAAAATTTCTGCGAAGTTCCCTGAGCCATAAGCCGCAATCGATTGTTCGGCTTCCTGATAGCCGATATAAATATTTGGATCTGCCATGACCGAAATAAACATAATGGCGGTGAACATCAAATGTGGCAATGTGTAGATCAGTATGCCAAGGCCAAGAAGCCAGTTTGCCGGCAAGCTGAGCATGCCGATCAACAGCAAGCCCATCAAAGCATAAGTGATCAAGATATCTCCGTACCAAATAAAGAATGCATGGATGATCCCAAATGCTAACAAGATCACCAGTCTCTTGACGGCTAGCGGCAAAAATGGCTGATTTTTTTGTTGAGCCCGCGAAAATTGCATCATTAAGCCGTACCCGAACAACATGGCAAATAACGGGTAAAAACTTGCCTGGACGAAAATGTCCAAACCGGTGAAGATGGTTTGGTTCATATTGCCGCTGAACCATTTATACGGATCGATATAACTTAAAGGTGAGTGGAATGCCAACATATTAATGAGCAGGATTCCGAATAATGAAAATCCCCTCATCAGATCGATGGCATCCACCCTTTCACGTAAAGAGATAGGCTGTAGTTTCAAAATAATCCTCCTAGACTTCCACTTCTTCATTTGTAGAGAACAAATACAAAACACGTTGTTTTATCGCAATGCGCAAAATCGCTTCTACCGCTTCTTGGTAGACTGACAATTGGATGGAATAGCGCTCTTTCATCGCTGAGTGGACATTGCCCATTCCGCGCGTCTGGTCGGTTTTATAGTCGAGCAAGATCCATTCGCCGTTTTCCTTGAACAGACAATCGACGATCCCTTGGACAATCTGATGGTCGCCGTCTTCGTCAGCACGTGCATACGTAAAAGGAACTTCCCGTCTCACATCCTCTGCGTTCATTAGACGCTGTGCAATTGTACTATGGAAAAACGCTTCAACTTGTTCGGCTCTGACAGCCTGTGCTTCTTCCTTCGTAAGAATTTCACGACCTGTCAACTCATCGAGAAATTGCTGGATTTGCTCCACATTCATCTGCCGTTCAAGCGGCAGATGCTGCATGACGGTATGGACTGCCGTACCGATATCTGCAGCTGACAGTTTGCGGTCCATCAGAAAATTCGGGCGATGTGGCGCTTTCTTTTGTGCTTTTGGCTGATAATTCTGGATGAACGATTCCGGCTCATCCGAACGCTGCAATAGCTGAAGCCTCTTCATTTCCGTCACCGATTGCTTTGAACGTTTTTCAACAGCTGCCTGATGGGGATAAGTGAAATCGAATCGGCTATGGATTAATGACTTATCCGCTTCTGCTTCTGGCCGGTCTTGCTGCGCTTCAAGCAAAGGCTGAGGCTCTTCCAAGGAAACCGTCTCGACAATGTCGATCTGGAAGCGTGAATGATGATCGAGCACTTCGCCGCCTACATGCAGCACCTCTGCATCGGGATGCCTGGAAACGGCTGGGCCGATCCAATCCAAATAGGATTTTGCACGAGATCTTTTAAAATCAGGCAACAACACATCACCTGAGGCAGTTTTCCACTTTTCCAGCAAGCGGTCAATATTCTTTACCGAGGCAGTCAAGTAAAGCTTTTCTTTCGCACGCGTCATTGCCACATACAACACCCGCATTTCTTCGGCCTTCATCTGCAATTGCTTCATCTCTTTAACAGCAAGATAAGGCAGTGAGGTGAATTCGATGCGTGTATCAGGATTAACGGCCTTGACTGCAAGGCCATAGTTCTGGTCGAATAGATACGGTTTATGGAAGTCCATTTCATTGAATGGCCGTCCGGTGCCAGCGAAAAAGACGACTGGAAACTCTAAGCCTTTCGATTTGTGGACGGTCATTAGCCGGACGACGTTTTCCTTTTCACTTAATGACTTGGCAGTCCCAAGGTCATCTCCGCGCTCTCTCATGCGGTCGATAAAGCGCAAAAATCGGAACAACCCGCGAAAAGCGGTCTTTTCGTACTCGAGCGCACGGTCATGAAGAGCACGCAGATTCGCTTGGCGCTGTTTGCCGTTCGACATGGCACCCGCCATTTCATAATAATTCGTATCCAGATATACTTTCCAAATCAGTTCTGCTAATGAGCCTCTTCGTGCTAAATCACGCCACTTCTGCAAGCTATTGGTAAACCGCGACAATTTGATGCGCGTAGCTTGTTCCATGGTGCCGATGCGGATAAATGCTTTTAACGCATCGTAAAAAGTGCCTTTTGAATCGGCCAGGCGGATCGCCGCGAGTTCATTTTCCTGAAGACCAAAGAATGGCGCACGCAAAACAGCGGCAAGTGGAATATCCTGGTATGGATTGTCGATGACACGCAATGCATTGAGCATGATCATCACTTCGAGAGCATCGAAATAACCGCCGCTCAATTCCGCATAGAGAGGAACCCCAGCCATTTTAAATTCATCGGAAAAGTCACCCGACCAGGTCATTGAACGCATCAGTACAACAATGTCACGGTATTCAAGGGGGCGCTCTTGTCCGCTCCATGGATCATGCACGAGCGTTCCCGAATCCATCATATGGCGGATCTTCTGAGCAATCCAGCGGGCTTCCCATTGCGATTTATCCATATCTACAGATTCTTCTTCACCTTCTTCAGTTTCCGGCTCATGGATGAGCGTCAAGTGGATAGGCACATCCTGCTCTGGATATGGCGCTTTCGGCTTTAATGCTGCATCTTCATCATAGCTGATTTCACCGACTCGCTCTCCCATGATCTGCGAAAAGATGTAGTTGGTGCCATCGAGCACTTCCTTGCGGCTTCTAAAATTGGCGTTCAAGTCAATTCGCAGGCCCGAGCCTTCCGCTCGCCGGCTAAACCGGGAATACTTGCCGAGGAACAACATCGGCTCTGCCAGGCGGAAGCGGTAGATGGACTGTTTCACATCCCCCACCATGAACAAATTGCCGTCTTGTTCAGTTCCGGACTTCACAAGGCCAATTATTGTTTCCTGCAGCATATTCGTATCCTGGTATTCATCCACCAATACTTCCTTAAAGCGCATGCGGTAATCCTCTGCTATTGCAGAAGCTTCTCCGCCATCGCTCAGAATTTCCAGTGCGTAATGCTCTAAATCCGAGAAATCCACCAGGCCGCGATCAATTTTCAGGGCTTTGTAATCTTTCGCAAAGCGCTTCGTCAAATCAACCAAAGTTCGCATGAGCGGCGCCATTTCACGCATTTCCTCAAGCAGCCTCTCGGGAGCACGGGTGAAATAACCGTCTTTTACGTCATTGAACAGTTTTTTCGCTTCATTTCTCCGAGCTTTCGCTTCTTCAGCCAACTGAGGGTCACAGGAATCTTTTTTCACAGATGCCAAGCGTTCCCATTTGATGTTTCGCGCATAAGAGTGAAGCGATGCCCATGATTCATCCAAAGCATCGAGTGCAGCTCGGATCAGTGTGGCGTCCATGCGGAAATTCTCTTCCAGTACGTGGGGGCCATCCGTTCGGGTGGCCAATTCCCACCCTTCATCGAGTAAATCAAGCGCCGCTTCGAAACTATGACGGATTGTCATTTTCAAATCTTCCATGAACGGCAACTCATCAATTGTGGAATGTTCCGGCACATCGTAGAGCTTTGGCAATTGTTCAAGCCATGTCTCTGGTTCTGGATGCACACGTGAATAATCATATAATTTCCCCAGCAAGATTTCCATTGCCTGGTCGCTACGGTCAGAAGTGAAGCTGTCCGCAAGTCGGTAGGCCTTCTCACGCCTTTCGCCTTCATAAGCGGATTCAAGCACTGCTTCCATCACATCGTCACGCAGCAAGGCCGCTTCCGTGTCTCCCGCAATGCGAAAACCCGGATCAATTTCCAGCAGGTAGGCGTATTGCTTCACGACTTGCAGGCAAAACGAATGCAAAGTCGAAATCTGGGCTTTATTGATCAGCCGCAACTGCTTTTTCAAATGAACGGATTCGGGGTGTGCCGTGACTGCCTGCTCAAGCGCGGCAGACATGCGATGGCGCATTTCCGCTGCGGAAGCGTTCGTAAACGTCACGACCAACAGCTCATCCACTGATATCGGATCTTGTTCATCAAGCACTTTTTCAATCATCCGGTTGATCAGGACAGCCGTTTTCCCGGAACCTGCCGCAGCCGATACGAGCATATCCTGTCCTTTTGCCCATATCGCCCGCCATTGTTCATCTGTCCATGTGGCATCATTCGGTTTTTTGGGTATCATCATGACTCACCTCCTTGCGTATTTTCTCCACTGCTTGTTCAGAGCTTAATACCGGCAATTTTCGGTATGTTTGTTCCGGATCACTCGGATCGAATTGGCAAACTGCGCGGAAATTGCAGAATTGGCACGGCGTATCGTTTTTCAACCGGTACGGGGAAACGTCCGTATGGCCATCTAGAATCCCGTTCCCTGCGCCTTGATGTTTCTTTCGTACAAATTCACGGATCGTTTCCATATCATCTTTTTCGACTGTTTTTGATGAACCTTTCGAGACCGATCCGTTTTTATTCAAGCGGACGGGAATGACGTTGGAATAGCCGTCGATCTGCGCGTCCATCGCCTGTATGACTTCCGGATCTTCCACGACTAAACCATTCATCTTGAATGACTTGGCAAGTTCTTCTTCCAGTTCTTCGGCAGTCAATAATTTTGTCATTTTCAACATTGGGTTGTGCATATGGAAATACAACACCCCTGCTGGTTCCGCCTGCTCCCCAAGCCAGCGCTTGGAGTGTGTTAACGCCACATCCAAATACGTAAAGGTCTGAAGCGCCAAACCGTGGTAGACTTCGCCTAAATCCAGTCCCTGCTTGGACGATTTGTAATCGACAACGCGCAAATATGGCTTGCCTCCGATGTCTGTCGAATCAATTCGGTCAATGCGGCCTCTGACATTCATCTTGCGCCCACGCTCGAGCGCAATGTCGAGCGGTGGAATCGCTTCTTTCGTCCCAAATCCCACTTCAAGTGCGACGGGTACGAAACCGGATACTTGTGCATGCTTGCTCAACATAAACGCTGTCTGGCGAATGATGCCCTCAAGCTTGTACTGGATATACCGGTAGCGATGCGAACTCAAGAGGATTTGGTTGACGAAATAAGGCGATAATTGTTCGATCGCCCGCTTTGCGAGATCTGCGCATTGTTCTTTGCTTAACGACGACCAGGAAACGCCGAGTTGCATTACTTCATCGGATATCCATTTGATTGCGGCATGGAATAAATCTCCCATTGCCGGTGCCGCCAAACGATATTGGCTACGTTCTTCAAGTTTTAAGCCATAAGCTGCATAATGGGCAAATTGGCAGCTATGATAAGTCTCGATGCGGGATACGCTCGAGGCGATCGGTGAACCATAAAGCGCTTCAGCGATCTGTTCCGATAGGTTTTCAGCTTTCATATGGCTCAAGGGCTTGAATATTTGCTGGATGATTGACGACCAAAGCGGGTCTTCCCGGTAATAATCGAGCACGGCCTGCCATTGTCCGGTAAGTTCTCCGCTCCTGATTTGTGCAGCCAGATGCGAAAGCGCCGCACGTGGATGGCTAATGTATTCCAAGGCATCGGACTCATGCAGCTCTTCTGGACCGATCGCTGCCAATTTCGGCTCAAGTTGAAGCAAATCAGCAATTTTCCTGATATATAAAGAAGGCAATAAGGCTTTTCCTTCTTCATCCGCAATCGGGTAAGAGACGCTCAACCGATCGGAAGCGGAAGAGAACGAGCGATAGGCCATATACGTTTCGTCCATCAAACGCATACGGGAGCTTGGTGCGAGTTCGATGCCGATTTTTTGGAACCACTCGCGCTCTGAATCCGTCAAGAGCCCTTCGTGTTCGATGCGCTGCGGCAAAACACCGTCATTTGCGCCGATGATGAAGACCGACCGGATGTCCATCAAGCGCGCCAGATCCATCTTGGCAATGGTCACTTGATCGAGCGATGGCGGAATTCGGGAAAATTCCAAGGTTTCAAAACCTTCATCCAAAATACGCGCAGCACTTTGGAGATCCAGTTCTTTGTCTCCAAACATCATGACGAATTGGTCGAGCACACCGACCCATTGATTCCACGCCTGCTCATGCTCCGTCGCGGCAAGCAAATGATGCTCGGCTTCTTCTCGGTCTTTCAGCAATTGGATTTTCGAATAGACATCGAGCTCTTCGATAAACTGAAACAGCGCTGTGGCGAAATCGCGACCAATCACACAATCACTAAGGCGTGTTTTCAAGCGCTCAAGTGGGTCGCGCACCACATCCCGGGCAGTCTGCAATTCCATCTGGAGCGCCAATTCTTCATCTGTCTGGATGCCCGAATGAAATTCGAGCCCGCGGTATTTTTTATAGACCCAACGCTTATCGTCAAACCAGCGTTCACCGTAAATGCCATTGGCAAGGACGAAATTCTCCAGTTGGTCTCCCCGTTCCCGCCATTTGCTGATATTGCCTTCAGGAAAAAACAAATCCGTCTTCAATGCCCGGAACACCGGCTCATATGCATAATTGCCGATGACTGCTTCGAGTGCAGAACGGCTGAATTCAATCAATGGATGATGAAGCATCGATTTCTTCTGGCTGATGAAATAAGGAATCTCGTATTGCGGAAAAATAGTGTTAATCAATTCGTCGTATACTTCCGGCTGGCGGTACAGCACCGCAATATCATGATAACGGCAGCCATCCATCACTTGCTTCCGGATCGAGCGGGCAAGCTCGTGGATTTCAGCCCGCCGGTTGGACGCTTCGACCAGTTCGACGGCCCCTTGCCCTTCGATGGACGGGGCAGGGAAGGTTTCGATGAAGCGTTCGATATGCCTAAGCTCTTCATTCATGAAGCGTTTCGGCTCTTGCAAGTATACTTCCGGTTCCAGCCCAATCCCTTCCGATGCAGCGAGATCTGTAAGTCGACTTGCCGTGACGGAAGACTGGTAGAATAGCGACTGTTCGTCTTCTGTGCTGCTCGTGTCATCCATCGGCAAAACGATCGTCACCGATTTGGCATGCTTCAGCAACTCTTCAATGATTTGGAACTCACGCGCCGTAAAGCTGACAAACCCGTCGATGTAAATAGCCGAATGTTTGATCGTTTCAGAGTGGCGGATTTTTTCGCTCAATAAGCCGAGATGGCCTTCGGAATCCACGAATACTTTGCCAAGCCTCCTGTCGATCTCAAGCAGAATGAGCTCCAGGTCCGCTGCCTTGTCCTGCAGCGTCCTTGGGGCCCCAGCTGTTTCAAGAGATGAGCGGATGGTTCCAAGTTCATCGCAGTCGATGCAATAACGGGAAAATTCTTTGATTAATTGTTCAATTTGATCAGTGAAGCCTCTTTTGCTTGCAGCTCTTCTAAATAAATTAAACTCATCTCTGTGTTCTTCGAGCAAACTGCGGATTAACATGCGGTAGCCGAATGTATCGATTTCCTTGCGGCTGATTCCGCCGACTTCCTGCAATACGCGCCAGGCTAGCCGCTTGAACGTGACGGCTTGCGCACGGATCATGCCCTTCATGTCATATGCAGCGGACAATCGATATTCAGTAGAAAATGACATTTGGTCAGGGACAATGAGAAATATCGGGTCCCCATCTGCCTGGTCTTTCAAACTATCGGCTATTTCTTCTTGGACAAAACGGGTTTTTCCGGTTCCGGCGCGCCCGTAGACAATGCGTAAAGACATGTAATGCACCCCTTTTCAAAAAAGAACGTTTGTTCTTATTATACTATAAACGATAAAAAAGAACGACTTTCCCGTTAAGATAGCCGTTCTTTTTCACGTTCTTCTTTCGCCCTCTTGAAGTCGGCTTCGACTTTTTTATTGAGCCGTTTCTCCAAAACTTTTCCGACAATATACAGCAGCACGATGACGGCGATCACAATGCCTGTGCGAATCGGCTGAGTAAACAAGGCACGGATATCATATCCGACATAGGAAATCGTCAAGACCATGACGAATTTCCCGGCCATCAAGGTCAATAAATAATAATGGCGGCTGATATTCGATAGCCCGGCCACCAAATTGACCAATGCCGAGGGCGTAAACGGGAAACACAGCAGCAAAAACAAAGGGCCGAAGCCGTTGCGCTCCACCCAATGGATGAGTCTTTCGACTTTTTGATGGCGCGTCATGAAATTCATGAAGCGAGCTTGGCCGAATTTTCGGACCAGCAAAAAGACCGTATAAGAACCGGCGACCGCCCCGCCCCAAGATAAGAGGAAGCCGAGCCATAGACCGTATGCAGTGGCATTAGCGAAAACGAACACAAAGAGTGGCAAGAACGGCAAAAACGATTCAATGAATGGCAGCAGAAAACCGATGAACGGGCCAAACGCCCGGTAAGATTGCGTTAACTCGACAATGTTTTCCATAGTAAAAAAATCCGACATAGGCTCATTCCTTTTAAATTGTGCGATTTTTCAATAATGAATCTAAAAACAGAAGAAAATATGCTATGCTATTATAATTACTTTACACTCTTTCTCCCGTTTTGGAAAAGAGAAATACTTGCGGCAAAAGGAGCGGAACAAATTGCAAGAACACGGATTCTCTTCAGGGCTGAAAGCCGGCGCCAGCATCGCCATCGGCTATTTCCCGGTTGCGCTGACTTTTGGGCTGCTGGCCAAAACGACAGGTTTATCGCTCATCGAAGCAACCGCCATGAGCATCTTTGTTTTTGCCGGTGCTGCCCAGTACATATCACTTTCCCTTATCACAGCCGGTGTACTCCCGGCGCTTATTGTCGTCAATACATTCATCGTCAACATCCGCCACTTCTTGATGACAGCGGCATTGAATGAAAAGATGGAACCGGATGCCCGCTGGAAAAAAGCGCTGTATGCATTCGGCATTACCGATGAAACGTTTACGGTACTCGCAACGCAGCAAGGCGACAAGATCCGTACTTCATTTGCGGCAGGCGTCATCGTTATTTCCTATGGAAGCTGGGTTGTGTTCACTTCTCTCGGCCATTTAATCGGCGCCAGCCTCCCTGGTTTCCTGCAGGCGTCCATGTCGATCGCACTTTATGCGATGTTCGTCGGCTTGCTTGTGCCGTCAATGAAAGGCAACAGGAAAGTCGTCAGCCTGGCATTGATCGCCGCCCTCTTCAATTCGCTATTTTTCTTCACCGGTTGGCTCTCCACGGGTTGGGCCATCATGGTGTCGACTCTTGCTTCAGCGATTATTGTTGAACTGATTTCACGGAAAGGAGTTGCCGCCTGATGGGTGCCTGGTTTTGGTGGATGATTTTTGGAATGGCCGTTGTTACTTACATTCCACGCGCAATACCGTTAACCTTTTTGGAAGGCCGAGAATTGCCGGAAGCTGTGCAGAGTGTGTTGCGCAATATTCCCTATGCCGTCCTCGGTGCCTTGATTTTCCCAGCCGTTTTTTTCATCCAAGAAAATGTCTGGTTCGGCGTGATCGGAGCTGTCTCTGCATTTGTGATCGCGTTTACCGGGGCAAACGTTATCCTCGTCGTACTCGGGACTATAGCTATTCTCTCCATATATGGACTTTGGTTCGGATAATAAAAAAAGCCGTCACTCATTTTCATGAGCTTCGGCTTTTTTTCTTTTATTATACATATTGCTCGCATACCAGAAACCAGCTGTTAACGAAGCGGCGTTGACGATAAACAACAGCCAGGTATGTGTGAAGCCGGCATAAACGGCCGCGGCAATCAATGCCACGGTCAATATGAGGCCGACATAATGGTTGAATGTCACGCGCGTAAACAGGATAACGAGAAGCCCGGGCACAAACAGCGATAGGAAAAACTTGGTCACCATTGACTCCATATTCTTCTCTCCTTACTCGACAATCAAAAGACCTAGACGGTGATGGTCATGGCGGAAGACGACATGCTGCCGCAAACGCATTTCAAGATTATGGTCGATTACTTCCAGACGGCAATGCGCTGCATTGAGCTGGATGGCTTCGTATAGTTCCGTTTCATTCGTTACGGTCGTACCGTTTACTTTGCGGATGACTTCCCCGCGCACAAGGCCCATCTTCTCAGCCGGAGATCCCGGAAGAACATCAATGATCATAACGCCTTGCGCTTGAGGCGTCACGGTATAATTTCCGCTGCGCTCTTTCTGCGCATAATACAAGCTAATTCCCAAACGGAACAATGCTCCGGCGGCCAGCGCGATGATCGCCATCGGCTGCCACAGGAACCCGAATAAGGCAAGAACGATCGTCAACACAGCTGACCAAGCGATCGATTTTGCAATTTTCGGGGACAAATATACGGGTAAAGTGCGTTTACTGCGTCCTTGAAACCCGAATACCAACGGGAACAAAATTAAGGAAAACGCCGATTCACCGATCGGCAGCTGCGGCCAGTATGGTGCGTATTCAGAAATCATCTCTCCGGGCACGACTAGAACTGCCGGTATCAGCCATAGGCGGCGCGAAATATAGGCCGCGGCACGCAAACCACGAGCCGATTTATGCAGGCGAGGCGAAGCGGAATCTGCAGCTGACTTTTCGACCATACGGCTTTCGATGAACAGCAACAGCCCTGCAATCAACGCGACTGAAATGAGCCAGCCGTCTGCAAGCCCCCTGCCTGTCATTTCGGCGAACCCGAGATTAACACTCCAATTATTGGCTTCAAATAACCAGACCATTAACGCTGCTGCCCCCGCCAAATAGACAAACGAAGCGAGATGGTAAAAACCCGTCAGCATGATAACAATACTCACGATACTGAGCGCAATCAACCACTCCACCGGCACCGCCAAACCGGCAGCTGCCACAATGATCGATAAAACTATCGCATACAACCAACCATCTTTCAGCAAGCGTTTAAATTCTGTTCCACCATACACAATCCGCGTACGGAAAATGCGGCGTTCTTTTTTGACGCGGAAATATCCAAGCATCGTCGCAGCGAATAATGCGACATAAAAAACAGGGTTAAGAAAAAACGTGGCAATTGCCATCAAAAAATCCGTTAACACTCCACTGACACCATCCTTAAGCTAAATGAACTTATATTCCATTGTACCAAAGATGCAGGGTTTGCCCTACACCTTTTTCAATCAGTTAAACGCCAGCTGCAGCTGCCCTAGGATATCTTCGGTGCCTTCGATTCCCGCTGAAAGCCTGACGACACGCTCAGTCACGCCGATCTGCGCTTTTTCTTCTGCGGATAATGCGCGGTGCGATGTGCCGAATGGATAAGAGACGGTCGTTTCGACACCGGCTAATGTCGGAACGATTTTGATCCAGCCGAGTGAAGAAAAGAAGGCTGAGACGTCTGCAGTTTCTGGAAGTTCAAACGAAACGATCGCACCTTTCCCCGGATACCAAACCCGTGCCTTGTCTTGCAGGAAATCGGCAATCGCTTGGGCATTGGCGTTTTGCTTTTCCATCCGAAGCGCCAAGGTTTTGATGCCGCGTATGGTCAGCCATGCTTCAAAAGGGCTTAAGTTCATGCCGAGATTGACGACGCGTTTTGTGGCTTCTTCGATCAAAGCTTCATCTCCGACCAATACCCCTGACGTGACATCGCTATGCCCACCGAGATATTTGGTTGCGCTATGTACGACCAAATCCACGCCTTGTGCGTAAGGCGTATATGTATAAGGCGTCGCAAATGTGTTATCGATCATCACTTTCACGCCGTATTGATTTTTCAAACGCACAAGCCCCTCGATGTCTTCAATCCGCAAAAATGGATTGGTGATCGATTCACTCACGATTAATTTCACTTCAGGGAAATCAACCAGCATCTGTTCGACCGTGCCGATATCTGAAAAATCCTCGAAGTGAACTGTAATGCCGAGCCTTTTCAATTCCTCTTTCAAAAGATGGAAAGTCCCCCCGTACACATCTTCGGCAGCAAGGATATGGTCTCCCGCTTTCGCGACCGACAAGATCCCTGCGAGTATCGCCGACATTCCCGAAGACGCTGCAACGCCCCGTGGTGCGCCTTCAAGCTGTGCAACCGTCTGGCCGAGTGCATCTGTATTCGGATTCGCTGTCCGTGTGTACAGATACGTTCCGTTGCCTTCATAATAGCCTTCCAATTCTTCTAAAGAAGAAAAAGAGAACGCTGAAGTTTGATAAAGCGGCATGACTTTCGGGCGTATCGTCCGCTCTTCCATGCCGGCTGTGTGTACAGATTTCGTATCGATTGATGTCATTATAATTCCCCCTCATTGATTTCTTCTATAAATACATTCATCATTTCTTCATCCATCGGGCCGACAATTTTATGCAAGATACGGCCTTCTCTATCTATGATATAGGAAGTCGGGATGGAAAACGCTTGGTAGAGTGCGCCAACATCCCCGTCCACATCCATCGGAATCGAAAAACTCAAACCAAACTCTTCGACAAAGTTTTCAATTTCCGTCATGCCACGGTCTTCTGTCGTCAAATTGACAGCTACCACTTCAACATCTTTATCCTGTTGGTTCTCATAGAAAGTTTGCATATGCGGCATTTCTGCACGGCATGGTGGGCACCAAGTCGCCCAAAAATTGAGGATGACCGCTTTGCCCCGGTAATCCGATAAGCGCATTTTCTCGCCTTTCAAAGTAGTTAATTCGAAATCGGGAGCCAGCTCGCCTTTTGCCAAGCCTTCATCGGTCGGCAAAAAATCGACAGTGCTGCCAAGCGCCATTTTATTCAGTGCGCGGTCTTCTTTCTGGCTATCTAAGACGGCCCATACCGCGAGAACAATGACCAATATAGCAGCTATCAGCAACCCGATCATTTTTTTTGACATTCTTTTCACTCCATTCCGTTACCATCATACGATAAACGAACTGTCTGTAGCCAGTAAATTCGCCGGAATTGTCCCGCAACAAATTGTGTCAACGAAAAAACCGCCCAAGCCATTTCTCCAAGCTTCACCAGTCGTGAAGCGGAAAGAACGGCCTTGACGGCTTTTTGGATTAATAAGAGAGATAATTGGCTGGGTTCACAGCGTTGCTGCGCGCCCCATTCCAAGATCCTACGTGAATTTCAAAATGCAAATGAGAACCGGTCGAACGGCCCGTATTGCCCATGCCACCGATAAACTGGCGCTGCTCAACTTTTTGCCCGACTGATACCCCAATTGAACTCAAGTGAGCATAAGCAGTCGCGTATGGCTGACCATTAATCGAGTGGGTAATGATGATGACATTGCCGTAGCCGCCCATCGATCCTGCATATGAAACGAATCCAGCCGCTGAAGCAACGATAGGTGTTCCTGGGCTGTTGGCGATATCGTAGCCAAGATGCGTCTCTGCACCGTCTCCGATATCACGCCCGCCAAATCCGGACGTATGGCGACCTGATGCAGGCATCACGAAATTAGCTGATGGCTTAACGACAGGAGCCGGTGCTGGAGCTGGCGCTGGTGCCGGAGCTGCTGGCGCAGGGCTTGCAACGCTGGTGCTTGCTGATGAAGATTTAGCAGAAGCTTTTTCGGCTGCCGCTTTTTCAGCGGCCGCTTTTTCGGCTGCTGCCCGTTCAGCCGCTGCTTTCTCGGCTGCTGCACGCTCAGCTGCGGCCTTTTCGGCTGCGGCTTTTTCAGCGGCCGCTTTCCGTTCTGCTTCGGCTATGCGCGCGCGTTCAGATTCTTCTTGCTGAGCCAATTTCGCCATGCGGGCTTGTTGTCCCATAATCTGCTTTTCGACTGCAGCGCTAACTTCAAGCGCTTCTTCATGCTGTGCTTCCAAATTGTTTTTCTCTGAAGCTAAACGTTTCTGTTCCGCTTCCATTTGAGCTTTCAAGCCAGCTTGTTCTTTTTTCTGGCTATCCAATGATGCTTTCAATGAAACCAGTTCAGCACGGCGCTCTTCTTGATTTGCAAGAATCGTTTCGACTGCTTCTTTTTTCGCAGCCAATTCTTTTTTGTCAGCTGCTTGTTCACGCATGATTTCACGGTCAGCTTCGATCAAAGTGTTGACTGCTGAAAACCGGTCGATAAAATCAATAAAGCTATTGGCCCCCAGAAGAACATCTATGTAATCGACAGATCCACCGCTCATCTGGATGGCACGCGCACGCTCTTTCAATAATTCAGTGCGTTCGTCGATTTTACGCTCAAGCTCTTTGATGGCTTCTTTCAATTCATCGATTTCTTCTTTGGTTTGGTCGATTTCTGCTTGTACTGTGTCGATTTTTGATTGTGTTTCCTGCATTTTCTTATCCAATTGCTGGATTTCCGAAACGATGCTGTCGAGTTTTGAAGATGTTTCCTGAATCTCGCCTTCTTTCTTTTCGATACCAGAACTCAAGTCTTCTTCTTTTTCTTCCAACTCTTTGCGTTCTTTTTCCAATTTTTGCTGTTCTTCTTGCACTTGCTGTTGCTCCTGTTCCAATTCATCGAGCTTGTTTGTGTTTGCGTGTGCACTAGGCATCAGCAGTGACAATGCTAGAATTGATGAAACACTGGACAACATCCATTTAGACTTCGAATTCAAGTTCGTTTTCCCCCTTTGGATTTACGTTCTTTTTCTATGTCTGTATTTTATTTCCTCATTTATGTAAGTTTTAGACCTATGGTTAATATACGACCATAGGCCTTGGATTGATTATACCCGTAAAAACTTTCGGATGGACATAAAACTTCCCCAAATCCCGATAAAGACACCCATTGCCAAGATCAACGCACTTACTTGATAAATGAACGGTGAAAATTCGAGCAATTGGAACAGTTCTCCACTGAGACGTGGTTGTACGAATTCCGTGATTTTCTGATATAGCAGTACAACCAGCCCGATCGGTATGATGGAACCGAGGATCCCGAGCCACATGCCTTCCAAGATAAATGGCACACGGACAAACCAATTGGTTGCCCCGACAAGTTTCATGATCTCGATTTCAGTGCGACGCGCCACAATTGTGATGCGGATCGTGTTCGAAATCAAGAACATCGCTGTAAACAATAATGCCAAAATGAGGATCAGTCCAACATTACGCCCTGCGTTAAGGAAATTGAAAAGCTTCTCAATTTTTCCTTCTCCGTATTCTACGTCTTCGATATATTCAAATGCAGCAATTTCGTTTGCTACTGTTTCAGTCTGTTGAGGTTCTGTCGCTTTTACATAGAACACATCAAACAATGGATTGCTTTGCTCGAACAAACTGAGTTCTTCGCCAAAGTCGAGCACAAGGTCCGTCAACTCTTCTTCTTTTGTTGAAAAGTCGGCCGATTCAACGCCCTCAAGGCCGGATATTTCTTCTTCGAGTTCTGCAACATCTTCTTCTTCTGCATCAAGTGAGACAAAGACTTTGATTTCAACATCGTTTTCCAAATCATCGGCGACTTTATTCAGGTTCATCATAATCATGACGAATACCCCTACAAGCAACAAAGTAACAGTGACGGCACTGACAGAGGCAAATGTCATCCAGCCATTTCGCCCGAGGCTCTTAAGGCTTTCTTTGATGTGACGGCCAAATGTTCTAATCTTCATAGCCGTAATCACCTCCGGCTGCGTCGCGTACAATCAGCCCGCCTTCAATGGCAATGACGCGATGTCTTAACTTATTAACGATTTCCCGGTTATGGGTCGCCATGATGATGGTCGTCCCTGTCGAGTTGATCTGTTCGAAAAGGTTCATGATATCCCACGAGGTATCCGGGTCAAGGTTTCCTGTCGGCTCGTCGGCAATCATCACTTTCGGTGTGTTGACAATCGAACGGGCGATAGACACACGTTGCTGCTCTCCGCCAGACAATTCACGCGGGAACATTTTCGCTTTGTGCTTCAGACCGACCATGTCGAGGACTTCCATGACGCGCTCTTTGATGATTTGTGGTTTTTCCTCGATGACTTCGAGTGCAAACGCAACATTTTCATATACATTTAAGCGCGGCAGCAGTTTAAAATCCTGGAATACTACGCCAATGTCACGGCGAAGAAAAGGCACTTTCCGGTTCTTCAATTTTGCGATATCTTTTCCATCGACAAGCATTTGCCCTGAAGAAGGACGTTCTTCACGATACATCATTTTGATGAACGTGGATTTACCAGCTCCGCTCGGGCCGACGATGTAGACGAATTCACCTTGTGCAATCTCAACGTTCAATCCGTTAAGCGCTACAATGCCGTTCGGATATTTTTTATAGACATTCTTCATTTGTATCATTGATAAACCACCTATAGTCATTCGGCATTTCGCCGAAGTTTATTTCCCAAGTACATAGCAAATTTTGCAGCACGGTTATTATAACACTCCTAAACCTCTTTTTTGTTACAGTTACATTTCAATTCAGACTCAGTCTCGATACAAAGAATTATCTGAAATTTTAATATTATAAGGCCTTAAATCATCTATTTTTCCCTTATTTTTACCATTCATCAACATAAATACCTCGTTTTATGGCAAAAAAAATAAACCGGGCGTAATGCCGGTTTATTGTTGGTCCGCCAGATATTCTGCTACAGCTTCTGCTTCTTCGCCTTCGATGATGTTCGGAGGCATAGCGCCTTGGCCATTTTGAATAACTGACAGGATTTCTTCTTGTGACAAGCGGGATCCCACATCATTCAATGCCGGGAAGTTGCCCTGGCCTTCTAAGTTTTCACCGTGGCATGAAATACAGTTTTGCTGAATGACTGCTTCTGCATCCACTGTCGTTGTTTCAGTTTCTGTATCGCCGCCTGTATCAGCCGGTTCTTCAGGAGATGTTTCTTCCCCGCCGCCGCATGCACCAAGTACAAGAACTGAACCGAACAATACGGTCATCAATTGCTTTTTCATGGAAATCCTCCTCTTCGTCTTGCTTTTTTTACCTTCTATAGGAGTATACCAAATTTAAGCACGTTTGAAACCTTCCCCTAGCACTTCGGAAGCGTCGGATACGATAACAAAAGCTTGCGGATCGATTAATTTAACCAATTGTTTCAGCCGTGTAAATTCTGTTTGCGGAATCACGACCATTAAAATCGGTTTTTCATTCCCTGAGTAGCCGCCGGTCGCTGTCAATTCCGTTACGCCTCGATCGACTTCGTCGTAAATGGCATCCCGGATCTCCACTTGCTTGTTCGTGATGATGTATACCATTTTCGAACGGCTAAACCCGACTTGCACCAAGTCGATCGTTTTGGTCGTCAAGTACAATCCGATCAGTGCATACAATCCTTTTTCAATATCAAAAACGATGGCTGCTGCCAACACGATCATGCCGTCGATGATCGCAACGCTTGTACCGAGAGTCAGGCCGGTGTATTTGGTGATGATCTGCGCTGCAAGATCGGTTCCGCCAGTCGATGCTTTCCCGCGGAACACGATTCCCAGCCCGAGACCGACCATGATGCCGCCAAACAGCGAGCCGAGCAGCGGATCTCTCGTCCAGGCTTCCCAGTCCTCCGTAAGGAACACGACGAGTGGTAAAAATACCGTGCCGACCGCTGTCTTGATGCCGAAATTTTTGCCGAGCAAAATGAGGCCCGAAATAAACAGCGGGATATTGAATGCCCATTGAACGAATGCTGGCTTCCATTCGAACAAGCCGAATAGAATCGTACTAATGCCGCTGACTCCTCCAGACGCAACTTCATTTGGCAATAAGAACACGTTGAATGAAATTGCGACAATTGCTGCTCCAGCCAGAACGGCGATATAATCCATTACACTTGTCAAAACCGGATGTGGATCTCTTGATTTTCGTATATTTCGTTTACCCATAAGCTATTATTCCTCTTTCGTCTATATTCACTTGAACCCTGTCAGAGTATAGCAGACCCCCCGTTTTTTGTGAACTTCATCTGGATAAAGCAATAGCCCTGCCACAAGGAAACTGCTAGTTTTCTTCGATCGGCCACACCCCATATTTACCGAAAGCCTTCTTCTATTGAAATTTTTTTAACACTTTCGATAGTGGATAAATACCGATGCTTTGAATAGCGAGGGACAACAAAATCACCGCAAATGCCAGGGAAATCAGCATATGGTCTTGCCTAGGCGCCGTTTCTTCGAGCCACAGCAACAGGGCAATAGACATGGCGCCCTTGATTCCTGACCAAGCAGTTAACGTGATCGTTGAAAAATCATTTTTGAATTCATCCCGCCATTTGGGCACCCCGTAAATGAACAGCGCGATGACGATGAAGCGGACGATGATAGTCAATAGGAAAATCGCAAACGCGAACCACCAGCCTGAAAATGCTAGATACTCGGCACCGCGCATGCCGATTAACAAAAACAGCACCGCCAATAAAATCGGGGTAACGATGTCCCAGAAACCGTTCAATGACTGGGGAAGTGTATCTTCCTTAATATTCCTCCCCATTTCATAAGCGATAAATACTCCAGCTGCCACTGTCGCAAGAACGCCAGACACGCCGATTGCTTCTCCTATATAAAAAGCACCGTAAGCTCCGATGACACTCAGCATGACTTGATATTGTTTATCCTGGGTAAAGCGGATTGTTTTGCTCATCAACCAGCCTATAGCGATTCCGAGAACGACTCCCCCGATCGAAACGAGCAGCAATTCCGAGATAAATTTGCCCAATGAAAATCCGTTTCCTGTTTGATACATCGTCAGGAAAATCGTGAAAAAGACGATGCTCGTCCCGTCGTTGATCATTGACTCCCCCTCAACGACATCAGCAATCTGTTCAGCACCGTTGCTTTCTTTTAAAATAGCAGTCACTGATATCGGATCGGTCGGTGTCAAGATGGCTGCCAATAAAAAAGCGGCTGTTAAGGACAAGCTAGTAAAGACCCCCCCAGCGAAATAGATAGCCAAGCCTAGCAAAACAACAGTGAGAATAAGTCCAATCGTGCTCAAACTGACAATGATGCCGATATTTCGCTTTAACTGTTTCAACGGAAACTGATAAGCCGCGGTAAACAACATTGCCGGCAAAAAAACATTGAAGATGATTTCTTTTGAGATATTGAATTCATCGAAATACGGAATAAATGAAAGCCCCAAGCCAATCGCTACCAACACGACCGGAACCGGGAAAAAATTCTTTTTGATATCGATTGTATAGACAATATATCCGATGATCAGCAAGACCAATAATTGATGTGTCATCTTATCCAACAGCTCCTTGGCAAATATACGCTCCTTGTTCTTCTATTGCCTCTTTACGCATAAAAAAACCCCCGGAAGCCACGGCTCTATTGAGCAATAGCTTTCGGGGGTCGGACATTTAATAAATAACGTAATACTTTTCAGCTTACTGCATTTTCGAACGCAGCATCGCATGGATGAATCCATCCAGATCGCCATCCATGACAGCCTGGAGATTTCCAGTTTCATGGTTCGTCCGATGGTCTTTAACCATGGAATACGGGTGGAAAACGTAAGAGCGGATCTGGCTGCCCCAGCCGATTTCTTTTTGCTCTCCGCGGATTTCGAGCAATTCCTGTTCTTGCTCTTCAATTTTCAATGCATAAAGCTTCGCTTTCAGCATCTGCATCGCTTTTTCACGGTTTTTGATCTGCGAACGTTCCTGTTGGCATGTCACGACTGCCCCGGTTGGCAAGTGGGTGATCCGGACAGCTGAGTCTGTCGTATTGATGTGCTGCCCTCCGGCGCCACTTGCACGATAGGTATCGACTTTTAAATCTTCGGTGCGGATATCGATTTCGATTTCGCCCGTGAATTCTGGCATCACTTCGCATGACACGAATGATGTGTGACGGCGTCCTGAGGAATCGAAAGGTGAGATACGGACCAAACGGTGAACGCCTTTTTCAGCTTTTAAATAGCCGTAAGCGTTATGGCCTTTGATGCCAAGCGTCACTGATTTAACGCCGGCTTCGTCTCCGGCCAAGTAATCCAAAGTCTCTACTTTGAATCCGCGTTTTTCAGCCCAGCGCGTATACATGCGCAAAAGCATCGAACACCAATCCTGGGACTCTGTTCCGCCAGCACCTGGATGCAATTCCAAGATGGCATTGTTTTTATCGTATTCTTCACTTAACAGAAGCTCCAACTCGAACGCGTTCAAGTCTTTAAGAAACTGCTTCAGTTCACCGCTCACTTCTTCATGAAGTTCCTCGTCCGGTTCTTCACGCAAAAGCTCGAGCGTCATTTCCATATTCTCTTGCTCTTCTTCGAACTTCCGATAACGATTAACCGTATCTTTTAATGCATTCACTTCAGAAATGACCACTTGCGCCTCTTCTTGGTTATTCCAGAAATTCGGGTCAATCATTCTTTCATCCAATTCCTGTATACGTGCCTCTTTGTTTTCTAAGTCAAAGAGACCCCCTGAAGTCCGCCAGTTTTTCGGCTGTTTTGTCGAGCTCGTTGCGAATATCCGCTAATTCCATCATATAAAGTTCCTCCTCATAATAATGCCGAAGAGCTGTTGCTCTTCGGCAATGTACACCTGTTTTCGTTTACGATGCGGCCCCGTGGCAGTTCTTGAACTTTTTGCCGCTGCCACATGGACATAGATCGTTGCGCCCGACTTCCATCTCGCGACGAGCCGGTTCTTTTCTCTTACTTGTGGCTTGGCCGCCCTCTTTTGGGTTGACCGCCTGTCCTTTCGCCACTTCTTCGCGCTCGAGATTGTTCTTGATTTCCGCTTTCATGGCGTATTTCGCCACGTCGTCTTCAATCGCCTCAATCATCGCTTCGAACATGGCAAACCCTTCATTCTGGTATTCGCGAAGCGGGTCATTCTGTCCGTAGGCACGCAAATGAATTCCTTGGCGCAATTGATCCATCGCATCGATGTGGTCGATCCATTTTGTATCAATCGAACGCAACAGCACGACTTTTTCGAATTCACGCATACGGGTAGGCGTCATTTCTACTTCTTTTTCATTATAATGCGCCGTTACTTTTTCGCGTACATACTCGATAATCTGCTCTTGTGTCTTGCCTTCTAGCTCTTGCGGCGTGATCGTATCTTCTGGCAATAGATTTCCAGAAATCACTTCAGTCAGAGACTTCAAATGCCATTCTTCCGGTTTTTCTGCAGTAGTATAGCTTGCGACCATACGACCGATTGAACTGTCGATCATATTGTCGACAAGTTCGCGCATATCGCCGGTCTCGAGCACTTCCAAACGCTCTTTATAAATGATTTCGCGCTGTTCGCGCAGCACATCATCATATTGCAAAAGGCGTTTCCGTGCATCGAAGTTATTGCCTTCCACTCGTTTTTGGGCAGATTCGACAGAACGTGTCACCATGCGAGACTGAAGCGGCTGGGAATCATCCATGCCCAGTTTACCCATCATATTGCGCATGGCATCCGAACCGAAGCGGCGCATCAGATCGTCTTCAAGCGATAGATAGAATTGCGTCACACCGGGATCTCCCTGGCGTCCTGAACGACCACGCAACTGGTTATCGATACGGCGGGATTCGTGGCGCTCGGTACCGATGACCGCGAGTCCACCTGCTTCGATGACGCCTTCACCTAATTTGATGTCCGTTCCGCGACCTGCCATATTCGTGGCAATCGTGACAGCGCCTTTTTGGCCGGCATCCAAGATGATTTCAGCTTCATGTGCGTGGTTCTTCGCGTTTAAGACCGAATGCTTGATGCCTTTTTTGGTCAAATACTCGGAAATGATTTCAGACGTTTCAATCGCTACGGTACCGACAAGAACCGGTTGGCCATTTTTATGGCGCTCGATAATGTCTTCAGAAACCGCTTTGTACTTGCCTTCTGTCGTAGCATAAATTAAATCGACACGGTCATCCCGGATAATCGGCTTGTTTGTCGGAATGGAGATTACATTCATATTGTAAATGTTGCGGAACTCTTCTTCTTCTGTTTTCGCCGTACCAGTCATACCTGACAATTTTTCATATTTGCGGAAATAGTTCTGGAATGTGATCGTCGCCATCGTCATCGATTCGTTCTGGACTTCGAGGCCTTCCTTGGCTTCAATTGCTTGGTGAAGCCCGTCCGAATAGCGGCGGCCTTTCATAAGGCGGCCGGTAAATTGATCGACAATGACCACTTCGCCGTCCTGGACGACATAATCGACATCTTTTTGCATCGTAACATGCGCTTTTAGCGATTGATTGATCGCGTGGTTCAAACGTACATGTGTTAAATCAAATAAATTGTCGATGCTGAAGGCCTTCTCAACTTTCTCGATCCCCTCTTCCGTCAGCACCACACCTTTTGTCGTTTCATCATAAGCGTAATCCGTATCTTTCTGAAGCAGTCGCCCGAAAGCGTTTGCTTGCATATAGAGCTGGGCAGATTTCGCTGCCTGACCTGAAATAATCAATGGCGTCCGTGCTTCATCGATCAAGATCGAATCGACTTCATCGATCACGGCAAAATGCAGCGGACGCTGAACCATATCTTCTTTATACAGAACCATATTATCGCGCAAATAATCGAAGCCTAACTCGTTATTCGTGCTATATGTGATGTCTGCCTGATATGCTTCGCGCTTTTGTTCTTTCGTTAAGCTGTTAACATTCAGCCCGATTGTCAGGCCGAGCCAATTGTAAAGCAGGCCCATTTCTTCCGCATCGCGGCTTGCCAAGTATTCGTTGACCGTCACGACATGGACGCCTTTTTTGGTGATGGCGTTCAGATAGACAGCCATCGTCGAAGTCAAGGTTTTACCTTCACCGGTTTTCATTTCGGAGATATTGCCTTGATGAAGTGATGCGGCCCCCATGATCTGAACGCGGAATGGATACATTCCAAGGACACGCTTTGACGCCTCTCGGACTGTCGCAAATGCTTCAGGCAATATATCATCGAGTGACTCGCCTTGTTCGAAACGCGCTGTGAATTCGGCAGTCTTCGCTTTTAATGCTTCGTCTGTCTTAGCCGTAAACTCGTCGGCCAGTGCTTCCACCTGATCTGATACCTTTTCCAATCTTTTTAAATCCCGTTTATTCGGGTCAAATACTTTATTCAATACTCCAAGCATGTTTAACCGCTCCCTGCATGGCGATTTAGGCTGAAGACAACCTTGAAACCGCTATTGCTCATATTTTCATTTCTTTGGGGTTTATCTTAACCATATGCAGCATTTTTCAAAAAAAATCTCACCATTTATTTTAACACTGCACTATAAAGCGTGCAAACAAAGCATTTCTCCATTGTCGGCAAAATTTTATGAAAAAGAGCTGATTATTGGCAACTCTTACAAGCATAAAAGGGAGCCGGGAAAACACAATAAAAAAAGTGCATAACAAAAGCCTCCCGTTACAGGAGGCTTTCCATATTATGAAGTTGTTTCGATCAGTCCGTAAGAACCGTCTTTTCGTTTATAGACAATATTTGTGCCGTTCGATTCTGCATCTGTGAAGACAAAGAAGTTATGTCCAAGCATATTCATCTGCAGAACCGCTTCTTCCTCGTCCATCGGTTTCAAATCGAATTGCTTGGTACGTACAATCTTCAAATCTTCCTCATCATCCGATTCTACTGAACCGTTGTTTTGCGCTTCGCTTTCGGCTTGTGCAAAAGCAAGGCCCATTCCTTCGCGATCACGGAATTTGCGATTGACTTTCGTTTTATATTTGCGGATTTGACGTTCCAGTTTTGAAACGATCAAATCGATCGCTGCATAGAGATCATCGTGCCGTTCTTCAGCACGTAGTGTCAGGTTTTTCATCGGAATTGTAACTTCCACTTTTGTTTGGTTATGATTATACGTTTTCAGGTTGACCATCGCTGTTGCATTCGCCCCATCGGTGAAGTAGCGTTCGATTTTCTCTACCTTCTTCTCGATGTGTTCGCGTATTGCGGGAGTTACCTCAATATTCTCGCCTCTGATGTTGAATTGCAGCATGTGAACTCCTCCTTCTGTTTTGCTATCTATCTATTTCTAGTTGTTCCCTTCGGAATCCTTCTTGAAACGTAAAAAGTTTCAGCACTATAGTAAAAAGGTAAACTATACGACAAGGAGATGAAGCTCATGTTTACAAATAAAACAATCGTAGTAACAGGTGCCGCACAAGGCATCGGGAAAACCGTAGCTCACTATTTCCAAAAAGAAGGCGCAAACGTCATCGGCCTGGACATTGAAGAAGTCGAGATCGACGGGGTGGAATACCGCCGCTGTGATGTAGGGAGTTTTTCAGAAGTCGAACGCGTATTCGCTGACATCCACAAATCCCATGGCAGCATTCATGTGCTGATCAACAACGCCGGAGTTTCTGAATTCACCCCACTTTGGGAATTGACCGAAGAAGATTGGGACCGCGTGCTCAATACGAATTTGAAGAGCGTCTTTATTTGCAGCCGCGAAGCTGCCCGCTATATGGACGAGGACATTCGGTCGATCGTCAATATGACATCGACGAGAGCATTCATGTCAGAACAAGGGACGGAAAGCTACTCTGCATCCAAAGGGGGGATTTTTGCGCTCAGTCATTCGCTTGCAGCAAGCCTACATACAAAAGGCATTCGCGTCAATTCTATCGCGCCCGGCTGGATACATACCGGCGACCGGGACGAGCTCCGTCAAGTCGATCATGAGCAGCATTGGAGCGGGCGTGTCGGCACAACGGACGATATCGCTAGAGCGTGCTTATTCTTGTCGAATCCTGATAATTCCTTCATCACAGGGGAATGTTTGACGATTGACGGCGGCATGACGCGCAAGATGATCTATGAACATTAATACAAACGTGAACGGCTGCTCCATGCAGCCGTTTTTTTAATTGCCTAAAAGTCAGTCGTTTTTTCAAGCTTAGGCGCGAATCAAGGTGAGTATGCGAATTGATTCTGCGCCCGCTTGCTGCAAAGTTTTTGCTGCCTGCCGCATGGTCGTGCCTGTTGTGTAGAGATCATCGACGAGCACCAGCTGTTTCGGAACCGCTTCCCCGTTCAGGCGAAACAACTGCTTTGTCGCCATCCGTTCCTGGCGGGTTTTCTCCCCCAAGGTTTCACCGCATTTCTCCAGCAGATGCCGGTATGGAATATTCGCTGCCAGCAACAATTGATCCACTTGCGAAAAGCTCCGTTCGCGGAGCTTTTCTTCATTCAGCGGAATCGGCACCACCACTCCCCGCTCATTCTTCAAAACTTCCCGTAAATCTTTGGCAAACACTTGAGCCAATAAGACATCCTTCAAAAACTTGTACTGGTGGAACCAGTCTTTCATGGCGTCGTTGTAGTGATATAGGCTTTTTCCTGAGCGAATGAGATCCGGGTAACCGTGCTGTTCCCAATAATGGCAATCGCGGCATATCGTTTCGCCTTCCTTGCCGCAAAATTTGCAGCATGGTCCTGTAATTTTTGAAAACTCATTCCGGCACAGCTGGCACACCACTTCTGGAGGTTCATAGAGAAAAATGCCGCGCCACGAAGGAACAAAGCGCAATGTTTGCTCGCATAAACAGCAGTTCATACTTTCCCCTCCTGGTTATAGAAGAGGATTTCTTGCCTGGCCGCATCCATTTGCCTGGTGATGCCATTGTGAAAAAACACGATATCTCCAGAAGGGTCTATCGCGCTTCGCCCGACCCGCCCAGCAATTTGAATGAGTGCCGCCCGGTCGAATACCCGGTGATCTGCTCCGATGACCGCGACTTGCAAGTGGGGGATGGTGATGCCGCGTTCTAAAATGGTGGAGGTGGCAAGACCTGCTAAAGCACCTTCCCTTAAGTGCATCACTTTTTCCTTGCGCTGTGGATCTTTTGAGTGGACCGGAGCGATTGCGCAATCGACTTTGTGCAGGAGCGGGCTTGCTAGCTCGATCAACTGGATAGACGGAAAGAACAGCAGGAACGGCTGCTTTTTTCGAAGCTTGTCTTCTATCCAATCTTTTAATGGAGACGGAAGCTTGCCTTTTCGGAGATGGCGTTCATAATTCCACATAGCCCGGTAGACAGGAACTGGCAGTGGCGCGCCATGATAGCGCCTGAATATAGTGGAGTGTCCGGCAATTTGTTTTTGAAGTGTTTTGGATGGGGTGGCGGAAATGTAGATAACGGGAGCAGACGGCTTGGCAGCTTTTTTCACAGCCCGTTCAAGCGATGGGTCAAGCGAATACGGGAAAGCATCCGCTTCGTCGACGAATAATAAATCGAAAGCTTCTTGGAATCGATACAATTGATGAGTGGTGGCCAGGATAATTTCCCCGTAGCCGGTTTGTTCGGGGCTATCGCCGTATAGTGTGTGGACGGTGGCATCGGGGAATGCCTGTTTGAATCTGGGGGACAATTCGAGGATGACATCTGTGCGCGGCGCCGCTACACAAATGCGCAATCCTTTTTGCAGCGCTTCGTGGATCGGAGAAAATAGAATTTCGGTTTTGCCGGCACCGCAAACAGCATACAGCAGATGATCCGCTCCTTTTTGGATGCTGTCTGCGATGGCTTTCGATGCAGTTTCCTGCTGGGGCGTCAGACTGCCATTCCACCCGAAGGCGCGGGGGCCGGCATTTTGAATGGCGGGAGCTGTCCACAAAACCAATTCTGTACAGCTGCTGATGCGTCCCATTTTGATGCATGTTCGGCAATAGCGGCAAATTTTCCCGCATGTTGCGCATGTGTACGAAATCACATAATCAGGTGAGGTCTCCTGGCATCTTCCACACTCGCCATCAGCAGATATGCCGTTGATAACGATTACGTCGCCTCGATCGATTGCTTCCTGTACAAGTTCTTTGGGGAATGGAATGAATTGCTTCATCCATATCCTGCCTCTTAAAAATGCTTCGATTGCCTGCATGGGTTTCCTCCTTTTTTTATAGCCAAAAGGCCTTGACCGGTCATTTCTTTGCCCAGCCAAGACCCATCGCGCCTTCTCCTAAATGCGTACCAATCACCGGGCCAAAATGGGAAATCGTGAATTCCACATCTGGGCAGGCCAGTTCAAGCTCCGCTTTCCATTTTTCTGCTTCTTCCAGGCGATTAGCATGGATGACCGTCGCTTGAAGCGGTTCTTTGCCGCAGTCTTTTTTCAATTCTTCAGCAATGCGGTTCATTGCCTTTTTTCGTGTGCGGATCTTTTCATACGGAACGATGAGCTTATCCTGGAAATGCAGCAGTGGTTTGATCTGGAGCATGCTTCCAACTAAAGCCTGCGCCCCTGACAAACGCCCGCCGCGCTGCAAATGGCGAAGGTCTTCCACCATGAAATAAGCACGCAGCGTTTTTTTCATTACCTCAAGCTCTGCCAAAATCCCTTTAGCATCCACGCCTTGCTCCGCCAGTTCCGCTGCTTTTAGCGCATAGAATCCTTGAACGGCACACGCGATTTCAGAATCGAATACGTGGACATCCACGCCTTCTGTCATCTCTCCCGCCTGCTTCGATCCGGCCATCGTTCCGCTGATGCCGCTCGACAGGTGAATGGCTACCACTTCCTCGTATTGCCCGGAAAGCTTTTCATATAATGAAATGAACTCACCGACTGGCGGCTGAGAGGTTTTCGGGAGCTCTTCACGTGCTTTTTTGTAAAATTCCGCAGTATCCAATTCGGTTTCCGCATAGGATTCTGTGCCGAATGTAATCTGCAAAGGAACTACATGTATGCCTTTATCTGTTGCTTGCTGTTGCGGAATATATGCCGTGCTGTCTGTCACAATTGCTGTTTTCATTTTCAATCAGCCTCCACTGCTATCTTACCAAAACTTACCTGCCGATAGACAGAAAATCTGGTCCATTGACGGATCTATTTCCGTCACGATTTTAAACTGGCGCGAATAAAAAAAGCTTTTCCGGATACAAGCATCGATTTGCCTGCAAGGAAAAGCCCTTCGTACAGTTTTCAACTATTGATTTCCGATGAAGTGCAGGCTCGTCACTTTCCAGTCATCCTGCTCTTTCTTGAAAACGACCACTTGGCGCCCGGATTGCTGCATTCCTTGCTCCGTTCCGGCTTCATTCATTTCCACATCGATCGTGGCAAAAACTTCCGCCCGGTCCTCTTCGTATTTGACGATTGTCTCATCGCTTGTCGTATACGTCGTATCGTAATTTTCAAAGGCTTCGCTCAATGCCTGTTGATCTTCTTCGCGGTCAAAGCCATCCGGGTTTTCAGCGATGGTCGCCATATATCGATCCATGTCTTCCGCATTAAAAGCCGCGATGTATTCCTCAAATGCGTCAAGGAGTTCCTGCTTTTCAGCTTCCGGAACATCCGCAGCGATGATGTCTCCTTCATCGTCCAATGTAAACCCAACTTCTTGGTCAGTGATACCGTGTTCCACCGCATTATTTTCATTGGCCACGTTGCCATCTTCCGCAGTATTGCCGTTGACCGAAGCATCTTCTTCGCCTGAACAGCCTGCGAGCGCCAACATGAGCCCCGTTGCCATTATCCATTTTTTCATGATGCATTCCTCCTGCGCTCATTTTGCCACAGCTCTTCCGGGAATACAATGAAGAAACGGTGTCAATATGCGACAGGACAATTCGTTCCACTGTCATGTACAATGGAAGAAAAGCCAAAGGAGGCGATCATTTGGAAAAATGGGAAGCAGAGCGTTTGCTCAACCAAAAGATGCAAGACACACGCACGTACCCGCGAAGAAGAACCGCTGCACGGGCGAAAAAATACAATTTGACAATGGCACCGGCAGATGACTATATTGTGCTCGATTTTGAAACGACCGGTTTGCGTGCAGGTGATGATAAGATCATCCAAATCGGTGCCGTTAAATATATCGGGCATCAACAACAAGATACGATGTATTTATTGATCAATCCTGAACGCCCGATTTCAAGCACCATCACCCGCATCACCGGCATTCGCAACGGAGATGTCCAGGATGCGCCGGTCATCGAGGAAATCGCTCCGCAATTGATCGACTTTATCGGTGATTTGCCGATCGTCGCCCACAACGCACCATTCGATATGGGATTTCTTTATGCGCTTGATCACATCACGCCGGTGCCGCCTTATCAAGTCATCGATACGGTCAGGCTGGCACGTAAATTCATCACCGAAACGCCGAATCACAAATTGACGACACTATCCGCCTATCTCGAGCTCGAGCACAATGCCCACGATGCGCTCGGGGATTGCCTCGTCACTGCATCGATTTATCAGTTCTGCATCGGACGCATGTAAAAAAGCGCCGGAAGAAAAACTTCCGGCGCTTTTTCATATTTTTGACATCGGTTGAACCGCTGCCGCTCAATGCTTATTAACGCACTTCCACCCAGCCGTTTTTAATGGCTGTGACGACTGCCTGAGTACGGTCATTGACCTGCATTTTTTGCAAAATGCTCGATACATGGTTTTTCACTGTTTTTTCAGAGATGAACAAAGTTTCACCGATGACACGGTTGCTCTGTCCGTCTGTCAACAATTGCAAAACTTCGCTTTCGCGTTTTGTCAATAAGTGGTAAGGGCGACGGATTTCTGTTTGATGGAAAGATCCTTTGTTTTCACGTTCGCTTAAGCGACGGAACTCCATCACTAAATTGCGCGTGACTTTCGGATGCAGGTAAGAGCCGCCTTTTGCGACAACTTTAATCGCCTGGATGATGGCATCTGCGTCCATTTCTTTCAGCATATAACCGAGTGCGCCTGTTTTAAGCGCATGCGTTACATACGATTCGTCATCGTGAATGGACAGCATAATGACTTTAGCGTCTGGGAATCTTTCAATCAATTCACCCGTTGCTTCGACGCCGTTTTTTTGCGGCATGTTGATATCCATCAACACAACATCCGGCTGATGCTCTTCGTACAGCTTAATGACTTCCTCGCCGTCGCCGCCTTCTGCGACCACTTCAAACGATTCTTCAAAGTCCAAGATGCGCTTAACGCCTTCTCGGAACAATTGGTGGTCATCAATAATAATAATTTTTGTCATTATGTCGTCCTCCTCAAAATACCATATCTTACATACCCGCCTTCAGCGGGATATGAAACATTAACACCGTTCCTTCGCCGAGCGTGGAATTGATAAAAAATTCCCCGCCGATCAATTCAATACGTTCCCTCATGCCGGTCAAGCCGAATGACTGGTCTTTGACAATTTCCTGGTCAAAGCCGGAACCGTTGTCTTTAATGATAATAGAGACCTGTTCGGCGAGCCACTCCATCTTAACTTCGATATCTGTCGATTTGCCGTGGCGAATCGCATTTGAAACAGATTCTTGGACTAAGCGAAAAATGGACGTCTCAAAATTATTCGGGAGCCGGACTTCGTTTCCATTGGAATGGAAAAATAGCCGGACGCCGCGATTGTATTCTTCAATCGTCTCCAGATATTTTTTCAAAGTTGGGACCAGCCCGAGATCATCAAGCGCCATCGGACGCAAGTCATAAATGATGCGCCTGACTTCCGTGAGCGCTTGCCTCACCATATCCTTTAACGAAGAAATTTCCTTGAAGGCCTTATCCGCGCCTTTTTCGCGGTAAGTTTTCTCGATTAAATCCGAGCGCAGCAGGACATTTGCCATCATCTGGGCTGGGCCGTCATGGATTTCACGCGACAGCCTTTTACGCTCTTCTTCCTGGGCTTCGATAATCCTTAAGCTATAATCCTGCTTGCTCCTCGACTTATCGACCGCGTCCCCGAAATCTTCCAGATCCGACGATAAATAATTGGTGGCCACATTGATTTGATTGACTAGCCGCTCTGCACGTTCGATCGTCTGAAGTAACTTCTGGAGCTTGCGCTGCAGGCGGTCCCGCTTTTGCCGAAACTTTTTTTCCTCGGCGCGGTTCAAGGATAATTGCACTTGCAGTTCGTTGGCCGATTCAAAAGCTTCGCGAACCTGGCTTTCAGTGAAAGATTCGAAAGAACCCGATAGTTCTGCGAGTCGCCGGCGTGCCGAGCGGGTCCGCTCTTCAAGCGCGTCACCTTCCGCTATGATGCGGCTGATGTTCGCCCTGACATTCTCCAATTCGTCCTTCATCTCTTCATAGCTGCGGCGACTTTCTTCGCTAATGGCGAAAATATCCTGTTTCGACTGGTCCATCTTTGCGACCAGCTCGTCAAAGATGGAATCTAATGAAGTTCCATCGTTTTTCTTTGCCATTCTAAAACCGCCTTAGCTATACTTACTGTAACCATCCGTCTCTTTGCTTCTTTCGCCTTACGGGCTTTAACAAGTATATCACTATATACGCAACAGCATATTAAGAATACATTACAAATTATCTGATTTCATTTTACAACAGGGGGAGTAAAAATGCGAGAAAATTACATAACAGTAGGTTTTTCTGCCAATGCAGAAATACTCATAAACAAGTCCCGTTTCATCGGTCATGCAGCACGGGCTGAAACAGAAACAGAAGCGATCGCTTTCATCGATTCCATCAAATCGAAACACCGCCAGGCCACCCATAATTGTTCAGCTTACATTATCGGTGAACACGATTCCATCCAAAAAGCGAATGACGATGGGGAACCCAGCGGAACAGCGGGCGTTCCTATGCTGGAAGTATTGAAAAAACAAGGGTTGAAAGATACTGTGCTGGTAGTGACGCGCTATTATGGCGGCATCAAACTGGGAGGCGGCGGCCTAATCCGCGCCTATGGAAAATCTGCAACGGAGGCGATCTCCGCATCCGGCGTAGTGGAACGCCGCTTGCACCATTTGATGAAGGTCTCCATCGATTATACATGGCTCGGCAAGATTGAAAATGAAATACGCCAGTCGGATTATCCGTTGGCCGGAATCGATTATTCGGATGCCGTGGTTCTCTCCATTCATGTGCCAATCGAAAAAAATCAACAATTTATCGACTGGGTCAATGAATTGACAAATGGGCAAGCTGACATCGAGTCAGCGCGCACCGAATTCCTCGAATTTCCACACGCTTAGTTTCTTTTCATTTACGCGCAGAAAAAATCACTGTATAATATCCACAGCACAAAAAAATGAAAATTCATAAATTCACTATGCCCTTAAGATTAGTTAAAAGCTACGTTCATGTGCTTGGCTACTACCCAAGCCGCACATAATCCCCATTAGAGGAGCAACTACAATGAGTAGAAAAATGCAGCGGGAGGCAAAGTCCAGCAGACGGCGGAAGATCATCAAGATCTCTGCCATCCTGGCTATCTCCTTGTTGATTAGTTTATCCGCATTCGGCATTTGGCTTGTGAAAAAAGCCGAGTTTGCTGCGAACAACGCATATGAGTCTGCAGATGGTCGTGATAAATCAGACCTCCGCGATGAACAAGTCGAACCCTTGAGTGATAACATCTCGATTTTGTTCATCGGAATTGACGACAGCGCCGCACGGGATCAAAGCAGCAATAACATCCGTTCAGACGCGTTAGTATTGGCAACCTTGAATAATGAAGAAAAATCAGTGAAGCTCGTCAGCATACCGCGGGATACGTACACCTTCATTCCGGACTCCGGCTATGAAGACAAAATCACGCATGCCTATGCACTGAACGGCCCACGCTCAACGATTGAAAGCGTCGAAGGCCTGCTCGATGTGCCGGTGGATTATTACATGACGATGAACTTTGATGCTTTCGTCGATGTCGTAGATGCACTCGGCGGAATTACAGCAGAAGTACCGTATGACTTGAAAGAAAAAGACGAAACAGATTCCCATAATGCAATCGAACTCGAAGAAGGAATCCAGCAGCTCAACGGCAGTGAAGCATTGGCCTTGGCTAGAACTCGGCATTACGATAACGACATCGAACGCGGCAAGCGCCAGCAGATGATTCTCGAATCCATCATGGATAAAGCCCTATCGGCAGGATCTATCAGTAAATACGGCAATGTCATCGAAGCTGTCGGAGACAATATGAAAACCAATTTGAGTTTCCGCGATATGCAGGCATTCTTCGAATATGCGAAAAGTGGCAAACCAGATATCGATACGATGAGTGTTCAAGGATACGATGATATGTCAACAGGCATCTACTACTACATGCCCGATGAAGAATCGCTTGAGGAATTGAAAGACATTCTCCAAAGCCACCTCGGCTTAAAACCGGACACTTCCAATCTTTCTTTGAACGAAGATGATCTTACCGAGCAGGCTTTTCCAGCCACCGGATCAGATCAGGAAGAATAAAAAAACTGGCAACCGATAACGGTTGCCAGTTTTTTTTGTGCTCTTGATGACTTTACACATAAAAAAAGCGGCCGCGGCCACTTTTTACTTCCCTATCATTCTCACTAGATTGATCAATGGGCGGTAATTCTTCCCAGCAAGCCCGACCACTTCTACGAATAATTCAATCGCCAGAAGCATGACGCCGATCAACAAGATGCCTCCCCACAAAGTCGCTTGGGAAAATAGCAAGGCTGCAAGTCCGAATAATGCGGAGATACCGTAAATGATCAATACGGTCTGGCTATGCGAAAACCCGATGTTCAGCAAGCAATGATGCAAATGCGATTTGTCCGCTTCTGAAATAGATTTCTTTTCACGCACACGGCGCACAATGGCAAAGAAGGTATCCGAAATCGGGACGCCGAGCATGATGATCGGGATGATCAAAGCAACGACTGTCACGTTTTTGAAACCCATTAATGCGAGTACAGAAATCATGAAACCGAGGAACAAGGCCCCTGTATCCCCCATGAAAATCTTCGCCGGGTGGAAATTATAGAATAGGAAGCCGATAGAACTGGCGGCAAGAATGGCCGCTGTCGACATAACGAAAATATCGCCCATGATGAAGGCCATCGCTGCCAGCGTCAATAGCGCAACCGTGGAAACCCCTGCGGCCAAACCATCAAGCCCGTCAATCAAGTTGATGGCGTTGGTAATGCCCACAATCCAGATGATTGTCAGCGGGATACTGAAGTAGCCAAAATCCAAAACACCGCCGAACGGCAAGTTAATGAATGAAATTTCGAGCCCGCCGCCAATGACCACAACGCCAGCTGCAGCCAGTTGACCGAGCATTTTGGCTTTCGCTGTAATTTCGAGCATATCATCCAAGACGCCCGTCACGATGATCAAAAACGCGCCGATAATGATAGCTGTTTCAATCGGGATTAACGATGACTCAAATGCAGCTGAAACCGGATCCTTCGGTTGAAGGAAAAGATAAGCGATTAAAAATGATCCGAATATAGCTAATCCGCCTAAACGCGGCATAATCCTTGCGTGTACTTTTCGGTAATTGGGCCGATCCACTGCCCCGATGCGAAATGCCAATCTCTTCACAAGGGGTGTCAGGAGAATCGAAGCGATAAATGCCACAACCAGTGTCAGGTATAGCATGTCCTTCCTCCTTAAAAAAAACTCTAATTTTGCATACATATCCATTGTTATTATAGCACGGACAATAAAAAAAGAAAGTGATACATACTGTCATTTTTTATCTTCCCTTTAATTAAGACGACCTACATTGAAGAAAAGTTTCCAGCTTCCCCATATTTCATTCAAATAAATTCTAAGAATGATACTTTTAGACTGAACAATTATTTTTTTGATAATTTTCAGAATTAACAGGCACTTTTATAGTATTATATCCATAATATGCTATAATAAACCCATGGATTACGAATATCATACTAATTTTGAGCGGGAGTGCGGATATGGACAGCAATTTTCTTTTTTATGCATCGAAGAAAGAGTGGTCTCCTTATGATGAAGCGGCTGTATTGAAAATGGATTACCCTAAACGGGCTGAACTCGCACACTCCATTAATTGCGAGGGACTCCTTGTTGACTTGTCGCTTGACCAGCATCCAGAAGTCCGCAAAGGTGTCGCCGCAAATGCAGCCACGCCACTCACCACCTTAAAACGGTTAGCAGAGCAGGACTTGTGCATTTCAGTACAGGAAAAAGCAAAAGAAACACTCAATGAACAATCCTTAAAATCATAAACTGATGCTTCCCGATTTAGTGGGAAGCTTTTTAATTGTTACCCGAGGTTTATAAATTTAAAAACAGGCTATACATGCAATAAGAAAAGTTCAAAGGGAGGTTTTCAAATGGCTGATAAAAAAGGATTCTCTGATAAACTGAAAGGCGCCGTCAGCAAGGGCAAAGGCGAATTGAAAGACCAAGTCGGCAACGCGACAGATAACCCTGACATGCAAGCTGAAGGCAAATCAGACAAAACAAAGGGCAATGTGCAAGATACAGTCGGCAAGTTCAAAGAAGGCTTTAATAAAGATAAATAAACACATGAAACCTGGCGTAACTGCCGGGTTTTTTTATTTCCAAATTTTAATTTTCATAACTGCGTGAATTCAGTTATAATAAATTCTTGTGCGACTATGTTTAATGCAGAAGGAGAACTCCTATGAATAAGAAAACGCTTACAAAATCTGAAACTCTAACTATTGGCCTTATGCTTTTCGCGCTGTTTCTTGGTGCTGGAAATTTAATCTTCCCTCCCTACCTTGGACAATTAGCAGGAGACCAATTGCTTCCCGCCATCACTGGCTTTTTGTTGACAGGTGTCGGATTGCCGCTATTAGGCATACTTGCCATCGCAAAAGCCGGCGGAGACTTGCAATCGATTGCAGGACGGGTCCACCCAGTCTTTGGCATCGTCTTTACCATGATCGTCTATTTGGCTATCGGGCCCTTCTTTGGAATCCCCCGTACAGCTACTGTCGCCTTCGAAATTGGCACTGCTCCTTTTTTGTCCGCTGAAATATCATCATCTTTCTGGTCATTACTGCTATTCACGCTCATTTTTTTTGTTATTACTGTGCTGTTTGCACTGAACCCGACGAAACTTGTTGATCGCATTGGCAAAATCCTGACGCCGATCCTCATCGTGGTCATTAGCTTCCTGGCTATTAAAAGTTTCCTGACGCCTATGGGGCCGATTGGTGCCCCTGTCGGAAATTATGACACAGAAGCGTTCTTCGAAAGCTTTCTTCAAGGCTATTTGACGATGGACGCAATTGCTGCGCTCGTATTCGGGATTGTCATCATCCAATCCATTCGCGCAAAAGGCGTCGAAGACAAGAACACCATCCTGAAAACAACAGCGTATGCTGGATTCATTGCGGCAGCCGGTTTGTCGCTAGTGTACCTATCCCTAAGCTATATCGGGGCAACCAGTGTAGAAGCTATTGGCATGCAAGACAACGGCGGAGAAGTCATTGCGCTCGCTTCACGTGTCCTGTATGGCGAAATTGGCGGCATCATTTTGGCTGCTGCGATCACATTCGCTTGCCTGACAACTTCCATCGGGCTGGTGTCAGCTACAGCACAGTTTTTCAATAAAATCTTCCCTCAACTTCCTTATGTGGCCTATGTATTCGTATTCGCCGGATTTTCAACTATCATTGCCAATGTCGGATTAACTCAATTGATCGCCATTTCATTGCCGGTATTATTGGCCATCTATCCGCTCGCAATTGTTCTTGTCATTCTGTCATTTTTCGATCATTCCTTTTACCAAAAATCTTACGTCTATATCATTCCACTTGTCCTTACGGGTGTTATCAGCATCTTTGATGCATTGAAAAGTACAGGTTTTGAGTTCAATGCAATCACGCAGATTTTTTCTTACTTGCCTTTCTATGAACAAGGGATTGGCTGGCTTGTCCCCGCAATCATTGGAACACTTATAGGCATCGTCATTGCACGAACCGCCCATAAACGATAATTACATGCACATAAAAGGCCAGAGAAATTTCACATTTCTCTGGCCTTTTTCTAATTTTAAAATAGCCTTGGCGTCGGTGGCGTACCCGTCTTTTTCTCTACGTTTTTATGGAAATCATCAACGTCTTTCGGGTTTTTTGTTGATTCGTAATCGTCACGGCGCTCCGTCTCGGCTAAGTGCTCTTCTTCTGAATCACGGCCGAATGGCGCTGGCCCGAGATTCGGGTCGGATCCTGGGGAAGGCTCATCTTGCCGACGGTTCACCCCGTCTTCGCGGTTCAGTTCGTTTTCACCGTCTTGGTCACCAAGCTTCGGTTCATGTTCCATGCGCTTTTCGGATGGTTTTTCCGCTTCCGATGGTTTGACACGATCGGTTGTCGGATGGATTTCATCGCCTTTTAAACGGGAATCCTGGGATTTGCTGTGTAATTGGGATTTATTCGTCTGCTCACGCGTCGCATCGCTTGTATAAATGTCTTCAACGCCCGTATCGTGACGGCCTTCATGTTTTTGGATATCTTTATCAATGAGCTTTTCATCATCATGCCTTCTGCCGTCCCGCTCAACATCACGGCCAAATGGCGCAAACGCTGTATTGCGCTCTCCAGCGTCCATGTCCATCGGGCGGTTGTCGTCAGAATGGGAAGAGAAATGTTCTTTGCTTTCCCCATTCCCATTAGGCTCACCATCGGTATACAATAGGACAGCGCCACGTTCAATTTCACGCTCATAATTGTCAGCCGTATCGCGATCGACACCGAATTCATCGAGCTTAGCACGGGCTTTGTCTTCCCCAGTCAAAAGGGTTTTGATACGGTTGCCGAAAGAGTTCGCTTTGTTGGAATCCACTCCATAGCGGTCGTGTGCTTCGTTCACTAAATTTTTGTCGTTTGCGAGCACATGGATATCTTCATTCCGGTAGCCTTTTGAAATAAGGGCCTCCAAAGCATGTTCCATTTCTTCCTGTGTATAAACAATTTCAAATTGACGGTTTGTCTGTGCCATTCATAAAACCTCCTGATTTTAACTTGTCTTGCTGTTTGTTTACCCGCACTTTATCATTGCTAAAACATCTCGTTTCTTCTATATAATAATTTTAAGCCTGATAAAGACTGATTTATAGGATAAAAAAATCCCGGTCCTTTATTGACCGGGACCGAGAAATCATCTGTATTTTTTATCCGTCTTGGTTTGCGCTTCCGTTTTGCTCGTTCCGCCTCTGGCTTTTTCGACTTCTGCTTTTTCTTGCGTCGTAAACGACACATGGCGTTCATCTTTCACTAAGGTCGGATCTTGAAGGAAAGTCTCCCCGCGGGCGAAACGGTCTTCCTGTTCATCATAATTATTATCGACAGACTGGATGTACTGTCGGCGCTCTGCGTCAGTAGGTTCATGTTCAGGTGCTCCTTCCGACTCTTTCACGGCATCAATGATTCCTTTTCTTTCGCCTTCTACATAGAGCAATATTCCGCCTTTAGCGACATCTTCTGTATACCGCTGCGACTCTTCTTGTGATAAGCCAAGTGAATCAATGGATTCCTTGACTGCGCTTTTTCCTGTAACAAAACTCTTCATTTTATCTCCAAAGGTCCCCGCTTTTTCAACTTCCACTTGGCGATTGTTCAATCCATCTGTATGTTCAGCTACTGCATGGATTTCGTTTGCTGAATAGCCTTGCTCATTAAGCTGGGTCATTTTTCGCTCAAAATCCTCCTGAGAATACACAATTCCAAGCACTTTTTTATTTGACGAATTCATTATAATACCCCCGTTTATTTGATTTTACTGTTGCCTTATTCTTCTTTACCCTTCTTTGCACTTTATCTAAACTTTCACGAAATTATTTCGGTAGAACAAATGGACTAGTAGTAAGTACAAATACTGTAATGATTTGGCTATTAATTTAGTGGATAGGCACTTTTTACCTTTTTTCTCAAAACAAGAGTAATAGAAATAAAAAAGCAGTTTATTTTGAAAATTGATGCTATCATAGATTTAATATGTGTAAATAAAGTAAAATGTGGATGTGGAGGCGGTAATTATCGTACTAAACAATCTCTCGGATATACGCTTGTCAGGGCCGCCTGGCCAAGCGGAGGAAAACTCTCCTACATGGATGATTGAAGTACTGCCCATGCAAACGGAAAGGAGAGCGGACATGGACACAGGGATGCGACTGAAATATCATCGGCTGAAAAAACGTTTCAGCATGGAAGAAACTGCATCAGGCATTTTCTCATCAAAAGACCTAAAAAAAATTGAAGCTGGGTTGAAAGAACCCGCCCTTAAAGATTTGGAAGCGTTATGCAAAAAACTCGAAATTCCGCTAGCTGCCAAAGACAATCCGATCGGCAAAGTGCTAGTGAAAAATTTTAAAAATTCATTGCTCCATCCCCAAAACAAGGGCAAGATCATGGAACATTATGCAGATATCTGCAACCATCCTCTCCTGCGCGCAGACGAAGATGTCGAACTCGAATTCGATATTCAACAAATCCGCTATTTCATCATTACAGGCGATTTAGAAAGTGCAGAAAATAAAATTAAAGAGATGGACCGCTTCAAGGAATTCATGGATCAAGAGCAGTATTATCTGTATCACAAATATAACGGTAACTATAATTACATCTTGAATGATTATGAGAATGCGTTGAAAACATATTTAATTGCTGAGAGGATCGTTCCAAATACAATTTCTGCTGCGGAACTCGCAGACCTGTATTATTCAATCGGAATCTCCAGTACCCAATTAAGAGAAACGGAGATTGCTTATAAATATTCAGAGATGGCCTTAAAAATATATCAACAAGAATTTGTACCTAAAAGAATTGTAGAATGCCACATTAATATTGCTATAAGTCATGAATATTTTGGCAACTACAAACTATCATTAGAGCATTATAAGAATGCGTTAACTATCGGCAGTAAATTGGATATAGACATATTAAAATTTACTACTGAATTTAATTTAGGATACTCTTATTTTATATATCAGAACTATGAAGACGCCATAATGCACTTAACTAATTGTTTAAAGTTTATTCCTGACGAATATTTTGCAGATAGTATATTGACATACTGCATTCTTATTAAGAGTTATTTAGAATTAGAGAATGAAGAAAAAGCTAGAGATATAATAAGAATGGGATTGGAAAGAATTAAAAACAAAGACTTACGTCTAGATTCACCTACTAATGCAGCATTTAGAGAGGCTTATGTAGAGTTTATATGTTTAGTTCATTTATTAGATGATGATGAAGAACAATTTGAAAGTTTAGTTCTTGCTAAATTAGTCCCTAGCTTAGAGGATTCCGAAAATTACAATGAATTAGGATATTATTACGGACATTTGGGTAATATAAACTTTAGACAAGAGAAGTTTAAAGAATCTGCTGAATTTATGGAAAAAGCTAAAAACGCTTATAAAAAAGTCACGAATATTAATTAGGGAGTGGAAAATATGAAAAAAGGTATGGCTATTATATTTGTAACTGCAATCGCATTAAGCTCGTTACCGGCATTTTCAGCTTCAACTAGTACCGAAGAGGTTGCAGTAAAAGCTCGTGTTCCTGAACCTTGGTTCGTTCAAGATCAAGTAGCTGTAAAAGCTCGTGTTCCTGAACCTTGGTCCGTTCAAGATCAAGTAGCTGTAAAAGCTCGCGTTCCTGAACCTTGGTTCGTTCAAGATCAAGTAGCTGTAAAAGCTCGCGTTCCTGAGCCTTGGTTCGTTCAAGATCAAGTAGCTGTGAAAGCTCGCGTTCCTGAGCCTTGGTTCGTTCAAGATCAAGTAGCTGTGAAAGCTCGCGTTCCTGAGCCTTGGTTCGTCAATCCGAAGGTATAATTTATTACTATCAATTTTTAACCCGCCCTTCCAATACGGAGGGCGGGTTTTTGCTTGTTACATAAGAAAAACGCAGGGACAGCCCCTGCGTTTTTCTTATTGGTTTTGTTTTTTGTCAATCAGGCATTCCTTTACGAAATACGAGAAGATATTACGTGACGCTTCATCACCTTGTAGCGCAAATTCTTCAGGATGCCATTGGATGCCCATCGCAAATTGATGATTCGGGCTTTGTAATGCTTCCACAAGCCCATCTGCCGCACGGGCTGCTACTTCTAAGCCTTCCGCAACGTCTTTTACGCCTTGGTGATGGAAAGAATTCACATGAAATTCCTTTTCTTTCATGATTTCATAAAGCAAGCTGTCTTCTTCCAATTTTACGGAATGCGTGCGGTGTGTACGCATAGCCATTTGTTTATGTTGGTAAAGTGTGCCTTCATATTGAGTTTCTAGATCCTGGTACACGGTTCCGCCGAAAGCGACATTGAACATTTGCATGCCACGGCACATTCCGATGAATGGTTTATCCAATTTAAGGAAATTCAAAATAAGTTCTGCTTCATATTTATCGCTGCCCGGATAAACGGCACCTAACTGGATATGAGGCTCTTCCCCATAAATATTCGGGTTGATGTCCCCGCCCCCTGTGACGATCAATCCATCCAATCGCTCACAAAGAAGAGGAATATCTTCTTCATCCACAATCGGGACAATCAAAGGCAATCCTCCTGCCTGTAAGATGGCATTTGCGTAGACAGGATCCAATGAATACATTTGATCTTCTTCTACACGGGCCGTAATTCCAATAACCGGTTTGTTTTCTGTAGCCACTACAATTCCCCATTTCTGCACAAAAAAATTTGTCGATGCAGGTTTATACCCTTTTTCAGGCTGATGATAAACTTACATTTTCTTGTTCACAGATCCGGAAAGTGTTGATAGTGGCTTAAGGATACTTTCCCATTCTCTTCAAAACAAAGCCCTTCTTCTTCCAATAGCAGTTTTTGGGTATAGCGCGCATCTCCATCCTTGATGGCGAGTTCGCCTTTTTTGTTGACAATTCTGTGCCAGGGGATATTGTGTTTTTCGCTCATGCTGTGAAGAATTCTCGCGACTTGACGAGCAGAATGCGGGCTCCCGGCGGCACGGGCCACTTGCCCGTATGACATTATTTTTCCTTGTGGTATGTCCTTCATGACTTCAATCGCTTTTTTCGTAAATGGTTGCATCTCTTAATAACTACCCCTTCTTGGCGTTTGGTGAATTTCTCATTAGCTCTTTAAGCAACTCGCCAGCCTCGTATCGCTGCAGCAATTCTTCGACAAACTCAAACAATGGAAGATTGGACGCTTCCACAGCCAACCCCTCACTTTCGACATGTACTTGGCGATAATAAGCAGCTATTTTTTCAACTTGCTCCTTGAAACCAGCCAAACTGGATTCATCGGTATGCCGCAGTGGTTCTTGGGCAGTTTGCTTCCTTCCTTCATTCACAAAAAGGAAATGCATTTTGTCAAGCTCCTGTACTTTTTGATCAAATAGTCGCTGGTGGTCATCGTATCTGTAAAAATTACGCCAGTATTCAAAAATGGTTTTGGCAACCCCAAGACGCAACGCACCATCAATTGAATCCAATCCCTCCACAACGCATAATTCATACATGATTTTGCGCAACGACTTTTTATATTCCCGTTCCACTACCCCTTTGTATTGTGTATATCTCATTTATTATACCTCCCTATATTTGCTGGAACTAGTTCAAATATTGCGGTAGCGTCGAATAATGTCACCGTCATCTAAGGAAATGAATCGATCGTACAGCTGTTGCTCATGGATGACTTTTCCGATAAAAAAGGTGAACGCCGGCATATTGGCAACCTCGCGTTTCGCATCATCCAAATCGCTGTCCAGGCTCCCTCCCAAATGAAACTCTTCATAATAATTATCCGAGCCCCATTCAGCCACCTTAGCCAATAATTCATGTCCAGCTTGATGCTTTTTACCTTCCGGCAAATTGCCTTCCAGATGGAAATGCATGGTCTTGCCCATCGCCAGTACATAGCATGCCGAAACCAATTTATCTTCTCTATATGCACCGAATAGATGAAGGTTCGGACCAAGCGCGCTGACTAAAGCTTCGAAGTAATCGTTGGTAAAAAAGTAATAGCTATCAGCTTCTTCCCTTCTGCGGGCATTTGAGTAATAGAGGACAAGGAATTCAAACATATGTCGGACAGTTCCTAACTTTCGGACATCTATTTTAGATGAAAGTTCTTTTTCCTCCACCAAGGGCCTTTGCCATTTTTTAAAATCAATTGAATAAGTCTCATATAAGGGTAATAACTGCATATGGCCTTCAAAGAGCTCAGCATTTTTCTTAGAAGGATGAAATCGGATGAATTCAGCGATGATTTGTTCTTTTTTACAGAAATCGATGAATTCTTTCCTGAAGTTCTCTACGAGCGCTGCGCTGGTGGAACGAATATTCAAAACCGGTCCGCCATAGCCGAAGGGCGTGGAAATATCGAAATATTGCGGCTTTTCTTCATTCACTTTTCTTTTAATGAAAGGGTACGCCACTTCCCCATCTTGACATTGAAAATAAAAGAGGTAAGCTTCTCCTGGATCCAATTTAAGGGCACTCAGAAAGTATTGGGTCGTGTAGTAAATATCCTGTATGTCCAAAGCATCCAGAATTTCCTGCCATTTAATATGGTCTTGAATGGAAACCAGCTTATACATAATCTCACCCCTGCTTTAACTACTGCTTATTTGAAGACGGTTTGTAAATGCGTACTTTTCTTTCTGCCAAATTGGGCGTATCGCTTTAAAATACCCAACAACTCGAACGTCAGGCTCAGAAGAATTCCAGCGACTAGCCCGGCAACGGCTGAAAGAGACAACAGTACGCTCAAACCGCTATTTTCTTCAAGTGCGCCATTGGACGTGCTTGCTTTTAAGATGACGTTCACGTTATCCACTTTCAATAAGTGTTTTACTTCTTCTTGCAAGTTAAAGGCAATGGCATTAGCTATGGCAGCAGCTTCATTTTTAGTTCCAGCAGTGACGACGATATTAAGAACTCGGGAATTCTCCGGCCGGTTGATGGTTATGCGATTATGAAGTTCGGCCATCGAATAGCGGCTAGCTGTGTTTTCCAGAACTTGTGACAGGACGGCAGGGCTTTTCGCTAAAACTTGATAAGCTTCTAAAGTTTGGTAATCAGAAGTGGCTAAAGCCTCTCCATGAAACGCATCGAATGTTAGCGGTTCGACAAACACTTGGCTTGTCGCCATGTATTCTGGTTCATAAATAAAGACTGACACAAGCCATACGGCAAAAACTGTAGAAACCGTTGTACCGGCTACCAACACGAAATTTCTGCTGATGCATGCTAAAAGTCGATGGCCCATTAGTTGTTTCCCCATTTCCCATCCTCCTCGCTAAGCATTATCGATCTTCCTATCTAAAAATTCAGATTATTCTAGTACCTTTATATCACACTTCCTTGGTTCATTCTACACTTTAAAGTGGATTTTCATAAAAAATATTAATAAAAATGAGCAAATAGGCTTTATACAATAATCTATTTCATTTCAAAAAAAATAACATAGTTATATATATTCACTCTTGAAAGATAATTCTTTTTATATTCTAAACTTCCATTTTAAACTCATATAAAAATCGGCATAAAAAAAGACTAGCGGAATATCCGCTAGTCTTCGCCGAGCTGATTCTTCAAATCACTTCAATTATTCCTGCCACAAACCGATGATGCCGTTTCTTCTATAAATAATCTCTTCTTCCTCGAGCCGTTTCAGTACTTTGGTCAAGGTTTGATGAGAAATATTCAAATCGTGTGTGATTTCTTTAATCGTCTTGAAAAGAACACCTTCCGAAGAAGCATTTCTAATAAAATATTCCATAAATCTCTCAGCGATTTCTGCTGTTCGAGCAGTTTCCGATGAAAAATAATGGCGGCATTCTTTTAGAATTTTTTCTTCAGAAAACGGGCGTGCGTTATTAGAAGCATTATTCTCAACTGCTTTCACGTTCATCACCTCCGTACATTTTCAGAATCATTACTTACATTATATATACCCGATTTACTGGTAAATATACACTCTATATCAATTTAGCCTGATAATTCCATAATAAGGATCTCTTCCACCATATATTTCAAATTTCCTGGCATCAAAAAAAGACAGAGGAAATGCCTCTGTCTTGCGAAAAGATCACTTATGTTTTTGCCATTCTCGACTCGATGAACGCTTTCAAAGCATGAACCCCATGAACGCAATCCGATAAGGACGACCATTCTTTCGGATTGTGGCTGATGCCGTCTTTACTGCGGACAAAAAGCATTGCGACCGGAATGTGGCGCCCGACGATCATGGCGTCATGTCCTGCCCCGCTTGGGATCCGCACCGGTTCAATTCCTTGCTCTTCTAACACCGTCGAAATTTCCTGCTGCAGTTCTTCTGCGATCGGTACAGGAGTGATGCTTGTATTCTGCTGGAGTGAAACAGTAACCCGGTGCTTGCCAGCTACTTCTTCTGCCAAGTTTCGAATGCGCTCCACGAGCTGATCCCGCGGTTCTTTGTGGATGTCGCGCGCATCGACGTGCAGCACGACTTGCTCAGGGATGACATTAATGCCATTTGGCGAGACGTCCAGCTTCCCGACTGTTGCAACAGCCGTCTCACTGATCGCCGGGGGAAGTTCAGGCAAGCGGCTGACAAATTCACCGGCTGCGACCAAACTATCCGTTCTGCCAATCATCGGCGTATTGCCGGCATGGCCGGCCTGTCCTGAAAATCGCACTTCCATCCAAGCTGGGCCAGCGATTCCACTAACAATGCCGACCGGCTGATTTTCCTGTTCCAATTTCTTGCCTTGCTCGATATGCACTTCTGCAAATAACTCCAGTTCAGTTAAATTCCTGACCGACTTGCGAAATGCGTCCAGAGAATTGCCGTAGGATTCAAGAACTTGTTCTAAACTTTCTCCATTATAATCCCGCAATTGCTTCATTTCCGCTTCGGTGATATCGCCAGTCATCGCACGGCTTCCTGTCAGGCCGCTGTTGAATCTTGAGCCTTCCTCGTCGGTGAAAATCACCACTTCGTATGGTTTTTCGGGAACAAAACCGTCTTCCTTCCAGGCTTCAACCACTTCGAGTGCAGAAAGCACGCCAAGCGGCCCATCGAAATTGCCGCCGTTCGGCACGCTGTCAACGTGTGACCCCGACGCGATGGCAGGGACATCCGAGCGCCCCGGTAAAGAGCCGAAAACATTTCCAGCACCGTCTTCCCTCACCTTGAGGCCCGACTCTTCCATCCAGGATTTGACCAATTGCTTGGCTTGTTTTTCTTCATTAGACAAACCTGGCCGTTTAACTCCGCCAGGTTCGGTGTAGCCAATTTCCGACAAGGCATGCAATCGTTTTGCGATGCGGTCCCCGCTGACTCCTGAATGGTCCAATTGCTTATCGTATCCCTTGATCAAATCTTCGTATAATGTGCTATTTCCCATAAGCCCCTCCATCGATTCGATTATTTTTTAGTTAAATAACTATAGGCGTATTGTGCATACAATTCCGCACCGGTGGAAAGCGCATCTTCATCGATATTGAACCGCCCGTGGTGATGCGCCCATTGTGTGTCCTTTTCTGGATTCCCAGCTCCGACCAATGCGAAACAGCCTGGCGCTTCGTCCAAAAAGAATGAGAAATCTTCTCCACCCATGGTCGGTTCTTCTCGGTACAAGGCATCTTCCCCGAATGCTTCCGCTGCAACTGCAAGAGCCAATTGTGAACTTTCCACATCATTGATGACCGCCTGCGTGCCGCGGATGTATTCAAGTTCAGCGGTTCCCCCGTAGAGCTCGGCTGTATTTCTGGCATACACTTCGAGTTGCTTTTCGATGTGGTCGCGCACTGTCGGATCGAAACAACGGACAGTTCCTTCGATCAGGGCATTTTCTGCGATGACATTAAAGCGTGTGCCAACCATCATCTTGCCAACCGTGACGACTGCAGGCTGCTTTGGGTCAATCGTTCTTGAGACGATCGACTGTACATTCATGACAAATGCAGAAGCCATGACTGATGAATCGATGCACGCTTGCGGCATGGCACCATGCCCGCCGCGCCCTGCGAACCGGATATTGAAAATATCGGCTGATGCAAAGGAGGGGCCTGCCGTACAGGATACTTTCCCGGTCGGGCTCTGCGACCAGATATGCATGCCAAAGACATTATCGACACCTTCCATCGCGCCTTGCTTGACCATTTCACGTGCCCCAGTTGCCACTTCTTCCGCTGGTTGGAACAGGAATCTGACCTTTCCCTCGAGCTGGCCTTTGACCGAAACAAGCGCTTTTGCGGCAATTAACAACATCGCCGTATGGGCATCATGACCACAAGCATGCATTTTCCCTTGTTCTTTAGAGCGGTACGGCAAGTCTGTAGTCAACTCTTCGACTGACAAAGCGTCCATATCCGCCCGCAGCGCCACCATCTTCCCAGGTTTTGCGCCAGCCAACTCACCGATGACGCCGGTCGGTTCAGTCTTGCGGCATTTGATGCCCAGTTCGGTCAAATAGTTAAAGACGTATTCTGTCGTTCGATGCTCCTCCCAAGACAGTTCTGGTTCGCTATGCAATTTTCTTCGGATATCAACCAGTTCCCCGGCATGATTTGCTATTTCTTTTTTGATCTCTTCAAGAATCACTGCAAAACCCTCCTAATAATTGCTTACAGGAAACCGACGAAGATTCCTGCCAAGATGACCGAGACGATGGTGACCGTGATGAATCCGGCGACGAGCATTGGCGGCAGCATACGGCTCGTCAGCATCTCGCGCTCTTTTTCATCCTGCGTCAAGGCGTTGATCACTTCAACCGTGATGATGTAATCCGCCGGGAATCCGTAAAGCGCCGTCAACGAGCAAGCGAATGCCATTTCTTTACTGACCTTGAGGATTTTCCCAATGATGAACGAAAAGATGTACATCCCAACAAGTCCGATCACGATGCAGCCAAGCAACGGATAGAGAATTTCCAGCATCATTTGAGGCGTTGCCGTTTTCAAGCCGTCAAAGATAAATAGCAACAAAGCCATGATCGCAAATCCGAAGCCATTTGCCTTTTGCAGCGGGTGGCGCTCCAAGAATCCAATCGAACGCGCTAATACCCCGAACAATAAGCACAATACATACGGGCTGATTTCCACAATCGGTGCAGCCAATGTTGAAGCAAGATACGCAGCGTAACCGACTAAAGCAAGTCGGAAGAATTTGAAGAAATCGGTATTGTATTTTTCCGGTAAGGCCGCAAACAGCTTCGGTTTTTCGTCCTGGACTTTTTCTTCAGCCGTCCCTGCTGCCAAAGGTATATAATCCGTCAATTCGTTATTGCGGTACTTTTGCAGCAAATTGCGACCTTCTCTTTTTAGCATGACAGACGTCAGCGGATAGCCTGCAAATCCCTGGATAACGTAAATGACGATGGCAAATACAGCGAGCGTTGGAAGCCCAGCAGCCGTTGCTCCTTCCGACATGATCAATGCCGATACCAATCCACCGACAAGCGGCGGAATGGCAACGATGACGGTCTGGAAATCAAACAGCAACGTCCCGATTGCAAGCAAGAAGACAACAATCCCTAAAATCCCGGACAAGGCGATCAAAATCGTGCGCCACTGCTTTTTCAGTTCCTCCAGCGATAATAAGGTCCCCATGTTCGTGATCAGCAAATAGATCAGCAAAGTAGCAACAATTGGCGGGATCCCTCCGATTGTCACAATATCTTCCGGAAAGAACGTCCAATACCCGATAAGAAACAATACCCCACTGACGAAAATCGAGGGAATCCAAGCTTTGGTGCGAATGGAGATCAGCTCTCCAATAAATAAGATGAAAGCCATAATGGCCAAGGCTAACATTTGGGGCATAGTATCCATTCCTCTCTCAGCTTCATAACATTATGCGAAAACAGGTTTTTTCTGAAGCTTATTAGTTTTAAGCAATAGTAGCACACAATTTCGAGTTCGGAAATAAAATTTATAGACTATTTTGAAATAACTTTAAATTGAATAAATTTTTATTTTAATGTAAGCGCAACCAACAGCGATATATTGCGTATCTGAATAAACATGATTTTTTTTAATCTTTTACAAATTTTTTTTTGCGATTTCCAACTACGGGACATCTGCTGGCGCAAGCTAGTCCAAGTTTAGACATTTTCCAGGTGAGGTATTGACTACAAGAAGCATAATTTAAGGAGGAGTTTAGATGAATGGCAAACATTATATAAATGGTGAATGGACGGATAAAGGCAATGATTCGATTAAAGTCATGAATCCTGCGACCGGTGAACAAGTCGGGACAGTGCCAAACGGCGGCGAAGCAGAAGCGACTGAAGCAGTCGAAGCTGCTGCTGCAGCATTTCCTTCCTGGTCGAAAACAACGGCTTATGAACGGGCAGAGCTATTGATGAAATGGCACGATCTCCTGCTGGAACATAAAGAAGAAGTCGGTGAAATCCTGACGAAGGAAATGGGCAAACCGCTGAAAGAAGCAATCGGTGAAGTGGAATATTCCGCCTCCTTCATTTCCTGGTTCGCGGAAGAAGGAAAACGCGTTTATGGCCGGACTATCCCTGCGAGCAAAGACGGCAAACGAATTCAAATTAATAAACAGCCAGTAGGCGTAGTGGCGTCCATCACTCCTTGGAATTTCCCTGCTGCCATGATGGCACGTAAGATTGCGCCTGCCCTTGCAGCTGGTTGCACGTTCGTTTCGAAACCGGCGAAGATGACGCCGCTCACAGCGGTCCGCATGTTTGAACTGGCGGAAGAAGCTGGATTCCCGAAAGGCGTCGTCAACTTGGTTACCGGCAGCGCCTCACAAATCGGAAAAGTGTTTACAAGCCATCCATCCGTCCGCAAGCTAACTTTTACCGGCTCGACTGAAATTGGCAAGGAATTGATGAAGCAAGGTGCCGAGACCATGCTGAATTTGTCATTGGAACTTGGTGGTCATGCGCCGATCATCGTTCTCGACGATGCAGATATCGACAAAGCGGTCGAAGGCGTCATGGCTTCAAAATTCCGAAACGCCGGGCAGACTTGCGTATGCGGCAACCGCATTTATGTACAGGAAGGTATTGTCGATGAATTTTCCGAGAAGCTTAAGCAAGCAACCGGCCAATTAAAAGTCGGCAATGGTCTTGAGGACGGGGTGGATATCGGCCCGCTCGTCGACAAAGATGGTTACGAAAAAGTAGAGCGCCACGTAAAAGATGCCGTCGATAAAGGCGCAAAAGTATTGATTGGCGGCGACGGCCAATCCGAAAACGACGCTTATTTCTACAACCCGACCGTTCTAGTCAATGCTAGAGAAGATATGCTCGTCATGAACGAAGAAACCTTCGGGCCAGTTGCGCCGATCATGAGCTTTAAAACCGACGAGGAAGCAGTCAAATTGGCAAACGATACCCGCTTTGGCCTAGCTTCTTATTTCTTCACTGAAAGCATGTCACGCGGCACTTTCATCGCCGAGAACCTGGAATACGGCATCGTCGGCTGGAATGATGGCCTGCCATCTGCTGCACAAGCTCCGTTCGGCGGAATGAAAGAAAGCGGCATTGGCCGTGAAGGCGGACAGGAAGGGCTCGATGCCTTCCTTGAAACCAAATATATCTCCATCAAACTATAAAAACATACAGAAAAGCTCCGGATCAGCTGATCCGGAGCTTTTAGTTATGCCACTGTTTCGTATGATTTGGTGCCGATAATGGCCGGCTTGATCGCCATGCTCTCATAATGAGGGAATAACTGGCTGAGTGCTTCCGCAATGCGCTGTTGATCTCCAGCGCTAACCGCAATGAACAGCGACGGTCCAGCGCCGCTGATCGCACATCCATAGGCGCTGAGTTTACGGCAAGCTTCACCAATTTCCTTAAAATCCGGGAAACGATGTTGGCGATATGGCTGATGGAAGGTATCCTTGCTCATGAGCTTGCCTGCTTTTTCCCAATCGCCGCGCGCCATCGCGGCAGAAAGTACATTGCCCGCGGCACTTCCCCTTATACTATCAGCGTGTTGAAGCTGTTCGGGTAACAGGCTTCTAGACTCTTCTGTCAAGAAAATTTCCTGAGGGATCAATAGCACAACCCCGATATCGACTTGTTCGACGTGAACGGTCTCTATCTGCTTTTCATCGTAATAGGAAATCGTTAAGCCCCCAAGTAGTGACGCGGAGATATTATCGGGATGGCCTTCCATCTCAGTGCCGATTTGTACTTTTTGCTGGTTGGACATATGCAAACCGAGCAAACGATTGGCCAATTCAATACCTGCTGCAATGGCTGAAGCGCTACTGCCGAGCCCCCGCCCGAGTGGAATATCTGTTTCTATTTCCAGTTTTGCTGGAGGTAACTCTTTGCTGAAAGCCGCAGCTGTACGTTCAGCCGCTTGGAGGATTAAATTATCTTCAACACCGGACAAATGGGCATATTCCGCCGTTTTATAAATGAGCTGCCACGAATCGGCAGGCGACACATGGATATTCAAGTGGAGATCCAGGGCAAGGCCAATGGAATCGAATCCGGGGCCCAAGTTGGCAGTGGATGCCGGAACTGCTATCGAAAACTCTTTCCTGCTCATACTTTGACCTCCTTTTTTAACTCCTTCCAGAACTGCTCCATGTTTGCGGCTTCGAGCATCCCGTCCTGTTTGCTGACTTCGATTGCTGTCGCCGGGTCTTTCAGGCCATTTCCTGTCAATACACAGACAACGGTCGATCCTTTTTTGATGTGGCCGTCTTCGACTTGTTTTTTCAGGCCAGCGATCGATGCGCAGGATGCCGGTTCCGCGAAGACACCTTCTGTCTTGGCAAGTAGCTGGTAAGCTTCGAGGATTTTATCATCGTTTCTTGAAAGAATCGTTCCTTTCGATTCATCCAGCGCATGGAGAGCCAATTGCCAGCTCGCCGGGTTTCCGATGCGAATCGCCGTGGCGACCGTTTCAGGCTGTTCCACGACTCTGTTCTGGACAATCGGCGAAGCGCCTTCCGCCTGGACACCCAGCAATTCAGGGCGTTTTTCGCCAGTGCGTTCGGCGTGTTCAGTAAAGCCTTTCCAAGCAGCAGAAATATTGCCGGCATTGCCGACAGGAAGCGCGAACAGGTCCGGCACTTTCCCGAGCTGTTCTATCACTTCGAAAGCAATCGTCTTTTGTCCCTCGAGGCGGTACGGGTTAACGGAGTTGACGAGTGCGATGCCCGGCGATTTGCCGATTTCACGGACCATTTGAAGCGCTTCGTCAAAATTGCCTTTGATCTCCAAAATTTCTGCACCGTACATTTTCGCTTGCGCCAGCTTGCCAAGCGCGATTCGGCCTTCCGGTATGACAACGATCGTCCGCATGCCAGCTCTGGCACCATATGCAGCTGCTGAAGCTGAAGTGTTTCCTGTAGATGCACACACCAATACGCTTTTTCCTTCTTCTTTCGCTTTGGCGACAGCCATGACCATGCCGCGGTCTTTGAAGGAACCAGTCGGGTTTGCGCCTTCGATTTTAGCGTAGATCTCGATGCCCCAATCAGCAGATAATTTCTCGAGATGGACCAGCGGTGTATTGCCTTCTTGCAATGTCAGTTGAGGGGTAGCTTCCGTCACCGGCAGCCACTCTTTATATTGTTCGATTAGTCCAGGCCATCTCATGCTGCATCCTCCCCTTCAATGCGGTAATGGCTGATTAGGCTAGCCATTCCTTCAAGTTCTTTCAAGACATCCAAATGCTGCTGGCGGGAAATTTCGTGTGTTTTTAAAATAAGCTCCGCTTTTCCTTCGTTTCCGTCTGTCCCTGGATTTTGCACGATGGATTGGATACTCGCGCCGTGATGGCTGTAAATGGCGCTCACTTTAGACAATACTCCGACGACATCATCCACCAGCAAACGGTGAAAATATTTTGAACAGCTTTTATCCGCTGGCTTGATCACGCGTTCATGTTGTGCTGCGTGTTCACGTTTTCCGTTCACTCCGAGAAGCAAGTTCCGGCAAGCTGCGATAATATCGGATACGACTGACGTCGCTGTCGGCAACGAGCCTGCACCTGGGCCGTAAAGCATCGTTTCCCCAACCGCATCCCCGTAGATGTAAACGGCGTTGAATTCGTTATTGACCGAAGCCAAAGGATGGCTGTTCGCCAGGAAAATCGGTTCAACCGATACATCGATGCCGTCTTCATCTTTTGTCGAAGACCCGACCATTTTCATCGTGTAGCCCAGGCTCTCGCCCATCTCCACATCGCCGTCCTTAATTGTATCCATGCCACGGATATTGACATCATCTAACTTCACTTCTGTCGAATAAGCGAGCGATGATAAGATGACCATTTTGCGCGCTGCGTCGAGACCACCTACATCCGCTGTCGGGTCAGCTTCTGCGAAGCCAAGTGCCGTTGCTTCCGCAAGTGCATCTTGATAGCTTTTCTTTTCCTGCTTCATTTTCGTCAAGATAAAGTTTGTGGTCCCGTTGACAATGCCCATCATGCTCGAGATGCGGTCAGAGGCCAAGCCGTCTTCAAGCGTGCGGATGATCGGAATGCCCCCGGCCACACTCGCTTCATAGAAGAGATCGCATTTTTCGGCATCTGCCAATTTCAATAAATCATGGCCATATTGTGCCATGACATCCTTATTGGCAGTCACGACTTGCTTGCCAGCTTTCAATGCCTGCTCCATCGCCGCTTTTGCCCCTTCAATGCCGCCCATCACTTCTACAATGATATCGAGGGAAGAATCATTCAAGATTTCTTCAATATCTGTCGTGAAGACATTCGGATCAAGGTCCGATATCCGGTCTTTCCCGGCATCACGCACCAACACTTTGCGGATCGCGACTTGTGCACCGAGTTTGTGCTGAAGATCTTCCTGATGTTGCTGGATAATCTTTGACACGCCGCTGCCCACTGTGCCGAAACCTAATAATCCGATTGCAATTTCATTTTTCATTGACGATTCCCCCCATGGTGTGTACACTGTGAAAAAACAGTTGTTTTTGTCATAGAGACATTATAGTATTATGTATTATCGAAAACAACCCTTTTCACAGACTATTAAAAAAAGATGGGACTTGATAGGATGAAAGTATGCAAATTCGGTGGAACTTCAGTCGCTAGTGCTCAGCAAATCAGAAAAGTCGCAAGCATTATCAAAGCGGACCCGGCACGCCAGGTGGTGGTCGTCTCAGCTCCAGGCAAGCGCCATAGCGAAGACGTAAAAGTAACCGATCTGCTCATCCGTCTCGCGTCCGCTGCATTGTTGGGCGAATCTATCCAACAGCCCTTGCAGGCAGTCATCGACCGTTACACGGAAATCGCAGATGAACTCGGTCTTAGCCGGGAAATCATCGATATCATCCGTGCCGACCTCACAGACCGCCTGCGTGCAGACAGCGGCCAACACGATTTGTATATTGACTCGATTAAAGCGTCAGGAGAAGACAATTCAGCGAAGTTGATCGCTGCCTACTTCACATCCATCGGAATGCAGGCGGAGTACGTTAATCCGCACACAGCCGGCCTATTCGTCAACAACCCGCCGGAACGCGCACAAGCCTTGCCTGAATCCTATGGCCAGCTTGCCTCGCTAGCGGAAAAGCAGTCGATTACCGTCTTTCCCGGATTTTTTGCATACACAACATCCGGAATGCTTCGCACATTTGACCGGGGCGGCTCTGATATCACGGGGTCCATCCTGGCAGCTGCCGTTAAGGCCGAGCTGTATGAGAATTTCACCGATGTCGACTGTGTTTTTGTGGCCAATCCACAAATTGTCGACAATCCGGTAGAAATCGATCAGATGACTTACCGCGAGATGCGAGAACTGTCCTACGCTGGATTTGCCGTTCTTCATGATGAAGCCTTGATGCCCGCTTACCGGGCGTCGGTGCCGCTGTGCATCCGCAACACCAACAATCCGTCCGCTCCTGGCACGATGATTGTCGCAGAACGCGCCAGCTCCCCGCGTCCCGTTACCGGGATCTCCGCAGATAGCGGCTTCTCTACCTTATATGTCGGCAAGTATTTAATGAACCGCGAAGTCGGATTCGGCCGCAAACTGCTGCAAATCCTGGAAGAAGAGGAAATCTCCTATGAACACATCCCATCCGGCATCGATAATTTATCCGTCATCCTCAGAAGCCATCAGCTCGATGATGAAAAAGAACAACGCATCATTGGACGGGTCAAGAAAGAACTCCAAGCGGACGATGTCCATATCCGCAACGATTTCTCGATGATCGTGTTGGTGGGAGAAGGGATGAACAATAATAAAGGCCTGACTGCCCGTGCTGCCGCTGCGTTTGCGCGCACTGACGTCAATATTGAAATGATCAACCAAGGATCTTCCGAAGTCAGCTTGGTGTTCGGCATCCTGAAAGAAGACGAAGCAAAAATCCTCAATGAACTGTACAAAGAATTTTTCGCCCCCGCACTTGTCGGCCAGTAAAATTCCATAAACGAAAAAGACGAAGCGCGAGGTCTCTACACCTTGCGCTTCGTCTTTTATTGATGTCTCATGCCTTCCACTCTAAAAGCAATGGCCCTTCGTCGCCGTAAACAGGATCGGTCTTTGGAAGCGGCGTATTGTGGATATCTTCCAATACATATGGACGCTCATCCGGCTCACCGGTTTTCAAATTATATTCCACCCCTCCGGGATAGGCACCCACAATGAGGAAATCCTCACTAGCCGATAAGCGTTTATGGCCTGTCCCCGCGGGCAAAACACAGACATCCCCTGCTTCGACTTCTACTTCTTCGCCGCTTTCACCGCCCAATTGCAGCCGCGCAGATCCGCTCACCACACCAAGTGCTTCATGCGTGTTGCTATGGTAATGATGAAAATCGAATACACCGCCTTGCCACGTGTTGCCCCAGCCATGCTGCTGAAAAGCCTGTTCAATTCGCTCTGTTTTTCCGTTGAATGCAGCCGGATAGAAAACTACTGGAAGCCCGGGATTGTTCGGGATTAGGCCATCGTCTTCAAAATGAAAAAACTGTGCATCTTTCATTGGAATCAGCTCCTTTTGCCATTCTTTACCCGGCATGCGTCCAGTTATGCTTGTTTATTCGACAATACCGGCGTGAACTGCGACAACAGCAAATCTTCCAGCAGGATAGGAAGTTCCTCGAATGCACTCTTGCGGTTCAAGCGCTCCGTGCGTTGATGCGCATCACGCCCAAATGGCCCGACATTCAATACCGGCGCTTTGAGCTTGTTCATCGAATCGAACGGAATGCTATAGCTTCTACCGTAAACAGGCGTATTTTGTTCATACGTCTGCCATCCTTCGTTCTGATCCTGGAAATTGACGTAGCTTAAATCGGAAATGCCGTTGAAATAATGGCCTTGCTTCACTTCCAGGCCAAATCGCTCTAGCGCCGTTTCCTGAACTTGCTGAATGCATTTTTGGACAAGCTCTGAATCACTCGAATTGACTGGTGGATAATACGGCGGTGCAAACAGCAAGATGACAGCCGGCGTCAGTTCATGGCATTGAATCAATAATTGATCGGTAATGGCATGGGACTGTTCCCGCACATCGTGATCGACATCTTCTGTGACATTCGACATAATCTGCTCCACTGCTTTTTCGCCTAATTTTTCAAGCGCGTATTCCTTCAGCTCCTCGAATCGGAACACTTTCACTTCGTTAATCGGCTCGATGCCTTCACGCGTGCACATCTCGGTATAATCGCGGCTCATTTTAGCCAGCGCTTCACGAGCCGTTTCTTCAAACATTTGCATCGTTTCTTCTGCATTGCGTTCTAACAGGAAAACATTGTACATAGCCACTGCGCGATACGGCGTCTGTGCAGAATACTCCATTTTAACATCGCGCTGCAAGACCGTGACCGGAAGCGGCGATGTTTCGCCGTAAAGCGTTTCACGGAATTTCAAGTTCCAGCTCATTTGCTGGGTCAAGTACGATGCCATGTAATTCGAAGTCAGCCCACTGAGCGGTTCGCCGACATGGGTTTCTTTCCCGTAAAATAAGGCGCTCGGCATGATTTTCCCGATGCTGCCGCTATATACCTTAAAATCGCTTTCTTTTGGGTCCTGGGCGAATACCGGTTCGCCGTTCAAAAACAAAGAATAATCGAGCTGATAGGTTTCAGCTAATTCTAAAAGAAATGGAACAGCATGGCGCATGCCATTGGAGTTGACTTCTTCGTCCGGCACCGTCAATAGCAAAAGATTGACCGGCCATTGTTCGATCGATGCCTTTTCAAGCAGCGCCATATGCAAAGCGAGCCCCGCTTTCATATCCATCGTTCCGCGGCCGAACAAATAATTGCCCGATTCCAAATCAGCCAAGGCTTCTTCAGTGAGCATTTCCTTCCGATCATGGAGCGCACGTGTCAACAGGCGGGGATTTGAAGCCAACGGGCGCAAAACTCCGTAATCCTCAGTTGACACCGTATCGAAATGGCTGATCAGAACAACCGTTTCCACGGCGTCTTCATGTTTATAAAGCGCCGTCAAGAACGTACGCCCCCAGTTGACTTCGCCGAGCTCCAATTGGTCCGGATGCTGTTTGAAATAATCCAATTCCCCCAATAAACCTTTTAATTTAACCGGGAATTCCGCTTCCCCTTGGGTCAGGTAAATACTTTCCCAGCTGACCAGCTCGCACAGCAAATCCTCCAATTTCTCCGGTGTATCCCAGAAACGCTCCATTTAGACCAGTCCTTTCCTTTTCCTTTAAATTAAACTTATGGTGTTTAGTTATCGCCATGTAAAAAAGATCCACTTTTCTCCCTAAATGCTTCGAACAGCCCGTGCGATTAGTCCGCCGCGGGCTGTTCGAAACTATTGCCATTTTCTTATTAATCATTAAGTTTAGAAACAAATTTCTCCAGCCTATTCATACCTTCTTCTAAAACAGCCATGCTATAGGCATAGGAAATACGTAAAAATCCTTCGCCATATTCAGTGAAGGCGGAACCTGGAACAGCGGCCACTCCGCCTTCTTTCAATAAGCGGATGGCAAATTCATAGGAAGGCAACCCGAATTTTTCAATCGAAGGGAAAATATAGAAAGCCCCATTCGGCTTGACGACGTCAATGCCCATACCCGTAAGGCGTTCATAGACGAAGTCACGGCGCTCGATATAGGCTTTGTTCATTTCCGCAGGGACATGCCGCTGGTTCGTCAACGCCTCGATTGCGGCGTATTGGGCCGGTGCAGAAGCGCAAATTGCATTGTATTGATGCACTTTCAAGACGTGCTCCATCAGTTTCGCAGGTCCCAAAATATAACCAATGCGCCAGCCGGTCATCGAATGGGATTTCGACAATCCTTGGATGAGGACCGTTTTATCACGCAGGCTGTCAAAGCACGCAAATGTGCAATGAGTGCCGCCGAATGTATTCTCACTGTAAATTTCATCTGTCACGATATACAATTCGTGGCGTTCGAAGACCTCTTTCAAAGCGGACAGCTCATCCATCGTCATCGTAACACCAGTCGGGTTGGATGGAAAGTTCATCAAGACCGCCTTGGTGCGGTCATTGATCAATTGTTCGAGCGCTTCAGGATCCGGTTTGAAATCGCTATCCGATGTATCCAAGTAGACGACTTTGGCGCCGCATAGTTGCACGAGCGGCTCGTATCCCGGGTAGGTCGGCGCTGGCAAGATCACTTCATCCCCTTCTTCCAAAATCGTCCGGAATACGGAATCAAGCCCTTCGCTTGCGCCGTTGGTGACGATGATTTCATCTTCTGCACGGTACGACAAGCCGTAGCTGTCTTTGAAAAATGATTGAATTGCCTGGCGCAGCTCCATCGCGCCTGCATTATGGGTATAGCTTGTCTGATTATTGCGGATGGCCTCGGCCCCTGCTTGTTTAACTGCTTCAGGAGTAGGGAAATCCGGCTGGCCGATCGTCAAATTGACCGCCTTGGGATAAGCCGGTATTTGATTGGCGAATTGGCGAATCCCAGAAATCCGAATCGACTCGACTCGTTTATTTAATTTCATACTCATAAAGAATCAACCTTTCTGCAACTGGCAATTACTTTTTTCAAAAAATTATACTTTAGTGAGCTGGATGTGCTAATTAGCTCTTGTAACTAAATGGAAGGCAGTCCCGTTTTTGTTTGAATATGAGCACACTATCTCAAAACATTTTGTTAACTTGACCACTACGTGCAATAATACATGAATTGAGAGTTAAATGACGAGTGGATTGTACTAGACTCCAAGAAATCTTATTGCTGTTTACAAGAATGGATTGAATGCTTTATTACGTGTTGGCATTTTGGTACAGGATTGTCTCATCCGATGTTTGACGAATGGATTGTACCACCTGGCCGGCTTTTGGATGTTGCCGATGATTCATTATACCGCTGGTATTGGTATACTGGACATATGTAGTTTAGAGAGAGTGCTTCAAGAAGGACGGGATGAATTGAAACCATTATCGCCAACAGGCGGATTTATGTATACCTATGCTTATCATCAAGACGAAAAGGATTTATGCCAGTTGGAAATGCGCGCATTTTTCGGGAAGGACACCGATGGCAAGGTCATCAAAAGCCATCGCGCCATCGCGCCAGGAAGAAGCCCTTTCATCAAGGAGCGGATTGAGCTCTTGTTTGAAGGGGCGGAGTTCGCGGATATTGTGAACCAGGCTGCGGAATTGGACATGGAAGATTCCACATTCAAAGTCATCTTCCCTAAAATCAATGGATTGGACACAGCTGAGCAAGTCGCGTTTGAGGAAAAGCGTGAAATGGAGCGCCAAATCGGCTTTGTCATCAAAGGAAAAGCAGATGTCCACAATCCTGATATCATATTCGGGTTGATTCCATTTGATGGTCGCTGGCATTTCGGGATCTATCAATTGAGTGAGTCGGTCTGGTTCAGACACCAGCAAAAACCGCGCGAATACTCCACTGCGCTCAGTACGAAAACCGCTCGCGCCATCGCAAATATCGCCGTACCGGAGCCAAAAGGCATTAAAGCGATCGATCCTTGCTGTGGTATCGGAACGGTTCTGGTCGAAGCTTTATCAATGGGAATCGACATTGTTGGCCGGGATATCAATCCGCTTGTCGTCGATGGCTCGCGGGAAAACATCGCACATTTCGGCTTGTCTGGATCGGTCGATTTGGGCGCAATCGCCGACATTGAAGAGCAATACGACGTCGCCATCATCGATATGCCTTATAATTTGTACACGCATGCAACACCTGATGAACAACAGGAAATTCTGAAACATGCCTTACCAGTTACTGAAAAACTACTCGTCGTCACCATCGATCCGATCGACCATATGATAGAGCAAGCAGGGTTCATCATAATCGACCGCTGCATTGCCAAAAAATCACTGTTCCTGCGTGAAATTCTTGTATGCGAGAAAGCGGAGATCCCTCGTTCTTCTGAGCAGGAATTTCAGCAAGCATGAAATTAGATGCGCAGCTACAAAAAATCACCCCGGCCTAATTGGCGGGGTGATTTTTTCGCTAGCCTTCCAAACACCTACTTTATTTTCTATTCCAACTGTTGGACCGCATAAGAAACCATTTCATAGCGCTCGCCTACACGAACGACCGTAAATGTCAGCCTAAGATCATTGCGATCGGCCAAATGCTGGATGGGTTCATTTCCTTGGTACAGATTGACCGCATAATAATCACTGCCGACTTTTACTTCAATCACGCGGCCATCCGCCAGCCCGAAAGGTTCTTCTGTGGTAAGTTCAAGAACTTTTCCGGTGATTTTAAGCGGTTGAAGCACCTGTAATTCACCGCTTGGCAAAGTGACCGTGTTGCCGAATTTGTTGCGAAGCGTGTACTTCGTATCGCCTGACTTCACATAATACGTTGCGGAAGTCCGGTGTATCACCCCGACATCCGGGTACAGCGTCAAGACTTGCCCGATCATGATCAGGTCGGATGTTAAGTTATTCATTCTCTTGATGCTGTCGATCGAAACACCGGTTCGTTTGGAAATGGAATACAAAGTATCCCCTTTGACTACTTGATAATTTCTTGCATCCAGGTCTTCCTGATTTCCAGACCAAGATTGGTTCTTGTGCGGAATAGCGATTTTTTGACCGACGATGATTTTCGTGCTGGTAGTGAAGTTTGCCGCCATCAGTTGTTCAACCACTAAGCCGTACTTTTTCGCGATGCTGTAGAACGTATCCCCTTTTTGGACAATGTAATAACTGGCCACTTCAGTAGCTGCACTGGGTGACATGACAGGGCCTGCCGCTGCTGCGGATGAGACTAGCGCAAATGACAAGAGAACTTTGGATAGCCGGTTCTTTCCTTTCGGCGTTTCGGTCTCTTTCTTGTTGGCTGAAGGGACAGGTGTCAATTGAAATCCAGTCATTTTACCTCCCTACTTTCCTATTTTATTTTATATCCACCACTACTTAAGTACCCTTTTACCGAGAATAACAATCATCTTTTTATTACAATTATGCTATTATTACAATTCGTTATATATAAAATAAACCCTTCAATTTCCTAGCTTTTATATATCGTGCAGTTATGAGCTTCCACCGTTAAGGCATAAAATGGGTAATGGATATTTTGACATTACCTAAATCACTGGCTATCATTAAAATATGAATTTGGTGCTGCTCCATAATATTGCATGACCACTGTTCATTAGTGATTACCGCGCCATTTCCCCAAAATTGATTGTTCCCATTTAAATAATTCGGTAGAGTGAGCCAGACGATTGAGCTGGAGTAACGCCAAAAGAGTGCAAGCTTCTTTTTGGTGTTTTTATTTTGCGCAATAATCCTATTTTTATACTTTTTGTTGTTAACAAAAACAGAAAGGAGAATTCGATGTTCGATTTTTCTGATTTTATTTCACTTGTGATTTCCGCTTTTATTATACTGCCATTAACGATTCTTATAAGAGAAACGGGATATCTGATTGCCAGCGGCGTTGTCGGGGTGAAAAATCCGAGGCTGACAATCGGCTCAGGGCCACGTGTTTTTAAAATAGGGATCTTCGATGTGCGCAAGTACTATCAATTGTATAGTTGGTTTTCTTACGATTCATTGAAGAGAGACAACAAATTCGCTTATATTTATTTATATGGGAGCCCTATCTTGATGACCCTTATTCTGGCATTGTCACTTAATGCGCTCCTTGCTAATGATGTGCTCCAGTCATTCATGACTTTTTGGGACCGATTTGTTTTCTACGCTATTTTTTACCTGCTGTTTGATGTGGTGCCGATGAAAATGCAAGGGGGCATGCCCAATAATGGCATGATTATTTACGAGATGCTGCGGTATGGGAAACGGATGGATTACAACGAAAATCCTTTCATTCCATCCACATCAGATGCCGATAAGGAACAGGAAGAAATACTTGAGAAGATTAAGCAATATCAAAAAGAATAAAATGAATTACCAAAAACCGTTGAGAGATTTCTCAACGGTTTTTTAATGGAAGAAACTTATACCCACCAGCTCCACGAAACGGCAAGCGCGACGATGGAGACGACAATTGAAGCAACAACTGCCATGGAACGTTCTCTCCGGATCAACATTGAGCTGATGCCGGAAAGGAGTGAAATGATAAAGGATGCAAGGGACATCAGCAGCAGAAACGTCAAAAGCAAATTATCGGACATCTCTCCTCCCAGCGGCAAATCCTGGAATGCGCCGGCAAGGGCGATGACCAACGCTAACAATAACGGAACGACCGTAAACACAACAGAAATATTGCCAAGCTTGGATTTAGGCCAGATTGTCATATCAGCCTCCACCTTCCCCATCGTTTTACGTTCTGCATAAAGTATTCCACTTGCGAACTCTATTTCCTGCCGAACGAATTGTAAAGATTGTTAAAATCCAAGACGGCTTCGTACTTCGGCTGTGTAGTTTTGGCTGACGGGAATTGTCGAGCCATCACGCAAGGTCAACACATAGTTTGACGCGACATCTTTTGCAATTTCTTCTATATAATGTACGTTAACGATGAATGAACGATGGACAGTCAAGAAATAATCAGGCAGTTGTCCTTTCAGGTTCTTCAGTGTATGGCTCGAACAATAAGGATCTTCGTCTGCATAGAACCAGGTTTTCTTTTGGCTGCTTTCGAGATGGGATACTTTCTCCACGGGAATCGGTCGCCAGCTGTCATCCTGCTTGCCGGTCAAAAAGGCAAGCGGCTTTTTTCTCCCTACCACGTAATCGGGCGGCAAAGTGATGACCAGCACGGCATCCTGGTTCTCGATGGTAATCGGATAACCGATGCCGTAATAAGCGGATCCAAGAACAGCCTCTTCAACATACATCTCGACTTTGCTGCCTTCTTTAGCGACACGTGCGGCGATGGTGCCTGATGATACTGGCTGTCCTTCTTTAATGGAGAGATCGTGGACGCCCGCTTTATAGTAGATATACTGATTATCGGCCGCAACAGCGATAGATGCCTCTTTCGGAATCCAGTCCCCAATAATAAACCCTACCTGTTCCAATACAGTGTTTGCCATAGCCATTTCCCCTTCCAAATTCATTCATCCGAATATTCCGCCTTTCGTCATCCTATATCGGCTTTTATCATTTTTTCAGGACAGGTTGAATATTCTGTTATATATTAATATACATCAAAACAAACTGTATTAATACAGTTGATGTTGAAAATATTTCTACACCGGAAAGGGATGGTTGGGATGGTCAACAAACAACAGCAAATCGAGGAATTGGACAAATCATGGCAAGAAGATAAACGCTGGGAGAACATCGAGCGTCCTTATACAGCGGAAGATGTTGTCAAACTTCGCGGATCGGTATTGATCGAGCAGACACTCGCACAGCGCGGAGCTGAACGCCTCTATCGCCAGATTAACGAAATGCCTTTTGTAAACGCTTTAGGCGCCCTTACCGGCAACCAAGCAGTACAGCAAGTAAAAGCCGGGCTTCAGGCGATTTACTTGAGCGGATGGCAAGTTGCAGCGGATGCCAACTCCGCAGGGCAGATGTATCCGGACCAAAGTTTGTACCCGGTTAACTCGGTTCCTGATGTTGTCCGCAAAATCAACCGCGCGTTGCAGCGTGCAGACCAAATCGACAGCGTTGAAAACACTGAAGGCTTTGACTGGTTCGCACCGATTGTCGCCGATGCAGAAGCTGGATTTGGCGGACCGCTTAATGTATACGAATTGATGAAATCGATGATCGAAGCTGGCGCAGCTGGCGTTCACTTTGAAGATCAACTCGCATCCGAGAAAAAATGTGGACATCTTGGCGGCAAAGTATTGCTGCCGACTCAAAACGCAGTGAAAAACCTTGTATCTGCTAGACTTGCAGCAGACGTAATGGGTGTTCCGACATTGATCATCGCCCGTACGGATGCTGATGCAGCAGACTTGATCACAAGCGATATCGATGAGCGCGACCATCAGTTCATCACCGGCGAACGGACACCGGAAGGCTTCTACCGTACAAATCCAGGCATCGACCAGGCCATCGCACGCGGCCTTGCTTACGCACCATACGCTGACTTGATCTGGTGTGAAACGTCCCATCCGAATTTGGAAGAAGCTCAACAATTCGCCGATGCCATCCATGCACAATTCCCGGGCAAGATGCTCGCGTATAACTGCTCTCCTTCATTTAACTGGGCAGCGAAGCTTGACGAGGAAACCATCGCGAAATACCAAGTTGAACTTGGCAAGATGGGCTATAAATTCCAATTTGTTACACTTGCAGGCTTCCATGCACTGAACCACAGCATGTTCGAACTTGCTCATGATTACAAAGACAACGGCATGGCTGCTTACTCGAAATTGCAGCAAGCTGAATTCGCTTCAGAATCGAAAGGCTACACAGCAACGCGCCACCAGCGTGAAGTTGGAACAAGCTACTTCGATGAGATCTCGCAAATCGTCTCTGGCGGCACAAGCTCAACGACGGCGATGAAAGGCTCTACTGAAACTGAACAATTCCAGACAGTGAAAGGGTGATCCGTGTGCTGACGAAATCGAATGTACAGATTACAGGTGAAGCGGTTCCAGGCATGGAGGAGATCCTGACTCCTGAAGCGCTGGAGTTCATTGAAAAGCTGCACACTCGTTTCGACAATCGTCGGATCGAACTTTTGGAGAAGCGCCAAGTGCGGCAGAAAGAACTCGATAGCGGCAAAAAGCTCGATTTCCTTCCCGAAACCAAAAACATCCGAGAAGGGGATTGGAAAATCGCTCCCCTCCCGGAAGATATGAAAGACCGCCGAGTGGAAATCACCGGCCCGACCAACCGCAAAATGCTCATCAACGCGCTGAACTCCGGCGCGAAGATGTTCATGGCAGATCTCGAAGATGCGACAGCGCCTAACTGGTTCAATGTCATCGACGGACAGGTCAATTTACGGGACGCAGTTCGCCGGCAAATCGATTTTGTAATTCCTGAAACTGGCAAAAGATATGCACTTAACGAAAAAACAGCAGTGTTGATGGTGCGCCCGCGCGGCTGGCACCTGCCGGAGAAGAACCTCCTCATTGACGGAAAGCCGACTTCCGGCAGCCTCGTTGATTTCGGGCTTTACTTTTTCCATAATGCGAAAGAATTGATTGACCGTGGCACTGGCCCTTACTTCTATTTACCGAAACTCGAAAGCCACCAGGAAGCCCGCCTTTGGAACGAAGTTTTCATCTTCGCACAAGACGAACTGGGCATTCCGCAAGGCGCGATCCGGGCGACAGTATTGATCGAGACGATCATGGCAGCATTCGAAATGGACGAAATCCTTTATGAACTGCGCAACCATTCTGCGGGGCTTAACTGCGGCCGCTGGGATTATATCTTCTCGGTCATCAAGCGGATGCGAAACAATCCGGATTACATCTTTCCGGACCGCTCTCAAGTGACCATGACCGTGCCATTCATGAAAGCCTATACCTCACTGTGTATCAAAACCTGCCACCGTAGAGGCGCACCAGCGATGGGCGGCATGGCAGCACAAATCCCGGTCAAAGGCGATGACGAAGCGAATACAGCAGCTTTCAATAAAGTCGCTGAAGACAAGCGTCGTGAAGTGACAAATGGCCATGACGGCACTTGGGTCGCTCATCCGGGAATGGTGCAAACGGCAATGGAGCAATTCGATCAATACATGCCGACACCTAACCAAATCGATAAACAGCGGGACGATGTTCACGTAACCGCCGAACAGCTGGTGGAAATTCCGGAAGGCTCGATTACTGAACAAGGCCTCCGCTCCAACATCTCTGTCGGCATCCAATATATCGCTTCTTGGCTCTCCGGCAACGGCGCTGCACCGATCAATAACTTGATGGAAGATGCAGCGACAGCAGAAATTTCCCGCTCCCAAGTGTGGCAATGGATCCGCCATCCGAAAGGCGTCTTAGAAGACGGCCGCAAAGTCGATGTCAGCTTGTTCCACGAAGTCATCGAACAAGAAGATGCTTCAATCAAACAGGCGGTCGGCGATGAACGCTACAACACCGGACACTACGCGGAAGCCCGCGAGTTGTTTACAAGTCTCACATTGCAAAGTGATTTTGCTGAATTCTTGACGCTGCCAGGGTACCAAAAACTAAACTAATAACTGGAGGAGATCACTATGAAAAACATGCAAACTTATGAGACGCGTACACGTAAAGAATGCCGGGAATGCGGTTGTGAAATCAAGGAACGCCGCGAATCAATCATCTACGAATGCGAACGCTGCATCGCAAATAAAGACGAATAGATAGAAAAAGGGAGATCCATAATCGGATCTCCCTTTTTTATCGTTCATTCCTGGTTGGATGCTTCAATGCGGTAGCTTTCATCAGCTTCGATGGCGTTGAAGATATTGATATAGCGCACTCCTTGCTGCGCAGGTTCTGCCGGTGCTTCCTCTTCGTCAAGGACTTCTTTAAGCGGTTGCTTGACCGGTTCTTCAACAGTCGAATCGTAGTCTTCCATTAAACTTTGGAGTTCACCGTAAGAGTCGATGCCTCTCGATTTTTTCACTTGTTCAAACAGACGGTCCGATTCGTCTTGCGTCAATTCCACATAACCGACCGTAATTCGTTGTTTTGCCATGCCTACCCCTCCAGCTTCATTGTTTCTTTTCCATACCCTCATGGAGAAAACCGTTAAACATGCTTGGTGAAGACTAAAGATTTCCGCTATGATGGAAACAGTAGGAAAATAGAGTGGAGGGATTTTATGCGCGTCGCCATATTTGATTTCGATGGCACTTTATATTCAAAGGAAACGTTTCAGTTGATGATGAACCATTTGAAAAACCATCCCGTCCACAACCGCCGGTATCGTAAATTTTACCGGGCGATCATGCCGCCGTATATTGGACATAAACTGAAGATTTACCCGGAAGCAAAAATGCGAGAACGTTCTGTTCAGGCATACCTTGCAGCACTCGAGACTTTTTCAAAACAAGAGCTGGAAGAATATTTTGGGGAAATCGCTAATCTCATGCACGATGATTTCAATCAAGAAGTCATCGAGCGCCTGAAGCAGCACGTCTCAAACGAAGATTATTGCATGCTGGTGTCCGGTGCGTTTACTCCGCTCTTGCACGCAGTGACCAAAGAGCTGCCCATCGAAAAAATCATCGGTACGGAAGTGCCCTATGAGGCCGATGTTCTGGCGCACAAGACACCCGTTATCCATATCCAAGGTTCCCTTAAAACCGAGAAAATTTTAGAAGCGCTTGGCGACCAAGCCATCGATTGGAAAAACAGCTTCGCTTATGGCGACAGCCTGTCAGACGTCCCCGTTCTTGAACTGGTCGGCAACCCAGTCGCTGTCCGTCCAGAAGCACGGCTCCGTATGCTCGCAACTGAACGCAATTGGGAAATCATTTAAAAAGAACCGCATATAGCGGTTCTTTTTTCATGAGACGCTGCGCCATTCCAGTAAACGGATACCAATCGCCGTGCAAATGCCGCCAAAACCCAGGAGCATCACTAGTGACGTGGCAACCGACGGCAATCCGTTTCCGTATACTGCGACACTTGTTAAAGCTTCGAGGCCGTATGTGATGGGCAATACTTTCGATACTGTAAGCAGGACCTCATTGGTCACCAATTCAATCGGCCAGAACGCACCGCCTACCATTGCCATTCCAGTCGCAACGATTGGAATGACGGCACTTAATTGCTGGGGCTTGGCAATAAGCGAGATAATTAATAGCCCGAGCGCCACGATGGAAAAAGTATAGCAAGCCGCAATCGCGATCAACAACCAGAAACGATCGCCCATCTCAAAGCCAAAAGCATACCGGAACAACAGGAAAATAAGGGAGATTTGCGAAAAACCGATCAGAAAACTGAAACCCAAATGCCCAAAGTACATCTGCCATTTGCGAACCGGGGACAAGATCATGCGGTTCCAAGTACCAGTCCGTTTCTCGTCCACAATCCGCACAAGGCTGAACATGATCGTATAAATGACGAAAAATAAAGTCATTCCGAATAATAATTGGAGTTTGTCGCCATCCCCATTCCCTTGAAGTGAGCCCGCCGATAATTTCAGCACCGGGTCTGATAGCGCCGAGTCCATAAGCTCCCGGATTTCCGGCACATCTTGCGCTGCATTCTCAAAGCGCAATTCCTCTGAATAGACGCGGCGAAGCATCGAGTCCAGCGCCAAGCGTGCAGGATCTTCCCTGCCGACCAACAGACGGTAATCCGCCTCCATCAACTCGACAGCTTGCGGAACATCTCCTTCCGCTACGTAAGAACGCGCTTCAGACGGCAGCATCCACTTAAACGCAAATTGCTTTTCGTCGTTCAAGCGCTCCACCCATTCCAGCGCTTGCTCTTGCTTCATCGATTCTGTATAAACAGGGACAAAAACTGGCTCATCTTCTCCGCCTGCCGCTGAAACCGAGACGAAAATGATCGTCAGAACGAACATCGCCAAAACGAGCAGCGGCTGGCGGTAAAACTTCCGCCATTGCAGTAAAAAGACAGCTTTCATGCAGCTCCCCCCTTTCTCGGGAATAGGGCAAGGGCAGCCGCCAAGAACAGTACACACACCATACAAATACGAGCGAGCGGCCCTGACAATTGGTGAACATCAGGATCCAACATCCAGGAAAAGTAAGCTGACAGCGCTGCCCCGTTCGGCGTCCAGCTGCCGATCGTCCGAATCGATTCCGGCATGCCATCAAGCGGCACAAAGCTGCCTCCGACAAACGCCATAAGTGAAATGACGCCGGCAGAAAAAATTGCCGGCACAGCATCGCTCTCGACCCTCAAGGTCAAGGCGACCATAAACGCAGCCAGACAGCCGACCGAAACAGCCAGCACTACCGAAATCAAGGCGATTCCCAGCCAGAAATCCCAAGAGTCTGCAGCAAAAGTCTGGAACAACAATGTCGATAACCCAAAGAGCAGGCTCAATTGTATAAAGACAATCGCTGCTGCCGCGACGGCTTTGCTGCTTAAGTATAATAGCGGCGGCCGGTTCGATAGCCGGATGCGCTCAAACACCATTTGCCTTTGCTCAAGATTTGCTTGCCTGGCCACGGCCGATCCGACAAATAGCACGAACATGACGGCCATGCTGACCGTATAGTATTGAAATGAAGTCATGGACTTTTGTGCAGTGATCGTTTCGATGCCACCCGAAATCTCCACTGTCGCTCTGTCGCCTGCCAGCCGGGAAATCGATGACTCGAAGTTCACGGTGCGAACAAACTCCTCAAGGATGGAGACAAGGACATCGGATTTTGGTGAAGCCCCATCGGCAGCAAGCACTTCCAGCTGTGCCCCGCCACTTGCGCCGAACAGCATATTGTTTAACGCGCTTTGGGTAAACCCATCCGGAACAATGATTATTGCATCTACCGATTGCGCTTCCAGGTTTTCTTCCGCCTGCTCTCTCCCCATTCGTTCAATCGCCACTAAACCACTGATTTCTTCACTATCCAGAAGCGAAGTTAGCATCGTTTGCGGGCTGGCCGATTCGGCTAACTGCTTGAGCGCTTGCTCAGCCTCTTGTGACAGGCCCATTCCGTCTACGTTGTTTTGCACCGCTTCGATTCCTTGTGCTTCATTGTCTTCTGAAACAAGCGCTACGTCCATTTCCAGCGCTTCCAAATCGCCGGAAAATATGCCGCGCAGTGAAAAACCGAGAATCGCGATCAACAAAAAAGGCATCGCCAGCAATATTATTAATTCGTATCGATCGCGTAATAGCAACATAATATCTTTGATCAGAAAAGCTCCCATAATGCCCCTCCTCAATCCCGCAAAGTGCGCCCAGTAAGCCTTAAAAATACATCTTCAAGTGTTGGCGTTTGGACATGGACATTGGTCACTTGCGCACCGTGCCGCTCCGCTTCATGGAACAACGAGGCGAGTAAGCGCATGCCTTTCGGGATAATCAGCTTCAGGCTCCGCTCATCTGCATCCGCATGCTGGACGCCCTCGATTTCGCTGAGCTTCTTGAACAATTCCGGATAACTTTGGTCGAATTCAATCCACACGGTCTCTTGATCGGATAAAATGGCCTTCAGCTTTTCTTTCGTCCCTTGGGCAATCACTTTGCCATGATCCATGATATACACTCGGTCACATAACTTCTCCACTTCCTCCATATAATGGCTCGTGTAAAGCACAGTCATGCCCTCTTCGCGGTTCAGCCTGCGAATCGTCTCGAGCAAATGATTGCGCGATTGCGGGTCGATGCCGACGGTCGGTTCGTCCATGATCAGCACTTCCGGTTCGTGCATCATCGCCGCCGCCAAATTAACTCTGCGCTGCATGCCTCCGGAATAATGCTTGACCAGCTCTTTTTTGCGGTCTGCCAAGCCGACAAGATCCAGCACATAGCCAATCCGCTGTTCGAGCTTTTTGCCCGACAAACCGTACAGGCGGCCAAAGAATTTCAAATTCTCATAAGCGCTCAACTCTTCATATAAAGCAATTTTCTGCGGAACTACACCAAGCACACGGCGCATGTCTCCTGGATCTTTTAATACACTTTTGCCATGGAGCCTGACATCTCCTGAACTTGGTTTCAACAAAGTCGAAATCATGGCGATGGCAGTTGACTTCCCCGCGCCATTCGGGCCAAGAAGGCCAACCGATTCTCCTTTTCTAAGCTCCAGGCTTACATCATCCACTGCTAGAGTATCTTTGAATTTTTTGGTCAGCTTGTCCGTTTCAAGCATAAGGCACCTCCACAAATTTCTCTCTGTCTCTATCGTACTTGAATTCAGCTAAAGTTCCACGACATTTTGCAAGAAAATTCTCATATTAATCGAATTGTAAAGAATAGATAAAAAAACAGAGCATTGATGCTCTGTCTCTTGTCTTACTGCTTACTTTCAAGCTCTTCTTGCCCCATTGTTTCAAGACAAATTCGCACGCCCCTTGCCAAGTCTTCGTGGGACCAGCTCGGAAGCTTCCCATGCTCGATCGCCAGCTGGTGATCCGCTGGGATGTGGATAAAGCCGGACAGCATGTCCGGCTTATTCGTAGCAGCGTAACGAAGCCCTTCATACATAATATTATTGCATAGATATGCACCCGCTGTATTGGAGATCTCTGCTGGCAGCCCTGCCTCGATAAGCGCTTGAGTCATCTTGCGTACTGGTAAAGTCGACAAATAAGCGTCCGGTCCTGTTGCTGAAATCGGTTCATCGACTGGCCGGTAGCCTTCATTGTCCTGATCACCATCTTTGACATTCAATGCGACTCGCTCCGGTGTTATTTTATAGCGTCCGGCCGCAAGCCCTAATGAAACAACTGCATCAGGCTCCAATTCTGTGATCCACTCCAGTATGCGCTGGCCCGACCGCTTAAAATCGACCGGCAAGATGCGGCTGATAATTTGGTAATCACCGATTCTTTCGCCGTCTAGTCGTTCAACCACTCTCATTGTTGGGTTAATTGTGTAATCCAAAAAAGGTTCAAATCCGGTCAAAAGCAAAGTTTTCATCTTTTCACACTCCAATTTTCTGAACTATTTGAATTAATAATTATTCATCAATATGTATAAAAACTCTTTTACTGACCCTCCCGTCGTGTTAAGATTCGTTTTATCGAATAAAAATACAATGGAGGGAATTATTATGAAGAAATCATACTTACTTGCAGGCGGCGTTTCAACACTTCTTTTAACGGCTTGTGGACAAGCAGAAAACGAGTCTGGAGCTGAACAAAAAGAGGTATTGGAGATGGGCACATCCGCTGAGTTCGCGCCTTTTGAATCACGCAACCCGCAAGGCGACATCGTCGGTTTTGATATCGACCTTGCTAATTATATCGCAGATGAACTCGGCGTTGAACTGAAAATCACCGATATGAAATTCGACGGGTTGATCGGTGCGTTACAAAATGACCGTGTCGACCTAGTGCTAGCAGGCATGTCGGCGACCGATACCCGTAAGGAAAATGTCGATTTCTCGACTGAATACAACCATTCCGGCGAAATGTTCGTCTCCCAAAAAGGCCCTGGCCTCGAGACGCTTGAAGATCTGGAAGGATTGACGGTGGGTGTCCAACTCGGAACGATCCAGGAAGAAGGCGCTAAGAGCATCATCGAGGATGAAGGCATCGATTTGGAATTGAAGGCGCTCGACGATTCCGGCGCATTGATCCAGGAAATCCTGTCCGGCCGTATCGACGCCGCTTATATGGATAAGCAAGTGGCGCTTGGATATATCGAAGTGCAAGGGCTTGATGCATTCGATGACCCGACAACCGCATCTCCTGGGATGGCAGTAGCCTTCCCGAAAGGCAGTGACTTGGTGGATGAAGTCAACGCCGTCCTCGCTGAAATGGAAGAAAACGGTAAGTTAGATGAACTCAAAGACAAATGGCTCACAGACGAGCAGTAAAATTCGCCCTTAGAAAAGAGTTGGAACTGTTATGAATCTTGATTTTTCACAAATCGTCCCGTATATCCCCTTCATGCTCGAAGGAATTTGGGTGACCTTAAAATTCGTCTTTTTCGCGATCATTCTCGGTTCCATTCTCGGGACCGTGCTGGCACTATTTAAAATCGGTTCAGCAAAGTCGCTGAGATGGTTCGCCGATGCTTATACCTCGATTTTTCGCGGCACGCCGCTTATCTTGCAGCTGATGATCATTTATTATTCGATCCCGCAATTGACCGGCTATGACATCTTGCCGTTTCTATCCGCAATTCTCGCATTCGGCTTGAACTCCTCCGCTTATATTTCGGAAATCATCCGCGCCGGCATCCAAGCGGTCGACAAAGGCCAGCTCGAAGCAGCACAGGCTCTTGGCGTCCCGCACGGCGCGATGATGAAAGACATCATCTTGCCGCAAGCGCTGAAGAATATCCTGCCTGCCTTGATGAATGAATTCATCACCTTAACGAAAGAATCCGCCATCGTCTCGACGATCGGCTATCTGGACTTGATGCGCCGCGCCCAAGTGGTCGGGGCAGACTTGTTCCGCAACTTTGAGCCGCTATTATTTGTCGGCCTCATCTATTGGTGCCTGGTCATGGGCTTGACGGTGATCGGCCGCATGGTGGAAAGGAGATTGAAGCTTAGTGATTGATGTACAAGCCTTATCAAAAAAGTTCGGGGACAACCTCGTATTGAGTGATATTACAATCAGCATCCAAAAAGGCGAAGTTGTCGCAATCATCGGCCCGTCCGGCTCTGGCAAATCAACCTTTCTGCGATGTTTGAATTTACTGGAGACACCGAGCTCAGGTAGCATCGAAATCAACGGCAAGAACTTGACCGCCTCCAAAAAAGGGATACACAAAATTCGCCAGCAAATCGGCATGGTGTTTCAGCATTTCCATCTCTTTCCTCATATGACGGTGCTGGAGAATTTAATGTATGCCCCGATGAAAGCGAAAGGCATCAAAAAGTACGACGCTGAAGGAAAGGCACGCCAATTGCTTGAGCGCGTCGGCTTGGCGCAAAAAGCCGATGCCTACCCGAATAGCTTATCCGGCGGCCAGAAACAGCGTGTTGCCATCGCGCGTGCGCTCGCCATGGAACCTGAGCTCATGCTTTTCGACGAACCGACCTCGGCACTCGACCCGGAAATGGTCAAAGAAGTATTAGAGGTCATGAAAGATCTTGCAAAATCCGGCATGACGATGATCGTCGTCACCCATGAAATGGGATTTGCCAAAGAAGTCGCAGACCGCGTCTTGTTTTTGGACCATGGCGTCCTTGTCGAAGAAGGCGAGCCTGAAAGCTTTTTCAAACATCCGGCGAGCGAACGCGCACGCGATTTTCTGGATAAAGTACTGTAACGGAAAACGTTCATGTGATGCTCAAAACTCTCGCCCATTTTCGGCCTGTCCCCGTGCTATAATTGGTAATGCAGGAAATACCCGAAATTTGAGGTGGAAATTTTGTTCAGAAAGATTGTCATATTGATCCTTACTTTGTTTTTCATGGCGCTGATCATTTTTACAGCGGTCATGTTTTTGAAAAATGAGGAAATCCTCTATACGCACGAAGACATCGAACTCAGCATCGACAAGCCGACCTTCATCACGGTCGGCGAAGCACAGACGGAAACAGACGGAAGTGTCACCACTGACATCTATCCTTTGACCTTCCTGACCCTGTCGATCGGTTCGCTGGCCATTACCGAAGAAACGTTACCAAACGGCGATGTCCTCCTCTTCGACAAAGTCGAAAACACCGGCTGGATGCCATTTACGTTTTCGATGAACCGCAGCGGCGTGGAAGATGCAACGATTACCCGCTGGAATGAAGACACGATGCTGCAGCAAGAGGAAGAAACTTACGGCACCGATGCGACGCGCAATCCCTTTGGCGTGATCCGCACCGCAGACACCGAAACACTCCAAGGCAATATTTATGTTTCCCGTGGCTTGTCGCTCGGAAACGGTGAACGCGTAAAGGAACTGCGCCATGAGATCTACGATTTCCCTGTCGAAGAAGGCGTGATGGAAAAGAGCTTATGGCTCCCCCCGAAGCACCAAAGCGAAAGCTGGATGCTCATTTCAAGCGAAGCACTGTTCGACTCAGCTGAAACCGAGACTGAATGGGTCCAATTCGCCAATGCCAACCGCCGCGCGCAGTTCAATTGGCTGACGCCGGATGGCCCGCGCCAAAAGATGGCCTTGACGGATGATTTGCGGACCGAGCTTGCCTATACGATTCCTGAACAACCGGAATCTGTGTATAGAGAATGGTTCGAACAAACATCCTCCCGCTTTTTTGACTCGATGTCCCAGTATTTAACTGAATAAGCACAAAAACCCCTTGGCCTGAAAATTGGCCAAGGGGTTTTTAATGAATTTATACGCTAGACTTCATATCGCCTGCACTGATCCGGTTGTCGAGCCCTTTTTCAGCCGCTTCGAAATCCATGAATCGCCGCTCGATTGTTGTATTCTTCAAGCCAAGGTCGCTGATCGCCTTATTGATGTTTTCTTTTCCAAGCAAGTCCAGCATCGCATTAGAGGCAGCATTATCAGAAATGATAATCATCAAGCTCAATGCATCCCATAAGGCCAATTCTTTCAGTGATTCTAGATGATTGAGCACGCCTGCTCCTCCAGTCGGTTCGCCCCCAAAATCCATTTTTTGGATTCCCGAAAGCTTGCCAGTTGCGATTTATCGGCACGCTTCGAATAAAAGAGCCAATTTAATCGTACTGGCTGCGCGCATCAAAGCCTCGCTATTGATATACAAACGGCTTGATCCAGATTTAATCGCTACACTTACATGGCCTGAAGTCTCAGCAATCAGTTCTTCTATCGCATTTTCCACTTTTGCCACGCACCTTTCCATGATGGTTCAATTCGTCAGAAGTTCTCCCAATCCTTTAAGACAAAATAATACCAAAAAGACAGAAAATTCTGTATAATATAAAGTGAAAATAGAGTTTGTCCGCCGTTCTAACGACTAAAAAAAGGAGGATATCGTCATGGAACGCAAATGGATAGAACGCAAAGAAGTCGAATTGCGGCTCGATGAAGAGTTCAATGCGATTTTGAACATGATTGGTGAAGGCGGACCGGATTACGCGAATGACGACGAAGACCTGGAGCCGAAAGAATTGAAAGATTGGCTCTCTGAAGAGTTCGACTCCATTTTGAACATGATCGGCGAAGGCGGACCCGATTATGCCAAAAATGATGAAGACATCGAAATACAAATCATGAAACACGATGAAGCCAAACCACAGAACCTTCAATGATCCCTGCCCCTTCTAATCTGGAGGGGGATTTTCTATTGAAAAAAGCACCAGCTGAGAGCTGGTGCTTTCCTTATTCCATCATTTCTGAAAGCAAAGACCAAGAATGCAGGCGGTCTTCCTGATAGAAAATCGGTGAATTGACAATCACTTCGTTGGCACGCGTTTTCGAAACAAATGCTTCAAGCTTCTCGCGGACCACTTCAGGCGTACCGACAATCATCGATTCGGATTTCAGTTTATCCCGGAACATGACGATTTCGCGCGGCGTCCATACCGACCCGAGATCATCAATCGGCGGCTGGAACGTTGTCGGTTCACCTTTCATCAAGGCAAACATCTGTTGCTGTGAAGACGTAGCAAGCCACTCCGCACGTTCCTGTGTATCGGCAATAATCAGTGACACGCCAACCATAGCATATGGGCTATCTAAAGATGCAGAGGGCTTGAAATTCTGGTGGTACAATTGCAGCGCCTGCATCGTGAAGTCTGGCGCGAAATGGCTGGCGAATGAAAACGGCAAGCCTTTTTGCGCAGCTAGTTGTGCGCTGAATCCGCTCGAACCGAGCAGCCATAGCGGAATATCCATACCTGTCCCCGGGTATGCTTTGACACGGCCGACCGGTTTATCGGAGAAATAATTCTCCAATTCCATCACTTGCTGAGGAAATTCGTCGCCTGTGCTATGAAGCGTGCGGCGCAAAGCATATGCGGTCGCCTGGTCGCTGCCGGGTGCACGGCCAAGGCCGAGGTCGATGCGGTCCGGATATAAAGATGCAAGCGTCCCGAATTGCTCAGCGATGACCAGCGGAGCATGGTTCGGCAGCATGACGCCGCCGGAACCGACGCGGATCGTTTTCGTGTTTCCGGCGATATGCCCGATCAATACGGACGTTGCCGAACTGCCGATGCCTGGCATATTGTGATGCTCCGCCAGCCAGTAGCGGTTAAATCCAAGTTTCTCTACATGCTGCGCGAGTTCTACGCTATTTGCAAATGACTCCGTTGCGGTGCTGCCTTCATTGACTGGCGCCAAATCGAGCACGGCCACCGGAATCTGCTGAAATGTTTTTTGTGTCATTAGTTTAAGCACTCCTTTACCTTCCCTATTGTACAGCTCTCTATCCGGAAGGCGTATGAAAATGCTCAGAGCCCACATTTCATTGGCTCACTAAAGCTATACTATCCACCGCAAGCACACCCATGCACTGAGAAAAATACTTGTCCACGGTGCGAGGTTAATCAATATAATGACGGGGTCGGAAACTTTTTCCACTTTGTTCTTATAGCAATAGATCACGACGAGACGGCTTTCATGCACGGCCACTCCTTATGCAAATTTGGTGAAACCTAGCTTGTACACGCTTTATTTTTGTGCATTTAGCCTTTGGACAATCCGCTTCACTTCATTCAACTCATCTATAGAGTAATCAGCTGCGGCTTTACTCCATCCCGCATCTTTTTTCCATATCCCGAGCATGCCGGCATTTTCCGCTGCCTCCACATCCGTCGTCGGATGATCCCCGATAAACAAACTTACCGATGGCAGGACATTCAACCGGGCCATCGCCCTTTCGAAAATCCGCGGATCCGGCTTTCTTAACCCTTCACTTTCGGAAATCAAGATGGTGTCGAAATATATTTCTATTCCCAACGCCTTGATATTGTCCATCTGGAATTTGCCCTTGCCATTGGAGATGATGCCCAGTTTCAAACCTTGACCTTTCAAGTCCTCAAGCAATGTGCGCAGTCCCCCAAAAGGAACGCAATGAAATTGAAAGTTAGCGAGATAGTCTTCCAATAAAAACTCCCAAGTCGTATCTTTTATTTCAAACTCTTGTATCAACTGTGCGTAAACCTTATCTTTCCACACATAGCCGCGCCGGTCCAACTCAATAAAGCGTTCGGCATACAATGCCTTCGGAATATGCCCGAGAGACGGTTGCATCCTTTCGTATTGTTCGTTTATGAACGATACGACTGAAGCATCCCGGTTGAGCAAGGTCCCGTCCAAATCAAAAAGCACCGCGGCAATCATTGCGTTTCCTCATGCCATAAGCGTTTACCGTCCACTCCATCATTCAAAACAAACACATCCGGATTGCTTAACGCCCGCCATCCTTCAAATCCGAAGCCTTCCATATATCGTGACAGAAGCAAGGCCATGATATTGCCGTGGGTGACGATTGCCGCTGTTTGGCAGCCGCTGTTTTCCAGCTCGCCCACAACTTGTGAAATACGGCTCAGCGCCAATCTGCTGGATTCCCCGCCTTCAAGCGTGAGGTCGTGGTCATCGAATGTACTTTTTAAGAGCTCGAACCAATCGGGAAGATTTCCAGAACTCAATACCCGTTCTTTCAAACGCTCATCGGTTTCGATTTCTACAGCCAATGCCTCCGCTAACGGACCGATTGATTGAACGGCCCGTGCATAGGGGCTCGAAACAATCCGCTCGATCCCCGTCTCACTTAAAAAACCGCCTAATTCTACAGCTTGTGCCATTCCGGTTTCTGTAAGCTCTGCATCCGGCTCCTGCCCAGTTGCGGCACAATGCCGGATGATATAAATCTTTGTCACTTAAAATCACTCCATTTCCGTTTATAAACCAAGCAAATCCGCCATGATTTCCGCACTTCCGGGCGAGAACATGAAAAGAGAAAACCCAATACATAGAGCACCACCTACGAGCAAGCCGATTTTCACCCAGAACGGAAAGCCTTTTTTCGGCAGCATCCCTGCAAAAAACAAACAAATCCCGATGAATAACAACAGCATATACCAGAAACCCATACGCCCACCTCTTTCTCACTTGTTAATAACTGGACGCTTCCTGCACAAAAAGGTTCTGCTGTTGCATGTCTATTGTCACTCCAAAATCCAGCTTAACATATGCCTGACTGCTTATTTCGCATAAAATCACCCGCTGCAATGTTTTGCAGCGGGTGATTTCTTTACTTGCCCATCACTTCTTTGAAATATCTCACAGTCTTCATGTCCTTGCCCATTGTCCTTGTGTTCCATGTTGCTTCGGTGAAAATTTCTGATAGCGGCGCATACATGCCTCCGTGTTGTTCAGCCCATTCAAGCGCTACTATGTTCTCGAAAAGCTGTGCCATTTTCTTCATCAGGCTCTTCGCATCAAAGCTTTGGAGCGCCGCATCAAATCCGGCAAACGCCGCCAGCTCCGTTTGAAGCTCATTCGTTTTCTCCTTCAACAACTCTACATCAGCGCTCGCCTGCAACTTTGCCAAACGTCCTTCGATATGCTCGATGAATATTTCATGCGCTGACAATTTGTTGACGAGACGGATGAGTTCAAGCCCGAGGATGTTCGCCGTGCCTTCCCAGACGGTAAGCACTTGTGCATCGCGCAATAGGCGCGGTGTGACGAAGTCCTCGATATAGCCGTTGCCGCCGTGCATCTCGATCGCTTCATGCGAAAAATGGATCGCCTGTTCCGCTGATTCTTTCTTCAAAATCGCGATAAGCAGGCGGTTCAGCACTTGTTCTTCTTCTGTGGCGCTGCCTTCTGTAACGCGGTCATACAAGCCGATCAAGTCGAATATCGCGGCCGTTTCAAACTCCTGCTTGGCTCGCAGCTTCATCAGGCTGTCCTGAACCATCGGGAAATCCGTGAGCTGTTGGCCGAATGCATTGCGGCGCCCTGCGTATTCTGTCGCCTCATCCAATGCGCGCTTCATGATGCCGATCGATGCAACCGCGTTGCAGATGCGCGATAAATTCAACGCTTCCATCATGTACTTAAGGCCGTTTTTCGGGTCGCCCACGGCATAGGCTTTCGCGCCGTCGAATTCAACTTCTCCTGAAGGCACCGCCCGAACGCCGAGTTTGTCTTTCAATCGGCGGATTTTGATGCCGTTCAGTTCGCCGTCCACTTTCCACGGCACCGCAAACAATGTCAGCCCTTTCGACCCTTTTGGTGCTCCCTGCCTGCGAGCGAGCACCATCGCGACACCTGCCATGCCAGCATTCGAAGCAAAATATTTTTCCCCATACAAGCGATAGCCATCATCCGTCTCAAGCGCCTGCACAACATTCGCGCCGACATCCGAACCGCCTTGGCGCTCCGTCAAAAACGTCGCGCCTTCAAACAGTTCCATGTCCCCAGTTGCGCAAACATGAGGAAGGAATTTTTCTTTAACGGCTGCATCCGCGTAATGGTCAAGCAAATAAGCTGTCGCCATCGTCAACGTCACCGGGCAGTAAAAGCCAGGTTCCGATTGCGACAATAAATAGCCTTGCGCAAAGCTGTAGACGTAATTGCCTTTTCTTTCGAGTTGGGGAATCTCTTTATGAACATAGCCGACGATGCCTGTCTTATATGTTTCATCGACTGTTTTTCGATAACCTTCATTGACCCAGACGTGTGAAATATCTTCGCCAAGCCGGTTGTATTTTTCTAGCTTCGGTGCGCCTTCCCGGTCGGTATGGCGTGCGCGTTCGTCAATGTCGCCTGCAGCGAGCTTGCCGAATGATTGCAGCTCGCGTTGTGCATAATGGAGAAAATCCTTTGGCAATTGTTGTGCCAATATCTTCTTCAAGGTCTCATCATTTGTATAGAAATTGCGTTCGCCGCTTGGTGCGGTACCTTTTAAGACAACCATTCAAACACGTCCTTCCCGTAGCGGCTGCTTAAGGATTTTGCCGGATGCGTTGCGCGGCAAAGCTTCGACTTGTTCGATGAGCTTCGGCACTTTATAGCTTGCCAGTTCATTTCCGGCGAATGCTTTGATTTCGTCTGCGCTCAATTCACGCGATGCAGCGAAATACGCTTTAACGGTTTCGCCCCATTCCGCATGCGGCACACCGATTACCGCCGTTTCGTGGATATCTGGATGCATAATGAGCACTTCCTCAATTTCCTTCGGGTAAATATTGACGCCACCTGAAATGATCAAATCCTTCTTGCGGTCGACAACCCAAATAAATCCGTCTTCATCGATTTTCGCCAAGTCGCCGGTTTTCAGCCAATCGCCGATAAAAGTCTCTTTTGTCACTTCCTCGTTCTTGTAATAGCCGAGCATATTGCCTTCGCCACGAAGCAGGATCTCCCCGACTTCGCCAGGCGACACATCTTGGCCATCGTTATCCACAATGCGGATTTCGGTATGGAGCGCGGCGCGTTTGCCGATGCTTCCCGCTTTTTCTGCATGTTCCGGACCTGTCATCAAGGTTCCGCTCGGCCCTGCTTCTGTCAGGCCGTATACGCAGACCAAATTATCGGTGCGGAACGATTCTTGGACGAATTTCACTTCCCCCGCAGATAACGGAGCGCTACCGTAAATCCACCATTTCATCGAAGACAAATCACGTTGGCCGATTTCAGGGTGTTTGGCGGTCATGAGATAAGCCACCGGCGCACCGAAGAAATGCGTCGTCCGTTCTCTTTCGACTGTATCAAGCAACAAGTCCGGCGTGAACGTCGGGACGAGCACATGCTTTGCCCCAACGATCATTCCGGCCACCAAAAACAGATGGAGCGGTGCAGAATGGCTGAGCGGCATCATATGGAGCAGGCGGCTGTCTGGCTTCATTTCCATTTCAACGCAGATCATTTGCGCGACCGTCAGCACATTGCGGTGGCTGAACAGGACGCCTTTCGGTTTCCCGGTCGTACCGGACGTATACAGAATCGTCGATGGCTCGTCGTCCTGCGCATCGGAGGATAGATTTTCTTCACTTTCCGCTGTTACCAAGTCGCCGAATACTTCCCAGCCACGTGCTTCTTGCCCGGTCTTGACCGAAAGCAATCCATTCGTTTCCAGATCCTTCACGGACTCAAATAGCAATTCGTGAGCGACAAGCGCTTTTGCATCCGAATGTCCCAAGATATAGCCGATTTCTTTTGGCCCAAGTTTTGCGCTAATCGGTACGATCACAGCATTGATGCGCTGCGCAGCGTAATACGTCATGACGAATTCCGGTACGTTCGGCATGAACAGAACGATTTTATCTCCTTTACTGATGCCCCGTTTCAATAGCGCATGCGCCAAATTATTTACAAGCTTATCCATTTCTCTGAATGTCACACGCTGCCCCATTCCGACCAGTGCCTCTTGTTCCGGGTATTTCCGTGCATTGCGCTCGAGTAATTGCGAGATATTCATTTCCCCATCCCCTTCAATTTCGATAATTTTTCGTTAAACTCCCCAAGTAAAGACTCCATCTCTTGTTTCGTCTTTTCAAGCTCCTCGATGCGGCGCCCCATTTCTTGTATTTGTTTTTTGCCGTATTCAATCGTCCGTTCAAGCTGTTTCTTGCCCGAGCGGTCGGCATCGAACAACAATACCATTTCCTTGATTTCGTCTAATGTAAAACCGTATTTCTTGCCCCGGTCGATGAGCTTGAGTTTCGCGATTTCAGCATTCGAAAACAACCGCTTATTGGAATTCGTCCGCTCTGGCTTGAGCATGCCCAGTTCTTCGTAGTAGCGGATGGTCCGCGTCGTTACCCCGAATTCCTCTGCAGCTTCACGTATGGTTTTCATCCGCCTCACTCCTTCCTATCTGATTGTTGTGATAATTACAGTTTATCATTGACGTTAACGTAAATCGCAAGAGCTTTGTGTATATAAAAAACCAGCCCTCTGTCAACTGAACAGGGGGCTGGCTCCAAATGAAAATTATTCAATTCCGTACCATTTCAACGCATTGTGATGGAGAACCTTTTCCGCTTCATTGTCGCCTAAAGCTTCTTGGATCAATGTCACGTCGCTTGCCTGAAAAGGTGTGTCTGCTCTCGTCGATGGCAGGTCCGTGCCGAACAGCAGCGCTTCGGAGTTGAGTGCGTGAATCATGCGAATAGCTTCCGCTGGATCAAAGTCAATCCGGCCAAACCCAGTCGCTTTCACTTTAACGCCTTGTTCTACCAGCTTTAACAGTTCAGGGAATCCCTGATTCGACAACCCGAGATGGTCAATGGAAACCGATGGCAACTGGTTGATTGTGTCTTTCAGCTCCCCGAGATCTTTTGAGTCGATGTACAGCTCGGCGTTCCATCCGGCGATATCATGGACACGCCTTGCGAAACGATCAAGTTGCTCGATCGTTTCCGAGCCCCCGCGCTTCACATTGAACCGCACAGCGCGGACGCCTTTCTCATGCAACTTAAGAATTTCTTCGTCCGATGTGTCTGCAGGCAATTGCGTCACCCCGACAAACCGGTCACCGAGCGTGTCGAGCGCATCCAGTAAATACGATTGGTCAAAGCTCTGAAACGAGCCCGAGACGATGGCGCCTCCGGTTACTTCGAAGTCCTCAACAGACTTCACATAATCCGAAGCAGTGAATGCTGGCGGCAAATAACCTTGGTTTTCAGTCAATGGAAATCGCGGATCGATAATATGTAAATGGGCATCGAAGATTTTCACTTTACTCATCGCTTCAGTTCTTCCGTCAATGCCGAAATCGCTTGCCGGACATTCCTTACATTCACTTCATCGTTCATCTCATTTCGCGCATGCAAAAGCACAGGCCGTACCGACTCCACGGAACGCCCGAACTCGTACATCCATTCATACCGCGGCACCATCCACGTATGGAAATGATGTGTCGTGTCTTCATTATAGAAATAATAGACCGACTCGATGCCAAGGACGTCGCGCTGCGCTTTGCGGATTTCCGACAGAACAGTGATGTAATCGAGACGTTCCGCTTCCGTTAATTCGTCCAAGCTTTTCAAATGGCGCTTCGAGGCGAGAATGATCAAACCTGGAATGGGATAGGCGACATCTTGATGGGCGTGGAAATGTTCCGTCTCCGCCACGACACCGCCTTCTGGTTCGATCAAGCCATTCACTAACGCACAACTCAAGCATTCCACTTCGACGGTTTTGCCATTTGCTAAAGTAATAGTTCTCATGTCAATCGCCCCCCTGACTTGTTTTTTTGCCAAAAGCTTCTGAAAGAAGAAATGCCACGAGACCGATCGCCAAAATTATGAACCAATTGTCGATGATGGCTTTGCCAAAAAAGTATTCAGATAACCCATTCGCCAATAGAATCAATCCCCAAACGACAAAAACCAAAAAATATTCACTGTTGCTTCCGTCGCTTTTACCAGTATCTTCTTCAAAAAATAAACCGAGCAATTTCTTCATGGCCCCATCCCCCTTTGCAGTCTAGCTTTCTAGAGATTTGTGCATCTCAGTTCTCTACCTGAATGAACCATCCCATGCATAAGTCGAAAAAGAAGCCAATTTCTCAAAATAAAATTCCATGCGCTGGTAGACCGAAGGGACGATCAAGCGCTCCCGATTCATTTGTTGGAATTCGATCCAATTGACCAACTGCGCAGCGCACACTTCACCCGGCTGAAGCTGAAGGGCATCCATATCGATGCGCTCTTTGCACCTCCACACATAGCTATCCAGAAAATAATTACCGCCTTTTGTTTGCCCCAAAAAGCGTAGTTCATCAGGCCTTGCCAATAATCCCGTTTCTTCTTCCAGTTCGCGGAGAGCCCCCGTCAAACTGCTTTCTCCTGCAGTCACGGAACCGCCCGTAGTTTCCCACAGCATCGGAAGCGGTTTTACCGGATCTCTTTGCGTCATGAAAATCCTTCCATCTGCATTGAGCGTAATGACTTCCACGACAATGTGGAACTCGCCAGGCTGCAGTTTATTGCCTCTAATATGTGTCTTACCGAGCGAGTTGCGCTCCCCGTCATACAAATCCCAAACTTCCATTTTCTATATCTCCCATTCCTCTGAACTATAGTTCTTTGTCATACTTCTTTCCTATTTCAGCCCTGTATATACTTTAAATAATATTCCCATTAATTAACAGACTTTTTTTACTGTTTTATTGTTTTTTTCCTGAATAAAAAAAGCACCGAAGGCAGACGCCTCAGCACTCGATTTCTCTCTCACAATATTAAAGTAAAGGGAAGCCACTAAAAAAAAGAGCTCACGGATGAGCTCTTTTTTCTATTTAACAGCCAGTCGGCGCGCCGATCATGACCAGGCCGCCTTGCTCGCCTTGCGTGTCAAAATCCAAAGCGAGCTCCTCTACCATTTCTGTAGCGTCCGGCGCGACCGCTATACGGATGCCGTTCACGTCGATGAGTTCATCCGTTTGTTCCGGTGCATCGAGCGACAAGCCGATTTGCGGGCCGCAGCAGCCGGCGACTGCATAAAGACGCAAGTTGTCCGTTTGCTGTTCTTCAAGAATGGACTGGATATAGTTCTTAGCTTCATCGGTAATCATCATAAACTTCATCTCTCCTGTTCTTTTCAATTTGTCTTCGCTTTCACATAGATCAGGCTTGCGGAAAAATACGGTGCAGCGATTCTTTCAATTCTGGCTTCACGCTGATGATCGGACGTACGTTCGTCGCCATTTGTTCAGCTTCTTCAACCGTCTCTGCTTTGCCTAACGCAAGCAAAGTGCCGATTGCGACAGTACCGGCGCGGTTGCTGCCGCCTGCGCAGTGGAAAAAGACTTTCTTGCCTTCTTCGTACGCTGTGACAACCCCGTCCACCGCTTCTTGGATCGACTCATCCTGATGTTCTTTAGAATCGTCGACAATCGGTGCATGGATGCGTGTATAGCTTTCCTCGCTGTCCCCTGCTTCTGCGCGCAAATCGAAGACGACGTCGATGCCTTCATTTTCAACTGCTGTTTTCGCATCTGCTGCGCCGCCGATGAAAATGCGGTCTTTCACTAATTGCTGGTATGCTTCATTCATCGTTTGCCTCATCCCTTCCAAACTCATTTGATCTCCCCATTATTATAAAATGAATTCCTTCAATTGTTCATAACCAATTTTTTCTTCTTCGAGCCAAGGAATGATGGCGCATTTCTCGGCCAGTTCTGCGTCGACTTTGCGAATCCACTTTTTCTCGGAGATCGCGCGTCCTTTCAATACAGCATCCGCTGTATCTGTAACATAAAGGCTTTGGTTAATGACCCACCATTTTGGCTCGATCCCGGCACGCTTCAAGTCTTCTTCGAGACGCGCCGCTTCCAATACCGGCGTCGCTTCCGCCAAGGTGACGATGACAACACCCGTTTCTTTTGGATTGCGCAGGCGCGGCAATAGTTTCTTGACGCTGTCTGGCACATCCCCGGTCGAGCGGCTCATTTCTTTATGGTAGGCTTCAGTCGAATCAAGCAGCAACAAAGTATGCCCGGTCGGCGCGGTATCGATAACCACGATTTCTTCTTCGGATTTCTCCACTACTTTGGCGAAGGCTTGGAACAACGCGATTTCTTCGGTGCACGGCGATTCAAGGTCTTCTTTCAAATAAGCGAGCTCTTCTTCGGTCATACCGCCGCCTGCCTGTTCGATGACCGTTTCTTTATAACGTGCCACTTCGATGTCTGGATTGATGCTGCTGATGGACAAATTGTCGCGTGTGCCGCTTCCTTCAAATGTATACGCCAAATGAGCGGCCGGGTCGGTCGTCGTCAAATGGACGTTATGGCCTTTCTCGGACAAGCCGACTGCGATGGCGGAGGCGATGGAAGTTTTGCCGACGCCGCCTTTGCCCATCGTGAAAATGACGCGCGTATTGTGTTTGGAAAAGTCATCGATGACACTGTTCAATCCTGGCAAGTCGAGCGGCTCGCCCGCTTCTTCCGTTTCGAACGAAGTGATTGCGTATGAACTGAACAAATGGCGCAAGTTTGCAACGCCAGTCAGCGAATAAGAAACATATGGCAATGAATAAGCCATCACTTGCTTCAACGCTTCAGGTGTCTGTTCAATCGCTTCACGTTGCCGCTTGTAGAATGCCGTAGAGACCGCGTCTTCTGGCTGATGGGCTTGAAGCAGCCCATTGACGATGAGCAATTGGTTTTTGATGCCGATTTCTTTTAATTCAAATGACGCACGGTCCGCCTCGAGCAAGGAGGAATTGTCCGGGCGCGCCACTAAGATCAAAGTCGTTTTGTGGCCATCGGATAGCGAATCCACCGCTTTTTTGTACAGTGCCTTTTTGCCTTCAAGCCCAGCGAGCGGGCCGAGACATGATGCGCCGTGCGTGCTGTCTTCCAAAAAGCCGCTCCACGCCGTCGGCAATTGCAACAGGCGCAGCGTATGGCCAGTCGGTGCGGTATCGAACAGCACATGGTCATATTGCGTTAAAATCTCGTCATCTGCCAGCAAATGCGAAAACTCATCAAATGCCGCGATCTCGACCGTGCATGCTCCCGATAATTGCTCTTCCATTGTCGCGAGCACTGCATCCGGCAGTTTGCCACGGTAAGGGCCGACGACGCTTTCTTTATAAGCACGGGCTGCTTGTTCCGGATCGATATTGCAAGCCGATAAATTCGCGACAGAAGGAATGGATTTCGGAGTGTTGGTCAGTTCGACTTCCAGCACGTCTTGTAAATTGGATGCCGGGTCCGTGCTGACGAGCAAGACTTTCTTGCCCTGATCTGCAAGAGTAACTGCTGTTGCACACGCGGTCGAAGTTTTCCCGACACCGCCTTTACCGGTGAAAAATAGAAACGGAGTGACGGCCATTTGATTCGGGTTGAACAATGAATACATAGGAACGCTCCTTTAGTTGTTGATATTCAGTGACACACGCACGCGCGGCTTTTCCTGCAATTCGGTTGGCGCCGTCTCGAACCATTCAGCCAACTCTTCTGTTGTCGGGTATTCGGCAATCTTTACGATTTCTCCGTTGACCAGCACAACCGGCAACGCGTCCGGGCCTTTTTCGACCAGCACTTGATTGACCTTCTTGTTTTCTACAAATGCCCCAGGATCATCCGTCAAATTATGGCGAGAAATCGCAAATCCTTTTTTCTCCAGTGAATATACAGCCGACGCAATACGCGTCAGTTCCGGATCCACAGTGGGACCACAAACGCCTGTCGAACAACACATCGCCGGATCGAAAATTTCTACCTTTGTCATAATCAGCTCTCCTTTACCTGCGTAGTTGGGTTTAATCAAATAAGACTAGAATCATCGTACATATGCTTACTCTATTCAAAACTTTGAGCAGTTAGATTTGAAAAATTTAACATTCTAATATTGGAGATGAAGCGGATGGCCCTGACTCCTGAGGGCAGCCGATATCGCGACGTCCTGTCGCATCGCCTGCATGACCCACATCCTGTGGGCCCAAAACAAGGCCTGGAGCGCAATCTCCCCCCTCTTAAAACTTCACTTACTCACCAGTTGCCACAAAATGGCGGATGCGCGCTTCGATATCATCGCGTACCGACTGGAACACTTTCCATTTCTCTTCTTCCGTACCTTGCGCTTTCGCCGGATCCGTAAAGCCCCAGTGGTCGCGTTTTACGTGAGGCGGCGTCATTGGGCATTTATCAGCTGCATCGCCGCAAAGTGTTACCACAAAATCGGCATTGTTTAAAATTTCCGTGTCGATCACATCGGATGTTTGATTCGAAATATCGATATTCACTTCATTCATCGCTTTTACCGCATTCGGGTTCAAGCCATGCGCTTCGATTCCGGCACTCAATACTTGCCACTCATCGCCCAAAATTTCTTTCCCCCAGCCTTCCGCCATCTGGCTGCGGCATGAATTGCCTGTGCATAAAAAGTACAATGTTTTTTTCGTCATATTGATTAACTCCCTTATTCCATGAATGGTTTTTAGTATCTCTATGTTTATTCAACGTAATGCCTTTTCCGTATCACCATTATTCACAACGAATGCGCAGTCCCTGCTCCACCAATCTCTCTATGCGCTCATCCTGGCTCGGAATGAATGCCAAGACTTGCATGAGCATGTCATATAATTCACTGTCTTGATTCAACGAATAGAAAATCCATTGCCCCTTGCGCTTTTCTTTCACCAACCCAAGATCCCGCAACTTTCGCAAGTGCTGGCTGATTGCCGACTGGCTGACGTTAAAGATTTCCACAAATTCACAAACGCAGCAATCGTTCTTTTCGAGCAATTTGACCATCGACAATCTCGTCTTGTCGCCTAACAGCTTGAGCACCATGCTCGCTTTGTCGATTTCTATCTCTCGCGCTTTTACATTCACCACATGATTCACCCCGATTTCTTGTACTCTTTTGTTTTAACTTGCTTAATACCAAACAAAGCATATCAGCATATGCTTATATGTTCAAGTGGCTATTTAGACGATAAAATAACTCCTCTAAGATTTTTCACACAAAAAAGAGCGGAATAGTTCCGCTCCCTTCCGTTTGATTGTTTATTCAATGATGATGCCCTGCCGATTCAGCCTCTTCCTGCCCTTGGCAGCGAATCGAGTCGTCATGGGGATGGTCTTCGGTTTCCAGTTGCACGGTGACATGGCCGATTTTGAGCTCCAACAGCGCTTGTTCAATGTCCCTGAGCACTTGTTGACTGCCTTTTAACGAGATATCTTCTTTGATGACCACATGTCCCGACATGGAATTTTTTCCGCTGGTGATGCTCCATACATGCAAGTCATGGATGCTTTTCACGGCCGGCAGTGCTTCGATTGCCTGCGCCACTTGCTCCAGGTCGACATTTTTCGGCGTGCCTTCCATCAAGACATGCACGGCTTCTTTCGTCACGCGCCAGCCGCTGATCAAGACGAGGAAGGCAACCACCACACTCGCCAGCGGATCAGCCCAAGCCCATCCGAAGAAAATGATCACAAGGGCTGCCGTGATCGCGCCGACCGAGCCAAGCAAATCACTTAAGACATGCAAAAAAGCGGCACGGAGGTTCAAGTTTTCTTTCGTATCGCCGCCGCGCATCAAAATCCATGCGACGAGTATATTGACGAGCAAGCCGATGACCGCGATAGCCAACATTCCTGAAGTCGCAATTTCCGGTGGATCTGAAAACCGATGGTAGGCTTCATAGAAAATATAAAGTGAAATCAAGACGAGCGTCACTCCGTTAAAGACTGCCGCTAAAATTTCAAAACGTTTATAGCCGTAAGTCTTCATCTGGTCGGCCGCTTTTTCGCCGATGGAAAAGGCCAGATAGCCGACGCCGAGCGAAATGGAATCGCTCAGCATATGTCCGGCATCCGCGAGCAGCGCTAGGCTGTTCGTCAAGTATCCACCGACCGCCTCGACCACCATATAACTGGTGATGATCAAAAAGGCGACCAATAATGTTTTTTTATTGCGGCTATGCGAATGATCATGTGAGCCCATTGCCAACACCTCCACTGCAGCTTCTAACTGTTGCTCTTCTATTGTGTATTCCCGAAATTTCGCCAAATATCCTATGGGGCACGCAACAAACATTCAGTCAGCTGTCTTCAAAACCATAAAAAACCGGCTCCCATGGCCGGTTTCATCAATGCTTTTCTGAGGCTGTTGTCAGGACAGATTCTAGCGAAGCTTCGAAACGCAGGTTCATTTCCCGTTTCAATAGATGCAACTTCTGGGCATGCTCCGGTTTTACGCTAGTGATGACCGCATCGATTCCCATGACGCCCAATGTCTGGACGAGCGATTCCAGGTAACTGACACCTTCTTGCGTCACCGTTCCCATCGCTGTCAAATCGACGATGACCGTCTCGGCTTCATAATCATAAATTTGCGTTACAATATACGGGCGGATCGCTTCGACTTTTTCGGCATTCAAATTGCCGAACAACGGAATGAGGACATAGCCTCCCCCGATTGCGATGCACGGGGCAGAAAGTTTGCGCACTTTTTCCAACAGCGCATCAGACCGTTCTTTTTCCTGCAGCAATTCGTAATCTGTTTCTTTCAAACGGCTGCGCAGGCGAATTAATTGCGCTGTGATGGCAGCCATTTGTTCATCTTTTGGCACCAGTACAAGAGTCACTGAAAAATCGCTGTCCCAACGGTAATAGACGTCCGCCAAAAAAAAGCCGGCCGCTGTAGTAAAATTCAATTCGATAGGCTTCTTACTGCCACGGGTTTTCAGCAGCCGTTTCGCTTTGGCGCGGCTTCCTTCATCGAGCAATTCGAAAAATCCCCTTGGTTTTCCAAAAAGCTGTTCTGCCTCCAGGGAGTAATCGACGACCGCAAAGCTATTGTTCAATTGAAAAGCCGGAAGCGGCCATTCAGCCAGTGGAGAGCGTGTCATCGTTCGACCCCTTTCCTGTGCGGATCCATTCCCTGAGCGCACCAAGTTCCCGGACGATCACCGCTCCTTTTACCTGTAAATCTGCAAAGCTCGACAAGGTGACGGCCCTGCCGCCAATCAGGACGGTGGGTTTGGGGTAGATTTCAGCAAAAGCTTCAGCGTAGGTTTTTAAAATCGGCAGTCGATGTGCTAGTGCGCCTGATAACGCGACCACATCAGGCTGCCAATCAGCAGCCAATTCGAGCGCTGAGTCAAGGGGTAGATTCGGCCCCATATAGCGGACTTCATAATCTTCTTCGCGGAACATTGCCGCGACCATCTTGAGCCCGATATAATGCTCTTCACCTTCTGGGCCAAAGATCATCGCTTTTTTGCGGCCATCTTTGTCTTTATTGCGCAGTTCCGTAGCGGACAATACAAAATCGCAAACAGCGGTTGCCAAATGTTCTTCCGCTACCGAAATCTCATTTTGTTCCCATAATTCCCCGATGCGATACATCGCCGGCGTCAAAAGTTCGCCGTAAAGCTGTTCGTGTGAATGATTTCCCAGGAAATCCTGGACGTATTTCAAAGCTTCCTCTTCCTGGCCTTGCAGGAAAAGATCCGAAAGCTGTGTTGACTCGTTCATTTGATCAGCCCCTTTTATGTTGAGGGAGCTCCAATAACCGGACTGCGCGATCGAGGCAGTCCCGCATGAAATCTCCTTGCATGGTTTCCGTGTAGCGCGGCACGATCTGGCTGAGCCGCTGAAAATTATCGATGATGAGCGCAGTTTCGACATTGCGGCTTACGAGCACCGTCTCGAGCCAAAGTGCATAGTCAAGAAAGGATTGTTCGCTCTGCAGCTCCCAAGCCGTTTCCAGATAATCCAAATGATGATGATTGTCTTTAACAGTATGTTCATACCCACGATCGCCGAAACGTTCCCATAAGTTCGGGTACGCTTCGTAAATGCCTTCTGCCGTCTTTTCTGCTATTTGCTGTTTCTGTTGTGGGTTCATTCAGCCACCACTTCGTACTGATGGACTTTCGGAACAATGCCCGCGAGTTCCTGGTCAGGATAGTTCTTCTCCAAATCATGGATTTCCTTGAACTCCTGGCTTTTGACCCAATTCATATACGCCTGTTTGGATTGCCATTCCAGATGGACGGTCAGTTCATGGCGCTTTTTCGTATTTTGGATCAGCCGGAACGAAGTGAAGCCTTCCGCTTGGTCTACGCGGCGTGAGCGTTTTTGATAAATTCCGATGACATCTTGTATCTTATCTTCCGGTACAGTGACGGTCGATGTGACGATATACATAATTCAGGACCCCTCTACTACTTGCCTTGGCTACAATGCCGCAGCTAATAAAAGTATACCTCAGCATACCATTTCAGCTTCCGAAATAACAGCGAGCCCTGTTTTGGTTATCACAAAACATTTTCAATATTCAGCTTGTATTTCTCCAGAAATTGCCGTATGATGAAAAACATCAATCAACCACAACTATATAACATGATTCTTATCAAGAGAGATGGAGGGATTTGGCCCTTTGAAGTCTCAGCAACCGGACACAGTCACGGTGCTAATTCCAATAGGCATAGCCTAGTAGATGAGAAGATAGCATATACGGCAGGGGCTTTCTTCTTAACAATAGAAGAAAGCCCCTGCTTTTTGATTGGAAAGGATGAGGACATGACACAACATAGCCTAGAAACACGCCTGGTACAACTCGGCAATCGCAGCGACAAACGGACAGGAGCCGTCAATCCCCCGATTTACCTTTCTACAGCTTATGAACACGAAAGCCTCGGCAAATCGACAGGCTATGATTATACGCGGACGAAAAATCCGACACGCCAGTTGCTGGAAGAAGGAATCGCAAACTTAGAAGGCGGCGACGCAGGCTTTGCGTGCAGTTCCGGCATGGCCGCGATTCAACTGGTCCTGTCCTTGTTTCGCCCGAACGATGAGATTTTACTGCCTGAAGATATTTACGGCGGCACGTACCGCCTGCTGGAACAATATGAAGAAAAATACCAGATCCATCCGGTATACGATCCCTTCACCGATCCGCAAACGGCCGAAGCGAAAATCAATGTCCACACGAAAGCGCTCTTCATCGAAACACCGACCAATCCACTCATGCAGGAAATTGATTTATCAATATATGCGCAAATCGCCAAACGACATAATTTGCTGCTGATTGTCGACAATACCTTTTTGACGCCGTTCCTTCAACAGCCACTCCTAATCGGCGCCGACATTGTGCTCCATAGCGCGACCAAATACATCGGCGGCCATAATGATGTGCTCGCTGGGCTAGTCTCCGCAAAAGGCGAGGTTTTATGCGAACAGCTTTTCAACGCCCACAACTCAACCGGCGCCGTGCTGTCGCCGCTTGATTCCTGGCTGCTAATCCGCGGCTTGAAAACCTTGCCGCTGCGCATGCGCCAGCACGAAACCAACGCCAAACAACTTGCACAATTCCTTAGGACTCATCAAGCTGTGACGGATGTCCTGTATCCAGAAAAAGGCGGCATGTTGTCGTTTCGGCTTCGCGAAGAACAATGGGTCGGGGAATTTCTTGAAAACTTATCGCTGATCACTTTCGCCGAGAGCCTGGGCGGTGTGGAAAGTTTCATCACTTACCCTGCAACACAGACTCACGCGGATATGCCGGTCGCAGAACGCACGGCACGCGGCGTCTGTAACCGCCTGCTCCGCTTCTCAGTAGGCGTGGAGCAGGCAGAAGATTTGATCGCTGATTTGTCGCAAGCCTTGGCCAAACTGGAAAAGGAGGTCGTTTCCTATGAGTGAACGGCGCGAGACGAAATTGATCCATTCAGCAGGTATCGATCCACTAACAGGCGCAGTCAATGTGCCGATCTATTTATCGTCGACGTTCCACCAAGAAAGCATCGATTCGTTCGGGCCATTTGATTACAGCCGTTCCGGCAATCCGACGCGTAAATCACTCGAGGAAACGATCGCCAAACTAGAAGGCGGCGCACGCGGTTTGGCGTTCTCTTCCGGCATGGCAGCCATCTCTTCAGCATTCATGCTGTTGAAAGCAGGTGATCATGTGCTGGTTTCGGAAGATGTCTACGGCGGCACCTACCGTTTCATCACAGAAGTGCTCGAGAAATTCAAAGTCAATTATACCTTCGTCGATATGACCGACCTCGGCGAAGTGGCCGCAGCATTCCAGCCAAACACAAAGGTCGTCTATATCGAGACGCCATCTAATCCCGTCATGAAAATTACCGATATCGAAATGGCGGCGAAACTGGCGAAAGCAAACGATGCGATGACTTTTGTCGACAATACCTTCATGACCCCGCTTTACCAGAACCCGCTTGAACTCGGTGCTGATATCGTGCTTCACAGCGCGACGAAATTCCTGTCCGGCCACAGCGACATCACAGCTGGTCTTGCGGTGACAAAAGAGGCAGGCCTTGGGGAACAACTGGCATTCATCCAAAACACATTCGGCTCTGTACTTGGCGCCCAGGATTCTTATACGTTGATACAAGGGATCAAAACGCTCGGTGCCCGCACAAAACAATCCGGTGAGACCACAGCGCGTATTGCAGAGTATTTGCATAAACATCCGCTTGTCGAAGAAGTCTATTATCCCGGATTCTCATTCCACCCCGGAAACCCAATCCATGACCGTCAGGCGAGCCACGCTGGCTGTATCCTATCGTTCCGGCTGGCGGATAAAGACGCCGCACGGATCCTCGTGGAAGCTTTGGAGATCCCAGTGTTCGCTGTCAGTCTCGGTGCCGTGGAATCGATCCTGTCCTACCCTGACACAATGTCCCATGCTGCTATGCCGCCAACTGAACGTGACAAGCGTGGCATCACCGAAGGGCTTCTGCGCTTTTCCGCAGGGCTGGAGCATCCTGATGATTTGATCAACGACTTCAGCCAGGCACTCGAAAGAATTGCGATTGCCAAAGGACTCAGCGTCGCTGATTGATCGGACTCATTTAAAAAGACTGCCCGCCTCGTCATGAAGCTGACGAAACCGGACAGTCTGTTTTTGATTATGCGTCGTGAACCTAAGAAAGCCTGAATTCCAGGGGGAGGAAATTCAGGCTTTCTTCTATTTATTATAAGACAATCTGCTGGGCAGGCTCTTTGAGCGATACTTTGGCAACGCCCGTTTCTCCGGCAGCCCTTGCGACTGCTTCGGCCACCGCCTGTGCTACACGCGGGTCGAACGGCTTAGGTATCACATAATCTTCGTGAAGTTCATGGGTGGCGATCAACGCAGCGATCGCTTCGACTGCCGCGATTTTCATTGCATCATTGATGTCGCTCGCCTGTACATCAAGGGCGCCGCGGAACAAGCCCGGAAACGCCAGTACATTATTAACCTGGTTGGCAAAATCGGAACGCCCTGTCCCGATGACCCTTGCGCCGGCCGATTTCGCGGCATGCGGCAAGATTTCGGGATTCGGGTTCGCCATCGCGAAGATGACCGGATCTTCATTCATCGAACGCACCATGCTTTCCGTCAATGCGCCTTCTGCTGAGACGCCGACAAACACGTCAGCACCAGCGATGACATCTGCCAATTGCCCTTGTTCCATATAGTAATTGCTCATTTCGGCCACTTCCGCCTTGAAGGGATTCATGCCATTCGGGCGCCCGTTGTATATCGCGCCTTTCGTGTCGCACATGACGATATGGCCGAATCCGAATTTCGAAAGCAGTTTGACGATGGCGATGCCGGCTGCACCGGCGCCGTTGACGACCACTTTGACATCTTCGATTTCCTTTTCGACCAGTTTCAATGAATTGATCAGCCCGGCAAGCGTGACAATCGCGGTGCCGTGTTGGTCATCATGGAACACCGGGATGTTCATTTCCTTTTTCAAGCGCTGCTCCACGATAAAGCAAGTCGGGGCGGCAATGTCTTCCAAATTGACGCCGCCGAAACCTGGCTCGAGCAATTTGACGGTTCGGATGATTTCTTCGGCATCGGTCGTATCCAGGCAGATCGGGAATGCATCCACACCGGCAAATTCCTTGAACAATAACGCTTTTCCTTCCATGACCGGAAGCGCTGCCTGCGGGCCGATATTGCCGAGCCCAAGCACAGCGGTGCCGTCTGTAATGACCGCTACCGTATTGCCTTTCATCGTGTATTCATGCACTTTGCTTGGATCGGCATGAATTTCACGACACGGTGCGGCTACGCCAGGAGAGTAGGCGAGGCTCAAATCCCTCTCGTTTTCCACAGCCACTTTTGAACGAATCTCCAATTTCCCTTGATGCCTTCTATGCAAGTTCAGTGAATCGTTTTTCAGATCGGTCATTTGCCTCATCTCCTTTTTGATTATAATTGTTTATTATATCGACTCCCCATCAAATTGAAAGACTTTTCTTATAATTCTGATTAATTTCAGACTTTAGGCTGATAGAGAAAGAGTGAAGTCCCATCACCCTTTCCCCATATCCTGCTTGAGAAAATAAATTAACGCTTCTTCCCGTTCAGCTTGTACAGCTCTCGATTGCGCTTCCGTCCACTCGTAGAAGCCGCTTCCTGTCTTGGACCCAAGCTTGCCACTTTCCGCTAACTCACCCAGTGTGCGGCCAGGCTTTTGTTCTGTCGACAGGTCTTCGAACAGATAATCCGAAATTGCATAGAAAATGTCCACCTCCCCGAAATCTGCCGTCTGAAGCGGACCGGTTACCGGCAAGCGCCTGCCGATGCTATGAGACCCCGCAGGCCGCGATAGCGGCTGAGGAGGCTCGATTCCCGCCCGCGGAAAGCGAGCGATAAGCTTCGGAAAATACGACTTCTTAACTTTCTCGACAAGCTGAAAAAGCCCGCTAAATCAGCGGGCTTTTCAATGAAATCATCTGTCTACTTCTTTGTTTCGGCAAACTCGATGGAGGCAAGTGTAGATGTGATCGCCAATTCTTCGAGATCATCGGCATTTGCTCGGAATTCGCGTTTTACTTCTCCGTAACCCTCTACGAAATAATTGCGGTTGATCGAACCATCTTCAGTCATTGATTCGAGCACAAAGACATCATCAAAATTTTGATATGGCGTCTCTAGGCTTGCGCCAGTTTCCACCACAGTCGCGTCACCGATTTCCTGGCCTTCTTCGATCGGGAATTCCAGGTAAGTCGAAATCACTTCCAAGGCTTCCAATTCTTCGAAGCTTGCCGTGAAGTCATCGTAAAACTCACCTTCCTGTTTAACGAGCTCGATACGATCGTCATGCAGTCGGAAGACTTTGAGAACGACGGTTCCGCCATTGTCTTCATACGTTACGACATGATTCGCTTCCATATAATCGGTTTTCAGCGTAAATTCGGCAAATTCATTTCCGAATCCTTCAAATCTAGCAATCGACCCGTCTTCAAGGAAATAATCATATGGATCGACGGCTGCCTGGCTGCTGTCATGGCTGTCACCGCTCGTGCCTTTAGCTGGCGTTTCCTCCTTTTCTGCTTTTGCCGCCTCATTTTCGGTTGCCTCTTCCTGCATCATGTCTTGTTCAGATTCCTCTGTTACCGTCTCCTGTGTTCCGCAGCCAGCCACTGTAAGCATCAGTGCCACTCCTCCGAAACCAAGCCAATGTTTCATCAACTCTCCTCCTTTTTGAAGTACCATCTAACAGACTAAACAATAACTTAATATTCAGTTATTAATTGACGGACTTAATTAGAAGTTCCTGTGTACATTTGCGTGATCAAAGATGGAGTGAATCATGGTAAATCGGCTTCAAGTGGATATCGTATTCTTTCCGTACTTCGTTTAGATCGTAAATATGCCCAGGAGATTCCGAATCCTCAAGTTTTTTGATCTGCTCATGCACCAAATCCGCAAAATAAACGCCAACAGCCACACCTTTCGGATATTTACGCTTCACTTTAGCTACGAACTCATCCGTCAGCTCTTGATTGAAAGCATGATAAAGAGCCGCGTTCACCACAGTCAAGGAATCTTTCGTCGCATACGAAACGACATAATAATTGCCATAATCATCTTTCAAAAGATCACGTTCAGCCTTTATATCCAATCTCTTCTCCTCCTTTAAACGCTATTACTTTTCCATACCCTTGAGGAGCTTGGCGAAAACAGGTTCACCCCGGATCTCTGAAACCATAAAAAATCACCTGGACGCCTTATAAAGGCTCACAGGTGATTTCCACTCAATACGCCAGCTGCACCAAATCGCCGAATAGCGAAATGAGCAATAAACTGACCGTCCCAACAGAGATGGCTGCAATCAAGCCGATATAAAAAGGCTTCATTCCCATCCCACGGAATATTTTTAAGTTGGTCGATAACCCGACGCCCGCCATCGCGAGGCCGAGCATATATGTCGATCCGAACGAACTCCAAAAGTTGTAGAACTCTTCCCAGCCTGACGCCCCAAAAATGCCGAACGCCTGGCCGCCTGAAGCAAGTGTGGCATCCCCTATAGTGCGGAGAAGCGACAGTAGAAGAAATCCAAGGATGAAGAACGGAAACAGTTTATACCATTTCGGTATTGTTGCTCCGTCCTGACCTTCACTCCGGAAGAAAAAATACGCGATGAGCGGAATAACGGCAATAATGAACAAATTGCGCGTCAATTTCGTAATGGTCGCCACATCAAGCGCAAGTGTTGAATCATACATCTGTTCGTACATTAAAGCTGCACCCGTCACTTGCGCTGTATCATGTATGGCGGTGCCAAGGAATAGCCCGGCTTTAATTGGCTCATCAGCAAAAAAGAAATGGGCGAGGTATGGATAGAATAACATGCCCATTAGCCCGAAAACCGTAATGTTGGCGATCGCATACGATATTTCGTTTTCTTTTGCGCGGATGACAGGCGCTGTTGCCATAATAGCGGTCACGCCACATATTCCTGTTCCATTCGCGATCAACGCCCCGAGCCGGTTGGATTGGTCAAAAAGCTTCGTAAAAAACAAGGTAACGCCGATTCCCACTGTGATACAGGCTATAATAAGCGGCATGCCCCAAGCCCCAAGCGTCAGGGCTTCCGTTAAGCTCAAGCGCAAGCCCAGCAGGATGATACCTAAACGCAATGCATATTTGACCGCAAAACCGATTCCGCCAATGAAGATCTCCGGCAAGCCGGTTGTGTTACGGATAATGATGCCGATCAGGATAGCCATAAAAATCCCAGATACCGGGCTTTTCCCGCCTTCCGGCAATAGACCGGTCGCACCGAGTGCAACGCCGATCAAATCCGCTCCGTAAATTCCTGCCCATATAACCACCAAACAAAGGGCCAGGCCTGGAAGCAGCCTGACCATTCGCTGTTTTTTCGTGTTTTCATTCACGCTCATCTGCTCCTTGCGAACTGTCTTTTGATTTCGTACTAATCGTACCACCAAAATGCAGCTTCGTCTAAGAACGGCATTTAGTCCAATATTTCTTCAAGCAACTGGATGATGCGTTGTTGCTGTTCTGGTTGCAAGTCTGATCCCGAAGGCAAGCAAAGGCCTTCTGCAAATAATTTTTCACTGACAGCCGTCTTGCCATGCGGGTTATGTGAATAGAACTTGCAGCCTGCAAATAAAGGCTGCAGATGAAGCGGCTTCCAGACACGGCGTGATTCGATATTTTGTGATTCCAGCCACTCACGGATGTAATCAGGCGATCGGCCAGTTCGGGCCGGGTCAAGCAGCAGGACTGTCAGCCAGCGGTTCGAACGTGTGCCTTCAAGTTCGGGCTGGAATTTTACCGCTTCGTATTTGCCGAGCGCTGAAATATAGCGTTTGAAAACAGCTCGGCGGGCCGAAACGCGCAGTTCAATCGCTTCGAGTTGCGCACGGCCAATTCCTGCCAGTACATTGCTCATCCGATAATTATAGCCGACACGGCTATGTTCATAGAATGGAGCATCGTCTTTCGCCTGCGAGGCGAGAAATCTCGCTTGCGCCACGCCTTTTCGGTTGTTAGACACCAGCATGCCGCCTCCGGACGTCGTGATGATCTTATTGCCGTTGAATGAATAAATGCCGTATGTTCCGAGACTGCCGGTTTTTTTCCCTTTATAAGTGGATCCGAGCGATTCGGCTGCGTCTTCGACGATTGGTACCCCGTAATGATCACAAAGGGCTTTAAGTTCATCCATACGGGCGCTTTGTCCATAAATATGTACAATAATCACCGCTTTTGGAAGTTTGCCCTCTTGTTCTGCGGCTGCAAATGCTTTTTGCAGCGCCCATGGAGACATATTCCACGTTTCTTCCTCTGAATCAATAAAAACGGGCTCCGCTCCAGCGTAGAGAATCGGATTGGCACTTGCCACAAACGTCAAACTGGAACAGAATACACGGTCTCCTTTTCCGATCCCCAGCAACTGCAACGCTAAATGAATCGCGGCAGTCCCTGAAGACAAAGCTGCGGCTGCCTGTGTCGTGGCATACGCAGCTATCTCCGCTTCGAACTGGTTGATATTCGCCCCCATTGGCGCAATCCAGTTGGACTCGAACGCCTCGCTGATATACTTCTGCTCATTCCCTGTCATATGCGGGGCAGAAAGATAAATCCTATCGCTTGTTTCTTTAACCGGAACCGGAAACGGCACAACCGATGCTCCTGTATCCTGTCGAATGTTCATGTACAACAGCCTCCTCTTATTCATCAGCACGTTCAGTCCATGCCGTAATCGCTTTGGCAAGTCCTTGGAAATTGCAGATTATTGATAATCAATCCGGCAGGCCCTATTTCTTCCGAGGGGTTATTTGAGCGGCCTCTCACCATAAAACTCATATCTTCTCCGAATATGCCGGCCATTTCCTGGACAATATCTTGCTCAAGTTCTTTAGGGACAAAATCGGTTCCGCCGAGCCAAATCTCAATTACATCTACGGAATTTTGGATAAATTGCATCGAAGGCGCCGCTTGCTGAAATTTCTCCTGCACGGTCGACAAATACAAACTGGTCACCCGGCCTCTGCTTCTTGATTGTAAAAAAGCTGAGATTGGCTGAAGCGGCTTGCGGACCACCGGATGAACGCTGCCGCATGGGCAAGGGCAATCTACTGGCATCCATTGATCTTTAATCTTTAGCCGGATCAGCGGCGTCCCTTTTGTATGGAAGCGGGTCAAGAGTACTTCGCCTTGCCCGGTAAACTCCATCACCCCTGTCCGCATATTGAAATGCAGATTCCCAGCTGCGCATTCCGAGAGAAACGGAGAGCGTTCGGTTTTCATGGTCCACATGCGGACAGAACAGCCGAACGCGCTCTCGATTTCCAATCGCTCGCTGTCCGATAATATTTCCGTTTCCACAAAAATGGCAATGGGCTGAAAATCCAGCAACAAGCGATAATCGTTGATAAAACGGGCAAGCGCGAGAATCGCCCCAGATAAACCGTCGACAAAATCAGGACGGAAACCATTCAGGTTGCGCACCACTGCCGAAAGATACGGCTCCGTGCAATGATGAGCTGAATACAGCCGCTGATTGAGATAATAAATATCACGCCAGAACGCCCCTTGTGTTTGACCGCGCGGAACAAAATCACCGTGATAGAATGTCGCACGTTTCATCTCCAGATTGATCGCACCATGTTGCTTCTTGAAATGGTCAATTGCGGCCGTTTGTTTTTGCATATCCAAATTGGTTAACCATAAATGGGGCAATGGGCCTTCTCCTGAAGTTTTGTGTACTACTTTTTTCTTCGCAGTAAATTTCATGCGGATTTCGTTAATCTGTTCATTGAAAAGTTCTTCTTCGATGAATGGAAGTTGCCGCAAATCACCGGCAACTCGAATATCAGCCAAATCACTTCCATACAGATCCTGATAAAATGCACTATGCTCGGCGGCGTGACGGAGCAGCGAGCGCAGTTCCAAGTCCTGATAACGTTCTTCTGACTGCCGGTCATTCTCGTCCATGCCAGAAAGTTGATGAAGAAAGCGGTAATAGCCCATTCCGTATCGTTTTCTTGAGTTGGCGTATTCATGGAAACTGAGCAGCAGATTTTGAAGATAAATAGGAGAATTCCCATACAGTTCTGTTGATAGCAGCTTCACTTGGCATCCCCCCCGCGCTTGTAGGCAGCACCTGTAATCAGGCCAATCCTCCTTCGATTTTCCATTCTTCTTGCCATACCGGTTCTTTCGCTTTTTCTTCTTTCGGCCGGTTCGCGAGCTTCAATAAGGTCTCGCGGATTTCCTGTTCTCCCATTTCAGGAAGCTTCTTTAGAATTCGGCTTATTTCTACTTGGCTGATCGGAGTGGCTTTTCCGATATGAATTTTCGTAAATACTTTTTCCGATTGGATTTCACTAGGATCCAGCAGTTCTTCGTAGAGCTTTTCACCAGGCCGCATGCCGGTGTAATTGATTTGGATTTCATCCTCCTCAAAGCCGGACAAGCGGATCATATTGCGTGCCAAATCCACGATTTTCACTGGTTCTCCCATATCCAACACGAATACTTCCCCGCCTGAGGCAAGCATGCCAGCTTGGATCACTAATCGGGATGCTTCCGGAATCGTCATGAAATAGCGGGTCATTTTCGGGTCGGTGATGGTGACCGGGCCGCCTTTTGCGATTTGTTCGCGGAATAGCGGCACGACACTTCCCCTAGATCCAAGGACGTTGCCGAAACGCACTGCAGCAAATGTCGTATTGGAAGAACCCGCTAAATTTTGAACGATCATTTCCGCAAACCGTTTGGAAGCCCCCATGATATTCGGCGGGTTGACAGCCTTATCGGTGGATATCATGACGAAGTTGCCGACGCCGTAGCGATCTGCTGCTTCCGCCACATTTTTCGTCCCGAAAATATTATTCTTCACGGCTTCCAGCGGATTTGCTTCCATTAATGGCACGTGTTTATGGGCTGCAGCATGATAAATGATATCCGGCTTGAATTTGCTGACCATTTCGAAGATCCGTTCGCGGTCCTGGATATCGGCGATAATCGGTACAATTTCGATTTCTTTCTGCACGTTCGCCCGCAACTCGCGATCAATCGTGTAAATCGAGTTCTCGCCATGGCCAAGCAATAGGATTCTGGCAGGTTTGAATACACTGATCTGTCGGCAGATTTCCGAACCGATCGATCCGCCGGCACCGGTGACCATAATGCTCTTGCCTGCGATTTTTTCAGTTAAGGCTGCCATATCGAGCCTGACCTCTTCACGGCCGAGAAGATCCTCAATTTTCACATCCCGGATGTCGCTGACTTTGACCTTCCCGACCATCAAATCTTCAATTCGTGGAATGGTCTGTACCTTAAGACCGGTTTCAATACATAGTTTTGTCACTTCCGCCATTTCCCTTTTCGATAGCGATGGAATGGCGATGACGATCTGGTCAATCTCGTTGTGGGCGGCCAAACGCGGAATTTCAGAAATGGGTCCCGCCACTCCTAACCCAAAAATTTCCAACCCCCATTTTGTGCGGTCATCATCGATGAAAAGAATCGGTTTTCGCCCCCATTGCGGATTCTGCTTCATCTGCCGGACGATCATGCGGCCGGCTTCCCCAGCGCCGACAACGATCGTACGGCTCAATTGGCCTTCACTTTTACGCGGCTCGCGTTCATGGTAAAGGCGGAATGAAAAGCGCGATGCCCCGAGAAACAGAATGAGAAACATCCAAGTCAGCGCCAGGATCCGGACAAACACCCCGCCAGTCTGGATATATTGCATAACCGTCGCCACGAACATTGTCAAAGTGACTGCCTTGACGATTGACTTCAATTCATGGATCGAGGCATAAGCCCATACTTTCCGGTAAAGCCCGTAATGCCAGGCAAAGGAATGATGGGCGATGAACAAAGTAATCGTCATGAGCAGCAGCAGCCGATTCGACATAATGTTGTCGAAAGGCAGCAAAAACAAATAACAGAGATACGTTGCTGAGAGGATGATCAGCGAGTCTATTATGAACAATGAAGTATAGCGTCTTGTAATCGTCATATCATTAGCTCCTTCACCTCGCGCAGGTACCGCTTATTAGTTGTAGTCATGGCTGTAATAATGGTCCTTGCTGAGTTTGTAGTTATTCATCACGACTCCAACGATATAGGCTTTAGAAGTCGCTAAACTGTCGCGCGCCTTAATCGCGCTTTGCTTTTCGGTTTTCCCAGTATTGACGATGAGCACCGTCCCGTCGCATTTATTCGCGAGGATCTTGGAATCTGTCACGGACAGGATCGGCGGTGAATCGAAAATGATCAAATCGTAGCGCTCCTTCATCTCAACTACCAATCGGTCCAGCATCGGTGAATCCAGCAGTTCTGCCGGGTTGTGTGGAATCTGTCCCGATGTCAACAGTTCCAGGCCGCGAATGCCGCTGTCGCGTACACTTTGCTCAAGCTCCCCTTTTCCGACCAACAAATTCGACAAGCCAATATGATTGTTCAAATTGAAGGTATGGTGCAGCGTCGGTTTTCGCATATCGGCATCGACAAGCAGCACCTTTTTCCCGGATTCCGCAAAAACGACAGCCATATTGGCTGAAGTTGTCGATTTCCCTTCTTCTTTCGAAGCGGAAGTGAACAATAAAGTCTTCATTTCATTGCCAGGTAAAGAAAAATTGATGGTTGTGCGGATTGTGCGGTATTGTTCACTGATGACCGAGTTCGGTTTAATACGTGCTACCAACTTTCGGGCGAGCGGCCGCTTTGACGCTGTCTGATTCAACATTCTCATCCAACTCCATTCTGTCAGTATGTTTCGAAGGTTTATCCGTTTTCTCCAAGTCGCCGACCGGGCTCACTACGCCAAGCACTTGCAGTCCAAGCAATTCATCGATATCTTCTTCCGTGCGCACTGTCGTGTTTAATTGATCGAGGACGATCGCAAGACCCGTACCGAGCATGAAGCCGATAATCGCGCCAACTGCCATATTGAACAATGGATCCGGCTTAACCGGCTCCGGGCTCACAGGCATCGTGGCTGGTGCGAGGATGCTAACATTGTCGACACGCATCAAATTGCGGATCTCTTGTTCAAATACTTTGGCGGTTGTATTGGCGATTAGCACCGCCTGCTGCATCGATTCATCTTCAACTTCGAGCGTCACGACTTGGGAATCCTCGATGCTGGAGACTTCAATCTGTTCGTTCAACGATTGCACTGTTTCGTTAAGCCCGAGTTCATTGATGACTTCCGTTAAAATTGCCGGGCTCTTGATAATGACGTTATAGGTGCTAATCAATTGTAAATTCGTATCGATGTCTTGCATGCTGAATTCCTGGGCATTTGCCGGTGCTTTATTAACCAGTATCTGTGTCGATGCCTGATAGACTGGTTTCATCCATAGATAACTGACAGCTCCCGCAATGGCGACAAAAGCGACCGTCATCGCGATGATGAGCGGCAGGCGTTTCTTCAGGTTCTTGAAAAACTCTTTCATATTGAATGTACTTTCCATGTCTTCACCTCATATCCCCATATACGGGGTGATTTTGCTTGTTCAATGGAGCTGTTTTTCTGCAAAGCGCCCGATAATCCACAGGCGCAATGCCTTTCCGTTATGCGCATTCAACATGAGGATGATCCACAACACCAAGCCAATTGGCATCAATAAAACTTCGGCCACCCATCCTGCCATCGGCACCATGCCGGCTGCGGTAAACAATGTAAAAAAAAGAATCGAGACGTATATAGACTGGAAAGCATGGTAACGGACGAAGCGATTTTCCCGCTCAACCATAAGCAGGATGAATCCTGAGAAAAATCCAAGCAAATACGCGAGCGATCCTGCGACATTTTCCGAAAGGCCAAGCCCAGTGATGGAAGGCTGTGTACTAGGTGCTTCCCGGCTTTGCTTGAAGACGGTCTGCTGATCAAAACTGACAGGCGGTTCATTCGTCATCTTGATTTTGTTTTCAATCATCTGCTTTTCCTCCTTGAGATCTGTCTTCCTATCTATTACGACCCATACTAAAGAGAGCAGGTTAAAACAAAGTTAAATAGTTTCACTAGTTTCATTTATCTAATAAATTAATTCCTTGTGGCGCTTTTGTCCTGTTCACGTGCAAAAAGACCCGCGCAATTTCAGCAAATAGAAAAAACCGACCGCTTTTGCCTGCTTGGCAAAAACGATCGGTTTTTCCATTTTCAATTCATAAATTTATAACCGAACCCCCGGACAGTTTGAATATAGCGCGGGGTGGCCGGATCACTTTCCACTTTCCTACGCAGATTGCTGATGTGGACCTTGACGGTTTGGACATCGCCTTCCGAATAATAGCCCCATACTTGGTCGTATAATTGCTCGGCCGTCCAGACGCGGTTCGGTGTCTTGGCCATCAAGAGCAATAACTGAAATTCTTTATGGTAGAGTTTTACCGGTTTGCCTTTCACATACAGTTCGCGTGAATCGACATGGATGTGAAGGTCGCCGAATTTCAAAATCGACAGTTTATCCTCCTCCCCACTCTTCCAGCCGTTGCGGCGCAGGATCGCCCGGACTCGCGCTTCTAGCTCGGTGAAATCGAACGGCTTAGTAATGTAATCATCGCCGCCGACTTCCAGCCCTTGGATTTTATAGGCGAGTTCTTTTCGATAGCTGACGAAAAGGATTGGCGTCTTGGTGCGTATCCGGATTTTCTCGCACAATTCCAAGCCGCTCATGCCAGGCATTTCGATATCCAGCAAGATCAGGTCCGGATTTTCTTTCGACAGCACATCCATCGCTTCATAGCCATCTTCGGCCTCGATGATTTTATAGCCTTTCTTCACCAGGAACAAACGCATCAACTCACGGATGCCATCTTCGTCTTCGACAATCAAAACAGTCGCACTGTTCATGAAAATCCCTCCCATGGGTCGTTAGTATCTCAAGGGCAGGGCAATGATGAATGTGCTGCCCTTGCCTTCTTCGCTTTCTGCCCAGATTTCGCCTTTATGCGATTGGATAATTTCCTTGGCAATCGCGAGTCCGAGCCCGCTCCCTTTATAATGGATCGATTCATCGATTTTGAAGAACCGGTCGAATATATGCGGCAATGCTTCTTTTTGGATGCCGCATCCATTATCTTCTACACGGATGATCAACTCACCATCCGCTTCCGTTTCATCCAGTACATTTGCGCTTTCCCGGATGTATGCAGACAAGGTAATGCGCCCTTCTTCTGGCGACGTATGCTTGACCGCGTTCCATAATAAATTTGAGAAAACTTGATCGACGCGGTCCACATCGACCAAAAGCCGCCAATTTGCAGGACTTTCTTTTCCGCTCGGACCTTCAAAACGGAAACGTCTGCCGCTTTGTACAAGGTCCGCCTCCATGGACGCCGCAATCCGCTCCAGCCATTCATCAAGCTTCAGTTCTCCGAAACGCAGTGTCATATTACCGGATTTGTATTTCGACAGCTCCACCAGATCTTCCGTCAAGCGCTCCAGTAATAGCAGTTTTTTGTGGATCATATCCAAGTAGCGGGGATTATTCTCTTCAATCAAGCTTTCCTTCACTGCCTGTATATAGCTGTGAATCAGGGTAATCGGCGTACCTAGTTCATGTGAAATAGCCGAGAGCATCTCATTGCGTGATTTTTCGACTTCCTGAATTTCGTCATTCACCGTCAATAAGTTCATATTGGTGATTTCCAAAGCCATCGTCCGCTCTTTGACATTGCGTTCAAGGAAGAAATTCAAATTGGTGATTTCCTGTGTCATGCTGCGAAGCGTTGCGAGCGTTTCCACCCTCATGAGGAATTCTTCGACATCGCATGGTTTCACTAAATAATCGTTGGCCCCTGCACTGAACGCATTAGTCTTTTCCCTGACTCCTTCTTTATCGGATAGCATCAAAATCGGCAATTCGGTCAAGGTCGCATTGAGCCGGATACGGCGGCACAATTCGTCCCCTGCCATATCCGGAAGCTCTTCGTCGAGAATGACCAAATCCGCTGGCCGATTCTCCAAATGCACGAGTGCTTCTTCGCCGCAGCTAACCCCTTCTGCTTTATAGCCTTCTCCTTTGAGCTGATGGATCAGCATCAGCCGGTTAACTTCTTCCGCTTCGACAACAAGAATGCGCAAGCCTTTTTTGACGTTCTTTTCTTTGATCAGCGAGTCTGCCAACTGCGAAGCCGTCAGTTCCTTGATTTCTGTCGGAGACACGGATTCCAGTTCCCGTTCCTCTTCTGTAAGTGGCAGCGTAAAGGTAAAAGTAGACCCTTTGCCAATGGCCGATTCCGCCTTTAACCAGCCACCCTGCATTTCCACCAGCGTTTTGGTGATTTTCAGGCCCATCCCGATACCTAGATGTGGCGCTGTTGAAGTGCCAATCGGGTCAAATAAGCCCTCCAGCTGCTGTTCTTTCATCCCACTTCCCGTATCTTTGACCGTTATGGCGACCTGTTTCTTGATGATTTTTGCAGAAATGATGATTTCGCCGCTTTCCGTATGCTCCACCGCATTCCCCACAAGATTGTAAAGAACTTGGCGTACCCGCTCCGGATCGGCAATCGCTTCCGGGAAATCAGCTGGGATTATGTGCTTTAAGCTGACTTCGCTCGATTTCAGCAAAGGGGTGCATAAACGGATAACGGAATTCGCGATGGATGGCAGTTTTACTTTTTCCAGATGCAAAGACAGCATATGATGTTTCGGCCCTGAAAAGTCCAATGTCTCATTGATCATCCGAGCCAGCTTTTTGCCACTTCCAGAAATCGTCTCCAATTGCTGGATAACGGAATGGGGCATCTTGCTGTAGGCGGATTCTTGAAGAGACTCTGCAATTCCTATCATTCCATACAGCGGCGTCCGCAAGCTATGGGAAGTAATGGCAAGCAATTCGTCCTTGCGTTCATTAGCTTGCCGGAGCCGTTCGATTTCAATACGCTGCCGTTCAATAGAATTTCGCTCGCGCTGGAGCCTTTCCTGCTCCCTGATTTTCTCTTTGTCCCGAAGCGCTAATGCAGCGAACAGGACCGCAAAGATGCCCAAGAAGAAAATCAACCCTTGTGCTGCCACCGTAATTGGTAAAATTCCCGTGACATAAAAGGCGTTTAAAGCTGACGCAATTGAAAAAAAAATTAAAGATACCGAATAATAACGGGCATGTACCAATCCCCTTTTCATGCCATAAGCCGCCAATAACAAGCTAACAGACAATGTCGAGCTGAGTGCCAGTACGAGCAAGAGCCTCGCCCATTCGAGCGAAATAAATAAAGTAGTCAGAACCACCGCATTAAATATGAGTAGCGACTTGATCATGCGGTCCGTTTCAGGCAGATGGCGTTTCGTATTCAATAAGCCTTCTGTCAGCAGCGTCACCGACAGAGCTGACAGCCCGACTATAAAGAACACGCTATTCCCGTTCCACAGATCCAACTCTGGCCAGATTACATCCAATCCCAAGCCGGCTGCAGAAGAAAACAGGAAGAATGCCGTAACGGCATAAATGACAAAATACAAGTAGGCGCGTTGCCGGATTACAATAAAACGGTGAATATAATAGAACAAAAACATTAACCCAAGCCCACCAAGCACACCGACAAACGCGACCTGCTGCCTATTCTGGCTCTCAAATGCCTCTCGCTCCCAAACGGTTACCGGCAATTGGATTGGGGCTGAAGATTCAACGCGCATCCAGTAAATAGTCGATTCACCTGGAGGCGGCGCTATCGAGAAAACTGCCGTCCTGTGGATGATTTCCGCCTCAACTTCCTGGCCTGCTTGCTGAACCGTGAATCCTCCCTCGCCATCAGCTGTATAAAGACTCACTTGATCGACACTCGAAGATCCCAGTTCGAGAAGCCATTCCTTGTCGGCGGGTGCCTTGTTTTTTACTTCAAGCATCAACCAATGAACCGATGAGCTGAATCCGATGTTCAACGGCGCATTGCCAGCCTGCATGAACTTCCAAACATATGGTGGTTGTTGAATATCAGCAATTTGCAAATTACCTGATTCATCTTCAAAAACAGAAAGCCAGCTACCGACTGCGATTTTTTCTTTTCCATCATCCAGCAACAGCTGGTGTCCGGAATCTGCTGATATGTTCGTGTTATCTCCAAAGAATGGTAGACAGCATATGAGGAAAAAGAATAGAGCTGAGCTTATGTTCCTGTTGAACTTACTCATGGCATCGCACCTCTTTTTTCCAAATTATCAGAAATCCGTATTTTTTGACCAGTTCTCATTAGATAAAAAGTTCAAAGACAAGAAATAATCATTATACCTAAGCCTAAAGATTTATTTAAATTATTATAAATACATTTTATGTATATTAAATAGGTTTATTGATTTAACAGGATTATATCATTTATCACAGAAAAAGAAAACCATTTTAATTTCCGAATATTCAAATATATATTTAGCACTATAACAAATAGCATGTTTTTTTCAACTAGTCCAAAAGTATCTAAAAAAATTAGAGTATTCACTCGCCCCTGTTTTCTTTACTGTGACTTATTCCTGAAGATAACGGCAGTTTGTCAGGCATCTAAGGAATAATGAAATCCATCAGAAACTTTACGGCTTACCTATCAACGCTTTCGACATACTCGCCACAATCAAACCACTTGATTCCATAAGCTCAGCTTGCAAGCACTCCAAAAGCCAAGTTCATCTATATCCGCTATAATGAAATCAGCTTCATGCACCTGAACTGTTTTTTGTTCATTTCTTGGTCGGACTGTAATTAGGAGGGACTATTATGTGCTTAATCAATTTGCAATTCCAGCAGCATCCTCGCTACAAATTAATCGTCGCCGCAAACCGCGATGAATTTTACGGACGCCCCGCTGCGCCTGCTCATTTCTGGGATGATTCGCCAGGTATTCTCGCTGGCCGAGATTTGAGCCAGATGGGCACTTGGCTCGGCGTCCATAAATCGGGGCGCTTCGCTGCACTCACCAATTACCGGGATCCCGAACACATGGGAGCCAGCGCCAAATCACGCGGCGAACTGGTCACACAATTTTTGGACGGCCATATCTCTCCGGAAGACTATTTGCGAGCGATCGATGACCATGAATATGCTGGATTCAACTTAATCGCAGGTGATGCCGAAGGACTGTATTATTACAACAATGTTCACGGTGATCCGGTAAAAATCTCTCCTGGCACACATGGGTTAAGCAATCACTTCCTGAACACGCCTTGGCCAAAAGTAGAGCGTGGAAAACAAAAACTCGAGGCCTATGTATCGGTGAATGAACACTTGGAACTCGACCGCCTGTTTGAAATTCTAGCGGATGCCGAACAAGCGCCCGACCACCTGCTCCCCCAAACCGGCGTTGGCCTGGATTTGGAGCGTGCTTTGTCGCCAATGTTCATCAAAATGCCCGATTATGGCACACGCTCAGCCACGGTATTGCTCATCGATCACGACGGGCTAGTCACTTTCGCTGAGCGAAGCTACGAAAATGGCGAGTTTCGGGAAGACCGCAAATACGAATTCCAAATTTCCTGAAACAACAGCTAGCTGAATAATCCATCTCGGCACTTTCATCCTGTTTTCCAAGAGTCGATTCCATCACCTAAGTCATCTACAAGGAACCGGCCCTCCACTAAAAAAGCCGAATGAACCCCAAGCGGTCAGCACGCTTGGGGTTCATTCGGCTTTCTATGCAAAATCGACGCCCATGCTTTCGAACAAGCGCTTGTATTCTGGATACCATCTTTCCCATTCAGAAGTTCGCTCAATTCCGCGGCCATCCAAAATCGCTTCCATAATATCCATAGCCACGTGCCAACCCGCTACGTCTTTTGGGGTTTCGCCCGTAATCTCCGGCAAGGTCTCGATCATTTTCACTCTCGTCCCCTGGCCATCTGCGCCGAGTTCAAAACGCACATGGTCGTCTCCCCATTCAAAAGCTAGAACCGCGCCTTTTTTATAGTCAGTGATGGGCAACTCTTTCTTTTTCCCATGACCCATGTCCAGCGTCAAATGGCCAGCTTCGCCTTCTTTCTCTACTTGAAGACCTGAAAACCAGCGATGGATTTTGTGATTCTCTGTCAGCATCGCCCATACTCGCTCAGGGGAATGATCGAAATATCTGTTGAATGTAGCGTTGTAGCCGGTAGGATTTTTGGTGATTTCTGCTGTCATTGAAATTCCTCCTCCACTCGTCTTTACCAATAGTATACCCAAGTTCCGTGTGTTTTCTACGTAAATCGGGTATATTGTGCGGGAGGAGCTGAAAATGATGAGATTAGGATATGCATGCATGAACACCGAGCTGAAAACGGTTTTTCGCACATTGCGTCTAGCCACAGCTGAAAAAGAAGGCGTCGAAAAGATTAAAGAATTGACAATACAAAATATGGAAACTACTTTAGAAGTCATTCGCTGGAATTTGGAGCAAGGCATTCTTTTTTACCGTGCCTCCAGTTCCATTATCCCGTTGTCAACACATCCAATCAATGATTGGCGATGGTGGGAAGATGAAGATTTTCTGGCTATAGCTGGAGAGATCCGTCGGTTGGTAAACAAGCATGGAATCCGTGTGTCTGTTCATCCCGGGCAATATACGGTATTGAATTCACCTAAACCCGAAGTAGTCCGGAAATCGATCGAGGATCTTGAATATCACGACAAATTGATTCAATTGCTTGGGGGAACAGATATCATCCTTCACACAGGCGGCGCATATGGTGATAAAGAAACCGCCAAACAGCGTTTCGCAGAAAACTATTTGAGGTTATCTGATAGTATTCGGCAGCGGCTACGGCTTGAAAACGACGACAAAACATTTACACTGCGCGATGTGCTCGATGTGCACGCCATATGCCATGTGCCGATTTGTTTCGACATCCACCATCACAATTGCAATAATGACGGGGAGCCGGTTGATTTCTCGGAAATTCTGGCTACTTGGGAAGGATATGGCCGCCCAAAAGTTCACATCAGTACTGGGCGTGAAGGATTTACCGACCTGCGCCATCACGACCTGATTTCAGAAGAGGATTTCACTGAATTGCTGAAGCTCGTGAAAGGCTACGAAGTCGACATCATGTTTGAGGCAAAGCTAAAAGAACAAGCAGTCTTGCCATTCCTCCATAAACTCCAAAACCAATAGAAAAACCGCTTGGGTAGCCGTCAATCGGCCATCCAGGCGGTTTTTTATTTATTCGGCAGTTTCGGGAATTCCAATGTGAATTTAGTGCCTTTTCCAACTTCCGATTCGACGGTAATTTCCCCGCCCATTTGGTTGAGTATGCTGTAAGTTACCATGAGCCCAAGCCCAGTTCCTTTCGACTTATTGGAGAAATAGGGTTCCCCAAGTCGCTTGACCTGATCTTTTGTCATGCCCACCCCTTCGTCCTGGATATGCACACAAACCGTATGACCAGAAGTTTCAAGCTCGACCTGCAACTTTCCGCCTTCTGGCATCGCTTCCATGCCGTTTCGAATAATGTTTACCAGAGCCTGATGAAGCTTTTGGGAATCGCCCAAAATCGGGCTGGCTGCATCAGCACCCTGTACAAAAATTTCAACATTCCTGGCATTGGCATAAGGTGTCATGATTTTGATGACATGGGATAATTCAGATCCCACTTCGATGTGCTTCATTTCGCCATAAACCGGTTTTGCATAGATCAAGTAGTCGTCAATCAAGTCTTCGGCTACTTTGATTTCTTCTATAATCGTCTGTTGAAACTCCAATTGTTTCTCTCGCGGGTATTCATATTCCTGAAGCAACTGGACAAACCCCTTTACGCTTTGTAACGGATTGCGCAATTCATGGGAGACGGCCGCAGCGAAATGGCTAACCGTCTCCATCTTTTCATGGCGCATAAGCGAATTATATAAATACTCCTGTTTTTGCAAATGTTCGATGAGCAGAGCAGTCAATATGATGATACCGCCTTGATTGAGCATGAGCATGAGCCAAATTCCAATCAAGTTGTGGATCGGATCTCCGAAGAAAAAATATCCTGCAAACATATTGAATAACAGCGACACAATCGAAATAGAGAAAACGAGCACGGCTTTCCACCAGCGATTGACTTTCCGGTAAAGCGGCCCAAGAAAAGGCACGCCTGCTGCCACTAGCAACTGGTTCAATATGGCGATGTACATGCCGTCGCCGCCAATGGCCATGCGGCCTAAAGCTGATACAATGAACAGCACCGCACTGACCACAGGGCCTCCGTACAATGCGCCGACAATCATCGGCACTTGCCGGAGATCGAATATATAATCTTCTGTGAGAAATTGGTACGGAAACACCATACACAGAACGATGGAGATGGAAAACATGATTGTCATGGTAATCCGATGGCTGACGAAGAAGTTTCGCTGCCCAGCTGTCGCGAACATCTGGTAAAGGATGATCGGAAAAATGATGAAGAAAATGTTATTGATCATACCCGTCATCATCGCTTCCATAGGCGCGCCTCCTTTGCCGTTTCAGATTACTATTATACCGATAACTCCTCCTCTTCTTCCAACTATTTTTAATGATTTTTATACGGATGGTGAATTGCCGCCCGTATTTTCGTCAAGGTCCGCTCCCTCCGCTTCTTCATGCCGGATAATGTGACGCCATAATGCTTTTGCAATTCTATCAGGCTGTAGCCATCTATATACATCTCCTGGAGCAGCCGCCGTTCTTTCGTGCTTAAGCAGGCCGCATCCAGCCAATCCGGCAACTTTTCAGCCACCCACTCCACCGCTTCTTCTTCTTCAAGGAATAAATCGGAATTCTTGACCTTCTTGCCTCCTCTTTGACGCCTTGTCAATTCATCTTTCATGGCACCTTTGATGCTGCGATAGGCAAACGGCGCAAAATGGCCGATTTCCGGATCGTGTTTTTCCCACGCTTGCCACAGCGCGATAAACCCAAGCTGGCGGAATGCGTCATAATCGGTATAAATATTCAATTTGCGGATAAGCGCGGAGATCATCGGTGCGTACTGTTCAGCCACTTCCGTAAAAGCTTCCATCTTCTTTTCCTTCTGGACATCCTGTTTATTCCCGGGTGAATACAGCTTATGAAAGCTTCCTTTTTTAGTCCAGATTAGAATATAAACAATAATGCTTTTTAATTTGGATAATAAAACCATTTTAAGATACTTATGATTTTGTTAATTACCATAATTATTACAATTATCTGTACATTATTATTGATTCATTAAATAAGAAATGATACGATTTTCATAAAATGCAAAAAGGAGAGGGACGGAATGGATGATTGCCGCGATTTGCGGATTGATCGGGATGTCTTATTCCTCGAATCATGGTTCGAGGCAGGAAGGCGTTCGCGCATCACGACTACATATGGCGTCTTCTTTTCACCCGACCCGCCGTTAACTTTAATCGATAAAGCTTCCATGCTGTTCGCTTTTCCTAACGGTGGTCGCATGAAAGCTACACGCCACAACCTTAAAGCACACGAACAAAACATCATTTTATTCTCAAATTGCGGCCTTGCCGCCTACCCAACTCAGCCACCTTCCCAGTTGGGGTGCGTATGGATCTTCAATCACCATTACTCACTTGAGCCGATTTCTCCCACCAAGACACGCATTATTTACGAACACTTCGGAATCGCCAAAGAAGTCGATGACTCAATCCATAATTTATCTAAGCAGCGGAAACGACTGCACGAAATGATTTTTTACCGATAATGGCCCCATCACCTGCCTCATAAAGAAGCCATGCCTCCTGCCGGCATATTCCGGCAAATAGCATGGCTTCTTTTTTATGCGGCATGATCAGCAAGCAGCAAAATAAACAACTCAATCGCCCAGTCATCCTGCCTTTCTTTTTCTAGCGGGTCGGTAACAAAAAATGCCATATGTCCATCCCATATCTTTGTTTCAGCTTCGTAACGCAGTGCCGCCGAAAGCCCTTCCCTTTCCAGCCAGCCCGCCAGTTCATCTGTAGACGCCCAAAGTTCTTTCGCGGGTCCATGGTGAATAGCGTGGGCGAAATCCCCGCCCGGCAAATACCCGGATAGAATGCGTTGATCTTCAGCCAGCAGCTTTTTTGTGGGAATGCCAACTTCGATCAGCCGCTGGTCATTGTCATCCAGGCACCAGAAGCGGATAAACGGCAGCCCCGCAGGCGATTCATTATGCGCACTCAACCACATCAACACTTCAGCCGCTAGCTCAGTCGTTTTTCCAATATGGCTTGAAACCCTGTCTTGAATGCCGACATATGGCTGTTCTCCGCGCGTCTCAATGTTCGGTTCATTTATATAACGCATGTACAAGCTCCTTCCGTTCCATCATTTGCTTCTCCATACCCGCAGTGAGACTTTTTCAGTCCAAGCGGCATTCCACTAACTCAGCTGTTATTTTTCAGTTTGCCTGGAAGCTTTCATTACTTAGGAAAGATTTATTATATCCTATTCAATATTAACAGAATTTTCAGTAATTAAGATAGTTTTTGTATGATAATGTGATATAATAAGACTATGAAAATGAATCATTTAAAGCTTTTAAAATCTTCATGAGCCCTGAGACATACAAATCTTTTCCAGATACATAAGCCGTCAGTCGGCTAAATCAAATAAGAGGTGAGCAGAATGTTATTTAGATGGAGCAAATTGCTAGCAATCACGGTATTATTGCTCTTTTCACTGCTATCGTTCACAGGCCAGGCCGATGCCGCAGCCTCAACTTATATCACAAAAGGCAATACGACGAGCAAAGTAGTCGCCTTAACTTTTGATGATGGATCCGATGGAACGAATATCAATAAAATACTTGGCACCCTGAAAACCAATAATATTAAAGCTACCTTCTTTCTAACTGGTTCCGGCATCAACCATCACCCAAGCTGGATTCGCAATATCGCCAATGCAGGACATCAAGTCGGCAACCATTCCTATTCGCATCCGGATTTCACAAAAATCAGCATTGCTGCCATGCAAAGTGAGCTTGCCCGGACGGAAACAGCTTATAAAAACGTCACAGGCAAATCGACGAAACCTATTTTCCGAGCCCCATTCGGCGCATCCAATGCAACTGTATTGAAAGGAGTCGGGGATGCGGGTTACACGCATACTATCCAATGGAATATCGACACCATCGACTGGAGAGGCCTATCTTCAACAGAAATCACCAATAAAGTCGTCAACAATATCGTACCGGGATCCATCGTTTTGATGCACACTGGCGCCGGAGCTTCCGGAACACCTGGTGCATTGCCTGGCATGATCAGCAAATTGAAAGCAAAAGGCTATAAATTTGTCACCATTTCCGAGCTATTGAAATTGCCATCAACCGGGGGAGGAGCGACTTATACCGTTAAAGCGGGCGACACACTTTATGGCATCGCCAAAAAATATAACGTCACTGTTGCCGCGCTTGCGAAAGCCAATAACATCACCAATTACAACTTAATACGTGTCGGCCAAGTCTTAGTGATTCCAGGCACAACCACCCCGACACCGCCACCAGCAACTACGGTCAAGTACACAGTAAAAGCCGGAGATACACTTTATAGCATCGCCAGCAAATACAATACGACCGTGGCAGCCATTGCATCAACTAATAAAATCACCAACACCAATCTCATCAGCATTGGACAAGTCTTGATCATCCCAGTCAAACAAGCACCACCACCAGTGACCACTGTCAAGTATACGGTGAAAGCGGGAGATACACTTTACAGCATTGCAAAAAAATACAATACAACTGTCACTGCGATTGCCAAAGCGAATAGCATCACCAACGTTAATTCCATTCGAGTCGGCCAAGTGCTGATTATCCCTCGTTGACAGTGGACATAAAGAAAAAGCCATCCTCGGATGGCTTTTTGTCAGGCTGTCGAGAAAGGTAAGAAGTCGTATTTTCCAAAGCTTATCGCTCGCTTTCCGTGGGGCGGGAATCGAGCCTCCTCAGCCGCTATCGCGACCTGCGGGGTCTCTCAAACCCGCTAGTCCCACAGGAGTCGAGCGAACGCTTCTCCAAATACTTATACAGTCCACTAGTTTTTAGGTTGTAAAAAAGCATCTACTTCTCGTGGTTTTTAGTGGATTCTATACTTATTCAACACTCTGAGAAAAAGCCATCCTCGGATGGCTTTTTGTATTTCTTTATCTAGTGAATCAAACCGGGGTTTTCCTATACAGAAATCGTTTATACAAACGAAAAATAACAATCGCCATTCCTATTAAAAAAACAATGGCGAGCATCGGCACAAAGAAAATCAAAATCGGCGCAATGGTGGCGGTGGCATCTTCTGCAACCGAGACAGCCGGACCCATCAACGCTGTATCGCTGACCCCTTTCACCGCTGTCAAAGTAGCATGAGAAGCTGTAGCTACACCGCCGCCCCCGATAATCGCGATGGTCCATTCCAGAAACGGGTTCATATCCCCGATAAATGATGCCGTCAACAATATTCCCGCAAGTGCCGCGACCGGCGTGGAAATCAATTTCATAAATGAACCGACTGCCGGAATATAATTGACCAGAATTTCGAATATCGTGGCTGCTCCAAACGCAATAAGCGCGGGTGTGCTGCCGACCCAACTGAATCCTTCCGACAAAGTGATCCAATCGACCCGTTCAAAAATCCCTGTTATCAACAATGGGGTGAAAATACGGAAGCCGACCGTCGCGCTCAACGCCAGGCCGATAAAAGCCGCTATCACCATCTCCATTCCCTCACCTCCTGAAATCTTGTATTTACCGATTCCATACCCTTCTATGAACTAAACTAACTGCATGCACTAAAAACGCCCTGGCCCACAGCATTGTAAAAGGGTGAAAAAAGGAACTCCCTTTTTCACCCTTTCATCGAAACAGCTCGATTATTGTTTATCCATCATCATTTGATAATGGATAAAGTCAAAGAAATGCAGATCGCCTGGCAATTCTTCTCCTGCCAATGACTCCGCACGCTGAACTACCTGTTTCGCAAATTCTTTTTGATCGATTCGCTCGAAATACTGCCATAAGTAGTAATAGACCGCCAATGACTCGTAATCGACCGTGGGGTTTCCTGTTTCTCGATCGTATCGCCCGGCCACTTGGCCTTGATTAATCCATTCTTCAACGAGCCAGTTCTCGAATTCGGAGGATTGGTGGCCTTGATCAAAACGGTTGACCGCAATCAATAACTGGTCGATCATATGGACTTCGTCATTTTTCACATATCGTTTTTCATCAAAGTCGTAATACTCAGGGAAAAAAATTTTGTTTTCCTCCATGCCCAACATAACGAACGACTCGGGAAGCACTGTCATTTCGTCAATGAGGTAGCTGAGTGTAAGCCGATTTCCAGCAAGCTGATAAGACCAATCATAATAATCCACGGCTATACCGCCCTGATACTGGCGGTCTTCAATTGCAGATAAAATTTGCTGGGAAAGTTCTATATAGCCTGGTTCCGCAAACTGTTCTGCCGCACCTTTTAAAGCCGATGCGATGCGCACATCATCGATCAATGCATTTACATTTGCTTCCTCATATAGACGCCAAGGGATAAATACCTGACCATCTATTTCGATTAAGAAACGGTCTTTCAATATCGCCGCCTGCTTCGCAAAGTTTTTTTCATCTTCCACTTGAAGCAAATACTCCAAATACAAACCGAGGCTTTCCGATAAATATTCAGATTCCCGATTGTCCGGGTAGGCATGGATGATCCCTTCACTATTCACATAATGAGAGTCAACCGTTTCTTGAACTGTCACTCCTTGCCCGTTGGCCATCTCACATCCTCCTGTCGCCAAGCTTCCCAAAAACACAAACATGAATAATATACTTCTTTTTAATCGCTTCAACTGAGCAAACTCCCCATTTCACCGACTGTAGTAATCGCTGTTTTTTTGACTTCGTATGATGCAGGTTCACTCTTTGCCCCCATTACTTGCTCAATTCGCTTTAATAAAGGCTGAATCGAATCCTCTTCTGTTTCCTTGACCAATACATAAACCGCGCCTTTTCGGCTCGTTACAAGATCACGTTCCCGAACAATCGACTGCAGTGCCGCCTTCTCCAATTCCGATGTCTTAATGGGGCAATTGACAAAAGGCGTCACTTCCATCAACCACGCGCGTTCTCTGCGCTTTCCTGTTTTCAGCATCCACAAAGCCTGCTCGACGAATTCTTGCAACTCCAACGCCCGCAGTTCGCCATCTTTTTGCAATAGAGACAGTCGTTGTTCTTCCAAGCGCACTGTCTCTTCTTCCAGCAATTTAACTTGCTCAGAAACGGCCCATAGCGAACATTGAAAGACCGATAAAAGGAAATAATTTCCAACCGAACCAAGAGAAGCAGCAGGAGCTTGAAATGCCGTCCCAATCGCTGCAATCAAGATTAGAAATAGCAAGGCTGACAGCCATTTTCTCGGTAATAATAAGATGAACGGAACGGAAACGAAAGCAGCCGCTACTGCATATTCATAGAAAGGCCCACGAAAATAAAGCAAAGCGATGACAGAAAATAATGCTGTACATATAAAAAATGGTAAAAATTTAAATTCATTCATTTTATTATCTTCCTCGTAAAATAATTGGTAAAAACTCAAAAAGATATTGAGTTTCATTACCAAAATTATCTTACACTAGCTAGCACAAAAAAACTATGGGGCAGAGAAATTCTCTGCCCCATTTTTTTATCTAGACTAACTCATTGCTTCTCCCAGAACTCGCTGTCCGTTTTGCGTCTGCGGAATTTCCGCGCAACAGCTGTTATAGCGATAATGACAAAGATAACAAGCGGTAAAGAAACCCACCAGAGATCTCTTGTCGTTTGTTCAACAAGCACGCTCATCGGGCGCGAAACGTTAATATCGTCCTCTCCAGTTTCTACCACCATGCCATCTACTTCGGTTTTATGGTCCATCTCTTTTAAATCGACCCATTCGTATTGATCGTACTTTTCCAACTTGGTCATCAATTCATCGAATTTATCGATTCCTAGATACGGATGGTAGAAAAAAGCCAGGTAGCTATCGCTGAACTGAGAAACATAATCCGCTTTATGAATCATTCGATCAATAGATCTACTTTTTTTAGGATTAACATACCCTAGTGTTTCTGGAATCACCTTCATCCCACGAAGACCTGCTGGCGTTGAAACATAGAGGGGAGAGAAAGTTCCGTCATAAGTGCGATCGGAAATTTGAATCTGCCCAACATAAGTTGTGAAATACTTGGCCAGTTCTTTATAACCGGTTTGCGACATGGAATAATGGGGTGCTTCAAAAGCAATTGGATACAATCCTTCCGCTGTCATTTCATAGACCCCATTGACAACAGAATCGTAAATATGGGTTTGTTCGTAAGGCAGGCCAACATTTTGGATGAAATCTTGATATTCTTCATCGGAAGCGAAATCTTCGCGAAGTTTCACTTCGTCTTCTTTTGACTGGTAAATCGGCCGATCATTCTCGACATCCCAATATTCGAAGCCTTCACCCGTCTCATCTTCACGATATTGGTGAAGATAACCATGCTGGATTATGCTGGCGCCATTGTTCTGCATCTCCTTTAGGACTTCCACCAGTTCAATCGCTTGGGACAGATAGATTTGTTGGCCAGTTTCGGGATTCGTGTAAACCGGGATAACTGTCACGGCATACGGAATATTCCGTTCTGCTAAGTAATCGCCTATTTGTTTGACGAGAACCGGATCACTCTTCGGATGAATGTCTTCCAGCCTGATTAGTTTTTTCGGCTGGGATTTCTCTTCGTTAAAAAAGTCAAAAAGCGATTCGCCGATAATGTCACTTAGCCTTCCCGTGATTGAGTTGGCAGCGACGTAATATAAATTGTCGTTTTTAAAGACCAGCGGATACGATCCATCAGACGCTTGCCCTTCATATAAAACCTCCATTTGCTCGATACCGTCAATGAGCAGCATATCTTTCTCTTCTTTCAAATCGAACACTTTGCCATCTCCGATTACACCGTCAATCGTCCGGTAGTCATTGATTCGAAGGTCTGGAGCTTCCTTGAAATACTCAAAATAGTTCCCGATAAACATTTTCTTGACATCATCGTATTGGTCGACAACGAATAATTCCTCTTCCGTCAACTGCCGTTTCCCGAGCCCAAAATAAATGACATGTGTATAATCGCCTTTGACGTATTCAGCTGCAGCATCTTCAATGGATTGTATGGTGATATCCGAACTGAAATGCCCGACGAGCATATCCAAAATCGGCACTTCTTCTTTTTGAGTTTGTTCTTCTGCATGATACAAAATCAGCACTTTCGGTTCTTCGCGAGACGATTCATCAGCTGCAGCCATTTGCACTGGGCTTGCGGCCAAGAAGGTGAGCAGCAATATGAACGATATCATTTTCTTCATCAACAGCGCCCCTTTCCTACTTCGCCTCATCTTCAATCATAAGATGATAATGAATAAAGTCAAAAAAGTGTGTTTCTCCGTCGGAATTTGCATCGACCATTTCCGTTGCACGGGCTTTCACTTCATCTGCCCGCTCTTGTTCATCGATTGCCAGAAAGTATTCATTCATGTAGAAATACATCGCTAGAGATTCGTACGTAACTGTTGGATTTTGCGTCTCTCGGTCGTACCTGCCATACAAACGGCCTTCTTCTTCCCACTCGGTTTTCAACCATTCTTCGAAAACATTTGAAGACAAGCCGATGCGTTCCCGATTGATCGCAATAAGCAATTGGTCAATCATATGGACGACTTCATTTTCAACATACCTTTCATCCGCCACATCAAAATACTCCGGGAAAAACACTTCGTCCGCATTGACATTTTCAAGCAATTGGTCGGCTTTCATGTCTTCAGGGACATTAGCGATCAAATAGCTGAGGGTCACCCGCTGCGCAGGGTAGTTCACTTCCCAGTCATAATAATCAACGGTGTATTCATTATTTGTCTGGACTCGGGAAATGGTCTCGATAATCTGATCCGCGGTTTCCGAATACTCTGGCTGGCCAAATAATTGGTCCGCCTGCCTGAGCGCAGCCGCAATCCGGATATCATCAATCAACGCATTGACCGTTGCATCCTCAAAAATCAACCAATTGATGAAGAAATTTTCTCCTTCTTCCACTACAAATTCATCCAAGAGATTTTCGTATTGCTCTGCGAATTTCTCTTCATCTTCCATCATGACCAAATATTCCATATACAAACCGATGCTCTCGGACAAATATTGCGAATCGGGCGCCGATGGATACGCATGTATAAATCCATTTTCATCAAAATATGATTCAGCAAAATCTTCCGGCACCGCTTTTCGCTCCACTGGCTGTTCTTGTTCCTCAGGCGTCTGTTGTTCATCAGGTTGAGGCGATGGATCGCTTGCTTCCTCGCTGCAGGCAGCGAGTATTGCCACCGCTACCATCGGCAAGAGCCATTTCCTCATGAATCCACTCTCCCTTTGAAGCGCTGGGTTTTGTCCCAGGCGATCGTTTTTTTACGCAATTTGCTCCATGTATAAGTCGCAACACTGCGAATCAGCAATAAGATGAACAATTGGGCGTACGTGAAATACATGATCAGCACATATAGCACATTGGTCAGTGAGACATTCCGGTCGATGACAAGCGCACTCAAAAGCTGTGCGGTATAGACGATATAGGTCATAAACCAAAGCATCATGAGCGGTGCACCAATGTTCGGGATATCAACCCCTGAAATGCTCAAGATAAAGAAGATGTCCGAAATCAGCAGCATAAGTACAAAAATCAGATACGTAAAGAGATGCTGCAAACTGAGCACAAACGTTCTGCCTTTCCAATGTGACCAATCCTTCATTGATTTCTCCAGCAAATACAAATTGCCGGTCAGCCAACGTGTCCGTTGCTTGATGAAAGCTTTAAGCGTTTCGGGCTCCTGCTCCCATGTGCGTGAGGTTGGAATGACCGGGAGCACATAGCCGGCAGCCGTCAAGCGGACCGTCAGTTCAGCATCTTCCGCCAAGGCATAGACGTCATAGCCTCCCAACTTCTCGATCACTGAACGGCGCAGAAGCATGTTCGTTCCTGCGAGAGAGCCCAGTCTGAAAAGTGCCCAGCGACCGCATTGCATAAGCAACTGGAATACTTGAAATTCGAGCGCGATCATACGGGTCAATACATTCGTATCGACGTTTTTCGTTTTGACATAGCCGACAGCTCCGGCAGCGTTCGGTACCGTTTCTGCTGCCTGGACCAATTTCTCCAACGCATCCGGTTCGGGTTCGTTATCGGCATCATAAACAACAAAATAATCTGAATTCGTTATGCTCAAGCCATAGTTCAAGACCCTCGATTTTCCCTTTGGATGCCCAGGTGGTACAGGGATATAGTGAATGCGTGAGAATACCTCCGCAAATTCCTGGACGATTGCGGCAGTCCCATCTTTGGAGCTGTCATCCAATAGATAGACATCAAGCTTGCCTTCATATTTCAACCGTGCCATGGCGCGCAATGTATTTTCAATGACGATTTCTTCATTATGTGCAGGGATCAACACGGCCACGCTCGGATAACGTTCAATCTTCGGTGGATTACGGAACTGCAGCCGGTACCAGACACCGCCGATTGTCACCGCGGAATAAAACAGCAGCAAAATCCAAAACAAAACAACTGTGGCGGTGATGAGTATATTCATATGGCTTTACCTAAAGCACGTGATAATTCATTCAAATTGGACACCTGCTCCTTTCTGACTTTATATGGTGAATCCAGCAAGTTCAATTCCTGCTTCACTTTATCCCGGTAGCGCTCGAGCATAAGACGGACCCCTTCTTCGTCAATATCCTTCAACAGCAAGTAAATCGATTGCCCAGTCGAAGTCGCCAAATCGAACTTCTGGCGGATCGTCGACAAAGTCGCCCGCTCCAATGATTCTTTAATATTCTGTTGAGTGCGCTTATTTTTCGTATCGATTGTGATTTCGACGAACCAGGCTTCTTCCTGGCGTCGTTCAGTTGTCTTCAGCACCCATTGCGCCTGTTCAGTAAACTCGTTGACCGTCAGGATATCTGTTTCTCCGTGATACTTCTGGAGAAGCTGAACTTGGCGGCGCAGTTCGCTGGCCTCGTAGCCAATCTGTTTGATTTGATTCAACAACAACCAAAAGGACAGGATAAAGCCCGTAAACAACAAGTGGCTATAAACATACATGATTTCCAATTCTGGCCGTTGCGTGAAGAAAAAGGCAAATATGGTCAAGAAAATTCCATAGCTCAAGATGATGCTTATGCCATATAGGAACACAAACCGTTCGTGAATCAATGCCATGAACAAGATGGATAGCCCTGCCATCAACAACATTTCAGTGGAAAAAGGCAGAACCAGCGAGAATAACGCCCAACCGAACCCAAGCACCATCAAAATTAAAATTCCGAGCTTTAAATTGTTTTTCATTCTGCCACCCCATCGCATAGGTTGAAATACCCGTTATTTATTTCAATATTATAAATATTGAAATATCATAAACCTATACTACTACAGAAAGATAATTTAAACTAGTATAAAAAGGATTGTCAGTATTAATATCCTGTAATTTTTTATTTTTATAGGCCTATATATTTATTTAATTTAAATTTTCAGATATTAAATCAGGTGATAATAAAGACGCTCACCACCTTATACAAAGCGAATGAAAGCGGATACAAGAAACATTCCTCACTTTCCAAATATTTTAGCGAAAATTTTAATTAACCAATGGTCCTTCACTTTATAACAGCACATTCGAACTCACGTGATAATAAAAAAGCTGCCAACCGGCAGCTTTTCACATTCTCTATAAGTACGTATACATAACTGGATTTTCTGTATTTTTCTTTAAGCGCTTAAATCCATTTTTCCTATAATATGTTCTGATTTTCTTGTTATATGCTTCATCCTGCTTGGACGTATTTGTATAATAACCTGGGATGACGACCAGCAATTCTACATCCAAAAACCGCAATTCCTCCAGCATTTTCTGTCCGAATGATTCCCCAATCCCTTTGTTACGCTCTTCCTCGGCTACCTGCAGATCATCAAACACCGCCACCAAGCCGAAGACATCATTAATATCCGGAATATGCTTCAAGTCTCGATAGACATCTCCCAAGTTTTCGGAGATATGCTCTGCATACATGGCCAAGGACTCGAGCGAACTGCGCTGGGGATTAAACAGATAGAAATGAGCATCCCCGACTTGCGGCTGTTCTTCCTGCCCCTTTAACGTGCAATCGGCTTTACAAGCAAAGATTTCAGTACCGGGACGCATCTGGATCCGGTAGTCGACGTGGATATCATCTTCGGTAATCATCGAATCTCCTCCTCTACAGTGTCCATTCAGTTGAACGTATATTAAGTATGTCATTTATTATCAGAAAATTCAATCACTATTACAAACTATTGGCCCGCCTTTTCCTCTGTTAGTTTTTTCTCGAATAGCTCCAGTAATTGCGCTTTTAGTTCAGGACGCTGCAAGGCGAATTCAATCGTCGTTTCGATAAATCCATATTTTTCGCCTACATCGTAGCGCTTTCCTTCGAATGCAAACGCCTGGACAGGCCGTATTGAATTTAGTTTTTCTATGGCATCAGTCAATTGGATTTCCCCGCCAGCTCCCGGTTCCTGTTCAGCCAGCAATCTAAAAATCTCCGGCGTCAGCACATACCTGCCCATTATGGCAAAGTTCGAGGGCGCACGGCCAGGCTCCGGCTTTTCGACAAAATGATCGACTTTCATTAGGTCCCCGTCGATTTCTGCTGGTGCAATGATGCCATAGCGATGCGTTTCACTATCACTTACTTCCTTCACCCCGATGACCGGGCTGTCTGTTTTCTCAAACTGCTCGATTAATTGGTGAAGCGCTGGAGGATCGTTTTGGACGATATCATCTCCAAGCAGCACTGCAAATGGTTCATCACCAATAAAATGCCGAGCCGACCAAATGGCATGCCCTAATCCAAGGGGCTGTTTTTGGCGGATATAATGGATTTCCACTTCGGAAGTGGCAAGAACTGAGTCAAGCATATCGAGTTTCCCTTGCTCTTTCAGTCTGTGCTCAAGCTCAAAAGCATGATCGAAATGGTCTTCGATGGCACGCTTTCCTTTTCCCGTGACGATGATAATGCTTGTAATGCCGGATGCAATCGCTTCTTCGACAATATATTGGATGGTTGGCTTATCAACAATCGGCAGCATTTCTTTCGGCATCGCTTTGGTTGCCGGCAAGAAACGCGTACCAAGCCCTGCCGCGGGGATGATCGCTTTTGTAATCTTCATGGGCCTTCTCACCTTTCTTAATGCAGTCGTTTACTTGAGAGTATAGCATTGTTTCCAAAAAGCAAAAAAGCCTCCGTCGTGGCGGAGGCCCCTGCTTAAACGAAAAGATGTGCAAACAAGACGATGACCGGCAAAGTGATTGCTGTACGCAAAAGGAAAATGATTACCAGTTCCCAGAACTTCACTGGAATATTCGATTTCAGGATCAAGATGCCGATTTCCGACATATAGATTAATTGCGTTAGCGATATGCCGGCGATGACGAATTTCGTCAAATCACTTTCAATGCCGCTGCCAAGCACTGCCGGCAAGAACATATCCGCGAATCCAACCAATAATGTCGGCGCAGCTTGTGCCGCTTCCGGTAATCCTAAAAGCGTCAGCAGCGGAATGAGCGGATAGGCGATGATGCGGAAAATTGGCGTGTATTCCGCAATGGCCAGTGCGGTCGTACCAAGAGCCATGACTAGCGGGATCAACCCTAGCCAGATATCCATGACTGTACCGATGCCAGACTGCGCCAGCTTTTTGCCGCTTGCGGCTTGACTCGCTTTCAAGCGTGCCGCTTCAAAACCCCATTTGAACAAGGAAACATTTTCCGGAACACTGTCGTCGATTTGTTTTCCGACACCTTCCCGGTATGTATCGGTTTTACGGGACAAAGGCGGAATGCGGGGCATGATGACTGCCGCGACAAGACAAGCAACCGAAACTGCCAGATAAAACGGCAGGAACAGACGGCCAATGCCGATGACATTTGCGACGACTAAGCTGAACGCGACAGAGGCGATCGAGAACGTCGTCGCGATGACAGCGGCTTCGCGTTTCGTGTAATAGCCTTCGTCGTATTGTTTCATCGTCACGAGAACGCCAACTGGCGCAGCGCCCATCCAAGACGCCATCGCATCAATCGATGAACGCCCCGGAAGCGTGAACACTGGGCGCATGATTTTATTGAGCAAAGTCCCGACGAATTCCATCAAGCCGAATTCAACAAGCAGTGGCAATAGAATGCCAGCAAATAAGAACCATGTCAATAACACCGGAGCCAAGTCGTATAGCACGACACCGCCTGTGTTGCGCGAAGCGATTGCTTCAGGGCCGATTTCGTAAAACGCCATGACGCCAACAGCAAATCCGATAAAACGGATTGCCAAGCTAATAGGACCAATAATGAAAATCGGTCGCAGCATCTCAGAATTGCGGATAAAGGCAGGCTTTACGATCGTCGCTACTAAACCCGTGAACGCAGAGAACCCGAGAAGAATTAAAATGAATCCTGGAATCCATTCTCCAAATGTGCTGAGCAGAAAGGAAGCCAGAATGCCGACTCCTATTGTAATTTGGCCATCATACGAAACAGGCACCAAAAATAATAAAGCACCGATTAATGACGGAATGATGAATTTCCACGTGGCAGATGGCGATAAGGCCGGTTTCTCTTTTGGAAAGCTGGTCATGAACGTTTCCCCCTTTTTGTATATTCCCCTTCGATTGTTACCGTAAATTCGTTAACGCCTGGTCGAGCACTTGAATGCCCTCATCGATTTGCTCTTGCGTGACAACGAGCGGCGGAATCATCCGGATAACTTCTCCTGAATTGCCGCATAAATAGAACAGCACCCCTTGCTTTAGACAGTCATCCAGCACCTTCATGACCGCTTCCCCATCCGGCCTTTTCGTTTCCGGATCCATCACTTCGATACCGATCATCAGCCCAACGCCACGCACTTCGCGAATGACCGGATGTTTTTGCTTCAACTTGTCTAGCTCCTCAAGGGCATAGGCGCCGAGCTTCTGGGCATTCTCCAATAGCTGCTCTTCTTTCAGCACTTCAATCGATGCAAGTGCTGCGGAACAGGCGAGCGGATTGCCGCCGAATGTCGTTCCATGCGTACCAAGCGGCCATTGATCCATCAATTCTTTCGAGGCGACCGTGGCGCTTAGCGGAAGCCCGGCAGCGATGCCTTTGGCGACAGCCATAATATCTGGTGTTACGCCGAAAGTCTGTGCAGCGAACCAATTGCCGGTACGGCCGAAGCCCGTCTGAACTTCATCAAATATGAGCAGGATACCGTGGCGGTCGCAGATTTCACGAACTTTCGCTAGCCATTCTTTCGGCGGGATGATGTAACCCCCCTCACCAAGCACCGGCTCCAGAATGATGCAAGCCACTTCTTCCGGTGTCACTTGATGGTTAAAAAGCTTCTCGATATCGCGCTCTAGCTTTTCAGGGAAAAACTCAGCTGGATTCGCGCCTTCCGGTAAATCATCCGGATGTGCGTAAGGCAATTGATAAGTCAGCCAAGACGGCTGCATATGCTTGCGGTATTTGCTTTTAGAGGTTGACACGCTAAGAGCTCCCATCGAGCGGCCATGGAAACAGCCAGTGAACGATACGACGTATGGGCGTTTCGTGACATATTTCGCAAGCTTGATGCCGCCTTCGATTGCTTCTGTCCCGCTATTGGCGAAAAAGAAGTTATCTAGTTTCTCTGGCATGATCTGCTGAAGCTCGTATGCCAGCTTTAAGATCGATTCATAGATAATGACGCCGGACGGCCCGTGAATTAGATGATCCGCCCCATCTTTGATTGCCTGGACCACTTTCGGATGGCGATGCCCGACATTCTCCACAGCGATGCCGGATGTGAAATCTAAATAAGTGCGCCCATCCGCTCCGTAGTAATAACACCCTTCCGCTTTGACGACCGGCAGATTCGGATGGTCTTTCGCCATGCTCGGCGCCAGCAAATTGCCGATGGAATTCGTCATTTCCATCCAGTCCTGTGTGTGTTTCATTGTCATAAGTCTTCATCCTTTCCTGTTGCGATCGCGTGTTTTTTCAACTTGCGTACAACCGAAGGCTGGCTGATGCCCAGCCGTTCCGCCATTTCAGTCGTCGTTCGGTAGCGCTTTCTCGCATTTTCCAATACTTTTTTCTCGACCACATCGAGCAAATGCGGCAATGTGCGGCCTTCAAGTTCGATACCGACTTGCTCATCTTTTGTCGGCCGGTAACTTGCCGGCAGGTCTTCCAGGCAGATGTCACCGTGCTCACTTTCAAGATAGCCACGTTCCAGCACATTGCGTACTTCCCTGAAATTGCCTTTCCAATCCAGTTGAAGCAAATGGACATATGCCGGGTCTGTCAGTTTTTTCCGCGCGCCGTATTTTTCCCCGAGTGCTTCGATCGTCTGGGATAAATGCGCTTCAAGGTCTTCCGGCCGTTCACGCAGCCCCGAAAGCCTGATGAGCGACACATGCAATAGATAAAACAACGCTTCCCGAAATCTGCCTTCTTGCGTGCGCTCTTCTAACGAAGTTTCACTAATGGCAATCAATCGAATATCACGTTTTTCTACAAGCAATTTTTCCAGCATTGATTGCGCGCGGCCTGACAGCTGATCAATTTCGTTCAAAACGAGTGTACCGCCTTGTGCCAGGCTGAAATATCCTCCCTCTCCCGCAAACGACTCATTGAATATCGTCTCCGGAATTGCGCCGCAATCGACTTCGATAAAGGCTTCATCTTTTTTTGCGCTGTGCTGGTGAATGAGCTTGGCAAATAAACTTTTACCGGTTCCACGCGGTCCTTCAATCACTAAAGAAGCATCATATTCAGCCAATTTCAACGCACTGCGCAACGCACGTTCAGTCTGCACGCTTTGGGCGATGATTCCATCGACCGATAATTGCCTGCCCCGCAAATACGCCAATTCCCCTTTGACCCTATCCATTTCCGTTTCCAGTGATTCCAGATATTCTTTCATGATCATCAGTTCTGATACTTCATAGGAATAACTGATGACGTATTCCACCTCGCGCTGTTCATCGAACACAGGCATTCCGGTGATAAGCATTTTTTTGCCCGTCGCTGTTTCCTGGACAAGCACTAGTTTTTTCTTGCGTTCGATGACTTGAGGCGTAACCGCTGGCGTAAATACGCCTTCCTGCTCTAACTCATAGATCGAGCGGCCAAGCATAGCGGCAGGTTCCAATCCATAATGCAAGCCGCTCATTTCCGTTACTTTAATGATGCGGCCTTCCCGGTTCGTGATGATGATATCTTCATCGTGCATGGCCATGACTTCCTCAACAGCATCCGGCATAAGTAAATGTCCGTGCATATTTCACCTCGATTATTCATTATTGTATAGACTATACGATAATGAATAATTAAAAAGCAAGACAATTCGAACAATTATTTATTTTATTGCGAAAAATGAAGCGAATTATTTCAAAGAAAATATCCTATAATCTAATAGACCTATTCTAAAAGTAACTATTTAAGACTATACTATTCTAGATATTCCATTTATTTCACATATAGGAGGATTCACATGAAAGGTGCTTTAACACTTATTACTTCCCTTTTACTGGCTATTGCGATCGGAGCAGTTCCGGCTTTTGCCATTTCAGACGACGACCGGGGATTTAACCGCTTATTGACCGAGATTGGCTGGGAAAAAGCGGATTACATCGATTATCTAGACAGCAAAGGCTGGACGCTAGATGATTTTTATTCTTCTACAGATCTCGGCACGCCGCTCACTGAAGACAGCATTTCACAAGTTATGAGTGCCTACGAATTGACACGCGCTGAATTGAACAGCCTGCTCGAAGAGTTCGGTGACCTGGACGCAGGTGTAGATGTGTTGGACGGGGACTTCATCATTTTCACGGAAGAACTGGAAGATTCAATCGACTTCTATTTAAACTTTGAAGAAGAATTAACACCAATTACTGAAGCGAACTTGGCCTTATTGCTTGAGGATTTCGGCTTCACTTCAAAAGATGAGCTCGAAGAATTCCTCAATTTGTTTGATGATTCCCTCGCAGATTACGAGTTTATCGAGGACTTGGAGAGCTCAATTATGTTCTATCAGGAAGAATGGCTTTTTGACCTGGATATGGAAGAAGTATTCGCTGAATTTGGCGTGACCGAACAGGAACTTGAGCGCCTCGCAAAGCATTTCGAAACACTCGATTATATGAATCCGGAATTCGAGGAACGTCTGATGGCACTCAGCGAGCGAATGATGGCGATTGAAGATTTCTCAACGGTGACTGAACTTTCCGCCGAACAAATCGCCGAACTGTTGTCGATCTACGACGAATTCATGGAAATTTTCGAAATGGAAGCCAAGTATTATTTCGTCAAAGGCGATGAGAAAAAAGAAATGAGTGTCCAATCCCTCATCTCTCTCGAGTCGACGGATGGCTATGACCTGTTGATCGAGCTTTATGATTTAGAAGGCGATTTTTTGGCAGATATCCTGTTGACTGCTGATATGTTCGGTTCTGATCTTATTGTCGACACCGGAAAAGAATTGGAAAACAGCACACCGACGGTTATCCCGCCATCTAAACAACCAGCTGATAACACGAACCAAACCGTCAAAGGCGGAAAGCTGCCGAAAACTGCCAGTGATTTTGCGCAAAACACAGTTATCGGGCTGGGCTTTATCGCATTTGGCGCTTTGTTGTTCAGACGTGCACGGGTGAAACCCACATCATGAACAAAAAGCGAATTTCCTGGTTGATGACAGTTGCCGCAGCCGGAACGATTGTCTTTGGCCTATGGTTCAGCGGTACACAGGCTGCAACTTTCGCGAAAGGCTATCTTCTATACAAAGCAGCTTCAGTCTCCGCAGAGGATTTTGCGCCCAAACTGCAGACGACAAACGCCAAAGTGTCTTTGCCGGATGCAGAAGAGTCTTTACCTGATGCAGAAACTGTCGAACCCCCTGAGCTTTCAATTGAGGAACCAGAAAATATTGAAGAGCCAGCGGAAACAACGCAGCTCCCGAAAGACATTCGCTATCCGTCCGATCCGCAAATAGGCGATTTAATGGGCGAACTAATCATCCCGAAACTGGGCGCAAGCTTGCCGATCATCCACGGCACCGATGAAGACGAGTTGGAAAAAGGCGTCGGCCATTATGCAGGAAGCGTCATGCCAGGACAAGACGACAACTCCGTCTTGTCGGGGCATCGCGACACGGTATTCCGGGAACTTGGAAAGGTCGGAAAAGGCGATGAGTTCATCGTCCATACTACTGACGGCACGTTCACATACCGCGTCAGGCAAGTGCGCATCGTCGATGAAGACGATCGCACCGTCATTGTTCCAAAACCGCGTGCCACTTTGACCGTCTCCACCTGCTATCCTTTCGATTTCGTGGGCTACGCGCCAGAACGCTATATTCTCGTAGCTGATCTTGTCTCGAGCAGCTAAACGAAAGACCGCCGCTTCCTGTTAGGAAGGGGCGGTCTTTTTGCATGCAATAGAAAAGCCTATTAATACATTTCAAATTAGAATCGGTTTTTACTACTTTCAAAAATCAATGATCTATCTAAGTATTTGGAGAAGCGTTCGCTCGTAACCCCTTCTGCTCAATAATGCTGCGCATTACTTTCGCAAAGATAATGTCTCCCGCAGGTCGACTTTATCTTTCCAGTGAATCAGCGAGACGACCGAGACCCCGCAAGGAATGAATGGGCGAAGCTTAGCTGAGAACATTCATTTGCGACGCATCTGCCACGCAGATGTGGGAGCAAATCTTTTTCTGCGATGCTTGAGCAAAGCGAAAGTTGAGCAAGCGGGTTTTCTGCGATGCTCGAACTTAGTGAGAGTTGAGCACAAGGTTTTCGAAGCGGCTGAGGAGGCTTGGGCGCGAGCCACGGAAAGCGAGCGATAAGCTTCGGAACATACGTCTTCTTACCTTTCTCCACAAGCTGAGAAAAGCCCTGAATTCTCATTCAGGGCTTTTCACTATTCTACATTGACGATATCGGAAATATAGAAGAATCCGTAATCATCCATGACGATTGTGTAGACTTTCGTGCGCTCCTGCAGCGACCAATTGCCCTCTGCGTCCTTAAACTCGAACGCTTCTTCTGTATAGACAAGGGCATGGTCTTCGTTGATTTCAATATTGGTGATATCGAGCTTGTTGAAAATATGCTCCATGTTTTTACCGGCAATCTGGTCGATATACTCGATCATGCTATTGTAGATATCGCTTTGATAGACCAGCAAGTTCTGAACATAATAGAAATCTTCTTCCTGTAATGCCAATTCGTAGAATTCCTGATAGCTTACAACAAATTCAGTCAATGACTCTTCCGTAAACTCATGAGTCGTGCTGTAGTCGAACTCGTAATCTTCGTCTTCGTAGTTGCTATCGAAATCATCGTAGACAGGGAAAATCTTGGCGACTGCTTCACGGCTCATCGGATTTTTCGCCCATGCATCCAACTGGTCATACATCGAATAGAGCGGGATGGAGAATCCGATTGAATCCCCTTCTGGGAATAGCAATGAGTTGATGCCGATTACTTTTCCGGTTCCTGCATCGAGCAGCGGCCCGCCGCTTGAACCGGGCGCCAGTGCGGCATCAATCTGGTAAATATTTTCGTAAGTGAATTCCTGGTAAAAATCACGGTCGATGCCAGTCAAATACCCCATAGACGCGGTATTTTCAAAACCGGAAGGGCTGCCAAGAGCGATAACTTCCGTTCCGACATCGGTTGCTGCCATCTCGACTTCTAAAGGTTCGATGCCAGTCAAATCATTTACTTGGATCAAAGCAATGTCGGATTCAGCTGAAATCCCGACAACGGTTCCTTCATGGTCCTGGCCATTGATATTGCGTACAATGACATCTGTGTATCCTGACACGACATGGGCGTTGGTCACGACCATGCCCGTATTCGTAAACAAGAATCCGGAACCTTGGCCGCCTTCAGCCAAAATCGTGTAGACACGTGATTGTGCCCCTTTAATGACAGCCGTCTTGTCTTTTTTCTTCGGCTCTACTTTCTCTTCTTGGTCGGAAGGGTGAGTAATATTTTCTGCTTTGGTCACTGTGCCTTCCACCGGTTCTTCAGAAGATACTTGCGTTTCCGGTTCTTCTACCGGCATTTCTTCTTCAACTGGCTCTTCTGCTGGCTCTTCTTCCACCGGTTCTTCCTCAGGCACCTCTTCAGGCACTTCCTCCGCCGCTTCGGTGTCTTCCTGCGGCAATGCCACTTCCGGTTCTTCCTCTCCCAATAACTGGCCTAATCCAAATCCAAGCCCCAATAATACGGCCAACAACACGAGCGCATACATGAATTTATTGCGCTTCGGTTTGCGTTGCTTTCTTGTGGAAAGCGGTGCTCCGCAATTATCACAGAACTTTGCAGACTCATCATTCATCGTGCCACACTTTGTGCATTTCATAGCTGTACCTCCTGCCGGACATAATTCATCCCCGAATTTTCTTCATTATAAACCTTAGAACGCCAAACCTCCACCTTAGGTTGCCTTTGTAATATTTTGTCCTTATTTGGTAATAAATTTCAAAATTCAGAACATGTTTTTTAGGTCTTTATATTCACTAAAACTGCTTTAACCACCTATTTTCCTGACATCATCAGAAATCGAATAAAATTACCGTCTCGTTCTTTTGGGAAATGCTTTTGAAATAAGTAGATAGGAGATTAGAACTTTCCAGTTGCAACATCTTGCTATAAAAATAATTTCCATTAAAAAAAGCAATGCCTCAGCATCGCTTTCTACACTTGCTTCTATGGGAATTCTCGGCAAGATCATCGGACGTCGATACCGGTGAGTGTCTCCTGTAGTTCCAGGGCCTCTCCGAATAACTGTGCATCCGCTTCCCCGCTTGCTTTCGCTTGTTCGTTGACACGCTGCAGCAGCTCATCCAACTGCCCCTGAATCTCTTGATATTCGCTGATTGTCAATGTGCCTTTACTGTCTACGTGCTGTTCTAGCTGTTCCAATTCTTGTTCCACATCACTTTGCGGGCCCAAACGTTCGATCACTTCGCGGCCCGGTTCGTACTTTTTGCCGCCCAGTGAATTATCGCTTGCAAACGTCACCGGTTCGAAATGTGTCATGAATACCATCCCGAAAGCGAGTGCAGAAAGTGAAATGTTCAGAGCAGAAATCTTCAAATGATCTTCCTCCTTCGAATGGGTCTGCTTTCACTTCTAGGCTAACCGATTTTTTCATCTTCGTAACCCCTTTAGCGACAGTCTTCACTAACACTTAACAAACTTTACATTGGATTTTCAGCGCAAAGAAAAAAACCGCTGTATCAGCGGTTTTTCTTTATCTGTAATCTGCACGGGTCATGCGCCCGTTATAAGGCAGACGTTTTTGCTGCTCTAAATCACGTTCACGGTTCTCGATCTTAGCGGCAACGATGCCAAGCAAGGTACCGAACGCAGCTCCTGCGGCTACTTCGATCGGCTGATGGCCGAGCAATTCTTTTAACTCTTTATCGCGCTCCACGAATTCAAAGCTCGGGAACTCTCCCGAAATTTTTATAAAGCTGTCCTCGAGGTCATTGACCAACCGTGCGATTTCGCCTGTGTGGCGACGTATGCCTTGCGCATCGTACATTACGATGGCACCGAATACGACCGCGAGTGCGGTTTCTGTATGGCGTGCGCCTTTATTAGAAGCGACGTATGCGGCAAGTGCAGATACACCTGCTGAGTGGGAACTTGGCATGCCGCCTGTCGTAAACGCTTGCTGCCAATCCCATTTTCCTGCCACCACTTTATGCGTGACGATTTTCAATCCTTGGGCGATGCCGATCGCCCCAAGTGATGTGATCATTCCACGGTTCATCTTTCTCATCTTTTCATCCTCCAATACAGTAGCTGCTGCGGCTTATTCCGCCCGATAACTTTCTTTACCCTGAAATCCCTAAAGATATGTAAAGAAAGATAGGAAATATTTTTGGAGGAAAGAGTAAAAAAACGAGCCATCGATTATTTTAATTGCAGGTCGATTTCAAACTTTACATTAGGTGTAACGGCGCCTTTGCTGCCGAAAATTGTATATGCCGGATACGAGGAAACTAAGCTTTTCGTCGAAGATGGAATCGAGTTTGCGGCAGTCAATAGAATCGGCGCGTCTGCTTTAGCTGCGAGAACCGCCCCCGCTAATGCATCGGGGAAATTTGCGCCGGTCGCGATATAGCCTTTCTGTTTGCCCATGGGCAGGCCCTGATTAATCAACTTGCCAGTCTCGAAGCGATTGGCTCCACCGTAGCGTGTGGCTCCAGGCAATTGCGCCATGACGGCATTGCTGACAGCCCCTGTGCCACCAGTGACGATCGTTGCGCCTTTACTGGACAGCGCCGCTTTAGTTTCTGCAGGCAATGTGCCACTGCGCGTCAGCAAAATCGGGATGCCATTTTTTGCTGCGTAAGGCGATACGGAGAGAACATCCGGGAAGTTCTGGCCATTGGAGACGACTGCCCGGTCGCTCGTGATTCTTTTTGCAATCATAGCTGCTGTTTCATAACGTGTTTTGCCGCCGATGCGATCGACTTCATTGACCAGCTGGCCCACTTGTGTTTCAACAGTTGCCGAAAGCGCCCCTTTGCTGCCGAGGAGAATGGCTTTTTCAGGCTTTAAGCGGCGGATCTCAGCGGCAGTTGCCGGATGCAGATTGTCCCCTTTTGTCAGCAAGATTGGAGCATTTTCCTGATAGGCGAGCGGCCCACCCGCTAATGCATCCGGAAAGTCATTTCCTGTCGCAATGACAACCGTTGAAGCAGAGCTCCATCCTTCTTTGGAGATGGCCACTGCTGTCTCGTAGCGCGTTGCACCGGACAAGCGGTTTGACCAATGACTGGCGTCCAAAGTCAGCGCACGGTCAATATTCAAGCGGCCGTGTCCGTAATACACGTCTTTTCCAGCAGTCCCAAGATCTTTCGCAGTCAGCATCAAGCGCCCTGCGATATCGGTATTGCTGAGTTTCGGCTCATTCGCTTTCAATAAAGCCGCAGCACCAGAAACGATTGGCGTGGACATAGATGTTCCGTCCAATCCGCCGAATGAATCATCTGGAAAGATGGAAAAGACGCTGGAGCCCGGCGCTGCAATATCGATGGTTCTACCGAAATTCGAAAAGTCAGAGCGCTGGTCTGCAGCATCGGTCGAAGCGACCGACATCACATTTTGATAGGCCGCCGGATAATATGGGGAGCTAATGCCGTCGTTGCCAGCTGCCGCCACGACAAGAACGTTTTTGGAATGCGCATACTGCACAGCTTCTCTTAAGAGATTTGTGTCTGAATAAGCAACCAGGCTCATATTGATGATGTCCGCCCCACTATCTACCGCGTAGTATACGCCAGCAGCAACATCTGAGATAAAGCCATCCTCGCCATCGAACACATCGATCGGCAGGATGCTCGTCGATGGCGCCACACCTACTCCAAATAATTCATTGTTCATATTTCCCGCAATAAGCCCTGCCACATGGGTGCCGTGGATTTCTACACTGACACTGCCAGATTTGCCGGTGATTACGTTAAAAGGGGACAAAACCCTTCCGGACAAGTCGGGATGCGTCAAGTCAAATCCGTCATCAATCACCGCCACAAGCACATCAGCTTTTCCGGTCGTCTTGTCCCAGGCAGCTTCGGAACCGATGAGCCGATGATGGTATTGATATCCTGCATAAAACGGGTCGCTCGGTATCGCGGCCAGCTCCACACGCCCGTCGGGTTCTGCATACTCAACATCACCTTGACTAGAAAGCTCTGTGATAAACGATTCCAAACTTTGCCCTTCTGGCACTTCAAGTGTGATGATTTGCGCGTTGCCTGTTTCCGCTGTCTCGACCTGCTGCGCGGTAGCTTTGTCTTTCAATGCGCCGTCATCTCGCAGTTTGACAATGACACGGTCCACCGGCTTTTCTGTTGCGGCCTGGGCTTGTCCAGCCGTTCCGATACCTACCAGAGAAAGGGCTAAGGTTATAGCCGCCAATGCTGTAGTTGTCTGTTTCATAGTCATTCTCCTCACATCCCGTAATCTTTCCACTCTTTATTTTCTGATAATTCAAATAGTTATTCACAAAAATTATACGACCTTCCAGGACAAATGCCTAGACAATGTAAAAATTCTTTTGAATTTAGATAAAAATGGATATTATTCTCTACCCTCTGAAACCCTCCTATTAGCACTATAGGCACAAATTTTATTATTTTAATCAAAAAAACAGCTTCTCGTCAAATGAATGACAAGAAGCCGTCGAAACTGTTGATGCTTATTTACTTAATTCGGATTGAGGAGTCGGAATAACAGCTTCGTGGAGAAGGATTTCCAACTCTTCTACGTAACGCTCTCTCTGTTGAGTTGTCCAGTTGAAGATGCCTGCCATATAATCCGCAGCTGCTTCTTTATGGGCATGCACCCAGTGGATATCAAAATACAACGCGCCTGTACGGCGGATGAAGAAATCGACCGGCTTGCAGACAGCTTCGGATTCGATGCCGTATTGCAGCATGGCATAGACGAGCGGATCGAGATTATGCTCGGCCACATCGGCCAATCCAGCTGTGTAATGGCGCAGAACCTGATCAACATTCGCACCGTAGCGATTGACGAGCATTTCCATTGCGTCTTCTGTGAGCCCGAATTCAGCTGCACGGTTTAAACGGTCTGCTTTAAATGCTTTAAAGCCTTTAGAACCGCCGACTTCCCCTCCGGAAAGTGCCATTTTTTTCGTTGATACTTTTTTGAAAGAAGTACCATATTCCTCTTGAAGCTGTTTAGTGACTAAGTCCATGATGCTTTCACCCATTTTACGGTAGCCGGTGAGCTTGCCGCCCGCGATTGAAATCAGGCCAGAATCCGATACGAAGATTTCGTCTTTACGGGAAATCTCGGATGGGTCTTTGCCTTCTTCGTGGATTAACGGGCGCAATCCTGCCCAGCTCGATTCAATATCAGCAGCTGTAATCGAGACGTCCGGGAACATGAAGTTAACGGCTTCGAGAACGTAGTCACGGTCTTCCGTTGTCATCGTCGGGTGCGCAATATCTTGTTTGTACACCGTATCAGTTGTGCCGACATAAACTTTGCCTTGGCGCGGGATGGCAAATGCCATGCGGCCGTCCGGCATGTCAAAATAGATGGCTTGCTTGAGCGGGAAACGAGACTGGTCAAATACCAAGTGAATTCCTTTTGTCAGCTGCAAAGTCTTGCCTTTTTTCGATTTGTCTTCTTCGCGCAATGTATCGACCCACGGGCCTGCCGCATTGACGATTCTTTTCGCGAAAATTTCATGGATCGTGCCGTCGAGCTGATCTTCAGCTACCACGCCGACCACTTTACCGTTGTCGTACAAGAAGCCTTTTACTTTCACATAGTTCAATGCCAGCGTACCTTTTTCGACAGCTTTTTTCATGACTTCCATCGTCAAGCGTGCATCGTCCGTTTTGTATTCAACGTAATAGCCTGCGCCTTTCAATCCGTCTTGTTTCACAAGTGGTTCGCGGCGAAGCGCTTCTTCACGCGAGAACATGCGGCGGCGTTCGCTTCTTTTGACGCCCGCTAGAAAATCGTAGACACGAAGGCCGACGTTCGTGCTGAGCGGTCCGAATGTGCCGCCTTTGTGGAACGGCAGCATCATCCATTCCGGTGTGGTTACGTGTGGCCCATTTTCGTAGACAATTTCGCGTTCTTTCCCGACTTCTGCGACCATCTTCACTTCAAATTGTTTCAAGTAACGTAAACCGCCGTGGACGAGTTTCGTCGAACGGCTTGAAGTTCCTGCTGCAAAATCCTGCATTTCCACTACTCCGGCGCGAACACCGCGTGCAGCTGCATCGAGTGCGATTCCAGCTCCTGTAATGCCGCCTCCGATCACTAATACATCAAGTGGCGCTTGTTTCATCTGTCCATAAGTTTCTGTGCGTTTCAGGCTTGAGAATTTCATTCTTTACCGACTCCTTTTCCAATATATTCCATATTAAAAAGAGAGACCCGTACACAGCCGCAGACCTGCGTCTGCTATACTGGCATGGTCTCTCTTCGTCTCCGGCCATTTATCCCTCGTGTGATTAACTTGTAAGTTTAGTTGACGGGCTTGAACGTACGCGTTGCGGCTACTGCATTCTGCCAGCCAGTATACAGGCGCTCACTTGTTTCGTCCGACATTTCCGGCTCATAGGTTTTATCAAGCTGCCATTGAGCGGCAATTTCGTCTTTGTCTTTCCAGAATCCTGTAGCGAGGCCAGCCAAGTAAGCGGCGCCAATCGCCGTCGTTTCCTGGATGCGCGGGCGTTCAACAGGCACGTGAAGCAAATCCGACTGGAACTGCATCAGCATATCGTTGCCAACAGCACCGCCATCGACGCGCAAAGTCTTCAATTCAATCCCTGCATCTTCTATCATAACATCTACAACGTCTTTTGTCTGATATGCGAGCGCCTCAAGCGTCGCACGGATGAAATGTGCTTTCGTCGTGCCGCGTGTCAAGCCGAATACCGCGCCTCTCGCATCCGTATCCCAGTAAGGCGTACCGAGCCCGACAAATGCCGGCACCATATAGACGCCATCTGTCGAGTCTACTTGTTTCGCGAAATCTTCGCTCTCAGGTGCCGTTTCGATGACCTGCAGCCCATCGCGCAGCCATTGAATTGCAGAACCTGCCACGAAAATACTGCCTTCGAGTGCATACTCGACTTTGCCGTCAACGCCCCAAGCGAGCGTAGTCAGCAAACCGTGCTCAGATTCGACTGCTTTTTCGCCAGTGTTCATCAGCATGAAGCATCCGGTGCCGTAAGTGTTTTTCGCCATTCCTTTTTCGAAACACGCTTGGCCGAATAAGGCTGCCTGTTGGTCGCCGGCGATTCCCGCGATTGGCACTTCGTGGCCAAAGAAATGATAATTGATGGTATGTGCATAAATTTCAGATGACTGGCGCACTTCCGGCAGCATGCTCTTCGGCACTGTCAGAATGTCGAGCAGTTCATCGTCCCACTCAAGATCGTGGATATTGTACATGAGCGTACGGGATGCGTTGCTGTAATCCGTGATATGCGTTGAACCGCCAGACAAACGGTAGACGAGCCATGTGTCGATCGTGCCGAACATCAAATCGCCATTGTCCGCTTTTTCTCTCGCACCTTCAACATTATCGAGGATCCATTTTACTTTTGTGCCGGAGAAGTACGCGTCGATCAATAAACCGGTCTTTTTGCGGAAAGTGTCATTTAATCCCTGGTCTTTCAATTCGTTGCAGATGCCGTCCGTTTGGCGCGATTGCCAGACAATCGCTTTATAGATCGGCTTGCCTGTATTGCGGTCCCAGACCACAGTCGTCTCACGCTGGTTAGTGATCCCGATGCCTGAAATTTCAGAGGGATCGACGTCTGTTTTGCGTAATACTTCTGCGATGCAGGCAAGTACGGACGTCCAAATTTCATTGGCGTCGTGCTCGACCCAACCCGGTTTCGGGAAAAATTGCTGAAATTCCTGCTGGCCCGTACCGACAATTTCGCCGTTATGGTTGAGCAGAACTGCCCGTGAACTGGTAGTTCCTTGGTCGATCGATAAAATATATTTTTTACTCACTGGAATCTCCTCCGCTAACTTATGAAATGGTTTTTTCTCTTAATTGCTTGGCTTTCACTCGGCCATTTTTCAATTCTACACTGGCTGTACCGATAAATACCAGGACAAGGACTAAACTTAATACGAAGAATGGCAAACCGTAATCTCCAGTGAACAAGGCTTTGTAGAAAACCGCTCCGTAGATACCGCCAAGCGCTGGGCCGACGATTGGCACCCATGCGTAGCTCCAGTCGGACGGGCCTTTTCCTGGAATCGGCAGCAACGCATGTGCGATGCGTGGCCCCAAATCACGAGCAGGGTTAATCGCGTATCCTGTTGTGCCGCCAAGAGACATGCCGATTGCGATGATGAGCGCGCCGACGATCAATGGATTCAAGCCTTCCGTGAAGTCATTGGCACCGATAAACAACAAGCCCATGACCAATACGAAAGTTCCGATGATTTCACTGATCAAATTGGAAAACGGGCGGCGGATAGCCGGAATCGTCGCAAACACTGCGAGTTTAGATTCCGCTTCTTTCGTTCTGTCCCAATGCGGAAGATAGTTAAAAAAGACGATAACAGCGCCGATAATGGCCCCAAGAATTTGTGCGGTAATATAAACTGGCACCTGTGACCACGGAAGTTCACCGACAGATGCAAAGCCTAAAGTGACTGCCGGATTCAAATGCGCTCCCGAGAAATTCCCGACTGCATAAACACCCATTGTAACCGCGAGCCCCCAAGCGATCGTGATGACGATCCACCCTGAGTTTTCTGCTTTGGAATCTTTTAATACTACACCTGCTACGACACCAGCACCAAAAATGATAAGGATCATCGTACCGATCAATTCTGCCAAAAATATTGTCATTTTCCATACACCCCTTTTTTCAGATATTCCACTTTCATCGAAACCGGTCATATGACAAGCCCGAGATTCAAGCAGGATTTCCATGTCTTATTAAGTCCCGAACACAAAAAAATCCGCATCGAACGAGAGCCCAATGAACTGGGCCTTCGTCCGATGCGGATCTCCTATTCTCCTGCACGGTACTTAACTTGTAAAATCAATTTAGCAGTTTTTGAAAACGCTGTCAACAATTAATCCAGGGTTATTTAGAGTAATGAAAACTAAAAAAATGGCACACCCTCTCCCCGAAGAGCGATAACCGAGGGATGCGCTTTACAGAATCACGTATCCCATAGTTCTGCCTGGGATGTGGAAACGGCTTCCGCCCCGCCTTGGTAGGCAAGTTCGATATCTTCCCTTGTGCGAATCAAACCGCCTGCAATGATTGGTATGCCGGTCCGTTCGTGGACTTCTTTGATAATTGACGGGATGAGCCCCGGCAATAACTCGATGTAATCTGGTTTTACTTGGTCGATCAAACTCAAATTATGTTCAAGCGCGTGGCTGTCGAGCAGGAACAATCGCTGGATCGTTGTCAATTTATTTTTCTTCGCAAGAGCGATGACATTACTTCTTGTTGAGACGATGCCGTCCGGTTTCACTTCACGGACCAAATATTCAATACCGTAAGCGTCCGTTTTCAAGCCTTGAATCAAATCGGCATGCAAAATGACTTTCTTGCCTGCTTTCTTGGCAGCAGCGACAAGCGGCTTGAGCTGGGCGAGCCTGACTTCCAGAAAAATGATGGTTTCCTGGTCACTGGCAAGCAGCCGTTCAAATTCCTTCAGGTTGCGCATGACAGGCACTACGCCTTTTAACTTAACCAACAGTTTTTCCTCCTCAGTTAAAAACAATCTACGGACATTATGCGCCAGCTTTGTTTCCTGCACAACTATTTGCTCCCAGGCTTCATTTCATCGGTTAATTGCGCTAAAATGACAGTAATCATCCAAAAGGAGTTGGCGTCCATGCGGGTCAAGAAAGTACAGAATGTCTATCAACTGGCTTTTATGCCTAGAGTATTCCCGGTAAATTGTTATTTGGTTGAAGAACAGGACAGCTTGACACTCGTCGATTGTGCTTTGGGATTCGCGGCCAGAGATATCGCTTTAGCGGCAAAAACTATCGGCAAACCGATCAAAGAAATCGCGCTGACCCATGCCCATATCGATCACGTCGGCGCACTCGATGCTTTAAAGAAACAGTTTCCAGCGGCACAAGTTTCCGTCTCGGAAAGGGAAGCGAAAATTCTCTCGGGGGATAAAAGTGCTTCACCTGAAGATGCAGGCAAACCCGTCAAAGGCGGAATCCCCAAAAATATACAGACAACGCCCGATCGTCTGCTGCAAGAAGGCAACCGGATCGGCTCACTCGAAGTCGTCCTATCCCCTGGGCATTCCCCGGGATCCATTTCCTTTTTCGATAGACGCTCAGGCTTACTCATCGCAGGAGATGCCTTCCAAACACGTGGAGGCACCGCAGTTTCTGGCACCTTCAAGCCACTATTCCCGTTTCCAGCCATGGCGACTTGGGACAAGCGCACAGCACTCAACAGCGCTAAGAAATTGACCTTGCTGCAGCCAAGCTTTCTTGCCGTCGGTCACGGCAAGATGCTTGAACACCCGGTTCGTTTCATGGAACAGGCCATCCGCGATGCCGAACAAAAATTAAAACCCTAGCCGAAAATGGCTAGGGTTTTTTCCGTTCCAATTGCTGGCGCCTTACGCGCATAAACCACACCGGACGCGTGATTTCCGAAACTTCCTCTACGCGTCGGATAATTTCAAACCCAACTTTTTCGTAGGCACGGATTGCCGGCTTATTTCGGATATCTGGATCGGTGACACAGCAACTCAAAGAACCGTCACGAAACACCACTTCCTCCAAAAAACGCCGGATGATTGCTTGACCGAAGCCTTTGCCGCGATAAGCAGGCGCACCAATGAGAATATCCAGGCCAGCTGCGCGCTGCAATTCCTCAAATTGTTCACTGCCTGGATAATCGCTCCAGCGAAATGTCTGGATATATCCAATTGGTTGCTCCAGGTAATAGATGAGATACGGCTCTGTCGGATCCCGTCCTTTGATGCTGCCGACGAATTCGCGCACGAACTCCCCGTAAGTGCCATTATAGCTATAGCCCCAAAACCGATTGACCTGCGGCTCTTTCGTGATCCATTCATAAAGCTGCGGCAAATGTTCCCGACGCAAACGTTCGAATCTGAGATTTTCAAGTTGTAAGGCCATGAAACATCCCTCCCCTTGGGCACGGCTACTCCCGGTCCTTATCTACCGGTGTCCGCAAATATTCCTCCAATTGCTCGTTCGGCAGTGAAAACATTGATTCTACAGGCGAATAATTTCCGGCAAGCCGTCCAATCGGTGCAAGCTTTTTCGTATCGATTCTCCCCTTGTCATACAATTCATCGTGGATATGGAAGCGCAGCACTTTGCCAATAACGAGATGATCGTCGCCAAGCGGAATGACCTGCACCAATTCACATTCCATGCTGACGGGCGATTCTTTTACGCGCGGTACTGAAACCACTTCAGATGAGACAGGCGTCATTCCAACATAAGCGAATTCATCGACATCCGACGCGACATGTTCACCGGTTTTCGCCATTTTATTCGCAAGTGGTGCAGAAGCGATATTGACCACAAACTCGCCCCGCTCCCGGATATTCGTGAGAGTGTCTTTTACTGTCCCCATCCTTGCTTCGACCCCTTCACCGATCGAAAATATCACCATCGGCGGATTGCGCGAAGCGACCGTAAAAAAACTGAAAGGCGCCAAATTCAACTCGCCGCCGGACGATACGGACGATACCCAAGCAATCGGCCGAGGCAACACACTGCCGATCAGTAATTTATAATTTTCCTTGCTCGTTTGTTGTGCAGGATCGATGATCACAAATATCCACTCCCTTTTCTATTCCTCCGAACCGTTCTGCTTCACATGATCGATCGACTTCTGAAGCACATAGCCGAACAGTGAGATTCCCGCCAAATACGGCAGGATCATCATGCCGAAACCGGTCCCGAACTCTTCCATAGTTCCCGTAGCTTGAAGATACAGCCCCCAAGCTATGTAAAGTACATACCCGAGTGTTACGAAACCAAGCCAGGTATACCGTTTCAGCCACCATGGCAATAATAACGGTGCCAGCACAAATATTCCCAGCTGGATATGGCCCATCCATTCGTATACAAATTCCACCTCTTTCACTCACCCCTTACAAAATCATGAACCTAAACTGTCAGTGCCAATATACAGTGTCTTTGCAATTTAAGATGTATTTTAACTTTCGCCATAAAACAGCTTTAACCCTTTTTCCAGCGAGTTTTTCCTATCGTTAAAGCAGGCACGCCCATTCCAAAACGCGCCATTTGAAATTAATAAATACATATGCTGAATTACTAAAAAAGACCTAGATAATAGGTGCGCTTTCTGTCATTTCTGACAATATAGGTTTATAATATAGTTAATAATTAGGGAGGTGTCCTATATGGAATGGGAACACAAGCTCGCCCAATGGCGTGCAGAAGGGCTCATCGACCAAGAAACCGCCGAGCGCATTCGAGCGTTCGAAACCCGTCAGCCGAAAAAACGTAAACTGCCTCTTTTGCTTATCATCGGCTTGATCTTTTTCGCGCTAGCCGTCTTCAGCTTCATCGCCGCCAACTGGCAAGCCATACCGGCGATCGCGAAAGTCGGCATGGTTGTCTTGCTCATGTGGATTTTCTACGTGCTCGCTCATTTCTCCGAGAAAAAGCATTTCGGCCATCCGATCATTTTCCGCATACTCGGCTATGTGATGTTCGGGGCAAGTTTAATCGTCACCGGCCAAACTTTTCACCTCGGAACTGGTTCTAGCATCGTGCCATGGGCATTGTTCACCGCCGCTATCGCACATTTTTTCATCTGGCGCCATACCGCATTTACAGTATTGGCGTTCATTAGTGGAATCACCATCCTGACATCGACAGTTCCCGGAATCGGCTTGATCGAATGGCTACTGTTCATTGCCGTTGCGATCGCTTGGTTCTTCCTGAGCAAAGAGGGGCTGGCCATGATCTTTAGCTGGCTATTATTGTTCGGTTCCGGTTTTCTCGTGTGGAGCCTATGGGACATCGACAGCCCGCTCGTGCCAATTTGGACCTTGTTCGCGCTCATGTTACTGTTGTTGCTAATCCCAAAAGACAAGCAGCAGCTATTAAGCCCGCTTTATTTGATCGTTGGGGGAATACAGCTTATCGTCTTCCTGGCGATTCGCGGAGAAAGCGATATGGCTTTCGCCGAATTGGCCATCCCTGAATCGATCGCCCTTGCCGTAGCGGGGACTCTAGTAATCGCAGTCGCTTACTTCCGCGAACGCCATTTGATGTGGCTTGGCGTGCTCGGACTTGTCGGCTTCATGCTCTTCGATGAAACGGCCATCGCCTTGGCCATCGTCGCAGAGTTGACCGCGCTCGCCTATTTGATCATTGCCCAGCGTCAAGACCAGCCACTCGCTTTAGGCTTCGTTTATTTCATCGTCGTCCAATTCGTCATCTATGTCATCTATGCGTGGGAACGGCTCGATATGTCGCTGTTTTTCCTGATTGGCGCCCTCCTGCTATTCCTGCTGTCAGGCATCGCCTGGTGGCTTAACCGCAAGAAAGAAGGTGCAGTGACATGAAGAAATGGTTAATGCCTGCTCTGCAGACCGCATTCGTTGCATTGCTCGTCGTCAGCTTCTATGCCACGTCCTGGTTCGGCGATCAATACTTATTGCGTGCTGAACCTTATGATCCGTTCGATCCTTTCTACGGTGAATACGTTATGCTGCAGTATCCAGACCTCGACGCACCTTCTGGAATTTCAGATGGCGCCGTCTACTTCACCTTGACAGAAGGTGAAGATGGCTACGCCGTTATCGACCGAATCGAGGAGAGCCCATTCTTTGGGGCGATCAACGGCAGCAAATACGATCGCCGCATTGTCGCTCCACAACTAGAAAACTTTTATGTCGAGCAAGGCCGCGGCCCTGAACTTGAAGAAGCGGTTGACCTCGAAGTCACTATTGATGTGGCGCCTTGGGGTTCCATCCGTCCAGTCGGCATCGCTCCAAGAGAAGAATGACTTTCTGGATTAGACCCGCGCAGCATTTGCTGCGCGGGCTTTTTAGATTCCACTGGAATTCCATAGAAGTTTTTCAAATACTGCAAGTAACAATTTATCTCCACATGCACCAATTCGCCTTGGCGGCATAACAGTTGATAAGTAGAAACGGAGACAAAATTTTACATAATTTTAACAAAGGCTTAATAATCATTCATTATACTAGAAACACAATAGAGACTTTGAATCGTTAAAAAAGGAGAAGGATTCCCATTAGCTTGAGCAGTGCGATTGAATTTATACATTATCTAAATGAAAACCAAAAAACCCTTTATGCGGATAGTCAAAAAGATAAAGAAGTTAAGCGACTCATGACCCAAGAGAATTTCAGTACTGCTTTTCAGCCGATTGTTTCTTTGACAGAAGGCCAAACTATTGGATTCGAAGTGCTCAATAGACCCAAAAGCAGCATTCATTTTCCCACGACTGAAGATTTTTATAGTTATATAGGAAAAAGCAATAATGTTTTTCAACTAGAAGGAGTTCTAAGGAATCTTTCATTACGGAGATATGCAGAACAGTCCATCAAAGGCGAAGACACAGAACAAGGGTTAATTTTTTTGAACATACAGCCGCAAGTATTGACCGATCCAGCCTACCGAAGTGGAACGACCTTGGACTTATTGAAGAAGTACGGGATTTCTCCTACCCGCGTCGTATTGGAACTGACAGAAAAAGAAGCTGTAAGCGATTATCTGAGCTTTGAAAAAACTATAGATAACTACCGTAAACAAGGATTCCGTATTGCTATTGACGATGCGGGCACAGGATACAACAGCTTAAAAACTATTATTTCCGTAAAGCCAGAGTTCATTAAACTTGATAAATTCCTTATACGAGACATTCATAGACAGCCATCCCAACAACAATTAGTAGACCTTCTTCTGGAATTTTCTGTGCAAGCCGATACTTATATCATTGCTGAAGGAATTGAAAGCAGTATGGAATTACAGTTCTTAAAAAAATTGGGGATTCATTTTGGGCAAGGATATGCCCTAGGACGCCCAGATGCACTGCTGAAAAAAGGCACAGCCAACCTACATGAACCAGTACAGCAATAAATTCCTTTAACTTTCACCACTCCAAAACTGCAATACTGGCTTCGATCGTTGAAAATTCTAATCGAATATTGACGGATGAGGGAACTCATTGTTGAAAAGGCCAATTTTCAAAATAAGAACCTATACAAATTTGTATAGGTTCTTATTTGGCATTATTCAATGATTCCCTATCAATATTTCAATGTTTCCACCACTTCGTTATCCAACTCCCTTGGAACTGTTCCCCATTTTTATTAGCGGCTCTATACTATCATCACCGATCCTAAAAAGCAGGACTGATCAGCCAAAAATCTTGGCCAGCCCCGCCATCTACCTCCTCACTGCGCTTCACCAATCACACTCGATCGTTCCATTAGACAACTTCGATAATAATGATCCATTTCTTCCCACAAGGATTCATTGCTGAAATTCTGGCGCACCCATTCTTTGCCAGCAGCACCCAACTGATCACGCAATCCAGGATTATCGATTAACATGCCGAGTTTTTCCATGATATCCTGATGGCTATCGGGGTCGACCAAATAACCGGTCTCCGCGTCCACCAAGGTGTCCCGAGCACCCGTGACATCCGCTGCGATGACCGGTATTCCCGTCAGCGCCGCTTCCGCCGACACATTGCCGAACCCTTCACGCTTCGTCAGGAATAAAAACAGATCCATCAAATGATAAAACGGGACGGGGTCCAATTGGTAATCTTCGTGGACGATATGTGGGTGATCGGTAATTGTCTTACGCGTCCATCCGGAAACCGCATCCACCGATTCGTAATCGCCGATGATCAGCAGCCGCAAATTCGGATGGTGGGCGTGCAATTCGGTAAAGGCACGCACTGTTTCGTCGATGCCTTTATCTTTGGTGATCCTCCCCATTGACCCGAGTACAAGTTCATCACCGGTCCATCCATATGCTTGGCGCTTTTCCTCTACACGCCGTTTCATCTCGTCATCCAGTTCGAAACGCTGCAGGTCAAAGCCGTTGACGCTGCCATGCCCGAGAATCTTGATTTTATCTGCTGGGGCGATGCCAAGTTCGACAATCTGGCGCTTCAGGCTCGGAGAGACAGCAAGCATGTGGGTCGATGATGCGGCGGCGATTTTCTCTGCCATCAACAGGATCTGCCGCTTGATGCCCCGGGTTGTCTCGAGGCGCAAGCCCAGCACATTGTAAATCCGTACCGGCACCCTACAGAAATAAGCAGCAAGGGACACAATCAATCCGGCTTTCGGCGTTCCGGCATTGACGATATCCGGTTTTTCAGAGCGAATGACGCGCATGCAGGTAAAAAGCGATTCCAGATCTTTTTTTAAGGCAATTTCACGTTCCATATTGACGTGCAGGACCTTCACACCTTCTTCTTGTTCGAAGATTTCTGCGTAGCTCCCTTCCGAACTCAATGCTTTCACTTCATAGCCACGCGTCTCCAATGTCTTTAATTGCCCCTTCACTAACTGCAAGCTTTGGGCAATGGTCATGGCGTGCAGCACTTTCGCTGTCATGATGGACCGCTCCCTTTCAGGCCCCTTGCACCGCTTGGGCAGATGCAACCGGGCTGCCGATTTGTTCGAGTAGTTCCTTTGCATAATGCGTGGCGTTATTCTTTTTCACGGAAAACACTTTTTCGCTGCCACGAATCAATTTGGTCAAAACTTCGCGTTCATTGGCGAGTGCCTGGTCGATTTTCAATTCCGGATTGAAGAATTCATACGCAGTGAGTAAGGGCGAGCGTAAATAATTGAATTCATAGCGGTTCAAGTTCATCAGCTTCTGGAGCGCTACGGCTTCAGTCTGTTCGGCGACATAATCATCGCCGCGTTCCAAAATGGCGACATGCGTCACCACTTGGTGGTCGAGTATCGACTGTTCGCCGACGTATTCCGTGATCGGGTCTGGCTTTTTAAAGCTGATGTATTCCATGACCGGCAACAATTTATCGACACGATTTTTAATCTTCGCGCCCATCCCCTGTTCGACAGTGGAGTAATAACGGAATGTGCTCGTCCACGGAACGGAATGGATTGTTTTGCCGTCTGTGATGGCTAGATCTTCCGCGATGAATTCGGCGCCGTGTTCCATGCAAGCCGTCATGCTGCTTAATGTCTTGCCGGTATCCGGCGGGGCAAAAACTGTCAAAGTCGATTCATCTTTCTTGAACGCGGAACAATGAATCGGCGCATAGCCTTTTTTCAATAACAATAATGTCGCAAGATCAGTCATGATGTAACCGATGGAATGAAGGTTCATGATTCTGTGGGTAATGAGTTTATAGTAAGCGCGGTTGACGGTGATTTTCGGCTCGTCCGTTAAAAACCCTTCCGCGCGAATGCGCATGCGTCCTTTGCCGGCGTAATTTCGTGTATAGTAAATTTTGTCAGCTTCAGGCGTGCCGCTGAAATAATGATATTTCCCCATCGCTTCATGTTCCGCATCATCATTGAATTCCTTTAACTCGACCTGCATGCGAACCACGCAGCGCTCGTATTGTTCCCTCGTGCCTTCAGGAACGTTATGACCATAGGACCAGCCGAAATTTTTAATGTTCGTTTTGACACCCAGTACTCCAGCAGACGCAATATAATAATATGTTTTCAAATGAAACTCCCCTTTGTTTTTGATTTTCCCCGCATGACCTGAACCCTTAGTTCACTTCGCCAGCTGGCACCAGCGATTCGCTGAGGCAGTTTTTATAAAAACTGTCCAGCTCTTTCCATAGCACCTCGTTGCTGAAATGGGTACTTGCCCACTCCCGCCCAGCTTCCCCAAACCGAGCGCGCAAACTATTGGATGCTATCAACCTGTGGATCGTCTCCGTGATTTGCTGGAGGTTTTCAGGATCTACCAGCAAACCGGTCTTTTCGTCGATGATCGTATTTCGTGCTCCTGTGACATCGGATGCGACGACCGGCAGCCCACATAAGGCGGCTTCGATAGCCACATTGCCAAAACCTTCACGTTTCGTCAGGAACACGAAGATATCCATCAAATGGTAATAAACGACCGGATCCGGAAGAAATCCGGTTTTGATGATCTTTGGATTGTTCTCGATTTCCCATTTTGCACCTGCTTCCACTGGGTCATCGTCTTCATAATCGCCGACGATGAGCAAGCGCAGTTGCTCGTTTTGAAGACTTAACATTTTGAAAGCGGAGACCAGTTCATTGACTCCTTTATCTTTTGTCAGCCTGCCGACAAATCCGAGAACGACATGTTCTTTACCGATTTTATAGCGATTGCGCAGCTCATTTCCGTCTGCTTCAATTTCAGGAGTGAACTGGAATCTCGCTACATCAAATCCGTCGCCGCTGCCTTTTCCAAGCACGCTGATTTTTTCTTCACCCGCGATGCCGAATTCGATTGCCCTTTCCCGCAAGCTGTCCGATACTGCCAAACAATGGGTTGCAGAAGACGCAGCAAGCTTTTCCATAGTCAGCAACAAATTGCGCTTCCATCCCGCTGTCGTCTCCAGCCTCAAGCCGCGCATCGTATAAACCCTCACAGGCACACGGCATATACGTGCAGCCACTGTAACCACCAGCCCGGCTTTCGGCGTGCTCGCATTGACAATTAACGGGTGTTCGCGGCGAAACAACGCAATGCAGCGGGCAAGCGATTGCGCATCATGGAGCGGTGAGATGCCCCTATCCATCGGCAACTCGAGCATTTCCACTTGTTCGCTTGATTGAAACTCATCGAATCCCGCCCCTCTGGAACTTAAAGCTTTTGGTTCGAATCCTCGGCCTTTCAAGTAGCGCAGTTGGCCATTCATAAAGCTCAAACTTTCCGAAACAGTTACGGCGTGAATCAGTTTCGTTGTCATGGCATTACCCTCCGCTCAGCTTTTTTCATAAATTTCTTCTGTCCGGAATACCTTAACCACCGTTTGCACCAAGATGTACAAATCGAGACGCAAACTTTTGCGGTTAATATAATCGATATCGATATCAATTTTTTCATCCCAGCTCAATGTGTTGCGCCCGCTCACTTGCGCAAGGCCCGTGACTCCCGGTTTCACCATCAGCCGCTGCTTCTGGTAATCGTTGTAGTTATCGGTTTGATCGGTGACGGTTGGGCGAGGGCCGATGAACGACATATCGCCTTTGACGATGTTGATCAGCTGGGGAAGTTCATCGATGCTTGTTTTACGGAGAATATTGCCGACTTTCGTAATGCTCGGGTCGCCGTCGAATGGGTTGATGCGGTTGCGTTTCTTATCGCGGCCATGCTCCATCGTCCGGAATTTATAGATAGTGAAATGCCGTCCATATAGTCCGCCGCGCTGCTGCTTGAACATGGCGGGCCCTTTCGACTCGATTCGGACCAATAGAGCGACAGCTAACAATAATGGCGATAAGACCAATAACATCAAAGCGGCAATCACGACTTCCAGCAATCTTGCCACCGCGTTCGAGCGCTTTGGCTGCTTTTTTTCTTCACTGAAATCTCCAACGATCATTGGTTGCTCCCTCCTCACATTCTCCATAAAGTCATCTTCTCAGGTTTTTCATTTCGTTCGAGTATGCTTTTAACATCAAAGACATAACCTTCCTTGCCTTCAAGCAAGCGCTCGAATAACTTCCATCCTGCTTTCCGGTAAGCTTCATGCGGTACTGCGAGTATCACCGAAACCGCCGGAAGCAGCTCCTCCTGCCGTGTCAGCAAAACCCCACATACGCATTCCACCTGCCCCAGTTCGAGTTGAGCATCCGCCACCTGGACATCTACTCCGTATTCACGTAGCTCTGAAACAAGTTCCAACACCCCCGTCTCCGGTGTTCCGCTTGTGCCATCTTGTTTCGTGACGCCAAGCACCGTAATGCGCGCCTCATGGATGACGATTTCGTTTTGAACCAACTTTTTGATGATCCGCTGTGCCACTTGATGCCCTTTCTTTTCACCTTTGCACCAAAATTGATCTATACCGTGCCATAGCCCGGTGCGATCCCCTAGAAGATCAGGTTCAAATTTGATGAACCCCCGCTTTGTATTGGCGGTTTCCAGTACATCGTGTGTATCAATTCCCTGCTGATTCAAGGTCAGCGCCACTTCGTTCATCAAGGCGGTATTCACTTCTTTTTGGGCGATTTCGAGCAATTGGGCAGCTTCAGCGACACGGATCGATTTCGCCTTGTAAATGCCGCCATCGTGGATCGGTATATATAAATCAGCAAGGTAATCGGTGACTGGACCGCTTTGCCCGGCAATTACTTTGCGCATTTTCACCGTCTTGCCTTGCGGGTCGTTGCTGTGCCATCTAGAAGGTGCAAAGCCGACAAAAAATTCTTTTCCTGCGCTAAATCCGGAATGCTGTTCGAGCAGAGGGATGCAAATTTCTTCAGTGGTGCCAGGATACACTGGAGCTTCGAAGATGAGCACCGAACCTTTTTTCATATGCTTTCCGACGATTCGGCACCACTCCGAAAGCATGTCCAATGTATAGGCTGGATGCTTTGACCCAGTCATCAGGAGGATGCCGACATCAGCCAATTCTTCTGCTTGATCAGTAAAAGCAATGCCATTCTCCTCAAATCTTGCTTTTTTGGAGCGATCCGGATCGAATACAAGGACCGGATAAACGGTGCCGAGTGCCGTTGCTGCAAGCAAGCTTGTTTCACTCGCTCCGATAATTGCGATTTTCAAGTTTTCCATCATGAGTCCACCTTCTCCCCCTTGCTCCCTGTCCATTTCATTTTGGTAAATTCTAGCAATTGCTTGCTATTCGCTGCAACGTAAGACAGCAATAATAGCGGGATGATCTTATTGCGGTGGCGCATTGCCGTCCCGGCACTTTGCGTTCCATATGAATAGATAAAAACGGTCATCCCGATTACCAGCAAGATGAATATTTTTGTTCGGACCGGCATTTTGCTTCGATAGAGCCCACACAATGTCGCGCCGATCAGGAATAGGTATACACTTGAATCAAACAAGAAACTGACTATGTCTGCCCCTCCCCGCCAATCGAGCGGAAGCGGCGAAAACAGGAAGTAGAACATTTTAAGCGGTGCCACAAGCAGCGCAGCCATGCCTGATAATCCGCTGAAGCTTGCCAAGTAGACCGACCCGCCTTCTGCGAAAATCTCGTAGTCGACTGTCCCGCCTTCTTCCGTAACGAATTTACTCAAGAATACATCGGTGTTTTGGAAGACCAGAAACGAGATGCCGCCGACAAATAACAAGTAGATAAGCGGTGTGGAAATTTTTCTGCCCATCTTCCCGCGCTCCAACCAGAAGAACGATGCGATATAGACGAGCAGCAAGCCGATCATGCCGGTATGGAACATCATCGCAAGAATCGACAAGACCACTGCCCAGCCAAATTGAAGAAACGAGCGTTCCCCCATCCAGCGCAGGAAATAATAAAGCGAGACAGTTGTGAAGAAAATGATCAGTGCCTCACGCAACAGGATGCTCGACATGAAAATACTGTTCGGCATAAGCGTGAAGATGAGCAATGCGATAAAGCTCAATTTCTTCTCGATCTGCAAATAGTTCAATGATTTGAAAAGGAATACGGCCGAGAACACCCAGCAGGCAATATTGAGGAATTGCGAGTACGCCCTCTGCTCTCCGATCATATAGTAGAGCCCTGATAAAAATGGCACGTAAACTGTATGGGTCTGATCAAGTGGATATTGGCCGTTCGCTACCAATACGGAGACTTCATGGAAATACTCCGTATCCGTTCCGCTCGAGAAGATCCCGATCGACGGTACATACAAATCGATGAATAAAATAACCAGCCGAACTGCAAATCCCGCGAAAATGACAAAGAGCCACTCGTTTTTCAAATTGCGGTATAGATATAAGGAGATGGCGATGATTCCGGTAAAGACCAGAAGCATCGCATAGCCATCACCCGGCGGAAGAAAATCTTTGATTAAAAATGTTGCAAGAATCTGTACGACAAAAAATCCAAGTACATAAATCATCAACCCACCCCCTTTTTTTAACGTCTGGCCAATGCCATCAACCTGGCTTTGTAATAAGCGATATCACTCAATTGCAGTATCCAAATCATCGCTGCATATACCGTGACGCCCGTTAACACGCCGATGAACAAAGCCGGAATATCGCCCATCATCAACAAGGAAACTGTGAATGCCGTTCTTGCCGCAATGCCCATGACGACTGCTGCAAGTATGCCTTTCGCCAAGTCGGCCATAAGCCGCCGACTGTCGAGCGAGCCGATTTTTCGGACCAATGATGCATACAACAGAACCGTGCTGACAATCGCGGCGATGCTGGTCGCAAGCGCCAAGCCGTTCAGCCCGATGACACGCGATAACACCAAGTTCAATGCGACATTCAAAAACATGGCGCCGAATGCATTGATCATCGGGGTCCGGGAATCTTCCAAGGAATAAAACACTTTCGATAACACCTCACGCAGCCCAAACCCAAGCAAGCCCAGTGCGTAAAAAAACAGTAAGCCCGTGGTCATCGCAATGGCCCGCTCCTCAAACGCCCCACGCCCGAAAAGCAGCTCTGTAATTTGTCTCGAGAAAATCATCATGCCGACTGCAGCGGGAATGACAATCAATGAAACCGTCGTAATTATTTTGCCGACGACCGACTTTAATTCGTCCATATTTTTCCTTACTGCTAATTTCGAGATTTTCGGAAACATTACTTTGACGACCGCCAGCACAAAAATCGCTTGGACAAAGAACACAATGCGATGGGCATAAGTCAACGCGGAAATTCCGCCTTCGGCCAACTGCGAAGCAATCGTCCGGTCGACCAGGATATTGACTTGGTCAGCCGATACCCCGATGATGACCGGAATCGCAAGCATCATCATCTGCTTCAAATCACGGTCTTTCAGGTTCAGCACCATTTGATGGCGATAGCCGCTTTTGCGTATTGCCGGCACCATGTACAGAAACTGAACGATGACCGCAATGACCGTTCCGATGGCGAGCATCATGATGTCCATTTTTGAACTGACCACAATCGTCGTGATCAGCAACACATTGAGCGGCAAGCCGCTCAGCACCGTCGGCAGGAAACGGTCTTTCACTTCCAGGTAGCTAGTGAAAATGAAGATCAAGGCCGTGAAGTAAAGCGTCAGCGAAATGATTCGCGTGAACAGTACCGCGATACGCAGCGTCTCTCCTTCGAACCCATAGGCGAACAATTTGACGATCGGAACCGGGAATACCAAGAGCAGGATGACTAGCACCGTCGACAGCAGCATGACCGCGTTAGTAACGTTCGCCGTAAAGTGTTCCGCCGCTTCATTTCCACGTTGTTCACGGATTTTCGTATAGACCGGGATGTAACTTGCGGCAATGCCCATGCCGATAAACGCAAAGAACACCGTCGGGATATCGGTCGAGATCAAGTAGGCGTCGGTCAACCCGTCAGCACCGTAGAAAAACGAGAGGAAGATATCTCGTGAAAAGCCGAGAACTTTCGTGATGATGACGACGAACATGATGGCGATGACTGTTTTTTCCATAATTTCAACCTCTTTTGCGTTCATTCTGGAAGCCAAGATCCGCTCCCGAAGCAGTGATGCAGCTTATCATTTGATCCGGCCATCTGTTTATAGCGGGGTCCCTCCTTGGAATTTGGCACGGACGGAATCTTGTTGTTGTTAATCCTATGGGGCGGAGGTTAAAAGAGGGTTAAACTGTTTAGGTGTTTTGAAAAAGCTTTGTGGAATTCGGAAGATTTTTAATGGAGAAAAAGTGATTGAACTTTTTGTGGGGGGAGATTGCGCTTCAAGGGGACGCTTGGGATCCGTCATGTAGGTGATTCGACAGGACGTTGCCTTTTTGAAGATGGATAGTAGAGCTGTTAGTGGAAGAGATTACGCTGCAAGGGGCACGCTTGCCGAGGGGCGGGTGTTGAGCCAACGTGCAGTCGCACGTTTGTCTCGCCAGCCCGCGCGGTCCCTCAGGCGTCGGCCCCTTTCCGCTCCATCTTTAAGTGTACTGTGGAAATGAAATTCAACTGTCACTGAAAGTAGTATGAATAGTTTTGGACAGCTTTGTAATTGCATAAGGAATAGCTAATGAACCATCTTTTCCACTATCAAATCTAGCTAAGCATTCCCATCAGCGGATGAAGACAATCAATAGTGATACTTCTTCGTATGTAACATCCAATGAAATCTAAAAGCCGAACCGCACTCACGGGCAAGCCGAAGCAATGAGACAAGTGTTCTTCTTGGCTTATTGCGGGAGGCATGCCCCAAGCGCGAGGCGACCGTTTGAGGATGAAATAATCAACGGACCATTCATCTCACTATTAAGTCCAGCTCAGCGACGATACCAGCGGATTAAGATAATCAACAGTGACGCTTCTTCGCATGTAACATCCAATGGAATCTATCAGCCGAACCGCGCACAAGGGCGAGCCGAAGCGATGAGACAAGTGCTCCTCTTGGCTTATTGCAAGAGGCAAGCCCAAAGCGGGAGGCGGCTGCTTCACGATGAGATAATCATCGGACAATTCATCTCACTATCAAGTCCAGCTCAGCGTCGACACCAGCGGATGAAGACAATCAACAGCGATACTTGCTCGCACGCAATATCTAATGAAATCTACTAGCCGAACCGCGCTCACGGGCGAGCCGGAGTAATGAGACAAGTGTTCTTCTTGGCTCATTACGGGAGGCCAGCCCCAAGCGGGAGGCGGCTTGCTTGCCAAGAAATATACAAAGAACATGACATCTTGCTATCTAGCCCAACTAACTTTCTCTTCACACAAAATTTTCCAACAACATGACAATAAAAAAAGCCCGCCAAAAACGCGGCGGGCGCTTGGTGATTCCTTGAAGTTTCATACGCTGCTCAATTGCTTGTTGGCATTCGCCCGGTACGCCGGGAAAAATTGTTCGTCTAGGTTAGCGTTGAACTTCTTGCACAATTCTTCATAAACTTCGGCGTTCCAGATTTTCCGGCCGGTGTAGAAACGGTAGCCCGTGTGCTGGCCGAACTTTTTCTTGAACTTATACAAGGGATCCTCCACATCGTTTGTCCGGCCACCCCCTGCATGAATCAGCTTGACGCCGTTTTCTTTCCCCCAACGCACAGCACCGTATTGCAAAACATAAATTGGAGACAGCTGGTGAAAATCGTGGACCGTCCCCGAGAGATGCGTATGCATAATGCCGCCATAGAGAAAATGCAGCTCTGCAGCGATCACTTGGCCTTCATAAATAGCTTCAGCCAAAATGATTTTATCGGCGAACTTCAGTAGGCAGCTATCGAAATAAGTATCATCAAAGAAATAATAGGAATCGGCACAGACGCGGTTCATCGTTTCATAATAAATCTCCTTGAAACGGCTGAGGTCGCTTGGCGCCGTGGTAATGCGGCATGTGACGCCTGCATTCAGCGAACGGCGCAAGGTTTTTCTGGCGGATTTCGAAAACTCGGAAGCAACCGGATCGTCAAAGCCATCCAGTGTTGTCCCGACCGTTTCCCGTTGGAACGTAACATCATAGCAAGTGGAAAAATCGCGAGCGTTGCCAAAAATCGGGTGAAAGCGGACAAATTCGCTGACGATGTATTGGTTTTTGCAGTATTCGCCGAAAGCGCACTCGAAAGCAGTGACCAGATCGGAATGACTGCCTGTCGCACAACGTATGATTCGCGGGCCCCCATAACCATAGGGAGTGATGGCGTCATACCACCTTTCCCCGCGGATCAGCATGGGGATTTCTCGTTTGATAAACAGATGCCTAATTTCGCCGTGTGCGCTTTGGAATACGAACTCCTCGCATACTCCATGCTCCATCCTCTCATAGAGCTTGCCGTACGCTTTTTCAAAAAACAGGTCATTCAATGGATCCACTTCCTTTCATCATGCGTCGCTTAAACACGGCTCGCTTCCAAATGCTTTTTGCAGCGGTAGGCAGGAAAATAATCAGTCGCTGCACCTGCCGCGTTGAGACTGCATAATTTTTGATAAACCGGCTTGTTCCATATTTTCTTTCCGATGTAAAAATCAAATCGGGTATTCTTCCCGAATTGCCTCTTGAACATCAGCAAATTATCGTTCGGGTCGTTGGTCCTCCCGCCCCCGTCATGGATCAGCCGGTAGCCATTCGCTTTCCCCCAGACCGTCAATGCGTATTGCAGAACGTAAGCTGGATAAGCATGGTTGTAATCACTCAAAGTTCCTGACAGATGTGTATGAATGCGGTCTTTGTAAGTGAAATTCAAGCCCATCCCTATGACTTCCCCCTCAAAGATCGCTTTCGTCAACACGATACGGTCTGCGAAATAGTTGAGGCACTCAGTGAAATAATTTTCTTCGAAATAATAATAGGCATCTGCATTGTTGCGGTTCATCGTCTCATGGTAGATATCTTTGAATTCGCTCAGGCTTTGGGGATTTTCAATGATTTCATAAGTTACACCCGCTTCCAGCGCCTTGCGGATATTTTTCCTCGTCGATTTGGAGAACTCGCATTGAACGGGGTCTTCGAATGCTGCCAAATCGGTCCCCACCGTTTCCCGTAAATACCGCACTTCGTAGCATGTTTCAAAATCCAAGGCATTGCCAAGCACTGGGTGGAACCGAACGAATTCGCTGATAATATTGTGATCCGAACAGTATGCTGCAAATGCTTGCTCAAATGCCTCAATTAATCGGCCTTTTTCATCTTGCTCACAGCTTTTAATAACCGGCCCTCCATAGCCATAAGGAGTGACAATGTCGAAATATGGTCCACCTGTTGCGGGAATCGGAATCTCACGGCGGATAAATTGATGGCGTACACGGCCAACTGGGTGGTCAAATTCAAACACTTCGCACCGGCCATTTTCGATCACTTCGTATAACCGCCCGTAATTTTTTTCGAAATACAAATCACTCACACGCTAAACCTCATTTCTTTTTTTGTTTGTCTGTGCTCCCCCTCTGCTTTCTCTCTATTAAACTTCGCTCGTCTCTTTTGCGGGCCGTTTCCGGTAAGCAGGAAAAAACTCATTCGTAACGGTAGTGTTTGCTTCATTGCATAGTTTTCTATAAACTTCTTCGTTCCATATTTTTTGCCCACTATAAAACGAAAAGCTTGTTTGGCGGGCAAACTGCTGTTTGAAACGAAGCAGGTTATCATCAGGGCTATTGCTCCGCCCTCCCCCTCCATGAATGAGGCTGATGCCGTGTTCTTTTGCCCATAGTACAGTGGCATACTGCATGATATAAACTGGAGACAGATGATGGAATGCTTCATACGTTCCGGACAAATGTGTATGAATCAAATCGTTGTAGACGAATTGAAGTTCCATGCCAATCACTTCGTCTTCAAAAAGCGCTTCAACTAGCAATAGGCGCTCTCCGAACGATTCGAGCAATTGGGTAAAATACTTCTCATTGAAGTAATAAAACGAATCGGCATGATTGCGGTCCATCGTTGCAAAATAAATCCGCTGGAACTCCCTCAAATCCTTCGGCCCGTGTGTCACCCGAAATTCAACGCCAGTACGCAGTGCCTTGCGGATATTCTTACGGGCGGAAGCGCTGAATTCCGCTTGCACCGGATCGTCATAAGCCGCAATCGACGTTCCGACCGTATCACGCAAATAGCGCACTTCGTAGCTCTTTTCAAAATCGAAGGCATTTCCCATTACGGGATGGAAACGGATAAATTCACTTACAATTCCCTCTGCTTCACAATAAGCGGCAAACGCTTCAGCAAACGCTTCTTCCAGCTCACCCCGATGTTCTGGTGCACATCCTGTCATTACCGGACCGCCATATCCATAGGGCGTAACAATATCGAAATAACGGACAGACCCGAGCAGGATAGGAATCTCTCGCTTGATGAACATATGCCGAACGCGCCCAAGTGGATGATTAAAGTTGAATACTTGGCACACGCCTTTTTCGACTTCTTCGTATAACTTGCCATACCGTTCATCGAAATACAGATCCCCCATAGTCTTTTCCTTCCTTCTCGTTGTAAGTTGCGGATTTGTTCTCCCCAATACCTGATGGAGCTATAGCCATCGCATGCACTCCTTTCCATCTGAAACCCTTGATTAGCACCTATCCTAAAAGCCCCAGGTTAAAGACAGGTTAAACAAGCTCATAAATTTTTCATGACTTATATATAGACAAAACTGCCCCAAAAGGAGACAACATTCTTTGCGAAAATGAAATAATTTACTTAATATAAGAAATATAGAACTTACAAAGTAGAGGTGCATACCGATGAAGCTTTATAAATGGCTTGGCAATGAACAGGAAACCAATACGCTGAAAGACAAAGGCTGGTTCGTCTTAACAAGTGGCAGTGGTGCAGTAGCCATCAACGAACAACAAGGTTCGGCTGACAATCAGATTGCAGCTTACGAAGTGCTTGACCAAAAAGGAAGGCTCGAAGACGGGGCTTTTGCTGTTTTTAACAACATCCCGGTTACCGAAGAAGGCCGCGAACTGTTCGAATCGCGTTTTCAGAACCGTGCCGGTCTTGTCGAAAAAGAACCTGGCTTCGCAGCGATCCGCATTTTGCGGCCTCTCGATTCCGATACCTATGTCATCCTCACTATGTGGGAAGACGAATCCGCCTTCACCACTTGGCAGTCGTCTCAAGCTTACTCGCACGCACATAAAAAACGTGGCACCTCGGAAGGCATCGACAAACGCCCGAACATCTTTCCGCGCCAGTCGTTCGTCACCACTTATTCCAAATAGCAAAGAGGCTTCCAATTGGAAGCCTCTTTTTCTATGGAAAAATATGTTTACATCGATATATTTGAGTGAATTAGACAGGTGCGCAGAGTGGAATGCCTCTGGACATTTCTTCGTCAGCTAGCCCTTGTACGCAGTTCGGCTGATAGATTTCACTATATTTTGCATGCGAAGAAGTGTCGCTGTTCATTGTCTTCATCCGCTGATGGCGGCACTTAGTTGGACTTGATAGCTACGAAGATGTTTGGTGTCTATTCAATGTGTTGATTCAGAGCTGTCCAAACTATTCATGCTAATTTTAATGATAGCTGAATCTCATTTCCACACTAAACTTAGCGATAGAGCAGAAAAGAAAAACCGCAGCAGCTGCTGCGGTTTAAGTTACTTTTTCTTCTGCCAAATAGCGGGCGAGTATCATGTCTTCGCTGGTCTCCGAGACGACTTCAAGCGACCGGTTGATCTCGCGGATCGTCCCGTTCAGCTCTTCTATCGTCTGGCACACGATATTGAAACGGCCCAGCATCTGTGAATAGGAGCCGGTTATTGTGATCTCATCTCCCACTTCACGTGTCGGAACCCAGGAAATTACTGATGGCAAATCCAGAATTTCTTCCAAGCCATTGATTTCACGGATGATTCCAGGCCCAAGGAGTACTGATAGATTACAGGATGGGTAGCGCATGAACCCATCATCGAAATTGCTTAAATCGTATCTTGAGATATCTTCCCCGACCGCGAAATCAATCATCATTTCCAGCAAATTGACGTCGGTCTGGCGTTTGACAATCTGGTAATGCTGCTCCCCGCTCAATCTATAGCCCATCTCGTAAATATAGAACTCTCCGTCATCATAAAGAGATTGAATCAACACAAGCCCGTTCTTGAGCCCCATCCCTCTTAGCATCTCCCGAATATTGGCGTCGTGAAGCGCGATGAATTCCGCGAGATGGCTCGATGGGTAAATCGTGGCGACCGGCAGCGGCGGGCTTTGCCGTCCCTGGTTGTGGACAAAGCGGTCCGTCACAGCGGATAGGGTCACTTCCCCGTTTTGCAAAGTGTAATACATTTCGACGCCGTGATTCGTATTGATAAAACGCTCAACGAGTACGCGGCCGTGGCGCGAAAAACGGCGGGCCTTTTCGACAGCATCGTATAATTCCGCATCGTTTTGGCAAACCGTAATGCCTTTGCTGGCGTAGCTGTCGACTGGTTTAACAATGACCGGATAGCGGACATGTACCCCATCGCCTTTTTCGTATTGTTCGATGACCGGCACATTGAATCTTCGGCAAAATTCCTTGAACCGGTCTTTGTTAGAGCTAATTTCCAAATGTTCTTTCGTCGCATAAAATGGCAATTCAAGCCGGTCGGTCAATAATTGGGCATTCCACGTGTTGATGTCGTCGAAAGCCGTCAACACGCCATCGATATGTTCGTGACGCGCCATGTCTTCCAGGGCGTCGATGTCAGCAGTACTGATATGGTACGCTTTGTCGGCATTTTTCTTCGCGGGCGATTCCTCGTTATTATCGGTGACAATTGTATACAGGCCCATGTTTTTAGCGGTTTCGACGACGTCGATCATATGCGTGATGCCGCCAAGGATGAGCAGCTTTTTTTGTTTTTCCACGGGAAACACCCCCTTCAGTTTTTTCCGGGTATTATAGACTATAATTTTTTCTGTTTGCCCAAAATCAATCGATTTTCTTCTTCGTTTGTAGAACAAATTTACCAACCGGGATATTGTTTTGTCAATCTGAAAATCTGAAAAAAATAAAATTTCTTCCTATTTAAAAAGCTTTACCTCTTTTTAACCCGAAAACCCTACTGTGAGAGTAGCAACAATCCCATTTATTTTAAGGAGGCAGAGAGCCATGGCAGTTCCTACCAAACAAGCGGTTCCGGACATTTTCTTTACGCCAGAATGGAATGAAGCATACGCCACACATGAGGGAGGGGAATTCCAGCAGTTCGAATGGAAAAGTGAACTCGGGCACATCGTCTATCCATTCATCAAACGTCCGGTGCCGCTGTTAGAAGGCTGGTTCGATACGATTACCGCGTTCGGCCAAAGCGGACCTGTCATTATCGATGCCAAGGAAGGGCAGCGTCGAGCCTTGGTTGACGAGTTCGATGCAGCATTCCAGGATTTCTGCGAACAGCAGCGCATCGTTTCTGAATACATCCGCTTCAGTTCTTGGGTCAAGAATGCAGAAGATTTCTTCCTGCACTATGGTCTTGATATGCGTGGCGTCGTCATGTACATCGATTTGACGGTCGACGATCCTTTCCACTATGAATTTTCATCCGCTGCACGCCAGCAAGTGCGCCGTGCGCTAAAAAATGGCGTGACGCTCGAATATGATTTTACAGGGGACACATTGGATGATTTTTGCAGGCTCTATGACCTCACCGCCGACCGCAACGATTTTCCGGATCATTATCTATTCGATCCCGGAATGCTGAAGGAATCCTTCAAGCATCTAGAAGGCAAGCAATTCCTGCTCAATGCGAAATACGACGGCAAAACCGTTTCTTCTGCGCTGATTGTCCACCATGGTGATTATATGCATTATCATTTGGTCGCCAACGATCCTGAGTATTTCCGCTGTGCCGGAAATTCATTGATCATGGCGGAAGCGTGCCGCTATGGCAAAGAACTCGGCTTTTCCCAATTTCATTTGGGCGGCGCCTCAACTGAAGCCCTCTACCGCTTCAAACGGCGGTTCACCAAAACGGAACCGCTTGAAATCTTGACCGGCAAACGTATCCGTAATAGCGATATGTATGGCAGGCTGACCGAACTAAAAAGGCTGCAATCTGGCATTGAAAACACTGGCCATTTCCCTTTATACCGAGGATGAAAAAAGCGTCGGACCCGAATTTAGGGCCTGACGCTTTTTTTGTGCCGATTGAAAGCATAAAAAAACAGCGGGATACACGCCTCGCTGCTTTCAGCCTTATATTAGGAAGCATTTACTTTTGCCGGTTGGAAACGGGCCATGATCATATCGCCGCCGTCTTCAGAACGAATATCGAGCGTCCGGTAGATCCGTTCAATCGTTTCTATAAGCGCCTGTTGTGAATTTGCGACCACATTGAAACGGCCCAACATTTGCGAATAGGAGCCTGTCCGCTCGATCGTCTCGCCTTTGGAACGGTTGATGACACAGGAAATCACTTCCGGCATCGCTTTCACTGCCTCCAAGCCGCGAATTTCTGCGATCGTACCTGGACCGAGTAAAATCGGCAAATTGGCGGAAGGATATGGCATCGGGGCATAGTCGAATTGCTCAATAGGATGGTTGGCCGTATCTCCGCCAACCGAGAAATCGAGCATCATCTCCAGCAAATGGACGCCTGTCTGCTTGTGGATGATATGATAATGCTGCTCGCCGCTAAAGCGGAAGCCCATTTCGTATACATAAATCTTTCCTCCGTCATACATCGTCTGAATGAACACCAAACCGTTTTCGATGCCTATATTGCGTATCATCTTGCGCACCGCTGGGTCGACTTCTTTGATATATTGCTGTTGATGCTGTGAAGGAAACAGCATCGCTACAGGCAGCGGCGGGTGCTCTTTTGATTGCTTATGGGTGAAGCGGTCCGTAACGGCAGTCAGGACGAGATGGCCATCCCGCGCAGTATAGAACGCCTGGACGCCGATATCTGAATCAACAAACCGCTCGAGCATGATTTTACCCGACTTTGATTCCCCGACTGCCTTTTCGACCCCCTTTGTCAGTTCCTCTTCCTCATAGCACACCGTGATTCCCTTGCTTGCATAGCTATCGACCGGTTTGACGATGACCGGGAATTCCACCACCGGAAGATTCGGGCCCTGCTTTGGATCACATTCGTACTCTTCGATGACCGGGACACCGAATGTCCGGCAATAGTCTTTAAAGCGGTCTTTATGCGAAGTGATTTCGAGTTGTGCGGGGGTGGCGTAAAACGGCAAGTGGAGCGTTTTGCACAGCGCGACTGCATGCCATGTATTGATATCGTCAAAAGCAGTGAACACGCCGTCGATTTGTTCCTTCCTGCCGATTTCAGCAAGCTTCTGAATATCTGCAGTACTGATGTCATATGACTGGTCGGCAATTTTCTTCGCTGGCGAACCGGTCATATTATCGGTAACGATCGTGTAGTAGCCCATGCGTTTGGCTGTTTCCACCACATTGACCATATGGAATGTGCCGCCCAGGATTAAAATTCTTTTATTATCCATCTAAACCCCTCCACTTCGCAGAAATCGTGCGCATATAGTATAATCTCTAATTCAAAATAACTAAATAATTTTATAAGCGTAATACAAAAATACCAATTAAAAACAAAAACGTCAATAAAAATCTGAAAATTCAGGTATAAAATCCTTTTCAGCTTAAAGGTGTCGTATGCGAGACCATCCAGCTGCTGTCACTTCGATTGTAATAGGCGGTAATTTTATAGCCGATTCCTGCAGGGGCCAGTACCCCTTCACTTCCCGGACGGTTATTGACCTTAGCATTATCACAGACGAGCCGAACTTCCTGTCCGCCGCTATGTTCGATGAAGATTTCCACTTCTTCGCTGAATTTATGGGTCGGCGCTGGCGGAAGCTTAACGATTTCAACTTCAGACGCGCCGTTTTTTCTATTGACCGTCATGCGCGGCTCGTCTTTCATGTCGATCGGCGAGCGGCCGCCCTCAGGCACATATTGATGCAGCCGGCCGTTGTAAAGAATGCTCGTCGTGTCGTATTGGTATTCTTCATTATATAAAGAAGTGATCGAGGCAAGGCCATCTCCCATGCCATCGCGCGGTTTCGCGAGCAGCGGCTCGATGATGCTGAGCCCTGCTGCATAATCAAGCAAGACATTCGCATAGCCGTTGTTCTCAAAATAGCTATGGTTGATGCTGCCGGAATACGCAGGCGTCGTATTGATCGCGCCGCTGCCGATATGGATGCCCGCGATGCCGTTCGAATCGAAATTGCCGCCTTGGATATGATGGCCGTAAAGACCGCGCACCATCAGGCCCGTCGCTGCATTGCCGACAAAATGGCAATCGTAAATCCCGTAGACATTATTATCGCTGCCGCGGTCCGTCTGCAACCCGCAGCCGAGATGGATTTTATACGGCGTTCCCGGTGAAATGGCCTCTTTCAAAGGCGGCGACACGGTAATGCTGCCCGTGCCGACTTCGTCGATGTGGTAGACAGACCCTTCTCCGGAACCCACTTTGAAATAAGCGCCGACATGGACGTCGCGGGCGGCAGGGTCAAGTTTCATGAATGACACATTCGTTCCTCTTCCGGATGCCCCGCTCCCTTCGATGACCGAGCCGTTTTGTGAAAACTGGCACAGCCGATCGAACACGCATAAATTATTATTGCCTTCTTCTAGAATCTGCAAGCCATGGACAGACCCCCACATAAACGCAGCGCCTGAAAATAACTTGTCGCGGATTTCACTTGCCACCATACATACTTTCACAAGCTGTACATAGCCGTTTTCGGGATCGGTCCCCATGAACTGGATGCCCTTAACCGAACCGCTGCCACCGCGCATGCGCACCAAATAATCCATCGGTTCGGACGGTGCGATGCGCGTCGTCTCCGAACTATGGCCGATCCACGAAACAGCTGCATCCATGCCCCATTCCGGCACTTCGATGGGGCCGCTAATACGATACAAGCCCGGCGGAAAAAATAGATTGCCGCCTTTGCTTGTGCCATATGCGGCGTCGATCGCTTTTTGCAGCGCTTTGCGGTCATCGACTTTGCCGTCGCCGATTGCCCCGTATGATTTCACATTGAATAATTGATCTGCCGTTTTTTTGGGACTCCACATTTCGCGGACAATATCCTCTTTATTGCGTGGAAGCAATTCCTTCTCCCTCGGTTTTTTCCAAAATGCCATAATTTGGCCGCCCCTTTGCTTATTGAATGTCGTACGACGATTTTACCTGCTAATTGTTAAAAATCGGTTAAATATTTTCACATGAAAACAGCTCCCCAAAGCCAGATTTCTGCTGCGGGAGCTGTTCGTGAATCAGTTTATTTTCCGAGCGTCGGCGCATGGCCTTTCATCAATTCCATGCCTTCGATAAGCGCCGCGGCCTGGAGCACTTTTTCTTCTTCGAATGCCGGACCCATGATCTGCAATCCTACTGGCAAACCATCTTTAACGCCCACTGGAATGCTGAGTGCCGGCAATCCGGTTAGATTTCCAGGTCCCGTAAAGCGGATCACTTCATCGAGGAAGCTCAATTCCTGGCCGTTAACATCCACTGTTTGCGAACCGATCGGCGGCGACAGGAACGGCAAAGTCGGACTGATCAGCACATCGACGCTTTCAAACGCCGCAGCAAATTCCACATCGAGTTTCCGACGGATTTGCTGGGACTGAACATAATCGACGCCGCTCATCAATTCGCCGACTTCCAGCAAAAAGCGCACATCTTCGCCGAATTTCTCCGGTGATTTCAATAGATTCGCATGATGCACAGCGCTCGCTTCTGTCGTGATCGTCACGAGCTCAGCAAACTCTGCCTGCTTCAAGGATGGAATACTGATAGGCTTGATGACCGCTCCCGTATCTTCTAGCTGTTTCAACACAAGCCGCACTTGTACGTCCACACGGCTATCAACGTTTTTAAAGAAATACTCTTCCTCGATGCCGATGACCAGATTTTTCGCTTCGCTTTCCAATAGCCCCGAGAAATTCTTTGCCGGGCGGTCGATCGATGTCGGGTCTTTCGGGTCGTAGCCGCTCAATAATTCCAATAGCAATGCCGCATCGTAAACCGTCTTCGTCATTGGCCCAATATGATCAAGCGACCACGCAAGCGGGAAGCAGCCGTACTTCGAAATGCGCCCGTGCGTTGGCTTGAGCCCGATAATGCCGCAGCTTGACGCCGGTATGCGAATCGATCCGCCCGTATCCGTACCGAGTGACGCAATCGACATATGTGACGCCACCGCTGCACCCGATCCGCCGCTTGAGCCTCCCGGAATCTTCGCCAAGTCCCACGGATTTTTGCATGGTCCGAAATGCGGATTGGTCGTCGTCGCCCCCCAGGCATACTCATGCATATTGAGTTTGCCGGTAAACGTTACGCCTGACATCTTCAATTTCGAGACGACTGTCGCATCGAAATCCGCCACAAATTCACGGTGGATACTCGAGCCCATAGTTGCCTTTTCATCTTTGAAATAAAGAATATCTTTTAGCGCCATTGGGATCCCATGAAGCGCACCGCGGTAGTTGCCGCTTTGGATTTCCTGTTCAGCCTGCTTGGCAGCTTCCAACGCTTGTTCTTTCTGCACGGTAATATACGCATTGATTTCCCCATTGTATAAATCAACGTTCGCCAATACCTGTTCTGTCAACTCGACAGGCGACACTTGCTTGGACTGAATGAGCGGCGCCAGTTCACCGATGGATTTCTGTGCAAGGTCGTTGCTCATTTCTGCACACCTCCCGGAATATGCGTCAAGGCCATATCCAGGTCTTTCAACTGTTCCTGATCCACCGTTTTGCGCAACTCTTCAAATCCTGCCATCTGCCCAGTGAGCATTTCCTTGTGATGATCCGGAACATGAATGCCTTTCCTCTCCAAAACTTCGTGAATGTCGAACGCCACATGAATCCCCCATTCCTGAATTTTTTCTGAGGTGCAGGTCCTGATGATTACCGACAGTTTACCACTCGCACGTCTAAATTAACAGAATATTCCTTCAAAAAAATCCCGTTAGAAAAGCTGGCAGTCTTATCGCCTGTCAGCTGATCTCTTTTTTTATCTATCCATTCCCAGTACCCCGTGATTATAGCTTTACCGCGCCCCCATGCCTCCGTCTATTCGATATTGGCTTCCCGTAATGAAGCTCGAGTCGTCACTAGCCAAGAACATCACAAGTTTCGCGACCTCTTCCGCTTGCCCGTAACGCCCTAACGGAATTCGCGAAGAGATGGTTTGCCTGACCCGGGCAGGATCGCCCTTATTTATCGATTGCTCAATGGTTTCCATCATGCTCGATGTGAGGGGTGCAGGGTGGATTGAATTCACCCTGACAGAATCCTTCGCCACTTCCAAGGCAGCTGTCTTGGTCAAACCGACAACTGCATGCTTCGCCGCCGAATAAAGCGAATTGCCACTGCTTCCCATCAGGCCCGACACAGAGGAGGTGTTGATGATGCTGCCATATTGTTGGGCTGTCATAACGGGAAGAACATATTTAAGCCCGAGAAACACACCGCGCACATTCAAGTTCATCATCGCGTCAAAATCCGCTGTCGTTTGCTCTGTGAGAAAAGCTGTCTTTCCGATAATGCCTGCATTGTTCATGAAAATATCGATACGTCCCCACCGTTCCACCACTTGCTTCACATACTGCTGGACATCATGTTCTTTACTGACGTCAGCCACCAAGCCCATTACATTTTCCCGATCGTCGAAGCGGTGCACCAACTTATCCAATGCTTGTTGATTCAAATCGACAAGTGCGACTTTAGCGCCTTCACTTGCGAATTGCTCTGCTATGGCAGCGCCCAAGACACCAGCCGCTCCAGTGATCACCGCCACTTTTCCCTCCAGCTTTCGGTTCATGGATGCCCTCCTCCCTCTTTTTATACGCCTTAGAGACTGTTAAGCGATTCAGCTGATTGACGGTTCCAATAATCCTGTTGTTCGCACAGCTCTTCATATTCTTTCTTTAAAATGCCTACGATGATTCGGTCGTAATAGCGATTATTGCGATATGCATGCTCCCGGATTCTGCCTTCTTCTTTCCATCCGCATTTTTGGATAAACAGATTGTAGGATGGCATATTATGCTCCACAATATCTCCATCCAACCGATGCAATTGAAGCTCTTCAAACGCGTATTTCATAGTGGTCATGACGGTATCACGCCCATAGCCATGGCCTTGCATGTTCTTTTTGCCGATAATGATGCCATGATAAGCCGAACGGTTTTTCAGATCGATGTTCGTGATTGTTGAAATTCCGATAAAACCATCTTCTTGCTTATCGATCGCAAAGCGCAAATTATGCGTATCGAGCGCTTGCCGATGAAACCATTCGTTTTGCTGCTCTGATGAGATTGGATGTGACCAGCCCCCCAGCAATTGGCCGATAGCCGGATCGTTATGAAAACTTCTCAAACTCTCCATATCGGATTTTTCCAGAGCGCGCAAGATGACTTTTTTTCCATGAATATTCATTGAAATCACTCCCTCAATATAAGGTGGAGCAGCGCTATAGCTTGTTAAGGTTTTCGATATGAAGGAAAAAAACCTCTTCCCCCTAAACTGCAGCTATTCAATTTGGTGAGCTCCTCATACAAAGAATCATTGTAAATATTGGTCCCTAAATAATAGTCATAATTGTTTTGATTGGTAAACGACGATTTATACTCGAATAAAGAATCCCCTTCTTGACATCCCCCTCCCAAATGCAGTATTTCGCAGCCTTTTCCCTTTGAAAAAGCTACCATGAAATCGAATAACAAGTTATTCGGCCGCAAACTCAAATACCTTTCATCAGATGCTCCCAAATGGTAATGGGCAAAACGCTTGGCCGTGAATAATATCGCTGCTGCAATTACTTGCTCTCCATGGTAAACAAACAATAAATGTGATTTAGAAATGGGCGTATCTGCCAATTGGTTTTCAAGTAGGGCTGGACTGAAATAATAATTACTTGCAGCCGATTTTCTCTGCATCGTTTCGTTATAAAGTTTAAGGAACAAGCCGATATGTTTCTCGTTTTTTTCAACTTCCCGGCAATAAAGATGATAGGAATAAGCCTTTTTGATATTCCGCTTCGTCATATGACTATACCGCTGTTGAATCGCCGAAAGTTCACCTGCAAGATCTACTGCTGTCGTTTTCCGGATGTATTGCAAGGTACAATAGCCATCCAAGTAATGGGCATTTTCCAGCAGGGGATGCATGCGCACAATCTCAGATACGATATTAGTGCTTTTACAGTACTCTTCGAATAGTTGGCCAAATTCCTCGACTACTCCGGGGTCCCCCGAAATCAAAGGCCCTCCATAACCATAAGCCGATGTTATATCGTAGATAGGCTGTCCAGCAAACTCAAAATCAATTTTTCTGACGATAAAAGGGTAAATCACGCTGCCTAGACTATTTTGAAAATGCACCAGTTTGGCATTTCCTTTTTCTTTTTTGGCATTCCATTCGTTGTATTCATACGTATAGTAAACATCCTGGACAGCAAAGTCATTCACCGTCTGGTTCCAAAGCTCTTTCGTTTCAATAATGGCCATGCTGGGCACTCGAATGTCCATCGTCATCTCTTCAGCCCCCATTCATCAGAATTTGATATCGGTATTCTTTCTCTATCAGCATTATTCATCCGCAAGGTTAAACACTAGTTAAACTTTCTATTTAGAAGCATTTTTATGACTGTATTAAAAATAAATTGATTCGGTATCCCTTCTTTAAAACGCTGAATAGAGAATCAACTTTCGTTAATAATCAAGGTCGCAAGTGAATATCTTAAGTCACGACAGTTAAGGCAGGAAATCCTACAAAGTTCAAAAAAACTCCTCGCAGATTAAGTTTGCCTAATATTTTCCGCATAAAAAAAGACGCAGCAACTGTTGCGTCTTTTGGTAACTGGATTCGTATTTATTTCGGCCTCACACCGCCATCTACCGGGTGCTCAACCCAAAGCACGGAGGCGAATAACAAAATGAAGCCCGAACAGAAGCATCAGAACTATTACATAATAAAATCCCGCTATCTTCATCCAAAACAAAAAAGACGCAGCTCATCCCTACGTCTTTAAACATTCAATATAAGATCGGTGCATGAAACAGTCCGTCTGGCTGCTCGAGATACTTGTCCCACACCCTTGCCGCTTTATCGGCCGGAAGCGGTCGGCTGAAATAATAGCCTTGACCGATGACTTCGTATTGCCGCATCAAGGTGACTTGTTCGAGCGTCTCAAGCCCTTCCACGACAACATCCGCCCCCAAGTTTTTCCCGAGTTCGATAATGGTCGCCAGGATCGCCATGCTGCGGTCGCTGCCGAGCACTTCGTCAACCAGTGACTTATCGATCTTCAAAGTGTCGATCTGGATGTTCTTGACCGCATTAAGCGATGAATATCCCGTACCGAAATCATCGATCGCCAGCTTGACGCCGAGTGCCTGCAGTTCTTCGACCAATGCGGCGGCGGTATTGAGGTCGATCATGACGCTTTCGGTGATTTCAATTTCCACACATTCGGCAGGCACGTTGGTTGCGATTAAAATGCGCGCCACTTTCTCGGCAAACTCCGGATCGAGGAATTGCTTGGCCGAGACATTGACCGATACATGGATATCTGGCCGACCTTCCCGGCGCCACGCATTCAATTGCTGGCAGGCTTCACGCAGCACCCATTCACCGATTGAATGGATCGCGCCGCATTCTTCAGCGACGGGGATGAATTCAGATGGCGGAACGGCACCCAGCGCTGAATTCCAGCGCAGCAAGGCCTCGAAACCGATGACTCGCCCGTTCATCAATTCGACTTGCGGCTGATAATGAACCGAAAATTCTCCGTTCACCAAAGCCTGCTGCAGCGCCGACGTTATTTCCTGCTTACGGATTGAGCTATCCAGAAGATCCGGGGAAAAGAATTCATAGCTCTCTTTGCCAGAGCTTTTTGCCATGAACAGCGCCAAGTCTGCCTGCTTGATCAAACTCTCCTCGTTAAGATCTATAATTTTTTGGCAGCTGATGCCCAGACTGATGCCAGAAGCCAGCCTCCGCTCCCCGATTTGTATCGGCTCTTCCATAATGAGCAAAATATTTTGGCAAAGCCGCTCGAGATACGGTTTTTTTGCATTAGGCACTGCAAAGACAAACTCGTCCCCACCAAGCCTGGCGAGCGAAATGGTGGTCGGCAGCACCAATTTCAAGCGCTCGACGACTTTTTTCAGGAACTCGTCCCCACCATCATGGCCGGTCAATTCATTGATCGACTTAAAATCATCAAAATCAAGAAGCACCACGCCGATCGACTCCACTTTGCCGTCTGATGAATCCATCAACTCCCGGAAATGGGCAAAAAACCAATGACGGTTCGGAACACCTGTCAGCTGGTCGGTATACGCGAGCGCACGAAATCGGCTTTCGCTCGCTTTCACTTGCTGCAGCAGCCCGCTCTCAGTTTCCAGCGCATGCAAATCGACGAGAGCCAGATTCGCTACAGACAACAGCAGTAAGGCGACAATCGAAGCGACAAAAACAGCCACCGCAATAGCCCCCATGCCATCAGCTGTTGCTTCCGGAAGAGCCATATTAGAATAGAAGGTTTTTGTTGAAGTGTAATAAAGCAAAGTGAGCACGAATCCTAAAACAGTGGCGTTTTTAAGCCGCTGTTTCTCAGTCACTTGCGTCGCATTGGTCTTCATTACGAAGCGGAAGCTGAAGTAACTTATTCCCAGTACCGTAATTGCCGACAATACATAATAGCCTGGTGAAATTGCCCAATACCCGACGTCCAAAACGCCCGATAACCCAAGAAAATGGACTACTTTCATAAAAAATGCCGTGACAAGAACCCGTTTCGCCATGTCACTGCGGTTGTTGATGCCTTTTGGCAGGATTTTCAAGACATAGACTGCCAATACGCATGCTGTAATCAGCGCAAGGGCAAGCAGCCAATAGCGCGGCGTGAACTGGTATTCCGCCATAAAGGTCAGAATGCCGATCACTTGTATGCCAAAAAAGCCACTGCCCAATGCCAGCACCGCAAGCAGATTGGAGCGGGGATTAATGGCCTTTTCCCGCTTGCTTACGTATTCAATCAGGATCAACACGGTGTAGCTCGTCGCTATGGAAACGATGATGGATAAAAAGATTAAACTGATATGTGGGAACATAGCCATGGCAAACCTCCTGACTTGGCAAACCGAAAAAATATTATTTAGCTAACTATTTTATTATTACAGAAATAAACAAATCATTTGAAGGACTTTTTACTTACACATTAAAATTAATAGTGATTCATAAAGCTCTTTTTTCTGGAATATAGTAAACATTATACCTTCGTTTCCCTCCTTTTCACATAGACCTTAATGCCTGCTGATATCTCATAAAATTAACAATTATTCACTTTTCAATGCCAATTCTCCTATTTCATGGTCATTTAGTTCTTTTAAGAAATTAAAAAACGACGCCATTTCAGCGCCGCCTCCCAATGTCCATTATTCTGCCGGTTTTCCACCGCGTCCTTTCTTTTTCAACGTCACCGTCATCCCAGCTTCCGCTTTGCCGGCGACAATGAACTGCAATAAGCCACCGGTCTCCACTGCCCCCACCACGTTCAATTCAATCGTCTCCACCTCATACCCTTCAAATCCGCGCACCATCTCTTCCAGCTTGTCCCTAGAAATTGGCGCATGCTCGCGGCTTTCAATTGCGGATGCCATCTTGAATTCTTTACTGTTCACGCCGCTTTTTTGAGCCTTTATATCAGTTGCTTGTTCTTCTTCGATAACCGGCAGCCAGATGAACGGCTCCTTGGATTCAGCCATGCCCTTTCCCCCTTTCGCATTGTCTCCTATATTCCATATTTTCTGCCAATTTCCTGCCGTGGGGTGACCAATAGACATTTTTCCCTTAGAATAGAGAGAGACACATCAAAACGCATCAAGGAGGAACTAGGATGGCAACTTTAAGCGACATCGCTCTAGCCGATGATTTAGGGCAATTTGAAATAAAAGAAATTTACGGGGCGACCCACCAGCTCCTGCAGGAAATGCAACAAGCGAAAGCCGAAGCTTTCCCTGGCCGCATCAATGCCATGATCAATCATTTAAAGGAGCGCTTGCAAGGGAAAGCAGCATATCCGCTCGCCGTGCTGCTTGAGACCAGTTATCTATCGATCCAGCACCAGCTGAAAAAAGATTGGAACTCCGACTTGAAACAACGCCAATTGTATCTATACGATAATACGATCGAATCGTACCGCGGGCGCATTCCGTCGAATGTCTGGAACCAGGTGTGCCTGAACTATGCGGAAACGCTTGTCCACACTGGGCGCTCAATTGATGCGCAGGCCGTGCTGAAAGAAATGGCCAAAGATGAAAACGATCCGTCTTACCAGCGGCTGAACGGGGAATTCGGCTGGACCTTGATTTTCTATTCAACTTTCCTGCCGGTCAAAGCGGAGCGCCTCGGCGCACTTGAAAAAGCGCTTGATTTATTCAAGACGGCAAAAACCGAAATTAAAGATGAAAAAGGCCAAGCCCTATACGATGAACGTATTAAGCTTGCCGAGAACATGATCGACCAGCTCGGCGATGTGGATCCAGTGAAACTCGCCCAGCAGCCAGAACCGACTGCGGAGGAACAACACTATCTCAACTGGTGCGCAGAGCAGCAATTGTTCCTCAATAGCGGCAACGATATCGAGCCAGATACGATGACGAAGCGCGATCTTCCACTGCGCATTCAAAACAACGCGTTCCTCGGCAATTTCCTGGACTCATTGACGCATGAATTCACTGCGATGCGCCGTTCGCTCTACCTCGCATTGAATAGCGAAAAAGTCACAGACGACCACAAGATGGACGGCGACAATACGCGCTACACAAAACGCAATGAAGATTTGAAGCAAGTCTACCGCCAGGCCTATGGTCTATTCGACAAAATGGCACTGTTATTGAACCAGACCATGCAGCTCGGCGTCGAAGAGCCACGCGTCAATTTCCAGCGCATTTGGTTCGAGGAAGAAGACTTGAAAAAACCGCTCAAGCCATTTGTCCAAAACACGAAAAACGATGCTTTGAAAGCCCTCTACTGGCAGTCGAAAGAAGTGTACGGCTATGAGAAATCGGACGAACAAAGCCTGTTCGTGAAAAAAGCCCTGCATATTCGCAACCGTATCGACAATAGTTATTTGCAAGTAGTCGAAAAAGCGGAGCCTTTCGATAAGGACAATGCCCGCGCACAAAGCCACCACATTACAGAAGCAGAACTTGAGCGCATGACGCTCGCCATGTGCCAAAAAGCACGCAATGGCATGATGTACTTGCAGTTCGCTTTGGCGATTGGCAAGAAATAACTAAATAAAAAAGCCGTGCAGCAAAAACTGCACGGCTTTTTTATTGTCCGTATTGCTGGATAGCGATAGCGACTTTATAGCTCGCAAACTCACTGATGTCGTTGAGGAAACCATCCAATTCCTGATGCGTTGGAAAATGGCATTCGATCAAATAACAACCTTCCCCGCTGGTCTTAAAATAACGGCTGACGGTGTCCGGCCGACTATCCAAGTGGTCGAGAAACTTTTGGTGCCGTGGTTCGTTCATAATGGCCGTGACGAAAGCATGCACAGGACAACCGATTTTTTCTTTCGGCACACGGATTGTATAGCCGTCGATAATTCCCGCTTCCTCCAACTTCGAGACGCGCGCGGCGGTCGCTTGCCCAGTCAAATGCACTTTTTCGCCAAGCTCCTTCATGGTCATGCGGCCATTGCGGGAAAGTTCACGCAAGATAAGGTGATCTGTCGGATCCATTGCTAGGTCAATTCCTTTCATTAATCAAGTGAAAACGCCAAAAGACCTTCACGAGGCCATCGTCTTTATGGTGAATTTCAGTATATACTAGGGTCACACCTCACGAAAGGAGTTTGAATCATGAAAATCGAACAGATCCGCAATGCTACTTTACGCATCCAATACGCAGGCAAGCATTTCCTCGTCGACCCGTTTCTCGGCGACAAAGGAAGCTATCCGCCATTCCCGAATTCCGCACGCCAAGATCAAAACAACCCTTTGGAGGAATTACCGATTCCGAAAGAACAGCTCATCGATGGCATCGATGCACTCATCATCACGCATCTTCATATGGATCATTACGATGAAGCTGCCAAAGAATTCTTGCCAAAACACTTGCCGCTCTTCAGCCAAAACGAGGAAGATGCACAAGTGCTCCGCAACGACGGCTTCACAAATGTCAACGTCCTCGGTGAAGATACGAGCTACGAAGGCATTTCCCTAATCAAGACACAAGGCGAGCACGGCCGTGGTGAAATCCTCAAAATGACCGGGCTTGTGTGCGGCGTTGTCTTCCAACACGAGGATGAAAAAACGCTTTATATCGCAGGCGACACCGTTTGGTATGAAGGCGTCCAACAAGAAATCGATGCGCACCAGCCGGAAGTCATTGTCCTAAACGCCGGCGACAATCAATTCACTGAAGGCGGCTCGCTCGTCATGGACAAAGAAGACGTCCTACAAACGCACAAAGCGGCGCCGCAAGCGACATTGATCGCGAGCCATATGGAAGCCGTCAACCACTGGGCCTTGTCCCGTGAAGAACTGAAAATTTTTGCGGTTGAGCATGGCTTCTCCGATAAACTGCACGTCCCGCAAGATGGCGAAGCATTCGAATTCTAATCATCAAAAAGCCAGGAATTCAGGTTCCTGGCTTTTTTCTATCTAAAGGATTAGACGATTGATGCCGCACGCTTTTCCTTGCCGCAACGTTTGCAGCGATACCAGCGCATAGCCGGAACTTCTTCGACCCGCTCCTTGCGCTCGAAATCATGAAACCCGATCCTGCACCGCCAATTCTTCTCACGATTCCCCGCAAGCTGCGCAATGGCCAACATCACCAAGCCGCCGACGATGAAATAAACCGCAAATCCTCCCAAAGGCGCGAGCACTTCCGTATCCGCGAAAAACAGAATGATCCCCATCAAAAAAACAAAACCCGCGATTGTCTTCATAAACTCTCCCCCTCTAAACTACTTTTTCTATCCTGGGTGTTAAATTCTTATTGAAGATGAGTTAATGGTGATGTTGAATTTATTTTCTTCTCTAAAACTGGAGATGAAGCGGATGGCGGTGACGCCTGGGGGACTGAGTGGGACTGGCGAGACAAATGTGACGCGCTTTTTGCGGCACATTGGCTCGACGCCCCCCCCCCGGCAAGCATCCGCCAGGAGCGGAGTCTCAAACCTTATAATTTTCGACAAAAACCCCTTTCTCCAAAAAGAGAAAGGGGTTCTACCTTACAATGTATTGCCTTCTGCTGGAATCGGATTCTCTTTCAGCATATTCGCTAAATGGTACGTATTATACGCTAAGCGCTGGATCGCAGATTTGGAGAAGTCGTTGCCATGCCCTGCTTCCAAATACGATGGCCCTGGTCCGGCTTCCCCGACCCAATACGCATCCACATTTGGCGGGATGACAAAGCCGATGTGCGACATGCCGTACAACAGGGAGGCCGCTGAATGCTTGGCCCCGTCTTCATTGCCAGTGATGACGGCTCCGCCGACTTTATTATAGAAAATCGCCTGGCCTTTATCGTTGGTCACGCTGCTCGATCCATACAAACGTTCGATAGCTTGCGTGGCAAGCGAGCTTTTCTCGCCGAGCCAAATCGGCGTGCCGATGATCAAAATGTCGGCATCTTTCACTTTCTCCAGAATCTCTGGCCATTCGTCACCGTCTTCCATATCTTCTGCAACGCCGTAAGCGATGTAATAATCCGCCAAACGGATGATCTCCGATTCGACACCGAGTTTATTATAATGTGTTTGAACGTCTTTCATAAACCCTTCGGTATTTGATTCGTCTTCTGAACTCTTCAATGAACAATTGAGAAATATTGCTTTCAAAGCCATCTAGGCACGCCCTTTCGTTTTCCGTCTCTATCTAGCTTTCCCTGAAACGGCACGAAAAAAACATTAGTTCAAATCATCGAATTCACGTGCGATGCGTTCCATCGCTTCTTGGATGAGCGGACGGGGCGACGGGATACAAATTCGCTGGAACCCTGCGCCCTCCGGACCGAACATTGTGCCATCTTCTAAAATGACGTTCGCTTTATTGTAGATGCGGTCGTGGATTTCCTTGTCTTCAAGCCCGTAGCCGCGGAAATCGAGCCACATAACGTAAGTGCCTTCTGGAATGTGCACCTTCACTTTCGGCATGCGCTCTTTGAGGAATTCCTGTATCCATTCGAGCGTGCCGTCAAGGTATTCGTTCACTTGCCCTAGCCAGTCGTCGCCTTCTGTATAAGCAGCGATCAGTGCCGCGACCGTGAACGGCGTCGGCAATTGCATGCCGAGCTCGACAGTGAATTTCTCACGCAACGCTTCGTTTTCGATAATGACATTCGTGCAATGAAGCCCTGCGACGTTGAAGGTTTTATTGATGGCCGTGCACGTGATGATATGGTCGGTCTCATCCGCTGCCAGAATCATCGGCGTAAACGTCTCCCCGCTGCGCACCAAGTCGCCGTGGATTTCATCGGCAATGATCGTCACATTGTGGCGCTTGCAGATGTCCGCGAGCTTGTTCGATTCTTCCGGCGTGAACACGCGCCCTGTCGGATTATGCGGATGGCAATGAATGAACAGTTTCGTTTCTTCATCTTTTGCAAGTTCCTCGAACTCTTCGAAGTTGATCGAATAACGCCCATCTTCACCCATTACCAGTGCATTGTTCTTCACGACACGCTTGTTGCCTTCGACAGCAGAAGTAAATGGCGGATACACAGGACGCTGGATGATGACGCCATCGCCTGGTTCAGTGAACGCTTTGACAGCAATGTTCAAGGCATGCACCGTGCCAGGGCTGAAGACGATCTGCTCTTTCGGGATATTCCATTCATAGCGCTTGTTGAAATAATGCTGGATTGCTTCAAAATACGAATCCGGTAAAATCGTATATCCAAAAATGCGGTGGTCGACCGTTTTATGGAGTGCATCGACAATGGGCTGCGCGACCGGCAAGTCCATATCTGCTGTGAACAGCGGGATCGTGTCTTCGTCATAGCGGTCGGTGATGCCAAATTGCTTGATCAATTCCGCCCCGTCCCATTTCAGTGAATACGTTCCGCGGCGTTCAACCGCTTCATCAAAATTATAATTCATGCAAAAACTCCCTTTCTCGAATGGATACAACACATCTAGTGTACCGCTCCTATCCGGCAAGTTGGTGAATTTTGCTTATGGTTGACCGTTGAATTTTTTAATCATATTGCCGCTTAGCACATCATCGGACTTCCGGAGTTCTTCCAAGCCATTTCTGAATACTTCTTTGCACGCTTCGACATCAAGCGCTTCACCGGTTGCTCTCTCGAAGCAACTGCCATTATCGTATAACCCGTCTGAACTTGCGATAAAACTGAGTTCATTGGTGATGAACGAGCCGTTGCGGAATGTTGCTTGGGCGTCTTGTGCATTCCACATATTGCTGCCGACAAAATAATGCTCAGCTGGGTCACCGCCCAGTACATCAAGTAAACTTGGAGCGAGATCGAGCTGGCTTGCCACTTGGTTGAAAGTTTTCGGTTCAGCCCCAGGAATCTGGAGAATGAGCGGCACGTTTTTATTCGTTTCAAAATAGCTAAGCGGATCATCAGCCTCTGTAAATTCCACAAATGCTTCCGTATTCGAACTCATCCCCGTGCTATGGTCGCCGTAAATCACCAGCATGGTGTCATCCAGCATGCCTTTTTGCTCGAGGCCATCCACAAATTTGCCAATTGCCCGGTCAACATAATGAATCGATTGCAAGTAATTATTAAAATGGCGATCGTGATAGCCATCATATTGGCCTGCTGTATCGAGAAATTGCAGGTGTTCTGGCATCTCAAACGGGTGATGGCTCGTCAAAGTGACAATATGCGAATAAAATGGCTCCGTAAATGTTTCCATTTCCTCTAGTGATTGATCGAGCAAGGCTTCGTCATTGATCGCCCAGCCGATGATCTCTGCTTCCTCAAAATCCCCTTCCGAATAGAAACGGTCGATGCCGAGTTGAGGATAAATGATATAACGGTTCCAAAAACTAGGTTTGTACGGATGAAAGACGCTTGTTCTATAGCCTTGTTCTTTCAAAATTGAAGGCAAGGCATCGAACTGGTTTTCCGCATAGAGCATATAAGCGGAACCCGCAGCAGTCGGATATAAGGAAGTGTTTAATAAAAACTCGGCATCTGAAGTCCGGCCAAGTGCCGTTTGTTCATAGAAGTTCGGAAAATAGAGATTTTCCCTCGCCAAACGGTTCAAGTTCGGCGTGATCTCTTCTCCGTTCACTTCACGGTTCAGAACGAAATTCTGCAACGCTTCCACTTGCAGGACGATGACATTCTTACCCTCCGCCATGCCGGAATAAGGCCCTGGCATACGCTCGGCATTGCGCTCGTCAAACCAATCCTGAGTCGCTGAGATTTCGTCTTCGCTATACACTTTGCGATTGATGAAATTGTCGTCGATATAGCGCGTGATATTGGCACTGTGGAAGCCGAGCAAACCGGTGAAATTATATACCCGCATATTCGAAATCAATTTATTGAACTGCCACGCACCGCCGTCTTCCATTGATTTATTGAATGGAACCGCTGTCAATTGCCAGCCGAGCACGAGCACCAGTAGCGCTGTCCCGACTTTCGCAAAGCCTGATGGTTTCGTGGCAGCCGTTTTTTTCCGGCTGATGAACAGCCAAAGGATCGCCATCAGCAAAACATCTGCCAGTAACAGTGCATCAGTTAAGCGGAACAAGGCAAAAATGCTTTCCCCGACATCGCCCACTTGGCGCATTTGTATCAACACCGTCACAGAAATGATGTCTTCGAAATAACGGAAATACAACGTATCCGCCAAAATGATGAAACTCAGCACCAGGTTGGTGATGGCCATCCAAAACAGCCGTTTTCGGCCATTCAATAGCAATAACCAAAACGTCCCGAGCAAGATCGTTCCGATACTGATCAACAGCACCCCTTCAAAGATCCCTTTGCTATCTCCCCCAAAAAGCCAAGCCACGAATTGTTGCGCGTACGCAAGCGGTTCAAGCGTCGTAAATAAGGTGCCGCTTACATTTGAAAAATAATAAACCTTGCCTAATAATAACAACACGAATAACGCATAATCCCATTGGCCGAGCACAAATTTTCCAGCCTTTTTTATTTTTTCCACTCCCAAAACGCCCTTTTCTTTTTTATCATAATATTACCATAACAGATGTTTTATTTTTCCTGCTTTTGAATATTTTTTACTTTTCACTCCATCCTCATTTATCCCTGTGAAAAAGCACGCATATCGAGCGGCTAAAAAGGGTAAAGATTTTTATACTTACTTTACATTATCAATAAAAAGGAGGGATTCGATGAAACACTTAATTGCACTCGCAATAAAATTCGTCATTATCACGCTTGTCCTGCTGGTTATCCTGACATGGGCATTTGATGTCAGCTTCATGAATACCTTATTAATCAGCCTTGCGCTTACTGCTTTATCTTATGCGATCGGCGATTTGCTCATCTTCTTGAATGCCGGAAAATCGAATCACCAAACAACCCGCAACACAATAGCTACATTCGCTGATTTTATCATGGCACTGGCTGTCATCTTGCTTATCGGCTGGCTATTGACTGGCGAATTCGCCTCCATGGTCGCCCCAGCACTCGTCAGCGCATTGGTGCTGTCAGCAGGCGAATGGTTTTTCCACCAATACGTCGACCGCAGTGTCGTCCCGTGGTACAACGAATATAAATCGGTAAAAGGTTAAAAAAGGGGCTGTCCCATAAGCCCCTAAAATAAAACAGACGGAGAAAAAGAAATTCTTTTTCTCCGTCTGTTTTTCATTTGTTGGTGAAGACACTGAAAGTAGCCGGCGCATGCTGGCTACTTTCAGGAGGTTGTGGGCCAATGCCACAATCCCGAACTCTGTATGCACTTTTTCTAAGCCCCGGAGGAGAAATCGGCGGAACGACCGATTGCCCTTGATATGACCGAACACACTTTCTACGTCAATTTTGCGTTGCGCGTAGATTTGTGTCTTCGTTTCATCTTCAAGGGCTGCTTTGGCCTTCGCTTTCATTTCTTCATAAATGGGATTCCATTGGACTTGTCGGTTGCCTTTTGCTTTCGTGCAGAGGGCTTTTAACGGACAACCCGAACAGTCTTCGCATTCATAAATTTTTAAGGTTTGTTCGTAACCAGAGGCATTCTTTTTATTCAGGTATTTTTTAAATGCGACACGCCGACCATTCGGACAGATGAAACAATCTTCTTCTTCCAGGTATGTCCAATTTTTCGCGTGTTTGATATTCTTCTTGTAACTCGCTGATTTTTCCTTCAGATACATTCCATATGGAATGAGAAAGTCGAAACGCGGCTCTTTTTCATCGCCCAACGCATACAGGTAATTCTCTTCACTGCCATATCCCGCATCGGCGATGATCGTCTCCGGCATAGGGAGGCTGGAAGCCGCTAGTTTCTCCAGATGCGGAATGAAACAGCGCGTGTCCGTTGGTCGCTGATGCACCGAATAATAAAGAATGAACTGATTTTCTGTGGCCATTTGTACGTTGTAAGCTGCTTTCAATTGACCATTTTTCATGTGATCATCTTTCATTCGCATAAAAGTCGCATCCGGGTCTGTTTTTGAAAAGCTGTTTCGATCACCGAAGATCTCGTGGTGCTGACTATATTTCTCCAGACGAGGAAGGAAATCTTCGCGAATCGCTTTGACCGGCTTTTTCCACTCACTGCGCTTGAACCGGAGTTGCTTTCGTTTTTCGGTATCCTCTTCCAGATCAATGGCTCCCGTGAATGCGTCAATCTGTTCTTCCATGGCTTCCGCCATTTCTTCCAGCTGTTCAGGCATTGCTTCTTCTACCTGTTCGTTGAGTGGAATCGCTTCAGTTGCGGCCAATTCATGGATATGCTGAATCGTTTCGGCAATCTTCACCTTCAATTTGCCTTCGAAATTCTGTGTCGCTTTTTTCCAGACGAATGAATACTTATTGGCATCAGCTTCAATTTTAGTGCCATCCAAAAAATAATGCTCCATAGTGATGTAGTTCTGTTCGATCAGCTGGTGAATCATCTGTTCGAAAAGCGAGTCCATCATCGCTTTTAAATGGTCCGAACGGAATCGGTTAATCGTTCGGTGATCTGGTTGTTGGCCAGCTGCGAGCCACATGGACGGAATGTGTTCAGTAAGTGTTTCTTCAATACCTCGAGAAGAATAGATTTTCTTCGAATAAGCGTAGAGGATAACTTTGGTCATCATTTTTGGATGGAAAGAGCTTCTTCCACCGCCTTTGTAGTGCGCGAAAAACAACTCATCATCAATCAATTCCACCATTTCGTCGATGACCCGGGCGACATGGTTGGATGGCACAAGATCTTGTATATCAAAGATGGCAAATCCTTGTTGGTTGTTATAGGGAATGAACGTAGGGCTCGCTTTTTTGGGTAGCGGAACGCCAGTTCCTTCTTCCAGAGCGAGTGGAAATGTGGCTTGTTCAGTGTTATAATTTGAGGAAGTAATCTTTGGATTGCACATAAAAATCGTCCTTTCTCTAATGGTGGTGTGGTAACTCCCATTTTACAGAAATGGACGATTTTTTTGTATCCTTTTTTCTTTTTTAAACCGGATGATGGGAATGGAGACGGCGACTCCAGCGGGAACAGCGCGAGCCGAAGACCCTGGACTGAGCGAAGCGAGGGAAGCGGCTAAGGCCGTGCCCGCGGAAAGCGTCCGTCGAAATGGACATCAGCCTTTTCTTTAGAAGACGAAAATGGGCTGCCCCTAAAAGTCACTTTTCATGACCTTTTGGGACAGCCCCTTTCTACTGTGAATAAATTCACCGAAAATTAACGGTATTCTGCTTAATCAGAAAAGTACAAGTATCTTTTGGTACTTGATATAATAGAGCGATTTTATTTTGGAGGTGCACCATGGCACGCTATATTGGAAAAAGATTAATTTATATGTTCATCACCTTAGCGCTTATTGCCACGTTTACATTTTTCTTGATGAAAATATTACCAGGTTCCCCAATTGCTTCCGCAGATAAGTTATCTCCTGAACAACGGGCAGTCGTAGAGGCACGGTACGGACTGGACCAACCCCTTCCTGTTCAATATTTCGATTATATGTTTGGTTTGCTGCAAGGTGATTTGGGTATTTCGATTAACCAATTCAAAGGCGCAGACGTAACAGATGTTATTTTAAGCCGCATGGGGCCGTCAGCCCAGATCGGATTCCAGGGAATGCTTCTCGGGACTGTTCTCGGAATCCTGTTCGGGATGGTGGCGGCGCTCAGGCAAAATACATGGGTGGATTACGGCAGTACAATAGTCGCGATCATTGGTATATCCATTCCATCATTTGTTTTTGCATCCATGCTACAATACTGGCTCGGTTTAAAATGGGACCTGTTCCCAGTGGCGCTGTGGAAAGATGGATTTATGTCCAGCGTATTGCCGTCAATAGCTTTGGCGATGTTCCCACTGGCAACGGCTGCACGATTTATCCGTACAGAAATGATCGAAGTTCTTGGATCTGACTATATCACTTTGGCAAAAGCTAAAGGGGCAAGCGGATCAGAAATCGCTTTCAAGCACGCTTTCCGCAACGCGTTGATTCCATTGATTACAGTACTTGGGCCGATGGCAGTCAGTATTTTGACAGGCTCTCTCGTAGTCGAGCAGATTTTTGCGATTCCTGGAATCGGTGAGCAATTCGTAAAATCAATCATGGTGAGTGACTTCTCAATCATTATGGGTACAACTATTTTCTTCTCCGTATTCTTGATTGTTATCATTTTAGTGGTAGATATTTTATATGGCGTCATCGATCCTCGGATTCGTCTTTCAGGAGGTAAGAATTAATGACACAGAATTATGAAAAGCTTCCCCATGATGCATTTACGCGCATCCCCAGAGATACACAAGAGGCTGAGAAAATCTCCAAACCAAGTGTCAGTTTTTGGCAGGATGCTTGGCGCAGCTTAAAGAAAAACAAAGGTGCCATTATTAGTTTGATTCTTTTCGGCTTGATTGTCCTCATGTCCTTTATCGGGCCGCTTATCAGTCCTTACGAACCAAACGATCAGATAATTACTCATGCCAACTTGCCGCCGAAAGTGCCTGTTATCGAAAATTTGGGTATCATGGATGGTGTCGGTACGCTTGGCGGACGTGAAGTGGATATGTACGAACTGAAGAATGTCGAACAGAACTACTGGTTCGGTACAGACGGCCTTGGCCGTGACATGTTCTCCCGTGTATGGAAAGGGACGCAAGTTTCCTTGTTCATCGCATTTGTTGCAGCAGCAATTGATATGCTGATTGGTGTTATTTACGGCGGAATTTCCGGATACTTTGGAGGCCGCGTAGATGATGTCATGCAGCGGATTGTCGAGATTTTAACAGGTATTCCAAACTTGGTCGTCGTTATTCTCTTTATCCTTATCATGGACCCGGGGATACTTGCGATCATCATTGCCTTGACGATAACCGGTTGGACCGGCATGTCACGGGTAGTGCGTGGACAGGTTCTTAAATACAAAAATCAGGAATTCGTCCTCGCAGCGCGTACGCTTGGCGCAAGCGACACACGCATCATCTGGAAGCACTTGATGCCGAACGTTCTTGGCGTTATCATCATCAACACGATGTTTACAATTCCAGGCGCCATTTTCTTCGAAGCTTTCTTGAGCTTTATCGGTCTTGGGCTCCAGGCTCCGGATGCGTCTCTTGGGACATTGATCAATGATGGGTATAAACTGATTCAGTATCAGCCGCATATTCTCTTATTCCCGGCTGTTGTGTTGAGTTTAATCATGATTGCATTTAACTTAATTGGTGACGGCTTGCGTGATGCGCTTGATCCGAAGATGAAAGATTAAGGAGGAAAGCCTTAGATGGAAAAGATACTTCAAGTAAAAGACCTCGAACTTTCCTTCAACACATACGGTGGCGAAGTAAAAGCAATCCGAGGCGTCAACTTTGATCTATATAAAGGTGAAACATTGGCAATCGTAGGTGAATCCGGTTCCGGTAAATCTGTTACAACGAAATCGATCATGCGTTTATTGCCTGAAGAGAGTGCTGAATTTAAAAACGGCGAAATCCTGTTCGACGGGCGTGACTTGACGAAGTTGAGCGATAAGGAAATGCAGAAAATCCGCGGAAAAGACATTTCGATGATTTTCCAGGATCCGATGACATCGCTCAACCCAACGATGCCGATCGGCCGACAGATTACAGAGCCGATCCTAAAGCACCAAAAAATCAGCAAAGATGAAGCGAAAAAAGTAGCGATTGACTTGCTGCGTTTGGTTGGCATGCCTAAACCTGAGCTTCGAATGAAACAATATCCTCACCAATTTTCAGGTGGACAGCGCCAGCGGATCGTTATTGCCATTGCGCTAGCGTGCAACCCGCAGATCCTAATCGCCGATGAGCCGACAACTGCATTGGATGTAACAATCCAAGCGCAAATCTTGGAATTGATGAAAGATTTGCAGAAGAAAATCGACACCTCGATTATTTTCATCACTCACGACCTTGGGGTAGTGGCAAACGTGGCAGATCGTGTAGCGGTCATGTACGGCGGGAAAATTGTTGAAATCGGCACTGTCGATGAAATTTTCTATAATCCGCAACATCCATATACATGGGGCCTTCTTAGTTCAATGCCTTCGATGGATGCAGAAGATGCAAAATTATATGCAATTCCTGGCACGCCGCCGGATCTCTTAGACCCACCAAAAGGTGATGCATTTGCGCTGCGCAGTGAATACGCACTGAAGATTGACATGGAACAACAGCCTCCGTTCTTTAAAATAAGTGATACACATATGGCGGCCACGTGGCTTTTACACCCAGAAGCACCAACAGTCGAACCGCCTGAAATGGTCATCGAACGGATGAAAAAGTTCCCTGGCAGCCGTTATTATGAAGGGAGCGCAAACTGATGGCTGAAAAATTGGTTGAAATCAAAAACCTCAAACAGCATTTTAATGTCGGTAAAGCAAACGAAGTAAAAGCAGTGGATGGTATTACTTTTGATATTTATAAAGGAGAAACTCTTGGCCTTGTAGGCGAGTCAGGTTGCGGTAAATCCACAACTGGCCGCTCAATCATTCGTTTGTATGATGCGACCGATGGACAAGTGCTTTATGAAGGGGAAAGTGTACACGGCAAGAAAAATAAGACAGACCTAAAGAAATTCAACCGTAAAATGCAGATGATTTTCCAAGATCCTTACGCTTCGTTGAACCAGCGTATGAAAGTCATGGACATTATCGCAGAAGGAATCGATATCCATGGCTTGGCAAAAAATGCTAGCGACCGTAAGAAAATGGTATACGACCTGTTAGAGACGGTTGGTTTGAACAAAGAACACGCAAACCGCTACCCGCACGAATTCTCCGGCGGGCAGCGCCAGCGCCTAGGGATTGCGCGTGCTTTGGCAGTCGATCCGGACTTCATCATCGCGGATGAGCCGATCTCGGCACTTGATGTTTCTATCCAAGCACAGGTGGTTAACTTGCTGAAAGAATTGCAAGAAGAAAAAGGCTTGACGTATTTGTTCATTGCACACGATTTGTCCATGGTCAAATATATCTCGGACCGTATCGGCGTGATGTACTTTGGGAAATTGGTGGAATTGGCGCCAGCCGATGAATTGTACGCCAACCCGATGCATCCTTACACGCAATCATTGCTTTCGGCCATTCCGCTTCCGGATCCGAACTATGAGCGCAACCGTACGCGTAAAGCATACGACCCTGCAGTCCATAATTATGCAGATGGCGAAGATGTGAAAATGCGTGAAGTTTCACCTAATCATTTTGTAGACTGCTCAGAGAAAGAGTTTGCAGAACTGCAAGACCGCCTAGCAGCTAAAAAGTGAAGTCTCAAAAGCACGTGTCCTATAATTGGGTACGTGCTTTTTTGTAACTGGAAAGAAGCATGACAATATTTGCTTAAAACAAATAAATGTCGGAGCTTCTCTAAATTTACTAAATTATCCTGCGAACAATACTTAAAAATGGTAGACTGGAGAAAAGCGAAAAAGGTGTGTGAATTTGAGTGAAATCCTTAAAATGGCTTGCTGCATCCCTATTTATACTAGGGAATGCCAGCACTGTACAAGCGGCTGAAACCGCTACAGAAGATTTTTCGACCCGTACATATGAAATAGTAAACATCGACTCGGCACTGCTTGGAACATCGGAACGTTTTGGGTTCGATTCAGGCTTAACTTTCGAATACCCCGATGCGGTGCGAGGAATATTCGTAACTGGAAACTCAGCTGGGGGAGCTCGATTTTCTTCGCTAGTCGATTTGGTAGGAAACACTGACTTGAACGCAATGGTCATTGATGTCAAGGAAGATGTAGGGCATTTAACGTATACACCGAAAGCGGATTCCCCGTTGGCTGATAAAGGCATCGGGACTTCATTGATTAAAGACCCACATGCGATGCTTAAGCGAATGGAACAGGAGCAAATTTATCCAATTGCGCGTGTGGTCGTTTTCAAGGATACAGTACTTGCGGAACAGCATCCGGAACTGTCCTTTACAACAGGTGGTCAACTCTGGACCAATGGCCGGGGGGAAGCATTCGTCAATCCGTTCATGAAAGAAGTTTGGGATTATAATGTAGAAGTAGCGATCGAAGCCGCAAAATTAGGTTTCAAGGAAATACAATTCGACTATGTGCGTTTTCCTGAAGGATTTGAGCGGCTTGGTGAGCAGCTGGACTATTCAATGGGCGACTACGCAGAATCTAATCTAGATCCTGTTCAGCGCCGTGTAGAAGCAGTCACGGATTTTGTGGCATATGCGAAAGAAAAACTCGAACCTTATGATGTAGAGGTATCGGTTGATATCTTCGGTTATGCGGCAACACTGCCAGAAGCGCCTGGCATTGGGCAAAACTTCTCGAAAATATCTGAGAATGTGGACGTCATTTCCTCAATGATATACCCTAGCCACTGGACATCATATTTCGGCATTGCAAAGCCGGATTTGGAACCGTATAAATTGGTTGCCGAATATGCAAAAGTTGAAAACGAAGTACTTTCCAAATTGGACGAGGCACCTGTCTCGCGGCCGTGGCTTCAAGATTTCACTGCCAGCTACTTAGGTGCTGGAAATTATAAGCGCTATGGCAAGGCAGAAGTGGAAGCCCAGATCCGTGCTTTGAATGAACAAGGAATCGATGAATTCCTTCTTTGGAATGCGGGAAATAGCTATTCACCCGGAGTCGATTATACACCTGAATAAACGAAATGCCCCCGCTGTCGGCAATACCGATGAGCTGGGGCATTTTTGTGCCTTTGCAAGGCAATTAAATTGAGCGGCAAATTGAAACCTTTTAAGGAATGAGACGTACTATACAATAGAAGCTTTGCTTTCAAAACAATTTCGTAAATGAGAATAAAATTTTCTTATTGAAGTTTAATTGATAAAAAAAGAGGGTAAATTTCTATTGTATAAGTTTTACAAACTCTCAGAAAATGTAGCGAAACTGTGACAGAATCAATGTTTTTTTAAATTTCTCGCTGTCAGCTATATATTACTGAATCCTAATGTTGTATAATGATTGTAGAGCTTCTAAACGATAGTGATTCTAATCTAAGAATGAATTTCCTCAACATCTATGAATCCGAAAGGAAGTGCTCCATTATGATGGTTACCTTATTCACTTCTCCAAGCTGTACATCTTGCCGCAAGGCGAAAGCGTGGCTGGAAGAACATGATATTCCATATACAGAACGCAATATCTTCTCTGAACCTTTGACAATAAGTGAAATCAAAGAAATTCTACGTATGACAGAGGATGGAACGGATGAGATTATTTCGACTCGTTCGAAGATCTTCCAAAAACTGAATGTAGACGTCGAGAGCTTGCCATTACAGCGACTCTATGAATTGATCCAAGAACATCCAGGCTTATTGAGACGCCCGATCATCATGGATGAAAAACGTTTGCAAGTCGGTTATAACGAAGATGAGATCCGCAGATTCTTGCCACGTAAAGTGCGCGCGTATCAATTGCTTGAAGCTCAGCGCATGGTCAACTGAGAATAAAGAGAAAAAGCTGTCCGGTCTTTATGTCATTTCATAAGGGATCATTGGACGGCTTTTCTTTATCTTTTTAATATGGTGCCGAGGCATAGTATCTCCAACTGAACGTTTGGTTGCATCTTGATTAGTTGCAAAAGTCTGTCGATTCGATTAGACTCTAAGATAATTATCTTCTCGTGCCGCCTATAGGCAGAAAAATGTTTTTAAGCCTTCAGGAAAGGTATAATGAAGGTAGTAATAAATCACGGCTTTTGAGGAACTTCCTCTTAATCCGATCCGAAAAGGAGAGGTGTAAAATGGAAATAGAACGCATTAACGACAACACAGTGAAATTTTACATTTCCTATCTTGATGTTGAAGAGCGAGGGTTCAGCCGTGACGAAATTTGGTTTAACAGAGACAAAAGCGAAGAGCTTTTCTGGGAAATGATGGATGAAGTCAATGAAGAAGCCGATTTCGTTATGGAAGGGCCGCTGTGGATCCAAGTGCAAGCCATGGACAAAGGACTTGAAGTTACCGTCACTCGTGCGCAATTGACGAAAGATGGCCAAAAACTTGATTTGCCGGATGATATAGAAGAACGCCGCAAGATGTTTTCAGGAGAAGAAACTGGTTCACAGGAGTTCGATGAATTCGAACCGGTTTATGACGAGGGTGATACGAAGAAACTCGAATATTCCTTCGTTCTGTCTGAAGTGGAAGAATTGCTTCCGATTGCGAAGCGTCTAATGTATATGTCGGTCGATACGGCATTGTACCACTTTGACGGAAAGTATTATATGCACGTGAAGTTTGATGAAATACTGCATTCCGAAAAAGACATCAAAGACCAATTGAGCGTCATCACCGAATACTTGCAACAAACGCCGATGACGATTCACCGTCTTGAAGAATATGGCAAGCCAATCTTCAAAGAAGATGCGCTGCCGAACGTATTGCATTATTTCGGATAAAAACCTCCTCTATAGGAGGTTTTTTTATGCCATTTTATCTAGTTGAGGTTCTAGTTTGTTTTGAAGCTGCAAAACTTTTTCGTATTGCACACAACGGCTCTTCCGCGTAAACTGAAAAAAAGGAGAGTGATTTATATACTGACAGCGCTCGATAAAGGCCGTTTATTTACGCTCCAAGCTTACCATACGAGGCAAGAGCTAATTCAGCTAAGAAGGGAGCGAACCTTTCTGTGTCCTGCCTGCGAAGCCCCAGTCGTCTTGAAAGTCGGAACAACGAAAATTCCCCATTTTGCACATCTCCAGCAATTCTCCTGCACGCCAGGCAGCGAACCTGAAACGCCCCTCCATCTGCTCGGGAAGTCTCGCTTAGCCTCATTTTTCCACGACCAGAAAATCCCGGCCTATGTTGAACATTACTTGCCCCAAATCAAACAGAGGCCCGACCTGTTAGCCAAGAAATCGGCGATTGAAATTCAGTGCAGCACATTGCCCCTTGAACAGGTTGTAAAGCGCAGCCAAGGGTACGCCAAGATCGGTCTTCACGCCATTTGGATCCGTGGCATAAAAAGTGTTCCTGCTCCAGGGCTGGGCCTTGTACAAGTCCGCCCGTTCGAAAGAGCGATGTTCCGTGGACAGCCTCTTCATCCCCATCTCCTGCAATTCAATCCCCATCATTCCCTCTTCGTCTACTATTCCAATCTTTTTTATGTACAAGGCAACCGCTGGATCGGAAAGGTATCGCTTTTGTCTTTGAAGGAACAAGTTTTTCCTTTTGCGGTGCCGAAAAAATTAACTAAAGCAGAGCACGTTCAGGCAGTATCCTTAATGCGTATAGAAAATAATAAATACATCCGTTCGCAATTATTTGCAAAAAACAGGATGAGAAATCCATTTTGGCGATTGAGCTATGAACTCAGGCTCGATAAAGAAGCTATACCGGAGATTTTCGGGCTGCCGCTTGCAGGCGGGCATCTATTTGTGGAGCATCCCCTCATATGGCAAATGAAAGCGGCACTTATGATTGAATCGGGAAAACCAGTGGAAACTTTATTAACCGAGAGACTGGTTAAGATTGCGCCTTCTGGAATTGATATGCCCACGCCCTTACAAGTGCTTTCGGCATATGAAACCATCTACAGAAATGGCTATTCCAGAAGTTTTTCAGAAGTGGTGGATATTGCGTATCATCTGCTTGCAAAAACGTGGGAAAATTGAGAAAATAAGGTGTAATTCGTTTCCCGAAACAAGGGGAAAGAGGAGGCAGCCAAATGACGGAAAAATTAATGACTAGAGATCAAGTGCCTGCAGAACTGACATGGCGCTTGGAGGATATTTTTACCACAGATTCTCAATGGGAAGAAGAATTCAAAGCCGTCTCGGCGCTAGCTGAGAAAGCTGGCCAGTATGAAGGTACCTTGTCAGCCGGAGCAAATGCCCTATACGAGGCACTAAGCTATAAAGATGAACTGTCGGAGCGCCTGCGCAAGCTTTACGCATACTCCCACATGCGTTATGACCAGGATACGACGAATTCAACATACCAGGCGATGGACAGCCGTATCAAATCGCTTTTTGCCAAGACGGCAGCAGGTTTGTCTTTCATGACGCCTGAAATCTTGTCTTTGGACGAAGCAGAGCTGAACCGCTATGTAGATGAACATGAAGGCTTAAAGCTTTATCGACAAGCGCTCGAAGAACTTAACACGATGCGCCCGCATGTATTGAAAGCTGAGCAAGAAGCGCTGCTTGCGCAATTATCAGAAGTGGTTGGATCATCTTCTGAAACGTTCGGCATGCTTAATAATGCTGATTTGGAGTTTCCGGAAATTGAAAACGAAGACGGCGAAAAAGTGCAGATTACACATGGCAATTACATCCGTTTCATGGAAAGCAAAGATCGCCGCGTACGTGAAGATGCATTCAAAGCCGTATATGCGACGTATGGCAAATTCCGCAATACCTTTGCTTCCACTTTATCCGGAAATGTTAAACGCGATAATGTCCACGCGAGAATCCGCAATTATTCATCGGCCCGTGAAGCGGCGCTGTCAGATGACCATATTCCGGAAGCTGTCTACGATCAATTGGTCGAAACCGTCAACAACAACCTGCATCTATTGCAGCGCTATGTAGCACTGCGCAAAGAAGTGTTGGGCCTTGACCAAGTCCATATGTATGATATGTACACACCGCTCGTCAAGGAAGTCAAAATGGAGATTCCATATGACAAGGCGACGGGCATGATGCTCGAAGGCTTGAATGCACTCGGTGAAGAATATGTCGGCATCGTCAAATCCGGCATCGACAACCGTTGGGTCGACGTGAAAGAAAACAAGGGCAAGCGCAGCGGTGCTTATTCTTCCGGTGCTTACGGCACAAACCCTTATATCCTGATGAACTGGCAAGACAATGTAGACAACTTGTTTACGTTGGCGCATGAATTCGGCCATAGTGTCCATAGCCATTACACAAGAGAAAACCAACCGTTCGTCTATGGCGATTACTCCATCTTTGTGGCAGAAGTCGCATCGACGACGAATGAAGCTTTGTTGAATGAACACTTGGTTAATACAACAGAAGACGAGCAGGAACGCATCTACTTGCTCAATCACTGGCTAGATGGTTTCCGCGGCACGGTATTCCGCCAGACGATGTTTGCTGAATTCGAGCACACAATCCACCAGATGGACCAGAACGGTGAAGCTTTGACGGCTGACCGCTTGACGGAAGTATATTACGAATTAAACAAAAAGTATTTTGGCGAAGATATGGCAGTGGATGAGGAAATCGGCCTCGAATGGGCACGCATTCCGCATTTCTACTACAATTATTATGTCTTCCAATATGCGACAGGATTCAGCGCGGCTACAGCATTGAGCAATAAGATCCTTGAGGAAGGGGAGCCAGCCGTAGAGCGATACATCAACGAATTCCTGAAAGCTGGCAGCTCCGATTACCCGATTGAAGTGTTGAAAAAAGCCGGTGTCGACATGACCTCGTCCGAGCCGGTCGAAGAGGCATGCAAAGTCTTTGGGCAAAAACTTGAAGAACTCGAAGCCTTGCTATTAAAGAAATAATGGAATTAACCATCCAAACCTCTGCGGCTTAAGCGCTGTAGAGGTTTTTTGAGGTTTCTTACAAGCTCCCGTTGGTTGTCGTCAATTGTGAATGACGGATAAACTATGTGGGTTCATTGTCATTATTATTTCACAATGAAAAAACGGAGGCGTATACCTTAAGGGAATTCTTCTAGTGGGTGAGTATAAATTATATTTAAATAATTTATATAAATAGTGAAAAGATGTAAGCGTTTGATATTATGACAGTTTTGTGAAAGGGTTTGTGATTTATTGCATTAACTATTATGGCGTGATATTATTAGGTTGTGAAATTAATCACATACAAACATACACCCCTTTGTTTGAGCGTGAACATTTCTCCCATCCCCTTTGTGTAAGATAAGAAAGGCGCCTTCCACGTCCGGATTTCGCTTATAAACTAATAATAGAAGAAAAAATAAGCTAAGCTCCCTCTA
>NZ_JAHPZO010000007.1 GCF_019042655.1 Planococcus sp. CP5-4_YE
CTGTTCAATGTGCGTCTTGAAGGCCAAGGCCTCGTCGCCTTCACCTCCCATTACGAGCCGCTCACATTGCTCGTCACGCCGGATACGCCGGTATTCACCGATCCAAACGCGACTGTCGCATGGTCAGGCAATTTGGAACCTGATTTTGTCACCGATGTACAGTTGAAAAGCTTTTTTGGGAGGGGCAGCGGAGAATCCGTACAAATGAAATTCTCCGGAAATGGCTTCGTCGTCGTCCAGCCTTTTGAAGAAATCTATCACGCACCACAGAGCTGATGACATACCACCTACTAAAAACTGCCCCGCGGCGATTAGACATTGCTCTAATCGCCGCGGGGCAGTTTGTTTTGTTTTAAAAGCTGATGTTCCATTGTTGTTTCAATTGCGAAAGCAAATCCTCTGGAGCATCGCAGAGGAAATACGTAACGCCCTCCTGGTCCACTTGAATCGTTCCATCTTTATAGAAGTGAATCAAATACATATGGTCGTCCATGCGGTCAGCTGCCGGCATATTGTAAAGCATCATCCGGTAACTGCCAGGCTGCTCAAGCTGTTCTGCCCTGTCCTGCAATTCCGCTTCACTCGCTTGGATCAGCTCTTTTCCGTTTAAACGATCGATCAATTCATCAGCTTTTTCCGGCCCTTCGATGAAGGTTTCTTCATAACCTGCAGTTTGGCCTGAGGAATAGGTGCTGGAAACGAGCACGCCTTCGTACTCCCCACGGTTTTCAATCGCGAGAGTTTCCGGACTTTCCCCAACAGTGGCACAGCCAGCTAATAAAGAGATGATGATCCATAAAAATGCCATTGTCGATAATTTAGCCGAGGTTCTCATTGTTAGCCTCCAGTTCTTGTCACTAGTCCATATTAAAGCAAATGGTAAATTTGTAAAATTAAAGATAAGGCAATTCAGTGCTCAACGCATGCTCCGGTAAAAATAATCGTTTCATCCATAACAAAAGGTTCCGGCCAGCAGACCGGAACCTTTTGTCATTCTCTGTTTCTAATTTCATTTTTTCGGCAATACAGCTTTCGGGGAGACAAGACCTTTGTCGACGAGTTCATCCCAGAAAGCAGACGGGATATCAGCTGTCATGGCGGCCAAGTCTTCCTTGATGCGGTCTGGCCGTGTGGACCCTGTGACGACCGCTTTGACCGCTGGATGAGCGGTCGAAAATTGCAGCGCGGCATCTTTTAAATGTACACCGTGATTTTGGGCGACGTCGTTAAAGCGCGCCACCCGCTCTTTGATTTCCGGCGTGATTTCTGCGTAGTCGAAATGATCGCCGCCGAGCAATGCGCCTGAGTTGAATGCCGAGCCGATGACCAGGCCGCCCTCTGTTTTCTCAGCAAGCGGCATCATGCGCTCCAGTGCGCGTTCATGCTGAAGCAAGGTGTATTGCGTCGCAGACAAGCTCAAATCTGGATGCGCTTGTTCCAGTTCGAGTGCGACTTCGATCGGCGTGGTCGTATTAACGCCGAGGCCCCATGCTTTGATGACACCTTCGTCTCTTAGGCGGTCAAGCACTTTGAAAGCGCCAAGGCGTGCTTCATCGAATTTCGTGACCCATTCATCGCCAAGAAAGTCCGGTGAGATATCGTGCACGTAAACCATATCCAAACGGTCTGTCTTCAAGCGTTTCAAGCTGTCTTCAATCGAACGCAGCGTGCCCGATTCCGTGTAATCGGTCTGGATTTTATTTTTGCGGCCGAATTCGAACAGCCCTTCTTTTTCTTCTTCCTCGTCGAGCACGATGCGTCCGACTTTTGTGCTCAGCAAATAGTCGTCGCGCTTGTAAGAAGGCAAAATCTCACCGAGCCGCAGTTCCGCAAGCCCTGCCCCGTAAAAAGGTGCCGTGTCAAAATAACGGATGCCTTCGTTCCACGCAGATTCGACGGTCGCCATCGCTTCATCTTCCGGCACGTCCCGGAACATATTGCCGAGCGGCGCTGTCCCAAGGCCAAGTTTATGTTTGATTGTCACATCGTTTTTCATTCGTGAACACCTCTTCTAAATAATTGTATTGAATATACAGTTGTCTACCCGCTATCCCCTAGGCTAAACAAGAAACAACAGCCTTAAAGCAGCTCAACACAAAAACCGCATGAACCTCTTGAATAGGTTTATGCGGTTCTCCACATCCAGTTACACATCACGATTTTTAAAGCTATAAACCGCAAGTGCCAATACAATAATCCCGTAAAAAACCGCATAGCCGATGAGTAAATTGCTCGGGCTGGAAATGCTGGTGAACAGGCCGCCTTGGGCAAAAGCAAGCGGGCTGTCCGTTGTTACGAACAATAGCGTGGTCATCTTGCGGTAAATGGAATCGACCGGATAGACAAGGCTCATTATGATTCCGACGTTGACGAGCGCAGTTTTTTCCAGTACCGCACCGAATTGTTCGATAAAGCCGCCGATAAAAGCAGCACCATAAAGGACGATGGAAATGATACCGGCATTCAAGGTTGTCATTCTCGTGCTTAATAAAATCCCGAATGCAATCAGGACAAAGGGCTGTATGGCGAATACCCCAGCCGCCTTAACCATTTGCATCGGTTGAAGGTCCAATGCTAGCCAGTCGACTCCGATGCCTTGATGGATGGCAATGACGCTGAAAAATAATGCAATGACATAAGCCATCATTAAAACCGTCAAACCGACGAATTTTCCTAATACAAACTGCGCTCTGGAAATCGGGCGCATCAACCATGTATCAATCTGATGACTCGCCACTTCCCCAGAAATCGCACTGACGCTAGACATAATCGCGAGCAGCGATGCGATGAATGATGAAAAATAGAGCCCTGCCCCGAGCATCTGAGACGCTACAAACTGCTGCATCAACACCGCTTCCGGACCTTCCATGACCTCAGGGCCCATGTTTGATGTTTCCCTTCCGGCAAAGTAGATTGCTGTTCCATATAAGCTCAGGAACACAAACGTCATAATCACCGTGAACAGGAAAATTCGCTTTGAAATAACTTCGTGTATGGTTATTTTAGTGATTGCCCACATAGGAGTTCTCCTTTTTCCGGTTCACCCAATGCAAAAACACATCTTCCAAATGAGGTGTAATCTGCCGAACTTCATACACCGAAATGCGGCGTTCGGACAAGTAGTGAATCATTCGCGGGATATCGAGTTCATCACCGAACTGGATATTCCATGTGGTTCTCGTTCCTTGCTGCCCTAGTTTCCGCGAATGCGATACAAACGAAGGCCACTGGATGTCTTCTGGATGATCCGTTATGATCTCTATTTGCGCTTCGATTTGCATCAATTCTCGCCAAGGCCCTTGGGCGATCATATCGCCTTCGTGGATGATCGATACGTTATCGCATACCGACTCCACTTCATGCAATAAATGGCTGTTCAAGAACACGGTTTTTCCTTGGTCCCGTAAATACACCATGAGGTCACGCACATCTTTACGCCCGATCGGGTCGAGTGCGGACGTCGGTTCATCGAGGAAAATGACTTTCGGATCATTGAGAATCGCACAAGCCAGGCCGATGCGCTGAGCCATGCCTTTTGAAAAGCCGCCGATCTTGCCCTTTTCCCGGCTGCTCATCCCGACCAGCTCCACCACTTCTTCAATGCGTGTTTTCCGCTGCCGCACCGGGATTTTGCATAGTTCTGCATGGCGCTCAAGCAATTGCTTGCCCGTCAGCCAGTCAGGATAGCGGAACAGCTCTGGCAAATAACCTGCTTGTTCACGTGATTTGATCGATCCGATTGGTTCACCGAGGATAAACCCTTCTCCACTTGTCGGCTTTAATAGACCGAGAAGCGTGCGGACGAACGTACTTTTCCCGGAGCCATTCGGCCCTAAAAATCCGTAAATCGTCCCTTCTCCAATCGACAGAGAAATATCTGAAATACCGCCTTTACCATCATAGGTTTTGGTCAATGAGTTGGTCCGGATAACGTCCATTCTGTCCCTCCATCATCATAATGAAAAGTCCAGGGCGCTTGGTCCACCCTGAACTTCTTTCTTCATTTCACTTGTGCAGCGAGTTCCATTAATTGCTGTTCGGTCATCTTAGTTTCCGCCATGATCATTTGCAGTTGCTCACCTTGTTTCCAGACGATTGAAGATTCGTCTGTGCCCACGAAGGTGAATCCTTCTGCACCCTTCACATCGACTTCGCTCACTTTCGCCTCTTCCGTATCAACCACCGGAACCGGAAGCGTCGTTTCAAAATCGGAAATATTCGCGAGCTGTGTCTTCACATTATCTGGCAAAAACGGAAGTGACAGCAATGTATCACGCAGCTGGTCAATCGAGGTGCCATCTGGAACACTGATCTCCGGAGATTCTGTACGCACATAGGAGATGTATTGTCCATTCGACAGATAATCCGCTTTTACCGTTTCAGCAATCGATACCGAGAATGGCTTACCGTCCAGTACCGCCTCAAACTGTTCGTCAGCCTCAAGCTGTGTGAGCAACTGGTTCGCTTTTTCGACATCGAGTGTAAACGTCATCGTCTGTGCCGGCATCACGTCTATGCCGGACAATCCGAATTCATCGAACAACGGAATGGAATACCCTGCTTGTTCAGCCGATTCAATCGCCTGGAACTGCTGCAGCTCACCATCCACTACCGATCGCTCTAAGTTGCCGAGGCCTTTCAAATCAATTTCTCCCGCTTTGTGTTCACTTACCCAGCTCTCGACTTGCTCCAAGTCTTCCGGCGTCAACTGCACCATCTCGAATTGATCAACACGGAACAGCGATAGAAATTGATTCGCCCCCACTTGAACTTGCGGAATGGCAAGCGAACTGAAAATGGCGGCGGCTGCAACGCCAGATACGATGAAACGTTTGGTCTTGGTTTTCAACGGACTCCATCCCTTTCTGCTTGTTGTTTCACTCACTGCCGCTGACTTACGGTTGTCTCCCTGCTCCAAATTCTCTTCGAACCTCGCCCATGCCCTGGCCACATCGATGTCTGCACCATCCAAGTCCAATTTGTTCTCATAAAAAGCTTGAAGCTGCTGCAACTCACTGACGGCTCCACGGCACATTGCGCAGTTTTCCAGGTGCTTCATGATTCTTTTTTTCTCTTCGCGACTGACTTCGCCGTCCAAATAAGCTTGTAAGGTGCCAATATCATGACAAGTCATTGGTTCTCTGTCCCTTCCTCCGCATACATTTTTTTGAAACGGCTTTTCGCCCGTGCCAGCAGCGTGCCTATCGAGGATTTTTCCAAACCTTTATTTTCTGCAATTTCCTCGTAGCTATAGCCTGAAAACCTCATCACCAATAAATCCCGATCCTGTTCGGATAAGCGCATCAGTGTTTTCTGGACTTCCCCCAGCTCCTCGCGTTTCACATAAGCCTCTTCAACCGACCTTGGCCATATTCGCTCCTCCGCTTGTTGCTTTTGCTTCTTGGCCATATGACGTTTTTCGGTGCGCACTTGATTATAAGCGGTATTGACGGCGACTTTTGTCAGCCAGCCCGGCAAATTGTCAATTGCCGAACGGTCCGCGTGATACAGCTTGACGAATACTTCCTGCGCAACATCTTCTGCGAGGGGCCGGTCTTTCAGGATAATCATCACTTTCCAGACGACTTTCGGGTAATACTGTTTGAATAAAACCTGGAACTCTTCTTCATCAGATAGATTGCTGGGAACTTCCGGCAAATTTGCCGCCTCCTCCATCATCCGGCCCCTCCCCTCAGACGCTTTCATAATAAAGACACCGGAATCACCGTTTTTGTGACAATTTTCAGTTTTTTTATATATAGTTTTGTTTTACAGCTGAGTTCGATCCCGCTTCATTGCTATTGTGTAAATTGACGTAAATTTCTCTGCTTAGTTTCCTTGTCTTAAGCATCGATACCCGCGGCAGTTAAAAAGCCCAACCCCTCAAATGTTCCTGAGGAATTGGGCTCGGCTTGGGTTGTCCTGATTGGCGTCTCTCTACTTCTATTATAGTACAAACAAAAAAATATTTGCAGTCTACATTTTCACCTAGCGCTGTCTTATACTGGTTGCAAGAACACTACTAGAGGAGGCAGATTTCAATGGATGGCCAAAAAGATGTCTTGGATCCAGGCCCTTTTTTTCACGGAACAAAAGCACAACTGAAAATCGGTAATCTATTGGAAGCGCAGAATTTATCGAATTATCAAGATAAAAAATCCAATTACATCTATTTCACAGCCTCACTCGACGCGGCGAAATGGGGTGCGGAACTCGCAGCCACAGATTTACCGGAACGGATCTATATTGTCGAACCCACAGGGGAATTTGACAACGATCCCAATCTGACTGACAAACGCTTTCCCGGGAACCCGACTCGCTCTTACCGTTCCAAGTCGCCGTTGAAGATCGTGGCGGAACTTGCTTCCTGGGAACGCCATAGCGAGGAGCAGATCCAGCATATGCTCGACTCGCTGAAATCGCTGCGTGAACAAGGCAAAGCAATTATTATCGATTGAACTCTTTTCAAAACGCCGGCTAAGTCTTAGAACATATGGCCGACGATTTGGTATATCGCCACCAACAGACCGAGCACACTGGCTTTCATTTTGGCGGGATGGTCTCGTTCTTTCCGGTAAATATAAAAGAACACCACTAGGAAGCCGGCCGGAATCCACAGCTCGAAGTTGTACTCCAGGGTGCTGTAAGAAAGAACCGGCATGACATAGGCTGCGACTAGAAAATAAATGAAAATTTTAATGCGGCCAGTTTCCAACTCCTTGCTCCATTTGGCCAGTAAATAAATGATGATGAACGCCATCACCGTGATGTGCAGTTCCGGCAGCATCAGCGTGCCATTTCCCAATTTGAATTCCACAATGCCTCACTCACTTTTTCATATAATAATCTTCCATCTGGTAAATTTCGCCACTTGTGTTTCAATCTCCTCCATTTAAAAAAACCACCCAAATGACGAATGGTTTTTGCAAGCATAGCATTCGCTTATTTGGATCCGGAATCAACCGCTGGCTTGACCCGCGCGGCGAGTTCCGGATTTTCCTTATTAGGCGCTGCGGCTGGTTTTTTCGACCAGATTGTCGCCAAAATCGGCCCGGAAATATTGTGCCAAATCGCTCCCCATACACTCGGTAGTGCCGCGAGCGGGCTGAAATGGGCGGTTGCCAAGGCGACGCCGAGGCCGGAGTTCTGCATGCCGACTTCGAGCGAAATCGCGCGGCGGTCCGTTTCGTTGAGCCCCATTGCCATCGCCGTCAAATAGCCGAGCACCAAACCGAAGCTGTTATGCAAGAACACTGCCAGGAAAACGATAAAGCCGGAGCTGATGACGTTTTGTGCATTGGCGGCAGTATCGGCAGAGACGATGATGAGGATCGCTGCCACCGAAATGAGCGGTACGACCGAGATGCTTTTCGCAACCGACGCCGGGAAAATGCGCTGGACGAGAATCCCGAGTGCAATCGGCAAGATGATCACTTGAATGATGGATGTGAACATTGAAACCGGGTCGACCGGCAGCCATTGCCCCGCAAGCAACAACAAGAGCAGCGGCGTCATGATCGGCGCCATCAAAGTCGACAAGGAAGTCATCGCAACCGACAAAGCCAAATTGCCTTTAGCCAAATAGCGACATAACTTCATTTAAAAACAAAAACGCGTAGAGAAACGGATTCGTTTCTCTACGCGTTTTTCAATTTCAAAAGCAAACTACCTGAAAGCCATACCATCCCCTTATTCAGAGGCTGCGTCTCTTATTATTTCCCTTTTCTCTCTTTCCACCTGTTCTCTATGTCTTCTTTCATTATCACGGCTTTCTCTTTATAGACAGCCGCTTTTTCTTTATAGTCATCTTTATTTTCGTCCCAGTGGGTTTTGCCTTTTCCGATCGCTTTGTCTTTCACAGCGTTCAGCTTGTCCAAAAATGCCATCTCGATCACCCTTCCATTCTGCTGATCCCTATAACCAGCTCAATTGCGTATAGCATAACCCTCGTGCACTACGATGTCTAAGATATTCATTTCCCTTTATTTAATCAGCTTTTTGCCCTCAGAATCCCCAACTACTTCAATCCCTGTTTCTTCTTGGACATAGAAGAACGATTCGAACACTACTGCAGCAATCGCGGCCCCGATTAGCTTAACTAACAGCAACACCCATACTTTCACCAACGCATCGACGGCGGCAAATTAGAGGCTAAGATTTCATTTTCGCTTCTTCATGCTATCGGCCGCTGCCCCGAGAACCAGTCCCACACCCGTCCCTACTCCTGCCCATATAATATCCCCAGTTAAAATCAGTGCTAAAGCTGCTCCGATTGCAGTTCCCATGACCAAACCCAGGCCGGTAAATGGAATTTGGGAATAATCGTTTTTGTGGTTTTGTTCCATTCTTCATCCCTCCTCTAAATACAATGAATTAGGCTTTCAAGCGGAAAATCATCCAGCTGACCTCCGCGACCGCTGCGTGTTCAATCACTTTCACTGATATCTTTCAAGTTTTGCAACGTCTGCTCCATCGAGTTGTTCATGAGTTTTTTAATGTACAGCGTATTGGCCACTTTCCCAAAAATACTGCCTGGAAGATCATAATCCATTTCAAATTGAACTTCAGTTCCATTTTCCACGGGCGAATATTTCCAAGTCTGATTGCCATCAAAAGCGCCGCTAATCAGGCAACGCCACACATACCCCTCTTCAATTCGCCCATTTTCCACGACTATTAAGTGCAATTCCAAGCTCCTTCCAAAAAAGAAGTACATCAGGTCCATGCTCGTGCTCTTCCCACCCCTCCCCTTCAGGTTTTCAGCTTCCGACAATCCCGCATACCATTGATACCAGTGCTTTGGGTTCGTTGCGAATTGATAGACTTCGCCTACCCGGCGATCGATGAAAATACTCTTTTTTAGGCTCCACATTTCGGTATCCTCCCTTGCCTGAGAACTCCCTGACAGACCCTATTGACGGCTCTGTTCTTCCACGAACTACCTATATTCATTAATATAGCATGATTCCGATTAAATAAACTGACTTTTCTGATATTTATAGTAAAATGATGATACTTAGGTAAATCAGTCCGAAGCCATATGACTCTCTCCCGCCAAACGATAGTTATTACTCAACGAAAGGAAATGATTTCATGAGATCGTTTTTGAGGATTTTAATCATCATCGCGAGCCTGTTCTTTGTGGGTGTGGGCATTGTCTTATATATCGTCTACAATTCAGATCCTGCGCAGCAAGAGGTGCTTGAGGAACAAAGTTTCGATGAAGAGATTGGGGCAGTCGAAGTTACCGTTGAAAACTCACGGGTTGTGATTATGCCAAGTGCAGACGAAACGATCCGTGTCGTCATGTCCGGCAATGACGATAATTTCACTTTAAACACAGAAATTGAAGGCGGCCGCTTGGCAATTGAAGTCGAAGACCGCTCCCCGTTTTTCAATTTCGACTTTAACCGCTCCTATACGCTGCAAGTTTATCTGCCTGTGAGCGGGCTTGATTCCCTGTCGGCCGATAGCAATAACGGCAGCATCGAAGTGAACGGCATCACAACCGCTGAGGCAGTGCTTGAAGCAGATAATGGGCGCATCACTTTGGAGGCGGTCGACAGCGAATCGGTGGATGTCGAGACAAATAACGGCCGCGTTGAACTGAAAGACATGGAAGCCGATATCAGCGTCCGCTCCTCCAACGGGCGCATCCTATTCAGCGATGTTTCAGGCGACCTGGAAGCACAAGCGAATAACGGGCGCATCGAATTGGAGACGGAGATGCTTGATTTCCCTGTCGATTTCGATACGGATAATGGGCAAATTGAAATCCGCACCAGCACTGAACCCTCGAACGCCCGCATCGAAGCGCGCGTCGACAACGGCAATATCGATGTATATGGGCGCGAAAATGAAGAAACCGTATTCGGCAATGGCGAGGTGCTCATCCAGCTCGCTTCGAATAATGGCAGCATCACTGTCGAGTGAAAGGAATGGATGAATATGCCTTTGAAACCAGCAATGCTGCGCTTGGCGGATACAAGGGAACTGAGTTATATCGAACGAGGCGACCCACAGGGCATTCCGCTGATTTTCCTGCATGGGCTCGCAGACTCTTGTCATACCTTCGACTTGCTATTCGCTTGTTTTCCTAAGTGGCTGCATGCCCTCGCCTATACACAGCGAGGGCATGACGGTGTCGATTTGCCAGCCTTAGATTATCGAACACAAGACTTCGAAGCAGATTTGCTTCAGTTTATGGATGCCAAAGCTATCGAAAAAGCCTTTATCGCGGGTGCATCCAGCGGAGGGTTTGCCGCCAGGAATTTTGCTGCGAAATATCCGGAGCAGACACTCGGGCTCATCTTAATCGGCTCCCCTTCCGAGCTTGGCAACCACCCGGAAATCGTTGCCATTCATGACTCCACATTGTGGCACTTAACAGATCCCGTTAGCCCCGAGTTCATCCGGAAATTCACCGGAGGGCTTTACAACAAACCGGTGCCTGCCGATTTTTTGGAGAGAATGTTCCACGAGATCCAAAAAGTTCCGGCGCGTGTGTGGAGAGAAACGAGTGAAGCCGCATTGAATGAAAAATTCCCTGGCCTCCTCCACCAAGTGACAGCACCCGCGCTTGTCATTTCGGGAACGGAAGATCCCATAGCTTCACAAGAAGACCAGCAAAAGCTGTCCGCTGCCATCGCAAATTCCCATCTATGCTTCCTCCCGCAGCTCGGCCATATGCTTTATTGGGAAGGCCCAACAGAAGTCGCAAAGAGCATCACCCGATTTGTCGTTAAAGTTCAACAACCGTGATAATGGCACAATCCCATTTCCCCGGAAAATAGCCTGGATGAAAAGAGCAGACTTCCATGTTTCTTTAGAGCAGGAAGAAATGTGAAAATAAACGAGTAAGAACCATCGGCCTCAGGGTATAGACTAAAAAGGAGGCATTTCAATGACTTTGCATGACAAAGACGAAACGAAATTGTTCAGCCCTGAATTCACCAAGAACCCTTACCCAGCCTATGAGCGGCTGCGCGAAGAAGACCCTGTGCATCAGGTGCGTTTTCCAGACGGCCAGCTCGGTTGGCTCGTGACGCGCTATACGGATGCGGAAGCTGTGCTGAAAGACCCGCGCTTCATCAAGGACTTTTCGAAGCTGTTCGGCGGCAGCATGGACGAGATGAGCGTATTCACTCAAAACATGCTATTTTCTGACCCGCCCGACCATAAAAGGCTTCGTGGGCTTGCCCAAAAAGCCTTTACGCCGAAAATGATTGAAAGCATGCAGCCGCGCATCCAGGAAATTACCGATGAATTGCTCGAGGGATTCGAAGGCAAATCGAGCGTGAACTTGATCGATGAATTCGCCTTCCCGCTCCCCATCATCGTTATTTGCGAAATCTTGGGAGTGCCCTCACAAGACCGCGATAAATTCCGGACCTGGTCAAACTCGCTCATCGAAGGCACAAGCGGCGAAGCAGGCGTCAGCGTCTATGAGCATATGAATGAATTTATCCGCTATCTCGGCGAATGGTTCGCGAAAGTGCGCCAGCAACCGGGAGACGATCTAATCAGCCGTTTGATCGAAGCGGAAGAAGCTGGCGACCGGCTGACGGAAAAAGAGCTGTACGGACTGGTCTCCTTGCTGATCATTGCAGGGCACGAAACGACGGTGAACTTGATCGGCAACACCGTACTTACGCTGCTGAAACATCCCGAACAGCAGCACGAATTATGCGTACAGCCTGACCTGATTGGACCAGCCATTGAAGAGTCGCTGCGCTTGAACGGGCCGGTCGAGTTCAGCACTTCAAGATGGGCAGCAGAAGAGATGGAATTCGGCGGAAAAACCATCCACCAGGGTGATTTGGTCATCGTGGCGCTGAACGCGGCTAATCACGACCCCGAACAGTTCGATAACCCGGAACTGTTTGACATCCACCGCGAAAAAAGCGCTCATCTGGCGTTCGGCAAAGGCATCCATTTCTGCCTTGGCGCGCCACTCGCACGTCTCGAAGGCCATACCGCAATCGATGGGCTATTGAAACGCTTCCCCGGCATGATGCTGGCTGTTCCAGAAAACGAACTCGAATGGCGGCCGGGCATGATCGTCCGGGGCGTCCGCGAACTTCCAGTGAAGCTCGGAAAATGAATATGCAAAAAGGCGGTGCCGATGACTTTTCGAAGTCATTGGCACCGCCTTTTGAAATGCAATTAGCCCAAGCCATACAGAGGGAAATTCAATATACGCATGAGGGCTGAAAACTGTTAATTGCTTTCGTTATCGCGTTTGACGATCTTATCGCTTACTTGCTGGCCGCTCAAGGTCACCATCGGCATGCCCCCGCCCGGGTTGACCGTACCGCCGACAAAATACAGATTGTCGTATAGTTCGCTTTGCTTTTTGTGCTTGAAGCCGCCGTTTTTGTTCTTGTCAGAGACCGTTCCGTAGATCGCGCCGCGGTCCGAACCGTAGACACGTTCGATATCATGCGGCGTCCAGACATCGCGTACGACGATATTGTCGCGCAAGCCGTCGAGCCCCATGCGTTCGAGCTTATCGATGACGCGCTCTTCGAATTCCTTATATTGTTCTGGCGTGAACGGGTTGTCCTGGATATACGGAATATGCGGGAGGATTTTAATATTTTCGTGCCCTTCCGGCGCTTGCGTCGGATCGGTCTTATTGACGTTGACAAGGTAGATCGTCGGGTCGTCCGGCAACTCATGGCGCTCGAACACTTTGTCCATCTGCTCTTTTAAATTATCTGAGAAGAAGAAATTATGCATCATTATGTTCCTTGATAAATATGTCCATTCCAGCATAAAGCTCTTCCCTTGAGTTCAAGTAATTCACTGTAATTGAAGTGTCTTTTGCGATTTCATCCAACTCGTTTTTGTATAAAAACGATTCCTTACTATCAATATAAAGCAGCTGAAGCTGATGACGTCCTTGCTGTTCTGCCTCTTTCAGGATTGCCCGAAAAGGAGTAATGCCGATGCCGCCTGCTATCAATAGCGCAGGGGTTTCGTGGTCGATATAAAGAGGCCCGACTGGCCCACGCATATTTAGCTTCATCCCTGGTTCCAGTTCCAATAGGGCTTTTTTAAACTCACTCGGCGCTTCGCTGATTCTAGTTGATACTTTGATGGTATTTTCAAAAGGGGCTGATGCCACGCTGAATGGCCGAGTCGATTTTTTTATTTTTTTATGGGTAATGCTGAATATGCCATGTTGGCCAGCCTTCCATGTCAGCCCTTCTTCCTTTTTGAAGATAAATGTATAGACTTCATCCCTTTCTTCATAGCTTTCCACGAGTGTCAGTTCTTTCTTTTTTAAAATCGGTGCAATGTCCTGGATAACTCCCACCCTGAACCCTCCTTTATAGAAAAGCCTGCCTTTTTACATGAAATACTCTTTATGGACCAGTGAAAACTCTTCAAAAGAATGTGGATCTCTTCCTGTCAGCTTGAAAAAATCGTCTGTAATGTCTTGAGCTTTCCCCATCCTTGTCATGAAATAAAGTGCAACAGTCACGTTCACATAGCCTTTATCTAATCCGCGATTTTGAATATAATGTCTTCTGTATTTCAAATATCCAGGTTTTACATAAGTAATCTTCCTCCCGGTCACTTTGCTTAAAATATCCGCAACCTGGTAATAATCCAACGCTTCGGGGCCGGTTATTGTATGGGCTGTATTTTTATATTTGTTTGGCAAGTGAAGCACAGTAGCAACCGAGAGCCCAATATCCTCCGTATCGATGAAGCTTGTTTTACTTCTTCCAGCTGGAATGAATACTTCATTGGCTTCCTTGATTTCTACCGAATGGACACCTGATAGGTTTTGCATAAAGAAACTGGGACGTATGTGCGCAAAAGGGATTCCTGCTTCTTCTATATATTTTTCAATTTTGTGATGGGGCGGGATCGTATTTGTTTCCACCCCCATTAAAGAGAGAAACGAAACCAGCTGGATGTTCCGTAATTTCATGGCGTCAATAAATGGATACAGGTCTTCAGGCTTCCCTAAGTGAGGCGGTCTCATCAGAAAAACCCTATCGACATTTTGGAGTGCCGAATCGTAACTGTCCTCATCCGTGAAATCGAAGTAGACAGCATCAACTTCCTCGTTAAAAAGCTTCTTTAGCTTCGGAAGGTTCGTACCAGCTGCAACGACCCTCTCCCCTTTCTTGCGCAATTCTTCTACTACATGTTTCCCGACATTCCCTGATGCTCCTGTGACTAATATTTTCATCATCAACCTCCCTTTATTCAAAATAGACCCGTCTATATATCAACTGGTGTAAAAAAACCAGTCGACTCTATTTGAGCAGAACTGGAATTTGCTTAGCGACGAGAAATAACGGTTTACTATCCCCTGTCGTAAAGGATATAAGAAATGCGCCTTCGATCATTAAATTAATAACGCTTCCTAATTCCCTTGCCCGCTCCTCTTCATAGCCGGATTGAATCAATTTTTCAGTAAAGGCGTTTTGGAATTGTTGATAAGCGGATTGGCAAGCCTCCCTCAATGGCCCGCTGATCAGGGACGTTTCAAGCGCTACAGCAGCAATTGGGATTCCGCCTGCTCGATGTTCTTTTTGGAACCGTTCCGCCATGTCGGTAATGAATGTTTGGATAGCTTCAACCGCATCTGTTGAACTGCTTAATCCTTGTTCAATTTGGCTTGAAACAAAATCAGCAGTGGCCTGAACAGATTCAATCGCTAGTTCCTCTTTTCCATTGGGAAAATGATAATATAAGGAACCTTTCGGAGCTCCACTTTCTTGAGTAATTTGGTTAAGGCCTGTTGCATGGTAGCCTTGTAATTGAAAAAGCCGGGAAGCGGTCTTGACTAACTTATTTTTTGAATTTTCTTTTACATTCATCACTAATCCCTCATTTAATCAAATTATACCAATCGGTCTATATAAATCTTAGCTTTTTCATTCCTTCTTTGTCAATTATTAAGTCAGATAATTCTAATAATAATAACAATAAGATCAGCACCGATATCTGCCTGGGACAGGATCAATGATGGTTGTTGGTTGAATCAGTATTCCTTGATCTTGAATCCCGTGAAAGGTTTGAACTTTGAAGTACAGAAGCTAAGCTCTTATGACAAAATTCTATTCCTGATTATTGAATGCTTCGCCCCTTCTGCGGCTGCAGCTATGCAAGCTATACAAACGGAAAAGCCCAACGTGCAACTGCACGCTGGGCCTTTGTATTTTCACACCGCCACTTTCGCTGAAAACTGGCTGCGATACAGATCTGCATAAAATCCGTCTTTGTCGAGCAGTTGTTGATGCGTGCCTTGTTCGATGACTTTTCCTTGATCCATGACCAGGATCAGGTCGGCGTGCTTGATCGTCGACAGCCGGTGTGCGATAACAAAACTGGTGCGCCCTGCCATCAAGCGGTTCATCGCCTGTTGAATCAAAATTTCTGTCCGGGTATCGACACTGGATGTCGCTTCGTCCAAAATCATTATCGGCGGATCGGCAAGGATTGCGCGGGCAATGGTCAGTAATTGCTTTTGCCCTTGCGAAATATTCGATACTTCCTGGTTCAATACCGTGTCGTAGCCATCCGGCAAAGTCCGGATAAAGTGATCGGCATGTGCGGCTTGTGCCGCCTCAAAAATCTCCTCTTCGGACGCACCCGTTTTGCCGTAACCGATGTTGTCGCGGATTGTGCCATTAAAGAGCCATGTGTCCTGCAGCACCATGCCAAAATTATGCCTCAGCTCCTGGCGGGACATCTGCCGCGAATCCAGGCCGTCGATGGTGATACGGCCGCCTTTTAATTCGTAGAAACGCATCAATAAATTGATCAAAGTCGTCTTGCCGGCACCGGTCGGCCCGACAATGGCCACTGTCTGGCCCGGTTGGACATCGATATTCATGTCTTCAATCAGCAAATTGTCGCTATAGCCGAAGTCGACATCTTCAAATGCTACTGCTCCTTTTGCCCGTGCCAATACAGAGGTAGTCACTGCCTCCACTTCCTCTTCCTCATCCAACAGTTCAAATACCCGCTCCGCTGCAGCCACCGTCGACTGGATGATATTGGCGATGTTCGCAGTTTGTGTGATCGGCTGGGTGAATTGTTTCGAGTAGGTGATGAATGCCTGGATATCCCCAATTGAAATGGCTCGCTGGATAACCAATACACCGCCGACGATGCTGATTAGCACATAGCTCAAGTTGCCGATCAAGCTCATCATCGGCATGATGATTCCGGAGATGAATTGAGCTTTGCGCCCGGCGTCATAGAGTTCGTCATTGACCGCATCGAATTGTTCATTCGATTTGGTTTCATGGCCGAATGCTTTGACCACTTGATGGCCAGTATACATTTCCTCAACATGGCCATTGAGGCGGCCGAGATTTTTTTGCTGGCTGCTGAAGTACTTTTGCGACCGTTTCAAAATCGGCCCGATGACAAACAGCGATAACGGCAAGGACACAACCGCGATCAAGGTCAATAACGGGCTGATCGTCAGCATCATCACGAGAATCCCGACAAGCGTCACAATGGACGTGATGAATTGCGTCAAGCTTTGCTGCAAGGTGCTGCCGATCGTATCAATGTCATTGGTCATGCGGCTCAAGGTCTCGCCATTTGGCCGGCCATCAAAATATTCGAGCGGCAATTTCTCGAGCTTTTTATTGACGTCTTGGCGTAAATCATAGACCGTGTCCTGTGCCACTGTCGACATCATATACTGCTGGATGTAACTGAACAGGCTGCTGAACACATACAGTCCAGCCAGAATGGCAAGGATTTGACCGATGACCCCAAAGTCGATGCCGCCACCCGGCACACCCTGCAATTGGCCATAGGCACCTTCGAACAATTCGGTAATCGCCATTCCCATGATTTTCGGTCCGATAATGGCGAAAACGGTACTAAGAATTGCAACGATAAAGACCGCCGCTAATTTTTTCCTGCGCGGTTTCAAATAAGCGACGAGACGGCGGAAGGTTCCTTTGAAGTCTTTTGCTTTTTCCGCCGGCATGCTCGCTCCGGGGCGTGGAGGTCCCATCTGGCTCATGCGATCTCCTCCTCTGACAACTGGGATAGGGCGATTTCACGGTATACTTCATTGGATTCCAACAACTCATCATGGGTCCCCATGCCGACCACGCGACCTTTTTCCAAGACGAGGATGCGGTCAGCGTCGACGACCGTGCTGACACGCTGTGCGACCAATAGTACTGTGGCATTTTTCGTTTCATTTTTCAACGCTCTGCGCAGTTTAGCATCGGTCTTGTAATCGAGCGCCGAAAAGCTGTCATCGAAAATATACAAATCCGGTTTGCGGATCAACGCACGTGCAATCGACAAACGCTGTTTCTGCCCGCCGGATAGATTCGAACCGCCTTGTTCGATTTCCGCTGCGTAGCCGCCTTCCATTCGATTGATGAATTCCTGTGCCTGTGCGATGCTTGCCGCCTGATCCACTTCCACTTGGCTAGCGTCCTGCTTGCCAAAGCGAATATTGTCGGCAATCGTTCCCGTGAAAAGAATGGATTTTTGCGGGACAAAGCCAATTTTCGAGCGGATTTCCTGTTGCGGAGCTTCCCGAATGTCGACACCATTGACACGGATTGTACCATTTGTGGCCTCGTAAAAACGCGGCACCAAATTGACCAGCGTCGACTTGCCGGAACCCGTCCCCCCGATCAAGGCCGTGATTTCACCAGGTTTTGCCGTAAAACTGATATGCGACAGCGCCGGCTCGGATGCTCCGGGGTAGTAGAATGTGACATCGTCAAACTCCAAGGTGCCGCGTTCGCGGTTCGCTTTTTCCGTACCGTCGTCCTTGAAGGCCGGCTGCATCTCCAGCACTTCATTGATGCGCTTAGCTGACACAGCCGCTCGCGGAATCATGACAAACATAAAGGACGCCATGACAAGTGCGAACATGATCATCATGACGTATTGGATAAACGCCATTAAATCCCCGATCTGCATCGCCCCGTTGCTGATACGGATGCCTCCGAACCAGATGACGGCGACCACGGTCATGTTCATGACCAGCATCATGACCGGCATTAGGAATGCCATGACTTTATTGACTTTGATAGAGACGTCGGCGAGTTCCCGGTTGGCTTTTTGCATACGGGCTTTTTCTTCCGTTTCGCGATTAAACGCACGGATGACCCGGATGCCCGTCAAATTTTCCCGCACAACCAAGTTCAAGCCATCCAGCTGCTTTTGCACTTGTTGGAACAATGGAATGCCGTATTTCAGGATGAGCAGGATCGACACGGCCAGAACCGGCATCGCGCCGATGATGACCAAAGACAATCTTGCGTCTTTTGAAATCGCTAAGATCAAGCCGCCGACCAGCATGACCGGCGCGCTGATGACCATGCGCAGCATCATGATGACCACTTGCTGGACTTGCGTAATATCATTCGTTGTCCGTGTGATGAGAGATGCGGTCCCCACTTCATCGAACTCCTGAAGCGAGAACTGGCCGACATGCTTGAAGACTTTCTGCCGCAAATCGCGCCCGAGCCCCATCGCTGCTTTGGCTGAATAGTAACTGGCAAAGATGGCAGCAATGGCGCCAATCGCGGATACCAACAGCATCCAGCCCCCAATTCTCCAAATATAGGGGATGTTTCCTTGAACGACTCCGTTGTCGATGATGTCAGCCATCAATGTCGGCAAAAACAGCTCCGCCATCGACTGAGCGAATACCAAGGCAATGACGCCGAGCACAATCCACTTATAGGGACTGAGGTTTTTAAGGATTTTAATCATTTCACTGCCCCCTCCATTTCCGATTTGGTTAGATAAGAAGAGATTTTTCTGTGTGCAGCGATCAGTTCTTCAATTTGCCGCTCGGTAAACTGCGCGCTCGCTGCCCTGAACAGCTGATGAAGCCCATCTTCCTGAATATGGAGCTCCTGAGCTAATGCCAATCCTGCCTCACTGAGTTCAAGACACATCTCGCGGCGATCGCATTCCATCGGCTGACGGGCAACATATCCATCCTTGACCATCCCGTCCACCGCCTGGCTCAAGGTGCTTTTGGGCAGGAAGGTTTTTTCCGCGATGGTCTTCTGTGTCATGTCGCTGCCACGGAAGAGCGTCATCAAAATTGAATATTGCGGCATCGACATGCCCTTGTCTGCTGTCGACTTCTGTATAATGCGCAGTATACTTTTCTGCACTTCAGCAAAAGACAGCATCAATTGCATATAGTCAGCGATTTCATTTTCAACTTTCATCTCGCGCACCACTCTCCCATTTTCAATCGTTCCAAACGGAACTATCTACTGTAATGTCTTTAAGCTACTCCCATTGCTGCAAGCCGTCAATTTTGAAGTGCCGGTTTTGATTGCACTAAAAAAATCTCCTGCCAGCGTGGGGACTGGAGGAGATTGACTATGTTTTATAAACAGCCGGAATACATATTATATCGTGTTACGAATGCGGAAAATCATTAGTTAAAATCGGCGCAACCCGATTCATATACTTTACCAATTCCCCCACTTCCAAAGGCTTACTATAATAATACCCTTGAATGTTAAAGCAATTTCTCGCAGCCAGAAAATCCAGCTGCTCTTTCATCTCGACACCTTCTGCAATGACATTCAAATCCAGATTTTGCGCAAGCGTAATAATGGTGCTCGTAATGGCTGCGTTGTTTTTATTGGATAAAATATCGACCATGAAGGAGCGGTCTATTTTCAATGTATCAATTGGGAAATTTTTCAAATACCCTAAAGATGAATAGCCCGTGCCGAAGTCATCCAGCGCGATTTTGACCCCCAGCATTTTGAGTTCCCTCATTTTATCGAGTGTCATATGGGTATTTCTAAAAATCTGGTTTTCAGTCAATTCAATATGCAGGCATTCAGGAGCTGCACCAGTTCTCATTAGGATACATTCGACCATAGAAACCAAATCATCCTCTTCAAACTGCCTCCCGGACATATTCACAGAAACTGACATCTCGGTACGGCCTTCTTCATGCCATTTCTTTAATTGGCTGCATGCAGTCTCCAGTACCCACTTCCCGATCGGCACTATCAAGCCTGTCGCTTCCGCTGTCGGAATGAATTCCACCGGAGATACCATTCCCCGCGTCGGATGCATCCACCGAATCAACGCCTCAGCTCCTGTGACACGTCCGGTTCGGCTATCTACTTGCGGTTGATAATGCAACAGCAATTCATCGTTTTCCAACGCTTTATATAATGCATTCTCGAGAAAAATGCTTTCCATGTTCCGCGTATTCATTTCACTTCTGAAGAAGTGATAATACGTACCAGATTTCTCTTTCGACTTGTACATTGCGGCATCTGCATTTTTGATCAATACCTCTGCTGATTCCCCGTCTTCAGGAAACATGCTGATTCCAATGCTGGCTTTGATATGAACTTCGTTTCCTTTAAATATGAATGCATCTGCAAATGAATCCACTAGCCGCCCGACCAAATCCATCAATTCTGCCAGGCTATCGAACGCAGGCAGTACAATTGTGAATTCGTCCCCTCCTTGGCGGGAAACGAATGCCTGATCTGGTACATATTGACTTATCCGATTGGCGACGTCTTTCAATAAAATATCCCCGTAGCTGTGGCCAAGGCTGTCATTGATGGTTTTGAAGCGGTCCAAATCCAGATACAGCACAGCTAATTTCTGTCCAGCTAATTTCGCTTTGTCGATTTCCTGCTTTAGAAAATACTCCAGTAATGCCCGGTTCGGCAAGTCCGTCAAATGATCGTAATAAGCAAGATGGGTAATTTCTTTTTCCAATTGCTTTCTTTTCGTAATATCCCGGAATGTAACAACTTCCCCGATCATCTTTCCTTCTTCCTTCACAGAAGACACGACATATTCCACCGAAAACTCGAGCCCACTCTTTTTCCGAAACTTCAAATCCTGTTTCAGGGAAAGCGAGTCCGTCGATAATGCGGTGTCTTTGTTCAAAATGATGCTATAGTATTGCCCAATCAGTTCACCTTTTGCATAGCCCAATGTCGCTTCTGCTGCACGGTTGCAAAAAGTGATTTTCCCATCCAAATCAAGCCCGAAAATTCCTTCTTCCACCGAACTCAAAACCAATTCGTTTTCCCGCCCTAGACTCTTCAACTGGGAAATAACTTGTTTCAATTCAATATTTTTCACGCGAATTTCGGAAGTCCTTTCCTGTATCAGCATCTCCTGCTTCTCCATATACAGCAGATTGGATAATATGGAAGCGGTTGCTTCGGCGACGGATTGTGCAAGGTCAATATGGGATTCACTAAATACCTCTTCTGTTTTATCAAAGCTGACAAGTACCATGGCACCCAGCATTTTCCCCATCGTGACGAATGGGAGAAACAGCATCCGTTCGATGCCGAATGTTTGGCACACGTCCTGGTTCACCCGATTATCTTGCTTCACATCCAGAATATACAAAGGTTTCTTGGAATGCATTACCGCTTCAAAAGCAGGATCTGTTGTAGGATCAAATGCCATTTCTTCGTGCTTTTTCAACCACTCTTTTTCATTCCATTCACTATTGGCACTTAAATGGGATGGCTTTAGTCTTCTGCCAGCCACCGGATCCAATAAATGCACTCCGATATTGTCATTTTTCAATACTGCACCTGTGTAGTAAAGACAAATCTCCAGCACTTCAGTCATCGACGAGCTCATCGACAAATCCCGCGTCAAATCCAAGAGCATCTGTTTCTCAGACAACAGGCTTTCTTTGCGCTTTAAATTATTCACATTCCTAATGGCCACTCCAGCCATGTTGACATACGCTTCAACCGTTTGAATTTCATCGGTCGTCAACTCCATGGGGATCCCGTAGTCAAACAAGAACACCAGCCCAAACAACTCGCCCTCATACGAAATCGGAAGCACCAATAAAGACTTGATGCCAAAGCCCGCAACAGCCCTTGGGTCAGGACGGGGGTCGTTTGCAGTGTCCGGGATATAAATGGTTTCCTGCGTCTCAATAACTTCTTTCGCCAATAAGTCAAAGTCCGTATCCACAACATGCATATCGAGTGTCATGCCGTTGATGACCTCAGGCTTCCCTACATACCCACGGAATCTTCCATCTTCTTGAGGCAAATAAATGCCTACCGAATCACAGCGCATCACTTCTTCAGAAATGGCCATTACCACTTGTTCAAGCAACGGACGCAGCTCTAAGTTGGTATTGATTAATTTTGTGATATGGGCCAAGCGGGAGTATCTCGTTTGATTTTTTTCCATTATTCAAACCTCCAATACTTAACTCGCTCGCCACTGCAGAAGGTGACAAAACAAGACAGTGTAATGATTTGCTTTTAGTTTACTTTCTGTTCTTTACTTTTCGAACGTACTACTCTACTACTATATTACCGTATAAAAAAATAGCTTAAATAGTTATTTTTTACTTTTATCCCACATCTTAATTTAAATCATTCACTTTCATCCTTGTTAATATTGAAATTTAACGAACAAGCACCTAATTTACAGGCCAAATGCCCTTGCTAATTGGCTGAAAATCCGAAAACAAACCACCATGCCAAATCATGAAGACATAACAAACCCCGCAATTGCCGAAAAAGCAGCTGCAGGGTTTATTAGGATATTTTTTTAAACGTTATCCTTAGCCATTCATTTGTGCAATAGTGCCCAAAAGGATCCCGATCAACTGCCCTTTGAATGCATCTGGAATTGATTCACCAGTTGGATTTTTGTAATAGAGAAGTTGTTCCGTTTCATGATACGTAAATCCTAATTCTGTCAGCTTGGCAATTAATGGCGCAGGCAATTCGCTGCCGCCTGTCAACTCCTGAAGATGAGAGCCCGCATAAATCGAAACATCTACATCATCCAGACTGGATTCGAGAATAAACAAATCCCGGTCGCTTTTTACGATCCATTGCCCCTTCGAACTGATGGCAAGCTGCTTGCCTTCCAAGCCTGAAATCCCTACCAGATTTACGCCGAAAATTTGGTTAATCAACAAACTCGCTTGTGCCCCACTTAGTGCATAATTTTGCTGTTTAATGTAGCGATCCATAACTTCGTTTTTGGACATGTTCATAATGCGAGCATCTTTTGCAACAGATGTAATTTCTTCCTTCAACGAAACGCGTACGGATTCCATGACAGGCGTTGGGTAAATTGACAGTTTGCTGCCGTAGTCATTTTTTGACACATAGTCTAAGTCGATGTCAAAGACTTCCTCCACCGCTTGACGAATTTCGTTGCCTTTGAGTTTTTTCCCAAACGAAGATAAATAGTATTCCCATGCCATTATTTTGGGTAGCTGGTTGATAACCGCTACAGCTTGTTGGGAATTAGCGTCCATTTCCAATACTTCACTGATGGCTTTTACAACTTTCTTCGAATACTTGGCATCTTGTTGTGAGTAAGCTTCATACGTTTGCGGATCGATGCTTCCTGCTGTTTCATGGGCTGAAACACCACTCGTCGTTCCCATTAATAAGATAGAAGTTGCCAAGGTAGAATACAAAGACTTTTTAATATGGATTTTCAAAGGATTTCCTCTTTTCGGCGGATGATTTTTGTACGTGTAGAACGGTGATTATCGCCCTATTCGCACGATCTTTTTATGATCATTTTATCATATACTAAATAATAGTAACTAAATATTTAGAACTTATTATTTTAAAATTTATGACACTTTACATACGTGGTTTTCTTAGGATCTTACAGATAGATGATATGAAGTTGGCATCAGAACGCAAAAAGGCAAGCGCGAAAATTTGCGCTCGCCTTTTTGCTTGAAATTGTGTGGTGCACAGGGACGTTTTCAGCCTTCACCCCATCATCTACGCGGTTTCCATGGCTTGAATTGTGTGATGCACAGGGACAGAATTACGAAAAACGGTACACCGTCTGAGACTCAAACGCTTCCCCTGCTTTCAATATCGCAGAAGGGAAATGCGGATGATGGATGGAATCCGGCATCCCTTGTGTTTCGAGACATAGCCCGAGCTGATTTTGAGCCGCCACGCCTTTGAATGAATACGGGCCGCCGATATGGTTGGCGGTGTACAAGACGACTGCCGGCTCTGTCGTTTCAACCTGCAAACTGCGGCCGCTTTCTTCGTCTTTAAGCTCAATCACCGGCTTGGCTTCTTTATCCAATAGGAACGGATGGTCATAACCGCCGCCAACCAGCTCGATTTGAGGATGCTGAGAGTCTGTTCCTTCACGGATGGTTCTCCCTTTACGGAAATCAAACAGCGGATCTTCTTCTACCGGCACGAGTTTACCGGTCGGCAGCATGTCGCCGTTTAACTCCGCGTAGTGGCTGCTTGGGATGGTCAGTTGATGATCCACAATCGTCCGCTTGAAATCGCCGCTCAAATTGAAATAGGAATGGTTGGTGACATTCAGCAAGGTCGTCTTGTCGGATTTCGCGGAGTAGGAAATCGCCAATTGATTTTCGTCGTTTTTCACTATGTAGCGGACCGTCATCGTTAGATTTCCAGGAAACCCTTCTTCCCCGTCCGGGCTGAAATGGGTAAATTCCACAATTGATTCATGCTCATTCTCATTCAACTTCGCTTTCCAGATAGCCGAATGAAAGCCGCCAGGGCCGCCGTGCAAATGCTGGCCATCAGAATTTTTTGCGAGCTGGTAATCCGTTTCTTCTATTGTACAAGCCCCTTCTTGGATACGGCCGGCAAAACGTCCGACGATGGCCCCAAAATAATGCGGGTTGCTTCCGTACTCATCCAATGTATCGAAACCGAGTACAACATTCTCCAGCAACCCCTCTTGGTTTGGCGCCAGGATTTCCGTGATGATGCAGCCGTAGTCGAGACACGAGACTTGAAAGCCCTTGTCATTCGTCAATGTATAGCGCGTGATATCTTGGCCGTTCATCTGCCCGAATGCTTTTTCAGTAATTGCCATGTTGTTGACCACCCTTTCAATGTTTATATCCTCAAGTACAACTCAGTCGCTTTACGTCAGTTCAAAAACGTCCACCAACAACAGCGTCACTGCTCCGATTAACGTGGCGTCGTCGCCAAGCTTGGTAATTTCCACTTTCGTCCGGCTTGCCGATTGCGTCAATGCAGATGCCTGAATCGTTTCACGGATCGCCGGCAGAATGAATTGCTGCGCTTTGGAAACGCCGCCGCCGAGAACGATTTTTTCCGGATTGACGATATGGATCAAATTGGTCAGCCCAACGCCCATGGCCCTTCCGGCTTGTGTCAGCACCTCGATGCAAGCTTCATTGCCGCCCAGCGCTTGTTCGAAGACTTGTTCCGCATTTAATGATTCAGCCGTTTTTTCGCTGATGTTCCGTGCGATTGCCGGGCCGGCGGCAAAGGTTTGCAGGCAGCCACGGTTACCGCATTCGCACACCTGCCCGTGCAGATCGATCGTCATATGGCCAATTTCACCGGCAATGTCTGATGAGCCGTGGTACAGTTTTCCGCCGATGATGAGCCCCGCGCCCACACCGCGTCCTATATTGACGGCAAGCATGCTCTCCAGCTCACCGTGATCGCCAAACCAAAACTCACCAAGTGCCATGGCGCGTGCATCGTTTTCCACTTTCACTTCCAGGCCGAACGTGTTCTCGAGCTCTTCTTTGATGGGGATGTCCGTCAGCCCTAAATTCGGCGCGACCAATGATACGCCCGTCTCGACGTCCACCACTCCGTGCATGGCGACCCCGATGCCGACGACATCTTTCCCTGCTGCTTTTACAAGGCAGTCCTCAATGCAGCGTTTCAAGGCATCGAGAAACTTTTCATTATCGGTCGGCAATTGCAATTGGGTTTCGGATCTTTCGAGCACTTTTCCGGAAAGGTCCGCCACGATGCATTCAATCGAATCCGGGCCGGCATCCACCCCGAGAATGCAAAAAGCGCCGTGATTGATCACCAGCATCGTCGGTTTGCGGCCGCCTTGGGACTGGCCGATATCGCTTTCTTCGACAATGTTCTGGTCGATCAGTTCTTTCACACTGCTGCTCACTGTCGGACGGGTCAAGTTGGTCTCGCGCGCAATCTGCGCCCTGGAGATCGGCCCTTGCGTTCTGATTTTATTGAGGATGATCGATTTGTTCATCGACTTCATCCATTGAAAGCTGCCTTGGCGCATACTGATTCCTCCGTTTTTAAAGTTTTCAGTTTCTTTATTGAATAGTTTAACAAAATACCATATACTTATGTTAATTAAATTAATTTACAAAGTATCGGAGGGACATGATGACACAGCCAGATTTGCTGCAAAACTATCAGGATATCTTTCAGACCGCTGACAAACCGCGTTCTTTTTTCGCACCCGGCCGCATCAATTTGATTGGTGAACATACCGATTATAACGGTGGCCATGTGTTTCCAGCCGCCATCTCACTCGGTACTTACGCCATCGCCAGGAAGCGCACCGACCAAACATTGCGTTTTTATTCAATGAACTTTCCGGATGCCGGAATTATCGAGTGCACACTCAGCGATTTGTCTTTCAATTCCGATCACGACTGGGCGAACTTCCCAAAAGGCATGATCCATACTTTCATCGAAAACGGTTTTCCTATTGCTACCGGCATGGATATCTTATTTTATGGCAATATTCCAAACGGCGCCGGCCTTTCCTCTTCCGCTTCCATTGAAATGGCGACAGGCGTGGTGCTAGAAGAGCTATTCGATTTGGAGATCGAGCGCCTGCAAATGATCCGCTTGGGCCAGAAAGTTGAAAATGACTACATCGGCGTCAATAGCGGCATCATGGACCAATTCGCCATCGGCAAAGGCAAAAAAGACCATGCCATGCTATTGGATTGCCAGACGCTGGACTTCCATTACGCACCGGTCGAATTGAACGGCTATGAGATCGTCATCATCAATTCCAATAAACAACGCACGCTTGCCTCATCCAAATACAACGAACGCCGCAGCGAATGCGAACAGGCTTTGATGGATTTGCGGACAGAATTACCAATCGATAGCCTTGGCGAACTGACCGGCGAACAATTCGAGCAGCATAAGCATTTGATTACTACCGACATCAACCGCAAGCGCGCCAAACACGCCGTCTACGAAAATGAACGGACCGTGCGTGCGCTCAGCGAACTGGAGCATGGCCATATTGAAGCGTTCGGAAACTTAATGAATGCCTCCCATGTCTCTCTTCGTGATGATTACGAAGTTACGGGCGCGGAACTCGATAAAATCGCCGAAACGGCCTGGGGCCATCCCGGTGTCATTGGCGCACGGATGACCGGGGCGGGATTCGGCGGCTGTGCAATCGCTATCGTCGAGCAGGCGCATATCGACAGTTTTAAAAAAAACCTGACAACAGTCTATAGCGAAGATTTCGGCTATCCCCCATCATTTTATGAAACGAAGATCTCTGACGGGGCAAAAGAGCTAGTAGAGGAGTGGCAATTATGAGTGTATTGGTATTAGGCGGAGCAGGCTATATCGGTTCTCACGCGGTCTATCAATTGATCGACCAAGGCATGCAGGTCGTGGTCGTCGACAATTTGGAGAACGGGCACCGGCAAGCGGTCCATCCGGAAGCTGTTTTTTACGAAGGCGATATCCGGGATGCGGACTTCTTGGATAGAGTATTCGAAAACGAGTCAATCGATGAAGTTCTTCATTTTGCGGCCAATTCACTGGTCGGCGAATCGATGGAAAATCCGTTAAAGTACTTTGACAATAACGTATACGGCACACAAGTGCTTTTGCAGGCCATGACAAAACACGGCGTGAAGAACATCGTCTTTTCTTCGACGGCCGCCACTTACGGCGAGCCAGAAGCCGTACCGATCACCGAAACGATGCCGACGCAGCCGACCAACACTTACGGCGAAACCAAACTGACGATGGAAAAAATGATGAAATGGACGTCTGTGGCGCATGAGTTGAACTTTGTTTCCTTGCGCTATTTCAACGTTGCAGGCGCTCGGGCGACAGGTGAAATCGGAGAAGATCACCGCCCAGAATCTCACCTCGTTCCGATCATTTTGCAGGCAGCCCTCGGGCAGCGTGAGGAAATCACCGTTTTCGGCGACGATTACGACACCCCGGACGGCACCTGCATCCGTGACTACGTCCATATCGAAGATCTCGTCAACGCCCACTTGTTGGCACTTGAATACTTACGGAACGGCGGAGAAAATGATGTCTTCAACCTCGGCAGTAGCCAAGGGTTCTCGGTAAATGAAATGATTTCTGCCGCCCGCTCTGTCACCGGCAAGGACATTCCGGTGAAAATCGGACCGCGCCGTTCAGGCGACCCAAGTATTCTTGTCGCCAGCACAGAAAAAGCGACACGCATTCTCGGCTGGCATCCAAGCCATACCTCGGTGACGAAAATCATTGAAGATGCCTGGAACTGGCATTCCGCTCACCCTGCAGGCTACGGAGAAGAGGTTAAACTATGATTCACCAAACCCTTGCCGGACTCATCCATAAAGCCTTGGCAACTGGATTGATCGAAGCAGACGATATCGATTACGCCCGCAACCAGGTGATGCACTTGCTTGAACTGGACGCCTTCCCGGAAGAAGCTGTCGAGCCAACGGACGACAGCATCCCCAATTTATTGGAAGAGCTTATCGACTACGCAGTTGAAAACGGCGTCATCCAAAATCTCTTGGATGACAAGGAAATGCTGTCGGCAAATATCATGAACTGTTTCGTCGCCAGGCCTTCCGCCATCAATGCCGCGTTTAACGACAAATACGCGGAATCGCCAATCGCTGCGACCGATTACTTTTACAAACTAAGCCAAAACAGCAATTATATCCAAATGAACCGGATCCGAAAAAACATTTCCTATAAACACGGCAGCCCTTACGGTGAGATGGACATTACGATCAACTTGTCCAAACCGGAAAAAGACCCGGAACAAATCAAACGCGAACGCGAAATGAAGCAAACGCTCAGCTACCCGAAATGTTTATTGTGCAAGGAAAACGAAGGCTACGTGGGGCGAGTCGGCTATCCTTCACGCGCCAACCACCGCGTCGTCAAGATTCCGCTCACCGGGGAAAATTGGTATTTCCAATACTCGCCTTATGTCTATTATAATGAACACAGCATCCTTCTATCCGAAGAACACCGCGACATGAAAATCGACCGCGGCGGCTTTGAACGATTGCTGAAGTTTACAGAACAGTTTCCCCACTACTTCGTCGGTTCGAATGCCGATTTGCCGATTGTCGGCGGATCCATCTTGAGCCATGATCATTACCAGGCAGGCCGTTATGAATTCGCGATGACGCGCGCTGAAGATGCGTTTAAATTCCGCTTGGATTCATTCCCGGATATCAGGGCCTCTGTCGTCAACTGGCCGATGTCGGTCATTCGCTTGAGAGGCGGAAACATCGATGAACTAGTGGATGCCGCAGATGAGATTTTGCAAATCTGGAAGCACTATTCGGATGAAGCGGCAGACGTCATCGCCTTCACCGGGGATACGCCGCATAATACGATCACACCGATTGCCAGAGGACGCGACGGGCTGTTCGAAATCGATTTGGTGTTGAGAAACAACCGCACGACACAGCAGCATCCTGGGGGGATTTTCCATCCCCATGCAGATGTCCATCACATCAAAAAAGAGAATATCGGCTTGATCGAAGTGATGGGGCTCGCAGTCCTGCCGCCGCGCTTGAAACAGGAACTGGAACAAATCCAGGACTTCCTGCTGGGCCAGGCCAGCCGCGTAGAACCTGCCCATCTCGACTGGGCCGAGCAGTTAAAAGCGCAATCCGGCCCCATCGCGAACCGCGAACAAGCCGAAACGCTCGTGCGGGAAGAATTGGGCAAGAAATTCGTCCGGATCTTGGAAGACGCCGGTGTATTGAAAGGACAACAAGCATTCGAACGATTTATTCATGCAATCAATGAGCAACCGGCAAAAACCGTTTAAGTACGATGGAACCAATGCACTTACATACATGGGAGGGATTTAGATGGCAGGCTTAAACTTAATGAATATACGAAAAGAATACGAAAAAGGGGTCGTTTCCGTTCAGGATTTCAATCTAGAAATCCGCGACAAGGAGTTTCTCGTGCTCGTTGGCCCTTCAGGCTGCGGCAAGTCCACTACCTTGCGGATGATCGCAGGTTTGGAAGAAATCACGGATGGCGACTTATACATCGGCGACAAACGCGTCAATGACGTCTCGCCAAAAGACCGCGATATCGCGATGGTGTTCCAAAACTATGCACTGTATCCGCATATGAGCGTTTACGACAATATGGCGTTCAGCTTGAAACTGCGCAAGATGAAAAAAGACGAGATCAAAACACGCGTTTCAAATGCCTCGAGCATTCTCGGCCTTGATGATTATTTGGATCGCAAACCGAAAGCGCTCTCAGGCGGACAGCGCCAGCGTGTCGCTCTCGGTCGTGCCATTGTGCGCGATGCTGAAGTATTCTTGATGGATGAGCCTTTGTCCAACTTGGATGCCAAACTGCGCGTACAGATGCGCACGGAGATCCAAAAATTGCATCGCCGCCTGCAAACAACGACTGTCTATGTTACGCATGACCAAACAGAAGCGATGACTATGGCGACTCGCCTCGTTGTCATGAAGGACGGCTTTATCCAGCAAGTCGGCTCGCCGAAAGAAGTATACGACAAGCCGGACAATATGTTCGTCGGCGGTTTCATCGGCTCGCCGTCCATGAACTTCCTGCGCGGGAAAATCGTTGGCGATTCGTTCGTCATGGGCGATGTCAAAGTGCTCGTCCCTGAAGGCAAGCTTGCGACACTGCGCGACCAGGGCTATAAAGACAAGGAAATCGTCCTCGGCATCCGTCCGGAAGACATCCACGATGAACCTTTGTTCCTTGACCATTCCCCACATACAAAAGTGAAAGCTTATGTAGAAGTGGCGGAGTTGATGGGCTCTGAAATCATTCTTTACTCGAATGTGAATGAGCAGGATTTCGTTGCGCGCGTAGATGCACGCTTCAATGTAGAATCCGGCCAGACGATCGACATGGCCTTCGATATGAATAAAGCTCATTTCTTCGATAGCGAATCCGAATTGCGCATTAAATAAAAGGAAACCCGGCCAAAGTTCTGGCCGGGTTTTTCTGTATGTAGAGAAACTCAGGAAACCGTATTTTCCGAAGCTTATCGCTCGCTTTCCGTGGGCTCGCGCCCAAGCCTCCTCAGTCGCTGTGCGCCTTGCGGGGTCTCGGTCGTCTCGCTGATCCACAGGAAAGATAAGGTCGAACTACGTGAGAGCTTATCTTTGCGAAGTAATGCGCAGCATTATTGAGCAGAAGGGGTTACGAGTGGACGCTTCTCCAAGCCACTTGACTATTTCACTCAGATTAAGATTGAGTAAAATATCTACCTCATGCAATTTAAAAAGCTTTGTTTATTCTATTCAATACTCCACAAAAATTTCCACCAATAAAAACCCATGCACCCGCCCCCCACCATTGGATTGATTCCAATAGCCGGACGCTGTGCATGGGTTTTCTGTTTGCTTCTATTGCAACTGCTTATACTTTCGCTAAGATGTATACGCCTTTTGCTTCGAGTTCCACCGTGCCGCTCAGTTGCTGGGCAGTCAGCAGTTCTTTATACTGACTGTCTTTCAAGTCGATCGATTTTGCTTTGTTGTTGTGGTTCAGTACGAACAAATAGGTCTGGCCGTCTTTGACGCGTTCTGTCGTTTCGACGCCTTCTGGAACAGCGAGCAAGGGCTCGACGCCTGCTTCTTCGCATACTGTTTGCAGGAAATCGACGAGGAATTCTGCGTCCGGGCTCGAGGCCACGTACCAGGCTTTTCCTTTTCCAAATTCATTGACGGTAAGGACTGGCATGCCTTGATAGAAATCGGAGCCGTATTCAGCGACTGCTTGCGCGCCTTCTGTGTGGATCAAGTCGAACAGCAAATTGCAGGAATAGCTGCCGCTTAAACTTCCGCGCGATCCGTTCACGACGATTTCATTCGTTTCGTCCGGATGCAGCGCATCAATTTCTTCTGCCCAAATGCCGAGTACCTTGCGCAATTCGCCCGGGTAGCCGCCGAGTGTCACGATATCCGTTTCGTTGACGATGCCGCTGAAGAACGTCGTGATGAACGTGCCGCCATTTTCGACGAAGCGCTCGACTTTTGCCGCGTAGCCTTCTTTCACCATATACAAGACCGGCGCAATGACGACGTCGTATTGGCTCAAGTCTTCCTCGACGCCGACCATGTCGACTTGGACGTTCAATTTATACAGCGCGTCGTAGTATTTATGGACTTCATTGACATAATCAAGCGACACGGACGGCCCGCTCGATAGCTCTGTCGCCCAGCGGTTTTCCCAGTCAAAGACAATCGCCACTTTGGCGTTGACGCGCGCATCGAGCAAAGTATCGCCCAACTGGTTGAATTCACTGCCGATTTGCGCCACTTCGTTGAAGACACGCGTATTTTCATGCCCGACGTGTTCAATGACCGCTCCGTGGTATTTCTCGCAAGCCCCGACCGAACGGCGCAGCTGGAAATAAAGGATCGTATCCGCCCCACGGCCGATTGCCTGGTAGCTCCACAAGCGCATGACGCCCGGGCGCTTCAAGGAGTTGTACGGCTGCCAGTTTTGCTGGCTCGGCGTCTGCTCCATCAGCATGAACGGCTGCCCGCTCTTCAAGCCGCGCATCAAATCATGCGTCATCGCCGTATAGCTGAACGGCGTATCGATCGCCGGGTAATTATCCCACGACACGACGTCCATTTCTTTCGCCCATTTGAAATAATCGAGCATCGGGTAAGTGCCCATTAAATTCGTTGTAATTGGGATATTCGGCGTATGCTTGCGGATCGCGTTGTACTCAAGCTTATAGCAATCGAGCAGGCTGTCCGACTGGAAGCGGCGGTAATCAAGAGAAATCCCTTGGAAGTCTGAGACATTGTCTTCGCGCTCTTCGCTGAGCATATTCGGCGCGACGATTTCGTCCCATTCATAGAATGTGTGGCCCCAGAAACCGGTATTCCACGCTTTGTTGAGCTTTTCAAGCGTGCCGTATTTATCGCTCAGCCACACGCGGAAAGCGTCTTGGCAATTGTCGCAATAGCAATAGCCGCCGTATTCATTGGCCACATGCCAAATTAAGACTGCCGGATGGTCTTTGTAGCGTTCGGCCAGTTTGTCGGCGATTTTCTCGGAATACTCGCGGTAAGTCGGGCTGTTCGGACAGGAGTTGTGGCGGCTGCCGAATTTGCGTTTTCTGCCGTAGAAATCGACGCGCAAGACGTCCGGATATTTTTTCGCCATCCACGCCGGATGCGCGGCCGTGCTTGTCGCGAGGCATGTGTAAATGCCGTTCTCGTACAAACGGTTGATTTTGTCGTCAAGCCAGTCGAAATTGTACGTGTCTTCGTTCGGCTGGTTGAGCGCCCATGAAAAGACGTTCAAGGTTGCGACGTCGATGCCCGCCAGTTTGAACATGCGCACATCTTCATCCCAGATTTCTTGTGAATCCCATTGTTCCGGGTTATAGTCCCCGCCGTGCCAAATCTTCGGCAATTTATCGTTGATCATTTGATTCCATCCCTTCTATAATAGCCATCACTCAGCTTAGCTTCGGTTCATCCAGAAATTGGATTTGATCCGTCTCGGTATGCTCTAGTTCCAGTACGACGATTTCATTGTGTTGTTTTTTCAATAATGGGCCTGGCAAATATAGGCGTTGCTGGGGCCCTGCGGTGTTCCAGTAGCGGCCGAGGTTAAAGCCATTGATGAAGACATTGCCTTTGGTGAATCCGTGCGTGTCGACATAGGTGTCCAAGCCTTCTGCAGCATCGAACGAGCCGCGGAAGAATTTCGGGAAGCGCACGTCCTGCTCTGTGCCATAGTTTTTTGGCAAGTGTTCGAGTTCCACTTTAAACATCTCCCAATGGAAGAAATACTGTTCGCCGAGCCATAAATTGTTAACCAAGCCTTTCGGGTCAGTCAAATGCTCCCCATAATTGGCGCGACCCATGTTTTCCACAAGAATCTCGAGCGTGTTCACCGCTTCCGGGAAATCGAGTGTCAGCATTTTTTCATCGTCGTTGATATATGTCGTTGCGACGTGGCGGCCGTTGATGTACATAAAGCCGCGGTCGCGGATGTCTTTTGAACTGACTTTCAACTCTCCCCGCCGGTTAACGGTCGTGCGGTACAGCGTGTAGCCGTAATTCTGGCCGATTTCTTCCATTGACAGCGGCACAATATGCTCGACCTTGTCGCTGATATCTTCCAACACATCGAACAAGCTAGCTGATTCGGTCAGCGTGACCGTTCCATACGCTTTCGTAGAGACACTTTCCACGAAATCGGCTGGTACTTCCCGATACTCGCTTAAGACTTTTTTAACCGCCTTATATTTTTCGGTGATCGCTCCGCCTTCTGTCAGCAAGCTGTCGTAATCGTAGCTGGTGATCGTCGGGTAGTAGATATCGTAATGGTTGGCGCCGTTCATGAAACCAAAGTTCGTGCCGCCATGGAACATATAGAAATTGACCGAGATGTTCTTTTCCATGATTTCCTTGAACACTGAAGCGACATCGTCCCCGCTCCGCACGGTATGTTCCCCGGACCAATAATCAAACCAGCCGATCCAAAACTCGGCAACCATCTTCGGCGAACCCGGTTTGAACGCTTCGAGCACATCGAACGATTCGTTCACGCGCGACCCGAAGTTCAGGGTCGTTGTCACACCTGGCATCGAGCCTTGTGTGATAAAATCCGGGCCGTCTGAGGTGAACAAGAAAGTGTCGAGTCCGTGGTGTTCGTATTGGGCTTTAAAGAAATCAAGATAAGCCGAATCATTGCCGTATGCGCCGTATTCGTTTTCGATCTGCAGGGCGATGACCGGGCCACCGTTTTGGTATAAGTGCTTTTTGAATTTCGGCAGCAACTCCGCAAAATAATCTTCCACATGGCCAAGAAAAGCCGGATCGCTGCTTCGCAGAACCAGGTTTTTGTCTGTCATCAACCAGGACGGTAAGCCGCCCATTTCCCACTCTGCGCAAATATAAGGTGCTGGGCGCAAGATGACATATAGCCCCAAGCGATGAGCCAGCTCGATAAAGCCTTCGATATCCGCCATTCCGGAAAAGTCGAAGTGACCTTTTTTCGGTTCATGGAAATTCCACGGAATATAGGTTTCAACTGTATTCAGCCCGAGCGCTTTTAATTTCTGCAAGCGATCTTCCCATTGTTCCGGCACGGTGCGAAAATAATGCATGCCGCCTGACAATATTTGGAACGGCTCTCCTTCAAAATAAAACGATCCATTTTTAGCAGTCAGCACATCGACGCCTCCTATGTATGGTGAAAATATTATTGTGTGGCCGGCATTACGCAAAAAAGCTACGCTTTCCGGCGGGAGTCTTCGCTTTTTTGCTCCATGCCTAAGATGAAAACAATTTAAGTAAAGTCATTTTTCGTTAAAATTATCCGTTCATGACACGTCAAGGAGTTGCGCGACGAAATGCCAAGCACTTAATTACTAAAACACCTTACTTAAATTCGCGTTAATTTATAAATAATAGAAGAGAAATCACTCGGATGTTTCTCATGGCGGTAGCGATTGAGCTGCACGCCTGCTCCCATCAATTCATCCCCGTAAAACGTATCGTCGATCCCGTCGATGGCGTATTCGAATTCGGGGTGGAGCCCTTTGAAGAATGCGCGTGCATATCCTGGGTTCGGTTTGGCGAGGACTTGGTAATAGCCGAATATCGCTTCGCTCTGGTCTTCTGACACGACCATCCAGCTTGTCACGTTGCCGTCATCTGCGAACGGGCTGGCCAGCCGGTAAAATTGCCCTTGTTGAATGAGCGAACGGTTCTCTTTGTAGAAAGCGATTTGCGCGGTAACGATGGCTTTTTCTTCATCGTCCATTTTCGTTACATCAAGCTCGTAGCCGAATGCGCCGAAATACGCGACTTCTGCCCGCGTCTTCAAGCTCGTGATGCGTCCTACTTGATGATTCGGTACAGCTGACACGTGCGCGCCCATCGAGCTGATTGGGTAGACCATTGACGTTCCGTATTGGATCTTCAAACGTTCGACGGCATCGGTGTCATCACTCGTCCACCCTTGCGGCGCGTAATGGAGCATCCCAGGGTCGAAACGGCTGCCGCCTCCTGCACAGGATTCGAACAAAACTTCCGGAAATTCCGACGTCAATCGTTCGTACAAGGAATAGACGCCGAGGATATAGCGATGTACGACTTCCCGCTGGCGGTTCGACGGCAATTCCAATGAGCCGATTTCAGTCATATAGCGGTTCATGTCCCATTTCACGTAGGAAATCGGTGCATCGCGCAGTACGCCAGCTACCAAGCCGTAGATATAATCAACCACTTCCTGGCGGGAGAAATCCAATACGAGTTGATTGCGGCCGTGCGAGCTTTTGCGATTCGGCACATGGATGATCCAGTCCGGATGCGCTTTGTACAATTCACTTACTTTCGACACCATTTCCGGTTCGAACCACAAACCGAATTTCATTCCCAAATCGACAATGTTTTTCGCCAATTGGCTGATACCGTTCGGCAATTTGCGCTTGTCTTCAAACCAATCGCCAAGAGACGTCGTATCCGCATCGCGCTTGCCGAACCAGCCGTCATCTAAGACGAACAGCTCCACGCCCAATTCCTTGGAAGACTTCGCGAGCCCCAAGATTTTCGTTTCGTCGAAATCAAAATACGTCGCTTCCCAGTTGTTGATCAACACCGGGCGTTCCCGGTCGCGCCATGTTCCGCGCGCCAAACGGCTACGGTACAGCTTGTGATAAGTCTGGCTCATCTCGTTCAAGCCATCCGCCGAATACACCATCACCGCTTCCGGCGTCTGGAAACTTTCGCCGCTTTCCAATAGCCAATTGAAATCAAATGGGTTAATGCCGACCATCAAACGGGTCACGTCGTAATGGTCGACTTCCACTTGCGCCAGGAAATTGCCGCTATAGACCAAACTCACGCCGTACACGTCGCCGTGATGTTCGGTCGTCGACGGGCGTTTCAGCGCAAGGAACGGATTTTGCTGGGCACTGCTCGTGCCTCTTGTGCTGCTGATGCTTTGAAGGCCTGGCACCAACTTGCGGTTGTGGATATGACGCTCTCTGACCCATGCACCGGACAACTGGACCATTTCGAAATCCGAATCTGGCAAATCGATGCTGGCACTCATCGCTCTCGTCAAATCGATGTCTTCTCGACCGTGATTGATAAAGCGGGCAGAGCGTGTGATGGCGTTCAGTTGTTCAAAAACGCTATAAGACAGCTGGATTTCCACATCGATCGCTTCGTCGTATAACGAAATCTCCAAGGTCGTCGCTTCTTCGTCATGCTCGACATACGTCGCGGGCAAGCCGGCGAGCTTGTTTTTCCCTTGATGGATGGTGTGATGTTGATAGACGAAGTTCGTGATGCGGCTGCCGCTTTGTTGCAAAATCTGATATGCCGGCTCACGGAAATCCGTCGTTCCGTATGCCGGGTATTCCTGTTTGAGAATATCGAGCGAAAACACCAAATCGCCTTCATAGACGCAAGCGGTATTCGGCATTTCCTCGATATGAAACAAGCGCTCGAACGAGTCCCGGTGGCGCAGTTTCTTGCCGTAATACAGCTGGCCGAGCTGTTCATTTTTCAAGATGTTGAAAATATAGCTGGTCTTGTCGGTTTGCAGATGAAACTCACGTGTGGCGTCGTTATATAAAATCGGCACAATTTACCTCCCGTATCAGCTAAGTTAATAGTTTTGCAGTGACGATATTCCGCAAAACAGCTGCGCTTTCGCGGCCACCAGATATGGATCTTGGAAGAACGGCGCGGGTTTGCAGAGTCTACGCTATTTTTTCCATATCTGAATTAGTAGTAGTTGAAAAGTGGAGTTACTTTTGTTTAATGCATTCATCACACGGGCTAGGCGAAGCAAGAAGACAGGTGGTTTTCCTGGCTTCTTGCGGGAGCCATGGCCGAAGCGGCGTTTAAGTCAACACGTCTTTAACTAGTGACATGTCCACTTAAACTAACTTTCATTTAACCCTTAACCGAGCCCATCATGCCTGCAACAAAGTGCTTCTGCATGAGGAAGAACACGAGCGCTGTCGGCAAGGTCGCGATGACGATGGCTGACATGATGACACCGTAATCCGGTGAATAGCTCGAGCCGAGATTCGAGATCAACAGTGGAATCGTCCGTTTTTCCGGTGACTGCAAAATGACCAATGGCCATAGGTAGTTATTCCAGCTGTTCATGAAGGCGATGATCGCCGCAGCTGCGTAAGTTGTTTTCATCGTCGGCATATAGATACGGAAAAACACGCCGATTTCACTCAAGCCGTCGATGCGTCCCGCTTCCACCAAATCTTTTGGAAACATCTTCGTGTTCTGGCGGAAGAAGAAAATGAAGAACGCCGTCGTTGCTGTCGGCAAAATGACCGCGCCAAGCGAGTCGATGCCGATGAGCGGTGCCGTTTCACTGATGCTGCCGAACATGCGGTACAGCGGAATCATAATCGCCGCAAACGGGATCATCATCGACAACAGTAAAATGGTGAAGACGATGTCTTTTCCTTTGCTGCGGTGAATCTCAAAGCCGTAACCGGCAAGCGATGCCAAGAGAAGCGTCAAGAAAGTCGTGATGACCGCGATAATGGAGGAATTGATCAAAGCCGGGACGATGTCCACTGTTGCGAAAAGGGTTTTCAAGTTTTCGATCAAATGCGTTCCCGGAAGCAAACGCCCTTGCGTCACATCGACCGATTTATTGGTGATGCTGGTGAGCATCCATAGGAAAGGAAAAATGGAAACAATCGCTGCGACACTGAGAAACGTATAGATGAAAATTCGTTTTAAGCTGTTCATTTTTTCTCACCCGCCACTCTGAATTGAATAATTGAAAGAATTACTACGAGAATTACGATGACATAGGAAACGGTTGATGCGTAACCAAAGTCAGGCGTGTATTCAAAGGACAAGTTGTAAATATATTGCGAAATCGAAATGGTTGCATTCCCAGGCCCGCCGTTGGTGATGTTGACGATTTCATCAAAGATCTGCAAAGTACCGATCGTAGACGTAATCGAGGTGAACAAAATGATTGGCTTGAGCATTGGAACGGTGATTTGGAAAAACTGCTGGAAAGAGCTCGCCCCATCAATTCTCGCCGCTTCGTAAATCGACTTATCGACATTTTGCAAAGCTGCTAAGTAGAAAATCATGTTGTAGCCTGTCCATCTCCATGTAATGGCCAAGATGATGACGACTTTCGCCCAAAACGGATCTGCTAGAAAGTTGATCGTTTGGGGAATTAAGCCGAAATTGAGCAAGAATTGATTGACGATGCCATCAATGCCAAACAAATATTTAAAGACGACTGAATAGGCAACGAGTGACGTTACACAAGGCAGGAAGATTGCAATCCTAAAAAAACTCTTGAACTTCAATTTCGGGTCATTCAATAACACTGAAAAGAACAAAGCCAAGACGATCATTAACGGCACTTGAATCAGCAAGTAAATCGTAGTATTGGTCAGCGCTGCGATAAAGGTCGGGTCGCCGAACAATCTGCGCCAGTTATCGAGTCCCACATATTCCAGATTCGCGCCCATGCCTGACTGGAAAGACAACAGGAACGCTTGAACCATCGGGTAAAAGTTAAATATGGTGATGGCGATGACTGAGACAATGATAAACAGCCAACCCACTTTTTTCTTGAAAAAGACACCGGTTTTTTGGCGCCTGCTTTCTTCGTATTTCGTACGAACCGGGAGATCCACCTCGGCTTTTTTTGTTCCTAGCTGGCTCATGTTCCTCATTCCTCCTATAAAAAAACCTTGAGCTGTGCCCAACTGGTAAGTGATAAAGCACTTTTACCAGTTCGTCGGCGTCAACTCAAGGCTCCATGTATTTCCGATCAATTATTTGAGTTGTGCTTCAGCTTGCCCTTGGACATTTTCAAGTACTGTATCCAGTTCTGCGCCGTTCAAATAATCTTGCATTCCAGTGACCAGGATGTCTTCAATCGCGTACGTGTGAAGGCCATAATTGACTGCTGGAATTTCATCCGTCCATGTAGAAAGGTCTGTGATGAGTTGCTGCCCGCCGAAGAATTCATCTTCCACTGCATATGCATCTCCCTCGGCTGCTGGTGAATATGTTCCAAGTGCGCCAATGTCTTCTACAAGTGTTTGATACAAATCAGGGTTAGACCCGAATGTATTCAATAGGAAATCTGCTGCTTGCTCCTTGCCGTCCACGTTCAGTACGTACCACGAGCTGCCGCCTAGGTTGGATGCGTTAACCGCACCTTCCATATCCAAGCGAGGCATTGGAACGACTGCCCAGTTGCCGGACTGGTCAGCTGCTTGCTTGACGCTTGGCGTGATCCAGTTTCCTGTTGGAACACTGGCCACATCGCCGCTATTGAACGCACCGACAAATTGGCTCCAGTCAGAAACGATTTTCGCGATGTCCGCTTCCATCATTTCTTTATATGTTTCAAAACCTGCTTCGAGTGTTTCATTTCCTGCGATGTTCGGTGTCGAACCGTCTTCTTCCACATACCAAGATCCGTTTGTCTGGATCATCATGCGCACTTGCGCCAAATCGTTCGGGTCAAGCGTCAGCATGTTTTTGCCTGTTGCTTCTTTGACGTCTTTCCCGATTTCGATGTATTCCTGCCATGTGATGTCGGTTACGTCTTCAACTGAGTAGCCGGCTTCTTCCAAATAGTCCGTGCGCACATAAAGTGCTGCTACGCCTGAGTCGAACGGCAATCCGTATTGTTCACCGTCAAAGCTCGTCGTGGCGATTTTATAATCCGCAAAGTCTTCAGCGTTGATAACGTCCGTCAATGGATGGAACGCATCCGGATACGCTTGCAGGAAGCTTTGTGCACGGTAATCTTCGATCAAGACAATGTTTGGCATGCCATTTGTTGTCCCTGAACTGAGTCCCGTGTTGAGTTTTTGGATAATATCGTCTTGTGCATTTTCAATGACGTTGACTTCGTAATCGCCATCGCCGTTATAAGCTTCTTTTGCATTTTCAAGAGCTGCAATATTGAAAGCTGGATCCCAGGCCCATGCCGTAATTTCATCTACGTCTGCTGAACCTTCTGCACCGCTGCCCCCGCTTGCTTCTTCATCCCCGGAAGAACAAGCTGCTAAAGCGGCCATGCTCGCTGCCGCCACAAACATAAGATTAAACTTCTTCATTTGAAATCCCCCTTTTTGTAAGCGCTTAACTTTTCGCCTTGTAAACAGTATAGCGGCCAAAAAAAAAAGATTGTTAGCACAATCTTTAGGTGTTCTATCCGAAAATTTTTAGACATTTCAATTATCTCTCTTTTTTCTTGTACTATTATTAGGTTCTTGGAATTTCGTTGGCTTTTGGTGAACAAATAAATCAGAGATAGAAAAATAGAATTTTAAAATCGCTTCAGGTGGGCGCTTTCGGGTCCACAGGATGTGGATCATGCAGCTGGCGCGACAGGACGTCGCGATGCCAGCTGCCAGGACACGGCTTCAGCCGCTTCCCTCGCTTACGCTCAGTCCAGGGTCTTCAGCTCGTGCTATTTCCGCAGGAAGCGAATCGTGCTTGGCAGGATTCGTTTGCGACGCAGCAGCGCAGCGATGTAGGAGCACCTCTTTGCTCTTCGCCACCTTCCGCTATTTCGGATGAACTATTGAATAGATATGTAGCAAAATAGCGCAGACTCCTTGGGGAGCAGAAACGGAGGTGGCTTTCCAACTCCGTTTCGACGAAGTGCTGAAATCCATTCGGGCGTTTAGCCCGAATTAGTTCAGCGCAAGCCCCCAGGAAGCGAATTAGTGAAGCGGAGCTGAGCCAATTCGTTTGCGATGCTCGATCGCAGAGAGAGTTGAGCAAAGCTTTTCAGCTGTTTTGCGGAATATCGCTTATAAAGAAATCTAAAAAATTCATTCAACTTACACCATGACTTTCTGAAGCGGCAATTCCACTCTCACTTTGGTGCCTTCGCCTTTGACGCTTGAGATGTCTACGCCGTATTGTTCGCCGTAAAGCATCTGGATGCGTTCGTGGACATTGCGGATGCCGATACCGCTGAACAAGTGGCGTTTTTCCTTAATGTCTTCTTTCGTGTGGTCGCCTTTGATTTCCATACCGTCGCCATTATCAACGATTTCGCATAATAAATTATCGCCTTTTCGGGATACGAGAATTTGCACAAAACCTTGTTTTTTCTCATTGAATGCGTGGAAAAACGCATTTTCGATAAATGGCTGCAAGATCAGCTTCGGCAATTGGCAATCCAAGCAATCCGGCGAAATGAAGAAATTCACTTTGATGCCATCGCCGTAACGCGATTGGTTGATCAGCACATAGTTTTTCAAATCCGCTATTTCCTGCTCCACCGTGATCGTCTGCTCGACATTGCTGAGCGCATTTTGCAGCAGTGCAATCAAGGCATGGATCATATCGGTCGCTTGCTCTTTTTTGCCTTGCTGGATCATGAACTTGATCGACGCCAAGGTGTTATAAATAAAATGCGGATTGATCTGGTGCTGCAGCGCCATCAATTCAGCACTGCGCTGCTTTTGCTGGGCCTGTATCGCCAAATCCACGTATTCCTGCAATTCATTGAGCATCGAGTTAAATGCATTGGCGATTTTCTTCGCTTCGTAGCCGCCGGTTTCAGCGACCGGCACATTGAAATCGTGTTTCGCCATCGTCGAGATCTGTTTAACCAAACGGCTGATGGAGTTGGTCATGCGCCGCGAAATGATAAACACGACAATGACCGCGAGCAGCACGATGCCGAGGCTGATGAGCAGGATTTCCTTCGTATTGACCAGATTGGCGAGCACCGCATCTTTGTCGACTAGATTGACCAAATACATATTATAAGTCGGCAAGTATTGCGCCATCAGCATATAATCTTTGCCAAACACTTCAACGTCTTTGTATTCCAATCCCTCATCGTCCACTTCTTTTGCCAGGGACATCAACTCAGGCGACTGTTGGCCGATCATTTCCTCTTGATTGCCGGAAACGATCTTCCCTTCAGCATCGACCAGCATCACTTCGTTTTCCTCGCTCGTGTAGCCCTCGTAAAAACCTTTGAGCTGCGCTTCGCGGATCGGGAAATACAGCACACCGTAAATCTCGCCCGTCGACCGCTCCATCAGCGCTTTCGTCGCAACGATCATCGGTTCATCTGCGAACGATGTGGATGGCATAAACTGATAAATGATCCGGTTCGGCCGATTGATTGTGTATTGCGAAATCGGGTGGTTGCGCAGCGCTTCCCACGACACCGGCCAGTTCGAGTAATTGACATTGTACAAACGCTCATTGTTGCCGAGCACGATCATATTGGTATCATACGACTCGACAGCCCGGTAAATGCGCTCGATCTGTTCACTGATGTCGTGATAAGAGCTGTACGTTTCCAAGGTCGTGGCGTCGGTTTGTGTCAGTACCCGTTTGATGGTGCCGTTGTTTTGTACTTCATTTGTCGCCGCCACGATCGCAAAACTATAGTCTTCGAACTCATTTTCGATCTGCTCCAATGCTTTCGTGTTTGAAATGCTGAAAGTGTCCATGAACAGATCCGAGGACATCCGGATCGAACTGAATGTGATCAATAAGGAAACCGCCACGATGCTAATGACCATGATTAGGAACATTTTGATGAACAAGCTATTATTTCTTAAAATGCGAAAGGCCTTTTTCTTCATGTTCATTGCGGACGTGGAGCTCCTTTCGATAACTGCCTGGAGACATCCCGGTTATGCGCTTGAACACTTTGCAATAATAACTGTGTTCCGAATAACCGACCATGCCGCTGATGTTCGAGATGGACACCGTACTGTTTTCCAGCAATTCCATCGATTTTTTGATGCGCACGCGGTTCAAGTATTCGCTGAAGCCTTCTTTATGGTGCGTACTGAAATAAGACGACAAATACGAGGCATTAAAGTGGAAATGGTTGGCGATTTCCGACAAGCGGAGCGGCTCGGTGTAATGAAGTTCAATATACTCAAGGATCTTATCAAGGTTGTTGGATTCGCTCGCTTTATCCCCCAAATGGATGATTTCCTTCACTTCCTCAATGAAAGTGTCAAGCAACCCTAAGGCTTCATTGACATCGGCAGCTTCGTTAATCGTCGAGAAATAGCTGTATTTCTTCTGCTCAAGATCTTGGGCATCGTATTTCATGGCATCTAATAAGACGCCGATATTGAAGACGATATTGCCCAAAAACGACTTGAACTCAAAGCTGTCATTGTTGTAGCGCCCAGACAAATAGTCCACATGGTTTTCCAAATAAGTGAACGCTGCATTGAACAGCCGGTCCTTGAACATCTCGATAAAATGATTTAAATCGAAAGTCGCTTGCTTTTCATTTTCCTGCGGCAATTCACCAAAGATGAACAGCTTGTCTTCCGGCAAATAAAATGCATATTTCTTCATCTTCGCACAGCCATCATCATACGCTTTCTTTAAATCTTCGATGGCACTGACAGGCTCGCACATCATCCATGCCGCCTCTGGCAAGCGAGCCGCCTGCTGTTTGATGGCCTGCTTAATGACATCCAGTTGATGCGGATGGAAGTTTAGCAACAACAGCGCATCGGCTTCGCTGGAATTCAAGGCGAGAATCGGCAGTTCTTCCAGTATGGAACGCTCCAAAGTCATTTTTAGCTGGAGTGGATCGACGCTTTTTCCGCGGATCGCCACTAAAGTGAAGTGGCTGTTTGGCAGAATACCAGATAGTTCGGCACGGTCGACAGGCAGATCGTAGCCTTGGATCACGCCTTCCACCATCTCTTCTGTCGTTGGTTCGGCTTGGGCCGCCGAAACGCAATGCTGCAGGCCCGGAATTCGGTTCACTACGCGGTTTAATATTTTCAATAGCTCAGGGCCGTTGAGTTTCGGCTTTAAAATATAATCAGCGACGCCGTTCTGGAACATCGACCGGACGTATTCGAAGTCTTCAAAACTGCTCAGCACAATAAATTCGGTGTCAGGAAACTCCATCTTTCCTTCTTTCACCAAATCGATGCCATCCATGATCGGCATGACGATGTCCGTGATGACGATATGCGGTGCAAATTCTGCAATCAAGCCCATCGCTTCTTTGCCGTTCGAAGCTTCTCCAACAATTTGAAAGCCTTCCTGTTCCCAGGCAAGATAATTGATGATCCCCTGCCTGATCAGCATCTCGTCGTCGACAATCAGGACTTTGCACACTTCTCCCATGATTTTACCCCCATCATATGAAACTCTTCGGTACATTCCGAGCCCTTACGCCATCTCTCTCTGCTTGGCACGCTCGACCTGCCCATCTCCGTGGCAATTCTCTGAATCCTTTTCTTGTTGATATGTTACCACCTTTTGAGCGGATTGGGATAGTTCCCAAGTTTTGACTCTCGGTAGAAGGTGACATCTGGATGAATTGTGTCCTGCACAGGGACGTTTTCATACCTACATCCACTCTCAGCGCGTTTTCAGTGCTCTAAATTGTGTCGTGCACAGGGACAGCCACAGAGTTCTTTCTCTTTTTCGCTAGGTCTTGTCACCAGTCTGCTGTAGAATAAAGCAAAACTTATTTCGCGTTCAATATGATACCGAGCAATCAAAGGAGCATGAATAGCCATGAAAAAAGCCCAATTAAAAAATAGAATCGATGTTGCGAATAAACGAAAAAAAGCGGACTTGGTTATTCGGCATGCATCCATCGTCAATGTCTACACGAAGAGCTTGACGGCCGGTGATGTGGCAATAACCGACGGCGTGATTGTCGGAATCGGAGACTATGAAGGCGTGCAGGAAATCGATGCCACCGGAAAATTCATCGCGCCGGGCTTGATCGATGCCCATGTCCACATCGAGTCGTCCATGGTGACGCCGCCGCAGTTCTCGCAAGTCGTGCTGTCCCATGGTGTGACGACGGTCATCACCGATCCGCATGAAATCGCCAACGTCAAGGGAACGGCGGGACTTGAATTCATGCTAAAAGACGCAGAGCAGGCCATGCTCGATATTAAAATGATGCTGCCGTCGTGCGTCCCGGCGACACCTTTTGAAAACGCTGGCGCCCGGCTCTCCGCTGAAGACCTGGTGCCTTTTACCAGTCGCGATTCAGTGCTCGGTTTGGCGGAGGTGATGAATTTTCCCGCGGTGCTCCAAGGAGACGAGGCGATGCTCGATAAACTATTGCTGAGCCGGCAGATTGACGGCCACGCAGCAGGCCTCACCGATAACGATATCAATGTCTACGGCACCGCTGGCATCTTGACGGACCACGAATGCGTAACAAAAGATGAAATGACGGCTCGCATCGAACGCGGCCTGTACGTCATGCTACGTGAAGGTTCGGTCGCAAAAGACCTGCACGCGCTGCTTGAAGGCGTGACCGAACAAAACGCTCATCGTTGCTTATTCTGCACCGACGATAAGCATCTCGATGATCTAATCGATGAAGGCAGTGTCAATCATAATGTCCGGACAGCGATCCGCTCCGGAATCAACCCCATCACCGCCATTTCCATGGCGACTCTCAACGCAGCCCAATGTTTCGGACTGCACCAAAAAGGCGCTATCGCTCCCGGCTACGATGCGGACTTTATTGTGCTCGATAATTTGGAAGAATTCACGATTGATGAAGTTTATAAAGGCGGGCAATTGGCAGCGAAAGACGGGCGCTACGCCGGACCCGTTCAAGAAGATAGCGAAACGGCAACTGTGCGAGACACAGTGCGCATTGCCGGGCTATCCACAGAAAATCTACAAATTCCAATGGAGGCGAATGCGAGCGCCCATATTATCGGCATCAATCCGAACAAATTGATCACCGAACATTTAATAGAAAAAGTATCAGTCGCCGGCGGATACTTTGTTTCGGATGCGGCAAGCGATCATTTAAAAATCGCCGTCATCGAACGCCACCGGGCGACTGGCAATATCGGGCTCGGCATCGTCAAAGGGCTTGGCCTCCAAGACGGCGCCATCGCCACAACCGTAGCGCACGATTCCCATAACATCATTGTGGTCGGGACAAATGATGAGGATATGTTGGCGGCAATTCGTGCACTGCAAGAGCTACAAGGCGGGCTAGCCGTCGTCCAAAACTGCAAAGTCTTGGCCAGTTTATCGTTGCCGATTGCCGGATTGATGTCCGATCAACCGTTCCCCGCTGTTTACAGTCAGCTCAAGGCAATTGACCAAGGCCTCCTGCAAATTGGCGCCCCAACGCATTTCAACGCCTTCCTGACTTTGTCGTTTCTGTCGCTGCCGGTCATTCCTCACCTGAAACTGACCGATCGCGGATTGTTTGATGTCGCGAGCTTCCGGCATATCGAGGTAGTGGTTCGGGGAGAGTAGTCCCTGTGCACGACACAATTCAAATGCCGATGATCACTCCAGAACGTTGGCATAACTGTATTTCCGTGTTGGGCGTTGCTGTTTTTGCCCCTGTGCATGACACAATTTAAGCGAAAAAGGAACGCAGCTAGCGGATGTATCCCGGCACTGCGTTCCTTTTTTAAATATGGAAATATAAGAGAAATTGACTTTTATTTCATTTATTTATACTATAATGACAAACGAATTGGCCAGCATTTAATTGGTACTTTGCGGAGGAGAATGCTAATTGATATTAGATCTATTGACTATCTTTTTCATTTTATTGCCGATTTCCATCCTGATCCACGAACTCGGACATGCTCTACCGATCGTCCTATCGACAAAATCTGGCGAGGCGAATATTTTTCTAGGCACGCCGCATAAAGAAAATAAGTTGGCATTCAGCATCCGCAAGATTCATTTTTACCTCGGATTGGGATTATCAGGTTTTTGTTTAATTTCCAACTACAAAGACATCCCTCCCTTATCAAACGTACAGAGACTCTTAGTCGATGCATGCGGCCCGTTGTTTTCTCTTATTGCCGGGACGCTGGCTTATGGCTTGTCTATTAGTGCTGAAAGCTTTCAATATGCTTATCCGTTTGCTGCGGTCAATTTCTGCCTGTTTCTCACGAGCGTAATCCCCGTTACATATCCAGGGTTTTTCGGCGCATTGTCGGGCTATCCATCCGATGGCCTGCGCATCTATCAAAACCTCCGGGAAAGCTTCAACGATAAAACGATTGGTTAAAAAGGCTTCCTTATTGGGTAGATGCCCCAAGAATGTTGATATGACTGCATTCGGGACTACTTTTTGTTGATGCTCGTCCCTGTGCGCCATACAATTTAACTGAAAAAAACATGAAGCTCTCCCTTAGAGAATAAGCGAGGGCTTCATGCTTTTTGTGTTTCAAACACCGTGCTTAAAGGACTCAGCCAATCACGGTCTCAGCTGATCAACAATGCTCTGTAAACCAGTTAAATTTCCTTTATTGAGCGTTGCGTAGTAATTTATATGCTTCTGTGCAGCATTTAATGCGTGAGTGAAATGCTTTTCACCATAATCTTTTCGAATGTTCTCCAGCAAGAATTTATTCGTCTTATTATTAAATGCCCGCTTGTATTCTTCTCCACTCATCATCGCCAGAAATATAGTGATATATGCTTGTGCAGATCCCTCGTTCATACCCGAAATTCTATGAATTTCGATCTTCCCATCATTTCTTGTCAGCTGTCCAGCGAACACTTTTTTGGCTATCGGGAATGCTCTTTCACTCATTTCCATCGTAATTTTCACCAGTTCCCCGCCCTTTCCACACTAAAACGTTTAAGTTATTGATAAATTTTTACTATTAAAATTATTAAGTAAATAGTATTATAAATTATACACTAAAATACAAATTTTAAATAATATGATTTATCCACTCTCTGTCTTTTTTAAAAAATCTTAGTTATTAAAAGGAGCGATCTATATGACAATTACTGCATCAACTATAATTCAAATTCAATGGGAAGGGTCTTATAAATTAACAGACTTACCGCATTTAATGAATGATGAAACCGACTATGGAATTTATCAGATTTATGGAACGCATCCTGTGTATGGAAGTGATGTCTTGCTTTATATTGGCAAAGCAGACTATCAAACACTGGGCAAACGAATTTCTCAAGAAAATTGGTTATACACTAATGATTCCAACAACCACAAAATTTATATTGGCAGGCTCCACGGCATTCAACCTACAAACGAGGAACTGTGGTCTACGTATATTGATTTGGCAGAACGCCTATTAATCTACTCGCATAAGCCTGCCTATAACGCCAGAAGCATTGCTTCTTTTCCCGAAAAGGAATTGCAGCTTATACATATCTTGAACTGGGGCGATCATCGGTCCTTGCTGCCGGAAATTTCAGGGTTGCGATGGACTGGCAAATTAGACGATATTGAATACGAAATGTTTAAGGTGCAGGACGAGGAGGCCTCTATTTAAAAATAGTTTTTTAATTTCAACACCACAACATAAAAATGCATGAAGAACTTCCCCCTAATATCGGGAATATTCTTCATGCATTTTTTGCTAGTATTATATGTTGCACTGGAGGTTCAAGCATAGGGACAGTCAGTGCACAATAACCACATTCCCTTTTTTCATCCCGCTCTCCACGTAATGATGCGCCTGAGCTAACTCTTCAAGTGGAAAAGTACGATCAATGACCGTCGTGAGCTTTCCTTTTGCGGATAAATCGACTAAATAGCGCAAGTCATCGGCTTTGTAATCCGCTACACCCACAAACACTTTCCCTGCACCTTTCCTTCTCCCACTAAACTTCCGTAGGACTTTGCCAAGGCTCGGATTGCCAATTAAGTAAATGCCTGTTGGTTTCAACGAACCCATGGCTTGTGAAAACGTATTCTTCCCTACAATGTCAAAGATGGCGTCATACGTTTCGCCACTAGCCGTAAAATTTTCCCGCTCATAATCAATGACCTTGTCCGCCCCGATTGATAAAAGCATGTCCAGTTTTTCCTGCCGGTCGATCGCTGTCACTTCAGCTCCTGCATGTTTCGCGAGCTGGACAGCGATTGTGCCGATGCTGCCGCCTGCTCCAAGAATCAATACTTTTTGCCCGGCTTGGATATTAGCTTTCCGTAGAAAAAATAAAGCATTCATCCCGCCTGTCGGAATCGTTGCGGCCTGCTCATAATCCAGCTCTTTTGGCATGTGGACGATCGCATAACGTTCCGGCAAACACACATACTCGGCGTTCGCACCGAGTTTCATTCCGGTCGACCCGACTACACGGTCGCCTTTCTTGAAGTGTTTCTGGCTTTCGCCGACCGCCTCCACCACACCGGCAAATTCCTGCCCCAACACTTTCATTCTCGGCTTACGGACACCGAACAATAAACGCATTGGAAGATGCAAATACAGAGGAAAAGTAAAGCTGCGCATCTCGCAATCTCCTGCAGTGACAGTAGATGCCAGGACTTTGATGCTGATTTCGTTGGCTTTTGGCAGCGGTTGTTCAAGCTCTTGTAGCTCTAGTCTATCCGGAGTTCCATAACGCGTGCAGACCATCGCTTTCATGTGTCTTCTCCCCTTTTCTACAATTTGGCCATGTCTTCCTCAAGCATCATTATCTATAGCTTGCATGGTTCCCTTGCAGTGGATCGACTTAAGATTGCTCAATGACCAGCAGGTGATAGAATTCCATCCAACTAGCTGCCAATCCGATACTTCATTACTTCCACTTTGATGCCGGCTATTCCTGCCCCAGGCTAGATGGATAGCTGGTGAATTGTGTCTTGCACAGGGACGCAACTCGACTATACACGGCAGAAAAACCAGCAACGCCGCCATTTCTGTCTGAGCGAATTGTGCCGTGCACAGGGACATCAGGACAATAAAGGAATTCTGTTGCGGTATTTCTCCACAAGTCGGTGGTTGTGGCCATCTGCGCCGTCAATATTACCACTTAAAAAAACAGGCGGTTCGAACCCTTCGGCTGCCATCAGGGCAATCGCTTCAGCGAAGACGGCGTTCAAGATGGCGGCTCCCGTCACAGTTGACGTAGGGCCGAACGGGACTTTTACTTTGGCATCTGAAAGAATGGCGTCTCCGGCGACAGAATGGTTGTCTATGGCAAGATCGACAGAGTTATATAAATGTTTTCCGCTGCTATGCCGGGAAGGCTGGCTTTGTGAATAGGCCAGGGAAGTCAGCCCGATGACATACACGCCTTTTTCACGCGCGTGATGGGCCACATCCACGGGTACGGGATTGCGGCCTGAAGTGGATAATACAATCAGCACATCTCCAGGACGAAAATCTTGTTCCGCTAGAAAACTCGCGGCGTAATCCGGCTGCCGTTCCAATTGCGAGGAAGTGACGGCGCCTTCATGAAGCATCAGCGGTTCTATCAATATCGGCTTGATTGGCACCAATCCGCCCGCGCGGAAAAACACTTCTTCCGTTAAGATATGCGAATGCCCACAGCCGAATAGCTGGACGATATTGCCCTGCTTTATGGCTTCGGCCACTTTTCGTGCCGCTTCGGCCATATTCTCTTTTTCACATGCTTCAATCGCTTGGAGCTTTTCTTTTATTTTTTCAAAGTACGCAGTTAACATTTATCCCAGCTCCCTGCTTATTCAAATAGCCAGTGGCTTATCAGTTCCTTGAGGTGGCTCGTTTTCCCCACTTATGCCACTTCGGTTTGCTCCACAGAATGGGGGCCACTGAATTCATTTTCTTTAACGCTTAATTTCGGTAATGAATTTATAGCGGTCTGCGCGGTAGATGCTGCGGACCACTTCAAAGGGCTGCCCGTTCGTTAAGTAACTGGCTCTTTCTATGAGCAGGATGGCCGAGGGAACATGGATCTGAAGCAGTTCCGCATCCTCCTGTTTAACGAGTGCCGCTTCCATGCGCTGCTTTGCATGGCTGATCATCAATTGTTGCTCCTGCTCAATTAATAAATAGAGAGAGCCTTTTAACGCTTCTTTGCTGAGCTGGGGAAAAAGTTTGATTGGAAGGTACGTCTTTTCAAGTGCCATCGGCTTGTCATCTGCATAACGGATTCTCTCCACATAAAAAACCTTTTCGCCGCTTTGCAGCTGAAGCTCTTTTGCGATATCCGGGCTGGGAGTCATTTTTTCGAAACGAATCAGTTTATTGCCAGGGACCATGCCGCGTGACTGCATGTCTTCGGTAAAACTGGTCATGCCGATCAGCGGCTGTTCAACTTTCGGCGAAGCAACAAACGTGCCCCGCCCTTTTTCACGGTACAGCAACCCGTCGTTCACCAAATTAGTGATGGATTGCCGGACGGTCATGCGGCTGACGTTGAAAAGCTCCGTCAGTTCGCGCTCAGAAGGAATGGCGGTCCCTACAGGAAACTCGCCCCGCTCTATGCGGCTCTTCAATTCCTCTTCGATTTGGACATACATCGGTATCCGTGATTGCTTGTCTAGCAAAAGATTCACCGCCTTTCTGTTTGGGCCAATTGATAAGCATCCCGGTCAACAATCAGCGTAACATTTTGATGCTTCCACAAAAAAGAAGCAGGAAAAGCTTCGCTGATTTCTCGATCAAGCAAGCGCTTTACAGCTTCCGCCTTTTTTTTACCAGAAGCCAGCACAAGAATTTCCTTGCTTTTTAGAATCGAGGCAATCCCTAAAGTGATTGCATGTGGGGGCACTTCATCAGCCGATTTGAAAAAACGCGCATTGTTCGCCCGCGTCGACTCATCGAGTTTCACGCAATGGGTCAAGCTATGTTCTGGAGTTCCCGGTTCATTGAACCCGATATGCCCATTCGTCCCCATGCCTAATATCTGCAGATGCGGCGGCCCGATACGATCCAGAAGGGCTTCGTAACGGCGGCATTCCGCTTCGACCGGACGGGCAATTCCGTCGGGCAGATGGACATTTTCCAAAGGGATATCGAGCTGGTTAAATAACTTTTCGCACATAAACGCATAATAGCTATTCGGATGATTTTTGCTCAGGCCTCTGTATTCATCCAAATTGATGGTCTGGACATATTTATAGGAAATTCCACGTTTTTTGTGTCCTTCAATCATATTCTCATAAAGGCCAAGCGGCGTGGCTCCTGTGGCCAGCCCCAATACCGTCTTGCTGTTTTCTGAAATTTGCTGTTCTACCAGTCGTGCGGCTGTCTCGCTCATTGCATTGTAATTATCGACTGTAATTATTTTCATTGCAACTCTTCCTTTGCATATGAGATATTCCCTCTGCAAATTGTCAACTGGACATTCGCGTCTTCATCCAGAATCACCAGGTCTGCATCTTTCCCCGTTGCGATAACGCCTTTATTTTCAAGGCCCAATTGTCTGGCGGCATTGGCCGAAGTCATCGCTGCGAGCTCCGGCCACGTGCAGTCCGTGATCGCTTTTACATTTTTCGCTGCAGTTTCCATCGTCAAGATGCTGCCGGCGAGCGCTCCATTTGGCAAGCGGGCATCCCGCTCACTCACTTGTACGCCCTGTCCCCCTAAATCATAAGTTCCCGGCGCGAGACCTTTAGCCCGCATAGCGTCCGTGATGAGAATTAAGCGGCTTGCGCCTATTTGCTGGTAAGCCAAGCGGACGGATTGCTGATGGCTGTGGACAAAATCTGCAATCAGCTCCACCGCCAAACTTTCTTCCAGAAAAGCAGCCCCGACCACTCCCGGATTCCTGTGATGGAACGGGCTCATCTGATTATACAAATGAGTGACTTGTTTCGCTCCCGCTGCTATCGCTTCTTGGACTTTTTCGAAGCTGGCGTTCGAATGCCCGATTGAAGCCACAACTCCATCCGCTGATAGCGTTCTGATGAATTCCATACTGTGATCTGCCTCAGGAGCAATAGTCACTTGCTTGATGCGCTTGCCGCTGAGTTCCTGCCATTTTTCGAATAAAGAAAGCGAAGGGGCCATAATATATTCTAGCGGCTGTGCCCCCGCCATCTCCGGAGAAATGAACGGCCCTTCTAAGTGCACACCGAGCATTTCTGCCTGCTGTTCATCGGCTTGAAAAGCACTGGCGGTTTGCAAAGCTTTCGAAATGGCTTCATCCGACTGCGTCATCGTGGTCGCCAAAAAACTGGTTGTCCCTTCCCGTGGGAGCGAACTAGCTAGTCCGTTCAATGCCTCCGGTGTCGCATCCATCGTATCAAAGCCTGAAGACCCGTGAATATGGACATCAATAAACCCTGGCATAACAACCCAATTTTTACCATTTCCGTCGATGTGAAAATCTGCTTTCCGGGATAGGCTTTCTCCAATCTCTGCTATTTTGCCGCCTTCCAAAAGGAGATCGGCTATTCGGCTTTCGGTTTTCGCATTGGCGATGGCCACATTTGAAATCAATATTGTTTTATTCAAAATCAGCACTCCTTACGAAAAGCCGGGAAAATCATCACTGACATCCCCGGCTTTTGCTTCTTTAAGTTATTTAATTTTCAAGATAGACGCCGTTCCTTGCTGCTGGAATCCGTTTTTTAACATATCCAATTTTTGGCCTGATAAATTAGTGAAAACAATTGGTGTAACGATAGAAGGCGCATTGGCTTCCAAAAAGGCCAAATCGAGTTTCAATAAAGCGTCTCCCCGTTGAACCAGCTGCCCTTGTTCGACCAGCGATTCAAATCCTTCGCCGTTCAGCTTGACTGTATCCAGCCCGACATGGATCAATATTTCCACTCCTGTGTCAGTCTCAATTCCAAGAGCATGCTTGGTCGGGAATACAGTAACCAATCTGCCGTCAACCGGTGAATAGACAATACTGCTTGAAGGCTTGATGCCAAACCCTGGCCCCATCATTTCTTTTGCAAAAGCATCATCCGGGACTTCTGATAAAGGAACGATTTCCCCTTCTATCGGCATAACGAAATCTTCAGCTAAAATTTCTTTTGTCATTTCTTGGCCAGCCGGTGCGTCTTCTAGGACTTGATCCGTGTTTTCCGGAGCAGGATTGCCATCTGCCAACCGTTTCTTCATCGCATCTCCCAAGAATTCCACTGCAGTTCCAATAACGACTTGAACGTTGGTTTTGTTCACTTTCATAACACCCATTGCGCCCTGGCGTTTCAAATCTTTTTCGTTCACTTCCCCAGCATCTTTCACCGTCACTCGAAGACGCGTTGTACAATAATCCACTGACGTGAGATTGTTGCTTCCGCCAAGTGCTTCAATCGTTTGGTAAGCTCTTACATCAATTTTATCATCTCCGGAATAAGCATTCCCGTCTTCTGCATCTTCATCTTCACGGCCAGGTGTTTTCAAATCGAATTTTATGATCATGAAATAAAAGACCGTAAAGTAAACAATTCCTGTAATGAGCCCCATGACGAGAAGCAGGAGCGGATTTTCCGCCAAACCATAATTCAGCACATAGTCGATGGCGCCCGCTGAAAAGCCAAACCCGTGACGGATGTCCAGCGCATAGGCGACCATCATGGAGACTCCTGTCAGCAATGCATGAATGACATACAATATCGGAGACAAGAACATGAAAGAAAATTCAATTGGCTCTGTAATCCCTGTCAAGAAAGAAGTAAATCCAATACTGAAAAGCATGCCGCCCACTGCTGCCTTACGTTCTTTTTTCGCAGCCATATACATGGCAAGGCAAGCAGCCGGAAGTCCGAACATCATGACCGGGAAAAATCCGGAAAGGAAAGGCCCGGCTGTCGGGTCGCCTTTTAGGAAGCGGTTGATTTCCCCGCGTATCACTTCGCCGTTGGCATCCGTGAAAGTACCAAAATCGAACCAAACGACCGTATTGATGACATGATGCAAACCGGTCGGCAATAACAGGCGGTTTAAGAACCCATAGGAACCAACCCCAAACATCCCTGCATTTAAAATCCACGCCCCGGCCGCGTCAATTCCTTCTTGAACCGGTGGCCATAAATAACCGAGTGCGCCGGCAATTATGGTCATGGTGGCCGCTGTAATAATCGGCACAAAGCGCCTGCCTCCAAAGAAAGCCAGCCAGCTCGGCAGTTTCACATCATAAAACTTGTTATACAGCAGCCCGCCGACGATTCCTGAGAGAATACCGGCGAAAACGCCCATATTTATGGATTCGTTGATGGTGACGATGGCTGAAGTTAAAACTAAATAAGCGATGGCCCCAGCAAGTGCCGCTCCGCCATTTCCATCATGAGCCAGCCCCATGGCAATACCGATGGCAAAAATAATCGCCAAGTTATCAATGATCCCAGCGCCCGCTGCCGATAGAAACGGAATCCCGAGCAAATCGTCCTGCCCAAAACGCAACAGCAATGCGGCAGCCGGAAGTGTCGCGATCGGAAACATCAATGATTTACCAATTTTCTGCAGAAAACCAAACATTTTATTCCACCCCTTTATGTATTCTTGCTTTTACTATAGAGTTAATATGTATAGTTGTCTATACCAATTAAGGCATTAATTAAAGAAATGTATTCGCTTTCATATCAGTGATCAGTACGATGAAAAACCGTGTATCCTTGCTGAAATTGTGTCACGCACAGGGACGTAATCAATCACTCACACTATAAAAACCTACTTCTACTGCCATTCTCCTCGCTCGAATTGTGCCATGCACAGGGACGCCACTTGCGCAAAAAAAAAGAGCCTCCTATGAGACTCTTTTCATTCCGTTTATTTCCCCGGAATATCGAAATACTCTTCCAGTGTTTTTCCACTAGTTTTGATTTTAGTAGCGTTGGCCTCCCCGATGTAACGGAAGTGCCATGGCTCAAACATATAACCCGTGATGTCTTCCTTGCCTTTTTGATAGCGCAAGTGGAAACCATATTTATGAGCGTTTGAAGCCAGCCATTTTCCTTCTTTGGTGTTTGCAAACGACTCTTCAAACCAGTGTGCCTGATTAACACCACCTAAATCGAAGGCTAGTCCAGTCTGATGTTCAGAATGTCCAGGACGTGCGCTGAAGCGATCTGCTTTTGCTTTGCCGTGCTTTTCTACATAGTTATTATACAAAGTGTTTTGATACCAATAAGAACGGTATGAGCTCGTGATCTTTAATGTGACGCTCTGTTTTTTTGCATCCGCAATCATAGCATCTAATGCTTTTTTCGCCGTCGCATTTACTCCAGGATTGTAAGTTGAAGGCAATGCGTACTTTTTATTGACAATCAGAATGTCTTCTACATATTTGCCCGGTGTGTCCGTAGAAGGAGCCGGGTATTTCGATGGCTCTGCTGCTCCGATTTTTGCTAGGTAGTCGGAATGAACATAGCCCGTTTTTGTGCCGTACTTCACTTTATACCAAATGCCGCTCTTCGAAATATACGAAACTTCTGCGTTTCTAGGAATCACTAACACGATTTCATGTTTGGTCGAAGCCCCGGTACGGAGGTTGACGTTACTTTTCGCAAAGTGGGTTGCCTTTGGTGTTTCCGGGGCTACTGTTTCGATTTTCGTTATGTAGTCGGAATGAACATAACCCGTGGTCGTGCCATATTTCACTTTGTACCAAATGCCGCTTCCCGAGATGTACTCAATTTTTCCACCCTTCGGAATTTGCAAAATGATCTTGTCCTTTAATGAACCGCCACTGCGAAGATTCAAATTCCCTTTCGCCACGTGCGTAGCTGTCGACGCCTCTGCTTGAATCAGTCCGAATTCGCTATTGCTAAAAGCATTGCCCGTTGGCACGATGGAAATAGCCAATGTGAGTACTGCTGTTGAGATAACCGCTTTTGTTGTCATTTTGTTTTTCGTCATAAAAACCAACTCCATCTTCTTTTGCTGTATCTTTATTACACATAAAAATCAGGTCACATATCTTTGGGCACCAGGATACAAGCTTTTCGCTACGTCCATGATCATACCATCCAGATCAACTGCCTTCCACGGATAGTCATTCGAGCCATTCATTTCGACTGTGGCTGGTGCCGCTGTGTCTGCAACTGCCGCTTTACTTGCTACCGCTTATTCTTGTGCTATTCTCTCTTCCCTCGTATCTTCTGAGGTGCTTTCTTCTCGAATCAACTGCCCGTTTTCAGCTCCGCTTTATCGAACTAAATTATGCCTTGCACAGGGGCTGTTTCACACCCAAATCCACTACCTATGCATTTTCCACTGCTTAAATCGTGTGATGCACAGGGACAGCTCTACTCAGTCTTTCGATATTTATCTTCAATCACCTGGTAATTTTCGTGATGAATCTTATTCCATTCCGTCTTTTTATACATTCTGCTTTTTAGAAAACTGTTAATCCACTTCGGGTCATATTCCCTGAAACGCATGTCGGCTGCCCACGTTTTCATATCTTCGTGTTCCGGATGCTGTTCATCTCGATAGATTTTTAGGAATTCATAAAATCCTGGAAGGCCGCCTACATCTTCAGGGGGCGCTGCCTCTTCTCCGGCAAGCAGCGTCGGAAAGCCAAAATGATAGTCATAGACAATCTCTTCAAGAATAATGCGGAATCTCCAGTCGCCACCAAAATCGTAGCGGTAAATCAGCTGTCCAAGCTTCTCGATGTATTCATCGATTTTAATGCGTGCCGGCTGGCGCACGACTGTTGCTAATCGCTTCTGGTAGTTCTCCTCAAAACGCTTGTGTTTCGGATAGGCATTTTTCAGCCTCTCGGCAAACAGCTTTTTATTCTTTTTATAATACTGATGCTCTTCATAAGCCTGTTCATCGTTCGTCACTCGAATGCCCTCTTCCGGCAAATCGAATTCAAATAAATGATATGGCTCATAAGGGTAGCCGCTTTGGAAATTGCTGACCTGCTGGATAATGTCATGCAGCATATTGAATGTGGCGCCAGCCGGCATGACTACCTTTCGCCAAACAAGCGGCTCGGAACCTTCTAATTCGATTCGGATAATATAAGATTTCATGTTTTATCCCCTAACTTTCTCTTTAAGATATTTTTAACTGTGTTTTAGAATATCCTCTTTGTTCATCCTATCGTCGCTCGAATTTATTAACAAGGGCTGAAGCAATGGTAGATTTCATTTACCTTTACCAACCATACTCTTTTAGATGAAAAACATACCATTCCCCACTGGAATTGTGTCATGCACAGGGACGCAACTGACTGCACGCAATCGACAAATCCAGCCACAACAACGTTCTTACCCGCTACCCGCCGCTTAAATTGTGTGATGCACAGGGACAAGCCGCGAAACCAAACAAAAACCGGTCCGTTTCCCGTGTGAATTGTGTCACGCACAGGGACGCAAGCAACCACCCGCCCTCTGTAAATCCATTCCCGCCACCATTTCCACCCACTCCTCCTCGCCCGAATTGTGCCGTGCACAGGGACACTCACGCACCAAACTTGTTTTCGCATGCCCTTTTCCTGTATAACTTGAATTATGCTTAGCGCGTCAAGGCGTTTTTTTGAATGGAGGAAATCATGGAACAGCTATTAACCATTGAGAAAGTATTGAATAACAACGTCGTGATCGCCCGCCATGATGCCTATAAGGAAGTTGTCTTGATCGGAAACGGCCTTGGCTTCAACCGGAAAAAAGGCGATGTCATTTCGTTTGATCATGCCGATAAGACCTTCCTGTTAAAAGATGAGGCGGAAAAGGAACAATACGTTAACTTGATTCCTTATATCGATGAAGACTTAATCGCATTTATCAATGATCAACTATTATATATCGAAGAACAGATGGGCACCGAGTTGAATGAACACATTCACGTGGCGTTGACGGATCATTTGTCTTTTGCCATCAAACGTATCCAGCAGAACATGCAGTTCTCGAACTCGTTCCTGTTTGAAATCGAATCTTTGTATCCGAAAGAATACCAGGTAGCAAAAGGCATGGTAAAAGAGTTCGAACGCCAGCTGGGCATCGTGTTTCCGGAAGGCGAGATCGGTTTTATCGCGCTCCACATCCACAGTGCGGTGACCGACAAATCCTTGCGCGATATGAACCGCGACCACGCACTCATCTCACGCCTGACAGAATTGATCGAAGAGGGTCTGAAAATTGATCTCAGCAAGGACAATGTCAATTACCATCGCCTGATCCAGCATCTGCACCGGGCGATCGACCGCATTCATCACGGCGAATCGCTGGGTGATGAAAATAAACTCGAAGCACTATTGAAAGCCGAATACCCCGTGTGCTATAATCTGGCTTGGAAGCTCATCAAAGTAATGCAAAACCAATTAAAAAAGCCTGTCGACGAAGCGGAAGTGCTTTATCTGACAATTCATCTGCAGCGCTTGACCCATACAAACTGATTCATACGTGTTACTGATTCGATCAGGCATGAGTATGAAAAGGTACAACGGTTAATCCAGGGGACTTCTCCCCTTTTTTACCGATGCCTTTTCCGCTCATGCCTTTTTTGTATGCTTTAGCTTCTGCCAAACACGTTCCATCCCGTTTGATCCGCAGTAAGTTTTACCAATAAAGGAGGAAATTTTATGTCTACTAATGTATTCGGTACATTGCAAAAAGTCGGGAAGGCATTGATGCTGCCTGTCGCACTCTTGCCCGCAGCAGGAATTTTGCTGGCATTCGGCACAAGCTTTTCACAAGACACATTTGTGGAAGCGGTACCATTCTTCGGCACCCCATGGGTCCAGTCATTGCTCTTTATCATGGCGGAAGCCGGTGGTGTAATCTTTGATAACTTGCCATTGCTCTTTGCAGTCGGCGTCGCAATCGGCTTAGCCGGCGGTGACGGAGTCGCAGGCCTTGCCGCGATCATTGGCTATTTGATTATGAACGTCACGATGAAAGCAGTCGGCGGCATCACAGAAGAATTGGCCACTTCAGATCCTGCGTACGCCATGGTCCTTGGGATTCCAACCTTGCAGACCGGCGTCTTCGGCGGGATTATCGTCGGGATTTTGGCCGCTGCAATGTACAATAAATTCTACAATATCAACTTGCCGCAATTTCTCGGATTCTTCGCCGGCAAGCGCTTCGTTCCGATCATTACCGCATTCTCGGCATTGTTTCTCGGTGTCGCGATGTACCTTGTGTGGCCTTTTGCACAGAACGGCCTGAACACGCTTTCTTATTTCATCCTAGACACAAACCGCACACTTGCGGCGTTCGTCTTCGGCCTTGTGGAACGCTCATTGATCCCATTCGGCCTTCACCATATTTTCTATTCGCCGTTCTGGTTTGAGTTCGGCACGTATACGAATGCCGCTGGCGAAATCATCCGCGGCGACCAGCGCATCTTTATTGAACAACTGCGCGACGGTGTCGACTTCACAGCCGGCACGTTCATGACAGGCAAATATCCGTTCATGATGTTCGGCCTTCCAGCAGCGGCGCTTGCGATTTATCACTGCGCACGCCCTGAACGCAAGAAAGTCGTCGGCGGCATCATGGGTTCAGCTGCCCTTACTTCATTTTTGACAGGGATCACTGAACCGCTTGAATTCGCATTCCTTTTCGTAGCACCTGTATTGTTCGGGATCCACGCAGTATTCGCTGGACTGTCCTTTATGATCATGCATATTCTTGATGTTAAAATCGGCATGACTTTCTCCGGCGGCCTCATCGACTTCCTGCTGTTCGGCGTCATGCCGGGCAGAACGGAATGGTTCTGGGTTATCGTCGTCGGTCTGTTCTTCGCCGTCATTTACTATTTCGGCTTCCGTTTCGCCATCACGAAATTCAATTTGATGACGCCAGGACGTGAAGACGAAGAAGAAGACGAAGATGGCGATTCAGCCGTTGCCGGTGAACTGCCATACGAAATCCTGCAAGCGATGGGCGGACAGCAAAACATCACCCATCTCGATGCCTGCATCACCCGCCTGCGCGTCAGTGTAGAAGACAAGAGCGCAGTCGATAAAAATAAATTGAAAAAGCTCGGGGCTTCCGGTGTCATGGAAGTCGGCAATAACATCCAAGCAATCTTCGGGCCGGTTTCAGACAACCTGCGCGGGCAAATGCAAGACATCATCAACGGCAAAACGCCACGCACGAAACAAGATGTATCCCAGATAATCGACCAGGCGAAAGACGCGGGAGATGCACCGGTACGCCTCGGTACCGTTGATTTCGGCATCCCGATCACGGGCGACATCCTGCCGATCACGGATGTACCGGACCAAGTCTTTTCCGGAAGAATGGTCGGCGACGGCTTTGCAATCAAACCTTCTGAAGGCAAAGTGTTCTCGCCAGTGAACGGTGAAGTCGTGACTTTGTTCCCGACGAAACACGCTATTGGCTTGAAAGCGGACGACGGCACTGAATTGCTCATTCACATCGGCATCGACACTGTTCACTTGAAAGGCGAAGGCTTCACGGCTCACGTCGAACAAGGCGACCTTGTCGAACAAGGACAATTATTGATGGAAATGGACCTCGCCTATATCGGCGAACACGCCCCGTCTATCATCACGCCGGTTGTCTTCACGAGCCTCCAAGAAGGACAGCAAGTGAACATCAAAACATCCGGCCGAGTAGCCGCGAATACGAAAGACTTGATTGAAATTACTAGCGGGAATGAAGAAGTGTAAAAGCTCCTTCCTTACCAGCTTCAAACCCGGACCGATGCGAATCTCTTCGCTCAGGTCCGGGTTTTCTTTAAAATCGCCATACTTTGGAGGAATCAATCAATGAAACTACTGACCTTGAATTGCCATGCCTGGCACGAAGAAAATCAACTGGACAAAATCCGCCATTTGGCATCGGCCATCGCCGAAAAACAATACGACGTCATCGCCTTGCAGGAAGTCAATCAGTCGATTGACGAGCAACCAGAACATGTTATCAAGCACGATAATTACGCCTGGGTTCTGCTTAAGGAAATGGAGCAACTCGGCATGACAGGCTATTCGATGGTGTGGGATTTCTCCCACCTCGTCTACGGGCGCTACGAAGAAGGGCTGGTGATCTTGACGCGCCATGCCGTCATCGATGAGCACAGCTTCTTCGTCAGCCAAAGCACTGACAAGCATTCCCCGAAAACGCGGAAGATTGTCGGCGCAACCATCCATTACGCCGACCAGCCCTTCACATTCTATTCCTGCCATACGGGTTGGTGGCATGACAGCGTAGAGCCATTCAAATACCAGGCAGACCAGCTGCTTGAGCAGATGAACATAGAAGCCCCTGCCTTCCTGATGGGCGACTTCAATAACGACGCCTCGCTCGAACAACAAGGCTATGCTTACTTATTGGAAAACGGGCTGCACGACACCTACACATTAGCCGAGGAAAAAGACGCCGGCATCACCGTCAAAGGCAAAATCGCCGGCTGGAGCGAAAATAAACAGGACCTGCGCATCGACTTGATCCTCTCCACCGAACCCGTCACCGTCAAATCGTCCAAAGTCATCTTCAACGGCGAACACAAGCCGCTGGTGTCGGACCATTTCGGTGTGGAAGTTCAGTTGGTAATGAATTAGCGAAGAGTCAGCTGAGCTAATTCATTTACGACGCATTTGCACAGTAAATGTGGGAGCAATACTTTTATGTGCGACGCATTTACGCAGTAAATGTGGGAGCAATGGTTTTATGTGATGCTCGAACTCAAATAACTAGACAAATAAAACCGCTTTCCCCCACGTATGCTGGACGGAAAAAGCGGTTTTTTCGTTGACTGTTTTTCATTAAAGCAAAAGCTTCGTCACTTGCCGGGAGATCTCGTGCGTATTGATTGGGGACTCTATTTGGCCTTTGTGCACGCAGCGGATAAATTCGTCGAGTTCATAATACATGGTATCGAACTCGTGCGGGATGGAAATATCTTCAGTCGTGCCGTCGCGGTATTTGATCAGCACGTGTTTCGGGTCACTAATTCTGTCGATTTCAACGACGCCGTTTTCCCCTTGAATTTCACTCGGCAAATACGAATCCGAAATTTTCGAGTACATGACGACCGCTTCGCATTCGCCGTAATCGAGAATCATGCTGCCTTGCCCTTCCGCACCCGTCGACAACAGATAGCGGTTGCGCAATACGGCATCCGGCTCCCCCGCCAAATGGACGAGCGGCGCCAAGCCGTAAACGCCGAGATCCGTTTTCGCACCGTTACCGAGTTCCGGCTTAAACGCGTTTTCGATGATGCCTTCTTTGTATTTATCGTAGCGAGACGAATACTGGTTGTAATGGAATACATAGCGGCGGACCGGGCCGATTTTATGCAGCTCTTCTTTCAGCCGCAGGAAAGTCGGCGTCACGGTCGATTTCATCGCTTCCATATAAGTCATGCCGGTTTCTTTTGAAGCCGCAATGATCCGATCCATCTCGTCCAGACTGACAACGGCCGGCTTTTCACAGAGCACATGCACGCCGTGTTGCATCGCGAGCAGGCTTTGTTCAGCGTGAAACGCATTCGGCGAAGCGATATAGACCCCATCAATATCGCCTTCTTCGAACATTTTCTTCATGTCCGTATAAACCGCGTCCACCCCGTATTTCTCCGCAAACGCGCGGCCGGTCTCTTCCGTCCTTGAATACACGGCGCCGATGCTGAAACTTGGGTGTTGTTTCGCTGCTTTGATAAATCGATCGGTGATCCAATTCGTTCCAATGATGCCGAATTTCATGATTAGTTTCCTCTTCTCTTTATGGACTTACTTTCAAGCATAGTGCAATCGTGTCCCTGTGTCACAAACAATTCATTTCCGTGGAAGTTTCTGCCCTTCCGGCTTTATTTACTTGTATCTTAGGATAATGAAATTCGAGATTTCTTACACTGGCATGAAAGCGCTCAAAAACCTTTAGTCCTCAAAACCCACTGGATACGCTTTCAATTTCAATGTTCCTATCAACCATCTATTGCTTTGCCATAAATAAATAGAAATATTAGTTTTTTCGAAATATTAACTTTAATTTTCGGCAAAAGATGCTATCATGTGTATACGATATATCACTGACACCAGGAGGACGACGCATATGATTACATTTTTCGCAGCACTTGCACTCTTAATATTGGGATACGTTTTTTATTCAAAATTCATCGAAAAGGTATTCGGCGTCGACGATAAAACTCCAACACCCGCTTACGCGCAGGCCGATAACATCGACTATGTGCCGATGAGCTGGTGGAAAGGCAATTTGATTCAACTATTGAACATCGCAGGCCTTGGCCCGATCTACGGCGCTGTAGCTGGCGCATTGTACGGACCCGTCGCATTCATCTGGATCGTCGTTGGCTGCATCTTTGCAGGCGGCGTCCACGATTACTTTTCCGGTATGATGTCGATGCGCCACGGCGGAGCTCAGTTCCCTACACTCGTTGGACGTTACCTCGGAAAGAACGCAAAATTCTTCATCAATGGCTTGTCGCTCGTGTTGATGCTGCTCGTGGCGGCGGCCTTTACAGCGGGACCCGCTCAATTAATCGCACAAATTACGCCGATTTCTTTTATCGCGGCGCTTGGCTTGATTTTCGCTTATTTCGTTCTCGCAACGATCTTGCCGATCAACCGCATCATCGGCCGCATCTATCCGGTGCTCGGCGGTATCCTGTTGTTCATGGCCATCGCAGTCGCCGTGGCACTCGTGTTCTCAGGCAAACCGATGCCGAACTTGACCTTCAGCAATTTGCACCCAGGCGAATTGCCGATTTGGCCGCTACTCATGGTTACCGTTTCGTGCGGCGCAATTTCCGGCTTCCATAGTACGCAAAGCCCGATCATTGCCCGCACCATGAAAAAAGAAACCGACGGCCGCAAAATTTTCTACGGCGCCATGGTCATTGAAGGCGTTATCGCTTTGATCTGGGCGGCAGCCGGCATGACTTTCTTCAACGGAACAGAAGGACTCGGCGCAGCACTTGCAGCAGGCGGACCGTCTGGCGTCGTCAACGACATCTCGATTTCGCTTCTTGGCACGCTCGGTGGCATCCTCGCGATCTTCGGCGTCATCATCTTGCCGATCACAACGGGTGATACTGCGCTGCGTTCGTCGCGCATGATCTTGGCTGATTTATTGTCGAAGTTCACGAAAACTGACGGCACCTTGCGCATCCTATTGATCACCATCCCGCTCGCCATCCCAACGTTCTACATGGCGACGATCGACTACACGTTCTTGTGGAGATACGTCGGCTGGACCAACCAAGTTGTCGCGACCTTCATGCTGTGGACAGCGACGATGTATTTGCTCAAGAACTACAAAATGCACTGGATCAGCGGCGTGCCGGCCATGTTCATGACAGGCGTCGTCTCCATGTACATCTTCTACGCACCTGAAGGCTTGAATATGGAATACCACATCGCCGCGATGATCGGCTCGGTTATCACCTTGGTTGTTGCTCTCTGGTATATTGCGCAGATTATGAAGTACCGCGCTGCGAAGCAGACAGATTCAGAATGCGAAGCAGTTTAAACGAAAAAAGATGAGCTCTGGCAGTTTTGCCGGAGCTCATCTTTTTGGGTTATTCCAGGTTTTCGATAGCGTAGTCAGCTTCTTCTTGCGTAAACTGGCCGCCATAATCGGAAGTCAATTGATCGCGAATAGCTTCTTTGGACAAGCTCATGCTGTCCTGATAAGTCTTGGCCGATTCCAAAGCGTTCGCTTTCCAATCAGCATCCACATTATCGATCGCGTATTGTGCAGCGTCTTCTGGGAATTGTCCGCCGTATTCAGAAGTCAATTGCTCGAACAGGCCGGCTTTTGACATATGCATGGTATCTGAGTAGGTTTGTGCTTGATTCAATGCAGATTCAAACTCAGTCGATACTTCCGGCTCAGCTGGCTCTTCTTCGACCGGCTCTTCCGTTTCAGCATCTTCTTCCGTAGAAGTTTCTTCTGTTGCGGGTGCTGTTTCTGTCGTACCCTCGGTTTCCGTGGAATCTTCTCCTCCACCGGCCAAAGCAACCAGTATAGCCATCAATACAATTAGGCCAATAAAGCCGAAACAGCCTATCTTAAATACTTTTTTCATGATAAATCCCCCTTATTTTCGAATAAATTTCACTTATTATTGATTTCCTTTATTTCCACGAGCTTCATAATCCCGTTCAATTTCCTTCTTCCACTCCCGGTCAATCTTTTTCCCGGTCCGGAATGAACTGACCGCTTCGCTCAACACTTGGTAATTCAACTCCGTCCCTTCCGCATCCGCATGGTAATCCACCGCAAAATCTTCGTCTACACCAAATTTCTTGGCGGTCGCGACCGCGTCGATGTTTGCACCGAGGAACACGAATTCCCAGCCGGCCGTCTTTTTTGAGGCGATCATTTCATGGATTTTCTTATACGTGTACTCACAGCTGGAATTTTCCAGGCCGTCTGTCGTGATGACGAACATCACCCGGTCGGCCTGGTGCTTTTTCAATGTCCCTTTTTGCGCATTGCTGATTTTCTGGATTGTCGAGCCGACCGCATCAAGCAAAGCCGTCATGCCTCCTACTCCATAATCGCTATCGGTCATCGGCGAAATGCCTTCGAGCGAAATCCGGTCGTGAAGCAACTCGTATTCATGATTGAACAGCACCGTTGTCACGCGGACCTCACCCGGCAGCTTTCGCTGCTTGTCGATCAGGGCATTAAAGCCGCCGATCGTATCTTGTTCGAGACCTGCCATCGAACCGCTCTTGTCGAGAATAAACACCAATTCCGTCATTTCATTTTTCATCATCGTTTCCTCCTTCAGGTTACTTGCTACCCCAAGGATACGATTTTCCCATAGAAAAAAGGTCGCTTCGAAAGCGACCTTTTTACGAACCGAGAAGCGCTTCGTCAAATGCAAACAAGGCTTCGTTGATTTCAAAAATATTGTATTGTTCCCGCTCGATGAAATAGCGGACAATCAAGTCAAACTTGTGGCTGTTCGACAAGCGGTAGCCGGCTGTCCCAAGCAGTTCCTCCGTCTCATCAAGTTCCAGTTCGAGCGCAATCGCAAACGCCAGGATGGTCTTTTTCTTCGGCGTGTAGCCTGGGGAGTTTCTGATTTTGGAAAACAGCTTTTTGTCGAGGTTCGCTTTTTTATAGGTCTCGGCATCGGTCATGCCCCGGTCGTCAATGAACCTGAACAGCCGCTGTGAGAAGGATTCATCCACCTCTTCCAAGAACTCTTCTAGGCTCAATTGCTGCTCCACTATCTCGATTGGTGCAGACATCGGTATTTCCATTTCCCGCCGGTCTTGGTAACGGCCAGCTCGTTCTTCCAAAACCGCCGCTTCCTGTTCATCGATGAACGTTTCAATCGATTCGTAAAGCTTCTCGCTAATGCCAAACGACTGCTTGTCCAAGACGACCAGATAGATGTCCATATCGTACTCGTCCAGAAAGGCATCGATCTCTTCTGTCGCCACGCGCAGTGCCGGTTCTTTCGGATAGCCGAAGATGCCGGTCGAGATAAGCGGAAACGCAATCGACTCATAGCCAAGCTCTGCGGCAAGTACCAGTGAGTTGCGGTAGCAATTGCGCAGCAACATTTCCTCGTTGCGCCCGCCGCCTTCCCACACCGGGCCGACCGTATGGATGATGTACTTCGCATCAAGCGCGAAGCCGTCGGTATGCACTGCTTCGCCGACCGCACAATAACCGATCCGGTCGCACGCTTCCTGCAGCTGCTTCGGACCTGCTGCGCGGAAAATCGCTCCGCACACGCCGCCGCCTATTTTCAGGCTGGAGTTTGCGGCATTAACGATTGCCTCGGTGTTCATTTTGGTGATGTCGTTGCGCACGATTTGCAGTGGCATGGGCTCATCCCTTTCTGTTTCTTGTTTCTTTTCATTTTACCACCCGTTGTGTCCCTGTGCGCCACACAATTTCATGCACCCCGAAGCGAGATGCAGTGCGGGGTTTTTGCTTGGCGAACGGTTTTTTGTCCCTGTGCACCACACAATTTGACGACGCAAAAACACCCCGTCAGCTAAAAGCTGCGGGGTGTTCACATTCTCTATAGGAACCTTTATTGAGCTGTGTAACCGCCATCGATGACGATGGTTTGGCCCGTGATGCTTTTCGCTTTGTCGCTTGCCAAGTACAAGGCGCAATCAGCGATTTCAGCGACGTCAAGCAAGCGTTTTTGCGGGACGAGCGGCAAAAGTACTTCTTCTAGTACTTTTTCGAGTGGCACATTGCGCGTCTTAGCCAAGTCGGCCATTTGCCCGCGGACGAGCGGCGTGTCGACATAGCCTGGTGCGACAGCGTTTACTGTGATGCCGTGCTCAGCACCTTCTAGCGCTGCTACTTTCGTCAAACCGATAACGCCGTGCTTCGCGCTGTTATAAGCCGCTTTACCGGAGAAGCCGATCAATCCGTTGATCGACGAGATGTTGATGATGCGGCCAAATCCTTGTTCTTTCATGATTGGGAAGACTGCTTTCGTCAACATGAACGGTGCTGTTAGCATGATTTTGATCATCAATTCGTATTTCGCTGTCGGGAATTCCTCGATTGGCGAAACGTGTTGCAAACCAGCGTTGTTGATGACGATGTCGACGCGGCCGTAAGTGTTTTTCGTTTCCGCTACCAAGTTTTGAAGATCTTCTTCGCTTGTGACATCGGCTTTCACGCCAATGGCTTCAAAGCCTTCGTTTCTCAAAGATTGTGCAGATTCCTGCAGCACTTCATTGTTGATATCCGACAAGACGACTTTCGCTCCGCTTTCTGCGAAATGCTTGCCGATTTCAAATCCGATGCCGCGCGCGGACCCTGTGATCACTACTACTTTTTGCTCTACCATACTGAATTCCTCCATTATTGTTTATTAGTGTGGAAAATTTTAAACTAAACCGATACCGCCCAAGATGATGCCGACGATGACGGCGATCGTCGGGATGACCAATGCCACCACGAACACATCTTTGTAGGTTTCGCGATGCGACAATCCTGTCACAGCCAACAAAGTCAGCAATGCGCCGTTATTCGGCAGGATCGAAGCGCCCGATGCCACAGAAGCCATCCGGTGGAAAACTTCCGGGTTGATGCCCGTCGTTTGAGACAAGTTGTAGAACGTATCCCCCAAGGTGCTGAGCGCAATGCCCATACCACCTGAAGCGGATCCCGTGATCATCGCCATGACTTGAATCGCCAATGACTGGGCAACTAGCGGGTTATCCGACACATTGAGCAACCAGGAAGTGATGTTGTCGAATGCCGGAACGATCGCAATGACGGCACCGAATCCGACAGCCGCACTGGTATTTAGGATGGCCATGACAGATCCTTTAGCACCTTCGTTAATCGAGAAGACGAATCTCTTATAATGCTTCACGTTAATCAACATGATCGTGACGATCCCCAACATCAACGCGTAAATCGGCTGAAGGTTGACGATATTCAAGAACACAACGACCACAATAAGCGGGACGAGCGACAACATCCAGTTCGGCGTCGCCACCTCTTCCTCTTTCGATGCACCAGCTTGTTTGCGAATTTCAAAGCCCTCGCCTTTAGCCGACAATTTCTTCTCGCGATATGCCAACCAAGCATAGCCGCCAACCGCCATGATCAACGTCGTGACGATACCGATGACCGGTCCTGCCATTGGTGTGGTGTTATAGGTATCCATCGGGATCAAGTTTTGAATCTGTGGAGTACCTGGCATTGACGTCATCGTAAACGTGAATGCTCCGAGTGCGAAAGTTGGCACCAGCAATCTGCGCGTTACATTGGCCTCACGGAACAATTCAAGTGCAATCGGGTAGACTGCAAAGACGACCACAAACAAACTGACGCCTCCGTAAGTCAATAACGCGGCGGCGATCAAGACGCCTAGAATAGCGCGCTTTCCGCCAATCAGCTGCGTAACCTTCTGTGCAACTGCCCGCGCGGCTCCGGTCTCTTCCATCAATTTCCCGAATACGGCCCCTAAGAGGAAGATCGGGAACCATTTCTGGACGAAACTTACCAAACCACTCATATAAGTTTCTGTATACGTGCTATAAACATCGAGCCCGCTGAGCAAAGCTACGACGCCGGCCGCTAATGGGGCCACCCAAATGATCGACCAGCCCAAATAGGCAAGCGCAATCAATAAGATCAATCCGATCAATATACTTAACATCTGTTCTCACTTCTTTCTATATCTTTAGCCCTTCACCGCAGTGAAGCAATGCCCATTATACACGAATAAAGATATATTGAAATAGATATTACCCAAAAATGTAAATGATAAATAATTTTGATATTTTGATTTAACACTGTATTTATAACGTATAATTATTATTAATAGCATGTATTCAAAAATGGAATAGTTTTATTAAAATAACTTAGTCCCTGTGCAACAAACAATTCCCGCACAATTTACAAACAAAAAAACACCCGGCAGCTTGCTCCTGCGGGTGTGAATGTCGTTAGGGCTTAAATTATTTTTTATATCTAATGTCCTGTTGAATTAGGTTTATAAGCATCGTCATTAGCCTAGATGTTCCTCTTCCACAGGAGTTACCGCTTCGTATAACGCCTTGTCCAATTCTTCCGTATAAGCAGCTGCCTGTTGCCCACTCCAATTAAATCCTTTCGCCATATACGAAATAACTGCCTCTTTGTATACGTGGACCCATTGAATATTGAAATACAAGGCACCTGTCCGGCGTACGAAAAAATCGACTGGCTTATACGCCGCTTCATATTCCATCGCATAGCGTAGCATCGCGTAGACAAGCGGGTCGAGAGCGGCATGTTCCGCATGTTCTCGGCCTGTTGAAAAAATAGCTAACACTTGATCGACATTGGCACCGTAACGATGTGTCAGCATACGGGCTGTGGGGCCATTCAAGCCAAGTTTCATCGCCTGTTGTTCCCGGTCGACCCGGAAGTTCTCGAACTGCTTGGAACCCCCGACTTCCCCTCCGGAAATCGGCAATTGCTTTGTCGAGCCTTTCGGCAACGGGATGCCTTGTTCTTTCTCCAATTGTTCTGCTACTTTATCGACGATGTTTTCGCCCATTTTTCGGTAACCAGTGAGCTTACCGCCTGCAATTGACATCAACCCGGAATCGGAGATGAAAATTTCATCTTTCCTCGAAATTTCCGAAGGATCCTTTCCTTCTTCGTGAATGAGTGGACGCAGTCCCGCCCAACTCGATTCGATATCTAGAACCCCGATGCCCACTTCCGGAAACATAAACTGGATGGCCCGTAAAACGTAATCCCGGTCAACACGAGTCATCGTCGGATGTGCGATATCCGCTTTATATACCGTATCGGTCGTGCCGACGTATACTTTGCCTTCACGCGGAATGGCAAACGCCATACGCCCGTCCGGCATATCAAAATAAATGGCTTGTTTTAAAGGAAACCGTTTGCCATCGAATACCAAATGGATTCCTTTGGTCAAATGCAATGTTTTGCCTTGTTTCGATTGATCTTTTTCCCTTAATATATCGACCCAAGGACCGGCGGCGTTAATGATTTTCTTGGCATACACATTGCGAACACCGTGGGTAATCAAATCCTCCACTTTGACGCCGACCACTTTTTGTTTCGCGTAAATAAATTCGGTCACTTTCGTATAGTTTAGGGCAAGCGCACCCTTTTCGACGGCTTTCTTCATGACTTCTATCGTCAGTCGCGCATCATCCGTCTTGTATTCTACATAATAGCCGCCGCCTTTCAAACCTTCTTTCTTCAATAAAGGCTCGCGTTGCAAGGTTTCTTCACGGCTCAGCATCTTTCGTCTTTCTTGTTTCTTCACGCCGGCTAGAAAATCGTAAACCCGCAAGCCTAGATTGGTGCTCAACGGGCCGAATGTTCCGCCTTTATAAAAAGGCAACAACATCCATTCCGGCGTCGTGACATGCGGGCCGTTTTCATAGACGATTTCCCGTTCCTTGCCGACTTCAGCGACCATTTTCACTTCGAATTGCTTCAAATAACGCAATCCGCCGTGAACGAGTTTGGTCGACCGACTGCTGGTGCCCGCAGCGAAATCCTGCATTTCAAGAACCGCTGTTTTCAAGCCTCTTGCCGAAGCATCCAAAGCAATGCCGGCTCCAGTAATTCCGCCGCCGATCACCAGCAAGTCCCACTGTTGATTTTCCAAATGACGATAATGATCCTGTCGATCAAAGCTGGAAAACTTCATTTCCATTCCACTCCTTTACTCAAAAAAAACTAATGGCAATGGGTAAAAAAACAGAGACCTGAAGACATCTCAGAATATACTCTGCAGATGGTCCCGGCCCCTTGATTGCTGCGGCTATCGCACTAACACGATGCTGTTTATCGCTTAGTTTTTAAATACTCTCGTAGCTTCCACCGCTTTTTTCCAGCCATTGTAAAGTTCTTCACTTTTTTCGGCAGGCATATCGCTAGTGAAAGTTTTATCCACTTTCCATTGTTGGGCGATTTCTTCCTTGCTTTCCCAGAAACCAACCGCCAACCCGGCGAGATAAGCTGCGCCTAACGCTGTCGTTTCCTGGATAACCGGACGTTCAACCGGCACATCCAAAATGTCGCTCTGGAATTGCACAAGGAAATCGTTCGCTACTGCGCCGCCATCGACACGCAAAGTTTTCAATTCGATGCCCGCGTCTTCGATCATGACGTTCACTACATCTTTCGTCTGGTAAGCGAGCGATTCCAACGTCGCCCGGATGAGATGCGCCCGTGTCGTACCGCGCGTCAAGCCGAAGATGGCGCCGCGAGCGTCCGTATCCCAATAAGGCGTGCCGAGTCCGACAAATGCCGGCACCATGTAAACGCCGTCTGTCGATTCGACGGATCTAGCGTATTGCTCGCTTTCCGGTGAAGTATCCAAGATTTTCAAGCCGTCACGCAGCCATTGAATCGCAGAACCAGCGACGAAAATACTGCCTTCGAGCGCATATTCCACTTTGCCGTCAATGCCCCATGCCAAGGTAGTCAACAGGCCATGTTCGGAAACGACTCCTTCTTCCCCAGTGTTCATCAACATGAAACAACCTGTTCCATATGTGTTTTTAGCCATCCCTTTTTCAAAGCAGGCTTGGCCGAATAAGGCAGCCTGCTGGTCACCTGCAATGCCTGCGATCGGCACTTCATTGCCAAAGAAATGATAGTTGATGGTATTGGCATAGACTTCAGACGATTGGCGTACTTCCGGCAACATGCTTTTTGGCACCGTCAGAATATCCAGCAATTCCTGGTCCCATTCCAAATCATAAATATTGTACATCAGCGTACGGGAAGCGTTGCTGTAATCGGTGATGTGTGCAGCACCGCCAGAAAGTTTGTAGACGAGCCACGTATCGATTGTCCCGAACATCAAATCGCCGTTATCGGCTTTTTCCCGCGCGCCTTCGACATTATCCAAAATCCATTTGACTTTCGTTCCTGAAAAATAAGCGTCAATCAATAAGCCCGTTTTCTTCCGGAACAGCTCTTCGTGCCCCTGCGCTTTCAATTCGCCGCAAATATCCGCAGTTTGTCTCGATTGCCAGACAATCGCTTTGTAGATTGGCTTTCCGGTGTTGCGGTCCCAAACGACAGCCGTTTCGCGCTGGTTGGTAATACCGATGCCTGCAATTTGGTTCGCTTCAACATCCGCTTTGCGCAATGCCCCTGCCATACACGCCAACACGGACGTCCAAATTTCATTCGCGTCATGCTCTACCCAGCCCGGTTTCGGGAAAAATTGCTCAAACTCCTGTTGGCCGGTGCCTACGATTTCCCCTTTATGGTTGAACAATACCGCCCGTGAACTCGTTGTTCCTTGGTCAATCGCCATAATATAATCTTTAGTCATCAATTATTCCTCCTCAAATGGTCTTGTGATCAATCGTTATTTATCATCCACTAACGTGTCTTCGATTTCATTCGCTACAGTACGGCCTTTTTTCAGTTCGGCGTTTGCTGCCCCGATCAAGATTACCAGCATGATCACACTAAGCCCCCAGAACAGCAGGCTGTAATCACTCGTGAAAAACGCTTTATAGAAAACTGCTCCGTAAATACCGCCGAAAGCCGGCCCAACGACTGGCACCCAAGCATAGCTCCAATCCGAACTGCCTTTTCCAGGAATAGGAAGCAGCGCATGGGCAATCCGCGGGCCCAGGTCACGCGCCGGATTGATGGCATAGCCCGTAGCGCCGCCGAGTGACATACCGATGGCAATAATCAATGCGCCGACAATCAATGGATTCAGCCCATCTGTAAAATCATTGGCACCGATGAATAGCAAGCCCATCACCAAAACAGCAGTGCCGAGAATCTCACTGACTAGATTCGAAAACGGACTCCGGACAGCTGGGCCAGTGGAGAACACAGCCAATTTCGCTCCTTGGTCTTCTGTAATCTTCCAATGGGGCAAATAGTTCAAAAAGACGATTACTGCTCCGAGGATCGCGCCGATCATTTGGGCAAGGATGTACAGCGGAACTTTCGCCCACGGAAACTCTCCAACCGAAGCCAAACCCAAAGTTACTGCCGGGTTGATATGTGCTCCTGAGAAACTACCCACTGCGTACACGCCCATCGCTACAGCCAATCCCCAGCCAATGGTAATGACAACCCAGCCGCTGCCCTCCGCCTTGGAATCTTTCAAGACCACTCCTGCCACTACACCACCGCCGAAAATAATCAGGATCATGGTCCCGATCACTTCTGCTAAAAACTCTGACATCGCTTAACACTTCCCTTCCTTTTAAAGCAAGAGCTGTATAAATCCGCATTAAAAAAATCCGCAATTAATGGAAGTTCTCCTTGATAGAAGTACTCATTAATGTGCGAATCTCCAGGTCTCCAACACAACTCTTAACTTGTTATATATAAGGTATACTTAAAAGAAAGCGCTGTCAATATATTTTCTGAATTTTTGTTTAAATATTCCACCTCGATCTATAAAACATCTTCATCTGGTTGCTTCAAATAACTTCGCTGCCGCTCATCTTGCGTTGAGAATGGACTCTATGAAAAGCTGGCGCACGAGTTCCCTCATAATGAATAAAAAAAGCAGGGCTCTGCACGAGAACGCTGCAAAGCCCTGCTGTTTGAGATGGCGCTGTCGCCAACCATCATTTAGTTATTTTTCTTATCCAATGCTTTGACCAATTCTTCAGCCAATGCTTCAGAAGCAAACGGGTCGCGGCCCGTCAACACTTGCTCATTGCCCCATACGACTTTTTCGTCGGCGGTGTAATCGGCAACTTCGCTCATCTTGCCCTCTAAGCTGAACGGCAGGATTTCTGGAAGCCCTTCCGGTTCAACCGCTTCCGGATAACCGGTAACGTTCAATCCGGCGATGATGCTTTGGCCGTCTGGGCGTTTCGTCCATATTAGTGGTGCCGGGCCGTGGCACACTGCCGACACGATATTGCCGTTGTCATATACAGCGTTGATGATCCCGTGAAGCGTTTCGTCTTTCGCAAGGTCGTACATCGCTCCGTGGCCGCCGACGATAAACACTGCGTCGTATGCTTTCGCATCCACGTCAGACAATTTTTTTGTGTTATCCGCAAGGCCGGACTCGTACATTTTCTTGTACTTGCCTTCCGGGTCGTAATCTTCGCTGATGCTGACCTCGTCAAGCGTCGGTTTGCCGCCTTTAGGTGAAGCAAGCTCCACGTCATGGCCTGCATCTTTTAAAATTTCCATCGGTGCGAACAATTCTTCCGCCCACCAGCCGGTTTCGTAATTGTTTTCTGTATCTTTATGTCCACTTGATAGCACTGCTAATACTTTAGCCATTAATAGTTCCTCCTCTGAAAATCATTCTGCCACTAGTTGTTCCCGAATGTTTTCGGATTTAAACAAACTTGCAATTCTCGCAATTTTTTATTACACGAGCGCCCTTTCCTAAACGGTCTTATGTTTCGGAAAAAGAGATTTGCCGTTTTTAAAGAATGTCCACACTACGGCAATCAAGAAAATAACGATTCCTGCCAACAGGGCTACTTGAATAACCGCTGACATCTCAGGGTCGAGTGTCCCGCTCATATAGGCACTATAGATACCGAAGAACGCCCAGGCAATCGGGATCGGAAACGCCGAGTTTTTGAAGCGTGACAAGTAAAACAGGACAAATACGACCGCAACGCCTAAGACGATGAGCGTCCAGACAGAATCAGAAATGCCGAAGCCGTCCCACTCCCATTGCACCAAAGACAGCGAAATATTGACAATGGTCGCGATAAATACCCAAGCACTGTACAACGTGAAGGCAAGCCCCGCCAGCAGCGACGGAAACTCAGAGCGGTGTTTGTAGATTCTTTCCACAATGAACAGCAAGGAAAACAGCAAGCCTGCAATCAATAGTGTCGAAACGCCCAGCCATTCATAAGAAAACACGACAATCCATCCCATATTGAGCAACGAACTCGCGATGAATAAAGGCGAGATCAACAGCGTCAAGCGGCTGACTTCCGCATCTTTTCGTTTGATGAACAAGTACACGAGCGTGACCAGCACCAGCGTGTAGATGACGCCCCAAATCGAAAACGTAAACGGCGCCGGCGAGATGAGTGTCATGTACTTGTCCGAAATATCTTTTTGCGTATTGCCGTTAATGAACCCCGACGATCCCAGATAATTGACGCCAAGCGTCGCAAAATAAGCGACTAAGTTCAGTATCGCGAACAACTGGGTTTTCTTCATTGTGCTTTCTTCCATAATGGTTTCATCCTCCCGAAAGATAATAATCACTGGCAATATGTGCTACTTTCTTTCTATCTTCCCGTTTTCACCAGTCGGCGAAACGGTTTCTTGGAATGAACCGGGTGAATTGTGTCGTGCACAGGGGCGTTTCGACTGGAGAATACTGCTGCATCAAGGTTTCCTGTGGTGGAATTGTGTCTTGCACAGGGACAGAGCGCTGCCGCTCTACCCCTTCACACCAGCTCTCAGCCATTTCGCCGTCAGCGTATCCGCTTCGAGCATCTCTTGCGGCGTGCCTTCAAACAGCACTTCCCCGCCTTTTTTACCGCCGCTCGGGCCCATTTCGATGACCCAATCGCTCGCTGCGATCAAGTTCAGATTGTGCTCGATGAGGATGACCGAATTGCCTTTGTCGACGAGCCTTTGGAAGACGTCCAATAGATGGGCATTGTCGCGTGTATGCAAACCGAGTGACGGTTCATCCAATAAATAAATCTGCCCTTCTTTTTTCAAGTGGCTTGCGAGCTTCAAGCGCTGCACTTCGCCGCCGCTCAGTGACCCGGTCGTCTGCCCAAGTGTCAGGTAGCCTAAACCGACATCTTTCAACGTATCCACTTTTTTGACGATTTTCGGCATCTCTAAATATTCATTCGTTTCATCAATCGTCAGCTCCAGAATCTCCACAATGTTTTTTCCCTTGTAGCGATAAGACAAGGCTTCATCTGAATACCTTGTGCCGCCGCAAGCTTCACAAGTCACCGTCACGGGATCCGCAAATGCGACATTCGGCGTGGTGATACCTTTGCCTTCACAGACCGGGCAGGCGCCCAATGAATTAAAACTGAACAAGCCCGCCGGCTGTCCGGTTTGTTTTGCCAGGATCGACCGGATGTCGCTCATGATGCCCATATAGGTCGCGAGCGTCGAACGGCTGGACGTCCCGATGCTGCCTTGCCCGACCGCAATCGTTTCGGGATAATTGCCGGTGAATGCACCGAACATCAATGAGCTTTTTCCGGAACCGGAAACACCGCACACCGAGACGAGGGCATTTTGTGGAATTTCCACGCTGACATTTTTCAAGTTATTATCAGAAGCATGTTTGATCGAAAATGTATTTTCCGCTGTTCTCGGCTGTTCATTCACCGTCACGGTGTGATCCAAATCCGTGATAGCGGAAGTTTTCTTCAAGCCTTCCTGCCCGCCTTGATACACCACTTCACCGCCGCTTCTGCCAGCGCCCGGGCCCATCTCGATGATTTCATCTGCCGTCTTAATGACCGCCAAATTGTGTTCGATAACGACGACGGTATTGTAGTTGTCCCGTATACTTTCCAGCATATGCGTCAACATATTGATTTCCTCCGGATGCAACCCGGCACTCGGCTCATCGAAAATATACGTGATGTTGTTCAAGCTACTGCCTAGGTGGCGCGCGATTTTCACGCGCTGCGCTTCACCGCCGGACAAAGTGCCCATCTTACGCGACAAACTCAAATAGCCGAGCCCCAAACCGACCAGCTGTTTGACGCTCGGATGCGCCTGCTGGGCAATTGATTTACCGATTGGGTCGTCGATTTTCTCCAGTTCACCGAGCAGTTCTGTTAATTCCAAGCGGGCATAATTGGCGATGTTCAAGCCGTTGATTTTGCACTCCAGCACTCTCGGATTCAATCCCGAACCTTCGCAAACTGGGCACGGGGTACGCGTCGTCAGCGCTAAGACATCTTCCTGGGAGACGATTTTCAGTTTCGTCAAGTCCCGGTTGATATAGAGACGAATAAACCTCGGAAGCAGGCCGTCCCACTCGATTTCGCGATCGCCTTCTTTATAATAATAAGTGCTAAATGCACGTTCTCCTTCCGGCGGCCCGTATACGAGCAGATTGTATTTTTCTTTCGTGTAATCTTTGATGGGAAGATCCGGGTCGAACAATCCGCCATCTCTCATCCATCTGCCTTGCCAGCCAGGAGGCGCAAGCGGCTTGAAGCGCACCGCAGATTCCCGGATTGATTTCGTATGGTCGATCAATTTATGGATATCCGGCGTAACGACTTCGCCGAAGCCGTTGCACTCCGGACAATTGCCGAACGAACTTTCACTCGAAAATTCTGTCGCCGAACCGATTGGTGGGCTGCCGATTCTCGAGAATAACAACCGGATCAGCGGATCGATATCCATATACGTGCCGACCGTCGAGCGCGAATTGCCTCTCACTGGCTTTTGTTCTACGACGACCACCGGGCTCAAATGCTGCATCAAGTCGGCATGCGGCCGCTCGTACCTCGGCATCTGGTGGCGGATGTACAGCGGATAGTTCAAGGTCATCTGCCTTCTGCTTTCTGTCGCCAAGGTATCGAACACGACCGAACTTTTCCCAGAACCCGACAAGCCGGTAAACACGTTAATTTTCTCTTTCGGGATATTCAAATCGATATTTTTCAAATTATTTTCACGAAGCCCTCGCAATATGATTTCATCTCGTTTTTCTGGCATGTCAACATTCTCCTTTTCCAATCCGATCAGCAGATTACACTACTACATAAAAGTGTTCCCTTTTTCGAGGTGGTTCACACAACCGGCTTGTCCCTGTGCACCACACAATTCCCACACAATTCATCAGGGCATAGAAAAAAGACGCATCCGCCAGCGCGGATGCGTCAAATTGTGTGGTGCACAGGGACGTACTTCTACCGAAATGTTGCTACACCAAGGATCTGCCCCTCTGAATTGTGTCATGCACAGGGACACACTAAAATGCAGCCACTGCCTTCGTTTTCGGAAACACCATGCGCCAGCCGATTCCTATAGCCGCCAACAACACGACGAGATACACATAAATGCCGTAATCAAATGCATTCGCAAGGAAATGAGCGCCGACAAAAGCGCCGGTGATCAGCGTCAGTAAAAACATCTTCGCGCCTCCTGATTCTTGGGCAAATTCGAAGGAAGTAGAAAACGGAAATTCGCCTTCGTTCACTATTTTATAGGTGATTAAAATTTGCAGAAGGCCTCCAAGCAACACCGCTGCTAAATCTGGCAGAATTCTCGCCGAAAAAATCCAAATGAAGATGATGGACAAGAACAGGAAAACCGGTAGATACATTTTCACAAAGAAGGCTTTTAAGGTGCCGCTATAGGCACTCGATGCCTGTTCAATCGGCGCCGCCCGGAACAACCAGCTGCCTTTATAGCCTTCCGAAAATTTCAGCATAAACACGACGCTCGGAATGATGACATTGCAGAAATAGATGAACATGAACATATTGCCGCCTGAAATCTCTTCCAAGCCGCCGTCGACTGAATAGGTGAAAATAAAGAGAAACGGGAAGAACAGCGACATCCCGAGCACGGGGAACACCTTCAGTTTGAATTCGCGTTCTTTTTTCATCATCGATGCCGCGAAGCGGTAAAAGACCCGTTCTTCATTCGAACGGCATAATAATTTAGCGCCCATTTCATCCAGCCCATTCCTGGGTTTCTTGCGGGTTTTCGTGTCGCTCAACAACTTTTCCAGATTGCGTTCAAACGACGGCATCAGTTTGGCATAGCCGTAAATGGCGATGACCGGCACCATAAATGCGAGCACTGTAAACGCGATAAAATGGCTCGACGTATTGCCGTTCAACAACACTTCAAATGGCGCCCCGTACCACAGCGGTGGAATGAGGAAATGCCACCAGCTGAACGCGTACGTCATGTTCAAATCAACAAATTCAAACGATCGAATCAACACTTGATAGCCCACGACCACTCCGACCGACAGCAAAATCTGGACGTAATTGATGATGTCTTTCAGCTTTTCGCCGTCGAAAAAGCGCAGGATGAATAAATACAGCAACGACGTCAGGACAACGACCAATAAGATTGTCAACACGAGTTCAATGAGGAAAATCAATGAAAAGACAATGCCGTGCCGAAACAAGCCGACCAGGAATGGAATCGTCGTGAAAGCCCCCGCCACAAACGTCATGTAAATCATGATGTGGACGATTTTCGCCGCCGCGATGGTCTGTTTATTGACCGGCTTGGTCTGGATAATATTCTTATCCCGAATATCCAGCAGCACCACGGAAAAGTCGGAAATCATTGAGGTCATCAAAATGAACAGAATCATACCAAAAACAAGGCTCAATTGATACATATAATTTTCCCCGAGCAGCAAAAACGGAATCAAAATCAAACTGTAAAGCCCGTAAATCCACAACGATTTCAGAAATTGGTTGCCTTCCTTTTTCTTTTTGCCGTTTTCGCCAAAAATCGTCGGCACGCGGCGTTCGTCCATCGTCAATTTGATCTCCAGTATTTTTTCCATCACCGCATAATCGACGCCAAACCTAGTGAAAATGCCTTTGAATACGGAAAGAAACTTCAGCGATTGAAACTCACGCATACTCCTCGTCTCCCTGTACGATCGACACGAAGTCCTTGGCTTTATTGCGGTGCTCCGTGAATCCGGTCAATTGATTGAAAATCCCGGAAAGCGACCCTTCCTCGCTCATTCCCTGCAGTTCTTCAAACGTCGCATCCGCCACCACTTCACCCTTCACCAGCAGCACGATGCGATTGCTGATTTTTTCCACGAGATCCATAATATGCGATGAATAAAAAATCGTTTTTCCTTGCGCCGCCAATTGCGCCAGGATTTCTTGGATGACCATCATGCTATTGGCGTCGAGCCCACTGAGCGGCTCGTCCCAAAACAATAGATCCGGATCATGAAGCAGGCTCGCGATGATCAGCACTTTTTGCTTCATGCCTTTTGAAAATGAAGACAACCGGGAATGGCCGACATCCTGCAAATCAAATTGCCCCAGCAGCCGCTCCGCTTTTGCCTGCGCCGCGTCACGGCCCATGCCATACAGTTCTCCCGTAAATACCAAATACTCCATCGCCGTCAAATTGTCATAGGCTTCTGCATTTTCCGGTACATAGCCGATTCTCTTTTTGTAAGACGGGTCGCCTGACGCAATATCTTGCCCGAAAATCACCACTTTTCCTTGGTAATCATCAATCAGCCCAAGCATGATTTTTACTGTCGTACTCTTGCCCGCCCCGTTCGGCCCGATGTAACCGATGATTTCGCCACTTGCCACTTCAAGATTGATGCCGTTCAACACTTTCTTGCCGCCATAATTCATTGTCAGATTCTGAATCGATAGCACCTTATCGTTTTCTCTAGTCATCTAAAAACCCCTCACGCTAATTATGTGTTAATTCTAACATTCAACTGGTTGAGATTGGGAGTTTTTACCGATTTAATGGGAATCAAGTTAAATTGTATGGCGCACAGGGACGACCTACTCCAAAAAATACGCTACTGCAAGGTTTTCTACCATCAAATTGTGTCATGCACAGGGACACATACGGATGATATACTAAAAATACAGAAATTCTACGCAAAGGAGACAGTGGCTGGATATGATGCGATCTTTTCAATTCGCTGGCAGTCGAATAATAAAAACCGGGTTGGCCATCTTTTTGACTGCCACGATTTGCCTATGGTTTAACTGGCCGCCTGTCTTTGCGGTCATCACAGCGATTGTGACAATCGAGCCCACAGTGAGCGATTCAATCAAAAAAGGGCTGATCCGCTTCCCTGCTTCGGCTATCGGCTCGGCCTTTGCCGTGTTCTTTATCACATTGTTCGGGAATTCCCCGATTACCTATACACTTGCTGCGGTCGCCACGATCCTGGTGTGTTTCCGGCTCAATCTGCATGCCGGCTTGCTGGTTGCAACATTAACCTCTGTCGCGATGGTGGAAGTCATCCATGACAACTTCTTGTTCTCGTTCTTCATCCGTTTGGGGACGACGACGATCGGCTTGGTCGTTTCGACCGCAGTCAATATGCTCGTGTTCCCGCCGAACTACAGCACCGCTATCCTGAAAAGCATCCACAGTATCAGCGGGCGGGCGGGAAGCATGCTCGAACACACGTTCCATACCATCCTCTTCGACGGCGATGCGACCCTCCAGGAAGACAAGAAAATCGTCAAGCAACTGACGACAGAAATCCGCAAGACCGAGAAATTGGTTCATTACCAGCGCGATGAAGCGAGCCTGTATCCATGGGTTCGCAACCGTGAAGCCGAGCTGCAGATGGCGGAACGGCAATTGTTGTTCCTCGATAACTTCGAATACCATTTAAATGCCTTGCTTCGCGTTCCCATCCAAGAAATCCAATGGACACAAGCCCAACGTGAAATCATCATGGATGCCGTTAGAGCGCTTGCAGACGACTTGCGTCATTCCGTCAATTTCGATCATGAAAAACACCAAGAACAATTGAAAAGCATTACCGATCTGTTTTGGGAAAACAGTAAACGTGTGCCAGCAAATGACGCACTCCATCCAACACTGTTCCCGCCGGAATTCACAATTCTTTACGAACTCCTCACCATCTACGATTTGGTCGATAAGTTTTTTGACCCGAATAGTGTCAAAGCCGTACAGGAAGCAAAACAATCATAAGAAATGAAAAAAGGCCGTGGCGGAATTCCGCCATGGCCTTTTTCTGTTGAATTGTGTCTTGTACAGGGACGTTCCGAGATGGAAATCCCGCTGCAATAAGGATCTTGCTGCTGAAATTGTGTGATGCACAGGGACATCATTTATCCCGATTCGTAACCTTATACGTTACACCCTTGCTGTCATAAGTGATCCACTCGCCCACAGGTTCGCCCTTTTCAAAATGGCCTGAGCGTTTTAAGGTTCCATCGGTTCGATACCACTCCCAGTAGCCCTCTGGCTCCCCATCAATGATCTTGCCTTTGGACCACATCGTTTTCCCGTTGGCATGGTATTTGATCGTATAACCATCAATCACTTCGAGCTTCTTTTCCTTCACACCGTTTGGTTTCACTACATCGCATTTTTCCTCGTCCATGATGGCTCTCACTCCTTCCGGATGATTGAATTGTGTCACGCACAGGGACATTCCAGCCTTGAAACTCCGCTACTACAGTCATTTCACTCTTGAAATTGTGTGGCGCACAGGGACACAACCGTCCTCCCTACATCATCGTCGCAAACCACAAACCGAGTGTCGTCCCGATATAGTTGCCGATCACATAGCCAATCGTCCCGACCACCAAGATCGGCCCGATCAATTCGCGCCAGCCTTTGGCAATCGCCATCGCAGCGGCCGTTGTCGGGCCACCGACGTTAGCGTTAACCACCAATAAAATCTCTTCCAGGTCGTATTTCAATAACTTCCCGGCCGTCAGCGATACCGTCAAGTTAACGATAACGATGAGCGCGACAAAGACCAGCAGCAATGGCGCGTTCTGGACGATCAGTGGAATCGATGCCGGGATGCCGATGACGACGAAGAATAAATAAATCAAGAACGTCCCGATTTCCTGGCTGCCGTTGATGCCGTCGAAATAACGGGGGAACAACGCGAGCGCAAGGAACGTCAAAGTCGTCAGCACCAAATACTGGTCTCCGATCAAGCCGCTGAGCAAGTTCCAGCCGAACCCGACTTCTTCACCAGACGGAACGATGCCGGCAAAAAACTCGGCGATCTTTGTCGCAACCACCACAAGGAAGAAGGCGGTCCCGAGTGACATGGCGATATCCTTCAATGAAATATCCTGGCGTTTCCAAAAGGTTTCGGCGTTGGTCTTGCCGCCGTTCGTCCCTGCTTCCCGTTCTACTTGCGCAACGTGCGGATGCGGGTAAGTTTTCCGAAAGAAACCAAATGTCGGAATCGCCATCAAAGTAATGAACACGAGCGCCATCATCAAATTATCCGCCACGACCGCGGCGGACACCAAATCTTCCGGCGCTTCAAACTTCGCCGTCATTGCCGCAAAGTTGACGCCACCTCCAACGTACGAAGCGCTCATCATGCCGCCGATGCGGTCAAGAAACGGAATCGTATCCTTTAATAAGAAGAAACTGAGGATCGTCCCAGCAACTGTTCCGATCGAACTGATCAGGAAAATCAGCAGCATGCGCCCGCTTTCTTTCCAGATCTTCTTGAAATTCACGTGGAACAACAATAGCGGAATGGCGAGCGGCACGATAAATGCCCATACCGCGTCATACGCAGGCGACGCCGTCGGGATAATGCCGGTATTCGATAAAATGATGGCAGAAACGAGCGCAATGATGGCGCCAGAAATCTTCCCGGCCCAGCTGTACTTCTGCTCGAGCACGATGCTCATCGCCGCGACGATAACAATGATGCCCCATAACGTCAGCAAATCATCTGCCCGAATCAATGAATTCTCCATATGTATTCTCCCTTCGCTCGCTGCACTTCATCCTTCTAGATTCGTTTGCGCGAGCTGTCATTAAATTGAACGCTTCATCTCCCAGTATCCTATTATTGTCAGATGATGTCGAGTAGTCTCACAATTTTATACACTTGTTTACAATCATCAAAAAGGCCGTACCGGAAACGGTTCAGTTTCCGGTACGGCCTTGAATTGTGTGACGCACAGGGACATTTCAACACCTAAATGCCGCCACCACAACGATATCATCACTCAAATTGTGTCTTGCACAGGGACAGGAACAACTAAAGTTCCAAGCCCAACGCGATCCGAATATGTGCCAAATGATGCTCTTCATGCCAAGACAGTTTCGCGAGGGTTTCTGCAACGCGAACTTCGCCGTCCGTTTCGTGGATGAAGACGCGCTCCAATTGCGTACCCGTCACATAATTCCCGAGCGCCACAATCCGTTCGTTCAGTCCTTCGAGCATGAGGATCGAACTTTCCACTGGCAGCCGGTTGTCCGGCAGATACGCCCATTTGTCTTGGTCAAATTCAGACACGCTCGGTTGGTATTCCGTCAATGCCATTTTCAGGCGGTGGTAGAGAGACAATTGCGAATCCGCAACATGATGCACAAGCTGCCGGACTGTCCAGCTACCTTCTCTATAGGTTTTGTTCAAGTCCTCATCGTACAAGGAATCTACCACTTCGCGAAGCCGCGTCGTGTAGCTATTGATTTCTCGCAGCCAGTTGTTGACCTCTTCCGTCGTCACCTGGTCCGGAACTTGCATTTGGCCAATCGGAAATTTCACATCCATTTGCTTAACCCCTTTTTACCTGTATTTGTTGAAAGTCCTATTTACAACAGTCCTACCAACATAACATTTTTTCACTATAAAAATAACCACATTCTCCCCTAAACCTGAACTACAGGCTTACAGACGATACAGCCAGGGCAATTTCACTTTCACTTAGAGACGATATAATCCTTTCGATTAAACTGTCCCGCTTTTTTCATGAACGACAGCGTAGTTCCGGGCCACAGCGTCGAGTTCCTGCCGGTTTGATCGAGGTACCAGCTGCGGCAGCCTCCGGAAGTCCAAACTGTTCCTTTCATCAAGCGATCCGTTTCTTCAACAAACCGCTCTTGAGCGCCAACTTTCGGCTCAATCGTTTCGAGCCGCCTGCTTTTCATATACTTCAATGCATTCAGCAGATGGTCCACCTGCGCTTCGATCATGAGGATGACTGATGTATGCCCGAGCCCCGTGTTCGGCCCTTGAATCAGAAATAAATTCGGGAATCCCGCAATAGTAGTGCCGAGATACGCCTTCGGGCTGCCGTTCCATGCTTCTTTCAGCGAATGGCCTGCCCTGCCGTATATGTGCCGAGCAATCGGGAAGTCAGTGACTTGGAATCCAGTGCCGAAAATGATGCTGTCTATCGGAATGCGCGCGCCATTCGCATCGATTACGGCATCTTCCACAACTTTCGTTATACCTGCCGTATGCACTTCCACATTCGGTTCTGCCAGTGCAGGATAATAGCTATTTGACAATAGGATCCGCTTGCAGCCGATGCGGTAATCGGGGGTCAGTTTCTCTCTCAAAGCCGGATCTTTGATGGCTTCGTTCATATGTTTGACCGCTAGCTTCTCTACCGCTTTTAGCCAGTTTGGGTGACGAAAACCGAAAACCATCGCTTCGCGCTTTGTGTAAATGTTCAGCCGCGCCATTTTCTGAAGAACCGGAAACCGGCGATAGGCTTGCTGCTGCTCGGCCTTGATGGCCTTATCTTGCTGAGGAATCACCCAGGCCGGCGTGCGCTGGAATACGTGAAGAAGCCCCGCTTGCGGCTGGATCTGCGGAATGAACTGAATGGCTGAAGCCCCCGTTCCGACCACTGCGATGCGTTTTTCTGCCGCGTTGAAATCCGACGGCCACTGCGCCGAATGAAACACCTCGCCTTGAAACCGTTCGATGCCTTCAAGTTCGGGTATGGAAGGCTCGCTGAGCGCACCGACAGCGCCCACCACGATATCGGCGGCAAAGCCTCCCATGTTCGTCTGGATCTGCCATTCATGGCGCGATTCGTCCCAATCCAAGCGCTGGACTTCATGATGAAAACAAATATGACGCATCAGCCCGAAATCAGCCGCACATTTTTGCAAATACGTGTGAATCTCGGCTTGGGGCGAAAATTTCCGGCTCCAGCCGGGATTTGGAGCGAAAGACAGCGAGTAGAGATGCGATTCCACATCGCAAGCACAGCCTGGATACTGGTTGTCCCGCCAGACCCCGCCAACATCACTGCTGCGCTCCAAAATCAGCAGATCGCGCTCGCCTTGTTGCAAGAGCCTAGCGGCGGCTGCAATGCCGGAAAATCCAGTGCCGATCACTATAATTTTCGCTTTGCGTATATTCTTTTCGCGGTGTTTACGTTCCATCTTCATTCCCCCATCTCCAAACAATCACTATCAGCGTTGTAAATGACTCTATTCACTTAGCACATTACTTAACTGTCCCTTTATGTAACGGAGTACCCTAACCCGTGACAAACAACTCTCCAAAGTTGGAAATTGCTGTCGATTAATTTTCTTGTTCTTCACAAAATCGTGATACTATAAGATCAAAATATCATTCATTCTGCACCTTACTGAAAGGCGGCGATGAGGATGGCCAGGAAAAAGAAGCCACGGTTTGTTCTCGGTTTGATGACAGTCGCATCCATCGTCTCGATTTCTTTTTTACTGCAAGTTGCCGGCAACCCGTTCCTCAACAGCATCTTCGCACTGCTCTTGTTCTATACTGTCTTGCCCATGTGGATTTGCAGCTATTACTTCAAAAAGCGCGGCGTGAAACTGCGCCAAGTCGTCTTTTCCCACGGCATCGCCCTCTGGCTGTTGCCAATATTTGCACTCACATTATTGATTATGATCTTTTCCATGAGCATTTATTGGCTGTTGTTGAGGGCACTCATGTCGACAGCGCCCGCTTTAGTGACTTTATTTCTCACGCCAGAACCGCTCCCCGACGTGTTCTGGTATTTGGCCGCGACCGGTTTCGTCGTCGCCGTCGTTGCGCCGATCGCCGAAGAATTCGTCTTCCGCGGCGTCCTTTTGAATCAGCTGATGGACGTATTCGGTTTATGGAAAGGCATCGGCATCACAAGCCTGATTTTTGCTGTCTTCCACCTCAATTTTCTCGGCGCGTTCCTGTTCGCGGTCATCGCGTCTATCTTGTATGTAAAATCCGGCAATTTGCTGGCGCCGGTTTTGCTCCATAGCGCCAACAACACACTCGCCGTTTACCAGGCCTTCGCGGGCACTTCGTTTATGGAATGGCTGACGGTGACGAGCGTCAACGACCTATACACCAAATCCGCACCCAATCTCATTGCGCTGATTGCTAGCACAGTGCTATTGCTGCTTATTATCGGCTGGATGTCCCGGGGCTTGGAACAGCGCAGATCGCCCATTCGGTAAGCAGCCCCCGATTCTCCGAAAACAAGCGCGAAGCAGGTTTTTGGTGAATAAAAAATACCCTCGCTCACCCAAGCACAGGGCACGTATCATTCGAAATAAACGCCCGCCTCATTCTTTCTTCACGAAATACACCTGTTCATCCGGCAATTCCAAACAATTCAATTGCCCGCCGTAAACTGCGCCCCCGTCGATGCCGATGATGCGATTGCTGCCAAAATAAACGCTCGTATCATTTGACCCTCTCAGATTAAACGTCGGCGTGTGGCCGAAGACGACTTTCTTATCGCCTGCATAGCCCCGGTGGAATTCGTCGCGAATCCACATTAATAAATACGGATCTGTCTCTTCAACCGGGATTCCTGGCTGAACACCTGCATGCACGAATAGGTAGCCATCCGTTTCGCAGTAAAACTCCGTCTTTTTCAAAAACTCGATATGCTCCCAAAACAGCTCCCTCGCCGGAAGCTTCATGCCTTTTATCGAAGAATCGTAACTTTGTAAAGTGGAAAGCGCCCCGTTGCGCAGCCAGTTTCCCGCAGCACCTGTTTCTCCTCTTGCTGCTTCTAGCATCATTTGGTCGTGATTGCCGCGCAGCACAATCGCGCCTTGTTGCTTCAATTCGATGACCCGCTCCAGCACGCCTTTGGAATCCGGGCCGCGGTCCACATAGTCCCCGAGTAAAATCAGCTGGTCTTTACTTGCGTCGTATTTCACTTTCTCTAATAGTTTATTGAACAGTTCCAACTCGCCGTGAACATCGCTGATGGCTAAGATCCGTTTCATCGTGTGCACCTCCTGCTTCCCGTTTTCCACAATAACTCTGAATTCATCTGGCTTCCTGCTATATGCGTATTTCCCTGTTTGCACTCAAACTCCTGCCAAAACAACTCCCATTTACGTTTACCATCTTCATCCAATTATTTACCCTTCACGTGAGCAGCAAAACCCACTCCCCTTTTTTGCGCTTAAACAGGTTTCACTTGCATCCGCTCTCCATAGCTGTTAACTTTAGAGTGACCGTTATATCTAAACCAATGGAGGAGTGGCTCATGAGCACCAAGAAAGAAGATTTACTGGTAGCTGCTGAACAGCTGTTTTACCAACACGGCTTTCATGCCATTGGCTTGAAGGCGATTGTCCAAGAAGCGGACGTGGCGCTGATGACGCTGTACAATCATTTTAATTCCAAAGACGAACTGATCTTGGAAATCTTGACCCGCAGGTCGCAAGTTTATATGGACTATCTCGAACAGGCAAAACAACAAGCGACGGGCTCTGTCGCACAACGGCTAGCGATCGGCCATTTGAATTGGCTAAAGGATACCGCTTCCAATGGCTGCATGTTTTTGCGGGCGAAAGAAGAATTCGTCAGCGATCCTGACCACGCGATTGTCCAGCTCGTGACGAACCATAAAGAAGACACCAAGCAGTTGTTCCTGTCGAACGGGCTTACGCCTACCGAAGCGACGCGCTTGTCCTTGCTGTTTGAAGGAGCCGTATCCTTGGCGGAATTTTCTCCATTGGATGAAGTCGAAGATGCCTTGATGGCTTTGGTGCAACATTTATAAGTAAGCGGATTGCTTACTTTTTTTACCTCAAAAATATAGTGACCGTTCTATCTATAATGAGGAATTAAGAACGGCAAGTAAACCAGTTTTATTTTTTTACCTTGAAAGTATAATGACCGTTCTATCTAATAAAAGGAGTGAATTATCATGTGGAAAATCGTTTTGCCCGGCATCGCTATGATCGGTGTCACCTATGCGTTCGCCAGATACAGTTTCGGCTTGTTCTTGCCGGAAATCAGCAGCGCCTTAAATTTATCTGAAAGCCAGTCGGGATTGATCGGTTCGGTGGCGTATGCCGCCTATACACTGGCCTTGGTGACAGCGGCTATCTTCATCCATAAAATGAGCGCCCGTCACGTCGTGTTGTATTCAGGGGCCACCGCCTTTATCGGTATGCTCGGAATGGCGGCATCACAAGGCTTCTATACGCTCGCCATCAGCGCGTTTATCGCCGGGCTCGGCAGCGGCTGGGTATCGCCCGCCTTCAGCCAAGTCGTCGCACAATCGCTTGAGAGCCGCGAGCGTGATAGAGGCAATACGTGGATCAACACCGGCACGAGCGTCGGAGTCGTTGCCAGCGGTCCTGTCGCACTAGCATTCGCCGAACAGTGGCGCTGGGGCTACGTGCTGTTTGCTATCTTGGCGTTCTTGACGCTGTGGTGGAATGCACGCGCGATCGACCGTCCGGAAGAAGAACCGGAACAATCCACTGGCAGCCAGTTTAAACTGAGCATGCTCGGCCAAGTGCGTTTCATGATTATCGCCGCAATCGGCATCGGCTTCAGTTCCTCCATCTACTGGACCTTTTCGCGAAGCTATTTGACCGAAGTGCACGATTTCTCGGTACCGGAAAGCACCATCTTCTGGACCATCATGGGCGCTGCGGGCATCATCGGCGGCATCGCGGGAACCATCATTCAGCGTATCGGGCTCGGCTGGTCTTATCGCCTGGGCGTGTTGGTCGCGACCGCATCTCTCATCACACTGATGATTCCGCACGCTGCCGCCATCTACTTGTCCGCGATTCTGTTCGGCATCTCGTTCATTTTCATGACCGGCTTATTCATCGTCTGGGGCACACGCCACTTCCCGGATACGCCTTCTGTCGGCGTCAGCTTGTCGTTCTTCTCGCTCGGCGTCGGGCAATCGCTCGGGTCGATCGGAGCGGGCGCCTTGATCGATGGCATGTCTTATCCGATCGCCTTCCTGTCTTTCGCGGCGATTGGTTTGCTGTTTATCTTCATTAAAACAAATGCCCAGCCGGTTTCTACGCAGACGAGTAGCCCCCGTCCCTGTGCAGCACACAATTCCCACACAATTCGTTCCGACGAATAAAACAACAAAGACACATCCGCTAGCTTTGATAGCGGATGTGTCTTTAATTGTGTGTTGCACAGGGACGCTTCTCCACCGGATCCCTTTTAACACAGCTAACTTGACGCTCGAATTGTGTCTTGCACAGGGACATCAAAACTCCTCATGCGTAGCCGGGTCCATATCAAACAACCGGCCATCCGGGCGGGACAACTCCGAAATCGCCGCCATTTCGCTGTCGCTTAATTCAAAATCGAAAATGGCCAGGTTTTCGCGCTGGCGCTCAGGCGATGTGGAACGCGGAATCGACACCGAGCCGATTTGGTATTGCCAGCGCAGCACGACTTGCGCGATGGTTTTGTGATGGGCTTCGGCAATTTGGCTGATGGTATCATTCGACAGGATATCCTTCGCTCTGGCGATTGGGCTCCACGACTGCGTTTGGATATTGAGGTCCGCATGCACTTTTCGCTGGTGCGCCTGGTTGAAAAACGGATGCAATTCCACTTGGTTCACACTCGGCGTCACTCCAGTTTCTTTGATGATGCGATCCAAATGCTCAGGCAGGAAATTGCTGACGCCGATTGAGCGGACGAGTCCCCATTTCTGTGCATCGATCAAGGCTTGCCACGCTTCTACGTACGTATCTTGATTCGGCAACGGCCAGTGAATCAAATACAGGTCGAAATAATCCAATTGCGCACGGAATAGCGATTCCTGAATCGCCACCAAAGCTTTTTCGTATGTGTGATAGCGCCCCGGCAGTTTGGACGTCACCCACAGCTCCTCTCGTGGAATGCCGCTGCGCCGAATGCCTTCGCCGACCGCGCCTTCGTTTTCGTAGTTATACGCCGTATCGATTAAACGGTATCCCGCATTGATGCCGCTGCTGACGGCGTTCGCTCCGGCATTTCCCCACAGTCCGTATGTACCGAGCCCTGTCACCGGCAAAGTCGTGCCGTCATTTAATGTCACTTCTGGAATTGCTTTCACCATTTACTTCCACTCCTCTCAAGTCTGTTTTCAGATTACTCTTACATCTTCACGAATTCAAATCATTCGGCTTTCGAAATTTCTCAGGCGAATAAAAAGAGATCCGCTCCATTGTCGAGTGGAGCGGATCCCAAATTGTGTGGTGCACAGGGGCGTTGCGTCAGACAAACGCCGCTATCTCAAGGTTCTTACCCGGAGAATTGTGTGGTGCACAGGGACATCACCTACTACTTCTTCTTCCCTTTCCCTTTCTCCACCACTTCAGCCTCTACACTCACCGCATCATAAATCGAATTCGCAATGAAACGGTAGCTATATTCGGTATGGGCACGAAATGCGAGAGAGTTAGCAAACAAATTAAACGTCGTCTCTCCCTGCTCCGCCGTGATGGCCATCGTTTGGCCTTGTGCTTGTTCATAGCCAGGCCACCAGCCGGCGAGGTAGAAATCGTCGCTGTTCTGGAAGCTTGCGAGCACTTCGGCGTCTTCAGGTACGCTTGAAATCCATGAACCGGTCGTGACGTAGAGATTTTCTTCTTGCTCGTATCCGGCAGTCAGCGGATGCTCCGCGACATCTGCTTTCACGAGTCCCTCGTGTCTGCTTGCTGTGCTCGTATACGCAAATCCTGGAAGCAAGCCGCTCTTGCTCACGGCGTTCAGTGCAGGTGCACCAATCCCGACAAAGGTTTTGCCGGTGACTTGTGCAGCGTTAAATGAACCGCCATCGCTAACGATAACATCCGCTGCCGCAGCGTCCGTCAGTTTAAAGCCCAGCTGGCGCAACGAGAAGTTCAACTGTGCAGATCCGGTTGCCGCAACGCTCGGCTGTTCAAGTACTTCGGTTTCGGCATTTTTGCCATTGCCGAACACTTGTGTTTCAAAATAATAATCATCAGCATACGGACGAAGATCGTTCGTTGCGACGACAAAATCTCCAGCCTCCGCTTTGCCTTTGCTTTCCGTCAGCACTTCCACTGTTTTGCCGTCAGCGAGCAACGCGTTGACGACACGGATTGCATCGTTCGTGGAGTTCTCGAGAATCTGTTTCGGCGGGTTTCCTTTTACGGTGCTTGTCGGAATGACCGCTTCTTCTAGTTCTTGTGTCTTGCCATCGAACAAACCTTCACTGCGCACTTCTTCCAAATCAAAGCCTCTCAAATCAGAGAAGTTAACGACGATCGGGTCATACATCGCGTCCCAATCGGAGACGTCATCGCCTTCATAAAGCATGGCGTTCGCCAAACCGCGTTTCGCCTGGTCCATCGGCACGATGAATGTACCTTTTGGATAATTAACACCGTCCGCTTTTACCGGTTTCACGGTCTTTTCCACTTCCACGCCGTTGCGGATCAAATAATCTGCCATCTCATATGCTTCCAACGCATTCTTCTGGTTTTTGTCATCTGTCGGAATCACGTAATAATCTGGGAAAAAGTTTTCATTGTCCCCGCGAATCCGGCCGATCACTTCACCTGCCGCGTTGACATAATATTCATCTACAGCACGGTTTTCTTCGCCGTCCACACCGCGCTTGAAAATCTCCAATTGCTCTTTATACAATTGGTCTTTATTATCGTGCACATAATTCGCTGCGCCAAGCCCGCTGCCAACGAGCGCATTATAGCCGTCCTGGCCGAGCTTCGGCACTTCGATCGTATGGCCGAGCGCGCCGTGGAGCATCGCATAAATCGCGGTGTACGCTGGCGTCATATCATCCCAGCCCGAACCATAGCCGTCTTTGGCAATGAAATAAGACGTCAGCTCGGAATTCGCGATGCCTGCCTGCCCCATCGCATTCGCTTGATCCATCATATTATCGATCAATAAATCGTATTCAAAGTTCGGGTTATGCGGCGGTGTTGCCGGTTCGATCAAGAACCCATCCACATAACCGTGGAAATCCACAAACGATAGCGGCGTCCATTTCGACAGCACTTCATTCACTTGCTGCGTTTCCACTTGCGTCTGGTACGCATTGTCGCGGTTCAAGTCAAAGCCCTCCGCGTTCGCGCGCGTGTTGGCCACTCTGCCGTCTGGGTTGCTCGTGAACATATAAAGGAAAATCGCATCGTCCAGCACTTCGTCCACGTTCAAGTTTTCTTCAAATTCCGTTTCACCGTCTGTATTCATGAATTTCACTTCATCTTCCAAAGCGAATTTCTCCAATAGTTCTACTTGCACATCCACGCCTTCGACTTCGTCCGGGTGGATATTTTGAACCAGATCGGCACTTGGTAATCGCCCATCGTATCGTTCTCGAGTTTTTCAATCAAGCTTTCCGGATCTTCGAGTGCAGTCGGCAAGGTTTCGTTCAAATACTGATCGACCGCTGCCTCATCTCGTGCCAAAATGACGAAATGAATGTCGCGCCCTTCCACCGTTTTGCCGACGGTCTGATACTCCAGGTAGCGATCGTTGTCCGTATCTTGTTCAGCGGCTTCGAAAATGTCATCGATCGCCGGTTTTAATTCATCGTAAAACTTAAACTGATCGTAAACATTCAATTCGACGGTCGCTGCCGCTTTTTCGCCGCTTGCCGAATCAACTAGCGCCAGTTCATAATCTCCAATAAATTGCTGGTACTGCGTGCGGATCGTCCGGTTGGACAAATCATCCGTCCCGTACAATAAACCGAATTCCAGTACGGCTGTGATTTTGTTCGTGCCTTCCACAAAAGAAGGCTCTTCCACGACTGTGATGAACGGGTCGCCGTTATAGCTCTGGCCTTCTGTCCATTGCTGCCATTCAGAAAGTGGTTTTCCGCCAAACTGGAATTCGACATCTTCCAAATCGACCCCTTCGCCTAAATCAGCCGTTACTTCGACGGTGCGCGCTTCAGTCAACGAAAAGACCGAACGGCTCACTTCAAGCGCCGTCGCTTGCTCGGTCGCGCTAGCCCCCGTTTCATTTGCGGCCATTGCCGGCACAAACGCTGACAACACCAGCACTACCGAAAGCCATCCGGCAAAAACTTTTTTCATCCACATAACATCCCTTCACCTTGAAATTTTTATTATCAGCTCTTAATATAACAGAATATTTCGTAATCCGAAGTAGGCAAAAGGATTAATTCTTAAAAATAGGACTTTATTCCAGTTATTGAAATATTGCTTTAGCGATGCCGAATTGTGTGATGCACAGGGACGTCGCTACACACAAACCCTATCACCACAAGGTTCTCACCTGGAGAATTGTGTCGTGCACAGGGATACGAATCAAAACTTTATGCAAAATTAGGAATTCATGTACAATTAAAGAAAGTACATCAAACTAGTGAGGAGCCTACATATGGAAACAAGCACATTCAAATTGATCGAAGCCACCATTGAAGATATCCAACAAGCATTCCGCGAACAAAAACTGACGTCCGTCGAATTGGTCCAATCCTTTCTTGACCGGATCGAAGCACTCGATCAAAACGGGCCGAAAATCAATTCCGTCCGCGCCATCAATCCAGACGCGTTGGCAATCGCAGCCGAGCTGGACGAACAACGCGGCCAGGACGGCCAAGGCCCGCTCTACGGCATTCCCGTGTTACTAAAAGACAATATCGAAACGAAAGACCCGATGCCGACCACTGCCGGTACCATTGCACTTGAACACAATTTCGCGAAAGTCGATGCTTTCGTGGCGAAGCAATTGCGCGATGCCGGCGCCATCATCCTCGGCAAAGTAAATTTGAGTGAATGGGCGTATTTCATGTCGCAAGACGGCCCGAGCGGCTATAGCTCACTTGCCGGCCAAGTGAAAAATCCGTACGGCATCGATATCTTCGAACCTGAAGACGTCGGCGGCTCGAGTTCTGGAACGGGTGCTGCGATCGCATCGAATTTCGCGGTGGTCGGTGTCGGCACTGAAACCTCGGGGTCGATCCTTAGCCCATCAAGCGCCAACTCCATCGTCGGCATCAAGCCGACCGTCGGGCTCATCAGCCGCTCGCGCATCATCCCGATCGCTGAAAGCCAAGATACCGCTGGACCGATGGCGCGCACTGTGGCGGACGCCGCAATCTTGCTCGGCGCGATGACCGGCGTCGACGAACAGGACCCGGCGACACTGGGGAGCGCCGCATGCTCACTCACCGATTACACGCCGCATCTCAAAACAGACGGCTTAAAAGGCGCACGCATCGGGGTCGACCTATGGTTTTTGAACAACGAAGCACCGGAAGAACGCGCCATCATGGACGCAGCAATCGAGAAAATCAAAGAACTCGGTGCCACCGTCGTCGAATTGGCGATTCCCCAGCAGGAGTTCGAGTCGGACGTATTGTGGTATGAATTCAAGCGCGGCGTCAACGACTACCTTGCGACTACACCTGAAGACGTGCCGGTCAAATCGCTCGCGGATGTCATCGCCTTCAACAAGCAAGACCCTGAGCGCCGCATGAAATTCGGCCAGGCGGAACTGGAGAAAGCGCAAAGCTTAAGCGACGATCCAAACGATGCAACATACTTGGAGCATCGCGAAATCGACTGGCGTTCTTCCACGACTGAAGGCATCGATCTTGTCATGAAAGAACATCAACTCGACGCATTGTTATTCCAAAACAACCGCGGCGCAGCGAAACCAGCACGAGCGGGGTATCCATCCATTACGGTACCGGCTGGTTACACGAAAGACGGCCACCCGGTTGGCGTAACGTTCAGCGCCCAGGCATTCAGCGAAGCGCGTTTGATTGAACTGGCTTATTCTTACGAGCAAGCAACGCAGAAACGGATCGCACCAGATTTGAAATCGTACTAAACTTCATAGACACGAAAAAACACCCTCTACTAAAACGCCAGCATACAAATGCCGGGCGCTCAGCAGAGGGTGTTTTCATTGGCATTAGCTTTGAATCTACAAACGCAGCCAGTGCTTCATAATGGGTATTAAAGCTATATTTTCTTATAAAATCATTTCTTCTCGCGTTAGAGGTATCTTTAACGAAACGATTCAGCTGCCGCCATCAGTCGGAGGCGGCCAGTCACCGAGGAATTTCCGCGCAAACACCACTTGTCCCGCATGATATGTGTTATGCAAGACGATTGTCTGCAGGCAGTCAGCCCGGGTCTCTTCCTTTCCTTCCACCACTTTTTCCGACAAGTCTCTCCCCGCCTGCTGTTCGGCTTTTTGGATCCCTTGCAGGAAATGCGCCACAGCTGAATTCCATTCGTCTTCACTCTCAGGCGACGGTATAGCCGGCCAGGATTCTTCATCCGCATTCTGGCTTGTGGATATTTTGCCAGTTAACCGATCCAGCATGTAATCTTGCCAATAATTCATATGAAACAATAACTCCCAAACCGTATGGGGGAACCCCGCCGGTTTCTTTCCTGCCTGCTGCCAATCCACACCATTAAAAACAATTGCCGTATCGACGTTTGCGTCTTTTCCATGCAAGCCGTTCTGGAAAAATTGCCTGTTCAACAAACTCCCCCTTGCCGAAGTATCTAAAACTGTCTTTCCTTATCCTTACCTGCCTCAGCCCTCATGAAAACATTGTGTTTTTGAAAGCATCAATGGCTTCAAATGAATAGAAAAAAGAAGACTCTTCTCACGGTTTACTCGAACGCGAGAAAGTCTTCTTTTAAAAATAGCCTAATTCCTTGAGCTCCTCATAAATGATCCAGGAATACTTTTTTCTTCCCTCACTGTTTAAATGGTCGGAGTCGATAAAATAGTCTTTATTGTCCGCGAATCGTGGATCGTTCATATGGTTTAGAAAAGGGACATCTGTTTCCAAAGTATCTAAGTACTGAAAAACATACTTGTCCATCTTTGCTTTATCGAAATATGTTTCGTACGTCTGATGCACCGGCTCCATCGTCATTACTGCTTGGTAGCCGTTCTCCTGACAATAATCCAGCAGTTCTTTTAATTGCTCCAAATTTTGTTCGAAGTAATTTTCTTCTTCTGCTGCTCTGTACAACTCTTCCACATAATCGTACTTTCTGGCCGCATAGTTTTTTCCGTCATTTGCCCAGGATTGATGGGAATCCCATTTGAGTTCTTTCATTTCACTCGACAGCGCAGAAGTAAAACTTTCGCTTTGTGTCCCAGGAAAGTACAAGTATCTGTAATAATCCGTTAACCGAAACGGCTCAATTTGGGAATGGTCCAGAATTTCATAATAATTTTCTACGTTCTCAATTTCAGCATTTGCGAACGTGATTTGCGAAATCGATATAAGGACGACACCATCCGGTTTCAGGTACTTGCCATACTCTTTCAGCAATTTGAAATCGTATTGAATTGTCTGGGAAGGCAGTGCCAAGTCCAGATGAGTCAGCCCCGTCGGCTTAAAATAATACCCATACATGGAATGAGACGCACCCAGATTGATGATGTCAACCGGATGCGGATCTTTCTTGAACGCCAATATGTCCTCATTGATATTGTAACTCCGGGAATGCTTCACAAGATTATTGGCGGGTATAAACACGAGCAAAGCCACAGTCATGATAATTGCTAATTTAATGAATAAACGTTTCACGGCAAATCCTCTCGATACAGTAGTTCTTTTTCAATTTATGGATTGGCTCGCAAGCCGAATTTCTATATACATGCGATCGATAGAGTCGTTTTAAAATGAATAAGGGAATACAGACTCCAAACGGGCTGGCCACTTGGTGCTTTGTGGCGCGGCTGGATCAGAATCCGCCGTACACGAACCCTTGGCCTGTAGCACCGAATATAAGGACAGAGACAACGATCAACACATATACGGCATAGCGGGTGAATATGGATTGGCTCGCAAGCCGAATTTCTATATACATGCGATCGATAGAGTCGTTTTAAAATGAATAAGGGAATACAGACTCCAAACGGGCTGGCCACTTGGTGCTTTGTGGCGTGGCTGGATCAGAATCCGCCGTACACGAACCCTTGGCCTGTAGCACCGAATATAAGGACAGAGACAACGATCAACACATATACGGCATAGCGGGTGAACGCCGGGCGTTGCGACAGCCAGTCCCAGGTCGAAGTGTTTTTTCTCTCGATATAGTGGAACAATTGAACAATAACAAAGAAGAAACTGAAGATCATTAAATCCAGCAACGAGAACAGTTGAAGCGCATCGATCAGTCCAGCTGGCCTCCACGAGTATGGCGTCAGGAAAAGCTGTGCATTTTCAAATGCTTCGGCCACGCTATTCGAGCGGAAGAAAACCCGGGAAAAGCAAACCAGCAAGAATGTGATGGCGATTTTTACCCATTTATGCAAGGACGGACTCTGATCCAGCCGCGTAAACGACGCCATTTTCCCGCGAACATGCTTTGTATGATCTCCAAAAACACGGTAGAATCCATGAATCAAGCCCCACAATACAAAAGTCCAAGCGGCTCCGTGCCAAATGCCGCTTACTAAAAAAGTAATCACAATGACCAGGTAAATTTCACTTCTCTTCTTTTTCCCTTTGCTTAGGGGGATAAAGATATAGTCGCGAAGCCATGTGGAAAGCGTAATATGCCATCTATTCCAGAAATCCCCGATCGAAACGGCAAAATGCGGCTGCTTAAAGTTTTCCGTCAATTTGATTCCCAAAATTCGTGCACAGCCGATAGCGATGTCACTGAGTGCCGAAAAATCGGCGTATAATTGGATCGAAAACAGGATCGTCGCCAGCACAATTTCGGAACCGGTCGCATCAGGACTGTTGTAAACACTGGCAACAATCGGCGCCAGCCGATCCGCAATCAAGGTTTTCTTAAAAAATCCCCAAGCGATCCGCTTCATTCCATAGCTTAGATTTTCATATTTCAATGTCTGTTCCACTTTGAATTGGGGAAGCAATTTCTTGGCGCGTTCAATCGGGCCTGCCACCAATTGCGGGAAAAAGGCAAAATAGATGGAGAAATAACCGTAATGCCGTTCCGCCTTGAGCTTTCCTTTATAGATGTCCACCAGGTAACTGACGGCCTGGAAAGTATAGAAAGAAATAGCTATTGGCATCACGATTTCCTGATAAGGGACGCCATAATTCCAATTCATGTAGATGGCAATGGCCCGGACCGAGTCATTGACGAAATTAAAATATTTAAACCATCCGAGAATAAACAATAATACGCAAATGCCGGCCAGCATGACCCGTTTCTTCTGCTGTTTGGTCTCCTGTTTTTCAATGATAATTCCCGTCACATAAGAGAACGCCGTGCTTGCAAGCAACAGCAGGACAAAATAGCTATTCAAACTCGCGTAAAAACTGTAACTGGCTGCCAGTAAAAGAATCCACCGCCAACGATGCGGGATGGAATAATAAGTGAAAACAATTACGGCAAAAAATAAGAGAAACTCAATTGAGATAAACGTCATCCAATCACCTGATCAAAATAAACTTAAGATTTTTCATAAACGAGAGACACAAGTGCCTTGAATACACCCTGTTTCCGCCTTTAAAATGGTGTCCCATGCATCCTCTCCTGTGACGGGTCAGGTGATCATCCTTCAGGCAACTCGGCATAAAGTATTTTCCCAAACTGGTTACGCGGGATTTCCTGAATCTTCGTCACCTCAACGCCCTTTAAGTTTAATTTTTCCTTTATTATTTTTTTAATTTGAACACGGTCTTCCTTTAATGTGTACACATGCATTCGGTCATCTTTCCCACTGCAGATGCAGTCATGGCCATGCTCGCTTAGAAGCGCTTCCACTTCATCCAGGCTGATACGGTTTCCGGCAACTTTAATGATCCGTTTGATGCGCCCGGTTATATAGAAATACCCGTCCTCGTCCACATAAGCCAGATCGCCTGTGTGCAGCACGCCGCCATTGTCATCTGTTTTCGAAAGATCCGCTAGCGACTCCGCATACCCTAACGAAACATTCGCCCCTTTATAGACCAACTCGCCGTTTACATGGGGCGCTGTAATCTTGTTGCCCTCTTCATCTTGGAGCATCAGTTCTCCACCCGGGATGGCAATTCCGATGCTTCCGGCTTTGGCCTGGTTTTTTTCATAAGGTACATAACTCATCCGTGCCGTCGCTTCCGTTTGGCCGTACATGGTGAAAAAACGTATCCCTTTTTCATTGCATACTTCCGCAAACTTGGACGCCAACTCCGGGTTTAATTTCCCGCCTGCTTGCGTCAATGTTTTTAAACTTGGCAGATCAAACGCTTCAAACTTCAGCCGATCAAGCATCTCGTAGACGAACGGAACGCCCCCAAAAGTGGTGGCGAGTTGCTCTTTGCACAAATCCCAGAATTCTTTTTTCAAGATGGAGGCATCCGTTGCAATGACCGTCGCCCCTCTGATGAAATGGCTATTGATGATCGACAGGCCGTAAGAATAATTCATCGGCAGCGTGGTGATCGGTTTATCGTCTGGCTCGATGTCAAGATACTCCGCTATCGATTCAGCGTTGTTGAAAATATTTCCATAACTCAAACGGACAAATTTGGGGCTGCCGGTACTTCCGGAAGTAGTCAAAAGCAGCGCAAGATGTTCATCAAGCTCCTGTTGGAAACTTTCCGGATTTTTGAATAAAGCATAATCCCCATACACAAACGAATGATCCATTGCGTTGGAGAGGTGCTGGTTTTCACTCTCCGCCCATATGTATGCAGGCTTATAAAGGGCAATCAGCCTTTGCAGCCGCTCGGCCTGGATAGAGGCATCCAACAGGACCGGCACAACACCGCCTCGAATAAAGCCCACGTAGCCAAATAAAGACTCTTTATTATTTGAACACAAACAAAAAACGAGCGTTCTTTCCCCTACTTGAGCGCAGATCGCATCAGCAATTTCCGCCATTTCGGCATAAGAATATTCCCGTTCCGCATATATAGCTGAACGGTTCCCGAACTGCTCGATTTTTTTGAAGCTATTCATTGGCGAAGTCTACTCCTAAGCGGGTCAATAAATCGATTCCGGTTTGATAAGAATCGAATTCAGTCATCACATCCGCATCTATTGAAACATCAAAAGCCTCTTCCAACGTAGAAATCAGAATCATATGGCCAAGTGAATCCCATTCGCTTGACTCGCCCAACGCTAACTCTTCCAAGGTCTCATTTTCGTCCAATTCCAACGCTTCTATAAATGCATTTCTATATTTTTCGATATTTTTCATTGTTTACTTCCTTTCACTCGTTAGTATCACTTGCCTATGCAGGAAGCTTTTGTTTGTTTTTAGGTATACCCTCGACATCGCAATGGCGACTTGCATATACAGCTACTGTCTTTCGCTCTTCCTGAAAATACACTACAAACCTCTAATTGAAAATGATTATCACAGTCAATTATAAATATGCAAGGAGAAATGTCAATGGAAAATCTGAGTTAAAGATTCGGAGAGGGTCGGAATCCCACTTTTTTACGCACGAAATCGAGGCCTCATTATGTGAAAAATTAGAGGTCACATGGGCAGTCATTCCGTGAAGTACACACAATCGAATTCCTGCATTCCTATAAGCAAGCCACTCGAAAACGTAACACACCAAATTTAGAATCTCACTGGATTTGATGTATAAAAAATATCCTCTACCGAGCGAGCGGCATTTGCCGTTACTCCGGTAGAGGGTGGTTTTCGGTACTATTCATTTCTCCTGAATTGTGTCTTGCACAGGGGCATCACGTTACACAAAATCCTCTACAGCAAGGTTCTTATCCGCAGAATTGTGTGGTGCACAGGGACCGCGGCACATACGCATACGCCTTATCATCTTCTGTCACTTCAACCAACACTTCAGAAGGTACCTCTTGCTCCGAAGCTTGTTGCTCATTAATCTTCACAGGCGCCAGTTCTTTCAAGCTTTCCAAGTTGCGGTACTTTAAGGATTTCAGGCCGAAGTTAATCTTCACTTTATAGTTTTCTTCGATGCTTTTCACTTTCTCTTCAATGCTTTGGATCAATGCATGATTCTCCGCTACGATCTCGGCCAAAGTTTGCGATTTCACGTCGGCTTCCCCGTAATTCCGGATGGTCCGCAGATACGGCTCGTAGCATTCCTGGATAAACTGCACATTCAACAACAGTAATTCCTGCTTGGCGTTAAAGCGCCTGATGAGTTGCTCGTACTCCTTTTTCACCGGGCCTTCTCCCCATTTCCGCAACGTTTCGTGCTCTTTCAAACCTTCGACACTCGCGACGATTGCTTTCAAATCTTTCGTCAGCACTTTCAAATCCTGCAGCGTCGCCGTGTAAAAGCCTTCGATTTCCGCGTCTTCCACGCCGCCGAGTGTGACACCGTTTCTCCGGAAGCGTTCGATGACTTCCTTGAAATAGCCGAAGCGCGCGTCAATCTTCCCTGCAAAATCGTGTTCGCGGTGTTGGATGAGCGTCTCGAGTTTTTTCTCCATGCTCTTTAAGGAACTTTGGATTTCCATGAGTTGCTGCTGGCCGACCACCGTCGTCAACAGGCTCATGCTGGCATGGGCCAAGAGCCCAGGGTTCACTCGTCTCACCAAGACCGCTTGCTCGTATATCCCTTTCACGCCATCTTTTTTCACCGCCGGCATATAGCCCTTTCCGTTGACCCTCTCAATGAGCGTCATGCTCTTATCCTTCAAGCCTTTCACCACTTCCGGGCTGAACTGCACGCGAAACGTCCGGCTTTGATGGAAAATCATCGCTCCGTCTTTCAAGGCCTCCGCGATAACAGGAATCATATTAGCAGGGATCTCGATCTGCCTGTAGCCGCTCTTAACGAGTTCCGCGTCTTCCACTTCCGTCACGACCGGGTTCAAATGGCTGTCGTCGTCTTCCGGCTCGGGTTCCTCAACTTCTATCTCTTCTTCCACACTTTCACTAGGTGTTTCTTCTATTTGAACAGGTACTTCTTTATTTTTCCTGAAATAAATAAAGACGCCCACTAATATCACTACGATTGCCGCAATCAAGAGATAAATATATTCCATTAACTATGCCTCATTTCTTTGGTATTTCATATTTTACTAAAGAAATTGCCATAAAGGATAGAAAGAAGCTTTCGAGTCTCCTTAAGACTGTTCACCAGCTGAAATAAAGTTATGGCTGTTTACATGATGAATAGTTAACTCCATGTGAAAAGACAGAATCCATCCATTTCGTTTCTGCAGACTGATTCTGCTGAATTCTTTTTGGTGAATTTCAAAAAGAGCCTGTGGAATCATCAAGTAAGCAACACCTTTTATATCATTAAAAAATAGTACCTTTTTGATGATTTAATAGAAATAAAGGTGTACAATACAGCTATATTTTAGTAGAACAATCCTGTCGCAGCACCTCCTCATAACAGCGAGCCAACCAGTTTCATATGCGCTGAACACCTTTTCCGCCACCCACGAAGTGCGGAACATTACATAACCTACGAAATCCTGTTCCTTTTCACCACATTAATTTTAAAAGGAGGGTACGCATATGAAACTTCAGTCGCTCGTGTTGCTCGCGTTTGTGTTCGCCGTCTTGATTACCATTTTCGCAGTGGTCAATGTGGACACCGTGCCTGTCAATTTCGTTTTCGGCACTGCGGATTGGCCACTTATCCTGGTCATCCTGGTTTCTGCTTTGATGGGATTCCTGTTAAGCGGGTCGGTAGCGCTTGCCAAAATCTACTCTTTGCAGAAGGACAAAAAAGCTGCACAAAAAGGCAAGCCCGTTAAACCGAAGAAAAATGCCTCTGCTTCTTAATTTTTTATCGCTGGCCAATAGGATCCTTTAAAAAATTCTGAACCGAGGCAAAAGAGATAGGCATTTGGAACAGGCCGATCACACTAGGCACAGCCCTCCTTTTTGAAGGAGGACTGTTTTTTTTAGCAATAACACCAAATTGAACAGACAAAAACCGTATCCGCTAAGCATTTAGCTTGCCGGATACGGCCTTTTCTTTGCGTTATTGTTGCTGAGCGTGATTTCGTCTATGCGGTTTCTTTCGTTGACTCCTCTGGAATGATCAAGTTCAATGCGATCGCCACAAAACAGGCGATGGTGATGCCGGACCCACCGAATAATAACTTGATAACTTCCGGAAACCCATTCATCGCATCGGGTACTTGACTTAAGCCGATCCCAAAGACCAAAGACAAGCCAATGATAATCTTGGCTCTTTCATTTAAAGGCTCGGAAGTCAATATCGCGATACCCGTTAAGGTAATTTGAGAAAAGATAATGACCGTGGCCCCGCCAATGACGGCTGGCGGCATGGTCGAAATCAATGCGCCAACCTTAGGAATGAGTCCAGCCAAGATTAAGAACCCGGCGCCAACAGCTACGACATAACGGCTCATGACTTTGGTAAATGCGATCATCCCTACATTTTGGCTAAAAGACGTGTTGGGCAGCGAGTTGAAAATCGCTCCCAGAGAAGACGTAAAACCATTAGCTATAACGGAACCGGAAAGCTCCTTTTCTGTCGGTTCTCTCCCGGCTCCCCCAGTCGTCATGGCGGTCACATCTCCAACAGTCTCAACAGATGTCACGATAAACATAATCATCATAGGGAGGATGGCTCCCCAGTAAAATTCTATTGGAAAATAAAACGGTTGCGGAACGGAAAACCAGCTCGCTTCTCTCATGGCCGTAAATTCGACCATCCCCAGTGGCAAAGCCACCAAATATCCAATAATAATGCCAATTAAAATAGAGGAAGTTTTCGCCATTCCCGTTGCATATCGATTGAGAAACAGCACAATGGCCAATACCAGTAAAGCCACTAGCCAGTTTTTAGCTGAGCCAAAACTTTCGGACCCACTGCCTCCAGCCATCGAGACAATACCTGTCGGCAACAAAGACAAACCGATCGTCAGAACAACTGTACCGGTGACGATTTTCGGAAAGAATCGCCTTACTTTCTTGATGAAGAATCCTAAAGCGCCGCCAAACAAACCGCCGATCAAGCTGGCGCCCAATAATCCGCCTATGCCGTAGGAACTGGCGATGACGAGATTGGTCGGCAGAAATCCGAAACTTGTCCCCATCACGACCGGCAGCCGTGCCCCGACCATCCATATTGGGTAACATTGGATGATCGTCGCAATCCCAGCCATCACCATGGCACTTTGAATTAAGATCGTTAAATCCGCTCCGGTGATGCCGACCGCACCCGCAATGATAATCGGGACCGCCACGTTTCCTAAAAACATCGCAAAGATATGCTGCAGCCCTAAAGGAATTGCTTCTTTTAATGGCGGGACCCCATCCACATCGTATTTACTCGTATTCTTCACCTTTGTGTCTGCTTCAACTGTTTCCTTCATAAAACACCTCTTTTCAATTTTATTCAGTTATTAATCCACCTTATCATCTTCGATAAATAGGACTCTGCGCTCCATGCGAACGCTTTCCGCGGACGAAGCGCTGAACCCGCGGAAAGCGCAGCTGTTTTGCGGAATGTCGACTCACTAGTCAGCCTATATATTTGTATGTTATTCGATCTCCAATATTTTCTTCACTGCATAATCTGCGCCTCTTTCTCTTGAGACGTTTCGCCAATAGCGTAAATTGTCTTTGGAGGTCTCTTCTAGCTCAGTCAATGCTTTTGCTAATTCTACTTGGCTGAAATTATTCGGATCCAGCACGCGTCCTAAATTATGCTTTTCAATATCATAAGCAATATTAAACTGATCGCTGGAGAATGGCAGGATGACCATCTCTTTCCCGTGGTACATCGCTTCTGTCAAGGTATTGCATCCACCGTGAAAGAGGACGGTGTCTACATATTGCATAAGCGCTACTTGAGGAATAAAACCTTCGATGATTGTATTGTGCGAGCTATATTTTTTAAGTTCCTCCGCATGGCTGCCTGCCGAAACGATCAACAGCGCGTCAGGATGACTTTCTCTGGCCGACAGGATGAGTTTTTCCAGCACGTCTTTTCTGTTCGATAAAAAAGTCCCTAAACTGATCATGATTTTCTTTTCGTTGGTTGCTATTCGTTTCATCCACTCTTCATCTAAGGCAACCGCCTCGAATGAATTCCCTATGAATAATTCCTTTGGGTTCTCGTCAGTTTCTTCAATGTTGTTGAAATCAAAATAGTTGTAGATCACCGCGATTTCAGAAACTAAGCTAAACGCATTGCTGATTTTTTTAACCGACTTATTTTCACTGATAATGTTGTTGAAGACTTCCGTAAATTCCCGTTGTGTTTGGGTGGAAACTTGCTTTAACATCCTCAAATCTTCTTCCTCGACCGTGATCGCCTCAGGCCAGCTTTTCGGCACATTAAAATACCGTCCATCTCTTGGAATGGTATTCGGATGAGGCGGACAAAATGTCACAAAAGGCAACCCTAAAGAATACAAGCTAAGCGTAACCGAGTACGACAATATATCGACCACATAGAGATCGACATCCATGGAATCATCTATGAACTTGATCTTGTCGATCAGCTCTTGCGGATTATAAAGCATATCGGCCTTTCGGTGGCGGGACTGTGTGATCAGTGTTTCGGCTGCCCCTTTTTTGGTCGATTCAAAAAATTCTTCCAATCTTAGTCTCTCCGTATCCGGTTGTAATGCGTGTTCACCTTTCCCTGTATTTTTATTTGAATTAATATCTATTTCGTAAAAGTTCAAATTCTCCTTCAAGATTTTGTCCTTAAATTCGATACTGCAGCCAACTGTCACTTCTGCACCATGATCTTGAAAACTTTTGGCTAACACGAGTAACGGGTTAAAATGCGAATAAAAAGGTGGGCTGATCACAAAGATTTTTTTATACTTCATTTTCATTTTCTCCTTTTACAGACACGTAAAATGATGCAAACTCATTGGAGATGTTTTGAATCGAAAAGTTTTCTTCTACTGTTTTTTTTCCTGCAGCTTGGATTTTTCGAACTGCCTCTTGATCGACCGCAGAATCATACAGATGGCTTTCCGTTTCTTTCGCAATCGTTTCCCAGTTGCTCGTGTCGATCAAAAATCCATTTTCGCCGTTCTTCATATAACTTTTCACTCCGCCTTTGATCGGGCCCAGGGTTAGGAATCCGATCGACATCGCTTCTAAAATAGCGATGCCAAACTCTTCTTTGACACTGGAGCACAGATAGATATGGGGATAGTCAAAGTCTTTCTTAATGATCTTCCGTTCAAGCGATCGTATATCCAAATTTGACATGGCCCCTTTATGGATGAACCTGCCTTTGAACTCGGGATGCTGTTGTAAGAAATCCTCGAAAAACTCCATCACCATTTCTTCTTCTTTACTCGGCCGCTCTAAGTCTCCACCGATGATGAGCAGATTATGGGTGTCCGAAAGCTTGGAGTTTGCCCACGCTTTTAACAGTTCCATCTGCCCTTTTAACACGGCCAATCTCCCGACGTTTAAGATAACAGGTTTTTCAAAGAAACCTTCATTTGCTTCACTCCATTCAATTTGGCGATTTGAATGGGCAGCGACGTCTTCTACATCAATTGGCTGGCCTGTTTGGATGCCTTCGCCGATCATTTTGATTTTCCCGTTTACATCGTCATCTTTAAATTGGGGGAAATAGACCGCAAGTTCCGTTTTCACGTCTCCATTCCCGATGCCGACGATTCCATCGCTTGTGTGGATTAATTCGTCCCCTATTTTGATCTTGTTCAGTTTTTCAATAAGCTCGTTAAACTCAAGTTCTTTTATCTGCCCCGATCCTTCAAACATGTTGCGGTGCGGGTCTGGCGTTAGGGTAAAGACCAGTTTGCTATTTAATTCTTTAGATAGATGGGCAACCGCTTTAGACGCGTTGTCCAAAAAACGGATATGGAAGACATCGGGCTGTATGTTTGAGCGTTTTAAATAATTGGCTATCTGCCGTTTGATAAACAACTCTCTTTTGATGAACTTGTCTGATCGAGATTGATCCAAATAGATCGGCAACCGGATAAATACGTGTTTATCGCCATGGAAGCTAATAAAGGGCTTAGTTGATTCTTGAGTGATTGTAATCGTAAACACATAAGAGATCCGATCATCTTTCGATACCTCTTCACCCAAAGATTTTAATAAGACGGCTAAGCCTCCATTGTTCCCTTTCCCGCTATCTTCAAAATCCCCATAAAACATCGACTGCAAAATGGAAACGCCTTGCTTGTCGAAATTAAAATCTGTTTTGAGAAAATCCATATAGCTATCCACAAACACTTTATTATTCTCAGTTCTTATACTGTTCTTCACAAAGGATTGATCAACAGCTTCTGTTGGATACAAATTCATTAATACATTGATTCCCTGTATCTTTATGCTCTCCGGGTAATCCGAGGCCAATAATTTGTAGATAGCATCTTTAAATCCCTGTTTGTTAAAACGATCGATATAGTCCAGTACGATAGAAACGATCTCTAAATCCACTTCGTATTTCTCGAGCATCACTAAGATGTCGTTATCACTTAACATATCCAAATCACATTCAATGCAAAGGTCCAAAACATGATAAAGCTTTTGGCTATCGGATTGTTGGTCTGCCAGTACGTCTTTTATTTTTCTCTCCACTAGTTGCTTGTTGTCATCATTGAATAAATGTAAAACCACATCTACGATAAAGCGGTCTGTCGTTAGATGCTCTCCCAAAAACGAGAATAATGCATCTATTTCCTTTTCACCTAGCTGCTTGTTCAGCTCCAGTTGCTTGATCGTTCGAATTTGCTCGACCACTCTTTGTTCATCGGAGTTTATCGCTTTGCTGTTATTTAAGTACTCATCTAAAAATTGGAGAGGATAATTATAATTACTTTCATTGTCATAAACACGATTTCTGAACTCAATAAACTTGTTCATTTTTCATCCCCCGATGCTTTCAGTAGATTAGTTTCTTCCTATTCTATACCACAGGAGGTGATACTATATACTCAGACGCGTCTTCATTCTTTTTAATAAAACGATCGATGCCAATTAATGCCAAAAATATTGAAGCAATTAGGGGCAAATATACTTCATTCCCTATACAAAATTTCTTTTTACTGCCTAGTTAACTAACCCATTAGACGTAAAGGATACAGCATACTTTCCCTCACTCTTTCAGGCCGTTTGTTGAGTGCGGGACTATAAAAAAACACCTGCCGGATTGATTCAGCAAGTGTGAAAATCTATTATGTGTTTGAAGAAAAGCTATTGCAGTTCCGTCATATGACTGGCTTGCTCATCAATTATGAACGGCCGTGATCTCTTCCATTAACCCGACCCAGTCGTCTCTCTTGAAATCATACAGCTCCAGCTCGGTTTTTCTCAAAACCATATATTAGTGTTTCTGGAACTGCCATCTTGAGCTACGATAGCTGAAACCAAAACCTTTTTTGTCCGTATATTTTATATAATACATGTAAAGATACCGTTCGGAATGAGAGCCAGATATTTTGACTGAAGCGATAAAGAAATGAACTGGAAAGTAAATGAATTTTTAAAGCTGCTCCTGTAGAAGTGATATTTATAAAAAACGACAACAAGACATTTTAAGGTGCTGGCTTGGAACGGCTAGTCTTGTATGTTGAATAATGTTTTTCATTAAGTTTTTTAGGAAGTGATATGTTGATTTTCAATAAAGTAGTTGGAAAGATTGTCGGATTTTTTTTCATAGCTATGGGTTATTTATTTTTTAATCATTCAATAATAGCTGATGACATCCTACTTATTTTTATTATAGAGATATGGATAGGTTATTTTTTAACCTTTATTGGAGCTGGTTTTCTTCTTAATGAAATATTTGAACGAAACAAAGTAGCTGCATTTATATACACAAAAATTTTATCTATCCCTGCTATTGGTTTTATTTATTTTCATTATATTAGTGCACCTATATTAACAATTCTAATGTTTCTAGGTATATACCTTATACCCTCTGTCTTGTTTCTCAGTTTTAAAGAAGCTCACCCTATTTTCATGCAGTATAGTCAAGGAATTGTTTATATTCTAAGCTTATTATCGGTTCTTTTCTTCGCATATAAAAGCAATAATATAATGAAGTTCATCATTTTGACTTTTGAGACAAAATTATTTAAGAACTCTCTAATCAAATATACAAATAAAGACTTCACAAGGATACTTACTTATATTTTTATGATATTTATTTATATTTCCTATAATTTCCTTTCTTTTTCCAATGTTAACTTTACTTTATTCCCTACTCAAATGATGAATGTTATTAAAGAAGTTTTTGTTACCTTCGTAGCTATTGATTCTTTAATGCACATTTATTTAAGCGAACAACAAAAGACTAAAGAATTTTTGAATAATAATTGAAAGAGCGAACTATATCCATCAATATACTCGAACAAATCCACTATTTCACATCTTCAGTAATGGAGTGCACGCAAATTGAAGAAAGTCGCAAATTCATTTAGTTACTTCTATATATAGATCTAATAAATTAATTTCGAGAAAAATAAACTTTCGCACAAAGGAGTCTTTTCAATGACCATCAATCCAGTGATATTAATACAAATCCAGTGGGAAGGTTCATATAAACTATCAGAGCTCTCTAAGCTTATGAACGAAGATATAGATTACGGGATCTATCAGGTATACGGAAGACATCCTGTTTACGGAAACGATGTTCTGCTATATATAGGTAAAGCAGATTATCAAACTTTAGGCAAAAGAATATCACAAGAAGATTGGCTTTATACTAATGATTCAAATAATCACAAAATTTACATAGGAAGACTCCATGGAACTCAACCTTTAACTGAAGATATATGGTCTACTTATATCGACTTAGCTGAGCGACTGCTTATTTACACTCATAAGCCTGCGTATAATTCCAAGAGCATTGCATCTTTTCCTGATAAAGAGATACAAGATATACATGTCTTAAATTGGGGTCATTACAGGGCATTACTTCCTGAAGTATCAGGTTTAAGATGGACCAGTAAATTAGATGTGGAAGAAAACGAAGTCTTTAAATATGGGGATATTACAGTTTCTTCAGAATAAGAAATGGTTTCCCTTTTTCCATTTATCATATTAATAACTACATGAATTTATTATAGAATATTACTTTGAAGTTAGTTCCGGAATGCTTCCTAATATCTCGGCAGGATCTTTCGAAATTCGTTTTACAATGAAACATCAGTTTACAAGAAAAAACTAGAATGAAGCGGGTGTATGGAATGGCTAAAATACCAGGTAAGCTAATAGTTAATGGCGCTAAAAAACATGGTCCTAAAGCAGTTGAATTTGTAAAAGAGAACAAAGATAATATTATAAAATTTGCCCCTCTTGTTGGCGCAGCCGCAGCAAAAATAAAGATAGCTTACGATAATGGAAAGAATAATCCAGCTGAAAAAGAGCATTATAGGAAAAAAAGATATTCTGAATTTAAAAATAGTATACTAGCTACGTTATCCGACCAAAACAGACTACAACTGAGTAACTATAAAAATGAAATCGAGTCTTTCATTACACAAATTGAAAATGAAGAAAAAGAAGAACTAGTACTCAAAAAACCGCTCCATTCTAAACGGAGAGACGATTGGGAAAAGATATTGCTTCAAATCGAAGATAAAATAAAAATAATGGATTATCAAGAGTATCTACTTCTATTTAATAGCCCCACTACTATCAGCAACTATTTTGAGGGCTATGACCGAAAACTTAATGCGTACAAAAAGTTAATTAAGGAAGATAACTTAAAGGAAATTCATAAGTTTGTCTCAAAGAACACAGGGAAATCTATACAATCCATTGAAAGAGACTTTGTATAGGCGTTTCCTTTATAAACGTGTTATGAACATGTTCCCATGGAGTGGCAAAACTTGGGATACTTCCGCCTTCTGTATAAAAAAGAACACCGATTCCAAGAACGTTGCATACTTGGGATTGGTGTTCTTATATGTTCAATTGATTCCAATTAAGAAAATCGTTTAAAACTGTTTTTTGCTCAGGATGCTAGTTTCGCTTTTGTTACGAATTTTTTTGCCATTCAGCTAAGCTATCAATCACTCATGAATAGCCGTAATCTCCTCCATCAAGCCAACCCAGTCGTCCCTCGTGAAATCATATAACTCCAGCTCGGTCTTTCTCAAAACCATATGGAGGCTGTCGAATTTCTCGTCCGATCGGAACCGCCACCAGCTTTTCGCAGTTGAAGTCTTGGTGCCTGGCTCATAATACGTCAAAGTGATCTCGGGATCGACGATGTCTTCCACTCGGTCGATATCCAATAGATTATGCGGGAAATCGATATAGAGGCCGAGCGCCGCTTTATGAGGCGTGATGGATCCGATTTTATATTCCGAGTGCGCGTCCCTCTTCTCAATCACGTCACTCCAAGGAACCGGGTTATCGCTCAAGATCAATATCCGTCCGTCCTCACTCGTTTCAACCCGGCAATTCGGCAGGCTGTTAAAGACCTCTGTCATTTCGTTCATTTTCTGTTCGACCATTTTGTTCATTTTGCTATCCATCCTTTCAACTCATCTATCATTTATGAATGCTGCACTTCCGATTAGACAAGGCAACTCCGTTTATTTTGCTGTTCCACTACCTGTTATTCTATCACGCAGTTCTGCTTGCTCCTTGTTTAAATTTTATTTCTCCGGAACGGCTCAATCCTCCCATCCATTTAAACTAATAAAAGACAGCGTATTGGATCCTTTATTTCCAACATCATCCCGCTAAAAGGTGTCGACTTTCATTGGTTTTAAACTCGTTTAAAGGGTATGGTCATAGAAAGGATCAAGTCATAGAAACAGAAAAACAGGAAGGAAGTGATGCCTGATGACTTACGTTTTATTATTGGTCGGCTTCGCGCTGTTAATCAAAGGCGCCGACTTTTTTGTAGAAGGAGCGTCAAAAATAGCGCAAAGTTTGAGAGTCTCGCCGTTATTGATCGGCTTGACCGTCGTCGCTTTCGGCACAAGCGCGCCGGAAGCTTCCGTCAGCTTTATTGCGGCCTTTGAAGGAAGCAGTGAAGTCGCGATTGGGAACGTCGTCGGCAGCAATATCTTCAACATCACGCTCATCTTAGGAGTCACTGCGCTCGTTTTCCCGTTGATGGTCCAGAGCGACACGATTCGTAAAGAGATCCCGTTCGCCTTGCTCAGCGCCGTGGCATTGCTCGTCTTGATCAGCGACCAGCAGCTCCAATCCTTGGACAGCAACCTCATCACGAGAACTGAAGGCATTGTGCTGTTGCTGTTCTTTGCCATCTTTCTTTATTATATCTTCGAAGTGGCACGTAAAGACCGCCGGAATAGCGAAGACACGCACGCTGACACCGCGAACAAAAACTGGCTGAAAAATTCGCTGTTAACGATTGGCGGGCTTGCCGGCATCATTTTCGGCGGTAGCCTCGTGGTCGAAAATAGTGTCCAGATCGCCCTTTCACTCGGGATGAGCGAAACCTTGGTAGGCTTGATGATCGTAGCGGTCGGCACGTCCCTTCCCGAGCTGGTCACTTCCATAACGGCCGCTTTGAAAAAACAAGTCGACATCGCTTTAGGGAATATCATCGGCAGCAATATCTTCAACATCTTCTTTGTATTGGGCACTTCGGCCGTGATTCACCCGTTAACCGTCGACTCGAAAATCTTTACGGACATCTTTCTGATGATCGCCGTGACCATTTTGCTGATGGTTCTCTCCAGAACCAAGTACACGGTTTCGAGAATCGAAGGCGGACTCTTGGCCGCCATCTACATCGTTTATTTAGCCTTTATCATTGTTCGGAATTAACCGGGACGAATAAAAAACGATCCTGTAAAAGGCACACTCCCTGCCTCTTACAAGATCGTCTTCTTTCATTATAAGAACAATAAGCCCAATCCAATCACCACGCCACTCACAACCAACACAATGACGCAAAAGCCCATGATGTCTTTTGCTTTGAGTCCGGCGATGGCCAGTGCTGGCAGCGCCCAGAACGGCTGGATCATGTTCGTCCAGGCATCGCCCCACGCCACGGCCATGGCGACTTTCGCCGGTTCACTGCCAAGCATTTCCGCCGCATCCAGCATAATTGGCGCTTGTACCGCCCACTGGCCGCCTCCGGAAGGAACAAAAAAGTTCACGAGCCCGGCACTTAAAAATGCGAACAACGGGAAGGTCTCCGCCGTCGAAACGCTGACGAAAGCTTCTGAAATGACCGCTGCGAGTCCAGATGCTGTCATCATGCCCATGATGCCCGCGTAAAACGGGAACTGGACAATGATGGCGCCTGCCCCTTTGACCGCTTCTTGGACAGCATTCAAATACTTGCGCGGCGTTCCGTGGAACAGGATACCGAGGAACAAGAACATGAAGTTGACCAAATCGAGTGTTAACGCAAAACCGTTGTTGATGAAATAATACGCAATAAATGCAATACCTAAAGCACCGATCACCATGGACAAAATCCAGCTGTTCTCCAATCGTTCTGCTGGAGTCATGTCTCTTTTTGACGGCAGTTCTTCAACCGGTGGGTCGATCAACACCTTTGGATCGACGGTCACCGTGTCTTCTTTTTTCGGCATCATCAAACGGTTCAATAATGGCACGATAATGACTAAAGCCGCGATGATGAGTAAATTATAGCTCGAGAAAACCGTTTCCGATGTTGGAATGATGCCAATAGCATCCACAAACGGATGGCCTTCTGTCGCGATGGATAACGGGATCGACCCCGAGAACCCGGCATGCCAAATTAAAAATCCGGAATAGGCACTCGCGATCAATAAGCGGTAATCGACATTGTCGACACGCTTCGCCAATTCTTTCGCGAACAAAGCCCCGATGACCAAACCGAAGCCCCAGTTGATCCAACTTGCCGCGAGAGACACAATCGTCACCCACAGAATGGCACTGCCTGGCGACTTGGCAAAACTCGCAAGCTTCCCGAGTCCTTTCTTGAAAATCGGGCTGCTCGCCAGCACAAAGCCCGTGACAAGCACAAGCACCATTTGCATCGAGAATGCCAATAGCGCCCAGAATCCTTCACCCCAAAACGCCACCATCTGAACAGGCGACGAATCCGTTAAGCCTAGGCCTAACCCGAAGACGACGACCGTCAAGATAATGACGAATAGGAACGGATCGGGTAAATAACGTTCCATTAAATTGTTCGAAAAACGTGTAATCGCTTTCAATTTCCGACTCCCCTTTTGTCTAAATATTCACTGCCCTTCCCATGCTACCTTATTTGGGCCGGTTCGTCTGCGGAAAACCGGAAAAAAAGGCCGAACAGGATTGTCCCTGTGCAGCACACAATTCATACACAATTTATAAAGCTGCATAAACAGAGAAACTCCTCCTAAAAAACAACTCAGGAAAAGAATAGAATGCATCTCACATAAATTGTCGTGTATTGTCAGAATCGTTTAGAATTGTTTCTTGCACAGGGACATTTTCTCACCCGATTATCAAAAGCTACATTAGGGTACATGTTAGTAGAATCTATCACACTAGGAGCTGATCTTGTGGAATTTAATACAATGACAGGAAAAACGGCCATTATCACAGGGGCCAATAGCGGACTCGGACTGGAAACGGCTAAAACCTTCGTTCGGTTAGGGGCACGGGTCATCTTGGCTGTCCGCGATCTCGAAAAAGGGAAAGCAGCTGAACAAGAAATTAGAGAAGAATCTCCCAAGGCACCTATTGAGGTCATGAAACTCGACTTATCCGATTTGGATAGCGTACGGGATTTTGCCGAAACCTTCAGCAGCCGCTTCGACTCGCTCGATTTGCTAATTAACAACGCCGGCGTGATGACGCCGCCTTATGCGAAGACGAAAGACGGCTTTGAGCTGCAGTTCGGCAGCAACCATCTCGGGCATTTTGCCTTGACGGGCCTGCTGCTCCCTTTACTGATTCACACCGAGAATTCGCGGGTAGTGACACTCAGCAGTCTAGCACACCGCAATGCCGCCATTGACTTTGATAACCTGGACGGTTCAAAAGGCTATAAAGCCATGAAATTTTATGGCCAAAGCAAACTGGCGAATTTAATGTTCGCAACAGAGCTCGATAAGCGACTCAAGCAACATGGCTTATCGACACAGAGCATTGCTTGCCACCCCGGGATTTCTTCGACCAATCTGTTTAAAATCGGCGGCCGGGAAATGCCCCGCATTTTCAAGGGGCTCATGAACCGCTATTTGCAGCCACCCTCTATGGGCGCACTTCCGACTGTCTATGCCGCGACGGCATCTGGCATCACAGGCGGCGAATACATCGGGCCGGATGGCAAAGGCCAACGCAGAGGCTATCCGACTTTAGAGAAACCGGATCCAGCCGTGAATGATGAAGCAACCCGCCAGAAACTCTGGGATGTTTCAGAACAACTGACCGGCGTCACGTTTGATTTTAATAAATAAAATTTCTGAACAGAACCTATTCAAGGGACGAAAAACGAGCGTATGCGGTCTCCTTCTGAGGAAACCGTATACGTTTTTCTCGTATTTATCTGCTGTAACCTTTCTCCCTCCTTACATAAAGCAACAGGAAGAACCATTTCTCAGTTCAACCCATTCCGCATGCTTTATATGAATGAAAAACATCGTCGCCATGTTCACACAGTGTAAATAGCAATGGATAGACAATAAATGGACTTGTTTAAAACCGTTTCTTGCAAAAGGACATGCTTGAAACCCCTCAATTAAGGATATAGTAGCTGTACAAGGTTTTTTTGTTCGGTATCACGTGCTTCAACTTTTTTTATACGCGAATTTATCGCTTTACCCGATACGTTAATTCAAATCTATCAACAGGCGTGATACTCATTAGGAGGTCTATATCATGAACCCACAAATCTTAATCGTCGGAGCGGGCCCCACTGGCCTGGCTCTGGCCTATAGCCTGGCGCGTCAAGGCGTGCCGTTTCGCATCATCGATCGAAATTCAGGAACTGGCACCGCGTCCCGTGCGCTCGCTGTGCATGCGCGCATCTTGGAACATTACGAGCAATTTGGCCTCGCCGAACGCAACATCAAGCGCGGGCATCCGATTTTGTCGCTCGATGTCAGCGATGGCAAAAAAGTACGGGCACAAGTGAAATTCCACGAGCTCGGCAAAGGGCAGAGCCCGTTTCCGTTTATCTTAAGCTTGCCGCAAGACGATCACGAAGAAATCCTCGTCGACGAATTAAGCAAGATCGGCGTCGAAGTGGAATGGAACACTGAGTTGATTTCGTTTGAAAACACAGAAGATGGCGTGAACACCGTCATGCAACAACTGGGAGAACCGGTGGAAATAGTAGAATTCGCCTATCTATGCGGATGCGACGGCGCCGGCAGCATGGTCCGAAAAGGACTCGATCTCGACTTCCCCGGCGGTACCTATAAACAATTGTTCTTTGTCGCCGATATCGAAACCGAGAAGCCGGTCGACGACATGGAAAAGATGGACATGTACATGGACAATGACGGCTTCATGCTCTATATGAACGTCCGCAACGCCCACACGAAACGCATACTCGGCATCGTCCCCGAAGAATTCAACGAACGCACCGATGTCGAGTACAGCGAAATCACCGACTATGTTGAAAATAAAATCGGCGTGCGCGCAGCCAAGGTCAATTGGTTTTCGACCTATCGTGTCCATAACCGCGTCAGCGAGAAATTCACCAAAGGACGTATCTTCATCCTGGGTGATGCCGGCCACCTTCACAGCCCGACCGGCGGACAAGGCATGAACACCGGTATCGGGGACGCCATCAATCTCGGTTGGAAACTCGCAGCGGTGGTTCAAGGGAAAGCCAATCCCATGATACTCGGCACTTACGAACAAGAACGCATCGCCTTTGCGCGCCGCTTGATCGCGACGACCGACAAAGCGTTCCAGACGATCGTCAATCAAAAACTGCCCGGGACGCTGCTTCGGGAGTACGCCGTTCCTTACGTCTTGCCGTCCGTATTCCAATTTCCGTTCGCTTCAAAAAATGCATTCAAGTTCTTGTCCCAAATCCACATCAATTACCGCAGCAGCCTGTTGAGCAAAGGCAAAGCCGGTAAAATTTACGCCGGCATGCGCTTACCATGGATCGAAACCGCAAACGGCGATAACTTCGCACCGCTGCGCTCCGTCGATTGGCAAATCCATATCTACGGCAAAGCAAAGCCTGAACTCATCGATTTTGCCCGCTCCCAGTCGATCGAGCTCCATGAGTTTCCTTGGGAAGCTAAAATGAAAGATGCAGGATTCAAGCAAGACGCGCTCTACTTGATCCGCCCGGATGGCCATGTGGCACTTGCGACCGGCAAGCAATGGCTGCGTGTGTTGAACATGTATCTGGAGTCTTTTGGCATTGTAGCTTTTGGAGCGAAGTAAGATAGAAATAGTAAAGGAGGCTAGAGGAATGAATCCACGATGGATCATTTCTCTGGCCTCCTTGTTAGTTCCTTCCCAAAAACCGACAAAAAAGGGTCACTCCACAATTACTTCCGAAGCAAGCTTATAAGGAAAATCCGACGGCAGATCAAATGGCATCACCCGGACAAGAGTTCCTTCCTCCAGTTCATCGAAACCACGAACCTCCCCCTTAAACAGCGTATGATCCGTCATGTGGACTTCATGGATGGTCGGACCGGTCTCGAAATTGAAGGACGTTACTTCCACCATAAAACTCGTATCCGTCTTTTCGGTCACCACTCCCTCAAATCCACCGAAAAAGAAGAAGCTGAATTGGATGATGAACACAACCGCTGCCACAAAAACAGTCATCTGAGCCAATGTGAGAATAGACTGCTTCGGGTTTTCAGATGCTTGCCATTCGAAAAATGCCCTAACCAAATGTTCCACCGCAATAAATACAATAACCGCAATCAAATAATACGACGGAGTATACTCATCCAAAGCAATGAAATAAAGAAGCACCAGGCCCACAATCAACGTGCCAATCCTCACGAACCAGTCGACCTTCCGGTGCGTGTCGTTGATGTGGTTATAGGAAAAGAACTCTCTCTTGCTCGGTTCAATGTTAAACAGTTTTCGAAACGTAAACTTCAAAACAGAATTTATTACGAATACGAACAAAAAGAAAAACAATAGGTTCATGACTGGCATTCGATCTCGCCTCCAAGCTGATAATGCTTTAGGTACTTTTAAGAAATGTATTCGACAGAAAGTAGATAAAATCCTTTTATTGGAAGTCTCTCTTTTTGAGCATAACCTCTGCCAATTAAGTTTTTCGGTATTTAAAAAAATCGATGGGTGCTGCACATACCCATCGGTCGGTAACATGAAAGCATCGCTTCAAAGACGACCGCATATCAGTACAGAAGTAAACCGCACCTTATGCTGGGGAGCACAGGCGGTTTACTTTTTTTGCGAAAAAGTATATGACAGCACGATGATTGAAACGAACAACCCTGAAAAGCCAGTCTTTATGCATCATCTTGCTCCCCTTCAATAAAGCGCAGTTTACCTGGGAACCACTGTCATTATTGTGCTGTAATATGGAATGACATACTTAGAAATACATAAAAGTGAAATCGCTAATGAATAGAATTTCAGCAGTTTTCAGACCCATACGATGTCGCATACACCATAGAAAAAAGAATCTTTAATCCCGAATGGAAAGACTAAAATGCTGATTTCTACACAAAAAGAACCTTGAGACTATCAAGGTTCTTTCTACAATTATATATTAAGCATTCATTTTATATTGTTCTGCCTGGCCATACATACTGTTCTCTGCTGTTACGTCATTCAAATCTGCAATAATGACCTTCGGGCTTGAAGGGCCCAGTATGGTCGATATATAACTAACTTTAAATGTATACGTAGCTTTTAACCGGAAGTTTCGATATTCAGGCGAAGCTTCCGTAGTCGTCCAGTAAAAAACATTGCCATCTGTATCTATTAAAGAGACAACCCGATGTTCGTCGTTTGTAAAGCATGACAAAAACTCAAGATCCCTCGTATATTCCATACCTTTTTCGAATCCGTTCACTTCTTTGATCGCTAGCACCATCGAAACGCACCTCATTCCATAGTGGTATGCTTTTAATATACCAGAACAAGTGTTTGTTTACTAGTAAAAAGCTCAAAAAAATAGAATATTTAGTTAAAAAATGATAAAAGAATAATTTAAAATAGTTCGCACCCTATATGGCATATTAAACAAGCTCTTGCGCAAGCCATTTGAAAAACGCATACTTAAGAGTCGAAAAAATGATTAGGAGTACGATACATATGGAAAACCAGGAAACAACATTTAAACAAATCACCCCTCAATACGATCCATGGGAAGCATATATGGATATCGAAGACCACGGGAAATTGACCCTATCGAGCATCGAATTCACCACGACTTATTTATGCAATATGCGCTGTGAACATTGTGCGGTGGGCTATATGCTCGCGCACAAGGATCCGGACGCGCTGCCGATCGAGCTGCTCTTTTCGCGCCTCGATGAAATCCCTCATTTGCGGACCATCAGTCTGACGGGCGGAGAGCCGATGTTTTCGAAAAAATCGGTCGCTAATTATGTCCTGCCCCTCCTGAAATACGCCCATGCACGCGGCATCCGCACCCAGATGAACTCAAACCTGACAATGCCGCTCGACCGCTATATGGAAATCGCCCCTTATTTGGATGTCCTGCACATTTCCCATAACTGGGGCACCATCGATGATTTTGTTGATGGCGGATTTGCCAATATGGAACGTAAGCCTTCTCGTGAGCGGCGGGCTGAACAGTTCCAGCGCATGATCGACAACAGCCGCGCACTCGCAGAAGCAGGCGTTATGGTCTCGGCAGAAACGATGCTGAACAAGCGGACCCTGCCCCACCTGAAGAACATACATAAGCAAATCATTGAAGAAATGAAATGCGCGCGCCATGAAGTGCATCCAATGTACCCAAGCGATTTCGCCAGCCAATTGGAAGTGCTGTCGCTCGATGAAACGAGAACAGCAATCCACGAATTGTTGGATGCCCGCGATGAAAATGTCTGGATGCTCTTTGGTACATTGCCGTTCTATCCATGCAGCCAAAGCGACGAAGACATTCAACTCCTGAACCGCATCCACTCAAGCAAAAACGTCACCGTCCGCAATGACCCGGACGAACGCTCACGGCTCAATGTGAACATCTTCACCGGCGAAGTCATCGTCACCGATTTCGGCGATACACCGGCGATGGGCAATATCCAGCACAATTCCTTGTCGGCAATGCTTGACCGCTGGCTGGAGCGGCCATTAGCCAAAACAATCGCCTGCCACTGCCCAGCAGCCAAATGCCTCGGACCGAATCTATTAGTGAAAGATGCCTACTACTCGGACATCGATTTCAGCGTTCAGAAATCAAGAATTACTGTTTAAATGAAAAGCCCGATCCGACCGGATGGACATGTAACGCTTGCGACCGACAAGCAGTGGCTGCGCGTATTGAGCATGTATTTGGAGGCTGTTGGGATTATGGCTTTTGGAGCGAAGTGAGATAGAAATAATAAAGGAGGCTAGAGGAATGCATCCATGAGGGGATCATTTCTCTAGCCTCCTTACAATTAAAAGCGGGAAAATTGCTGCTATACGATAAAGTGAATTCTACACTAATAAGTATAATATCATTTTCGTCTAAACTATTTTTAAAATTTATATTTTTTTCCATATATACATAAACTGTGATGCTTCAGACTCCAATGCAATTAATTGATCTTCCGTAATATTACTATTTGAATAGAGTTTAACTTTATCTAAGTTTAAAACGGATCGATTTACAATGGAATCATAATTTTCTTCATATGATGAAGTAGTTAATAAAGCTAAAGTAGTACTTGTATTTCTTTTATCTACTTTTTCACTCTTTCCTTTAAAATAGAGTTTTATCAAATGCGGTTCTCCATCTATAATTAACCCTAATTCTGGAGAAGACCTCACAATAAGCTCGTTACTTATCCATGTAGATTTCCCTGGATTAAACCAAGAAATATCTTTATTTTTTAAAAATTTTTTATATTGTTTTATGGCATGAGTATAATTCTTTTTCTTTTTATCATCAATTTGAGCTAATAACTGATCAAAAAAATCTAAATTCAAGTTCGACTCATGATACTTTATTATTCCATCACGAAGTTGCTTCCAGTAATCAAAGGCGGGATTATAATCTGATTGATATTTGATTTGTCGCACCATATTAGTTTTAGCAGTACTTCCTTTAATTGTGAAATCGATAAATTGAGTTAAACCTATTCCTACTTTTTGTGGTACAACCATTTAAGCATCTCCTTTAGTTATATTTCCACAAATTAATGCAGTTATTTCGTTAATATAGTCATTTCTAAGATTTTCAAAATTATCTCTAAATATTAGTTTATTAAGAAGACATGACTTGAATGAAAAATCATTTAGTATCTGATTTTTAAACAAAGGGCAAATGAGTCTCATTAGTAGTTCGTGCGGCAACCATGCCACGCTGATAAAAAGTTGAACTCAGATCTGCATAATGGGTGGTAGCCGGAAGTCTTGTTTTATTCAACGCATGTACGTGCATGAAGGATAATGCATATACATCGCTTATAATTTGCTCAAAACTTAACGTACTCGTTTTTTGAACTACTTTAATTGGAAGAGCCATACCGATTTGTTCTCGTGGATTCGTTGCACATAATAACGCTTCTTTACCTCTAAAGTAATAAGTGCCTTGACGTGTTTCCATTTTATTATCCTTTGAGTCGTAATAAGCCATTCGACGTTTAGGGGATTTAATCACTTCTACAATGTCGAATTGAATTCCTTTTGCTCCCAGCACCTCTGAGATTAGCTCCGTGTTTTCTCTCCAAAAACCATCACGATGAATAGTTACATGTTTAGGCAATGCATCAAATTGAACTTTATATTTATGAAGCACTTCATTAAGCGTATCTTTTAGAAGTTCATCACTAACTTTTTCTCCCGCATTTGCTCCCCCAACTGCTGATTGCTTTATTAATCGTCCATCATTCCCTATAACGTTAATTATGCCTGCTGTGCTACGGCCTTTTTCGTGGCTGACATCAAGCCCAATAAAACAGTCAGAATTTGTTTTTTTATTCAAAACCCAAGGCTGCATTCCGCTCTTCACATACAAGCCTAATAATATATTGTAGAAAGTATAAGACAGGTTTCTATCATTTTGAACGCTTAACGCTATCCGTTTAACAGCTTCATCATCTTTTGGATTAAATGAAAGTTCCTTATTACTGGATAACATCTTTTGAAATTCTTTTAATCGCTCAACAGAAATAACTTGTGAAGAAATATCCCAGTTTCCTCCGAATTGTTTTTTAAAAGGTTCATATAGTTCAAGATGAGGCACACTCAGTACAGCTAAAACAGTCGTGTTTTCAAATACTGCTTCATGCTCTTTTATTTGCCAGTCAAAATTCTTGAAAAAGTCCTGGTTCAACTTGCCACTTATACTCCTTGTTTGGTTACTAATATCAATTTTAACTCCATGTTTTCTAGCAATTTCTCTTAAGATGCAGAAGTACTTATATACAAAAACCTTATCTATTGATTCATTTAGTGCTGTTTCATCTACAAAGAGACTTACTGTCATTTCCCCGCCTTTATAAATTTTTCCGTTCTTTAATCCATAAACCGGCCACTTTTGCGGCTTATCAAATAAGACAGTCGAATCTTCCAATTTCTTTATTTCATAACCATTATTTTTCGCTAAAAATGGTTCAGGAGAAAAGGTTAAGTACTTTACGCTGTTTAAAATATTCAACGAATCTTCCATTGTCTGCTTCATGCGAAATAAAGGTTTAAGCTTAATCACTTTATTTACTGCTGAAATTTCATTTGCCTTCATTGATTTGTAACTGCACACAGGTTTTAAAAACTGTGCTGCCATCACAATTATTTTGCCATCTCGCGTTTTCACATGAGCAACTTTTGTACTTTTCGAGAGTTGACGGATTTTAAAATTTTGACCTTTTTGGTCAAAGTATTCAACGATGGATTGATTCATTAAAGGAGAATTATCATAAACTCCATAATCAGCCAAATGATCAAAAAAGTATGTGTAATTGCTATAAGGATTTGAGGTATCTACTAATTCCAGTTGATCTTTTATTACCTCATTGCGTTCAATCATTTGTTGAAGGGTAATAGTATACTCAAATTTATGAGTAAGATTAAATCCAATATGTATTTTATTGTCGATAATATTTACATGAATAGATAACGCAGGGTAAACGAGTACTTCACCAGCTTTTTCCCCTTGTTTTTTCTGCAAATCATATCCCACCTGCTTTAAGTCAAGGCGATGGGTTCCCGCCTTTAATAAACTCGCTTTGATAAGTTGTTCTAACAAACCACACTCAAAATTACTATGTTCATCAATAATGCGGTAGTCATATGACTTTGCTTCATAACCTGCCATATCCTTGATCTCAGCAATAGCCATAATACTGCTTTCCCGATAGATTATGACATTGTTTCTATTCTTCCATTTAAGTTTTCTGCAAATTTCTGAGACTCCTTTATATCGATCATCTTGATTTTCTAAAGGAAATTTATAAATGTGGACTTTAATGGTGTTTGCTTTTTCGTTTGCAACTGCTTCTGTTATATAAGCTTCCATATTCTCGCCTCTTTTACTATTATTTACCTTAATATACGATTTAAAAGTCAGAAAGTTTCAGTAACTACTCGAAAGTTTAATACTATATAAGATGTCGCACTTCTTATTCTTGAGTTTCTAAATACAACTCTACTAATATTAAAATATGTTTCTTGTTATCTCTTAACAGAGAGAAACAATTTCCAAACATTTTCTCCAAATGTAAACGCCGGTTATTTTCCCCATTATAGTCGGAATAAAATTCCTCGCTTGAGTTATTTTGCAATTTGCAATCATTAATCTATAATTAAGCTTTTATGTTCACAATAGAATAGGAGTGTTGAAATGACAACAGAACAGTTAGTAAAAATGGAAACGCGCGGTACTTGGGAAGGGAATTTAAAAACGTCTATTTATGCAAGGGAGTTTGCACCTTTTATTATTGATGAACCGAAACATCTGGGAAGCACCGATGAAGGGCCGAATCCGCTTGAATACTTATTAGGTGGATTGACTGGCTGCACATCTGTCATGATTGGCTTGATTGCGAAGGAGCAGAATTTTTCCTATGAAGGAATCGAGTTCAAAAACAGCGGCACCATCGACGCACGCGGCATGAGAGGCGTTGAAGGTGTCTCTACTCATTTCCAAACCGTCAGTTTTGAGGCGATTTTTTCAACAGATGAAAGCGAGGAACGTCTGGAGGAATTGAAAAATGAAGTGGAAAGAAGATGCCCTATCTACAATTTGATTGTGGATGCTGGGGTTGCGATTGACTCCAAGTGGTATAAAAAATAATATTATTAGCTATCTTTATAAATAAACCAAACCCCAAATGGGAGCCACTTTCAAGTGTCCCTCATTTGGGGTTTGGTTTAAACTCTATTCTTATGTTCTTTTATTTTCTAATAAGCTCTTGGCTACAAGACTCCCTGCGCCAACAGCGACTGATGTAATGACAGCGAATACTGCTTTCGAATGACTTCGATTTTCAGCTTCCCTATTCTCATTAAAATGACGTTGATTTTTCTTTTCTTCTTCCATTCTATCCATAACATTTTCTCTTTGTTTATAAAGCATCAACTTTTCTTCAGTGTTTGTACAGTTCTTAATCTCTTGATTAATAGCATTTAAGGCTTCTTTTAATGTAGAGAGATATTCTGAAGTGGACGCTTGATCTGCAGTTGTTACTTCTTCACTGATTTCCACTGTTTCTAAAACTTTTTTTCCAAAGTCAGCTAAAGTTTTCAGCACATCTTCTTTGGACTTGAATTGGGGATTTCTTGACATTGCTTTATCTTTACTTTCCTTGTCTCTTTCCATTTTACCCTCCTGATTACATTTGTCATTAAAGCTAGCACTTTATGTATAATTTTAAGATTAACTCCGTTATGTCTCTAATCAATTCCATTCACTTGTTTAGAACGAAAAGACTTTTTAATTTCTCCTTTATTTGCAGTAATAACCTCAACAATAGCTTCTTTCTTAAAACGAGCCATTATCACCTGTTTTTTATTATAATCCGCTTTTCATTCATTCCCTAATTGCTTTTGCCAAAAATCACTTTTCACTCACGATGACTTTTTATTTTAACTTATTTAAAATATATCGAAGTCTAAATTATTTCTAGTTGTTTTCTTGTTTCAAGGAGTTTGAATCCTATTTCATCAATTTTTATTTTATTCTTGTAATAAACTAAATCCTCTTTCTCTAGCTTTAATAGCTTGTATGCCAAATCCTGGGAGTGAGGAGCAATTTTTTTATTTAATTGCCCGGCCGCTACCGCACCAGTAAGGGTACCGATAGGCGCTCCAACCACTGCTCCTATTCCTGCAAAGGAAGCGCCCGTCGCCCCTCCTGCCAATCCTCCTACCATACTGAGTGTAGTTGTTACTCCAAATTTAGATATTAGTACTAACACTTTCGCAGCAGCAATATTCGTTTTAACGTTTTTTGAAATTCCTTCGAAATCATTATTAACTGCTTTAACATCTAATAACAGTCTTATTCCAAGTACAATTTCTGAAATCCATGGAATGAGGTCCAAACCTTCCGGTAAATCAATTCCCATTTGTTGCATGGCTTCACTAACCTCATTCATCGATCCTTCTATAAACGCATAACTATCTTCAAACTCATTTATCATCCCACTATCAAATTCAGCAATAGTTTTTTCTATATTTTTTCTAGTAAATTCATTTAAAGGCTCCATTAAATCTCGTGGACCTAACTTATCCACGCCAAAAATTTCAAATAATCTTTCTTCATTCATCCTTCTTTTTAATTCATCAGATTGATTAAATAACTTGTTTATTAATCCACTTTGTAAAAAAACTCCTCCTTCTTGAAACAAGTATTCCCCACTCATATTCTTTAAATGACTTGGAATTTTCAATATCTCCCACTCCTAAAGTAACGCTATCCCACTAAATACTAAGGCAATAATCGACAAAACAAAGCTGACATGAGTCGCTTTTAATCCTTTACCACTATTATCGGTTAACTCTAAAGAATTCACGATTTCTTCAAGATTTTTTATTCGATTGCTTTGTTGCGAAATTTCCATTGATAATGTTTTATATTCGGTTATTAAATTTGCTATTTTAGAAGTATTCATCTTCGATTCTTCGTCTTGTAATTTCATCCCGTCCATTAGTATTGCAATCTGATTATTTAATTTAAGTAATCGATCGACTAAAACGGTATTAATCTTCTCTTGTTCTTCCCAAAACTTCACTTTTTCTATTATCTTTACTTCTTCAATTGAAGGTTTCATAAGCCAATTCTCCATTCCAGCTTTTTTGACTTTTTATCTTTCTTTCAACGCCCGAATAATTAGCGCCCCAAGCTGCCGCGTATTATAAGGATTACCACTCCCATTCACAATCGGGATCGACAGCGCTTCCGCAATCTTCCTTAGCACGGGCTTCACCACTTGATGCTTCCGCTCCCCTTCGTGAACTTCGATACTGCCGCTTTCGAGTTCTTTGATCAGGTAGTCATGATAATGGGCTTCCTTAGACACTTTAATCTGCTCGTCACTGCGGACTTTCTCATCAACATTAAATAGCTTCGACATCGCGATGGAAAGTTTTCCGTCTGGCCGTTCCGTCATCAATCGCTTCGCTTCATCAATCGGAGCATCGAGTAAAATTTCGAGTTCCATTTCTTCTTGGTTGAACCGTAGAATAATGACACGGTCTGCTAGATCCAAAGTATTCGGATTAAATGCCACAAATCCTGTGCTGTCGATCCGAGCGGTTGTCTTCACAGAAATTCGCTCATTGTCTTTCGTCACTACGTCATAGCCATGCTCGTTCACCGCATCTGCCATATTGCCGTTCGTATACATGGCGACATACAGCTCGCCCATACGGCCAATTAAATGGCGCAATTCACGCGGGTCTGCTCCCCAACTGATTTCACGTTCGAGCCAGCTCATCGCTTCCCCGAGTGACTGGATGATCTGCATTTGTGTCAGTGCCATTTCGTATGCCCCCTTAAGTGTCCGAACTCGCCAAGCTTACTGCCTCAATTTTCGCTAATAATTCCTGATGGCGCGGATGTTGGAAAAGCTTTGTCATTTCCTTAGCCACTTGCTGTGTATCTTGCCAGTTTTCGATTACTTTAGTGTTTGAATACAGTCGTGTATAGGCAGCTGTTCTTAACTTTGAAACTGCCTTGAAAGTTACTCCTAGCGTTTCCAACTCTTCGATGAATGCCACTCGATCCTCTCCTTGCAGTGGGCCCAGTTCGAGTATGAGTTTTAGCCTTCCATCTTGCAATTGATCAAACCAGAATAACAGTGCCCCGTTGTGCCACCACCAGTCAAAGCGACTCACGCCGTATCGTTCTTCTATTCTTGTAAAAACTGGTACTACAAACGATGGGTTTCGCCAATGATAGTTTCGCTCTGTCTCTTCAATATTGTGATTAGCACAAAATAAGTCGAAAGCTTCTTTGGGTATTGGCGAGACAGTTGATTTGTTCAAGACTTTTTCCAGCTTGGATTCTGTTACTTCTTCTACTTCCTCTATCGCAGCTCCCATTACTTCAACCGACTCAGCAATCTTCCGGAACAAATCATTCAACTCCGGTGCATCATACAACACGAACATGCTCTTGAGCACTTCCTGCTTGGATGCCCAGTCTCCTACATCTGTCCATGCCGTATAAATTCTTGTATACCTTTTCCCTTCCTGTTTACCGCTCTGCTGGAAGCTAACACCCCGCTTCTCCAGTTCTGTCAGTAAGCGATACCTTTCCGTATACGGGATCGGTCCTACTTCCACGGTAATCTTCAAACGTTCGCCGACTTGCCGTTCGAACCAAATGATGAACGCCTGGCCGAGCCAATATGCAGATGCCGGCTTCCCAAGCGTCTCCTGGAAATCAAACCAATCTGGCAAGACGAAGTGCGGGAAACGGATATGCGCCGCATAGGCTTCTTCCGGCATGTTCGCTTCTTTGACGAAATCGAGAAACGCTTCCCGGATAACGTTGCCGCCGATATTGAAGACAAAGTCGATTGTCTTTTTCTTCGCACTATAGATCTTCCGCAATGCCGTTTTCTCTGACTCATCTAACTTGGCAAGTTGCTTATACAGTCCTTTATAGATCGCCTGTTTCTTGAAATTATCATTCTGGCTCAAGAATAGGAAATCGATAGCGTTTTTATTTTCCTCATACACTGTCAGTGCCAGTTCCACCGATTCCGCGTCATGGACTAATTGCTCTTTCAGGACTTCTATGTAAAACGATAAAAAATCATAAATGGCATCCGCAGTCGTTTCTTTCGAGAACTCGAGCTGCTGCTCGATGATTTCGAGCACGTCCTCATAGCCTAGGAGCAAATAGCTGTCATCCGATGGCTCCTCATTCGCCAAAGTCAAGAAGATTGGCAGCACCGTATAGCCAGGCTCCCCGAACTCGGCTCTCGCATAAGCCAAATAATCCGCGAGCTGGCCGTCCGATTCACCGGCATGGAATTTATTCTCGATGACTAACACCAGTTTTTGTGACGGCACATGGACAAGCAAATCAATCATCCGGTTCGTATTTGTCTTCACTTCCCGTGACACTTCCGCATCATGGAATGAACTATAAAGAAACGACAAAAAGTCGATGCCGTCCCCTTTCCCCTCGTTCTCCGCACGCATCACAAGACGCGTCAGCAATTTCTTTAAAAAGAAACTGCCGAGCTGATGCGTCTCATTCGGGTCGAGCAACCACGCCAAGATGTTCGAGTGGCGGATTTCAAACTGATCCACCCGCAACACTTTCAATGGATTGAATTGATGGAACTTCTGATGCAGCCGTGCGAATTCTTTGGAGTGTTCGAGTTGTGCGATTTGTTCTAGTGAATGGGTCATAACAAGCTCCTTATTTAAAGATGGGGATATTTTCCTTCTATTTTATCATTTGATTAAATAGAAATGCAGATTATTTAGATAATTATCTATAAAATTTAATATAATCATCTATACTTATAACAAGAACTTTTGCTACAGCCTACTAAACGTCAGAGAGGAACAGTGATTATGTACATACTCCATGACAATCATTCAATTGAAGAAATCATCCCAACCACTTTCTCGGAGCTGAAGATGACCGAATCCCAAATGGAAGAAATCATTGCAGCAAACCTCAACTTGATATCCGATGAGGAGGAATCGATGATCATTATCGGGAAACAAGTAAAGAATTCAGCGAACGGCCGAAGTGATCTTACAGCAATCGATGATAAAGGCAATATTGTCTTAATTGAAATCAAGCGAGACAAAACCGACATCACGAACCGCAAAGAAAATTTTGAATCCCAGGCGATCCGATACGCTGCGAGCTATGCGACGATCAAAACCGTAGAAGAAGCGGTACGGATTATTTATTCGCCTTATTTGGAAAAGTTCGCTGCTCAAGAAATAGAACCCGGCTCAAATTCTTATAAACATGGATTAAAGACCTTGTACAAGTTCCTTGGTGAACAAGCGGCAAACACTTTCAACCAAACACAGCGCATCGTCTTGATCGCTTCCGATTTCGATGCACAGACGCTTTCCGCCGCTACTTGGCTGAGCCAAAGAGGAATCGATATTAGCTGCTTTAAAATGATTCCGTATAAATACAATGAGCAGCGCTTTTTAAAGATGGAAAAACTGCTTCCTCTCGCAACGGACGAAGACTACCTGGTGAGCTTACTTGAAAATTTTTCTCCTATCAAGACACCTTCCGGTAAGAGGAAGCAAGTCTTGCCGAAAATAAAAGATATGCTGGAATGGGGAGTGGTAGCTCCAGGAGATATTCTAGAAGCAAAAGACCGAGATGCCCCAGCCACTCTCCTCGCTAACGGAAACGTCAGGTTTAACAAAGAAGAAATGAGCATGCAGTCTTGGTTGAGGAAGGTTTATGGATGGGCTAGTGTTCATACTTATGTATTTGCCATTCATAAATATAAAGGAAAATCGCTTGCTGATATTCGGGCAGAGTATATGGAGACCTCGAAGGAATTTCAGGAGTAGATGCTTGAACTGGTTGTTCGCTAAGTATCAAACGTGTCAATGCCGGTTTAATTTTGGTTCTTCCGCAATTTTGGTGAAGTGTGTCGTAGGCGCCTTTGGAGAGTTTAATTTGTTTTTTTAAAAGAATATTAATGAGTGTGATATAAAACTTTTAGACGAAGTAGATCAAAATTAGCTCGACCATACATCTGCCGTTTGATTACTTTGATTCGATTCACATGGCCTTCGACCAACCCATTACTCCATTGATAAACTATGGCATTTTGAACTGCCTGCCAATCCGATCGCAAATAATGTCCAAACTGGTTCAGCTCCTTGATTCCAGTTTTTTCTGTGCGTTCAATCCATGCTGCCAACGCATCCGGTTCTTTTTGGATGCGCATAATCTGCTGAAACTGGTCGAGGAGTAGCTGTAGTTCTCTTAGCTCCACATTCTCTTTTAGAAGCAAGTCGATTGCATGCTTCTCCTGCCCATCGGGCAGCTTTGACCACAAGTAACTGTGGAGCTTCTGCCTTGGCACCTTATGGATTGTCTGACTTTGTTTGTTGTTACCTTGGTGTTTCTGCAACTTGTTGAGGTAGTCTTTCAATGTCGAAAATGATTTTTGGTAGCCCTTTTCCTGTAGGACTTCAAAAATACGTTTTCGTGAAACATCTTGCTTTACTAAAAAAACAATAAGCGAATAATACGGATCGGCGCTGTGGATTCGCTTCCGTTGTATCTGAGGCGGCCTTTCCATACTCACATATCGAGATACGGTTTTACGGTTAAGCGAGAATGTTCGGCAGAGGTCTGCTATTCGTACACCCTTCCGGTATTGGTGCTGCACTTGTTGGATGAGCTGCCACTTCTTTTCTTCGCTTTCTGTCAGTATCTTATCGTAGGATTTAGGAGAAGACTCTGTCGTGGTGCTTTCTTTCCAACTGATTCCCAAAGGGAATTTTCGTTTTAGGAACTGATCGATGCGTTTATTAAGGTTATGAAACAAGTGCCACCTGTCGGTTACTTGGATCGCCTTCGGCGCTCCTGTCGAAAGGGCTTTTGCATATTCCGTCGAGCCATCCCTTGACGAAACTCGAATGGAAGGATGTTTCTTCAGCCAATTACTGACCACTTTTTCTTTCCGACTTTCCAATAGCTCAATTGGTCGTTTCCGTTCGAGATCGCAAATAATGGTTCCGTATCTCATACCTCGCTTCAAGGCCCAATCATCCAGTCCAATCACACGTGGCTCTGCTATGGCGGGCAGTTGTTCCTTTCGAATCAAGTAAAGAAAGGCATCTCCACTAAATGGGGCCCCGTATTTTGAAGAGATACAACTCGCTGCTTCAGCACTAAGAGAAAAAGCGAGCTGCCTGTAAATGTCAACTTGACTATGTACATTTTCGCTTGTTTAAGGATGCACAACTTCACTCGTTTTCAGAAGCTAAATGATGCTTGAGGCGATAAGATTCGCCCACAATGCTGACCACCGTGGCGTGATGCAGGATGCGGTCCAGGATGGCGTTGGCGATCTTCGTATCCTGAAAGACCTCATCCCACGACTTGAAGTTCACATTGGTCGTGAAGATGGTGCTGCGCTTTTCATACCGCATATCAATGAGTTGGAAAAAACTTTTGGCGTCTTCCGGATCAATCGGTAAATAGCCGATTTCATCGATGATGAGAAGTTTGTATTTCGTGTAGTGTTTTAAACGGGCCTCTAAGCGATTCTCCAATCGCGCTTTCTTTAATTGCTGAAGAAGATCATGGC
>NZ_JAHPZO010000008.1 GCF_019042655.1 Planococcus sp. CP5-4_YE
GTGGAAATGTGGCTTGTTCAGTGTTATAATTTGAGGAAGTAATCTTTGGATTGCACATAAAAATCGTCCTTTCTCTAATGGTGGTGTGGTAACTCCCATTTTACAGAAATGGACGATTTTTTTGTATCCTTTTTTCTTTTTTAAACCGGATGATGGGAATGGAGACGGCGACTCCAGCGGGAACAGCGCGAGCCGAAGACCCTGGACTGAGCGAAGCGAGGGAAGCGGCTAAGGCCGTGCCCGCGGAAAGCGTCCGTCGAAATGGACATCAGCCTTTTCTTTAGAAGACGAAAATGGGCTGCCCCTAAAAGTCACTTTTCATGACCTTTTGGGACAGCCCCTTTTTTGCAGCACTTTCTTTCAAGCTTTTTTAGTCAACACGAGTTATGCATTCACTTGCTCTTCCGTTTCTGCTTCAGCAAAGGTTTTAATCGATGCGACTGTAACTTTGTTACGTCCGGTTTTTTTCGATTGGTAAAGCGCACGGTCCGCCTGTTCGATCAGTGTATCAAGCGGCTGCTCTATTTCTGAAATCGCCGCCCCGAGCGAGACCGTCAAACGCCCTCCTGGCTGTTTATCAGCACCGTAAAATGCGTAGCTCTCGATGCGTTCACGCAAGCTCTCTGCCAGTTCGAAGGCCTGCTGTTCAGTCGACACCCCGGTGAAGCATGCGATGAATTCTTCACCTCCATAGCGGGCGATGACATCTTCCGGCCTCGCAGTTTCTTCCATCAACCGGCCGATCGACCGCAGAACACCGTCTCCTGCCGGATGGCCATGTGTGTCGTTATAATTTTTAAAATGATCGACGTCCATCATGACAATCGCCATCGGAACGCCGCGATACTTCAATTCCCGCACCTTTTCATGAAACAACCGAAGATTCGGCAAACCCGTCAAAGCGTCATGTGTCGAGTCATGTTCGAGCGCTTTCCAGCGGATGATGTTGCGATGTGTATCGTTGAGAATCCACCCCATCGCCAACACGCCAACCGCTCCCATCATTGCCATAATAATTACCATACTTGCAGTCGCCGGGGTTGACCAAGCCATCCATACCGATTTAATCATTTCAAATACTAGAAAGCCAAGCATCATGCGTTTAATGCTGACCAGTGCATAAGGTGGCCGGTAATTTTTCCAATCATGGAACAGGCTGCCGATCAGTACAGGCAGCAGGATGGCTTGCGAAATGCCTTGCAGAACAGTCGGGCCTTCCATCATCACTCTGTAAATCGCCGGGATAATCAATGCAACAAGGCCAGGCAGCCACCCTCCCACAAAAGCGATGAAATACAAGGGCGCTTCACGAAGGTCGACTCGCATCCCCTCATGAATAAGAGGATTGTACATGATGGCAAACGCCAAAACCCCCATCAAAAAACCATTCAATAATGGTGCTTTTAGCGACTTTACAACGGTTGGCACGATGTACTCGCGCGCTTTCAAGCCGAGGTACATCATCGCTATAATCAACGCCATATTTTCAAGGAAGTAAAAAAAATACGTTTCCATCATTACACCCCACTCCGGTCAATATCCTAAGTTTAGCAGGGAATGTGTTTTCATACATGCCGTTTGGAAATAAATTAAAATTAAATAGGTGTTTAATCTGATGTACGGACATGAAAATACCGCAAATGCTCTCGTCGGAACACTGCGGTACTTTTTTTACATATCTAACAATAATTTTGACAGGCGATGCGATTGTTCGTCCAGCTCTTCGTGTTTTTTCACATGGTCACCGAGTTTCGCTTTCATCGCGTCAACGTCTTGGTCGTCTTCGAATTGCTTGGTAATCTCTACTTGTTCTTGCAATACCTGAATCGTTTGTTGTAAGTTTTCACGGTATTCCGTGCTCACCGCAAATTTTTCTTCTTTGTCTTTCAACTTATCTTTCATCCGTATCCACCTCCTGGTTGTTCTATTCCCGTTGTCCGCTATCAAAAACACCACGTTGCCAAAATGAAACAAGGCCGTCACCAGTTGGTTTCGGCCTTCTTATCGTGTTGCCATTTAATTTTTGCGAATAGCCAGTAACATAACAAACCTGTCGTTGCCCCTGCACTGTCGATCAAGACATCGCGGATTTCCCCGCTGCGCCCGGTGATGAATAATTGATGGACTTCATCAGACGCTGCATACAGCGCACTCAAGGCAAATGCCCACAAAACCGCTCGCCCCAGGGTCATGCCATTTTTCAAGAGTGCTCTCATGAACAACAGTCCGAGCACAAGATAGGCGAAGAAATGTGCGCTTTTACGGAATAGCGTATGAAGCGTTTCAAATTCCACCGGCACGACTGATGCAACGGCTTGGAACACTTGCCGGACGATTTCCGAACTGATGCCGCCGGACACGCCAGCTGGCTGATGCGATAAGGTAAATATAAGAACCATCCATAAGGCCGGCCATAGCCACGCCAGCAATTGCTTTTTCATCCCGCCAAATCCTTTTCGTTCTTGTCATGCTTCTATTATAACCTAGCGCTTTCAATCGACAAGCGCTTCGATTGAACGTACCATTTCTGTATCGATCAAATGTTCCGAATCGACGACCAAAAACGATTCATACTGCGCAAGTTGCCCCATCAGTTCTTCAGTCAAGCCACCATCATCTACCAAATACAGCGAAGCATTCCGTCTCGCCGCAGCAGTCGCCGCAGACAAAGCATCAGTGAAGCTCGATGCAGGAGCCAAAACGGCCATGCGGCGCTCTGCATCTTCTTCTTTTGTGCGCGCTTCGATCGACAAACGGTCAGCGGCAAGCACGATATCGCTGCGTCCCGCCATCGCTTCGGTCGTCTCGCGCGGCAGGCGGTTGCCTTTTGATAGCAGGATTGGGTATTGATTCTGCGCCGCGAAGACAGAGGCCAGCGACACATCTTTGAACGTCGCACCGTCCGCAACGACTGCGCCTTCTGAATCAATGCGTTCCGATACCAATGCCGCTGTTTCATAGCGATTGACGCCTCCAATTCGGTCGGTTTCCACGTTCATCAAAGACAGTGCTTTTAGCTGCGCATCTGAAATGACCGGTGCACCGCCAAGAATAATGGCATTTTTTGCCCCGAGACGCTCGATTTCTGCTTTCGCCGACGCGTTCAGCCGCCCTTTTTCGGTAAACAGCAACGGCCCGCCTTCCAAATAGGCCAGTGGCGCACCGGATAAAGCATCCGCAAAACTTTCACCTGTAGCGAGCACTACCGTTTCTGCTGAATCCCATACTGCTTCTGACAAGAGAGCCGCCGTTTCGTAACTATCATCGCCGCTGATTTTCGTCACCGCTGCCGCTTTCGGTTCGGGCTCTCCACTGAACGCCGCAATGCCGCTGCCGCCATAGACGTACACGGTGTCATTTACGGAAGCGAGCAACTCACTGCCTGAAGGCACGCCCTCTTGCGCCACTTGGTTTCCTTTTGCATCATAGAACTTCAAATTTCCGCCGCCAAGCACCACAGCGCCGCCGGACGGGGACAGCGTTGCCGATTCAATGGAATGCTCCAATACTTTATTGAACCCGCCGTTTGGTGCCATTACTTGCAAGGCACCGAGATGATACGGATTGCCGAGCGCGCTTGTCCCTTGTTCCTGAAGCAATAATAAGCGGTGATCGTTTTGCTGCAGATGGCTCAGGGTGGATTCGGTCACGACCGGCCGGTAGCGATTCTCAAGCGCGCGAAACGAAGCCGAGCGAATCGGCTGGCGCAAGCGTTCTCCCCCTTTGGAATTTAAAAAAGCCCATTCTTCGGAATCCACAAATTCGATGATTGCGCCTTTTGAGTCGGTCCCGGCTAGCCGCACTTCTTCTGATCCCGGCAAAGGTTTCTCATATATCACTTTTGCTTCGTCCAGCGAGCGCGCCACTAAAGTCGGCGCATCCAGCTCTTCGTTCGGCGCTTTTATATAATAAATGATTCCGTCTTTTACTGCATATGGCTCCAACACATTGGCCGCCTGCCAGTTGTTGCCGCCTGAAAGTGCAAGTCCGTGAAGTACCGAGCCATCAAAATACATCAAATGCTCAGTTGAAACAACTGCTTGCCGCAAATCGCCGCCAGTTATATCCGCGACCGGCGTGCCATCGAGTTGAAACACAAGCATCCGCGCTCCGAGATTGCCAGTAATGATGACATGACCCGCCTCGAGCGCGACTTCCGCCCCCGAACTGCTCATGCGAAAGCCGTCTGGAAGCATAAATGATGCCGTTTCTTTGCCATCAGCTAAATCTCGCACCGACACTTCACTACCGGATATCATGATAAACGCCTGGTCGTCGATTGCATAAGGGGCACCTGCTAGCTCCTTGCGCCATAATTCCTTGCCCTCTGCGTCATAGCTGACGATTGCCTGCGCTGCCGTCTGGTTTTCGAGCACCGCTATGATTTGTTCATCCACAACAGACACCTCGCCTGCTTTGACGCCGTCTGGAAGCTTGATTAGCTCCCGGTACTCTGTTTCTGCAGCTAGCGCTTCCTGCGTAAACGCGCCCATCCCGCCCACCGCTGTGAGCAAGGCGATGCCTACGCCGATTTTGACCTGTTTCATGTGCGTCCCCCTCTTCTCCTGGCTGTCTTCTTTTAGCCTAATGGCAGAAGGTTAAGGAAATGTTAAAAAAACGATAAGACGCCCTGTCCGGATTGTCAGAATCCAGATAGGGCGCAAGGGACATTATGCCGTTTCTTCACTTTTTGGATGCGACTGCAGCGTGATATCGACCGCATACTCTCCGATTTTATTGACCCTCAAGTCTTTAATGCCGTGGACCGGCCGTTCGCAGCTTTCGGCATTTGCGATGAATTCATTGGGCAATGGCAAATGTACGCGATTGTTTATCGTTTATGCTTACTCCAATCATAAGGTTCGTTCGTCCAGTCCAGAAATAAATAAATTGTGAATACGATAACGGCAAATACCAGACTGTTTACCCACTTGATTTCCTCGCCCGACAGAAAATCCTTAAACGAAAAGACAAGAAAAACGGCCAAGGCTATTTTCGCGTTTTTCTTTAGCATACGCTCTCCCCCTTATCGTGGCTAATTCCTATTTTGCGCTCTCTTCAATAATTGCTTTGGCATAATAAAATTCTATGAAAAGCACATAAAGTGTGAAGCTTTCGCTGCTGTCATTCGTATAGATGAGTAGAGGTGAATATATATGGTTTTTCATTCGAAAATCGATTCGTTTTTTATCCGATTTCTTATAGCAGCAATCCTGTTCATCGCCGCAGTTTCATTTATTCCACTGTTATTTGAGAACGCGCCGTTTTCAGCTTTCGTAATCGTCACGGTTACTTTCTTCGTGACCACTGCTCTCATCCTATGGATCACTTTCGCTATCCAATACGTTTTTCTGGAAAATCATCTACTCGTGAAGGCCGGCCCTTTCAGAAGCCGTATTCCTTCCGACAGCATCTTGAAAGTTTCCCCGACACGCGATATTTTCACTGGCTATCGACTGTTGTCTTCTCGTGATGCGCTCGAACTCATCAACAACACGACGATATTCGGGACGGTGAAAATTTCACCGGAAAATCAAGATGTTTTCATCGCCGAGCTGCAGAAGCGATGTCCTGGACTAAAACTGGATAAAATTTTTTGAGCAAGCATCCAAACGTCCCAAACCATAGTATGATGAGAAAAAAACAAGGTTTCTCACTCGAAAGGAGTGCCTTCATGCCTCATTGCCAAAATTGCGGAGTTAAATGGCGTTGGAACGATATGATCAAAATTGCCTTCAAAGGAAATATACCTTGTGCAAATTGCAGGAAAGACCAATACGTCAAAAGCGGCCGGAATCTCTTCTGGGCATTTTTACTTGTCATACCTTTTGTGCTCCTGTTTTCTCATCTTACTTCCACTTTCGGTTTCAGCTGGCCTTTGGCAATTACCGCATTCGCCTTTATTATGACGCTTAGTACACTTATGGGGCCATTCTTTTATAGATTATCGAATACGAAAAAACGTATTTAAAAACAGCCCGCGGGCTGTTTTTTTATGGTTGCTATTTCTTCATTACCCCAATGACGCGGCCGTTGATGTAGACGTCTTCGCTGCGCATCATGATCGGTTCAAATTCAGGATTTTCCGCGACGAGCAGGATCTCACTGCCCATCGGCATATACTTTTTCATCGTCGCTTCGCCGTCGATGACCGCGATGACGATGTCGCCGTTTGACGCTGTATTTTGCTGGTGAACGACGACCATATCGCCTTTATCGATGCCTGCGTTCATCATGCTGTCGCCGGTCACCGTCAATAAAAAGCTGTCTTTCGGCGACACGAGCCAGTCGCGCGGCAAGCTGTGTGCCGTCTCGTAATTTTCAGAGGCAAGCGCAGGAATGCCCGCCGCTACATTGCCGATGAGCGGCACTTCCGCCACTTCGTGCACTTGGATCAACGCCTCTTCCCCGGCTTCTCTCACTTCGATATCCGCTCCCGGTTCTTGGGCGTATTCGTAATCTCGCCCGTTCTTCAAGTTTTTGTAGAGGCTGCGCTGCTTTGTGTCCGGCAAAAAGCGTGCTTGGCATTTTGGCAGGTCTTGCACTTCTTCGCCTTTTCTATCGATGATCTTTACCGATAAACCGTCCGTCGCGATGCCGTAAAATGCACGGCCATCTGCTTCCAAATAACTCTTCAATTGGGTTACCGCGTCATCGATCCCCGTTCCGAACCGCTTCACTTCCGCAATGATATACGGCCGCACTTCTCCGTCTGCATGGATTTCAACGGCGATATCGCAATAGCCTTTTTTCGAAAACTGCTGGACCGGGTATTCGAGCTGCATGAGTTCGTATGGGTAGCCGTAAGTTTCGTGGAGTTCACGGAGAAGCCACTGGCGGGTCAGTTCTTCTTTTGAATGCAGGTCGACCAATTGATCGGCCAGTCGGTATTGGGTCATGCTGATCGATTCGAACGGTCGCAGCGAGGCATCTTTTCGCATGCGCAAATGCTTGCGGTCGATTTCCTTAATAAATTTCGACGGCTTTTTCACCGACGACATGTACAATAATTCGTTCGCGCGCGTCATGCCGACATACAATAACTTGCGTTCATCTGAATCGATCGTCTTCTGATCTTCTGCATCCTCATAAAGCTCCATCGGAATGACGCCTTGATTTAAATCAATGAGGAAAATAACTTTGAATTCCAGGCCTTTGATCGAATGCATCGTTACGAGCTTTACTTTGTCCGATTCGAAATCCGGCTCATTGGTCTGCAGGATCTCACACGGAATACCATGTGCCGCCAAATCCGCAGCCGCGCTTTCGACCGAGCGTTTGCCGCGTGCGACGATGCACATTTCGGACAAGCGGTAATCGCCTCGCAGCCGATCGATTTCCTCGGCGAGAAAGGCTACTTGCTGTTCAGGCTGCATGAAGAACTGGTAAATCGGCGGATGGCCGTGACGGTCGATCAATGCCGGTTTGACGAAATCGACGTTCGATTGAATCGTTTCGTCGGCTTTGATCAAATCGAACGCGGCTTGCGAAATCTCTGTCGTCGTCCGGTAGTTTTTACTTAAGGTGCGTGATTTCCCGCTCATATCATAGCCAATCGTCGTGTACGGACGGCCTTTGCCAAGCCAGGAATCCGGGTAGATGCTTTGTGTATTGTCCGCCACGAACATCAAGGACGAATGGTCTTTTTCTTTGTACAATTCCTTCAAGAATTCCAGCTGAACACGCGTCAAGTCCTGGCTTTCATCGATGATGATATGGGTATAGTGGCCGCCATTCGAGCGCCTCACTTCTGACAGCGCCAGTTCGTTCATTTGCTTGAATGAGACGAGCCCTTCTTTTTCCAGAAACTCGCGGTACAATCTCGCCACTTCAAAAACGGCTTCACGGGTCGGCGAATTTTTCAATAGTTTTTGAGGCGTTCCGCTATTTCCAGAAGCGCGCCCGACGCGGTCCACCGATTGATAAGTCTCGATATCCGTCATCGCACACGAAGTAATCCACTCCGCCTCGTCTTTCAAGAACTTTTGGTTTTTCGGCGTCAGCAGCTTCACATCCGGGTGGGATTTCTTCACTTCGTGGATCGCTTTCGTGAGTACTTGCCATTCCTTGTCAGCTGGCGCAATGGACAGCTTGCGGTTCGCGCGCCGCAAGTATTTCATGAATTGCCCGTACATCAGCGAATCGATCGTCGCGATCTTCACTTCCGCATTCGACGCAAATAACCGCTCTGCTTCTCCTGCAGCTGCATCCGCCAAGCGCTCATATTGAAATTTTATGTAATTGAGCAAAGTCTTATTGTATGTCACCAATAAAATCTGGTCATCTTCCTCGTGGCAATAATGATCTATCAAAAAGTGGATCCGCCGAATTGCCACCGTCGTCTTGCCTGATCCAGCCACCCCTTTCACCAACATCGGCCCGCTCGGCTCGAGTTCCACTATGCGCCGCTGTTCCATATTCAACTTCATCCCCCGCACCCTCTCTGTTTACAACTTATACCTTTATTCTAAGAATATTGTCATGCAATAGCAAGGACTTGCTGCATAGAGAGGCCGGAATATCTTTTTATGGATTGAACAGAGCGGACGGTTTTGATTTTACAGCTGCCGATATTCCCTCCCAGGGAAGATTCCTTATATTATTCCCATAAATTTGGATTACTTCTGAAATCAAGGGTATACAATACTTAACTAAGGACAATTTGGGATGGAAAGGAGCAAATCAATGCCTCATTGCGAAAATTGCGGGACAAAATGGAGTTGGGTGAACCTCTTAAAAATCGGATTTCAAACGAAACGAAAGTGCGCAACGTGCAATAAAATGCAATATGCTCCATCTGGTTTAGACCGTAAACTATACATCCCTATGCTTATCATCATGTTTATCGCGCCTCTTGCGTGGGCTTATCTAGAGATTCCTGATTTGGCTTATGTCTTGTTTTTTATTATCTTGAGTTTACTGGCCATAATTTTCTCGCCCTATACCATCAAGCTGCATAACCGGCCGAAACAAACCATAGCTGCCAATACCCCATCGGATGAGAAAGGATGAATGCTATGCCTCGTTGCCAACACTGCGGATACCAATGGAGTTGGAAAGATGTAATGAAGCTCAGCTTAAAATCGAAAAGGAAATGCCAGAACTGTCACAAAATCCAGTACATATCGGCCAAATCGAATTTTTGGACCACTTTTTTGACTTCCATGGCTTTTCTCCTTCCTATGAACTTCCTGCGTGCTTATTACGAAATCAGCTGGCTGTGGATCTTCCTTGCCATACCAATTTACATACCGCTTGTTTCACTACTGATGCCCTTCTTTTACAAACTATCGAACACCCAAAAACGCTTCGGCAAAACGGTAGAATAATTGACTACTTCCATCTATCTTTAAAATCAATGCATCTATGCTTGCCAGAAAGGATGAACCTTATGCCTCACTGCCGAAATTGCGGATATCAGTGGAACTGGAAAGACATGTTCCAACTCACCCTTAAATCAAAGCAACCATGTCGAAATTGCGATAAACTCCAATATCCAACATACCAATCGCATTTCTGGAGCTATATGTTATTCCTTATTCCGTTTGTTGTGGTGTTCAATTCCGTCCGTATTTACCTGGAAGCGGGTTGGCTGATTCTTCTCCTTATCTTTTTGGTTCATCTAACGCTTGCTTTACTATTGATTCCATTTTTGCTCAAGTTATCGAATACGAAACACAAGTTTCGAAAATTAATTTGAACGCAAAAAACGCAGCGGGCGAGTGGCTGCGTTTTAAAATTTTTTTGCTATCTGATATCTTCGATTAGCTGATCTTTATCATTAAAATCAATTTTACCGATTTTGCCTTCTTCCGGCACAATCGCCCTGCCTTCAAAATCATATTCATTCGCTTCGCCATCTGCTGGTTCATATAATACGTTAAATGTAAAACTGTAAAGCGTCTCTCCATTATCGCTTTGCACGATATCGATGTCAGACGTGCTCAGTTGATAGTCGCGATCGCTGAAACTATAGTAAAAAGCCCCGTTTCTGGAAAAGTTATCGTAGCCATTGTCGGTAAAATACGCTGCGTAACTTTCTTCCATATAATTCATCAAGTCTGTATACTCAGCAGACTCTAGGAAAGCGTTATATTCTTCCTCGCTCGGATCCACCGGTTGCTTGTCAGCCATGACGTCCCACAAATTCCTATACGTTTCGTCCGGCCCATTGAATTCTTGTTCAATCACCGCACGGATCGCTTCTTCGCTCTTATCCACTTCATCGTCCGGCTCTACGGTTTCAGCCATGTTCACTTCCCCTGCCGTTTCTTCGGCCGAACAGCCCACCGCTATCACGCTCAATAAAAACACCATCATTCCAGATAACCAAAATTTCCCCAAGCGACTTAGCCTGTCTGTCATCCCCATTCCTCCATTTCTTTAAAATGAACCCAATTATAAAAAGCTTATAACTACCATACGGCTCCATTCTTGAAATGATTCACTTTTATTACAATTAAATGGAATGACAGCTTGCTATTCCTGAACGTGCCGGATAGCAAGATTTGTCACTTTAAGTGCTATTTCGCACTCGTTTTAAGCGTTATTTTGCAGATAATAGACGCCCCTTGTTAAGACAAGGTTCTTGAGGTTTCTTATGTAAAACTGTTCCAACTACCGATAATCCGGAAATATGGAAACGGATGGATAGTAAAAAAATTTTGATTCCCTATTTTTTGTGAAACGGATATTTTCAATCCTTTTGTTTTATTATGGTTAGTAACTATATTAAAGAAAACTATTCATTAAAATCTTAGGAGGTTACTTAATGTATATATGGGCTAAGGAAGTCGAGGATGATTATAAGTTACCCAAAACTTCAGAAGTAGAGATTAAAAAAATAGAAAAACAACTAAATATGGAATTGCCAGCTTCTTATAAAGAGATTCTTTTAGAACAAAATGGCGGTACCATACAGTTCAACTCGGTGAAAAAAGAAAGTCATCTTGAAACCAATGCGCACGTTGAGATTAATCACATTTATGGTTGTGGTCAAGGTGGTATTTTAGATTCAGATTATCTCATTGAAGAATGGGATCTTCCGAGAAACATCCTTATTTTTAGCGGAGATGGGAATAGTTTTTTTGCTCTTGATTACAGAAAGGATTCAGTAAACCCTTCGGTGATTTATTTGGAACCAGAAACTGAAGAAATTATTGAAGTAGCTCATACATTTGATGATTTCTTAAACAATCTTTCAAAAGAGAACGTGTTTTTCGAAAATGACGGAGACGACGAAGATTGGGGTACTTCTGAAGAAACAGCTGAAACGATCTTCTCGGGGAATGATATTCTATTAATCGAAGAGACCTTATTAAATCTTCAATATTCAGAAAACCACAAATGGTATTTCGAACAGCTCTTGAAATGCGCTACTCATTCAGAGGTACTAATTAGGGAAACTGTTACTAATATCTTAAATAACAATCTTGAAATTTATATTATTGAATCGGATAAAAAGTTGCATTTTTTACTTAAAGAAATAATCGAGAAATTGAGCACAGACAAACGCGAAAGCATAAGATCAGAAGCTAGGGAAATAAGAAAAAGAACAAAGTATAAACACTTTTAAGAAAAAGGTATCCTATTTCCATTGTGTACTTCTTCTCTCAAGGATTCTCAGTGCTTGTAGGAAAATTATACGGTAAACTTGCCAACTAGCTTACTTAGTTGGTGGGGAGAATTGATACTACACTTAGAAAGACTTCTTCTAAACAGAGGAAGTCTTTTTGTATATCCTTTAATACTTAAGAAAACAGTCTCTCGTTCAGCTTTTTCACTTTCGATAGGGTGTCATATGTAAATTGAAAAAGAGTGGAAAAACATAGTCCTTAAATCGATAACTCAATTAGTTATTAATTCAATAAATCTAATTGCTGAGTATAAGGTAAAACCTACACCAATTACTATAATAATAAATCTAATGATAAATCTAATGACTCTAGGTGTTTTAGATCGGACAAAAAAATCAAAAATACCATAAGTTAAAAATAGAATACCAATCGAAAAAGCGATTAAAACTTCCAACAAACTCACCTCAATATAAAATGATTACTTACTTTTACAAACCAATTAAAAAATTTTACTTTTTTTACTGGGTAGAAAAATGTAAGTTTATTGAAATACATCTTTTTTTAATCTTAACATGAATAAATACAGAAAATTCTTTTTGATACAAATCATCAAATCAAGATCATCTTTTAAAAGGATATTGCGCTGAGTAGAATCAATTTATTCAACTTTACGTAGACACGACAAAGCATTCGACGTATATAGAAAATCGTTAATAACAGTATACTTTCACAGAAAAAAGAGAAAATAAGCTTTAACTAGCCTACTTTCTCGCTCTCTACTTATGCAACTTCCGATAACCTCATGATATGTAAACTTTATCTTTTTTTAATAAGAGGTTATAAAAACCGGATAGGTCTTTCTCCGTTATTCTTCTTTTTTGTTCCAATCCTTCACCAAAAAAAACATAATTATTAAGCTGTAAAATAACACAATCCATGAAGTCCATCTTATTTCAAAACCTGACTTCATTTGATGAAAGATACTCACTATGGCGTATATAAAAGCAAGAATTGAGAGCACTAAAAGAAAAATCTCACTTTTTCGTTCAGATAATCTCATATTATTTGGATAATTACAGTATTCATAAGCATCCTTCCACCTCCAATTAGATGCTGTTGCTGAAATTGTCTTATATACAGTGATCATTTCGCTGCCAATGCTAAGCTGGTTAATAACAGCTTTAATAATTCCAACGTCAGATGTTAGTACCTTTTTTCTTTCAATAACGCTTGATAGGTAAACCACAATCCTTTTAAAAAGCGAGTTTTCAAACTTACTGTCATTGCATTTTGAATGTATCTTATTTTCGTTCAAAATCAGTTTCGGTGGATTTTCTAATCAAGCGCATGAAACCGGGAGATTGAATGCAACTTAATTAGCATTAAGTTACATTCACATGAAACAAAACTGTCTGGATTTCAGATGGTTTTTCATTAAACGCGAACCTTTTGGTCGGTTCAATCTCCTCATCAGCTACGCCAGATATCTTTGAAGTACTCGGACAATAACCCCTTTCCTTGGAACCTGTCTTCCAGAACAACTTGCAATTGTTGAAGTTCGTTCTTCAGTTCGGCTTCACTAGTGGGAAGGGAACCTATGTAAGAATACCTATATATGGGGTCTTCTGGGTTTAGTTCATGGGCATGTTTCAACATCGATTCACCTTTTTCTTCCCATTCTTCATAATCACCAAAGTAATATGGAAACAGGGAAATCATCCATCCGAAAACCCAGAGGAAATCTACACAATCTTCGAAATTAGCTAATCCAAAATTCGTAACTTGAACTAATATGGTCGTTAACTCATCCAAGTCTACATTTTTGACCCCTAGAGGGACTTCTTCGACTAAGAGATACCAACAAAAGAAACCAAGGCGAATATTCACTTTTAAGTCCTGGGGGGTTTCCTGCCAGTTCTTTATTAAAAGCGATCTAGCTTCATTCCACTTTTCCTGACTTTCTAATGCATCCACTTCTGTCCATTGCCAATCTATCACGGTGCTTCACCACCTACCTTAAGTACTTGATTTGAATGTAACTTAATTGCTATTAAGTTACATTCAAAATCCGAAAAATTTACTTAAATTGAAAAGTGTTAACGTTGAAAGAATCTACTCAATAGTTAAAGGGAAAAAATAATACCCCGTCCCTTGTTCCCAAGTGGCAACAACTTCATAGATAGTTTTTCCACTTTGTCCGTCCAGCACTATATCTTCGGAAGAACCTTTTATATTTTCTGTAGAATCCCAAATATTTACCTGGTAAGAAATCGGTTCTTCTTCAAACATGAGCTCAATGGATGTACCTGGATTTACGATTGGCCCCTTTCGATCACCAATTAATTCAGAAACACCGATAGTTTCTGTTTCTGTCTCTATCTCAACCATAGAGTTTTCTTTTTGATCAAAGTAACTCCATGTATAACCACCTAATGCAGCTGAAAACTCCTCTTGGTTCACCCCTATTTTTAATTGAGGTGGTTTTTGTTCTGTATGTTTTACATTTTCCCCGGAATCACTCATATTTTCTTCATTTTTTGTAGCTTCACTTTCTTGAGAACATCCAGCCAATACAAAAATAATCAGCATACTTAAAAATAATAATTTAGATTTCATCTTCTTATTCCTCCTTATCTCAACTTTAGACATGAAATACAATTTATTGGTTACAGGAGGTGACTTTTAGAAAAACTTTCAGTGAAGTGAACATGAAGAAAAGCCCTCCAGCAATGAAGGGCTTTCGAATGTAACTTAATTCACATTAAGTTACATTCAAAACCTTATTTCATCATCCTAACTGAAATTTTTCAGAATATGCTTACTTAAACTTTAAGTAGTGGGATAGATACTAACGAGAAACAATATAGTTAGACCTGCAGTAACCATAGAGCTAAACAAAATTATATGTTTAGTTTTCCCTCTAATTTCCGGAAATTTTGACTGTAAATCTGGAATCAAGAAGAAACATGAGAATTGAACTATTCCAACTACTATCGCTCTTCCTATATCAACATTATTCAAATCTGCAAAAGGTTTATTGAAGTTTTCACTCAAGTAAAAAATGCAAAGAACAAATATGGAGTTTAAAAAGAAAAGATATAAAAAATACTTCAGATGAGTCATGTCTTAAATTATCCCCTTTAGTTAAAAATCAGTTTTTAGCTTTTACCATTGCATTCTTAATAAAGACTGAATGTAACTTAACTGCACTTAAGTTACATTCACATCCTCAACTTTATTGTCTATTTTCCAACTAACTCCGCTGCCCATTCTTTGAACCAATCGGGTGGTAATTCCAATTTAGTGAGGTCCATTTTCATAAGCTGTTCATATGAATAAAACTCGTACCAATATAAATCCCATTGTGCTTCAATATTCCGGGCAATACCAAAAGCTAATTGATCCTGGTCGTCTAAATCTTCTTCATCCCAAGCCATCGTTAAATTATCGCACCACATACAAAAATCAACTTGAGGAAATTTGTTTTCTTTCTTGCAAATCGTATCTAAAAGCGTCTTAAGATTTTCATATGAATAGGGAATATTGATGCTGGTCTTATTCAAATTCCACTCCACAACAAAGTCCTCCTCTTTTAATATGGTTTATCAGCAGAAAATTTAATGATTTTCATTTTTTACTAATAATACCATGTTGGAAAGTTGAAAATTATAGTCGAAGAAAATTTATCAGAAAATAACCTTTCGTAAAAGTACACATTCACGAACGCTATGAAAACAGCTCAAAATAGCCGAAAAGAACGTTCGTAAAAGTGTTAAAACACTTTACGAACGTTCGCTAATTTGCATACATTTTTACGAACGATTTTCAGGTATTAATGAAAGGAAACGATCATTTATAGGAGTGAATGAAGGCGGTGTTTTCTGTAAGGCAAACCTAAGATCTACATTACTTGAAGGTTTTAGAGTGAGCCACGAGATTTGAGGGGCAAGTTAACACTGGAAATCAATACAAAATAACTCTTGAATTTACAGTAAGATTTCAATTTCATGAAGATTCCTGCCCCTCTGCAAATCTACTGGTCTACAAATCTACAAAAAAAAAAGAACCGCCTATTGGCAGTTCTTACTCCACATCGCCTTCCCAAGACGACATGCCTTCCGATACATTCACTACCTCGTATCCTGCTTCATTCAAAATGGCGCTCGCTTCCTTGGAACGGTTCCCAGACTGGCAAATCACCACATACTGCTGATCTTCCGACAAGCCGGAAAATTCCTCTTCCCGAAGCGTGCTGAGCGGCTTGTTTTCTGCGCCGACAATATGCGCCTCCTCGTATTCAAAAGGCTCACGCACATCGAGCACCGTATAGCCAGCCTCTTGCTTTGCCGCCACTTCCTCAATCGCAATCGTCTCATATTCACCGTTGCTGCATGCCCCAAGCAACATTACAAGCATTACCATCAAGCCAAGCATTCTTTTCATCCTGCATCTTCCTTTCTCATTGTTGCAACCAAGTCGTATGAAATTCCGTTTATCCTTATCACATAAGCTAAAAAAAACACCTGAACAAAAACTGTTCAGGCGTTGACTTTGGGTGTCTCTGGATGCAAATAGCTGTCAATGAACTGCGTCGCTTCTTCAAGCGTTTTGTATTCCCATGTCATGCCGTTGGACATGTCGCGAATGACCAATCCCCCTGTGCTTGGCTCACACTGAACGATAAGCGTTTTGCCGTCTTCAGAGTTGAAAGTCTGGGTAATACGCACGCCGCGATATTCGAGAAGCGTGGATAAAAATGTGCGGATACTCTCTAACTTCATACGGAACGCCCCTTTCAGGTTTGTGGTCCGTGACTCGGAATCCGTGCAGTCTTATACTATTTCACATTATCATATTCAGAATAATTGCACGAGAGACTTTTTTCCTCTTTATGGACTAGAAAGCTCCACAAGAAATGAAGCAAATAGGTCCTCTTCCACTGCCATCTCCCAAATCGCGGAAGCCTCTTCCGTCTCGAGTAGTTCCTTTAGAATTGTCTTTGCGGCCAGTGGCTGATGGCGTGCAGCTTGTGCGCGGGCCAATTCATATTTCGCCGGCACAAAGCCCGGCATATCCGCAAGCAGCGGCTCGATCATCTCTTTTGCCCGCTGCCCGTGGCGTTTCGTCGAATAGCTTGACGCCCGGGCGAGGATCAACCATTCCGCGTAGTGCATTTCTTCCGGCAGGCTATCCTCCAATTCAATGCGCATTTCAGAATCCAAGGACTCCAAAGCATTCCATTTACGAATATAAAGATCCGGATTGAATACTTCCAGCGCGATGGCGGCATCCAATTTTTCAAGCGCTCCCGGAATATCCTCTTGAATTTCCAGCGCCTCGCCCCACCAAGCCAGCATTTCCGCATCGAGCGGTGTCAGTTCCTCGTAAGCTTCCAAGCGGTTCACGACGGACTCATAATGTTGCGGTTTTCCACTTTCTTCCGCCAATTGAAGTTCGGCAAAAATCAACATGCGCTGCGCTTCTCCAGGAGTTTTTGTTTTCGCGTATGGTTTCAATTCATCGATTGCTTCCTGTGCCATGCCACGGTTCAAGTAAAATTGCGCAAGCTGAATCGCTGCGTCTTCGCGGTCCGGTGCAAGCTTGGCTGCAGTTTCGCAAAGCGTGATGATGGTACTGGCAAACATCAATCGTTTACTGCGGTGGCGCATGCGCTTGATAAACCCGGCTGGCGGTTCTTCCTCCAGCTGCTCAAGCCGGTTCATCATCGCACTGGCTGCCAATTCATAAGCAGTTGCCTGGGCATCTGCCGGCAGCCATTTTTGTAAATTGCGCTTAAGGAACGGAATCTTTCCGAGCGCTTCTAGTGTCAGGACATATTCGCTGTATAATTCCTCTTCTTCAGGCGTTTCCACAAGCAGCTTCTTAAGCTCGTCCAGCGCGCGCTTATGTTCGCCGCGGCGATTCAAAAATTGCACATATTGGAAACGCGACGGGAAAGCATTCGGTTCTTCATTCGCCTTGAGGAAAAGCTTCTCCGCCATCTCGAGTTCGCCCGCTGCTTCATGGACATGTGCCCGTGCGGCATACAACCATTCAGCTGGTACTTGGTCTTCAATCCGGTCGAGCAAACGGTTTAATTTTTCGATATCGGCTTGTGTCGCAGCAAACCCAACTAAGTCCGGCAATACAGCGGACAAAGGCTCGGCTGCGATAAAGTCCAGCACTGCGGCAAATGCTTTTTGGTTTTTCCCAATTTCCCGGTAGCAGCGCACCAACCCGCCAAGCGCTGGCGCATAGCCCGCTTCCTGCGCAGCCGCTTGCTCGTACAAGACAATGGCACGGTTGATATCGTCGCCCATTTCCGCAAGCTGCCCTTGTTTGGCGAGTGCTAACGGGATATTTCCAGCCGCCTCGTATAGATGCTTGGCAAAACGCGGATTGCCTGCTTGTTCATGAAGTTCCGCTTCCAGGCAGAGGATTTGCGGCTCGCCGGTCTTGCGCAACTCTTTCAATCCAGCGATGACCCTGTGCCGCAAACTCGGCGCCGCACCAGATTCGCTATAGCGTTCAGCGAGCATGTACAAATCTTCTCCTTCAGCAAGCTTGAAGCCGTCTTCGATGATTTTCAATGCTTCCCCAGCAGACGCCGCGTCTTCCGATTGTTCCAAGATCAAGTCAGCTGCACGCAGCCGGTAACCTGCATCGGCCCGTTCCATCCCTTGTTTCAAAAACGCCAATGCTTCGGCACTGCGCTTTTGGCCGTATAGAGCATGCGCAATGTGAACGGGTGTGAAAAAATCCTTGGGATCCAGTTCATACGCACGCCTGTAGGCATCCTCCGCCTGTTCGAACTGTTGCTGTTCGATCGCGATATGGCCAAGATACGAGTGAAGAATGTCTTGATTCAACTCTTTTTTCAAGCCGTCTCCAATGATTTTTTGCGCCTCCGCCCAGCGCTCTTTTTCCATGAACAGTTCGGCCATGCGCAAATACGCAAAAGGCTGCTCCGAATCCAGGACAAGTGCTTGGCGGTACTGTTCCAGCGCTTCCTCTGTTCGATCCAATGCCTGCAGACAGCGGCCCATTTCATAGAGGAAATAGCCATCTTCCGGATGTTTTTGGTTCAATTCGGCGAAGCGGCGGTACGCCTGCTCAACAGCACCGTATTCATACTGGATGAGTGCGTGTGTAATTTGCGCGTACATGTCTTCGGGCAATTGCCCGGTCGCGATTTTCGACCATTTATAAGCCTGGAAAATGCGCCCGCCTTCCAAATAACAGCGCGCCAAATGGCTATAGGCGAGCGGCTGGTAATGGTCAAGTTCAATCGAGCGTTTCAATAAAGGCATCGCTTGCTCCACTTTTCCTTCATTCATGGAAATGGCCGCTTTTAAAAACAATGCATACGGGCTTCTGGCATGTGCCGGTTCTTTTAAAGCAGCCAGCGCTTTAGTTCCTTGATCTTTTTGAAAATACAAATGCGCTTCCAGTAATTCCAGTTCTGCATCATGGGTGTCGAATTCGGCCCGCAGCCGCTCCAGCCATTGTTCATGCCATTCAGTGGGCTGGCCCGAAAGCGCCATCGTCAATCCGATCACCGCGGCATAGCACTGTTCTTGGTGCTGCTCCAAAAAGCTTACAAACTGCGCTTCGTTAATCGGCTCGACATCAAGCAATTCGTAAATTTCCGTAAAGAAACGGTGGTCCGAATCGTCCAGCATCTCTAGCAATTCATTGCGGGAACCGTCCACAAACGCCATACTCAGGGAATCGGTCATGCGGAACATTTTCGGCACTTCATCGTACGCGACGAGGAACGGCCCCAAATCATTCGGGTCTTGAATGACGAGCGCTTGCAGGCGGTCATCATATCCGACCACGACTTGCACATGCGCGCTGTTTTCGATCATCATGCTGAGCAAAATTGGGATGCCCGCATCGATAAAATCTTTATACTGGTCGATAGTGCCTTTGAAATAACGGGCCGTAAAGCCGAGTGTTTCCATATAGGACATCGTCGTCTGCAACTTCGAACCCGTCACATCAAAGACGTGCTGGGCAATATCATCTTGCGTTGCCGTCTTATCAAAAGCCTGCAAAATCAACGACAGCGAAGCCGGCACACAATAATTGAGTTTCTGGACTTCCGGCGTCAATGAAAGTTTTTTATGTGTTCCGTTCGGATCGATTTTCGTTTTTGTGTAAAGGCTGTCTTTCAAATCCAGGGGGTGCTTGGCAATCCATTGGTCCAACTCATCGAAGCGTTCCAATTCATACAAACAATGTGCCGCCAAATGAATAAACAGCTTTTTGCGCGAATGATAAGGGTTCTGCCCGATCGCCGCTTCCATCTTCGCCAAGACTTCTTCAAAACGGCCCAACTGATGCAATCTTCCAATCTGTTCCGTGTGGAAAGCATGGACTTTCGGAAACTCCTCAGCAGCCCCCACCAATACCTCCAACGAACGGGCCGGGGCTCCGCGCATCGCCAATAAGTCTGCGTACAAAAGGCAGATGCTTGTACTCCAGCGGCTACTCGTATCTGGAAATGCATGTAACAAGATTTTCTCTGCACCATCCCAGTCCCCGCTATGGATGGCGAAAAATGCCTGCTGGTCCGGGCGCGCCCCACCGAGTTCCTCGATGCGCGCCAATTGCTCGGCTGCTTCCGGAATGCGGTTCAATTGGCAATAAACTTTCATCAATAAATGATGCGCATGCATCAATTCATTGTCTTGATAATTATCGGCATGGATGCCTTGCAGGCGAGCGAGAATCTTCTCTTCCGCTTCCAGGCTGCGCCCGGTTTCCAACAAGCGCACGCAATGCCACGCATAGGAACGCAAGCTGCCAAAGCGCTTATAGCTCGCGGTTGCCAAAAAATTGCTGTAGCCGTAGAGATCCGACTCATCAGCCATGCGGATCAAGCGGTAAAATCCCTCTTCATCCGGAATACCCGCCAAAAATTCCTTTGCCGCACGCAAAGATTTCTTATTCCATAACTCTCCAATGACGCGAACCAAATCATCCGCTGTTTCGATGTGAACAGTCGCCATCATGTCTCTATCCCCTTTGATTTTCTACTATATAATATGGATATTTTTTTAAGTCCAATCGCCGTTCTTTAAATGATGCGCTGGGCTTCTTGAGGAAGTTGCGTTTTTTCGATAGTAGCCTGCGAGATTTTTTGATGAATTTGGCTTAATAAATAAAGCCCCCTGAACATGCAGCCGAACAGGATGCCAAAAGCCAAGATCCCGCCATACAACGGGCCGAACATCAATAATATATAGCCCAATATCGAGCTGAAAAGCATAGCCCAAAACAATTTCATGCCATTCCTCCTAAGTTATCTATGCAGCACGCTGGGTTAGCACTGAAAATTCATCAGAAATCTATTTCATTATCATGTGATAAGCCAATTAACTTATTATATATTGGCAAGTTCTAGGCCGCAATGACTATTTCAAAAGACGGCCGCATAATAAAATCCGCCCTTGTCGACATGACAAAGGCGGATCATTGGTTTCTTCTATTATTAAACGGTCAATCCGCGCGCTTGGCGGAAATCAGTGATGCGTTGGTCTTTGATGACGCCGCTTTCGATGACGATGGCATTCTGGACCATTTCAGAAATATTGCCTTCGAGCAACTCATCAAGCATTGGCGCAAAGCCAGTGCTGAGCACTTTCGTGATCGTGTGCGGGAACATCGCCGGCGTGTTGTCGACAGCGTAATGAATGATTCCGTCCACTGTATACACCGGGTTGTCAATCGTCGTAGGTGTCGATGTCTCGATCTCGAGTTCCGGATCGCAGCTGACATCAATGATCATCGCGCCTTTTTTCAAGCGCTTCAGATCTTCGCGGTAGATGATGCGGTCGGTGCGTGTCGTGTCCCACATGATGCAGTTGACAAGCACGTCGTAATCGACCATCTTCTCACGGAACAAAGCCTCCGAACGGCGTCCGTAAACGTCCACTTCCGCACCGAGTCCGTGAAGGATGCGCATCGCGCCTTTTGCCGTATGGCCATTGCCAAGAATCGCGACACGCGTCTCATACGGCATCTTGCCACAATTCTGGTAAGCCTGAAGCACTGCCGCTTCCCCAGCTACTTCACGGTTGCGATAGAAAATATAACGCCCGCCTTCAAATAACTCTTCCCAAGCGACGACCGTATGCTTGCCAGCAATCGCGCCGTCCGTGAACTTAACGTCCTGGATTGCATGCGCCCAGCCGATCAACAACTTGCCATCTTCCAGTTGATCGAAATAATCCGCAAAGCCCAGTTTCACATCGACAATCGCGTCGCAAGACAAAACTTCATCACGCGTCGCAATCTGGACGCCCATCGCGCGATAATCCTCATCTGTCAGGCCCAGCACTTCGCCGTAGCCTTGCTCAAAATACAAACGCTCCGGATGTGCCACCTGCTTCAAATCTGCCGGCAAAATCGCCCGCCGCTTCTCGTTATTCTTGCGGCTAATTACAAAACCCATCGTCTTCAAAATCCATTCCCCCATTTTCTCTCGGCAAAGCCGTTAAGCTCATATTATCATGAAAACCTTTTCAACGGCGTATTCTGACAGTAGAGTTTTTGTGTCCCTGTGCATCACACAATTTACCGGGCAGGATCTGTGTGATGGCGGCATTTCGGTGTCTGATTGTCCCTGTGCGCCACACAATTTGAGCGACACACTATTCTGTATACTATTTTTCACCGGTAGATTATACTAAACGAGATCACAACTTTTATAGAAAGAAGGGATTTTTATAAGCACAATCTTCATTTCCCCGCAGCCGTTTTCAGCACGCCACGCAAGCTCTTCAGCCTTTATCCAAAACCCTCCGCTACACGATACGGCCTTTTTCGCTCATCTCGGCGCCATCAGATCGGAAGGTGATGCTTTGTGACCAGACGACGCGAGTTCAACCCGGATTCCTATTATCATGTCATCATGCGAGGCAACAACAGGCAGCCCATATTCGGCACGCCAGAAGACATGAACGAATTGACGCGGGCCTTGTTTTACACACACAATCGCTACCCGTTCACGATTCTCGCCTGGTGTTTCATGACCAATCATTACCATATTTTAATTAAACCAAAAGAAGATTCGCTCAGTAAAATTATGGCCATGATCAATCGCCGCTACAGTTACTCTTACAGCAAGCGCTACAATCATGTCGGACGCATCTACCAAAAACGCTATTCTGCCAAGGAAGTCGCTTCAGCATACGGGTTATTGGTTGTCAGCAGCTATATCCACCGTAACCCCATCCAGACCTCCACGCCCATGGTCAAACGCTTGGACCATTATCCGTACAGTTCGTTTCCGTATTACTGGGATGAAACTCTCCCTGCCCCTCCGTTTCTAGACCGCAGCTTTCTCTCCACGATCATGCCTTATCCCCACGACAAAACGACCGCCTCTTATTGCCAATATTGCTTGAAGTACCGACAAAAAGTGGAAGAAGACGTGAAAACAGAAGAAGTTGGAACTCTGGAAATGTAGAGTGTGGACAGCATGTGTCCCTGTGCATCACACAATTTCAGTGCCGTTCTTTCTAGCAATAGCAGATACCACGGGGGCTAGGTGAATTTCTTTTTCTGATGCGCCCCTGTGCGCCACACAATTTAAAGAAGCATCCATCCGCAAAAACGAATGGATGCTTCTTTTTTATGTTGAATTGTGTGATGCACAGGGACATTCTCCTCCCAAAAACCCACCACATCAGCATTTCGCCCCCGTGAATTGTGTGGCGCACAGGGACACAACTACCGCCGCTTCCCAAGCATTCCTTTCACGTCTTCCGACACCGCACCGGTGCCACCGAAAATCGAGAACCCGCGATATGTCGGCAGCTGTTGTTCGGTCGCAGGCGGGATTTTATCAGGGCGCACGAGTAGAATCGGCGCGTCGTTTTTCGCTGCTAAAACCGATCCCGTCAAGGCATCCGGGAAGTTCAATCCAGTGGCGATAAAGACACGGCTATCGCCGAGTGCTAGACGCGTCACCACTTCGTATCCCGTGTCATAGCGCGTTTTGCCGCCGAAGCGCTCCGGATCCGGCAAGCGGCTGAATACGTCGTCACTCACAGCACCGATGCCGCCGATGACATAGCTGGAGGTGTAGTTTTCAAGAGCATCCGCCGTTTCTTCCGCCAACGCCTTGCTGCGTGTCAACAGGATTGGAATGCCGTTTTTCGCGGCATATGGCGACACCGACAAGACGTCTGGGAAGTTCAATCCGCTTGCAACGACAGCACGTCTAGAGTCCATCTTCTCTGCAATCAAAGCTGCTGTTTCGTAGCGCGTTTTGCCGCCAATGCGTTCGGTCGCGAGTTTCATTTCAGCCAATTCCGTTTTGACCGCATCCGATACGGCCCCGCTGCCGCCTAGAATAATCGCCCGGTCAGCTCCCAATCGCTCGATTTCTTTGCGCACATCGGCATGAAGTTCACCGGAACGGGTCAATAAAATCGGCGCATCTTTTTGATATGCCAGCGGCCCACCGGCCAAAGCGTCCGGAAAATCAGCGGCAGTGGCGATGACCACTGTATCAGCCGACTCCCAGCCCGTTTGGGAAATCGCGATTGCGGTCTGGTAGCGGTCGATTCCAGAAATGCGTCCTGGGAGTTCATCAGGTTGCGTTTCTTTCACGGTGATTTCCAGCGCTTCGCTTTGATTGCCGTAGCGATCGCGAACCGTCAAAGCCAATACGCTGCCGGCTGCTTGCTTCGGAATGGCCACGCTGAACTTGTCCGTCCCTGTATAGCCTTCTGTACGCGCGATTTCACCGCCTTCATTGTGCACGCTAATCACAGCGTCTTCCAAGCTTTGATCCAACGTACCAGTAATTTCCACCGAGCTATCGTAGACATCGCTGACAGCCGGCTGTGCGATGTCAAAAATCATCAACGCCGCTTCTGCATCGATACGTCCGTGGCCAAAATACGGATCTTTCCCGGCTGCGCCGAGATCGACCGAAGTATCATACAGACGCTGTGCAATCTGTTCATTCGACAAATCGGGCTCGTTCGCTTTCACGAGCGCCGCAATTCCTGCCACGACTGGACTCGCCATCGAAGTTCCGCTCATCGAAGCGAAGCTGCCCCCGGCGACCGTCGACCAAATGCCGGTGCCGGGTGCTGTGATGTCTTGATCTGCCCCATAATTCGAGAAGCCCGAAAAGCGGTCAGCACGGTCCGTCGACCCAACCGCCATGACATTTTCGTAACCCGATGGATAATGCGTATCTTCCGTGTAGTCATTTCCCGAAGACGCGATCACCATCGTGCCGCGTTCATTCGCATAATCAATTGCCGCCTGATAAGGTTCGCTCCAATAATAATTTCCGAGACTCATATTGATGATGTCGGCTCCTGCGTCCGCCGCGTAATAGATGCCTTCAATTACGTCCGAAGTATAGGCCAACTCATTTTCGAACACATCAATCGCCAGCAAGCCCGCTCCAGGCGCAACGCCTGTGCCGTATGTCCGGTTATTATGCACAGCGCCAATGATGCCCGCAACATGCGTGCCATGATCATCTTCGCTCATGCTCGTGGCGGTGGCATAAGAACTTACGATTTGGCCTTTCAAATCGGGATGATCCAAATCAAACCCGTTATCGAGCACGGCGACCAACACATCCGTCGTCCCCATCGTTCTCGTCCAAGCCAGTTCCGACCCGATCAATCCGTGATGGTACTGGAAGGAGTAATACGGATCGTTCGGCACCGCCGTCGTTTTGAGCAAATGGTCTGGCTCGACCTTCGCCACGCCAGCTGTGCTGCCGAGTTGTTCTATGTAATCGTCCACGCTTTGCCCTTCCGGCACCTCGACCGTCACGACCTTGTTCGCTGCGTTGATGTTCAAGGCATCGATGTTTTCTCCTGTCAGCGCCTGGCTGCTGGTTCCTTTTTCAAGTGTGACGATGACACGGTCTGTCTGATTGCCTTCATCCGCTGACGCCAATCCCGCGGCCTGAAACACCGCCGCTCCTGTAAGCAACATAATTCCGAATTTTTTGGATGTATTCAAATTGTTGACCCCTTTCGCCTGTTCTCCGTGGCTGGTAAATTCTCGCTTATTGTAACATCATTATTTTCCAATTAATAGTAATTCAATTTTTAAACTGTCAATGATTCCTATAGAAATTGTGTGGCGCACAGGGACGCCAAAACACTCCGCGAATCAAAAAACCGCATCCCCGCGCCTTTTCGGCAATGGGATGCGGTTGGAATTGTGTGGTGCACAGGGACAGAACTCAAAATAAATCAGCATGCGTTCCTGTTCTAATGAAAACCACTAAGTTTTTAGTTGGATAGAATTTATAAATCAGCAGCCAATCACTATTACGGCCGCCGATATGGCATTCCCAACAATCCAGATAATCTCTGGTAGGACGTAATTTATGCGCTCGGTATATCTCCTCTGGGAGATCGACTTCTTCTTGGATCATCTTCATCACTGCTTTTAACTCTGTTAAATCGTACTTACGTTTTTGCAGCCGCTTCAAATCTTTCCTAAACTGGGAAGGTGTATCAATTGCTAGCATTATTGATGTTCTCCAAGCACTTCATCAAAAAGATCGTCTACTGACTTGTTGGCATCGTAAGCACCGTTAGCGACCATTTCGTCCGATTCTTTAATAGCGCTTATCGTCACTTCATTAAAACGTGCTATTTTTGGTTGAAAGGGCAATCCATTCTCAGCAACGACTTGTCTTAAAAACACATTAATAGCCGTACTCGTATCCATTCCCAAGTTTGTCAAAACTTCAACAGCTTGGCTTTTTACATCTTCATCTACACGCACTTGGACAATCGCTTTTTTGGATTTAGTCGCCATATCAGTTGCCTCCTTTTCATTATATTGTATTACAACGTAATGATACCGTCCATACATTAGCATTACTTACTACTAGAATGAACTAGATTCCTCGTGAAACACACACAGGACCAAGCAAACAACTCACGCTACCTGCTCCTCCTTTTTCCAACGGTAATAATTATATCCAGCATCAAACAAAACCATTAACACAAACGCCAGCGCAATAAGCTGCAGCTGCGTGTCGGTAAATACCTCCATCTGATAAATAAGAAAATACATCAGCAACATAAACGGAATCCCCCATAACGCGCGAATAAATCTTCTTCTATAAGAAAGCCTTTGATAAAACAGCACAAATCCTTTATCTTTTTTCTTCTTATCCTTCAAAAAGAATTTCATAACAAGATTCACCACGATAACAATGATCAATGAAACGATTAAGTAGGCTAGTATATCCATATTTCCTCCTCTTATCCTATAAATTGTGTCTTGCACAGGGACAACCGAACAGTAAAACCGCGCCGCAACAACATTTTCTCCAAGCAAATTGTGTGGCGCACAGGGACATCACGAACCCATCCGGCGAGCCCCAAAGACCAGTCCAGCCCCTCCGCCAATCACAGCTCCCACATACGCCGCCAGCTCATACCCTTCGAGCCCGAGACGCTCATAAATATCCAATCCACCCAAAAACGTGCCGCCGATGACCAGCCCGAAAAATGCCCCAATCAGGACCCCAGCGATCAATCCGATCAAAGCTCCTGCAAGTTTCGACGCACCTCTATGTTTCATGGCCGTTTCCTCCTTATCCATTTTATCCCTTTCCCCATATCTTCTCCACACACCTCCGGATTCCTCTTCTTAGCTAGCCGTGACCTAGGACACAACCGATTCTATGACTTAAATAAAGATGGAGGATCCTAACTATTATCTTACATGTGGCGCACATGGAAAAAATACCTTCCCGAACCAAAAACCGTATTCCCATGCTTTTTCAGCAGTGGAAATACAGCTTAAATTGTGTGGCACACAGGGACAAGCGTTCACCAAATCCCCTCTACGACAACAATCTCTCCTTTCAAATTGTGCCTTGCACAGGGACACAAACAAAAAAAGCTTAGACCCTCTAATTTTAGGGTATTCTAAAGATTGTTGTGATAAAAACACGAAAAGGAGAAATGTCCCGTGAATCATGTAACATTAAACAATAAACTCCAAATGCCCCAATTAGGATTCGGTGTATGGCAAGTCGACAGCGATCAAGCCGCTGAGGCCGTATCGACTGCACTGAAAACTGGTTATACATCTATTGATACAGCCATGATCTATAAAAACGAAGAAGGCGTCGGGCAAGCGTTGAAAGAGACGTCCGTCCCGCGTGAAAAGTTGTTCATCACGACGAAAGTCTGGAACTCTGACCAAGGCTACGACAGCACCTTGCGCGCATTCGACGAAAGCCTTGAGCGCCTTGGCCTCGATTATGTGGACCTCTACCTTATCCACTGGCCGACACCTGAATTCGACAATTACGTCGAGACGTATAAAGCGATGGAAAAACTATACAAAGACGGCCGCGTCAAAGCGATCGGCGTCTGCAATTTCCAACCTGAACATCTGCAGCGCTTGTTGGATGAATGCGACATTCCGCCAGTACTCAACCAAATCGAATGCCATCCGTACTTGGCGCAAAATGACGTCAAAGAATTCTGCGCGCAGCACGATATTTTCGTCGAAGCGTGGAGCCCGCTTGACCAAGGCGGCGAAGTACTGAAAGACGAAGTGATCCAACAAATCGCTGAAGCACACAAAAAATCACCAGCCCAAATCGTCTTGCGCTGGCACTTGCAAAACAACACAATCGTCATCCCGAAATCCGTCACGCCATCACGCATCGAAGAAAACTTCAACGTCTTCGATTTTGAATTAAGCGAAGAAGACGTGAACCAAATCAACGGGCTGGACAAAAACCGCCGCAAAGGCGCCCACCCGAACGAAATGAACGTCCGTTAATATCTCCATAAGAAAAGCCCGTTCCTTCCCTGGAACGGGCTTTTTTTGTTTGAATTGTGTGGTGCACAGGGACGAACAAACACACAAACGCCGCCGCAACAGGTTTTCCGGCCGGCAAATTGTGTGGCGCACAGGGACATTCCCTCCTCACCGATTTTTGGCTTTTTCCATAATAGCTTCCGCTTCCTCGTAGCTGATCGATAACTCTTGCGCTGATTCCCTCACGATTTTGTCCCCATCGATGAATTCTTCTGGACCTGCACTTTCAAACTCTTCATGTAATTTATCCAATATATAGTAAAATACATCCAGCTCTTCTTCAGTCGGATACTCCCCTTCTTCATAGTCGGCCGGAATTTGGTCATTACGTAATGAGCCTGTTTCAATGACAAGTTCGTGGTTCGAGTAATCACCCGCTTCCACTTCACTCGATCGCGCCCAATTCCCAAAAGGAGAATGCTGGCCCTCTGCGAACGTCCGAAGTTCATCTATGGACCGCTCATCATCAATGACGTTAATCAAAACAGAATTATACGGCCCGTCATCCCCAGCCTGATTAACTGCATCGGTAATCAATAATTCAATCTGTTCTTCAGAAATAAAAATATCATCTGGGAGCACCCAATAATCCCGGCGTATAATTCCCGCATCTTCAAAAACGTCCATTTCCAAAACACTGTATTCAGGGATCTCTACCTCTTCCACTTCAACACCTTGCTCACTTGCATTCGGGGAATCTGCACCCGTTTGTTCTACCTTATCTTCACCGCACCACGCTAAAAGTACAGCAGTTGCCAGTAATCCAATATGCCATTTCTTGATCTATAGAACCTCCAATAACTTTTCAACTTCTCCACTCCACTTCCAGAATGTTCCTGGAAGCGATCCTCGTACGATTATCAAGCAACTTCCAGATCTATGCAAATATTTTCTGAAATGAAATTGTGTGGCGCACAGGGGCGCAAACAATTTCCCAACACCAAAAAACCGCATCCCAGCGCCATTTCGGCTGCCAGAATGCGGTTGAAATTGTGTGGCGCACAGGGACACCAACTACAAATTCCGCTCCATATATCCCTTGCCCCAGTCATACATCGAATCCAGGATCGGCATGAGGCTCCGTCCTTGTTCCGTCAGCGAATACTCCACTTTCGGCGGCACGACCGGATACACTTCGCGGTGGACGATCAAGTGATTTTCCAGTTCACGCAGCTGGTTCACCAGCATGCGCTGCGTGATGCCCGGCATGAGTTTTTTCAACTCGCCGAAGCGCTTCGTGCCGGATTTCCCTAAATGCCACAACACGAGCATTTTCCACTTTCCGCCGATGATGGAAAGCGTCAATTCTTTTTCGCAATTAAATGTCTTCTCTCCCAAATTGGGCATTCATTTTCCCTCCATCGTTCAGGCATTTCATTCTTGTGATGTCTATGGAACCCGTCGCTCACTGCCCCGAATCGACAGCGGCTGTGCGCGGTTCCAAAATGAATTTATTGAGCACGTGCAGCACGCCTTCTTCGTTGTTCGACAAACTGATGTAGTCCGCGAGCTCTTTTAATTCGTCGACGGCATTGCCCATCGCGATGCCAAACCCGGCCGCTTTCACGAGATCTGCATCGTTGTGGTTATCGCCGATGCCAATCACTTCCGAAGAATCAATGCCGAGCTCCTCAGCCAAGAAGTTCAAGGCGCTGCCTTTATTCGCTTCCGGATGCGTCACTTCGAGGTAGCGCAATTTGGATTTCTCGATGCACGCCTCGTCGCCGAGCATCGCCTGCAACTCTTCCTGCACCGGCGCGAGTGCCTCCGGTTCGTCGATAAACAGCAATTTCATGAAGCCGTTTTTCGCGAGCCCAAGGAGATCCGGCTCGATTTCATAGCCGACACCGACTTCTTTGGAATACGCTCTGACTTGCTCGTTATCCACGGCGCTGTAGAGCACATCGTCTTGATAGACTTGGATGTGCATTTGCTTTTCCGCTGCCAAGTGGATGCATTTTTGCGCGATCTCAAACGGCACGACGCGCTCACGCAGCACTTCTCCGCTCGTCGCCGATTTGATCATCGCCCCTTGGTACGTGATCATCGGTGCATCGAGGCCCAACTCCAAGGCGATGCGCTGTGCGGACGGGTACATGCGTCCCGTCGCAATCGTCACGACCACCCCAAGTTCCATCGATTGCCGAATCGCCGTCATCGTATCCGTTGTCACCGTCAACTCATCATTCAATAAAGTTCCATCTAAATCAATTGCGATCATTTTATACATACATTTGCTCCTTCACTTCAAAATAATTTCGTTGGCGGGCCTTTTATTAAAATTAAGCGCTGCACGCTGCCGCTCGCCATTCATTTCAATCAACACTGCCCTGTCACCGCAGTTCTCCATTCCATCAATTTTGCACCTCTCTGAGCGAGTTGTCCAATAGGTAAGCTTGGCATAAAAAATAAGCTTGAGATGGAATCGCTTCCAGCCCCAAGCTTATTTCTGTGCTATTCCAAATTGGCGTGTGTGCCGAACATCGCATCGGCTTTAATGTCTTGCTGTTCCATATACGCCAAGACGAGCGCGTCGTACACCACCAATAGCGATTGCTCGAACAACGAACCCATCGGTTGGATGGATTTGCCGCTCGCGCCTTCCGCTTTGGCTTGCGCCGGAATGGTAAGGTGAAGATCGGCAAGCTTGCCGATCGACGATGCCGGATTGGTCGTCACCGCCGCAACCGTTGCGCCGATTGCGTTGGCTTTTTCCGTCATCGCAATCAAACTTCCCGTTTCACCCGAGCCCGAGCCGACGATGAACAAATCATCTTCCTGCAAACTCGGCGTCACCGTTTCGCCGACGACATAGGCGTTCAAGCCCATGTGCATCATGCGCATGACGAATGCTTTCGCCATGAACCCCGAGCGGCCGCCGCCTGCGACGAAAATCTGATCGGCTTGCGCCATCGCAGTAACCAACCGGGAAGCTTCCGCATCACTCACTTGCCCGACTGTATGCGCAAGTTCAGCTGATATTTCATTCATGAATCCAGAAGCGTTCAATTTAAACCGTCACGCTTTCGTTCATGAGCGCTTTGATTTTTGCCGCTTCTGATTGCTTATCGTCTTTAGACGTGATGCCGCCGCCGACAATGATCAAATCCGGCTGCGCTTTGATCACTTCCGGCAAAGTTTCGAGCTTGATGCCCCCAGCAATCGCCGTTTTCGCATTTTTCACGACGCTTTTGATGGTGCGCAAGTCTGCGAATGAATCTTTGCCTTCTGCCTGCAAATCATAGCCCGTGTGGACGCAAATATAATCCGCTCCCAGCACGTCCAGTTCAGCGGCACGTGTTTCGATGTCTTTCACGGCGATCATGTCGACCAGGATCTTCTTGCCAAGTTTCTTCGCTTCTTCCACCGCGCCTTTGATCGACGAATCTTCCGCCTGCGCGAGAATCGTCACGATATCCGCTCCAGCAGCCGCAGCATTGCCGACTTCATACGCCGCTGCGTCCATGATTTTCACATCCGCCAAGACTTCCAAGTGCGGAAATGCCTGTTTCACTTCGCGAACGGCTTTCAATCCTTCTTGGTTAATGACCGGTGTGCCCAGTTCCACGATATCGATCGACCCTTCAACTTCCTTGATCAATTCAATGGCTTGCGGAATATTTACTAAATCCAATGCTAGTTGTAATTTCATCTATGTGTAGCTCCTCATATGCGTATTTTGATGCTTACCAAGTGTAAATCCTACCCTACATCTTGGGAAGTACGCACTTTAACATCACATACTGACAAAAAGTATACCGTCAAATTGTGTGGCTCACAGGGACGCACCAGCAGCCAAATGCCGCAGTGACGGGGTTTCGGCCAGTCGAATTGTGTGATGCACAGGGACAGGCAAGAATACTCCACGCCGAAACTGTGTGGTGCACAGGGACGCAAACCACAATCGGCAACGCAAAAACCGCATCCCGGCGCCATTTCGGCCACCGGGATGCGGTTGGAATTGTGTGGTGCACAGGGACACCTACTTCTTCATCCCCTCATACTGGCGCACAACTTCTTTCGCCAGTTCGCTATCGGCTTCAAGCCCGCTGACTTCTGTCAACACGAGCTCCGGCCCGCCTTGTGCGATCATCTCCTGAATTTTCACCGCTTCTTCGTCTTCTGTATTATCGAACAGCAGCGCCGCCGCGATGGCTTTCGCGAGATGCGAATAAGCAAGCCCTGCTTTTTGAGCTTGCACGGCCGGGCGCACGAGGCGGTCTTCCGGGCCGAGCTTGCGGATCGGCGCGCGGCCGACGCGCGTGACGCCGTCGTTCAAATAGCTATTTTTAAAGCGTTCGATGTTTTTATCGATATACGCGAGGTGATCGTTTTCATCCAAGCCGTATTGCTGCACGAGGTACGCGCCCGTCTCTTTCAAGGTTTCGCGCACTTCTTGTTCGATTGCCGGGTCGGCCAAAGTTTCATCAATCGTCGTTTTGCCAGCGAGATATCCATAATACGCGATAACCGCATGCCCTGTATTGACCGTAAACAGCTTGCGCTCAATGAACGGCGCCAAGTCTTCGACAATCGTCATGCCGGAAACAGCAGGAATGTCTTCCGTCGTTTCAACGACCCACTCGTAATACGGTTCGACCAAGACATCGAGTGAATGGCCTTCCTGGAGCGGCACAATGCGATCGACCGCCGAATTAAAGAAATACACCTTGCCGGCGAGGTCAGCTTTTGCTTCGTCGCTCAAATGGCTTAAAATATGCCCTTTCAAAATATCAGTCGCGCCGATCTGGTTTTCACAGGCAATAATGTATAATTTTTCCGAACCCGCGCTCATGTTCGACGCCACGTCCAAGTCTGATACCGGCTCCAAATCCGGCCCCGTCGCAAAATTCCCTTTCACGCGCGCTTCGATGCCACGCGCGATCAACGGCGCGATGCGCGGCAAAATGTTCGGCCCAATCGCTGTCGTCAAATACGTCGCTTGCTGGATCTTCGCAATGACCGCCTCTTCGTCTTTCATATTATTGATGCCCGATACATTCTCCACCAAAACGCTTTCTTCCGTCTCCTGCGCCATGTTCACCCGGTACTGGCCTTGCTCGTTCAATCCATCGATAACTTGTTCCGCCACGTCAACGAAACTGACGTGATAGCCGGATTCCGAGAACAACGCCCCGATAAACCCTCTGCCGATATTTCCTGCTCCAAAATGGATCGCTTGTTTCATTTCGCATCATTCCTTCATCAAATTATTTTGTAAGTATTCGTAAAACAACTCTTCCAGCTTGCCGCGGATGACGCCTTCATTCGACGACGAGAAAATCATCATCGCGGCTTCGCTTTCAATGAGGCTCGAACTAATCAAGCTCATGATTTCCTGTTCGCGCTCGCTTAATTCCACCGGCGTCAGCATCAACAATAAATTCGTCATGTGAACGTCGCGGCCATCCATCCCTTTGACCGCACTCGGCGTATCCAAATGCACCACTTGGAACATCAACTGGCCTAAAGATTCGTCGCGGCAATGAAACAGCGCCATATTGGTTCCCGGAATCCCGAGGCCGCCTTTCGTTTCGCGGTCTTTTAATTGCCGCAAAGTGCTCGCAGCATCCAACAAACCGTCCGCTTCCATCCCGTCCAATACAACCGAGAGCACTTGCCAGTAATCGGTGCCGCGCATTTTTACGACCCTGAAATGCTCGAGTATCGCTTCCATGCCGGTTTGCACTTGCTTGATGTCGAGCAGCAAGCGCCGGAGATCCGGCCGGTGTTTCCTGCCGACTTCACTCAAATCCTCAGCCGGCAAATACTGTTTATTGCGCGTCACTTTCTGGATATTGTGCTGCAAATAATTCTCGATATGGCTGATGTCCTGTTCGCTGAGTAGCGGACTCACCATCAAATAATCCACATCGGTCACCGGCAGGCGAATCGTCGAGATGACCAGGTCGTAATCTTTTAAATTCGCCGTCTGGAAATCGTGGACCGCCAAGATTTTCACCGTATCGATTTCCGGCAACTCTTTTTGGATGCGGCTCGCCAGCATTTTCGACGTGCCGATGCCGGTCGGGCACACGACGACTGCGTCGATCTGTACGCGTTCTTCATTCATCAATAAGGCCGATCCGAAATGAAGCACGATAAATGCCACTTCGTCCGCCGAGAACTCGAGGTCGTCAAACTCCGTCTCCAAAGTCTGCTTGACCGCGAGAAACAGCATCGGGTATTTTTTCTTGATCTCGTCGGTCAATGGGTTGAACGATTCAAGCTTTTGCTTGAGCCGGAAAATGAGCGGCTCCATATGCGCGAGCAAGCCTTGGTACAAGGAAAAATCTTTCGTCAAATCAACACCGAGCTGCCCCGACACATCGCGGATCATGTTCTTGACGAGCTTCCCAAGCAGCACACTATTGTAATACAGCACGTTCGACGCCTGGATTTTCGAGCCCTTCAAGACGACCGCAAGAAACTCGATATCGCGCTCAGTCAAGTGGACGCCAAGACGTTCATGCAAATCCTCGCAAATCGCTGCCATCACGTGGTACTCGCCGTTCGGTTCGCCAATCGACTCTTGTGCATCCAGCAACAAGCCATTCTCGGTGCGCTGCAGCGCCAACGCCAAATGCACGACGAGGCCCGTATAATCGCTGTCAGCCAAGCGGATTTGTTCATCGCTGATGTGTTCGCCGACCAATTTATTCGCCGCAGCCAAATAGTCTGGGTTGAAATAACCGAGCACTTTGCCGTCCTGCGCCTTGCCCCTCTGCAAATCATACAAGCTTTCGATCAGCTCTTCGTAGAAATGAATCAAGAAATAAGCCGCCAGCGCATGGCGTTTATGTGCTTCCTCACCCGCAACTTCCACACCGACACCGCGCTGCCTGGACAAGGTGACCGAGAACTTGCGCAGCCAATTGCCAAGCTCATCCAAATACGAAGTGAGCGTCGTCGTGCTGATGCCGAGCTGATTCGACAGCACCTGCTTTTTAAAAAACGCGCCTTCTTCCATTAAAATGACCAACAAACGCAGCTTTTTCTCCTCCGGCGTCGCTTCCGGCGCGCTCGAGGCCGCAAGTTTCTGCATTAGCCGGTAGATTTTCTCGTTATTGCCATCAATAAACAACGCATCCGCCGCATTGCGCTTCATCCCGAGCCCAAACTGCTCCAATAGCTTATCCACCGATTTCAAATCGCGCTGAATCGTCCGCGCGCTGACATCGAGATACGTCGCCAAGGAATTGACCGTATGCTTCGCCGACATCCGCGTCACCAGCTCAATAATCGACTTTTCCCTAACCGTGACAAACATCCACTCACCTACTCCCTTGTCACCTTTCGTTGATGAAGACTTTGTTGAATCAAATATTTTTCTGTAAAGATTAATAGGAAACCGTGTTTTTCGAAGCTTACCGCTCGCTTTCCGTGGGCTCGCGTCCAAGCCTCCTCAGCCGCGTTGCGTCTTGCGGGGTCTCGGCCGTCTCGCTGATCCACTGGAGACGAGCGGACGCTTCTACAAACACTCTAATATCTCACTGAACATTTTGTTGTGAACTCTTACTTCTTATAGCTATAAAAGCTTTTCAACGTTCTATATTCATTTTCTCACTACTATCCACATTCCGCAAAATAGCTAGCCTCTTATAATACTTATATTGAACTCATTCTCGGTATTCTGAAGATGGCTTTAAGTACCATAACCCGATGAAGAAATGGAGCAAACCTGCGGAGAAAACAGTACTGCTCCTACAGCGCTGCGCACTGCGTCGCAAAGGTATTGCCCTCGCAAGCTTCGACAATATCTTGCCTGCGGGAAAGCGAGAAAGGCGAGACCCCGCAGGAAGCGCAGCTTCTAAGGAGGCTTGGCGCTCGCCCGCGGCAAGCGCAGCAGGTTTGCGGAATGTGTTAATTGAAATACTTAACTAAGTTCTTATAAACCAAAGAAATAGCACAAAAAGGCAGGATTTCCCCTGCCTTTTCGTGGTGTAGTTTATTTGCTGTTCAAGATCTCGAGCAGTTCTTTAGAAGATTTCGCGGCGACGAGTTCGTCGACGTTCGACTGCTCGGCGCAGATGACCGCGATGCCTGACAAGATCTCCAGGTGCGTGCCGTCTTTGCCGGCGATAGCGAAGATCAGTTTCGCTTTCTCTCCGTCAAAGTCTACCCCGTCCGGCACTTGGACAACCGTAAAGCCGGATTTGATAACCGCTTTTTTCGCATCTTCCGTGCCATGCGGAATCGCGACATCATTGCCCATGTAAGTCGTCGTGATCTCCTCGCGCTTCAACATTTCGTCGACATAGGATGGTTCCACGTATCCTGCTTTGACGAGTGCATCCCCTGCAAAGCGGATCGCTTCTTCTTTATTGCGGAAGCGTTTATTGATGAAAATATTGTCTTCCGTCAGTAACGGAGCGTCGCCTTCATCGCCAGTCGCTGCATTCGCTTCGCTATCGTCGACCAATTCACTTTGCTCTGCTGTCACGCCATGTTTCATGCGCTCGATCAAGCGGTCGTATTCCGGGCTCGACAGGAAGTTGTCGACCGAGATGTGGTACGCATCCGGGCGTTTGTCTTTCGCACGCGGCGTCAATTTGTCCTGCGTGATGATGATTTGTGAATCGGCAGGGATGGACGAAATCGCACTATTGGTGACTTTAATGTGCATGCCCGCTTCTTTTACTTTCTTACTCAAGAGCGAAGCACCCATTGCGCTCGATCCCATCCCGGCGTCGCACGCAAAGACGATTTTTTGGACATCGTCCGGGAACGTGCCTGATGCAGAAGTCGTTCCTGCAGCTCCAGCGCTAGCGCCAAGTGCACCAGCAACCGAACTCTTCTTGCCTTTCATTTCTTCCATGCGTTTTGTTGCAGCTTCGACGTCTTCATCAGACGCTGTGTCTTTGCTGCGCTTCAAGATGACCGCTGAAATTAAGAATGACACTGTCGCTGCGACCAAGATAGCCGTGAAGTTCGCGACATATGCCATGCCTTCAGGAGGTGTGACCGCGGCAATCGCGAAGATACTGCCTGGTGATGCCGGGGCTATCAAACCGCCACCCATCAAGACCAGTGTGAAGACGCCGCTCATGCCGCCGAGGATGACGGACAATAGAAGCATCGGTTTCATTAACACGTACGGGAAGTAAATCTCGTGAATCCCGCCGAAAAAGTGGATGATGACGGCCCCTGGTGCCGATTGCTTCGCGATGCCTTTTCCGAAGAACATGAACGCGAGCAACACGCCAAGACCCGGTCCTGGGTTCGCTTCCAATAAGAACAGAACCGAACGCCCTGCTTGCTGCACTTGCTCCAGCCCAAGCGGCGTCAAGATGCCGTGATTAATAGCATTATTGAGGAATAAAATTTTCCCCGGCTCAATCAAGATGCTTGTCAGTGGCAGCAATCCTGCCTCCAGCAGCCAGTCAACGCCTGACACCAACACTTGCGTCAGCGCGCTGACGGCCGGCCCGATGCCGAGGTAAGCGAAGATCGCTAGCGCCCCGCCGAGAATCCCGGCTGAGAAGTTATTGACCAGCATCTCAAACCCAGAGCGGATCTTGCCTTCGATCAAATGGTCAAACTGCTTGATGACCCAGGCACTAAGCGGCCCCATGATCATCGCGCCGAGGAACATCGGCGTATCCGGCGCCCCGACGATAACCCCCATCGTCGCGATCGCACCAATGACGCCGCCTCGCTGGTCGTGCACAAGCTTACCGCCCGTATACCCGATCAACAGCGGAAGCAAATACGTAATCATCGGCCCAACAAGTGACGCGAAATTCTCGTTCGGGAAAAAGCCCGTTGGAATAAATAATGCCGTAATAAGACCCCAGGCAATAAACGCGCCGATGTTCGGCATAACCATCGAACTGAGGAAGTTACCAAACTTCTGGACGTTCACTTTGACGCTCGAACGTTCTTCTGCCATTCCTTTCATCCTCCTTCTTTTGGGCTCTTGCCCATGTGCTGTGTTTGTTAATTCAGATTATACGTCCTAAGTGTAAGCGCATTCAATGTAATGAAAAACCAACTTTGTCGCAGCTGTCCGGACAAGCCTGTCGTTGCCGTGAAATTGTTTGGCGCACAGGGACAAACCAAAAGCGAAATGCTGCTGCGGCGCGAATGTGATACGCCAAATTGTGTGGCGCACAGGGACACACAAGGACATGTCGCCGCCTCCACGACAACCCTGTCGTTTTTGATCCCACCTTCAAACGGCGCCCTGCTATGCAATTTGCACAGAAACTGTCATAATGAGGGGTGAATTCGCTTACACACCACCCACCCTAAGGAGGAATTATTCATGGTAGAAAAAACATTCACAATCACAGACCCGGCAGGCATGCACGCACGTCCAGCTTCAGCACTCGTAGGATCATTATCCAAATTCCAATCGGACATCACGATGGAATTCAAAGACAAAAAAGTTAACTTGAAATCAATCCTCGGCGTCATGTCACTTGGCGTGCCTTCTGGCTCAACAGTCCAGATCGCAGCAGACGGTGCAGACGAAGCGGAAGCGATGGAAACAATCGAACGCGTACTCAATGAGCAAGGAATCTCGAACGAATGAATCGCATCTCCGGAATCGCAGCCTCTAACGGCATCGCCATCGCCAAGGCCTTCCGCCTGGAAAATCCGGAACTGACAGTCGACAAGAAAAACGTAGCGGATACACAGGCGGAAATCCAGCGCTTCGGTCAAGCAGTAAACGAATCGATCGCTGAACTCGAAGTCATCAAAAAACGCACCGCTGAAGAAATCAGCGACAAGGAAGCGGCCATTTTCGGCGCCCACTTGCTCGTCTTGGAAGACCCGGAATTGATCGGGCCGATCACCGACAAGATCAACAACGATAACGTCAATGCAGAGTTCGCGCTTCACGAAACTTCGACGATGTTCGTCGATATGTTCGAAGCGATGGACAATGAATACATGAAAGAACGTGCCGCCGATGTGCGCGATGTCACGAAACGCGTGCTCGCCCACCTACTCGGCGTCAAGATCCAAAACCCAAGCATGATCACCGATGAAGTCGTCGTCATCGCAGAAGACTTGACGCCCTCGGATACGGTGCAATTAAACCCGAAATACATCAAAGGCTTCATCACCGATATCGGCGGGCGCACGTCCCACTCCGCGATCCTTGCACGCACGCTGGAAATCCCGGCAGTCGTCGGCGCGAAATCAGCGATGGGTTCCATTGATAACGGCACGATTGTCATCATCGACGGGTTGGAAGGCGAAATCCTGCTCAACCCGGACGAAGCGACACTTGTCGAATACAAAGAAAAACAAACCGCGTTCGCCGGCCAAAAAGCCGAATGGGCCAAGCTGAAAAACGAAGCGACCGTCACGAAAGACGGTGTCGAAGTTGAACTCGGCGCGAACATCGGCACGCCGAAAGATCTCACCGGCGTCATTGAAAACGGCGGCGAAGCGATCGGCTTGTACCGGACAGAATTCCTGTACATGGGCCGTGACGAGTTCCCGACTGAACAAGAACAATTCGATGCCTATTCCGCTGTCCTCAAAGGCATGGAAGGCAAACCGACCGTCGTCCGCACGCTCGACATCGGCGGCGACAAAGAGTTGTCGTACTTAAAATTACCAAAAGAACTCAACCCGTTCCTAGGCCTTCGCGCCATCCGTCTATGCCTCGAGATGCCGGACATGTTCCGCACGCAATTGCGCGCATTACTCCGTGCAAGCGTCCACGGGAATCTCAAAATCATGTTCCCGATGATCGCGACACTCGATGAGTTCCGCGAAGCGAAAGCTCTTCTATTGGAAGAAAAAGCGAAACTCGAAGCAGAAGGCGTCGAAGTGAGCGATTCAATCGAAGTCGGCATCATGGTGGAAATCCCGTCGACTGCCGTCATGGCAGACACGTTCGCGAAAGAAGTCGATTTCTTCTCTATCGGCACGAACGACTTGATCCAGTACACGATGGCCGCTGACCGCATGAACGAATCGGTCTCTTATCTCTACCAGCCATACAACCCAGCCATCTTGCGACTCGTGAAGACCGTCATCGACGCGTCTCACAAAGAAGGCAAATGGACCGGCATGTGCGGCGAAATGGCCGGCGACGAAATCGCCATCCCGATTCTCCTCGGCCTCGGCCTGGACGAATTCTCGATGAGCGCTTCGTCCATCCTAAAAGCCCGCTCCCAGCTGAGCCGCCTATCCAAAGCGGACATGGAAGGGCACACCGAGCATATCCTAGGGCTCGCGACTTCCCAGGAAGTTGAAGACTACGTCAAAAACCTATAATGCAAAAAAGCCGTGAACTCAAATGAGTTCACGGCTTTTTGACGATTGAATTGTGTGGTGCACAGGGACACTCAAGCACCAGAATCCCTCTGCGACGCGGATCTTTTGTCGTAAATTGTGTGATGCACAGGGACCACCCTCAACTCAATGTCTACTTTGTTGATTTTGTTGACTTTAATTTGTATAATTTATATCAAATAGGAGGTGGAAAAATGATTCCTACCATCGATCAAGAACAAGAAAAGCTCTGGGCTAGCGTCGAAACATTGTCTACAATCAATACCGAACAAGCCGAAGCTGTGTTAAAAACGACAGTCGAGCGTTCCTTGAGCCAAATGGGCTTTACAACTCCTGCAATCTCGAGCCTCTCATTAAAAATAACCGATCCCCAATCGGTATTAGACTTACATCAAATAGAACGGAAAATAAAGCATCAACTAAAGAATAAAGATCGGGAACCAGCTTATGAACTGTTGATTGATTATCTTTCAAAACTAAGTGAGATGACCGACAAAGATCCGTCAGTAATCCACAAAAAGTTGATTGCTTCCCTCATGGCGAACAGCGCTAAGAACTCGCTAAGAGCATCTCTCGTGAATCGCCCAATCAGACATCAGAAAACAGAAAACTCTTTTTACTCTCCTAGTGAAGCAGCTGAGAAAATCGGACTGAGCGACCAAACGATTAGAAGGATGTGCGAGAAAGGTAAATTTGCCGGAGCCTATAAGACAGATGGCGGTCACTGGAGAATTCCAAAGGCAAACTTCATCACAACAGATCAACAAGATAAGCGTGCCAAAGCTTTTTTCGACCGAATCGACGTCAAAAACCATAAAGCAGGGAACGTAGATGAATTTGATCTATGATTCGCCTATACGACCAAAAGTTTTCATTGATACCACCATATTGTGCGGAGCATTGCGAACCGATGGAATCAACCGAAAAATTTTACAAGCCGCTAAATTTCCACATCTCTTTCAACCTGTTTTTTCTAAAGTATGCTTGTTCGAATTCGTACGCAATGCGGCTGAAGGGTTAGGTAAAGGAAAAAATCGTGTGGCTTATTCATCAGATGATATCGAAGAATTTTTCCAAGCATTTCTAAACCCCCTCCTTGAGTACTATGAGGGTCTGCCGGTCAATAGCATATTAGGGCGATATAGCGTGGAAACGATTCTTCGAGAGCATTTATCTATAGGTGACGTCTTGGTAGAATTGAGCGGATGTGACCGTTAAACTGCACAGACTATTGCTGAAAAGCAGGAAATGTCAGAACCACTTTCTAAATTTGATCAAGATGATTTTCATGTGTGGGTAACTGCCTTACAGGAAAACTGCAACTTCATATTGACTTCTAATCATCGGAGGTTCCCTGCTGAAATAGGAGAAACCAAAAGAATACATCCGGTCCGTTTTTACGAAGAGCTATTGAATACATGAGATTAATTGCAAAAAGCCGTGAACTCATTTGAGTTCACGGCTTTTTGAATTGTGTGGCGCACAGGGACACACAAGCACCAGAATCCCGCTGCGGCGCGAATTATCCCCCGCGAATTGTGTGGTGCACAGGGACAGCTTCAGCCCTGTATTTTTTTCACCTTACTACCTACTGGCACATGCCACTGCGGCGCCAACTTCTCCAGCTTGTACTTTTTGTAGCCGTCAATATGTTCCTTATAAGTTTGCAAATAGGTTTTTTTCGGGATCTCCATTGTCATTTCTTCTTTTACAATCGCAGTCATCCGATTCATCCTCCTCGATTTTGGTCCTTACAAGTATTGATCACGCGGCTAACAATTGGTTATTTACACATAGCTAAGGTGGCTAAAATAAACGCATACCTTCCCTGTTCAATAGCAACAGGATCAATTTGCCGTGTATTCACTTTTTTCTCGGCAGCACACTGAGCGCATCCGTCAAACGTTCAACGAAATCAGAGAGGGCTTCCTCGGAAGTAATCCGAAGCAAATGCTGTCCGCCTTCTACTGACGAACTTTGTGAATAACTCGTCGGCAGCAATATTGGGTGTTCAATGAGCGCTCGCATAAAACTTGGCATTTGCCCAACTGGAATTAAAACCTTTGCTTCGTTCAAGCCTTGTTGCTCATCCCGGTACAATTGAACGGAAACGCCCCGGTCGAGCGGTAAACCGATATACAGCTGAGGAATTTTATGCCCTTCGATTTCAGGCGCGCTGCCAACCGGGCAATTCCGCGATTTCTCTACCGCTTGTGCGGCCATCATCTTGGCTGTCTTGTTGTCTGGTGAAGTCACCTGCTGCGTGTTCATCATTTCAACCATTCCTCCGCTCGATTTGATCGATCTGCATGTGCTGCTAGCCTAAGAGACAGAACTTCAACCTCCACCATCTTCATCTTTCTGGCCATCAAATGAATCGAGAAAGATGACAACAGTTTCACACTCACTAATAAATAACCAAAAATCAATTATTTATCAAAAATATTAATTCGTATAACTAATAGCACTACAATAAACCTACATCAGGGGTCAAAATATGTAAAGTAGTCTATGAAAATTCTCATAATTCAGATAATATTTTGTTTTTCTTATATACTTTTAATGGAAAATCGCTAGCCTGATCCTTTGATAATAAGAAACCAAAACCCAATAGACTTCACTGTTTACGGCTCTTTTCATCCCTCGCCTTTTTACAAATACCTTGCCAGGTTCACAACAAAGAGTAACCTACAATAATGATTTTCCGAAAATTTTTTTCAGTAATCCAGTCTCATTGTCACAATTGCAAAACCAATTATGACTATTCATTTTAATTTATAAAAATTCAAAATTCACTCTAATAAATTGTGTGGCGCACAGGGACAACCAACTAACAAACTCCCTACACGATGCGAATCCCACACCTTAAATTGTGCCACGCACAGGGACAAAACCTCAAAACCTCCAAACCCCTGAATGCATAAAAACCCCTTGAACTCGGTCGAGTTCAAGGGGTTTTTGACATTCCGACTACTCAAATTGTGTGGCGCACAGGGACATCCAAGCGCCAGAATCCCTCTGCTATGCGAATTGCACATCAGAAATTGTGTCATGCACAGGGACAAAACCAAAACCAAAACCAAAAAACCTACGATTCGTACCCTTCTCTAACCGCTTTCTGGCGTTTCGCCCGTTTCTTCACTTTCAAATCCTTGCGGTAATACTCATCCGAAGTAAAGAACTCGTCCTTCAACTCTTTCACTTTGTTGCTAAGCAACAATACGGCGAGAATGTTCGGGATGAGAATAGCGGCAAGCATGATGTCGAGGAAGCCCCAGATCACTTCAGCTGCACCGACAGCGCCCAGAATGACAGCGAATATATAGACCACTTGCATGCCATAGGAAGCTTTAGTGCCGAACAAGAACTCCGCTTGCTTGGCGCCGTAGAACACGACAACCAAAATCGTCGACAACACGAAGAAAATGAGCGCGACCGTCACGAGAATAGCGCCGAAATCACCGAAATACTGTTCAAAGGCCAAGCTTGTCAACGCCGATGAATTTTCCATCGCGCCTTCTTCTGTCCACACGCCGGAAGACAAAATGACAAATGCTGTCGCCGTACAGACGATCAAAGTATCCACGACCACGCCAATGACGGCCCAGAAGCCTTGGCGCACGGGATGGTCGGTCGTCGCCGCTGCGTGTGCGATCGGTGCCGTCCCAAGTCCTGCTTCGTTGGAATAAAGACCGCGGGCAAATCCCCAGCGGATGACTTCCACAATCGCCGCCCCGGCAAATCCGCCCATAACAGGTGCCGGTGAAAAGGCGTTGCTGAAGATCAGCATAAAGAATTCCGGAACCGCTGTGATGTTCATCAACAGAATGACTACGGCCCCGCCGACATAGATCAATGCCATGAACGGAACGAAAATCTCCGTCACTTTACCGATGCGCTTGATGCCGCCGAAGACGACGATCGACACAAGCACAGCGGTCGCAATGCCCGTCCACAAGACAGGTACATTAAATGTCGCTTGTACTGTATTGGCAATGGAGTTCCCTTGCACCATGATGCTTGGGATCAATTCAATCATCAATGCGAACGAGAACCAGATCCCGAGCCATTTCATGTTCAAGCCTTTCTTCATGTAATACATCGGCCCGCCGACAAATTCGCCTTTTGCGTTCTTCTCGCGGTACTCAACCGCCAGCACGCTTTCCGCGAACTTCAGCGCCATGCCGATCAATGCGATAACCCACATCCAGAAAATCGCGCCCGGTCCCCCGAACATGATTGCCGCCGGAACCCCGACAATGTTCGCTGCGCCGATCGTCGACGATAAGGCAGACGTCAATGCCTGAAACGGCGTGACCGTCCCTTCGCCTTTTGGCCGCCTGAAAATGCTGCCAAAGGTTTGGCCTACTATGTAGCTAAAATAGCGAAACTGAAAAAACCCTAATTTAAACGTCATATAAAGTCCAGAAATCAATAACATCGTGATGAGCGGAATGCCCCATAGCCATGCTGAAAAATCAGCTACTCCCTGCAAGAATCGTTCCAACTGTTTTCCCCCTATAATATTTCAAGATATGAAATATTTCCCTTGATGCATAAGGATTAAACAGAAATAAGAGAATTATTTTGTAAATTTAGAAAAAATCAGCCAATTAACCCAAGCCGCGAGACTTTATATAACCCAATGCGCCTCCCCGAAAACCCAAAAACCTCAGACTCCATCAAGGAATCCGAGGCTTTCGTCTGATAGGTAATGAAATTAAGCTACACTCAATCGTCTAGAACGCGCTTCCGCACAATATGCTTCCTGACTGTGCTTTCACAACTCGCATATTGCTCCGCCAATCGCTTGATGCAACTTCCAAATAACATTATGACTCCAGCGATCTTAGAGTGCATTTTTAGAAATTATCTTCCACATACTGAGCTTCCTGCTCTTCCGATAACAAGCCCGTCGCCCGTCCGACCGTGCCGTTATGCCATTCCCAGATGGTATTGTGCACGTTGACGGCATTGGAGAAATTGCCTTCTTCCCACGCGGTCAAGCTTTGCTCATAGAATTCGTACTCCTCATAAGCGCCTTCATTGGCCCGCAAGATTTTCAGCATTTCATCGATCCGCTCTGGCGTCATCTCAATGGCTCCGCGCTTTTCGGTTGCCTCGATTTTTTGATGCGTCATTTGGTGAAGATGAATCTGGAATTCCCCTTCACTCAAGCCTACCGTTTCCACAGTTTCATTCGCTTTCGGCGGTTCCGTATCTTCTTCCTGTGCCAACTTCTCGTCCGCCTCTTCCGCAGCTTGCGAGATTTGCTGCTCATCGCTAGTGGTTAAGCTCTTATACGCCCAATATCCAGCTCCCGCGAGTATAGCCAGCCCCACCAGGAGGATAGTGATCGTTCGTAATACAGTCTTCAAATAAACACGTCCTTCCTTTCATCATGAACTTCACCTGATAAAAGCGTTTTTAAAATCAGTAAGGACTATTATACAGTAAAAATCTATGAAATGCTGTATTTCCACTATCTTTATTCCTATTAATCATAAATATAGACAGTAAACTATAACTTATAATTTCCCAATTTTTTATATTTCATCCAATTTTATAATATGCGTTTTGTGTAATAGCAAAGTAAAACTTTGAACATTGTCGCGCATGATTGAACAGCTTCTTAAAGAATTGGTATTTTCGCGTCGTACATGCATTTGGCAATCAGCCTGCTCTTATATGGAATCTTTCACTGACAAACCATAAAATAAGCAGCCCTCCCCTTATGGGAAGAGCTGCTTATTTCCTTACTGTTTGTCCGTTCGAACTCAACCATCTCGGCGCATTTCAGTTTTTCGCAAGGCGATCGGTGAATAGTATTCGTCAATCAGGTAGACGGGGCGATTTTTTGTCTCATTGAAAACCTTCCCTAAATACTCGCCGATAATTCCAAGGGAAATCAATTGGATGCCGCCTAAAAACAAAATAACCGTCATCAGCGAAGGATACCCTGGTACTGAACCGCCAAACACCAAGGTGCGTATGAAGATAAACAGCATGAACAATAGAGAGAGTATGGAAATTACAGTTCCAAAAAAAGAAGAAATCCGCAGGGGTGCCACGGTCGATGAGGTCAGCCCATCAATCGCTAAATTGAACAATTTCGGATAATTCCATTTGGTGGTGCCGGCTACCCGTTGTTCGCGGTCAAACAGCAATTCCTTTTTGTTGAAGCCAATCCAGTTGAACATGCCTTTTGTATAACGCTGAGACTCGCGCATCTGCCTTAATGCTTCGATGCATTTGCGGTCCAGCAAGCGAAAATCGCCGGTATTGTTTTGCGTCGGGATATGGGAGACTTTCTCCAGAATTTTGTAGTACGAATTGGACGACCACTTTTTGAACCAAGTTTCCCCTGCCCGCGTCTTGCGTTTGGCAAACACATCGTCGTAGCCCTTTTCCCAGTAGCGAATCATTTTTGGAATCAATTCAGGAGGATCTTGCAAATCGGCATCGATGATGATGACCGCATCCCCATTAATATGGTCAAATCCGGCGAGCATGGCGACTTCCTTGCCGAAGTTGCGCGATAAATTGACATAGGAAATTTCGGAATGCACTTTCGCCAATGTTTTCAGCATAGCAAGCGTATTGTCGCTGCTGCCATCATTGACGAAAAGAAATTCAAATTGATAGTTCGGTAATTTCGCCGTAACGCTTTTCAAGCGATGGATAAGCGGATTCAACACTTCTTCTTCATTATATGCAGGAATCAGAATCGTAATTAGTTTCTTAATCTGTTTCACGCCCTCTTCACTTGTTAAATATTGTATCATTATGATAACAATTTCTTCTCTGAAAAGCGAACAAGAATTTATTGGCTACCATATATCCCGTACAATTGTTAAAGAATCAATTCTGATAACTCCTTCATTATATGGTACAATTTTGAAGGTTTTATTTTGCCTAACAATACAGTCCAACCAATCGAGTTTTTAAAACAACAAGACTTTTTTTGTACATACACGCATGCCTATCTATTTAAAAGGAGAATTTCATGCCCGAACATTTATTGCTTCGACTCAAAAACAATATCAAGCCGCAGTGGAAGACAGCGTTTTTTGCCGCTATCATCATCGGCTTTTTAACCCACCTATACATTTTCACTAATACTTTGCCGAACCACGACAGCTTGTTCAATATTTACGGTTCGCAGAAAAAATTCGCCCTCGGCCGGTTTTTCCTGTCCCCTTTCAGCGGCATCAGTTCTTATTTTGACTTACCGTGGGTGAATGGCACTTTGTCCATTTTCTATTTGGCGCTTACCGCTGTCGCCCTTGTCGAATTATTCGACCTACGGAAAAACCTATCGATCGTCTTGACCGCTGGATTGCTTGTCACATTTCCAACCGTCACTTCGACCTTTTCCTATATGTTTACAGCTGATGCTTATATGCTTGGTTCGTTGACGACCGTCCTTGCATTAATCCTCACGAAGAAATACAAATACGGGTTTTTGCCCGGAGCGCTCCTTTTCTATCTCAGTGTTGGGGTCTATCAGGCGAATTTACCATTCCTGCTGACGCTTGTCACGGTCTTCTTGATCGCTGAAATCCTTGGCCGGAAAGCGGACTTAAAAACGGTTGGAGTTCACATCTTGCGGTTTTTTGCCGTCACGGCCGTCGGTATGGCTTTATACGGCATCACATTTAAACTATACACCAACTTCTTCGCTGGAAAAATCTCTGATTATCAAGGCTTGAGTGAAGTAGGAGACAGTTCAGTAACATTAGCTGAACGCTTCACTTTAATCAATGACTCGTTCCAAAAATTCTTCTTCCGCGGTTTCATCACCGATATGCCGGTCAACCTGTTTGAAGTATTAAATGTTGTCACGTTCGTCTTGATTATCCTAGGATTCAGCTGGTTTGCCATCTATCACAAACTCTACCGCCACGGGGCATTGTTCGGAATTGCGATTGGCTTGTTGCTGAGTTTGCCATTATCGGCTTATTGCTTGTATTTCGTTTCAGCTGAGGTCAGCTACCATATGTTGATGGTCATGGCATTAATCAGCATTTACTTTTTACCGATCGTTTTCTACGACAATTATGTTCACGTTAAATTCACCACGCCGTTCTTGGCCTGGAGCACTGTATTGGTGTCCGCGGTATTAATCTTCAACTTTGCAATCATCGCCAACATCGCCTATTTCAATATGAACTTAAAATACGAACGATCCTATGCATTCTTGAACCGCGTAGTGGACCGCATCGAAGAAACCGAAGGCGCTTCTGAAATTACTACACTCGCGATATTCGGGCGGATCTCCATGGACCCGAGCGTCAGCAGTGAAGAAGTGCCAAATAGTGTACCGGCAATGACCGGCATGCTCGGAAGCCGCTTCTTAGCCCACCCTGCTCATTACAAGCGGATGATGAAAAACTATTTCGGGTATTCTTACGACCTAGCCACAACAGAAGAGAAAACAGCCATCGAAGCCAGTAACTTGTACAAAGAAATGGAACCTTGGCCCGCCGCCAGTTCCGTCCGCCGCATCGACGACACCATCATTATCAAACTGGATGACTGAAACCAAACCGCCCGTCGAGTGCAATGAAATCTTGGTGAGGCGGTTTGGTTTTACGATCGAGCTGATCAGGCAGCTTGGGAGATACTAGCTCCACAACCTGCACCACTAAACTATTCATCCGCTGCGGAGGAAACCATTGCATGAAAGCCAAATACATCCCCGTCCTCCTATGGGCTCTATTCATCTTGATCGCCACCAATAACTACAATTTCACGGCACTTTTGGCAAACGACATCAATTTCAATGTCCGGCTGTTCCCGAATCTGTCGGACCTACTCATCACGAGCGACATCCATCTCGATAGCAAACTGTACGTGTTCCAGAAAACCGGCCACGCCTTGTCGTTCGGCATTTTGTATCTATTAATGAATCAAGCCCTCAAAGAACGCCACGTCGCCTTCGCACTATGCAGCATGTTCGCCTTTTTCACCGAGTTCCTGCAGCTGTTCTTTGAACGCAGTGGAAGGCTTGTCGATGTACTTATCGACATTGCCGGTATTTACGTGGCGTATCGGTTGAGCGAATACGTCAAAATACATGGCGGCATAGTGTCGGCTTTCTTCGCGGCTACAGAGAAACTAGCGAATGTGCTAAAAGATGACAAATCACATTAGTCCCAGACGACTAAAAGCCGAGTACCTCGCGACAACGAGATACTCGGCTTTTCTGCCTAAAACGAAATCCTTGAATTCCAACCTAAAACACCTAAATCGTTCGTATCTGTTTTTTCAATAACTATAAGAAAAAATCTAGTTTATGAAATGGCTCGATAATAAGAATAGCCATGGGCTCACTAAGAGTAGAGCGCTTAGATACATATAGTTCCGTTTTCCAAGTCCCATCGCTATTGCCCAACTAAATAAACTACATAAAAGCGTCAGTATTAGGGTCGTAATGATTCCATATTCCTGGAAAAAAGGTATCGTGAAAGACAAAATACCAATGCTAAGTATAGTCCAATACATGATATAAGGTAATTTTTTGTTTTCCATTGCGATTCCCCCTAAGAATCCATTCCCCCTTCTATTTAGTCCTAACAGTCATTCGTTAACGGATGTCCTTCGAGAAATGCTCGGTTTATTAACCCTTGGTCTCAAGACTCCCACAGAAATAGTTACCTGTATTTATTCCAACTTACTAAAGCATCTTGAACAATAGATAATTTGGTCAGGACCCCAGGCTTTTAAAAGAACATACCCATTTGTCTTTTTCGGTGTAACGATAATTGCCATCTTCTCGTCTTCTTCAACTTCTCTTCCGCAATTTCTGCAAGTGAATTTATCGCCAATAATAAGGATCCGCCCTCTCATAGAATTCCAATTTAGCAACTTATTGCCTTCACTTTTTAACTAGGTTCGAATAACAAATCCGTTTCACAATTCAAAACCTCCCGAAACTGAGTCTTCAACTAACCTGTCCATTCATGAGCTTTCACAATGGCTACAATTCACCGAGTCCCAGTTTCCTGATTCTCGACCAATTAGCCAAACAACTTCAATAACTCCTCGAACTCCTCAATCACATAATCAAACTCATCGACTTCCCCAAACCCATACGCTGCATAGACGAATGGAACATCCGCCAGTTTCGCCGCTTCACGATCGCCTTTTGTATCGCCGACATACACGGCCTTCGCCACATCGTTTCGTTCCATAACCAGTTGGATGTTCTCCCCCTTCGACAAACCTGTTCTTCCCGGGTTCTCGAAATCAAGGAAATACTTATCCAGCTCGTGGTACGCATAGAAGCTTTCGATATAGCCTTCCTGGCAATTGCTGACGATGTATAAATTGTATTGCTGCGCGAGCCTATCTAGCACATGCTCCACACCGGAGTAGAGTTGCCCGCCTTGTTTTCGCAAATACGTACTCTCTAACTCCGAGGCCTTCTCGGTATACGTACGATGCTGCTCATCCGATAGATGCGGAAACAGCTTCTCCCTGGTTTCATGCGCTTGCAGCCCCATGACGCCGCGTAAATCTTCTTTCGTCAAATTTCCCTCTGCGCCGCTTTCCTCAAGCGCCTCGTTCCATGCCTTCAAAACGACGTCGAGCGAATTCCATAATGTCCCGTCCAAATCAAAAATGATGCTGTCCATATGTCTGACTTCCTTTCCACTGCATTTTCTCCATTCTACCGCAACAAATTGTGTCGTGCACAGGGACGCAACTCGAGACGAATCCCGTTCTATCCATCTTCTCTCCTCCCGAATTGTGTGATGCACAGGGACAAAAACAAAAGAGAGCAGGCACACAGCCCACTCTCCATCTCACCTATTCCAAAGCCTTATGCTCATAATTCACATGTCCCGCCTGCTTAACCAAATGATACCTCGTCTCTGGCAGCACACGGCCACTCTCGAAAAACCGCTTCTGCGCTTCCATCTTGAACTGAAGTTCATACGCTTTTTCCATGCGGCGCTGGATCGACTTCTTGCTGCCATCAAGGATGATCGAACAACCATTGCTCAAATTGACTTTCGTCGTACAGCCATCGATGCTGATGCATTCCATAATGTGCTGCAAGGATAGCCATACACAGCCCTCCACCAGCGCCGACTTGCTCGGCAATAAAATAATCCCTTTATCGCGATCGATGATGATCGGGTTCTTATTGAGCTTCCCGAGAATTGCCGCCGAGCCTTCCACCGCGCCGCGCATGCTCGAGCCCCGGAAGCGCAAATTCGTATCGATTAGATCGAAAGGCTTCGACTCGACCTTGATCTTGCCGTCCGTATGGTAAATCATTGAATTCAAGCAACCATTTTCATCGTAGTCCGGCAAAATCAATACGGTATCTTGCCCGATTTCCTTTTCAAAGTTCATTTCCAACTTGAAATTCTTCCGTTTTCTCATTTCCGTATCCCCTTTTTTGAGTTTTCGCTTATCTCTTTCACTAAAAAGGAGTATACTAACTAATAGTTGGTACACTCCAACTGGTGCCTCCGGATGTCTGTCTCCCAAGACCATTACATCCGGAGGTTTCTTTTTGCCTTCATCTCCCTATGCGTGAACACAGCACACCTCCCCATATCTAAATTCATCGTCAGTTTCGAGAACAGCTATCCGGTTCAACGACATCCCGCACATTTTCGCGGCATATCATCTTCTTCCACGTTTTAGATAAACCCCATCAGCCAAAGACATCTGACTCTCCGTCAATCCAAGCGGGCTTTCACGACCGTTGACCTCCAGCGGATTCTCCTGGAAATCTTGCGGCCGCTAAAGCGGAATTAATTTGTCACTCTATTCTAACTTTAATTATTATATAGTTTTTATGGTCTACTTGTATAGATATTTTTTCCTTTTTTAAGCGAATATGGTCATTAATTCACTCGAGTCATTAAGACTCATCAAACAATCTATTTTACCGCTTCATTTTGTCATTTCATAGCTTTATTTGTCCAAATATAAGCTGACTTTCTTCCCTGCGGCTATTCTCAGCTTTTCCGATTCGACTCAAAAAAGCCTGCTTTTTAGCAGACTTTACTTACTCCATTGGTATATATCCTCTAAACTCCTTAAAACTCCTCATACTTTCATTTCTCCGACGATAGCCCACTTGCCCCAGCCTCGTTCCACTTGCTCCACTTTTTCATTCCAATAATCTACATACATCGTGTCTGACTGTTGGCGTGTGAAAAATTGGCGATGCTGCTGTTCGGTTAAATAGTACGACGGCAGCTCTGTGATACCGAGACGCCTTGCTTTCGCCACGCGGTGGTTGCCGTCGATCAACTTGAAAACTTCCGGACGCATACGAACGACCAGCAGCGGTTTCGTCAAATCTGCCTGTGGAATCCACGCTTCATCTAAAGAATCGGAATCTAGCCCAGTTGATAAAGGTGCTACCTGCACAACCGATTGCTCTACTTGATCAAAGTTCTGCTCGATCCACGACTGAGCGCTTGTAATATTCCAAGTGAACGGAAAGCCGCCGAATGTTTCATCGTCGACCACCGGCACACAAGGCGTAAAGTTTCGATTTGCTTTTATTTTACTCATTCGCTTCCCTGCCTTCTGAATTGTGTCATGCACAGGGACAAAACCTGAACACGTTACAGGACAAATCCCCCTCTACCAGCATTTCCAGCCTAATGAATTGTCTAGCGCACAGGGACACTCACCCCGATTTCCCGCAGCACTTCTTGTACTTCTTCCCGCTGCCGCACACACATGGATCGTTGCGCCTCACCTGATTCGGCAGCGGCTGCAAGGACTTCTTCTCCAGCTGAAACAACTCATACGGCGTATGCCCGCGGTTAATCTGCTGACGCGTGTTGTTATGAAGATCCGTCACCATCTGCATTAAAGACTGTACTTGCTTTGCCGTTAGCTTCAGCTCCCTCCGCTCAAATTCGGATAAGACTTTCTCCGGTGAAAATGCATCTTCCGCCATCATCTGGATATCTTCGGTAATGCCTTGCGCGTACTCTTCACTCATTCCGTCAAATTCCGTTTTGATAAACTCCTCAAGCACATAATATTGATCCGGCTTGTGGAAATAATGGGGATCGCTCCACAGCAACAATTCTTCCTGGTCCGGCACATAGAACGGCTTGCCTTGCTGGCGAGCCCAATGCGAATCAAACTCATCGAATATCATGATCCATTCCCCAACAAAAAAATTACCCGGGTATAGATAGACGAACTTCTTTTGCAAGGCCGCTTTTGCCATGCTGCCCCCAAACGGATCTTCTATCCATTGCTCGATATCATACTCGCTCACTTCTTCATCCGTTTGCGCAGAAATCATTTCCGCCACTTGGCCAAATGGCGCAATGCCATATAACTGGACAGCGGCTGAGACATAATCGATCCATAGCTTATTATTCAAATCCTCACTCCGTTTCTGTTTCTCGTACACTCATTGTACCGCTCACGACCCGGTTTTCCTACAGCAAGCTTGAATACCGCAGCAACCAAATCCTCTTCAAGAGCCTAAGACAAGTCAGAACCATCTGTGCCACAGTCGAGAACCACCTCGGCCACAAAAGAGAACCACTTAAGACATAGGAGAACCACTTCCGCAGCCTCTAGAATTGTGTCATGCACAGGGGCAAACAACCAATCCCTTTCATCGCAACCCCCGCGATATCAGCTTTTCACATATGCAAATTGTGTGGTGCACAGGGACATTACATCTTCCCCATAACCTGCTTAAGCTGTTCCAATTCCGGCAGATGCTTTTTCACGTTCACCTGAATTGCCAAGCGTTCGGTCAACGGACGGATCAGCCGTGCTGTCTCTTCCGACACAAGCAATGTCTTCGGCAACGCACCTGAAGCTTCGATAAACTTCAGCAAGCCCTGTTGGACCATCTGCGCTTTTTCTTTTTGCCCATCGATATGCTGGTGCAGCACGAGCCCACTTTTCACTTCTATCGCAGCCGTGATAAGCGGGAAATAAGGACGCTCACCCGGCTTAGCCTGCACGGGCCGATCGATGAAAAATTGTCCATATTCGATGGCCAAATTTACCGTCTTTTTCTTTTTGAGCTTTGCGACTTGCGTCTCCGGTACCATCAGCTTGGTCACCCTCCCGGCGATCGAATCCATTGGGCGTTCCACAATGAATTTTTCATCTCGCCATTGGCCGTCCTGGTCCATCCGGAGTTTGTAGAACGAGCGATAATCTCTCGACACCGGAATGTCCATCCCGCCTCTTACCTTCTCCAACACGATTTTCGTTTGTGCGATGACGTCGATCAAAAGACGGACTTCTTCTTCGTCAATTGACCACGGATAATAGCCCGGGACCATGCTGCGGAACAACGGCCATTGTTTTTTGCCGCGGAACGACATGCCGGACGCCTTCACTATCTCAAGATCTTCCTCATCCAGCTCGTCACGGTCGGAGAATGAAGCCAACAGGCTGCGCTGGCTGAATATCAGTTCTTCAGCCGGAACCGTGCCGTTCATCGTCGCCAGCAAACTCTCATAGCCCTCTTCCCCGATATAGACAGCAAGCCCGAACTCCTCCCCGGCAGCACCAAGCACCGAGACGAACAACACTTCCTTACTCGTCGGACTCTCCAAGACAAATACCTGGTCATCATGCAGCCAGTTCCACGGATCCAGTTTTCGGAGCTCTGCCATTTCCTGTATCAATCGTTGCCAGTCATTTCCTTCAGCAGCTACAGCGTGACGTTCTTGCGCAACCCACTCAACCTGCACCGGTTCCAACAAATCGTTAACGACTTCTTTTATGTCATCCGGAGAAGCTTGCCACTCCGGATCCTCCAGCTCAAATCCATATTCCCCCGGCGCTTCGCCTTGTGCTTTGACACAGCGCGGGTATTTGGCGCCCGGTTCAGCGGCAAGCTGCTTTTCCAAAATGATTTCATGTTCCCAGTCCGCTCCAAAATCGTACGTATACACGGCCCGGTCCTTGAGATCCACAAACCAGTCTTCCAGAAATTCCGCCCGCTCATCCAAGGTCTCGACAAAGGAAGGCAGGATCGGCGCAAAATCCAATTGTTCATCATCCATGCCAATCAACGCATCTTCAATGTTTTTGCCGCCACTGCGGTTCATCCGGAACTCATGCAAATGATCATTGTCCCACTCGAACGTGGCTTGCAGCACTTCGTGAAACTCCGCAAAGCTCATCCGGCTGTCCACTTGAAGCCGACGCCACACCGGCGGGCTGGTCCGCAACAACTTGACTTTGAACTGCAAAATTTCGTCTGTTCCACTGTCTTCGGAATTGTCCATTTTCAGGCCGCTTTTATTGGATTTGCTCGCTGGCCCTTCTGTTTCTTCCAGCATGCGGACCAAAAAATCAAGCGTGAGATCACGGTATTTCAGCATTGTCATCACCGAAACCCCGAACGTTTCCGCCAATTGCTTCTGCTTCGGTATATTCTTGGCGATGCCGATATCCGCCCCTGCCTGGATCACGCCAGCTGCCACTGCTTCTGGCTTTCTCGCATTGATCTTCACTCTTTCCAGCAACTCTACGGTGAGCGATGGCAGTGCGGAATCCTCTGCGGATGGCCCTAAAAAGCCGATGACCTGCTCCAGCACTTGCTGTTCAAATGGCGGCAATTCCGGCAGTTCGTCCTGGCTCAAGCCCGTCAGCAGTTTCAACAGTCCCAACAAATCCCCAGCTGGCAGCTGTTGTGTCAAGGCATCGATTAATGATGGCGGAGTTTCTTCTTTCATATACAGCGTCCCGTTCATGAACAGTACTGCATCCCCAGTCGCTGACGGACAAGGGAGAGCAATACCAAGCACCCACAGGCCGGTATGCGCCGGCTCTTCTTGAAACACCTCATACACGCGGCCGCTGACTTCATCCTTCACGAACAACCGCCCATCTGCCGCCGGCTGCACTTTAGCCAGCATCAGCATGGGCCGCTTCCACGCGCGTAGTGCTTCAGCCACTTCCGCACGCGGATGACGCTTGAGCTGTTCGCCGAGAAAAGCCTGCCAGTCTTCTGGATGACCCACAAATGCATAGACACTGTGCGCCGCTTCCTCGATAAAAGACTCCGGAAATATCGCACCCAGCTCATCAAGCCACCGATTTGCCGTCTCCTCGATTCCGCTGATGGTTTCGGGCCGGAGCCCCATCAACTCGAATTTTTCAACGACATTCAAAAGTTCAGCTTCAATCGTCTTAGCTTGTCCAGCTCCCTGCCCCTGGCCACAGCATTTCTTATACTTCTTCCCGCTGCCGCACGGGCACGGTTCATTGCGTCCCGTCATCACTGTCCGCCTCCTGTTTTTGGCTGTCTTACTACAATTGCATCCAAGAAAGCCGTTTCCTAAGGATATTATATTGGTCGATCTCCGAACAAACAATGTCGTCCACTTTTCAAGCTCTTGAAGCACCATCAATCACATCCTTAAAATGTATCAGGCAGCTCTGGGCAAAAGAAGAAGTGAAGTTCTTTTAAGCTTCTGCACTTTTGGGTATAAAACCTATAAAGTCTTAAAAAATGAAGAGAGTCAAGATAGATGTGACCCATGCTTCTGTAGGAGGTGCATCCACCAATGCCACAACAAGACGAAAATGATCGTTCAGAAATCGAATTCAGTTCAAAAAATCATGAACTCATTATTCGCAACCGCTATAAGTTCTACTATAATATAAACGATGTGCTGATTGCGGTCTGGTTCATCCTTGGCAGTGTTCTATTCTTTTGGAAGGAAACCGAAACGATAGCGATTTGGTTTTTCCTTTTCGGAAGCATCGAACTGCTTGTCCGCCCACTGATGCGTATTTTCAGAGAAATTCACTTAAAGAAGATCCGGTCGGGTAAAGCTGGCTCCGACGATAATATCGGCCAATGAATAGTCGACACACATGGTTCTCATAAAACGCTATATCCACTTAGCCGCTATTCGTTTTTTACCGAACAAAAGAAATAGATAAAAGCCAGCTGTAACCGCTAGAATAAAGTGAACAGTTTTTGCTCATTTCGATTGAACACTTTTCGCCCAATCAATTCTTTCCTGTAAACTGATTTTATCAGCTTGTAGGAGGAACATCATGGAGGAAAAGTTAATGGTATATCTAGAAGTTCATCAATTGAAAAAGCAAAGATTGAGGGTGGCACAGATCGCCAAAAGATTAAAGATTTCACGCACCACGGTGTACAAATATCTGGAGATGACGTTTGAAGAGGCAGTAGAAGAATTTGAACCAGGTGACCGAAAGAAGAAGTTGGATCCCTACCGGGATTGGATCGTGAATTGGTTGAAGGAATTCCCTTCCCTAAGCGGAGCTCAAGTATATGATTGGCTGCAAGAAAAGTTTCCCGATATCAATGTTGGAGAGAGTACAGTGCGCCGTTATGTCAATGAGGTAAGAGAGCTGTATCAGATTGAAAAGAAAGAAGAGCCACGTGAATACGAGTCAGTCGATGAACTGCCGCCAGGAAAACAACTGCAGGTAGATTGGGGACAGACGATTCAAAAGGATACACACGGAAAAGAAGTCCGCCTTTACTTTATCGCCTTTGTGCTAGCACATTCTCGTCAGAAATATACTTGGTGGTTCAATCGACCATTTACCACAGCGGATACGATACGTTGCCATGAGCTGGCGTTTAAGTACTATGGCGGTATAGCAGAAGAAATCGTCTATGACCAAGACAATCTCATCGCTGTCAGTGAAAATGCAGGAGACCTGATCTTAACTGCAGCGTTCCAACAATATATCCAACAAAGAAAGTTCCGCGTGTATTTGTGTAGGAAGGCAGATCCGGAATCCAAAGGAAAAATCGAGAATGTTGTAAAATACGTCAAGAACAACTTCGCAAAAAATCGCGTGTATTCGACGCTGGAGGATTGGAACGACCGCAGCCTGAACTGGCTGGAGCGAACCGGAAATTACAAGGTTCATAACACGACAAAAAAGAGACCTTACGAAGTGTTCCTCCTGGAAAAGCAACACTTACGCAAGATCTCTGACCCACTTTCTTTCGAAAGCAACTATACAGAAAGTATAACAAGGAATGTCCGTAAGGACAATACGGTGCATTTCCGTTCTAATCGGTATTCTGTACCACTCGGCACCTATACGAAACTAGCAAATGTCCGTTTACACATGGCGGATAACTTACTCAAAATCTGCGATCCGTCTACAGGTGAGGTGATCGCTGATCACACCATTTCCCTAGAGAAAGGTCGTCTGATTAAAAATAGAAACCATTCCCGTGAGCGTTCCACGTCGCTCGAAGGGATGAAACAGGAATTGATCACACTCCTTGCCCATGACAAGGCGAAAGACTACATAGAAAAGATCAGTGCAGACTATGGGCGGTATCGGCGAGACCAGTTTGCGCTGATCAAGAAAGTGACGCAAGAGAATGCCGAATGGGCTCATTTGGCGCTTGAAAAGTGTATAAATGAAAATCTTTTTAGCGCAAATGCCTTTCGAGATGTCGTCGACTTTCTTCGTCGGACGAAGTCAGACCAGCCAATGAAACTTGAGGAGAACAGGAAACTCAAGGTCGATATAGCCATACAGACCCGGGACATGGATGAATACCTCCAATTGATGGGAGGGAAACGTATTGAGTAAGAGTGTTACAGATATTCAGCAGTCCTTTCGCCAATTGAGGTTGGCTGAGACGGCCACGGCCCTTCCGGACCTTCTCCGGAAGGCGGAACAGAAATCATGGACCTACTTAGAGTTTCTAGAACAATTGACAGCTTCCGAACTTGAAAAGCGAGAAAAGAAAAGCATTGAGAAACGACTGAACTGGGCAAGGTTCCCGTATCATCGGCCACTCGATCTCTTTCGGATTGAAGAACAGGAAGCTATCACCGAACGGCAATTAAAACAGTTGCTTGAATATGAGTGGCTTGAACAAAACTAGAATCTCATCCTGCTTGGACCGCCAGGTGCAGGAAAGACACTACTATCGGTAGGACTTGGTATCGAAGCCATCAACAGAGGGTTTCAAGTATATTTCATCACGATGGGAGAATTAATTCAGTTACTCAAGACCGAAGAGTATGTAAATAAATCGAAAATCCAATTGAAGCGCTTGCGCGCTTCCAATCTTGTCATTATTGATGACATCATGTACATGGCTATGGATCAGCGAGAAGCTACCCTTTTCTTCCAACTGATTCATCAACTTTATGAGCAGTGTTCATTGATTTTGACATCTAACCGAAGTCCTGAGGAGTGGACGGAGATTGTAGGAAATGAGGGAATGATGACGGCAATTTTGGATCGTCTATTACACCGAGTAGAAGTCATCCATATGAACAATGAGAGCCATCGATTGAAACATCAACAGAAAATTTTTAAAGATTCCGTTTGTCAATTTAAGCTAGACAGATCGATGCCATTCAGGTGACTCAAAAATACTTCCAAGGGTGTGCGGTAATCCAGTGACTTGCGTGGGATGTGATTCCGTTTGTCAGCCACCGTGGAGATGAACGGTTGATCCACTCGGTTAAAGTCCATTTCCTTAGGCAGACCGTCTTTTCGAAGGAGCCCGTTGGAATGTTCATTCAAGGCACGCTGGGAAGGGGTGCCGGGATCCGCAAAGTAAATGGAGACGTCGTGTTGGTTGCACAGCGGCTTCCAGTTGGAGAATTCCTTCCCGCAATCAAACGTGATGGACTTAAACAGGTGTCTCGGAATGCCTTGAAACCATTGGTCTAAAGCGATTTCAATATCACGCGCTTTGCGCCCCGAAGGCTTCAAGGCGATAATGACTTTCGTCAACCGTTCGACCAGCGTGATCACCGCACTTTTGTGGCGAGCACCCACAATGGTATCGCCTTCGATATGCCCGAACTCTTGTTGGAAAGAAGGATAATCGACTTCTCTTTCCGAGATATGCCGTTTGAACGCCTGCTTTCCGCGGCGTTCCTGGTGGCCATTGGGTTTTCGCTTCCCTTTCATCGGGAGTGTGGCGACATCGAAGACGTGGTTTTTGAACAGGCGATAGAGGGTGCGCACCGAACAATCGATCACGGTTTCCGCACGGCCCACAATGACATCCGGCGTCCAACCTTGAGCCACTTTGTCTTGAATATAAGCGAGTTGTTTCTGCGGCAAGACAATCTTTCGCCGTCCGCAGCGCTTCTTGTTCTGTTGATATCGAGTGTAATAATCGAGCGCCGTATGTCCCAATTTCAAGAAATGGATGACATTGTAAATCGGCTGTCTGGAACGCTTCAGGCGTGCAGCGATGATCGCCACAGGTGTCTCTTGGTGGAAGTAGGCTTCTATCATCACTAGTTCATCCGTGGTAAGATGGGTGTAGGTCATTCGTGGTCACTCCTCTGTTTTTCTTTGGTCGGAAAATACATGGAGAGTGTACCACGAATGGCTTTTTTACTTGTCTAGCTTAATTTTACAATCGGCGAAATATAATGAAAAATCAGTTATAATAAATATGCACAGGAAGCTCCTGTTAGTGATAAAAACAAAGAGGTGGCTTATGGTTTTAGTACTGATAGGTATGACATTGGGCATTATAATAACTAGTTTAATACTGTCTTTGGTTCAAACTTTTTTTCCGAATAAAGTAAATGAAGCGTTAGATAAAGAGGTATTAATGAAAGTAAGTTCTATTCGATTCTATTTACCTATTTTGTTAGTGGGTGCTGCATTATTAATAATCGCTTTAAATTTTTCATCACTAAATTCGTTACAATTTGATCAGGATAAAGGTATATTATTTTCTTTTCTTGAAGTTGAGTTGGCAACAATACTCGGCAAGTATATTTTATTAATTTTGTGTTTAGTAATCATATGGGTTCTTGGCACTACATTAATTAGCTTTAGTGGACTAAAAAGTTTTTCAGGATTTGGATTTACAGCAGAATTAAAAGATACTCTTGAAAAAGTTGAGAAAATTAGAAAAGAAGATGGTTTGAATAGCTCAATGGAGCGGTTAAGGGAAAATATGATAAATATAATAATTGAAGATGCATATGTTTTCAATTATATAATACCGAATATTAAAGATGGTGGAATAATTGAAGTTGATAATTTGTACAATGACTTTTTAAAGAACCTATCGTATGTATTTGAAGAAAGTGAATCAAATATAAAGTTGCTTTATCATATAGAAGCTGTCTTTCTTGATGAGGTAGAAAGTTCAAAAGAAAGAATTTCAAGAGATTTATCAGAAGAAATGAAGCAAGTAAGTTTAGCGGCTATACAGACAACTAAGTCGAGTATTTGGAAAAATTCAGTAGCAATTGTACATACACCTTTTGGGATAAACAATGAATCATACTATGTTATTAGTATTACAGCTGATTCTGTTAAATTTACTCAAACTGACATCGATTTTTTGCAGACCTGTTTAAAAATAATAGAAACATTTGTTGATTTAAAATGGTATGAAAAATATCCTGGAACTGATTAGACATTTAAATAGTAAATAAACAGTTTTAGTATTATAATTGCATTGTAATTAATATACGTGAGGTGATTATAATGAGACACTCCCAGTCTACTCAGTCTACTAGAAGGAATGTGAAAAAAATATCAATTGGTCGCAATGAAAACTCTAGGGTAAAAGAGATTGAGGTGAAAACATTAAATACCGTCACTGATAATGATATTGAACAGGTTATTAAAAATGAGCTTAAAAAAAATGGATATTCTCAAGAAAATGACCATACTTATCAAAAGTTGAAAGAGATAGAAAGAAGTCTTTTATCAAGAATGAGATAAGAATCTTTAATTGGTAGTGAAAGCAAAATTCAATGTAGCTCCGATAAAAAACTGCGCATAAAAACTCTATATTCTTTAGGTGGTAGTGACGTCTTCAAGTTAGAGTTTTAGTTCAGGTAACTGATTGGTTGGCATGAGTTCGGTGTCTCATAGTGCCCATGTCGGCCATTCTTCGTTATGGGGTTTGATTTTTCAATAAGTGCCGTTATTCTCCCGCCTGTACTCAGTTCGAAATCCAGTAACTTAATATAAAAAACCGGCAGCCCCTTTCAAGGAGCTGCCGGTTTCGCGTTTTATTTCTTCGTATTATCCACAAATGCACCATACTGTCTGCGCTGATGTTGCACGGACAGCCATTTCAAGGTAGTGAATTCCTCTAGCACCCATTCGCCGTTAAAGCGGCCGAGGCCGGAGTCTTTTTCGCCGCCGAATGGCATATGCGCTTCGTCGTTGACCGATTGGTCGTTGACGTGGATCATGCCTGTCTCGATTTGCTGGGCGATGTTCGTGCCGTGTTCGAGATTCGCTGAATGCACAGCGCCGCTCAAACCGAACGGGTATTTATTGGCCTGTTCGACCACTTCCTCGTCGCTTTCAAACGGGATGAGGATCGCGACAGGACCGAAGATTTCGTTTTCCGCAAGCGGCATGTCATTCGTGACGCCGGTTAAGACTGTCGGCTGGAGGACATTGCCGTCTGCTTTGCCGCCAAGGCGGATCTTCGCGCCTTGTTCGACAGTCGCATCGATGTCTTTTAGGATGCGGTCGACTTGTTCGCGGTTAATAAGCGGCCCGACTTGTGTATCTGCTTCTGCAGGGTTGCCGTATTTCAAGTTGCCGGCACGTTCAATGAACTGTTCAGCAAATTTGTCGTAAATGTCCTTATGGACGAAAATGCGGTTAATCGACATGCAAATCTGGCCTTGGTGATAGAACTTCCCGAACAGGGCAGACTCGACTGCCTGGTCAACATCAGCATCTTCAAGAACGATGAAATTGTTATTGCCCCCAAGTTCCAAAGCGGTTTTCTTCAACGCGCCACCAGCAAGTTCGCCGATGTGTTTGCCGACAGGCGTCGAGCCTGTGAACGAAATCAAACGTGGCGTTGGGTGCGTGACGATATCATCGCCAATTTCAGACCCGCGTCCAACAACAACGTTGAGCAAGCCTTTAGGCAAGCCAGCTGCTTCGAACAGGCTCGCGAACAATAGCCCGCCAGTGACAGGCGTATCGGTTGCCGGTTTGATGACGACGGCATTGCCAGTGGCAAGTGCCGGCGCGATAGAGCGGATCGCTAAGTGGAACGGGAAGTTCCACGGGCTGATGATGCCGATGACACCAAGCGGGTTGCGGTAGACGCGGTTTTCTTTGCCCGGTTGCTGGGAAGGCATGATTTTTCCTTCCATACGGAATGGGAAAGTTGCTGCTTCTTTTAGGATATTCATCGCTGCTCCGAATTCGACGGTCGCTTTGATCTTCGTGCTGCCGGCTTCTTTGATAAGCCATTCGATGATCAATTCTTTGTTTTCCTTCATCACTTCAATGGCTTTTTCCATGACTGCTTGTTTCGCTTGCGGCAATTCCTTCGCCCACTCAAGTTGGGCGGTTTCTGCCGCTTTGTAAGCGGCGTCCAAATCGTTCTTATCGGCTGCTTGTGTCGTAACCAGTTCTTCGCCGGTGAACGGATTGGTGTTTTTCATTTGGCTCTCGCTGGATCCTGAAGTCCATTCGCCGTTTATAAAAATCTTGGAAAAATCGGTTTTCATTTAAATCGTCTCCATTCTTTTTCTTAAGGCTGTTGTCTTGGGCGTATCAAGATTTCGTTAACGTCGACGTGTGATGGTTGTTCCACCGCATAGCCGATAGCATTCGCGATATCTTCCGCCTGCAACGGTTCCATTGACTCGGACATGCTCTTGAAGCTGTCTAGTACATCATCGTCGGTAATGGTATTCGTCAATTCGGTTGCGACTGCACCCGGCGATACGATAGTCACGCGGATTTCATGCGATGGGTCAATTTCTTGGCGCAGCCCGTCTGAAATGGCGCGTACGGCGTATTTCGTGCCGCTGTATACGGCGCTGCCTTTCATGACTTGATGGCCTGCCACAGAGGAAACATTCAAGATGTGGCCGGATTTCTGCTCTTCCATGATCGGAAGCACAGCCGCGATGCCGTAAAGGACGCCTTTAATGTTAACGTCGACCATCTGGTCCCATTCATCGAGTTTCAACTTATTCATATAGGACAATGGCATAAGCCCGGCGTTATTGACAAGGATGTCAATTTTTCCGGTTTTTTCTAATGCCGCTTGTGCCAGTGATTTCATTTCGTCAGCTGAGGTGACGTCGGTTACTTTATAATCCGCACTTCCGCCTTCAGCTTCGATTTCCTTTTTCAGGTCCACCAGACGCTCTTCGCGTCGTGCAGCGAGCATGACGTGGTAGCCTTTTGCTGCCAGTTCCTTTGCAGTAGCTTGACCGATACCACTGCTTGCCCCTGTAATGATTGCGGTATTTTTCTGTGTCATATCTATTCAGCTCCAGTTCTGTTTTAAGTGATGATGAAAATGTCCTGAAATAAAGACATCTTACTTTCCTTACCCACATCAATAGCTTTTCTAAACAAACGATACTTGAGCACCACTAAATTCCCTGCCGTCAAAGCGCAGGAGTAGCTTGAGTGAGCTTCACTTCTTTATAATGAAAAGAATAAATTAAAAGAAGTAAAGCCTACAGTCATCCAAGTCGTTCTAGTCCATTCTCGTAGGTAATTGGGCTTAATTTCCATTGTTTCATTCCACAAGGTGATGGGTATTTGATATTGAACCTAAGCGCTTTAGTTGATACATAATTCAGACAGTTGACAAGCGAGGCAATGTTCCGTAGCGTTATATCTTGTGAAGAAATTAAAAGGAGGAGACTATATGAAGAAAGTAACAAATGTGTTTTGGATCTCAATCGTCCTAATTGCTTTGGCAGTTGGCTACGGCGCACTTGCTCCGGAACATTTTGCGGAAGTTACCGGCAATATGGAATCATTCCTGACTACTTCGTTCGGTTGGTATTATTTATTGATCGTTTCAGTAATGGTTATCTTTTGCTTGTACTTCCTTGTTAGTCCAATGGGACAAATCAGATTAGGGAAAGACACAGACAAGCCGGAATATTCATTTGCAACTTGGATTGCGATGCTGTTTTCAGCAGGCATGGGTATCGGGCTCGTATTCTGGGGTGCGGCAGAGCCGCTATCGCATTTCGCGATTAACCCGGCGACAGCTGAACCGGGATCTCAGGAAGCGTTCCGGGAATCCATGCGTTTTACATTTTTCCACTGGGGCATCCATGCATGGGCAATCTATGCAGTAGTTGCGTTATCGCTGGCATACTTTCAGTTCCGTAAAGGCGAGCCGGGGCTCATTTCCTCGACGCTGCGCCCATTATTCGGCGACCGCATGAAAGGGCCATGGGGTGTTCTTGTCGATGTAATCGCCGTATTCGCAACGGCGGTCGGTGTCGCAACGACGCTCGGCTTTGGTGCTATCCAGATTAATGGAGGACTCGCATATTTATTCGATGGTATCCCAGGCGATAGCCTCATGACACAAATCGTCATCATCGCAGTGGTCACTGTGCTGTTTATGATTTCCTCTTGGTCAGGCATTAGTAAAGGGATCAAGTACTTGTCGAATACCAATATGGTGCTCGCCATTACATTGCTGGTGTTGGTCATCGTTCTTGGGCCGACCTTGCTGATTTTCAATATGTTTACCGATTCACTCGGGAACTACTTCCAGAACTTGATCAATATGAGTTTCCGTGCAGCACCAATCGATGGTGAAAACCGTTCATGGATTGACGGCTGGACGATCTTCTATTGGGCTTGGTGGATTTCTTGGTCACCATTTGTCGGGATTTTCATTGCCCGCGTTTCCAAAGGTCGGACTATTCGTGAATTCCTGTTTGGCGTCTTGCTCATTCCGACGTTCATCAGCTTCATCTGGTTCGCTGCATTTGGTACAACGGCTATCGATGTGCAAAGCAGCGGCGTTGATTTGACAGGATTGTTGACGGAAGAAACATTGTTCGCCGTATTCAATGAATTGCCACTGGGCATGTTGTTGTCGATCGTCGCAGTGTTGCTCATTTCGACTTTCTTCATTACTTCTGCCGACTCAGCGACTTTCGTGCTCGGCATGCAGACTTCCAACGGATCGCTCGATCCAGCGAACGCTGTGAAGTTGACATGGGGAATTGCGCAGTCGACCATCGCGGTCATCTTGCTCTTCGCAGGCGGGCTTGGGTCCTTGCAGACGGCATTGATCATCGCTGCCTTCCCGTTCTCGTTCATCATGCTATTGATGATGGCTTCGTTCTACAAAGCCTTGACTCTTGAATACAAAGCAATCAAGCGCAAACGATAGAACAAATGGAAAGGGTGCCGGAAAGTCCGGCACCCTTTTTCTATGGAAAGTTGCGTATAATGGATAATAGAAATCGTCTTGAATGGAGGAGTATTTTTTGGAGAAACCACATATTATGCTTGTAGATGGAATGGCGGTCTTGTTCCGTTCGTATTTTGCGACAGCAGGTGTCGGGCAGTTTTTCCGCACAGAAAGTGGCCTTGCCACAAACGGTGTACAAGGATTCGCGCGCCACGTACTCACCGCGAAATCATTGATGAAGCCGACCCATATCGCTGTATGCTGGGACATGGGCGCTCATACGTTCCGCACCGAGATGTTCGACGGTTATAAAGCTAACCGGCCTGCGCCCCCTGAGGATATGGTGCATCAATTCGACCAGGCGCGTGAAGTGTCCGAGCTTCTCGGATGGAAAAATTACGGTGAAAAGGGCATCGAGGCGGATGATTTTATTGGCTCGTTTACGAAAAAATGGCCGGACGAGGCGGACTATACAATCATCACCGGAGATAAAGACATGCTTCAGCTACTGAACCCGTCTGTCAAGATCGCCTTTATGAAAAAAGGCTTCCACATCTATGATCTTTACACCGAAACGCGATTCGGGGAAGAATATGGCATCTTGCCGGAACAGTTCGCTGATATGAAAGCGTTCATGGGCGACCCGAGCGATGGCTATCCAGGCGTCAAGGGCATTGGCCCGAAGACGGCACTTCAGTTGATCCAGCGTTACGGTTCGGTCGAGGGCGTCCTGGAACATATTGAGGAACTGAAGCCAGCACAGAAGAAGAAAATCGAAGAGCATCAGGACATGCTCGCGCTATCGAAAAAGCTGGCGGTCATCAAAGATGACCTCCAGCTCGATGTGGCACTCGAAGAAATTGCGGTGCCGGAATATTCTTCTGATTTGGTAAGGATATGCGATGAGCGGGAATTCCGCCTGCTTGCAAGACTTTTGGAAAAATCATTCATCTGACTTTGCTATCGGAGAAATCTGGACGAAACTCAATATGCCCTGGTTTTCCCGGAACGAAACCGCCCGCAGCTTGCTCGGGCGGTTTTTTTGTCCGTTATCGTGAATGTAAAGCAGTAAATCATCCAAGGTCTCTTCATAGCCGATGAGCGGGGCCCAGTGATAAGCGAAGGTGGTTTTTTGGTACCAGCGCAACGAAAAATAACGATCGAATTTCACGGCGAGCGGATAGCCGGCATCGAGCTGCTGTTTGATCTGTTCGGTCGAGCGAATCCGCTTGATGTCATACCGTGGCCCGGTCAGCTTTTTCAGTCGCCGGATCAAGCAAAATGCGCTCAAGCCGATCGGTGTCGCTCCGAGCAAGTTGTAAAGCGGACCGATACCCGGCGCCACGCCTTCGTGGTAGCGAAGGATAGAAGCAGCTGTGACCGGCCCGCATGCAGAAGCACGGTAGGCGGCAGGCACATGTTCACCGTATTGGTTCATTGCTTGAAAAGGCAGCAGCACTTTCATGATGCATCCTCCTTCTAAAAGGTTCAGCGCAGCTTGGTTTCTCGTTCATCGAGCAAAGTTTGCAAGGCACTGCGGAATGTCGTATAGACTTCCAAGTCGACGTGAATGCCGGCATGGACAATTTCTCTGACAAAACGAGGGTTAAAGCCGACGTAGATGCCGCGCAAGCCCATCAGTTTCAATGCGCTGTTCAATTGAGTCAATTCAAGTGCGAGTTCATTGAAGTCAAACGATTGAACGTCTTGCATCGTCACACCAGTGAAGTCGAAGACCACTTTTTCTGTGTCGCGGTGGCTATCGGCATAATCGAGCACTTTCGTCCGAATGGTCTCGAAGCGGTCGCGGAAAATGTACCCGGCAATCGGTACAAGAATGGTATTCGGGACAATCGAGGGAATGATTGGTGCCGACATATTGTAAATGACGTCTTGGTAATACGCCACGAGTTCTTGCAATTCCTTAATTTCTTGTTGTGGATCCATTTTGGCACCTCTGCTTAATAGTATTCGTAAATGTTTCAGGCATCTGTCTTTAAGCTTTTTGTTCTTCTAGGAAGTGAATGACAGAAGCAGGAGTTTTGGCATTAGCACTATGGAGGTGCGCTTGTTTCACGCCATCTTTAAATATCAACAAGCTCGGGATGCCCATTACTTCGTATTGCTCAGCGATTTCCGGAAGTTCGTCCCGGTTGACGTCAAACCATTGGTAGTTGTCATACTGCTCGATGATCGGATCGATGAACATGTCCATGCGCGTGCAGTCCGGGCACCAGCCAGCTTGGAATTTCACGATAACGGGAGCATCATTGTTGATTGTATCGTTGAATTGTTCAGTAGTTTTCAGGGATTTCATAAAATTGCCTCCTTAAATATAATCTTTATCAGTTTACCCTTTTTTTCCTTTCTCTCCAAGCACTTGAAGTAAAGAGCAAGAAAAATCTTCCGATTAAATATTGCGAAAATAAGCAATTTAATTTATAGTAAGAACAAGAACGAAAGCATTTCTTTTTTTTACCTAGAAAATGAATGAGGGTTCATTCAAAAACAGGAGGGTTTGCCCGTGTCATACAAAATCAAAAAAGCTGCTGTGCTCGGTTCAGGTGTTATGGGATCTGGCATCGCAGCGCATTTAGCCAATATCGGAATTCCGGTCATGCTGCTCGACATCGTCCCAAAAGAAGCGACGAAAGAAGAGCAAGCAAAGGGCCTGACATTAGAAGACAAGGCCGTGCGCAACCGAATTGCAGCAACGTCAACTCAAAAATTATTGAAGCAAAAACCTGCTCCGTTGACAGCCAAAAAGAATTTGCAGCTGATCGCGCCGGGTAATTTGGAAGATGATCTCGAGAAACTGTCTGAAGTGGATTGGATTATCGAAGTCATCGTAGAAAACTTGGATATTAAAAAATCATTATATGAAAAAATCGATGCGGTCAGAAAACCCGGCACCATCATTTCATCCAATACATCGGGCATCAGCATCAATGCTATGGCAGAAGGGCGTTCGGAAGATTTCCAGAAACATTTCCTCGGCACTCACTTTTTCAACCCGCCGCGCTATTTGAAACTGCTTGAAGTCATTCCGGCGGATACGACAGCTCCGGAAGTCGTTGAATTTATGCAGCAATTCGGTGAAGACCGTTTAGGAAAAGGCGTCGTCCTGGCGAAAGATACGCCGAACTTCATTGCCAACCGTATCGGTACTTATGGCTTGCTCGTTACGGTGCGCGAAATGCAAAACCGTGGCTATTCGATCGGTGAAGTCGATTCCGTTACCGGTCCGTTGATCGGCCGCCCGAAATCTGCTACATTCCGCACGCTGGACGTCGTGGGGCTGGATACCTTCATGCATGTGTCGAAAAACGTCTACGATCAAACCGAAGGCGAAGAACAGCAAGTGTTCAAAATGCCTGATTTCATGAAGAACATGGTCGAAAACGGCTGGATTGGTGCAAAAGCCAAACAAGGCTTTTTCCAGAAGAAAGACAAAGAAATTCTGGAGCTCAATCCGGAAACGATGGAATACCGCCCAGCGCAAAAATTGAAAACGCCTTCACAGGAAGTGGCCAAGCAGCAAAAAGGCTTGCCCGCGAAAATGAAGACGCTGGTCTATGCTGACGACCGCACCGGTGAATTGCTGTGGAGCATCCTCGCTCCAACACTCGTCTATTCTGCACAGCTTCATGGTGAAATCGCTGACGACATCGTCGCCATCGACAATGCCATGAAATGGGGCTTCGGATGGGAACAGGGGCCGTTTGAAGTATGGGACGCAATCGGCGTCAAGAAGTCGACCGAAAAGATGGCCGCACAAGGCTTGGAAGTGCCGGCATTTGCACAAGCGCTATTGGATAAAGGCTTCGATTCCTTCTATAAAGAAGAGAACGGCGATCTGTATTATTTCGATGGGACAGATTACCAGCCCGTTCCAGTCAATGAAAAAGTGATCGACTTGAAGCGCTACAAGAAAAAGCATGGCGTCATCAAATCGAATTCCGGCGCAAGCTTGATCGACCTTGGAGACGGCATCGCATTGCTCGAATTCCATTCGCGGTCGAATGCGATCGGGCTCGATATCATGCAAATGATTAATTTTGCTGTGGACGAAGTCGAGAAGAACTTTAAAGGGCTAGTAATCGGTAACCAAGGCAAGAACTTCTGTGTAGGTGCCAATCTCGGCATGATTTTAATGGAAGCGCAAGATGACAATATCTTTGAACTCGATTTGACGATCCGCACCTTCCAAAGCGCCATGCTGAAATTGAAATATAGCTCAAAGCCGGTCGTTGCGGCACCATTCGGCATGACACTCGGCGGCGGGGCAGAAGTCATCCTGCCGGCAGCACGTGTACAAGCATCCATGGAAACTTATATGGGCTTAGTGGAGGCAGGCGTCGGGCTTATTCCTGGCGGCGGCGGAAACAAAGAATTGTATATGAAGCAATTGAAAGGTTTGCCGAATCATGTGCCAGCAGACTATGTCAATGTAGCAGCTGGCGTATTCGAATCGATCGCTACAGCGAAAGTCTCCACTTCGGCTGATGAAGCACGTGAAAACAACTTCCTGAATTTCGTTGACCACATCAGCGTCAATAGCGATCATTTGATCTACGATGCGAAGCAATTGGCCTTATCGCTTTATGACGCTGGATATCAGGCGCCGAGAAGAGAAAAAGTACCGGTTGCAGGGGAAGCAGGTTATGCAGCAATGTTGCTTGGTGCAGAAGGCATGCTATTGTCGGGTTATATTAGCGAACATGATATGAAAATTGCTAAAAAGTTGGCGTATGTATTATCGGGTGGCAAATTGCCGTATGGCACGAAAGTCGATGAGCAGTATTTGCTTGATTTAGAACGCGAAGCATTCCTAAGTTTGGTTGCTGAACCGAAATCACAACAGCGCATGCAGCATATGCTCGTTAAAGGAAAACCATTACGCAATTGATCGCCGATTAGATAGAGGAGGAAATGATATGCGCGAAGCAGTAATTGTGGCCGGAGCCAGAACGCCGGTCGGAAAAGCAAAAAAAGGATCTCTTGCCTCGGTGCGCCCGGACGATTTCGGGGCACTCGTCGTACGGGAAACATTGAAGCGGGCAGGTTATGACGGACCTATCGATGACTTGATTATGGGTTGCGCGATGCCAGAAGCAGAACAGGGGATGAACATCGCCCGTAATATCGGGGCGCTTGCAGGACTTCCAGATACGACGCCAGCAGTGACAGTCAACCGCTTTTGTTCATCAGGCTTGCAGTCTATTGCCTATGCAGCTGAACGTATCATGATTGGGCATGCAGAAGCGATCGTTGCCGGAGGTGTCGAATCGATGAGCATGGTGCCGATGATGGGCAATGTGCTGCGGCCGAACGCTAAAATTGCCGAAACGGCTCCACAATATTACATGAGCATGGGCCATACGGCAGAACAAGTGGCGACGCAATACGGCGTCAGCCGCGAAGACCAGGATGCATTTGCGGTCCGTTCGCATGAAAATGCAGCGAAGGCTATTGAAAACGGCCATTTCGTCGATGAGATCGTTCCGGTCGAAGTGATCCAGCGCTATGTCGATAGCCAGAACAAATACCAGGAAAAATCATTCATGTTTGAAATGGATGAAGGGGTGCGCCACGGCACATCCATCCAAACACTCAATAAGTTGCGCGCAGCATTCTCAGCACGCGGTACGGTGACGGCGGGGAACTCTTCCCAAACTTCAGACGGAGCGGGTGCCGTGCTCGTCATGGATCGTGAAAAAGCGGAAGCGCTAGGCCTCAAGCCGATCGCCAAATTCCGTTCATTCGCAACAGGCGGCGTTCCACCGGAAGTCATGGGCATCGGCCCGGTCGTTGCGATTCCGAAAGCCTTGAAACTCGCAGGCCTGACGAAAGACGATATCGACGTGTGGGAACTGAACGAAGCCTTCGCTTCCCAGTCACTTGGCGTCATCCGTGAGCTCGGCTTGGATATGGACAAGATCAATTTGAACGGCGGCGCCATCGCACTTGGCCATCCGCTCGGGGCAACAGGTTCGATTTTGACTCTACGCATGCTTAGTGAGTTAAAGCGCCAGAACAAACAATTCGGCGTCGTCACGATGTGCATTGGCGGCGGAATGGGCGCAGCTGGCGTCTTCGAAATGTTGTAAGAAGAATTTTACAGAGCGTGAAAGTAATGGAAGCTTTTTCAGTCATACAAACATAATATTCAATGCATAAAACGGAGAGATATCTAGTAGTTTGGAGAAGAGTCCGCTCGACTCCTGTGGGAAAGCGAGACGGCCGAGACCCCGCAAGGCGCGAAGCGACTGAGGAGGCTTGGACGCGAGCCCACGGAAAGCGAGCGGTAAGCTTCGGAAAACTATAGGTACTACAAATCTTTCTAAAGTTAGCGTTTTCTAGAAGGGGTCAATCAAAAGATAAATTGGGAGGAATGGAAAATGGAACAACAAAAAACATTGATCAAAGGCGGAAGCTTCTTGATCGAAGATGCAGACTTATCGCGTGTGTTCACGCCGGAAGATTTCACAGAAGAGCATAAAATGATCGCTAAGACGACAGAGGATTACGTTAACACAGAAGTTATGCCGTTAGTCGAAAATCTGGAGAACCATGAATTCGAGCATTCCGTAAACCTCTTGAAAAAAGCAGGGGAACTTGGATTGCTTGGCGCAGACGTTCCGGAGCAATACGATGGTCTCGGGCTCGACAAAATCGCATCTGCTTTGATTGCTGAGAAGATGTCCAAAGCTGGCGGATTCTCTATTACGCACGGCGCGCACGTAGGCATCGGATCGCTGCCGATCGTCCTATTCGGCAACGAAGAACAGAAAAAGAAATACTTGCCGGTTCTTGCAACGGGTGAGAAAATTGCTGCTTACGCATTGACTGAGCCGAGCTCAGGATCGGATGCGTTGGGTGCGAAAACAGTCGCGAAACTAAACGAAGCAGGCACACATTACGTCTTGAATGGTGAAAAGCAATGGATCACAAACGCAGGATTTGCGGATGTCTTCGTTGTTTATGCAAAAATCGACGGCGAACAGTTCTCAGCCTTTATCGTTGAGCGTGATTTCGGCGGCGTATCAGTTGGCCCGGAAGAAAAGAAAATGGGCATCAAATCATCTTCTACGCGTACATTGATTTTGGAAGATGCGGAAGTGCCGGTCGAAAACCTTCTCGGCGAAGCAGGACGCGGGCATATCATCGCCTTTAACATTTTGAACATTGGGCGCTATAAACTGGGTGTCGGCACAATCGGCGCATCCAAGCGTGCGATGGAATTGACGATTCCTTACACGAACCAGCGCCAGCAATTCAAGACGCCAATCTCTTCTTTCAACCTGACAAAAGAGAAATTGGCGACAATGGCATCCAAATTGTATGCGGTTGAGAGTTCTGTTTACCGTACAGTCGGCTTGTTCGAAGACCGCATGAGCGGCTTCACGGATGAGCAACAAGCAGACGGCAAACTGGTTGCGGATTCCATCGCGGAATTTGCCATCGAATGTTCGTTGAATAAATTCTTCGGAACAGAAACTTTGGATTATATCGTCGATGAAGGCGTTCAGCTGCACGGCGGTTACGGCTTTATGCAGGAATATGAAATCGAGCGCATCTACCGCGATTCCCGCATCAACCGGATTTTTGAAGGAACTAACGAAATTAACCGCTTGCTCGTGCCAGGCACACTGCTTCGTAAAGCGATGAAAGGCGAATTGCCGCTTTTAGAGCATGCACAAGCTTTGCAAGAAGAATTGTTGATGATGATGCCGGAAGAAGTCGGCACAGAAGCTTTGGCGCAGGAAAAAGTATTGGTGAAAAACGCCAAGAAAATTGCCATCCTTGCAGCCGGACTTGCCGCGCAAACTTACGGCAAGAAATTAGAAGCCGAGCAAGAAGTATTGGTAAACATTGCGGATATCGTCAGCAATGTCTTTGCAATGGAATCCGTCGTCCTTCGTACAGAAAAAGCCATTGCGGCAAGCGGCGAAGAAAAGGCGAATCAGAAACTTCTCTACACGCAGATTTTCTGCCAGGAAGCGTTAGAAGCTATCGAAAAAGATGCGAAAGAAACGCTCATCGCAGCAATCGATGGCGATAACCAGCGCATGATGCTATCTGCACTTCGCAAATTGACGCGCTCTACGCCGTACAACTTGATTGCGAAAAAACGCGAAGCATCCGAAAAATTGATCAATGTAGAAAAATACGTCGTGTAATAGATTGTGCCAAACAGGAAGGGGAAACCCTTCCTGTTTTTTTAAGGTTGTCGAGATAATTGGGAAGTCGTATTTTCCGAAGCTTATTGCTCGCTTTCCGTGGGCTCGCACCTAAGCCTCCTCAGTCGCTACGAAACCTTTGTGCTCAACTCTCACTGCGTTCGAGCATCGCAGAAAACCCGCTTGCTCTAACATCTACCTAGCAGATGCGTCGCAAATGAATGTTCTCAGCTAAGCTTCGCTCATTCATTCCTTGCGGGGGCTCGGTCGTCTCGTCGCTTACGCTGCTCCACTGGAAAGATAAGGTCGATCTACAGGAGACATTATCTTTGCGAAAGTAATGCGCAACATTAGTGAGCAGAAGGGGTTACGAGCGAACGCTTTTCTAAATACTTAAATAGGTCTTTGATTTTTGAATGTCGAAAAGATGGTCCGATTTTAATTCATACCGACTTATTAAACTTCTTCAACACTCTGAGAATGGGAAGGAAAAACCTTTTCCTTTTTTTGTTTAAGACATGCAAGAAGAGGAGTTTTATAATTTTTGTATAAAGTGTTTCTTCTGAGAGCAACAGAAACGGTGAGACTTAATTAGCATTTAAGGTTTTTCCTTCGTTCAATACACAATACCGGATGGGAATGGAGACGCCGACTCCTGCGGAAATATAGCACGAGCTGAAGACCCTGGACTGAGCGCAGCGAAGGAAGCGGCTGAAGCCGTGTCCTGGCAGCTGGCACCGCGACGTCCTGTCGCGCCAGCTGCATGACCCACATCCTGTGGGCCCGAAAGCGTCCGTCGAAATGGACATCCGATTTTTCATACAAGAAAGTCACATTTTCAATTCAATTTTCACTAATTTCCTTCCAGTCGACTGCTCCAGGGCAATTTGATATGCTTAATTGACAAGACAGGAGGAGATTGAATGATCCAGTATTATGCTTACCCGAAATGTTCAACTTGCCAAAAAGGCAAGAAATGGCTTGAGGCGAATGGCGCAGAGTTCGACTATATCGATATCTCGCAAAATCCGCCCTCCACGACGCAGCTAAAAGAAATCCACGAAGCGAGCGGCATCGAATTGAAAAAGTTCTTCAATACGAGCGGCAAGAAATACCGCGAGCTCGAACTGAAGGAAAAGCTACCGGAAATGCCCGTAGATGAGCAGTACGAATTGCTCGCCTCAGACGGCATGTTGATCAAACGCCCGCTCGCTTGGGACGGGACGCAAGCAACACTCGGCTTTAAAGAAGAAGCATACGCAAATACCTGGAGCTGACAAGTTTGTCATCTTGTTTTTCAGCCTTGGTTGTGGCAAACTGAAATTGAGTCAATTACATATTTGGAGGGGTTTGGATGAGCACACCACAAGAGCTTCGCTATTCAAAAGAACACGAATGGGTCAAAGTCGAAGACGGCAAAGCACGTATCGGCATCACTCATTTCGCGCAAGATGAACTTGGAGACATCGTATTTGTCGAGCTTCCGCAAGTCGGCGACGAGCTGAAAAAGGACGAGCCATTCGGCAGCGTCGAATCCGTTAAAACGGTATCTGAATTGTATGCGCCGATCAGCGGGAAAATCGTCGAAGTCAATTCTGAGCTTGAAGATAGCCCAGAATTCGTCAACGAATCACCTTATGAAAAAGCGTGGATGGTCGTTGTGGAAGCCCCTTCCGAAGATGAGGTCAATGCATTGATGTCAGCTGACGAATACAAAGAAATGACAAACGAGTAATTTCCGAAAGCGCCTCTTTTTGGCGCTTTTTTTCATATATTGTTTTTCGGGGGGGGATACGGATGGAGAAAATAATATTGGTTGAAGGGATTAGCGATAAAACCCGGATAGCGCCATTGATTGCAGAACCCGTGACGATTCTTTGCACAAATGGTACAGTAAGTGCTACAAGACTCGAGGAGATGTTGTTGCCTTTTGAAGGGCAGGATATCATCATCCTGGTCGATGCGGACGCTTCCGGCGATAAACTGCGCAAGCTCATCAAACGTGAATTTCCGGAAGCTCGCCATTTCCACATTGACCGAACTTATAAAGAAGTGGCGACGACGCCGTTGCGGAAGCTGATTGATGTGCTCATCGCAGCCGATGTACGGGTCTTAAATCCAGTAGCAGGGAATGACTAGCATGAACGAATGGACACATAAAGAATGGCTGAAGGAAAAAAATACGCAATCTGTTTCAGCCTATTATTTGTATACGCCGATGTGCGGTACGTGCCAAGTGGCCAGCAAGATGCTTGGGGTAGTGGAGGAACTCTTGCCAGACCTTCCGATGGGCAAGGCCAATTTGAATTATGTACAGGAAGTGGCAGAATTATACGAAGTGGAAAGCGTGCCATGCCTGTTGATTTCAAAAGACGGCGACGTAACGGAGAAAGTTTACGCTTTCCAATCAGTGCCGTATTTATATGAGAAATTGAAAACGGTTGACGAATACAGCCAGCCATGATAAATTTAATTTCTGAAATTAACTTAATAGCGTAGCTCTTATAAAGAGAGGTGGAGGGAAGTGCCCGATGAAGCCCGGCAACCGTCATGAAAATGAAATGGTGCCAAGTCACTCAAAGTGAAAACTTTGAAAGATGAGAGAACGGTTTATTGTGTTTACACATGTGCCTTTCTGCTTATCTGAGCAGGAAGGCTTTTTTATTAGCAAAAGATTTAGGAGAGTGCCCAACCATGATTGATTTAAAAGGATTGACAAAAGTTTTCGATACTGGCAAAGCGCGCTTGACGGCTGTTGACCATGTCGACTTAACGGTGCCGGCTGGCGAGATTTTTGGCATTATCGGCTATAGCGGAGCGGGAAAAAGTACATTGATCCGCCTGCTGAACGGACTAGAAAAGCCGAGCGAAGGCTCCGTTGAGATCAATGGCCAGAACATTACGGCGATTTCAGGCCCGAAACTCCGCAAAGCCCGTCAAAAGGTCAGCATGATCTTCCAGCATTTCAATTTACTGTGGTCGCGGACCGTGCGCGAGAACATTGAATTTCCGCTTGAGATCGCGGGTGTAGGGAAAGAAGAGCGTCGCAAGCGTTCTGCAGAACTGATCGAACTGGTTGGCCTCGAAGGTCGTGAAAGCGCATATCCTGCCCAGCTTTCCGGCGGACAGAAGCAGCGTGTCGGCATTGCCCGTGCGCTGGCCAACGACCCAGAAGTTTTGCTTTGCGATGAAGCGACTTCAGCACTGGATCCACAGACGACCGATGCCATTTTGGAGTTATTGGTCGACATCAACAAGCGCCTTGGTTTGACGATTGTGTTGATCACCCATGAGATGCACGTCATCCGGAAGATCTGCCACCGCGTGGCAGTCATGGAAGGCGGGCGCGTCGTCGAACTGGGCGAAGTGCTGCATGTCTTCCAGCATCCAAAGGAAACGATCACCAAGCGTTTTGTTGCCCAAGTGACCGAGACGGAAGATTCAGCAGAGACCGTCCGCCATTTGCGCGAGCAATACCCGGAAGGGCAATTGGTCAAATTGATCTTCGTCGGGGACCAGGCAGAGCAGCCGATCCTGACTCAGTTAATCCGGGAATACCAAGTGGAAGTCAATATTGTCCACGGCAATATCTCTCACACCCAGCGCGGTGCTTATGGAACGCTCATCCTTCAACTGAAAGGCACCACAGATGAAATAAGCAAAGCTTTAGCTTTCCTCGGTGCACATGATGTACAGACGGAGGTGATGGGCAATGCTTGAGACCTTATTCCCGAACGTGGATGGGGCGGATATGTGGGAAGCGACACTCGAAACCATTTATATGACGGCCATGTCCACACTGTTCACATTTATTATTGGATTGGTACTGGGAATCGTCTTATTCCTTACCGCACCGAACCAATTATGGGCAAATAAAATCGTCAACTGGCTGACGGGCGCTTTCGTTAATATTTTCCGCTCGATTCCCTTCATCATTTTAATCATTTTGCTGATTCCGTTTACGAAATTCTTGATCGGCAGTATTCGCGGGCCGAACGCCGCACTACCGGCATTGATCATCGGGGCAGCGCCTTTTTATGCCCGTATGGTGCTGATTGCGTTAAAAGAAATCGACAAAGGCGTCATTGAAGCCGCCCGTTCGATGGGGGCCACCACTTGGACCATCATCCGTAAAGTATTGCTTCCTGAATCCAAGCCGGCATTGATTTCCGGGATTACGGTGACAGCTATCGCATTGGTGGGCTACACCGCAATGGCCGGCATTATCGGCGCGGGGGGACTAGGGACACTTGCCTTCCTGGACGGTTTCCAAAGAAGCCGTGAAGACGTTACCTTAATGGCGACGATCGCGATTCTGGTCATTGTATTCATCGTCCAGTTTATCGGGGACTACTTAACCAGAAAAGCGGACAAGCGTTAAATTTCGCATTGTTTCAGAATCACTGAATATAACGGGGCTTTTAGTCCATGCTATACAAAACTACATTTAATAGAAGAAAAGGGGAATTTTGTAATGAAAAAACTAGTATTCGGTTCATTTGCAGCAGTATTGGCATTATCCGCTTGCGGGGCAGAGGAAGAAAACAACAGCGGCGCATCAGAAGGAGAAACGAGCACATTGACAGTTGGGGCTTCGAACGTTCCACATGCTGAAATCCTTGAACAGGCTAAACCAATTTTGGAGGAACAGGGCATCGAGTTGGATATTCAGACATACCAAGATTACATCTTTCCAAACCAAGACTTGGAGTCAGGCGATTTGGATGCAAACTATTTCCAACATACGCCTTACCTGGAATCGCAAATTGCTGATCATGGCTATGACTTTGTAAGTGCTGGCGGCATTCACATCGAGCCAATCGGCGTTTATTCTCAAGACTACTCGTCTCTTGAAGATTTGCCGCAAGATGCGACAATCCTCATGAGCAATTCAGTCGCTGACCATGGCCGCATCTTGGCTATGCTCGAAGCGCAAGGCTTGATCACTTTGGAAGAAGGCATCGACAAGACGACGGCCGAAACTAGCGATATCGTAGAAAACGAGAAAAATTTGCAATTCGAGACAGAGTACGAAGCAGCTTTGCTTGCGCAAATGTACGAAGCGGGTGAAGGCGATGCGGTATTGATCAACTCGAACTATGCAATCGATGCTGGCTTGAGCCCAATGGAAGATGCTATCGCTCTTGAAAGTTCAGATTCGCCGTACGCTAACATCATTGCCGTACAAGCGGGAGATGAAAACAACGAAGACATCCAAGCCTTGGTTGAAGTATTGACATCGCAAGAAATCCAAGACTTCATCCTGGAAGAATGGAACGGATCGATCGTTCCAGTCGAACAATAAGTTTTTTAGCCAGCCTATTCTAAAAAAGAATAGGCTGTTTTTTTATGTGCATTCATGATCCGCCATAGGTGAAATGTAGTGGTGGCCGAGTCAAATGCGAATAGGTAAAAATTTCAAACATTTTTTCGGAATAATAAAAATATTACGTGTTTTAGTAAAAAGCTATTAGCTTTTCGAAAAATGTGGTAATTTCACATAATAAACAAAAAACATCTGTTTACACAGGGAGGACAAGATCATGAAAATTCAATTCGGTTTGCTGCCGCGAATTGTGCTGGCCATTGTGCTCGGCGTAATCATCGGTTCTGTAGCGCCAGAAGAGCTTGTACGGGTATTTGCTACGTTCACAGGAATTTTTGGCGGGTTCTTGAATTTTATTGTGCCACTAATCATTCTTGGTTTTATTGCGCCAGGTATCGCAAAGCTCGGAAAAGGTTCAGGGAAATTATTGGGTCTGGCGACAGCAGTTGCGTATTTATCCACCATCGTGGCAGGTGTTCTGGCATTTATCGTGGCCTCTTCCATTTTGCCGAATTTGATGGAAGGCGGTTCTCTGAGCAATTTGGATGACCCTGAAAATGCTCTCGCTTCCAGTTTCATCGATTTAGAGATTCCTCAATTATTCGGGGTCATGAGCGCTTTGATCTTGGCATTTCTGCTCGGGATCGGTATGGCTTCTACAGGAAGCAAGACAATGGCATCGTTTTTTGAGGAATTCCAAGAGATCATCGAAAAAGTTATTTCATACATCATAATCCCGCTATTGCCTTTTCACATCTTCGGTATTTTTGCGAATATGGCATACGGCGGTGCCGTGTTTGAAATCCTTTCCCTCTTTGCCGTAGTCTTTATCCTAATTATCGCTCTACACTGGGTCATGCTTACGGGTCAGTACACCACTGCGGGGGTATTGAGAAAGAGCAATCCGTTCGCTTTAATCCGTACGATGCTGCCGGCTTACTTCACAGCGCTCGGTACACAGTCTTCAGCAGCTACCATTCCCGTCACTTTGCGCCAAGCACGTAAAACAGGCGTGAAAGAACGTGTAGCGGACTTCACGGTCCCATTGTTTGCAACGATTCATTTGTCAGGCAGTACTATTACGCTCGTCACTTGTGCAATCGGCGTAATTTTATTGACAGGGCAGTCGCCATCCTTCGGCAACTTCTTCCCATTTATCCTCATGCTTGGGGTAACAATGATCGCAGCTCCCGGCGTTCCGGGGGGCGCTGTCATGGCAGCTATTGGATTGCTGGAGGTGATGCTCGGTTTTGACGAGACGATGGTCGCTTTAATGATCGCGTTGTACATGGCGCAGGACAGTTTCGGGACTGCAGCCAACGTGACGGGAGACGGCGCGCTCGCAAATATCGTCGACCGTTTCACTCCATCTCAAAAAGTATGAATTGTGCCGGAATTCAATGAATTCCGGCTTTTTAATGCTCTCTATACGGATAAATCTGGCTATGCTATCATATGCTGGATATGAAATTCAGGAGGCACGAACATGAAAAAGATGACAATTCTTAGCCTATCTGCTGCTTTGATGCTTGCAGCATGCGGAAATGAACAATCTACTGACACAACTGAAACGGATTCTGGATCTGCCACTATGGAATCTGGAAAAGAAAGCGTTAAGAGCCAATTGATGCAATTTTATCTTTCCGTTTCTAAAGAAATAAACAAAGAAGATGCACAATTGAATGATTTTGAAATCGCTCAAGCTGAAGAGACGCTGCCAAGCGGCGCAGAACTTTCAGAGTTAAAAGAAGCTGCTGCGACATCTGCTGAACAAGCGAAACAAGCGGTAGAATCGATTGAAGTGCCGGAATCGCTAAATGATTACCAGGAAGAAATCGATGGGGCATTGACTTCGATCGAGACATCTTACGAGATGAAAATCGAAGAACTTGCAACAGAGGCACCTGATTTTCAAGCAGCTGCCGATAAATTTGCCGAAGCAGATGCTGCTTTCAATGAAATATTGGAAGAAAACGGCTTGGTTGCATCTAACCTATACAACGAAGTAAGCCAATAATTTGTGAAAGCTGTCCGTACAACGGGCAGCTTTTTTCTATATATTCCCATTAACTATGACGATAGGTCTATTTTCAGATAAATTAGATTATTAATCTTGTTTAACTTTCGAGCGGTCGGGTATACTTGTTAAAGTAAAATAAGATAACTCGAAAGGAATGGTTTATTATCGATTCTCAAGGTATTGAAAAGACGGAAAAAATGGAACAGGCATTCAGAGACGTACACGGGTACGGACTGAACGAATACCAAAATGACCCGCAAAAAATCCTTGAAGTTGAACAGCGCCGTGAGCAAGATTATCGCCAAGGCCAGTCGGTTGCGGCACAAATCGAACGCCAAGCGCACCGCGAATAGCAATAGATACACGATCCACATACATTCAAACATTCAAATGAAGCTGCCGGACAGAGTGAACAACTCTGTCCGGTTTTTCTATGCCGAAGCATAGTGAATCCAGTTTTTTGAACATAGTTTATTGAAATGGATTCTCATTTAGCCTAACTTTATTGAAAATGCAGGAAATAGGCAAAGCTCTCTGGAAATAGCTATCTGACAGCAGGAAATCCGGATTTCAAAATGGTTTTTGGCGGAGGCTTGCCGCCGATTTTAACATTTGCTACTGAAGTCGATATAAGTTAAGATTAGAATGATACTAATTAAGAGTGCGACGCATTCTTCAATAACATTTATGGAGGTATTTACATGTCAACTTTGGTCATTAAAGATCTACACGTTGAAATCGAAGGAAAACAGATTTTAAAAGGTGTAAACATCACAATTAACACGAGCGAAATCCATGCCATCATGGGGCCGAACGGTACAGGGAAATCTACCTTGGCGTCAGCAATCATGGGGCATCCTAAATATGAAGTAACACAAGGCACGATCGAATTGGACGGAGAAGACGTATTGGCGATGGAAGTCGACGAGCGCGCACGCGCAGGACTCTTCCTGGCTATGCAGTACCCGAGCGAAATTTCAGGCGTCACAAATGCTGACTTCATGCGCTCTGCGATGAACGCACGCCGCGAAGAAGGCAACGAAGTTTCATTGATGAAATTCATCCGTGAACTTGACAGCAAAATGGAAACTCTTGCAATGGACCAGGACATGGCACAGCGCTACTTGAACGAAGGATTCTCCGGCGGCGAGAAGAAACGCAATGAAATCCTCCAAATGATGATGATCAAACCGACATTCGCTGTACTCGATGAAATTGACTCCGGTCTTGATATCGATGCATTGAAAGTCGTTTCTGACGGCATCAATCAAATGAAGGGCGAGAACTTCGGCTGCTTGATCATCACTCACTATCAGCGCCTGTTGAACTACATCACGCCAGATCACGTCCATGTTATGATGCAAGGCCGCGTCGTTAAATCCGGCGGACCTGAACTTGCGCATAAATTGGAAGCGGAAGGCTATGACTGGATCAAGGCAGAACTCGGCATCGAAGACGAGACTGTCGGACAAGAAGCATAATTGGAAGGAGAGACTAACGTGACGGTTGAAACAAAACTAACGATGACCGAGCAGGATGTACGCTCCTTCTCGGCTTCGCACTCAGAACCAGAAGAATTTACAAACTTGCGCGTACAGGCTTTGGCTGCTGCCGAAGCGTTGCCGCTCCCAAAACCCGATAAAACGAAAATCATCAACTGGAACTTCACGGACTTCCCGGTCCATACAGTGCAAAGCTCTACGTATGCATCGTTGGATGAATTGCCGGAGCAAGTAAAGTCCATTGTTGATACGGATCAAAAAAATCTATACATTCAGCACAATAATACGCCGGCATACATTTCATTGGATAAAAATCTCCAGCAACAAGGCGTCATTTTGACGGATATCCAAACGGCGATCCGTGAACACGGTGATTTGGTCGCTAAGTATTTCATGACAGAAGCGGTCAAAGCTGAAGAACATAAATTGACGGCTCTTCATGCAGCGCTTCTAAATGGCGGGATGTTCCTGTATGTGCCGAAAAATCTGGCCATCAAGAACCCTGTACAAGCAATCTTTGTACATGACAATGAGGAAGCTTCTCTCTTTAATCACGCATTGATTGTTGCTGATAAAGGCAGTGAGGTAACTTACGTCGAGAACTATATTTCCACAGTGCCGAAAGCAAAAGGCCAAGCGAATATCGTTTCAGAAGTATTTGCAGAAGACAATGCGTCTGTCACTTACGGAGCAGTGGATGTACTCGCTGAAGGATTCACGACGTATGTGAACCGCCGCGGAGTTGCACAGCGCGATGCACGCATCGAATGGGCACTTGGCATGATGAACGACAGTGATACTATTTCCGATAACACGACGTTCTTGATCGGCGACAACTCGGTCGGCGATACTAAAACCGTCGTAGTCGGAAGAGGCACGCAAAAGCAGAACTTCACGACACAAGTCATCCATTGGGGCAAGAACTCCGATGGCCAGATCTTGAAGCACGGCGTCATGAAAGATTCTGCATCAGCTATCTTCAATGGCATCGGTAAAATTGAACACGGAGCGACAAAAGCCAACGCAGAACAGGAATCACGCGTTCTCATGTTGAGCCCAAAAGCGCGCGGCGATGCAAACCCGATTCTCTTGATTGATGAAGATGATGTAACGGCAGGACATGCGGCATCAGTCGGACGCGTAGATCCGCTTCAATTATATTATTTGATGAGCCGAGGCATTACAAAACAAGAAGCTGAACGTCTTGTTATTCACGGCTTCCTGGCACCGGTTGTAAACGTGTTGCCAATCGAAGGCGTTAAAAAGCAATTGACGGAGGTTATCGAAAGGAAAGTCCGCTAATGAATCCAGAGATCAAGAGCTATTTTCCGATACTCAAACAGGAAATCAATGGACATCCGCTCGTCTATTTAGACAGCGCGGCGACTTCCCAAAAGCCGACGCCAGTCATCGAAGCGCTGAAAGAATATTACGAGTTTGATAATTCCAATGTCCACCGCGGCGTTCATACGCTCGGTAACCGGGCGACAGAGAAATATGAAGGCGCCCGTGAGAAAGTGCAACAGTTCATCAATGCAAGTTCGACGCAGGAAATCGTCTTTCTTCGCGGCACGACAACTGCGATTAACTTAGTCGCACAAAGTTATGGACGTGCCAATGTAGAAGAAGGCGACGAAATCGTCATCACCTATATGGAGCATCACTCGAACATCATTCCATGGCAGCAGCTGGCAAAAGAACGCGGCGCTGTCTTGAAATACATCGAGCTCGAAGAAGACGGCACCATCTCACTTGAAAATGTCCGTGCAGCTATTACCGACCGGACTAAGATCGTGTCGATGGTCTACGTATCCAATGTACTGGGGACGATGAACCCGGTGAAGGAAGTGGCGAAAATCGCCCACGAACATGGCGCTGTCATGATGGTGGATGGTGCACAAGCTGCTCCTCACTTGAAAATCGATGTCCAGGACTTGGATTGCGACTTCTTCGCATTTTCCGGCCACAAAATGGTCGGCCCGACCGGCATCGGCGTGTTGTATGGCAAAAAGCATTTGCTCGAAGCCATGGAGCCTGTTGAGTTCGGAGGCGAGATGATCGACTTTGTTGGATTATACGATTCGACATGGAAAGAACTGCCTTGGAAATTCGAAGGCGGTACACCGATTATCGCTGGTGCAGTCGGTCTTGCTGCGGCAATCGACTTTCTTGAGGAAATCGGGTTGGATGAAATCGAAAAACACGAACACCATATGGCAGCCATCGCGATGGACAAAATGTCGGCGATTGAAGGGCTTGAGATTTTTGGTCCGAAAGATCCGGCAAAACGTGCAGGGATTGTCACTTTCAATTTGAAAGAAGTCCATCCCCATGATGTAGCGACTGTGCTCGATATGAGCGGCATCGCTGTCCGCGCAGGTCATCACTGCGCACAGCCATTAATGAAATGGCTCGACGTGACAGCGACAGCACGCGCAAGCTTCTATCTTTATAACGACGAATCGGATATCGATCGCCTAGTGGAAGGTTTGCGTTCTGCAAAGGAGTATTTTAGCGATGTCTTTTAATAACTTAGATCAATTATATCGACAAGTGATCATGGATCATTACAAAACGCCCCGCAACAAGGGTGTGCTTGAACAGGACAGTGTCAATATCGAAATGAACAACCCAACTTGCGGCGATCGGATCCAATTGACGCTTCAAGTGGAAGATGGCATCGTCAAAGACGCCAAATTCGACGGGGAAGGCTGCTCGATCTCGATGGCATCTGCTTCTATGATGACGCAAGCCGTCAAAGGCAAAGAGATAGACGCGGCATTGAAATTGTCCGGAATCTTTTCAGATATGATGCTTGGCAAAGAGTACGACGATTCAGTGGACCTTGGGGATATTGAAGCATTACAAGGTGTATCCAAATTCCCGGCGCGTATCAAATGCGCGACCTTAGCGTGGAAAGCCATGGAAAAAGGTGTGCACGAGGAAGAAAAATCGTAACAGAGAACGGAGGAACGACGATGGCGAAAAAAATGCCGGAAATCGGAGATTATAAATATGGGTTCCATGACAAGGATGTCTCCATCTTCAGATCCAAACGCGGTCTGACGGAAGACATTGTCAGAGAAATTTCGAAGATTAAAGAAGAACCGGAATGGATGCTCGAATCACGCTTGAAAGCGTTGAAACTATTCTATTCTATGCCAATGCCGCAATGGGGCGGAGATTTGAATTCATTGGATTTTGACGAAATCACGTATTACGTCAAACCTTCTGAAGCAAGCCAGACTTCTTGGGATGAAGTTCCTGAAGAAATCAAGCGTACGTTTGATAAACTGGGAATTCCTGAAGCAGAGCAGAAATACCTTGCAGGTGTCTCTGCACAGTACGAATCCGAAGTTGTTTACCACAACATGAAAGAAGATTTGGAAGAGATGGGCATCATCTTTAAAGATACAGATGCAGCGCTTCGTGAAAACGAAGACCTCTTCAGAGAAAACTTCCAGACAGTCATTCCAGCAGCAGACAATAAATTCTCTGCATTGAACACGGCTGTTTGGTCGGGTGGCTCGTTCATCTACGTACCGCCAGGCATCAAAGTGGAATCACCACTGCAAGCCTATTTCCGCATCAACTCGGAAAACATGGGCCAATTCGAACGTACGATGATCATCGTCGACGAAGGCGCGAGCGTCCATTACGTAGAAGGCTGTACGGCACCTGTTTACACGACAAACTCATTGCACTCTGCAGTTGTTGAAATCATCGTGAAAAAAGATGCTTATTGCCGCTACACAACGATTCAAAACTGGGCGAATAACGTATACAACCTAGTAACTAAGCGTGCTTTTGTTGATGCGAACGGTACGATGGAATGGATCGATGGCAACATCGGTTCGAAATTGACGATGAAATATCCTGCAGTCTTCCTTAAAGGCGAAGGCGCACGCGGCATGACATTGTCGATTGCGATTGCCGGCAAAGGCCAGCACCAGGATGCAGGCGCGAAAATGATCCACTTGGCGCCGAATACATCTTCATCCATCGTTTCCAAATCGATTTCGAAGCAAGGCGGGAAAGTTTCTTACCGCGGAATCGTGCACTTCGGCCGCAAAGCGGACGGCGCACGTTCGAATATCGAATGCGATACGTTGATCATGGACAACCAGTCGACATCCGATACAATTCCTTACAACGAGATCATGAACGACAACGTTTCGCTTGAACACGAAGCGAAAGTATCGAAAGTCTCTGAAGAGCAATTGTTCTACCTAATGAGCCGCGGCGTTTCCGAACAGGAAGCGACGGAAATGATCGTCATGGGCTTCATCGAGCCATTCACTAAAGAATTGCCGATGGAGTACGCAGTCGAAATGAACCGTCTCATCAAGTTCGAGATGGAAGGTTCAATCGGTTAATCAATCAATTAATCAATCCCCGGCATGGAAAATGCCGGGGATTTTTTTGCGGTTTTAAAAGAGTGGATTTCCCCGTTTGCCAGAACTTCGTTTTACTGCGTGTCCTCAGGGTAAACAAAGGATGAATCAAAATTTGAGGAGGGTTTTTTCTAATGAGCCAAACTTTTAATGCGTTAAAAGAGAAAATCAGCAACGCTGACATGGGAGAAGCGAAAGAAATCATCACTCAAGTCAAGCAGGCATACGATGACGGCAAGATTGATGAAAATGAAAAGAACGAATTGTTGGATCTTGCAAAGTCGAAAATCGGCGGTGGTGGGATCGGCGGGTTATTTTAAGAGCCCGCAGCCCAATTGAAAAAATAAGCTTTGGCGACCTTTAAAGGATGCTGAAGCTTATTTTTTCATGTGTTTTAAAGCTTCCCGCCTGCTTAATGGCTGTAAAGTTCAAGACCCAAACAGGATCGGTTTTTGCGTATTCCCGCAATGCCCAACCGATAGATTTTTGGATGAAGAATTCATGGGATTCGGCATGTAACGCGATGATGAAGCCAAGCATTTCTGTGTCGGTTTGTTGTTTAAACTTCAATTGGTGCAGGATAGCTGCCCGGTTGGTCCAAAAATTTTCTGCTTGCGTCCATTCTCGCATGATCGGGGATGTGGTTTTTCGGTCGCGCAATACGATATGGCCGACAATTTTCGGCGCAAGGATATCGACACTATCCCACCAGGAATTGACTTCGATTAGCTGGCGCAAAAACGGCAAATCTTCTGGACTCAATTGCTCTTTCGTTTGTTCTAGCAGTTCAATAGCTGCGTAATGATATTCGCGTTCCGGCATTTCGTACAACGCTTGGACAATAGGTTTCAATTGTTCTTTATCAGGAGGGAATAGTTTGATAGCTGTTCTTTCATAACATGGTGCGTAGAGGTTTCTGGATTTCTAAAAATGGGAAGTTGTGTTTCATATAAGCGGCCATTGGAGCGGCAAGCTCCGGGTTGCGATGGTCCTTAAAGCGTGCGATAAGGGCATCTGTGTTCCATGGGTTTTTCATTTACAAAAACCTCCTAAAAAATGGATTGATATACGATTGTAACCATGTGCGAGGTAGAGGGGCTTCGCCTGGCATTGCTTCAGCGAATCTCAAAAAGGACGCCTGTTTTGTTCTATGCTATCATAAAATAATAACGAAAATGGAGGCAGGGCGATGATTTATGTTGGATTGACGGGCTGGGGAGATCACCCGGATGTGTATAGCCCCGGGTCGAGACAAAAAGATAAATTGGTCGATTACAGTGCGCATTTTCCGATTGTGGAACTGGATTCTTCATTTTACGCAGTCCAGCCTGAGCGCAATATCAGCAAATGGATACGTGAGACGCCGGACAATTTTCAATTCGTTGTAAAAGCATATCAAGGCATGACCGGGCATCAGCGCGGGGAAAATCCATTCGAGACCCGCGAGGAAATGTTCGAAGCTTACAGGTTGTCTGTCCGGCCGCTGAAAGAAGCGGGCAAGCTGGCGATGGTGTTGTTGCAATTTCCGCCGTGGTTCGACTGCCAGAAAGATCATGTCGATGAAATCCGCGCCATTATTGGCGAATTGCAGGAATTCGACTTGGCGATCGAATTTCGTCATCAATCCTGGTATGCGGACGGCATGAAAGAAAAAACGCTGGAATTCCTCCGCGAACACGGGTTGATTCATTCGGTCTGCGATGAACCGCAGGCAGGAGATGGCTGGATTCCTCTTGTACCGGAATCCAGCCGCAAAGATAAAGTGCTGCTACGGTTGCACGGACGTAATGTCCACGGCTGGCTGAATCCCGGCAATGCTGAAAAATGGCGGGAAGTGCGCTATCTTTATGATTATAACCGTGATGAATTGGAAGAAATCAGCCTGGCTGTAAAACGTCTTGAACAGCAGGCAGAGCAGGTGTATGTGATCTTCAATAATAATTCAGGCGGGCATGCGGCAGGTGATGCGAAACAGTTCGAGGAATTGAACGGTTTGCATTTCGAGGGCTTGTCCCCGAAACAGCTTGACCTGTTCGAAGGCGGTTTCTGATGGTATTTGTGATCCTTCTATTGACCGGGCTTGCTTCAGGGATTGTTGGCGCGCTCATCGGGCTTGGCGGAGGCGTAATCTTGGTGCCAGTGCTGTTATTCCTTAGCTCGTCGTTCAGTTCATTTCCAGATTTGTCCCCTCAACAAATTGTCGGTCTATCGGTCGTCATGATGATTTTCACTGGTTTGTCGTCGACGATTGCGTATATGAAGGTTGGCACTGTCGATTACCGGAGCGGGTTCATTTTCTTTCTCGGTAGTGCGCCCGGAACTATTGTAGGCGCATTCGTTAACCGCAGTCTAGATGTACCGTCCTTTCAATTGTATTTTGGCGTATTATTGGTGTTCTTATCGATGCTCCTGTTGCTCAGGGATCGCTTAAAGGCGGTGAGCTGGTTTGTCGATAACGGCAAAAAGCGAAGCTTCCATGACCGCAAAACCAATCAGGAATATGTTTATGGCTATCCGGTATGGTTTGCGCTATTATTAACCTTTTTTATCGGTTTTGCATCAGGTCTATTTGGCATCGGCGGCGGCTCGATTCTCGTTCCCGCCATGATTCTGTTATTTTTATTTCCGCCTCATGTAGCCGTTGGAACTTCGATGCTGATGGTCTTTCTGTCGGCCATCGTCAATTCCATTACACATATTTCACTCGGCAATGTTCCGTGGATCTATACCTTAGCCATCATCCCATCGGCATATATCGGTGCGAAAATCGGGGCGCGGCTGAACCGCAGCATTAAATCCGAGACACTGGTCGTTGTGCTGCGGCTCGCATTATTATTACTCGGGCTCCGCTCGATTTACGAAGGAATTTTCAGTTCATAATGAGGTGTTTGACATGAGTGAAATCATCCATATTTATCATACAAACGACTTGCATAGCCATTTTGTGCACTGGCCCCGCATCCAATCCTTGCTGACGGAGCGTAGGCGCTGGCACGAAGAAGTGGGCGATGTGTGTTTAGTGCTCGATATTGGGGACCATGCTGACCGTTCACATCCTTTCACGGAAGGAACGGCTGGTAAAGGCAATGTCCAGCTGCTCAATGAAGCGGGATACGATGCCGTGACCATTGGCAATAACGAAGGGATTACGCTGTCCAAAGCGGAACTGGACGAATTGTATGTGCAGGCTGATTTTTCCGTCGTGGTTGCTAATCTATTGGATTTGGACGGCAAGCAGCCGGAATGGGCAAGCCCGAACCGAATTATTCAAACGAAAGATGGCACGAAAATCGGGCTTATCGCTGCAACGGCAGAATTCACCCCGTTTTACCGCCGTCTCGGCTGGCAAGTGACGAACGGCAGGGAAGCGATTAAGCGGGAAGCGGCCGAAATCCACCAGTCGGTCGATTTTCTTATCTGCATGTCCCATCTTGGCATCAGGGAAGATGAACTGTTGGCAGCAGAATGTCCGGAACTCGATATTATCTTGGGGGCGCATACCCATCATCTATTCCACCAAGGAAAAGAAATCGGCGGGACTTTACTTGGTGCCGCCGGCAAGTTCGGCTATTATATCGGCCATATTGAAATCGATATAGCTACACGCAAGATGACAGCGGAAGTGATCGAGACCGACCAGTTGCCAGAAGCCGATGAAGGATTTAATGAATACTTGGTCGGCGTCGGCAAGCAGCAAATGGCTGACACAGTTTTCTATAATGAGCGTCATTTAAAAGCTGAATGGTTCAAGCCTTCTCCTATGGCAGAGTTGTTTGGCGATGCCTTGATCTCGTTCACCTCGGCGGATTGCGGATTGTTCAATGCCGGCATTTTCATGGAAGATATGCCGCAAGGGGAGATGACGCGCTACGATTTCCACCGCATGCTGCCGCATCCGATCAATCCGTGCGTCATCGATCTCAGTGGCGCGGAGCTAAAGGAAATTTATCTCCAATCCTTGAACGAAGACTGGCCGCAGCTCGAGCTTAAAGGCATGGGCTTTCGGGGAGCCGTGTTCGGCCGGATGATCCATAGCAACATGGATATGGACGAACATCAACTGATGATCGGGGGCGAACCTGCCGACCCGGACCGTATCTACCGGCTGGCGACGCTTGACCTGTTTACATTCGGCTACTTTTTCCCGACATTGAAGCGGGCGCCGAAGAGCTACTTCATGCCCGAATTCCTGCGTGATGTCTTTGGTGATTATTTCCGCATGAAAGCCATTAAATAGAAGGAACATTCAAAATGGACTGTTAGTTGATTTTGTGTGCTTTTTGGGCTATGCTTTTTATGAATTAGATATCGATGGGTAGAGGCTGCAGCCTTCATCAGTAGAATGTGCGAGTTTGACCGCGTTGACCACATTCGAAAGGGAAGCTTGCCGAAATTACCGTTTCCGGGTCAGGGAAGCGGCGATTGGGGGCATTTCGAACAGGAATGCCACTGTCATTTGCAGCGAGTTGCAGATGGAGAGCTACAGGGTTGTTTGATGCTTGTGCACACAGACGAATTGTAGGAAGCCGGTTTATCCCTTGGATAAACCGGCTTTTTTGGTCTAAGCCTTACCATCAAAACGAATAGGAGGAAATCTAATTATGGAAAACACAATCTTTTCGATACTGCCGCCGATTATTGCGATTGCGATGGTTCTGTTGACGCGCCGCGTATTGCTGTCGCTCGGCGTCGGCATCGTAGCGGCTGCGCTGATCTTGACATCGTTTGCGCCTATTGAGGCAGCGAATGAATTATTTACTTCATTTGCTGTCATTTTTTGGAACGAGGGCTTTAACGCTTACAATGTCTTCATCATTTTGTTCTTGTTATTGCTGGGAGTGATTACAGCATTCGTCAGCTTGTCTGGCGGCAGCCATGCATTTGCCGATTGGGCATCTGCGCGTGTGAAAACCCGCCGCGGGGCGAAATTGGTTACGGTGTTTCTCGGCATCTTGATTTTCATCGACGATTACTTTAATGCGTTGGCTGTTGGGCAAGTCGCACGGCCGATTACGGACCGCTATAAGGTATCGCGTGCAAAACTAGCTTATTTCATCGATTCTACTGCCGCGCCGATTTGTGTCGTGTCTCCTGTCTCTAGCTGGGGAGCAGCGATCATTGGCATCATCGGTACGATCCTCGCTGGGCAGACCTTCCTGGATTATTCTGCATTGGAAGCGTTCCTGTGGATGGCACCGATGAACTTCTACGTCATCGCGGCACTCGCCATCGTATTCTTCGTCGCGATCCGTGATGTAGATTTTGGGGAAATGAAAAAACATGAACGCCTGGCGATCACTGAAGGCCAGCTGTTCAATCCAGACAAAGTAATTCCCGGCGAAATGAAAGAAGATTTCCCGAGCCACTCTCATGGCCGTGTCCGCGATTTGTTATTGCCGATTCTGTTATTGATTGTCGGGACAGTCGCGGCGATGATGTGGACGGGTTATGTAGGTGCCGATAGAGTATTCGACATCTGGCTCATTTTTGAAAACACGGATGTGCCATTATCCTTGATCACAGGCGGCCTCATCGGCGCGCTTGCTGCGATTATCCTGTACGCCATCCAGATCAGACGAAACGAAGTGGCAAAAGTGCAGTGGATCGGTAGAGGCATCTGGGCTGGCATTCAATCGATGGCCGGCGCAGTGTTTATCTTGATCTTTGCGTGGTCGCTGACTTATTTGATCGACGCGTTGCAAACTGGCACTTATCTTGCCGATGCAGTCGCACGCGGCAATGTGCCGACGAGTGTCCTGCCGGTCTTATTGTTCTTGCTTGCTGGTGTTATGGCATTCTCGACGGGAACTTCCTGGGGATCATTCGGGATTTTGCTGCCGATCGCCGGTACAATCATGATCCAGGCAGAACCGGAACTATTGCTCGCTTCCTTGTCTGCTGTTTTGGCAGGAGCGGTATTCGGAGATCATTGCTCACCGATCTCAGATACGACGATTCTTTCGTCTACAGGCGCAGGAAGCAACCATATGGATCATGTCGTAACGCAACTTCCATATGCATTGACCTCTGCAGCAATTGCAGCAGTAGGGTATATCGTCATAGGCTTTACCGGCTCCTTGCCTTTGGCTCTTGGAGCGGTAGCAATCGTCTTGGCAATACTATTCATTTTATGGTCTAAACGCACAACCTTAATGGAAAAGCATGAACAGAACTAATATTTGAAAGGTGGAGATATTATATCTCCACCTTTTTATTATTATTATAATAGTTTTTTAAAGAAATTTTCAGAAATTATCTTTACTTTGAACAGGGTCCTAGTTATACTAAATTTAGATTCCAAAATAATCTGAATATAAACAAACTTCCTATTTTTCTGTTAAAAAATTGGGAGTTACCAACAAAGGGGGAAGAGAAATGGAACGTTCTACATGGGGAACGAGAGCCGGTTTTATCATGGCGGCGGTCGGTTCAGCAATAGGACTAGGGAATATTTGGCGATTCCCGTATGTAGCATATGAAAATGGTGGGGGCGCATTTTTTATACCATATTTGTTTGCTCTTTTAACAGCCGGGATTCCAATCCTTATATTGGAGTTCACTATCGGCCATCGTTATCGCGGATCCGCACCACTTTCATTCTTTAGAATGAGCGGCAAAAAAGCAGAATGGCTCGGATGGTGGGCGATGTTCGTATCGTTCGTCATCTCGGTGTATTACGCGGTTATCATCGCTTGGGCGATGCGTTATACATTATTTTCATTCAATCAAGCGTGGGGGGAAGATACAGAAGGCTTCTTATTTAATGACTTCCTTCAATTGACAGTGAATCCAGGTGAGACAGGGGGAATCGTCTGGGGCATTTTCATTCCATTGGTGATTGTTTGGGTCATCACGCTCGGCATTTTGCTTGCCGGGGTCAAAAAAGGGATCGAGATGGCAAATCGCATTTTCATTCCGACTTTGGTATTGATATTCATTGTTATCGTTATCCGTGCGGTCACATTAGACGGGGCAGCACTTGGACTAGAGGCATTCTTCGAGCCGAACTTTGATGCCATCATGGATCCGACCGTCTGGGTTGCGGCCTATGGGCACATATTCTTCAGTTTATCGGTCGCCTTTGCGATCATGATCACATACTCAAGCTATCTGCCGAAAAAATCGGATATCACAAACAACGCGTTCATCACCGGTTTTGCCAACTCAAGCTTTGAGTTGCTTGCCGGTATCGGGGTATTTGCGGTACTTGGTTTCATGGCAACTCAATCAGGCGTGGAAGTAGCAGATGTTGCTTCTGCCGGTGTTGGCCTCGCGTTCGTCGTATTCCCGGCGATCATCAATGAATTCCCAGGATTTAACGGGCTCTTCGGCTTCTTATTCTTCCTGTCATTGACACTTGCGGGACTCACATCACTCATGTCGATCACAGAAACTTATGTTGCAGGATTTAGTGAGAAGTTCGGGATTTCACGCCGTAAAGCAGTTGCATTCGGTGGCGGTCTTGCGGCATTAATTTCCATATTATTCGCTACACAAGGCGGATTGTTCTTCTTGGATATCGCTGATTACTACATCAACCAATTCGGTGTCGCGGCAGTCGGTCTTGTGGAAGTCGTCATGGTTGTCTGGATCTTGCGCAAAGCAGGCGATTTGCAGAACCATGCAAACGAAATCTCGGATATCCACCTTGGCGGTTGGTGGAAATTCAGCCTTGGCGTTATCACGCCACTCGTTCTTGGCTATATGATGTTCGGCTTGCTGCGCTTGAATATCTTCCAGCAATTCGATACGGAAACAGGAAACTATGAAGGTTATTCCAATATGTTCACTTTATTCGGCGGTGTGGCTGTCGCAGCAGGAGCCCTGCTCTTCGGCATCTTGTTCTCGCTTGGCAAATGGCATAAAAACTATCGCTATTACGACGAGCATTCCGAACATCCGGCGAGAGAAAAAGAATAAGGAGGGATTGACATGTCAGTTAGCGCAATTGTAGTCATGATCATCGGGATGGTCCTCCTATGGGGAGGGCTTGCAGCGAGCATTTTCCACGCTGTGAGATCGAGCAAAGCAAATAAAGCAGAAGATTTAGGATAGAATGGGGAAACCTCCGGCAATCACTCTGCCGGAGGTTTTTGTTTGTCCATACACCTAGAGCGCAGCTTGTCCGCATAGCCTTGGTGTGATACATTTGAAGCAGGATTCTAGCAGGTAAAGCAGAATGATGCGAGCCTAGGCTTTTGTCATTACTAGGTATGGATGGTGAGAATATTGATCACAATTGAGAAATGGAATTACGAGGTGATCGAGGATCATCGCGAAGGATTTCAGGAAGAAGCGTTCCAGAACAGGTACAGCGATATTCTGTCTAAATACGATTACATCCTGGGCGACTGGGGATACGGACAGCTTCGCTTAAAAGGCTTTTTTGAGGATAGCAACAACAAAGCGAGCTATGATACGAAGATCAGCACGCTCCAGGATTATTTATACGAATACTGCAATTTCGGATGCTCTTATTTTGTTTTGAAAAAGGCAGGAAAAGCGCCGGAACCAGAAGTGCAGGAACGACCAGAAGTACAGGAACAACCAGAACCCCCCGAGGCAGATTGAGCCACCGGGGGTTTTTTGTGCCCATATGATATGATAGAGAAGAAACAAAACAGCGAGCAACAGCAAAATGGAGGGACTCAATATGTACTTTATCGACCGCGGAAAAATCAAGCAAGCCATCACTTATATGGATGCGCTCATCGCATTGTATGAAGCGAACGGCAACTGGGAAACCTTAAAAGATCAATTGGCTTTGGAGCGTCTCGCACTCGGGGCGATTGAAGCAGTGATCGATGTCGGAAATTCCATGATCGATGGTTTTATTATGCGCGACCCGGGTAGTTACGAAGATATCATCGATATACTAGTAGATGAAAAGGTGATTACCGAAGAAATGGACCACCCCCTAAAAGAGCTCGTCGGACTGCGCAAGATGCTCGTGCGTGAATTCATTGCGGTCGACCATGGAGAGATCATACGCGTAATGGATGTGCATTTGAACAGCCTGAAACAATTCGGCCCTAAAGTGGCGCATTATCTTGAACATGAACTCGGCCCGGTCTCTGCGTTTATTCCGGAGAACGAAAATGGAAAAAATTAAGCGCTACAAGGCCTATTGCCTGGATCTGGATGGCACGGTTTATCGGGGCGAGGCACCTGTACAAGAGGCTGCCCGATTCGTCAGTCGCTTACAAGATGACGGCATTGAGGCTTTTTATGTGACGAACAACGCTTCTAAAACACAGGACCAATTATACGAGAAACTAAAACGAATCGGGGTCCATGCCGATAAATCGCGTATTATGTCTTCAGCAGTAGCGGCAGCAAAATACATCAAGCGCTGGTATCCTGGCCGCACAGTTTACCTGATCGGTTCAGATGGCTTGAAGGAGGCACTTGATGCAGAAGGAATTGAGTGCGTTGATCAGCAGGCAGACATCGTGCTGATGGGACTCGATCTGCAGATTTCGTATGACAAGCTGTCGCGTGCTTGTCTTGAGGTGCAAAAGGGTGCTGTCTTCTTGTCGACCAACCAGGACTTGGCATTCCCTTCAGAACAAGGATTTCTTCCGGGCAACGGGGCTATAACTGCCGTGGTGTCGAAAGCGACAGACATCGACCCGGTGTTTATTGGCAAACCAGAAATCCATATGCTCGAAGCTATCCAGCATGAATGGGGATTTGGAAAAGAGGAGATGGTGATGATCGGGGATAATTACGATACCGACATCCAGGCGGGGATCCGCTTTGGCATCGATACGGTGCATGTCAATACCGGTGTGACCCCGATGGATGCGGTGTTACAAAAAGACCATCCTGCGACACATATGCTAGAAAACCTCAGCTTTTGGAAGCATTAAAAAAGCCGCTCAACAGGCGGCTTAAAACAACGGGTTTTCCTCTATGAATGTATATATTTTCTGGGTTAGCTCTTCGGGGGTGTCCGCTTCCACAATTTCACCATTCACAAGTGCAAATAAGGATTCAGCACATTGGCTACAATAGCTTAAACAACCATATTCGAGTACATCCAGATTCGGGTCCTGTTCTAATTTTGCAAAAGACTCTTCTGAACCATTGGCAAGATTGCTCATGCAAAATTCAATTATCGGATTCATTCCAGCTCACCTCACTACTAGAAAATCCTACCGTGTTTCCGTTCAACCGTCAATTAATTGATTTTGCCGAGAAATGATTGTGAAAGTTATCACAATCAGCTATACTCATATTTGGAATCAACAGCAGAATGACGGGCTAAAGGAGAATTATATGAAAAAACTAGTCTTACTAGGTGGCGGCTATGGCAATATGCGGGTCTTGCTTCGGCTCTTGCCGAATAATTTCCCGCAGGACATGGAAATTATCCTCATCGATCGCACGCCTTTTCACAGCATGAAAACAGAATTTTACGCACTCGCTGCAGGCACAGAATCTGACCACGAGGTGCGTGTCCCGTTTCCTGAGCACGAACGCTTGAAAATCGTCAATGGCGAAATTCGAGAAATCGGTTTGGAAGAAAAATGCATCTTTTTGGAAGACGGCCAGCGCATCGCTTATGATGAATTGGTCATCGGGCTCGGGTGCATTGATAAATATCACGGTGTCCCGGGAGCGGATGAGTTCACGTATAGCATCCAGACCATCGGCAACTCCCGTAAAACCTATGAAGCCTTGCTTGGATTGAAATCAGGGGCTACTGTTGGGGTGGTCGGAGCAGGGCTTAGCGGCATCGAACTTGCCAGTGAACTACGCGAAAGCCGCAAAGATCTGCAAATCAAGCTGTTTGACCGCAGCCCGAGAATTTTGCGCGACTTCCCGGAGCGGCTGAGTAACTTCGTCAAGAAATGGTTCGATAACAACAACGTCGATGTCGTGTCCAATTCGAATATTACAAAAGTAGAACCGAACTTGCTCCACAACCATGAAGAAACGATTCCCGTTGATGCAGTCGTCTGGACGGCGGGCATCCAGCCTGTCAAGCCTGTACGCGACTTGAATTTGGACAGCGACAGCAGCGGTCGTGTCATTATCAATCAATACCATCAATTGCCGAACGATGAGAACGTTTATGTCGTCGGCGATTGTGCTGCACTTCCAATGGCGCCTTCTGCACAGCTTGCAGAAGAGCAAGCCGAACAAATCGTCAAAGTGCTGCGCATGAAATGGAAAGGCGAGGAATTGCCTGAAACGATGCCGGAGATCAAGCTGAAAGGCTTCCTCGGCTCGCTTGGGAAAAAACAAGGCTTTGCCTACCTCGCAGACCGCACTGTCACTGGGCGCATTGCGCGTTTGATGAAATCGGGCGTCTTGTGGATGTACAAATGGCATAATGGGTAAAGAAAAAAGCGCTCCCGGAGCGCTTTTTTTAGTTATTCAGCAGCGGCAAAGCCATGTTTTTCGAGTTCGCGATAAACAGGTTTCAATTGAATATAGCCTTCACCGACCACTTCACCTTCGATCAGCACAAGTGGATAGAAAAATTCATCTTCCAAGATGCGCTCCGCATATTCTTGCTGCTTGGCATTTTGCAGCGGTTTCTCAATATCGATATAGCTTATTGAAAATGGCTGGTCTTTGTATTTTCTCGAGATGGCTGCCTCGAGCCATTCGTAGGTATCCTTGGATGAAGGGGCATTTACACAGCTGGCACAGATCTGGTCGGTTCCATAAACTTCGATGCTCGGTTTTTTTGTCATGAATATTGGCCTCCTGAAAATTCATTATTGGCTTTTTATGCTTATTCACATTATAATGATTGTAATGAAAGGAGTCGATAGAAATGACTGAAGCTATGATGGAAGATCAAGTAATGGAAGTCTTAGATAAATTACGGCCATTCCTTTTGCGCGACGGGGGAGACTGTGAATTGGTGGATGTAGAGGACGGCATTGTGAAATTGCGCCTACTCGGTGCTTGCGGCAGCTGCCCAAGTTCGACCATCACATTGAAAGCGGGCATCGAACGCGCGCTTGTCGAGGAAGTTCCTGGCGTCGTTGAAGTAGAACAAGTCTTTTAATGTCCAGGGGCCTTCTACAGGTCCCTTTTTATGTCTGCCCTAAATGGGTAGTAAAGTGGAAAAGAAAGGGTGAACGTAGATGACACAAGTTGTAGAAATTACAGAAGCCGCTTCTTTCCAAGTGAAAGAAATGATGCGTCATAACGAAGAAGAAGGATCTTTCCTGCGAGTGGCTGTTAAAGGTGGCGGCTGCAGCGGTTTGACGTATGGCATGGGTTTCGAACCGGAAGCGGCAGAAACAGATGATCAATACGAACAGCACGGCATCCGCATCTTGATTAATAAAGAAGATGCCCCAATCCTGAAAGGGACCGTGGTGGACTATAAACAGTCTTTGATGGGCGGCGGATTTACCATCGACAATCCGAACGCTATCGCCTCATGTGGCTGCGGGACGAGTTTCCGCACCGCAAAAAAAGCAGGGACTCCTGAAAACTGCTGATGTAACAACCCGCTTTGTGACAAAAGCGGGTTTTTTTAATTTTCGTTTTGGCTGCGCATCCCGTGTAAGGGCATTCAACTGTTGAAAAGCATTTGCAAAAGGGCTAATATAGAGGATAGGTGTTTACTGGAATCTGTTTATTTATTTCCGGTACATAAAATGACTTGAAGGTGGTTGCGATTGTGTTGAAAAGACCGTCAATATTAGTATTAGGTGCAGGCTATGGTGGACTGACTACTGTAGTGAACCTGCAAAAAGAATTTGGGACAGACGCTGCGGACATTACGCTTATCAACAAAAACGAATATCATTATGAAAGCACATGGCTTCACGAAGCGGCAGCAGGAACTTTGCTTCCGGAACAAGTGCGCTATGATATCGCAGACGTCATCGATACGGGCAAAGTGAACTTTGTTCAAGCCACTGTCGAAGGCATCGACGTAGACAGCAAGAAAGTTTCGACTGACAATGGGGAATTCACATATGACTTCCTTGTCATCGGGCTTGGCTTTGAAGGGGAAACTTTTGGAATCGAAGGACTCGACACATATGCATTGTCGATTGCCAATGTAAAAGCTGCGCGTTACATCCGCGAGCATATCGAATTCCAATTTGCGACTTGGTCTACTGAAGAAGTGAAGAACGACAGCCGCTTGACAATTGTTGTCGGTGGAGCCGGCTTCACTGGAATCGAATTCCTTGGGGAACTTGCAAACCGTGTGCCGGAACTTTGCAAAGAGTATGATGTGCCGCGTGAAAAAGTACGTGTCATCTGTGTAGAAGCTGCACCGATGGTCTTGCCAGGATTCGATCCGGAATTGGTAGACTATGCAGTCGGCCATCTTCAAGCGAAAGGCATTGAGTTTTCTATCGGAACGCCGGTCGTCGAAGCGACTCCTGAAGGCGTGAAGATCAAGAAAAACGATGATGAGTTTGAATTCATCTATGCCGGAACTGTCGTTTGGGCAGCAGGCGTCCGCGGCAACCGCTTAATTGAAGAAACATCCATCGAAAGCATGCGCGCGCGCATTAAAGTTGAAAAAGACATGCGTGCACCAGGCTATTCTGATGTATTCATCGTTGGTGACTGCGCATTGATGATCAATGAAGAAACAAATCGCCCGTACCCGCCAACTGCACAAATTGCGATGCAGCAAGGCGAGCGCATTGCGAAAAACATCAAAGCACTTGCAGGCGACGGGACGACAGAAGAGTTTGTTCCTGATTTGAAAGGAACTGTCTGCTCACTTGGCGAAGAAGATGCGATTGGCGTTGTCTTCGGCAAGAAAGTGACTGGCAAGCGCGCGTCGTTCATGAAGAAAATGATCGATAACCGAGCATTGTACATGATCGGTGGACCTGGATTGGTCTTGAAAAAAGGTAAATTCAAGGTACTATAAAAATGAAAGCCTCCCAGTGCGGGGGGCTTTTTTTCACATGATAGTAAGGAAAGGAGTGGAAAACCATGTCGAGAAGCAAAAGGGGCGATGTCTGGCTCGGCGCTGCCGGGCTGGTCGTAAACCAGCAGAACGAATGGCTCGTCGTCAAGAAGCGCTACGGCGGGCTGCACGGCAAATGGTCTTTGCCAGCAGGATTTGTTGAAAAGGATGAAACAGTCGATCAAGCGGCCTTAAGGGAAGTCAAAGAAGAGACCGGAATCGATTGTGCGGTGCTTGGCATGATCGGTTTTCGCTCGGGAGTGATCAAGGAGAGAATCAGCGACAATATGGCGGTATTCCTGCTGCGCCCGCTCGAAGACGAACAACCCGTCCTAGCACAGCAAGAAGAGCTTTATGAAGCTGCATGGCGCACTCCACAAGACTTATCGGAAGATCAAGATGCCTCGGTCATGCTCCATGAAATGGCTTCATACATAGTAGAGGAAGGGTTCGAACCAATCGAAGATGTTGATCCCGGTCATATTTTTGGCTACACCGACTATAAATTATTTTTCAGGCATAAATACTAAATGCTAATTAACAGACAATTTAGAAAAAAGTAGAATAGCAAAGAATAAAAGAGAATAATGGAGATAAAGGTGTTTGTATCCGTTTACAAACATCTTTTTTTATTTGCAGCTATTTGCGATACGTGATATATTACCAATTATCAGAATATTAAAAACAACAGAGGAGGTGTTTCGAATGACAGTCTTCAAGAAAAGAGCAACTGGCAACCATTGCCCATACTGCGCGGGCCAAGGATATTTCCAATTACGGTTAGGTGGCTCCGAAACGTGCTCCTGCTGTTCAGGATCCGGAAAAAACAAATAAACTGTGAACACACAAAAGAGCAGCTATCGCAGCTGCTCTTTTTTATATCGGGATCCCTTCTGTGACAAAGTCATGAATACTGTTCCTCCACATTGAAAGGGCCTTGTGTTTCGGGTAAACTGAGGAAAGGAATAACGGAGGTTAGAGTCCATGAACAGTTCATTTACCATTGTCCAATTGATCATTTCCATGTTGCTTTTTTATGTGATGTTTTTCGGTATCGGCTTTCTATTGAACATGCTGTTGCGCATGACGTGGCTGATGGCAATTGTCTACCCGGTTGTCATTTTGCTGGTTATTGACGATGTCGGCGTGTTTGATTATTTTACAGCCCCAGGTGAATCCTTTGCCATGCTCGGAGACACGATCCGTTCGTTGACGGGGAGCGATATTGCCGTTCTGACGGCTGGTTTCCTCGGGGCAGTCACTTCTGGATTTGTCATGAAAATATTGCGCAAGATGGGGTATCAAATGTTTTGATTCCGATTATCGAAAAAGCCGGACCGCAAATTGCGGACCGGCTTTTTTTCTAGAGCATGCTGTAGAAGACGACAGACAGCGCGATTCCTGTCAGCGCCCCCATGAACACTTCGCTCGGTTTGTGGCCAAGCAATGTTTTGAGCTCCTCGATTTTCTCTTCTTCTTTCTTCGATGGCCATTTACGGGTTTCTTCCATAAAATTATTCAAATCCTGGCGTAAGCGGTTGATCGTCAATGCTTGTTGCCCAGCCTGAAAACGTACCCCTGTTGCGTCGTACATGGTAATCACCGCAAACAAGGCGGATACCGCGAAGACCGTAGATGAAATGCCTGCCTCATAGGCTACTGCGGTTGTTAATGAAGTCACCGCAGCGGAATGAGAACTCGGCATTCCGCCGGTCGATGTGAAAAGTCCCCAATTCAACTCTCGAGTGACTGCAAATTGAATGGGAATTTTAACGAATTGGGCGAAAAAAATTGCAAACAGCGCAATCATTAATGGCGTATTGGATAACAGTTCCATTTGGCAAGCAGCCCCTTCTACTTAAAATTCCGTACAGAAAGTATAACATACGCCTGGGGCGGCACGCGCTCAGTCAAGCTATTCCGGAAGCCGAAGGAATGTTACACTGGAGATGCAGTTAAAAGGAGGATACTTATGGAAATCAATGTATTAAAACCAGAACAACAAAATGAAGCAGAAATTCTAATCGTCGGCTTGAGCCGCCATCCCGAAAACGCGGATGGCTGGAAAGGCTTGGAGCAGCGCTTTGACGGTCGCCTTGCCGACTGGATTAAAGGTGGGTTATCCTTCGATTCAAGCTCGCTGAGCATTTATCCTACTTTGCAAGGCGATATCCCGCGTGTGTTATTTGTTGGGATCGGTGACCGTAAAAAACTGACGGAAGATGATTTGCGCCGTTCATTCGGCATCGCTGGAAAGCAATTGGTCAAAGAAAAAATTCGCCATGCTGCCATTTACACAGCATCTTTCGAAAATGGAGAAGTGAACAGCGAACAAGTTGCGCACGTAGCTGCTGAAGGCATTCAAATGGGCGCTTACCGCTTTGCCGATTATAAAACCAACTCCAATGAAGTGGATCATCCGCTCGAATCACTGAGTTTTTTGACGGAACAGCCGGCCGATGCCATCCGCCAGGCGGCTTTCGTTGGCACAGTCCATGCCGAGGCAGTCAATGAAGCAAGAACGCTCGTCAATATGCCGGCAAATATCTTAACGCCAACAGCAATGGCTGAATATGCACAAGAGCTTAGCGAAACTTACGGATTTGAAACGGATATCCTTGGACGCAATGAAATCGAAGAGCTCGGCATGGGTGCATTGCTTGCAGTCAACCAAGGTTCTGTCGAAGAACCGCGTCTGATCGTGATGAAATACAAAGCGACAGACAGTTTTGAAGCACCGCTTGCACTTGTCGGTAAAGGCATCACCTTTGACACGGGTGGTTATTCGCTCAAGCCGAAAGATGGCATTGTTGGCATGAAAGGGGATATGGGCGGAGCAGCGGCTGTACTCGGCGCAATGCGTGTCATTGGGGAGCTAAAGCCGGATAAGGACGTAGTAGCTGTCATTGCATCCACTGATAATATGGTGTCAGGCAATGCCTTCAAGCCGGACGATGTCATCACCTCAATGAGCGGCAAGACCATTGAAATCCTCAATACAGATGCAGAAGGGCGTTTGGTATTGGCGGATGCTGTCACGTACGCCAAGCAGCTCGGCGCAAGCCAAGTGGTCGACGTAGCGACATTAACGGGCGGCGTCATCGTCGCACTCGGCAAAGACAAAACCGGTGCGTTGACGAACGATGACTCGTTTTATAGCAAGTTGGTAGACGTCTCGAAGAAAACGGGTGAGTTTGTCTGGCAATTGCCGCTTACCGAAAACGACAAAAAACGCCTGCGCAAAAGCGATGTCGCTGATTTGAACAATTCGCCCGGGCGCGACGGCCATATGATTTTCGGTGGCGGCTTTGTCGGCGAATTCGTCGGCGACACCCCATGGATCCACCTCGATATCGCCGGAACTTCACACGCCGATGCAGCGCATGATTTGGGCCCACAGGGAGGCACTGGCGCCATGGTGCGCACACTTGCGTCATTTGTGGAAAAGCTTGGTAACAATGAATAAAAAAAACTGCAGCCAAATCGGCTGCAGTTTTTTTATTCATTTTCAAGTTCTTCTTGCTGGTTATTTTTGCGTTTTTCAATCGCTGGACCCATGTCGTCGCGCACTGTTTCTTCCGCGACTTTAATGCCTGTCATATAAGCGGCACGGCCGATCAAATGGCCAGCGACGGGTTGCGTGATGAACAGGAAGGCGATGGCAATAACCATCTGCGTGTTGAAGATGCCTTCATTAAACCAAAAATGGACGAAGGTACCGAGCAGAATCGATAACACACCGAGTGTCGAACTCTTAGAGGCTGCGTGTGTCCGTGTGTAGACGTCCGGTAGCCTGATGAGCCCGAGGGCAGTGACGGCACTGAAGAGGACGCCAGTGCTGATTAAAAGGATGATTAGGATATCAACGAGGATCTCGATTGAAAATCTCCCCTCTCTCCAGGAATTTCGCAAAGGCGGCCGTTCCGATAAAGGACAGGATGCTCATCAATAGTATGACCTCCAGGAAAAATTCCGTCTCAATGATGAGTGACAACAAAGCAACGATCGACACCAGTGTCACGCCGATCGCATCAAGTGCGACTACGCGGTCTGCGACTGTAGGGCCTTTGACGAGGCGGAACAACAGGCCAGCAAAGGAAATGCTGACAATGAACAGGGCAACCCAGTAAAACATCATCATGACCGGCTCACCTCCAATATCGCCCGTTCAAACGTATTTTTTATGGATAAAACGGCCGAGTCAATGTCTTCGAAATCCAAGGCATGGATATACAGGCGTTTTTGGTCTTCAGAAATGCCGATAACCAAAGTGCCTGGAGTTAATGTAATTAAGGCCGACAGCAAGGTTACTTGCCAGTCGTCATCGAGTTCCGTCTCCATTTCAAAAATGGCCGGTTTGATGTTCATATTTGGGCTTACAACGATCGACAGCACCTGGATGCTTGACATGAAAAGTTCACGTAGGAATAACAGGAACAGTGAGATTAACGCCCAGACGCGCAGGATGTACAATCGTTTTGAGAAAAACCGGCGCATCAAGATAATGATGCCGAGGCCGATCAAAAAGCCGATGACGAATCCGGAAGGAGTGAAAGACACGGTCATGAACATCCAGACGAGCGCCAAAAAGAAATTCAATAGAACTTGTAAAGACATTAAGACCTACTCCTTTAATACCGCATCAATATAGAGCGATGGATTCAGCAGCACTTCACCCGCGTCCGAAACGAACGGCATGAAGAGTTCCGCACCGGCGCCGAGGAATACAGTCAAGGCGACGAGTATAGCTGTTGGGACGAACATCGATAGATAATGTTTTCGGTCGATCGTGACAATCTTCACCGGTTCGCCCCAGAATGCATAGATGAAGATACGGACAACGCTTAGCAACACGAGCAAGCTAGTCGCCAGAATCACAAGGCTGCCCCAGAAATGGGTGCCTTCGAAACCGCCTTGGACGATCAACAATTTGCCGGGGAATCCGCTGAGCGGGGGAATGCCGGCAAGACCGAATGCTGCAACAAGGAAGGTCCAGCCAAAGAGCGGATAGCTCTTGATTAACCCGCCCATCTTGCGCAAATCGCTGGTTCCGAAAATGACGGTTAAGATACCGACCAGAAGGAACAATGCCGCTTTAATAAGCATATCGTGCACCAAATAGAAAATGGAGCCTTCGACGCCTGCTGCGTTCATTTGCGAAATGCCGAATAGGATAACGCCGACCGCGATGATGATGTTGTAGATGATGATCTTTTTTACATCAAAATAAGCAAGCGCGCCGACGCAGCCAGCCAGGATGGTCAAAATCGCAATGATCGCCAACAATTCGTGGGTAAAACCTGTATTCATTGTGAAGAATAAGGTATAGGTTCTCATGATGGCGTAGACGCCGACTTTCGTCAGCAATGCGCCGAACAAGGCAAGAATCGCCATGGGCGGTGCGAAATAAGAACCTGGCAGCCAAAAGTACAATGGGAAAATCGCCGCTTTGAAACCGAAGACGACCAGGAACAAGACGGCAATGACCGTTAGGATGCCGACTGCTTCGATCTGTGGGATCTTAACAGCCAAGTCAGCCATATTGAGCGTACCGGTAACAGAGTATAGATAAGCGACTGCGGAAACGAATAAGGCCGATGAAATGATGTTCACCAGCAAGTACTTAATTGATTCGCGCAGTTGCGGTTTTTCACCGCCGTGAACGATCAATGCATAAGAAGCCATCAACAACACTTCAATAAAGACGAATAAGTTGAAGATATCACCTGTTGTAAAGGCGCCGTTCACTCCGGTCATCAAGAACAACACGGCCGGGTAATAGAACGACTGCTCGCGTTTTACACCGATCGTTGGGATGCTGTAAAACAATACGAACAGCGTGACGATGGTGGAACTCAGTACCAACAGTACCGAGAACATATCGGATACCATGGAAATGCCGAACGGGGCAGGCCAGCTGCCGAGCGTGACAGCTTGGACGCCGTCGTTAGAAACTTTCGAGAATAGCACAAGCGCTGAGGCGAGTGTCGCAGCAACGCCGCCAATCGCCACTGCGCGTTGCATGTGCAACTTTTTCGGGAACAGCATCAAGATGGCGGCAAAAATCAATGGAATGACTACGGGGAACAAAGCTAAATTACTCATAATCTTCTGTACCTCTCAATAGCTCCATATTGTCTGTGCCAAGTTCCTGGTAGGCGCGGTAAGCGAGCACCAGGAAAAATGACGTGACGGCGAACGAAATAACGATCGCTGTCAGGATCAGCGCCTGTGGCAGAGGGTCGGCATAATCGCTAACCGTTACCCCATCAGCCACAACGGGCGGCGCTGTGCCGCCGAGGCCGCCCATTGTCAATAGCAATAGGTGGGCGCCGTGGCTCAAAAGGCCTGTGCCGATAATGATGCGAATCAAACTTTTCGATAGCATTAAATATACAGCTGCCATGAACAATAAGCCGATGGCAACCGACATGACTATTTCCATTATTCATCCTCTCCAATCGTTTGAATAATGGTCATCGTTACTCCTACAACAACCAAATAGACGCCTATATCAAATAGCAATGCCGAGTGCAGGGAAGTTTCGCCAAACAATGGCAAATCGAAATAATCATAGGCGTGCGTGAAGAATGGGACATCAAAAACGATCGATGCGCTGGCGGTTGCGATAGCAATCAACAAGCCGACAGCGGATAACACCACGTAATTGATTGGGATAATTTTCTTGACGGTGGGGATGTCGAACGCAAGCATCAACAAGACGATGGCACTTGCGGTTAATAATCCCCCGACAAATCCTCCGCCTGGTGTATAATGTCCAGCGAAGAAAATATGGACAGCGAACATCAAGATGATGAAGGTCACCACTTTCGTGGCGGTTTGAAGCATGACATCATTTGTTCTCATGCTGACCCTCCTTTTTCGTGAGGCGAAGGCGGATCATCGTAATAATCCCGATGCCCGCAATGCCGAGTACTGCAATCTCGAACAAGGTGTCAAACCCGCGGTAATCGACAAGAATGACGTTGACGATATTCCCGCCGCCTGCTTCTTTATACACGGTTTCTTTGTAGAATTCAGAAATCGATGGCAAAGATTTTTGTGAATGTGCCGACAAGGCAACTAAGGTCATCGTGACACCGACGCCAAGTGCGACAAGTGCATTGCCGAAACGGAATTTCATGCGCTCTTCTTTACGGCTGATCTGCGGCAAATGATAGAACGCCAGCAAGAACAAGGCAACCGAGATGGTTTCGATAACCAGTTGTGTCAACGCCAAGTCAGGTGCGCGGAAGATGACGAACAGCAGTGCCACCGAATAACCCACAGCCCCGAGTGCGATAATCGCGGTCAAGCGGGACTTGGAACCGAGAATCGTCAAGGTTGCGCCGACCAATGCCAGCAGGATGACGATTTCGTAAACGCCAATTGGCGCCAAATTGCTGAAATCGATCTGGAACGCTTCGTTCAAGAACAAGGTCAGCAAAACGATGAACGTCATAAAGCTGAACATATAGACAAGGTAGGACCGGATAAAGCCTGTCATATAAATCCGGGAGAAGCGGTTGGCCCCTCCGTAGCTGAGCAGCATCATTTCATCGTAGAGACGGTTCAGTGAAATTGAATCTGGATAAACATCGTATAGATGCTGCCATTTGCGAAGCGTCCAGAACATTAAGCCGCCGATTGCAAAAATGCCGAGCGTCATGAACAATTCGGTATTGAATCCATGCCATGCAGAAACGTGGATATCCACATTCTGCGGCGAATCGTAAAGAAACGGCTGGATTGCGGCAACGGCTGGCTTCACTAGCCAATCCCCAATTAAGTTCGGGATGAAGAAAATCAATACGACTAGCGCGGCCAGGAACACTGGTGAAATGAGCATGCCAATTGGTGCTTCGTGCGCTTGTTTCGGCAATTCTTCCGGCTGATGTTTGCCGGCAAATGTATGGAACACGAAATACAAGCTATAGATGAACGTGAAGACCGAGCCAATCCAAGCGATGATCGGGAACAATACCCACCAGACGTCCATCGAGAACATATTGAATTCCTGCAGCGACAGCATCGCCGTCAAGAACATCTCTTTACTGAGGAAGCCGTTGAAAGGCGGGAGGCCCGCCATCGACAAGGAGCCGATCAAGGCGACCGTGAAACTGACAGGCATCAAGCTCATCAAACCGCCGAGTTTCCGGATATCGCGCGTCCCTGTTTCATGATCGATAATGCCGGCAATCATGAACAGGCTTCCTTTGAAGGTTGCGTGGTTGATCAGATGGAAAATTGCCGCAAACGCTGCGTATTTCAAGTAAGTATCAGCTGCGCCTTCTACATGATAGGCTGCTGCGCCGACACCAAGCAGAGACATGATAAGACCTAGCTGGGATACAGTCGAGAAGGCCAAAATTCCTTTCAAGTCTTTCTGCTTCAAGGCGAAGAATGATGCCCACACCATAGTGAACAACCCGACGCCGGCAACTAACCACATCCATACTTCGGACAAGGCGAAGACAGGCGTCAAGCGGGCAACCAAATAGATGCCCGCTTTAACCATGGTCGCGGAGTGGAGATAAGCACTGACAGGCGTTGGTGCTTCCATCGCGTCCGGCAGCCAGATGTAGAACGGAAATTGTGCTGATTTCGTAAATGCGCCGAGCAGCACGAGAACCAAAGCCCAGATGAAGAAATCATGCTGTGCCAGTTCTGGGGCTTGGGCGATCAATTCGCGAATCGAATACGTGCCGCCCATGATGCTGAGCAGCACAAATCCCCCAAGCATCATCAACCCGCCGAAGACGGTGATCATCATCGACTTCAACGCGCCAAATCTGGAGCGGTCACGCGTATACCAATAGGCGATTAATAGGAACGAGGAAATTGAAGTTAATTCCCAGAACAAGTACAGCGTAATCAGGTGATCCGATTGAACGACGCCAAGCATGGCGCTCATGAAGATCAACAGATATACATAAAAATTATGTAATTGTTCGCGGTGCTTGTCCAAATAGAAAATCGAGTAGAGCACGACGAGCGCGCCGATTCCAGTAATCAGCAAAGTGAACAATAAACTCAACCCATCTAGATATGCAACAAAAGCGATATCGAGGGAAGGGATCCAGGAAAGTTCAGATACATAAGTGCCACCTTCCATAACTGAAGGAAGGCGGGTGGCGTAGTATAAGAACAGCGCTGCCGGAACCAGCAAAACGAACCAGCCTGTGTGAATCTGGCCGAGTCGTTTGAATAGCAGCGGAATAAACAGTGCTGCAAGGATCGGTATAAAAATCAGAAATACAAGAGACAAATGAATCCTCCTTCCAAAGTGGTACGTGATGAGTTTCTAATTAAAAAGTATAACGCATTTAGAGCGGTTTTGCACCGAACACCCTCGCGGCAAAGAGAAGCGGCGTGAAGATTTCTAGCGTTTTGTAATAGGAAGAAACTCTGTAATCTGACTATTGCGAATTTAAAAATGCACAAAAAAAGACCGGTTGAAGGAGTGTCACTCATTCAACCGGTCTTTTTGACTGAAGCTAAGAATGTTTTAATTCCTGTTCCAGGAGAACATCCTCGAAATCCTGTTCTGGTTGTTTTTTCGTATACCAAAGGAAAGCGAAAGCAAAAACAAATAATGAGCCGGTTACGATAAAAACGGAAGAAATTCCGATAAAGCCGCTGATGATGCCGCCAAACATCGGCCCGACGATATTGCCGAGGAACCGGAAGCTGGTGTTATAACCCATCACTTCGCCTTGAATATCGATTGGTGCTTCACGGCGCATCAGGGCAGTCGTAGTCGGGATCATGCCGCCGACTGCTACGCCGAAGAATAGGCGCAAAACGATGAGCTGCCATAGTTCGGTAACAAAAGCTTGCGGGATGATGAACACAAATGCGAGCAGTAACAGCAAGCCGAGAATTTTCTCATAGCCGACCGAATCCCCGAGCCGTCCCCAAAGCCTAGCGAACAGCAGATTGCCAACGCCTGTCGCGCTGAAGGTGACGCCTGCAAGAAAGGCCACTTGAGCGGTGCCTTCTGTCAATTCCGCTACATATAAAGACAATAAAGGCTGGATGCTAAAATTGCCGATTTGGATCAATGCTGTGATAATCATGACATTGAGCAATAGGCGGTGGTGCAAGATGCCATGGATCACGGTGCTGCGCGCATAGACATGGGCCCCTTTTCGTTTCGGCTTGCGGATTTCTTTCAACCCGAAGACGACGAACAAGGCGGCGATGCCAATGATGCTTGCGGTAATGAGGAAGGTGTACGTGAAACCGAACGCATCCGCCATCAAGCCGCCGATTACCGGCCCGAATAAAGTGCCTGACACACTGCCCATTTGAAGCGTGCCGAGCGTTTTGCCGGCGGTCTCCTTGGACGTCTGGGAACTGACGAAAGCTAGTGAAGTTGGGATGAATCCCGTCACGACCCCCATGAACAAACGGATCATGAATAATCCGAGCACCGAATCGGCCGTCCCCATCAAAAAGATGCTAGTGGCAATCCCGAAGCCGTTGATGATCAATATCGGTTTGAAACCGTATTTGTCTGCGATGCGCCCCCATACCGGGGACATGAACAATGCGGCAACGAAGGTCACGCCAAACACCAACCCTGACCAACGCTGCACATATTCATCCGAAAAATTGCCGAGTGATTCAATGTACAGCGACAAAAACGGCATGATCATCGTCGTGCTGCCGGCGACCAGGAAATTGGTGAACATGATAATGTAGAAATTTCTTTTTTGAGTATCCAGTTGGAACCCCTTCTTTCTGAAAACCAAATCTCTTCCTATATTATATAATAGTTCGTTACCCGAAAAAAGCAGAATAAATTACCACTGTATTCTGAATTGTTCTGTGCTAGAATAAAGCGGGGTGAAACGAAATGAAAAAGAGTATATGGTTAGTACTACTTCTAGTCTGTACAGTTGCATTAGCGGCTTGCGGGAATTCTGAAGAAGAGCCACAAGGCTATCCACAGCTGGAACCAGGCATAACGGAAGAAACGGTTGTGGATTTGAATACATCCGAAGGCACGATCCGCATCCGGCTATTCCCGGAAATCGCGCCAAAAGCAGTAGAGAATTTCCTTGGGCACGCCGAATCCGGTTATTATGAAGGCGTCATTTTCCACCGAGTCATTGAGGACTTTATGTTGCAGACCGGTGATCCGACCGGCACAGGGGGCGGAGGCGAAAGCATTTATGGCGAGCCGTTCGAAGACGAATTCAGCGATCGGCTATTCAATTTCCGGGGTGCTTTGTCGATGGCAAACGCAGGGCCGGGAACGAATGGCAGCCAATTCTTTATTGTCCAAGCAAAAGAAATTGAAGAAGGCAGCGCCTCCGATTATCCAGAAGAAATCACTGCCGCTTACAAAGAAATGGGCGGAACGCCTTGGCTTGACGGGATGCACACCGTCTTTGGCCAGGTTGACGAAGGCATGGACGTCGTCGATAAAATCGCTGCTGTTGAAAAAGGTGCAAATGATAAACCGCTTGAAGACATCGTCATCGAATCAATCGATATCATTGAGCAATAAGAAAAAGCTATCGCCTCGAGCGATAGCTTTTTTCCTGTTTATAATGAATCATCAACGGAGTGCGCGGATAATTCGGCTAACGCCATCTTCCAAGGTCTGCCTAGGGCACGCGATATTCATGCGCAAGAAACCGCGGCCGGCTTCACCGTATTTCGATCCCGGTTCAAGCGCCACTTTGCCTTTTTCAAGCAGGCGTTGCATCACGTCATCTTCAGTGAGCCCCAACGCCCGGTAATCGATCCATAATAAATAAGTCGATTGCGGCTTGCGAATCTTCAAGCCAGGAACTTCTTGTTCGAGCCGTTCCACCGCATAATCGATATGGTGGGCCAATACTTCGAGCAATTCAGTCAGCCATGGTTCGCCCTGTTCGTACGCGGCTTTCCAGGCAACAGGGGCAAATGCATTCAACGATCCGGTGCCATGCGCTTGCATATGCTGTTCTAGTCGTGTGCGCTTGTCGGAATCAGCAGCGACAATCATCGCTGCTTGAATGCCAGCTAGGTTAAAGGTTTTCGTCGGCGCGATGCACGTGAAGATGCGGTTTCGTTCACTGCCGGCAACCGACAGCAGCGGTGTATGGGTTTCGCCTGTATGGATCAAATCGCAATGGATTTCGTCCGAAAGAATCAAAACATCATGGCGTGAGCACAACGCAACGATGTGCTCCAACTCTTTCATTGTCCATAATTTGCCGCTGGGGTTGTGTGGATTACACAAGATGAACAAACGGGCTTTTCCAAGCTTGGCTTCAAAATCAACCCAGTCGATGGTGTACCCGCCGTCTTGCTCTGTCAATTCGGAGTACAGGACTCCGCGCCCAAGATTTTGAGGGATGGAGAAAAATGGCGGATAGACAGGCGGCGTCACCAGCACTGAATCACCTACTTCAGTAAAGACATCAATGATACTGGCCATGGCCGGGATAACGCCTTGGTGAAACAGCATCCAATCTGTTTCGACTGTTAAGCCGTGGCGTTTTTTCAGCCAATTCGCAGCTGCCGTTTTGCATTCCTCGCATATGTATGAGTAACCGAAAATCGGATGTTCCAATCGTTCTCGCAAAGCATCAGTCACTGGAGGCGGAGCCGGAAAGTCCATATCCGCTACCCACATCGGCAGTATGCCAGATGCATCTTGGATTCCGTAGATTTTCTCCATCCGCTCCCATTTCACGGAACGGCTTTTCCTGCGGTCATGCACTTGTTCGAACAAATTCAAAGCAATCTCCTCATTTCTTTTGGGTTTCTATGATATTATAGCTGGTAACGATACAGGAATGATAGGTGAAAGCGAATGGATACGGTGAACATGGATAAAAGAGCGCTGAGAATTATGGAAGGGTGGGACCCCTTTTCTGTCGGCACGGGCGAATACAATACAGAAGCTGCCGATGTCATCGACAAGCTGCACGATATCGACCATCCATCAGATTTAGCGAAAGCGATCCAAGGCATATACGAATCAAGATTCAAGCAATGGATTCCGCTGGAAAAATGCGTAGAAGTTTCCTATAAGCTATTGGCTGTAAAGTATGAAGCGAAACACATCATTTGAAAAAAGCCAAAATAAAAAAGCTTCGGCACATTGCCGGAGCTTTTTTATTTTGTTGTTTCCAACCCGTCAAGCAAATTGGAAGCAGGAACTTCGAGTGCATTCGATAGCACAAGGATCGTTTGGACGGATGGTACTTCTTCGCCGCTTTCATAGGATTCAAGCCGTGCTGTGCCGATGCGTGTCTTTAAGGACAAGTCATCGAGCGACAAATTGCGTTCTTCCCGCAGCATTTTCAATTGGGTGTGCAAATCTTTTTTCAAAGTCATACACTCCTTTTCTTAAAGACTTCCTTCTAGCTCTATTATACCACGCAGGAGTGTTTTCTTATATAAAGAGTTGTGGCATTTTTCGAACAATGGAATCAAGTAAAGATATCGATCATGCCGTTGATGAAGACGATGACGATAGCAGCAGGTGCAACATAGCGCACCAACACACGCCACACTTCAACCCACGTCTTTTGCTGTGTCAGTTCATTATGCGCATCTTTATTGCTGAGGACATATCCGGCAAACAAAGAGATGAACAATGCACCGAGCGGCAAGCCAATACGGCTCGTCAAGATATCCATGAAGTCAAAGAAGGTATAGCCGAAGAAAACGGGCTCGCTCATGACGCCAAACGACAAAGCGCTCGGAATGCCGACAACGAAAATTGCCAAGCCGATGATGAATGCCAGACGGCGGCGGCGGTCGTATTTGTTTTTGACGGCGATCGATACCGTAATCTCAAGCATCGAGATGGATGAGGTCAAAGTAGCGAACAATAATAGGACGAAGAAAATGATGATCAGGAATTGCCCCATGAACAATTGGTCGAAAATGGCCGGCAAGATGATGAAGACTAGCCCCGGCCCTTGATCCGGCAAGTAATCAAGTGCAAATACTGCCGGGAAGATGATCAACCCGGCCATGATGGAAATGACGATGTTCAAAGTCACAACGCTTACAGCTGAACGCGTCAAATTTTCGGATTTCTTCAAGTAGGATGCATAAGTGATCATTCCGGCAACACCGACGCTCAAGGAGAAGAACGCTTGCCCGAGAGCGACAAGTGCCGTTTCGAAATTGAAGAACGACCAGTCTGGCACGAACATAAAGCGAATGCCTTCCATCGCCCCGTCGAGTGTCAATGAACGGATCATCAAGATGACGAAGAAGATGAGCAAGGCCGGCATCATGATTTTACTGGCGCGTTCAATACCGGCTTTTATGCCCCCTTGGACAATCCAAATCGTCAATCCCATAAACGCTGCCTGTGCGATCAGCACTTCCCATGGATTGCTGATAATGCCGCCAAACAACTCGGCAAAATCTGCATCACCGAGCCCCGACAATTGCAAGGTAACGGCGCGTACTAGATACGACAGCACCCAGCCACCGACTACACTGTAAAAGGAAAGGATCAAGAAAGAAAAAATAAATCCGGACCAGCCGATTAAATACCAAGGCTTTCCGGGTGCTTGTTTTTTGAGTCCGCTAACGGCATCTGCCTGTCCGCGGCGCCCGATGACGAATTCAGCAAGCAAGATCGGCAAACCGATCAAGACGGTGCTCAAGATAAACAGCAAAATGAATACGCTGCCCCCGTTTGCGCCGGTTTCGTATGGGAACTTCCAAATCGCCCCGAGGCCGATTGCACTGCCGGCTGCTGCGAGTATGAAACCGATCTTGGACGTCCATTGTTCACGTGCTTTCATAATTGGTTCCTCCTAAATCGATTAGATTTCACTATTTTACACGAGCCCCCCAGAAAAAAATAGAATTATTTAAAAATGCATTGAATTTCTTCTGTATAATAGAAATAAAAGGAAATTCACCAGAAAGAGAGCTGATGGGGAGATGGACGAAAACAGCAATTCACTAGGACCGGATCATCAAAGCAACGAATCTATGATGCGACTAGCAGATAAGCTCAGGAGATTCGCTTACCAAAATGGTATGTCTGCCGACCACACGAATGCCTTTATTCAGAATCTCTGGGAATCTGCGGGAAAATCGTATGCAGCGGACGATAAGGAGCTGTATCTCTATTGCGCTGCTGCAGCGCAACTTGCGCAATTTCCCGATTTGCAAAACGACGGGAGTTTGATCGGCTTTCAAGAAGACCGGGAAAGCCATTTCGCGCTGCAATCATTGCCGCTCAATCAGCGCATAGCAGCCGTCCTTTATTTGGTGAATGGACGAAACGCATCCTTTGCCGCACAGGTACTACAACTAGATGAACCAGAAATACTCGGTTTAGTAGACAGCGCAAAAAGCGAATTAGCAGAGAAGTTGGCTATAGCAGATCAACAAGAACTTCTTCAGCGGCTCGAATTCCTGGAAAAATCAATCAAGCGGGTCAAGCTGCCGGATGGGGAAGTACTGATGGAAGATCACATCAGCCCGGCCGAAGCGCCACACCGGCAAGTGCCGGCAGTGAAAAAGCCAGCAACGTGGATTGTCGCAGCAGCGATTGCCTTGCTCGCAGGCGTCGTCGGAGCGTCTTTTTTCTTCGACAGCTTCCGCCTGCCATCCGCCGCTGAAGCATCAGAAGGGCAATTAACACAGGAGATGGCGGAAGAGATGGAACAGCAGTACGAGGAAACGCGAGAAAATGCCAAACAACGCCTCGGCTTGGAAGAAGAGGAATTCGTCGAGTTTGCCTATGTGGCTAAAGCTGACGAAAAAAATGAGGAGTTGTTCAGCCGCAGCAACTTGAAGCAGCACGAAGACGATGCGAAACTCTTCGCTCAACAGATGGAAGAACTACTATGGATGGTCGAGACGCCGAAAGGAATGACCGAATCCTTGGCCAATTCTGGTCATATGGAGTTCGACGAAATAGACCGATTTATGCAATTATATTTGGAGAAAACAAATGAACTGCAGGAGTTTGCGGAGGGCATTCTAAAAAACAATGAAGATCAATTGCCCGCTTCATCTGAGCATTACGGTAAGCCCCAGTTGTTAATAGAAGATATTCCGGGTGCATCAGCTGAATTGAAACAATTGCTCACTTCCTGGGGCGAATACGGACTGCGCTTTCGTCTGACAGAGCCTGATAGAATGTACTTATTGATCAAGGATACCGAATCATTGCAGTGGCTACCGCAATTCCAGACGCATCCATTTGCACATATGTATCTAGAAATCTTTGCTGTCTATCCCTATTTTGATGAGCAAGGCTGGCTAGTGGAACCGTTCCAGCTCTCCAATGAATTTTACAAAATGCTTTACCTATTGGTTGAAGAACCGACCGATAGCAAATTAAAAGCTGAAATCGAAGTCATATATGAACAAACCGTTTGGCAAATCTTGAAAGGCGCAGAACAAGATATTTATACGGATGGTGTTGTTAAACCTGAAATCCGCGAGTTTTGGAAAACGCTGACTTACCATGACGCATTGGCGGCCATCCTGCTGCCGGTGATTAACGAAATGGAAGACAGCGGCTGGCAACATTCCGCTTTCTTGGACAACTTAGAATACGGCGACAGCCTGGCAATTCTTAAGCTGGCACAGCAGGGAGAGCTCAGTGAAACTTTGCCAAATGGCGATTTTCAAGTGGAATCGGAAATGGTGGACTTGGCAGATTTTGATTACAGTCGTGTGAAAGAGCTGTATACGCGTTTCAAAAAATCGCATGATACGAATTTACTAGCCGGTGTTCAGCCCTTAGACATTTACTTTCTTTATTTCTACGCCAATCATGAGAAGGACCCAGAAACGATGTACCATCTTTTAGCTGACAGTGAACTCAAGCCAAGTCTAGAAGAGTATATGGTTGATTGGGAGCCAATTCCTGAATTGACGGAAACTGCATTATGGGTAGAGATTCGGGAAGAAATGACGCAGCGTATCTACGAGAAAGTGATGATCCACCCGTCGGTGATGTACGAAGAGCAGGATATTGGATTTCACCAATCCAATCCGCTTCAGCCGGCATTGGTGACTGAACGTGACCAGATTTGGCTGATCCAATACGAACTGCAAGAATTTTCACAGGGATCGAACCCAGAACTGCAAAAACGTGGCTTGAAAGCCTATGAATTATTGGCAAACAACAAAAAGCTGCCGGATGACACGCGTCCATTTGTCATCGCTTACGCTTTATTGCACGCGATTGACAAAGAGAACATAGCGGTTGCCAATAAATTACTCCAACCAGGAGTGAAAGAAAGGGAAGCAGAGTTTTGGCGTAATTTTGCCAGTAGCCATATGGTCGCCGGATTCGAAAATATGACAAGTATGTCGTTTGCTGCGTCGGATTTAAATGTTCTCGACCAAGTGGATGCGAATTTGCAAATTAGCTACGAAACGGGCGCATCCGAAGTCTGGCACGAACAGCTGATGATGGTCTTGACGCCTGATGGTTGGCGCTTCGAGCTCTTTCCTAATTACTGATTTTACTCTTATAAGGAACCTGTGCTATAATATACAGATGCCAATAGGTGTACAGTAATTTAGATAAAGACTAGGAGCGGTTAACTATGACAAAAACGTATCAAACAGGAGATAAAGTCTCCGGCAAAGTAACAGGAATCCAGCCATACGGTGCATTCGTTGCACTTGACGACCAAACACAAGGACTTGTACACATTTCAGAAATCACGCACGGTTATGTGAAAGAAGTCAGCGAATACTTGTCTGTTGGACAGGAAGTAGACGTAAAAGTATTGGACGTCGATAGCAAATCGAAAAAAATCAGCTTGTCGATCCGCGCTTTGCAAGAACAGCCGCCGGCAGCTCAAAAAAGCGAAAAGCCACGTCAATCACTTCAGTCTCACGTGAACGAAAGTGACTCTGAAGGCTTTAACACATTGAAAGACAAGATGCAGGAATGGATCAAACGTTCTGGCCAATAAGTCTATAGCAAAACGTCCAATCGACCTTACGTCGATTGGGCGTTTTTTTTGATTTTCCGCAGGCGGTATTGAAGATTTTGGCGGCTCATGCCGAGTGCCTGGGCGGCTTTTGTTACATTGCCCCCAAACAGGTCCATCGCTCTCTCCAGGTAATACATCTCCGCTTCCTGTAAGTATTCCTCCAGAGACAACAAATCTTTATCGGAGCGAACAAGGAAATCTTCCGGCTGCAGCAATCCGCTTTGGGTTTTCAGCTTAAAGTGATGCGGTAACATGGAAGCAGTCACTATTTCCTGTGTCGTAACAAGGGACGTGATTTCATCCAGCAGCAATTCCAGCTCTTTCAAATTTCCAGGCCAGTCGTAGTTGAGGAACAATTTCTCCACTTCATCCGATAGGGAACGGATGACCGACCCGACTTTCATCCGGTGACGGGAGAAATAGTCATCGACAAACGGCAGGATGTCTTCTTTCCTGCGGCGCAGCGGTTCCACTTTGATGGTCATTGCCGAGAAGAAATAATACAAGTCCTTTACCAAGGTGTTGGAAGAAATCAACTCGACCGGATCGTCGCCGACGCTTGCAACAAAATAACAATCGCCTGCTGCGTGCCGTTCAACGACTTCAAGCAGCTGCACTTGCAAAGCGCGTGGCAAAAGATCGATGCGTTCGCAATAAATCGTGCCGTGCCTCATGCGGTCGATTTCCTTATCTACCTCGTCAATCAACCGGCTATCGGTGCCGTGGCAATAGAGAATATGCATCGGAAGCTCGGAAGCATGGGCGGAATGAATCGCTTCCGCGAGCAACTCTTTGCCGGTTCCGGATTCGCCAACTAATAACACGGGCAGTTTCGCGGCTGCGGCTTTTTCGGCGCGGGCAATAATGTTTTTCATGCTCGCCGATACGGCAGTTAAACTGGCGAAAGTAATCGGCTCCTCGTATTTTTTCAGCGGCTGGTAGATGACCCGCTCCAAGGTCGTCACATCCCGTGCAAGTTCAATCGCCCCGATCAGCATTTCGCCTTCAAACACTGGATAACTGTCGTTGATGGTAGTGATTTCTTGCCCTTTCCGGTTCCAATACGTCTGCTTAATGTTCAAAATCGGAGTGCCGCTCGTTAGCACTTGAAGCAATGTGCTCTGCGTTTGGTCAAAACGGAACATTTCCAAAAGTGATCGGTCTGTCAATTCCTGAAAATCAAAGCCTTCAATCTCTCTCATCTTGCGGTTGTATAAAATGGTCTTCCCTTTGCTGTCGATGGCGTGTATCCCTACAGCCACGTGATCTCCAGCGAATTTATAAAAAGGGGCCAAGTCTATTTGCGCATCGTTCATGGCCATCACCTCAAAATTATTTTGACTTTTTAGATTAAAATACTTGAAAAACGCAATAATCTTTTGCATTATTATAAGTGGAAACAGATTAAGAGTGCAAATTTTTTTTGCGCTCGCTCAATTATAAGGAGGATTCCCAATGATTCCCTACAAACATGAACCATTCACAGATTTCTCGATCGAGGAGAATCGCAATGCATACTTGGAAGGCCTGAAAACGGTTGAAGGATACCTCGGCCAGGATTACCCGCTAATTATCGGCGGAGAACGCGTAACGACTGAAGACAAAATCGTTTCATTCAATCCGGCGGATAAAGAAGAAATCGTTGGGCGCGTCTCCAAATCAAATAAAGAACTAGCTGAAAAAGCCATGCAAGAAGCAGATGCTGCTTTCAAAACATGGAAAAAAGTGAAACCTGAAGTACGTGCTGACGTGTTGTTCAGAGCAGCAGCGATCATTCGCCGCCGCAAACACGAATTCTCAGCACTTTTAACTAAAGAAGCAGGTAAACCATGGAACGAAGCGGATGCAGATACTGCAGAAGCAATCGATTTCCTTGAATACTATGGCCGCCAAATGCTGCGCCTAAAAGATGGCATGCCAATGGAAAGCCGCCCAGGCGAGTACAACCGCTACGACTATATTCCACTCGGCGTCGGCGTAGTCATCTCTCCGTGGAACTTTGCATTCGCGATCATGGCGGGTACAACAGTTGCAGCGATGGTAGCAGGCAACACAGTGCTCTTGAAGCCAGCTTCAACAACTCCGGTTGTCGCTTATAAATTCATCGAAGTATTGGAAGAAGCAGGCATGCCTAAAGGCGTCGTCAACTATATTCCAGGACCGGGATCTGAAGTCGGCGACTATTTGGTAGACCACCCGAACACTCGCTTCATTTCATTCACAGGTTCAAAAGAAGTAGGTTTGCGCATTGCAGAACGTTCTTCTAAAGTGAATGAAGGCCAAATCTGGATGAAACGCTTGATCGCTGAAATGGGCGGCAAAAACACAATGGTTGTTAACAACAATGCAGACCTCGAGCTTGCTGCACAATCCATCGTCAAATCTGCTTTTGGCTTCAGCGGCCAGAAATGTTCTGCAGGATCACGTGCAGTGATCGTGGAAGATGTCTACGACGAAGTACTCGAGCGTGTAGTAGAACTGACAAATGAACTGACAATCGGCAACACGGTTGACCAGTCGAACTTCATGGGTCCTGTCATCGATGGCAACTCGTATAAGAAAATCATGGATTATATCGAAATCGGTAAAGGCGAAGGACGCCTAGTTGCAGGTGGAGACGGCGACGATTCAACAGGATTCTTCGTGAACCCAACGGTTTTCGCTGACTTGGATCCACAAGCCCGCATCATGCAAGAAGAAATCTTCGGGCCGGTAGTCGGCTTGATGAAAGCTAAAGACTTCAAAGAAGCAATCGCAATCGCCAATAACACTGAATACGGTTTGACTGGCGGTGTCGTCACAAACAACCGCGAGCACCTCGAATATGCTCGTGAAGAATTCCATGTCGGCAACTTGTACTTTAACCGCGGATGCACAGGCGCAATCGTAGGTTACCAGTCATTCGGCGGATTCAACATGTCCGGTACGGACTCAAAAGCAGGCGGGCCAGATTACTTGGTTCTTCATATGCAAGCACAAACAACTTCTGAAATGTTTTAATTATTCGCTTAATGATATAATGATGCACAAAAGGCAGACTCCGTGTCTGCCTTTTTTTAAAAAAGGTTCCGTTAAGCGCATACATCTATGAATAGTGCTCCATCAGCTTAAGAGCTCAGCGGGTCTAGCCTTAATTTAAAGGAGGAATTTGGAATGACACAAACACAGTCAATTATTGAAAAAACTGAACAGTACGGGGCAAAGAACTACCATCCACTGCCAATCGTCATCTCGCAAGCTGAAGGCGTATGGGTAACGGATCCTGAGGGCAATAAATTCATGGACATGCTCTCTGCCTATTCAGCAGTAAACCAAGGCCACCGCCACCAGAAAATCATCCAGGCGTTGAAAGATCAAGCCGACCGTGTAACTTTGACCTCCCGCGCGTTCCATAACGACCAATTGGCGCCGTGGTATGAAATGATCTGCAAAATTTCAGGAAAAGAAATGGCTCTACCGATGAACACGGGAGCGGAAGCTGTAGAAACAGCCATCAAAGCCGCACGCCGCTGGGCATATGATGTTAAAGGCGTTGAAGAGAACAAGGCAGAAATCATTGCATGCGAGGGCAACTTCCATGGCCGTACGATGACTGCTGTGTCACTTTCATCTGATCCTGAATACCGCAGAGGTTTCGGCCCGATGCTCCCAGGCATCAACATCGTGCCATTCGGTGATTTGGACGCATTGAAAAATGCCATTACGCCGAATACTGCAGCCTTCCTTATTGAGCCGATCCAAGGCGAAGCCGGAATCATCATGCCGCCAAAAGGCTTCTTGAAAGCAGCGCGCGAACTTTGCCGCGAAAACAATGTCTTATTCATCGCTGACGAAATCCAGTGCGGCCTTGCGCGTACCGGCAAAATGTTTGCCTGCGAATGGGAAGATGTAGATCCGGATATGTACATTCTCGGGAAAGCACTTGGAGGCGGAGTATTCCCGATCTCTTGTGTCGTCGCAGACAATGAAGTGCTTGGCGTATTCAATCCGGGTTCGCACGGCTCCACTTTCGGTGGCAATCCGTTAGCTTGTGCTGTGTCGATTGCTTCCATGCAAGTCATCCAAGACGAAAACCTCACGGAACGCTCGCAGGAGCTCGGCACTTACTTCATGGATGAACTGAAAAAGCTCGACCATCCTGTAATCAAAGAAGTCCGCGGACGCGGCTTGTTCATCGGGATGGAATTGACTGAAGCTGCGCGTCCTTACTGCGAACAGCTGAAAGAACTCGGGCTTTTGTGCAAAGAAACGCATGACACAGTCATCCGTTTTGCACCGCCGCTCATCATCACAAAAGAAGAGCTGGACTGGGCACTTGAGCGTATTCACCAAGTGTTCACAAAATAACAATCGATGTGGCAAATGGAAGTTTGCCATGTTACACTAGATGCGGGTAATTACTAAAACACAAAGAGGCGAAACTAAACAATGGCTGAAAACTTGAACTTGTTGACGTCAACGCAGGATGTCATTAAAATTGCATTGGACAAACTTGGATACGAAGATTCGATGTATGAACTTCTGAAGGAGCCGATGCGGATCTTGGAAGTGCGTATCCCGATTCGAATGGACGATGGGAAAACCAAAGTGTTCACGGGATTCCGTGCGCAGCATAACGACGCTGTCGGCCCAACTAAGGGGGGAGTCCGCTTCCACCCTGATGTGAACCGCGACGAGGTTATCGCGCTTTCCATGTGGATGACATTGAAATGCGGAATCGTGGACTTGCCATACGGCGGCGGTAAAGGCGGCATCATTTGCGACCCGCGTGAAATGTCCATGCACGAAATCGAAAAGCTGAGCCGTGGCTATGTACGCGCCATTAGCCAGATTGTCGGACCGAACAAGGACATCCCTGCACCAGATGTATTTACAAACTCGCAAATCATGGCCTGGATGTTCGACGAATACAGCAAGATTGACGAATTCAACTCACCAGGATTCATTACAGGTAAGCCGATTGTGCTTGGCGGCTCACAAGGCCGTGACAAAGCAACTGCACAAGGCGTCACAATCGTGATCAATGAAGCGGCGAAAAAACGCGGACTCGATATGAAAGGTGCGCGCGTAGTCATTCAAGGCTTCGGCAATGCTGGGAGTTTCTTAGCGAAATTCCTGCACGATGCAGGGGCCAAAGTCGTCGGCATTTCCGATGCTTACGGTGCATTGCACGATCCGGAAGGCTTGGACATCGATTATCTCCTTGACCGCCGCGACAGCTTCGGGACCGTCACAACACTGTTCGATAACACAATTACCAACAAGCAATTGTTTGAAATCGATTGTGATATCCTGGTACCCGCAGCAATTGCGAACCAGATCACAGAAGAAAACGCACATGATATCAAAGCTTCTATTGTAGTAGAAGCTGCAAACGGGCCGACAACGGCTGAAGCAACGAAAATTTTAACAGACCGCGGAATCTTGCTTGTGCCTGACGTGCTCGCAAGTTCTGGCGGCGTCACAGTTTCTTACTTTGAATGGGTACAGAATAACCAAGGTTATTACTGGACGCAGGAAGAAGTCGACGAGAAGCTCGAGAAGAAATTGGTGGAAGCTTTTGAGAACGTATACAACGTGGCCATGAACCGGAATATCGACATGCGCCTTGCAGCGTATATGGTCGGTGCTAGAAGAACTGCAGAAGCTTCACGCTTCCGTGGATGGGTATAAAAACCAACCGCTCGGCATTAGCCGGGCGGTTTTCTTGTGCTCAATGTTTTGCTTTTTCAGGATTGAAAATCCATAATGAAAACTGAACGTATTTCGGAGGAGGAGATTAGATGAACGCATTTTCTTTCTATAACCCAGTCAAATTGATTTTTGGCAAAGGGCAATTGGAAGCATTGAAAAACGAAGTGCCGAATTATGGCAAAAAAGTATTGGTCGTATATGGCGGAGGCAGCATCAAGAAAAACGGCCTTTACGACGAAGTTATGGCCACGCTGAATGAAATGGGCGTCGAGATCCATGAACTTTCTGGCGTAGAGCCAAACCCACGCCTATCAACAGCAAAACGCGGAATTGAAATCTGCAAGCAAGAGAACATCGACATGCTGCTAGCAGTTGGCGGAGGTTCTGTCATCGACTGCACAAAACTCATCGCAGCCGGAGCAAAATACGATGGCGATGCATGGGATTTTGTCACGCGTAAAGCGACACCCGAGGAAGTCTTGCCGTTCGGCACAGTCTTGACTTTGGCAGCTACAGGCTCAGAAATGAACGCCGGTTCTGTTATCACAAATGAAGAAACAGAAGAAAAATACGGCTGGGGCAGCCCGCTGACCTTCCCGAAATTCTCTATTCTGGACCCGAGCTACACGAAATCTGTACCACGTGACCATACAGTCTACGGAGTAGTAGATATGATGTCTCATATGTTTGAGCAGTATTACCACAATGCAACGAATACACCGGTACAGGACCAGATGATCGAAGGCGTGCTGCGAGCTGTAATTGAGACAGCACCGAAGCTCATGGAAAACCTCGAAAGCTACGAGCACCGTGAAACTATTCTGTTTGCCGGTACTATGGGGCTAAATAACTTCCTGCAGATGGGCTATAACGGAGACTGGGCATCCCACAATATTGAGCACGCGGTCTCTGCTATTTATGACATTCCCCATGCAGGTGGCTTGGCGATTTTATTCCCTCAGTGGATGCGCCATAATGTTCCTGTCAACCCGTCACGATTTGCCCAAATGGCTATTCGTGTATTCGGCATCGATCCTGCAAACAAATCTGAAGAACAAATCGCAAACGAAGGAATCGACCGTCTCGTCGAATTCTGGACATCGATTGGGGCTCCAAGCAGCCTGAAAGATTATGACATCGATGATTCCCGCTTCTCGGACATTGTCGACAAAACCCTCGTCTACGGCGAATTCGGCAACTTCAATAAATTGAACGGAAAAGATGTAGAGAAAATCCTGCAAGCTTCGCTATAATATAGAAAAATCCCGATGCATGATGCATCGGGATTTTTTTATTCGGGTTTCTTCAATGAATCTGGCCGTTTACTAACATGTACCCAGTGTTTTTCGCCATCATCTGCATCTAGTGAAACGATCACATCATCAACGCTAGGCTGGCTCAAAATAAGTTCAGCCAAACGGTTTTGCAATTCGTCAGCTTCCTTGACAGTTAGGTTAGGGTCAACTTCCACCAAAGTTTCAACATGCAAAAATTCACCCTCCTTAACTACTTCCAGCTCGCGAATATCTTTGACAGCAGGTCTGTCAGAAAGGAGATGTGCAATATGATTAACCATTTGCTCATCTGTTTCTCCAATGACCCCACGTGCATTATCCAAGAAAATTTTAGTTACAACGTAGAACATCATTAAACCGATTGCAATGGATGCCGCTCCTTCAATTTGCAGAAATCCGGTATAGTGTGCAATCAAGACAGCAACTAGAGCCAGCAAACCACCAGAAGTTGCAACTAAGTCTTCCAGGAAAACCAGTTTTGTAGCTGGTTTTGCACGGTTCAAATGAGTAAAGCTCGTGGTGAGAGGAGCAAGTGCGCCGCCTTTAACTCCAGCTTCATGCAGTACTTCTTTACCGGCTTTATAAAGAACAAACAACTCGAGTAAAATCGCAATCGATAGAACAACAACGCTAATAATAAAGCCTTCCGCCTCAATCGGATGCAACATTTGGTGCCAGCCTTCGCGGATGGTTTCATAAGCCATGATTCCCACAATTAGAACGGCTGCAAGCAAAACTAAATTTAACAGCCTGCCAAACCCATTCGGAAAACGCTTAGTCGGAGCTTTTTTCGATAAGGCAGATCCAATAAAAACAAAATATTGGTTCGCCGCGTCACCGATTGAGTGCATCGTTTCGGCAAACATGGCCACATTTCCGGTAAAAGTAAAGGCGACGCCTTTCATGATAGCAATAAACGTATTAATGAGTGCTGCATAAAGAGATGGTTTATTTCCACCCTTTAACAATCCGAAAAATTCTCCCAAAAAAATTCCCCCTTCAGTTAATCATTTCGATATCCACTTGTTTTACACTATTAATAGAAGAAACCTCCTTGTATAATTCGATAGTTTCTTTTTCTTGTGCGTAAGACATGCGGATCGAAAGTTTGTAGTACCAAGTTCCGTTTTGAAGCTCAGAGTGAAGAATTGACAAGGTTTCAATGGTCATGCCACTGGAATCAAGCTCTTCCATTACTTCACTGATAGCTTTCTCTTCCATAACGTAAACGGTGAGTCTTGCTTCTATCTGTCTCAGGCGTTTTGGTCCAAAATGGAAAAGGAGAGGGGGGATTACTTCAATCCCAATAATCACTAGCAAGACAGCAGTTATTGCTTCAATGTAAAAACCGGCAGCGACAGCAATGCCAATTCCGCCAGATCCCCAAATCATTGCTGCAGTCGTCAATCCGGAAATCGAATCGTTCCCTCGCTTCAATATAACGCCAGCTCCCAGAAATCCGATACCTGAAACAATTTGAGCTGCAAGCCGGAGCGGATCCATTGTGATATTTACACCCTCATGGCTACTCGCTTCTGCAATATAAGCAGATTCAATTGAAATAATAGTTAATAAACAGCTGAATGTAGCAATGACCAAGCTTGTCTTCAACCCAACAGGCTTCCTCTTTAATTCCCTTTCCAACCCTATAACTAAACTTAAAACGGCAGCAATAGCTAATTTCATAAATGTTTCGAATGAAGAAATTTCGAATGCGCTGAAAAATTCCAAAATAACGACCTCCATTTCACTTTGCGGTTGAATGTAAAGCCGGCAAATGGCAAACTAAAAAGTGATGTCAAAATCTGATGCAACAAGAGGTGCTCAATGGAAAAACCAACGATTCATCCTTATATCCCTATTCTGGTCGGAGTTATCTCAGTTGCTATGTCTGCAATTTTTGTTAAAATGACCACAGCAGATGCAGGTGTTACTGCATTTTACCGGATGTTATTTTCTATTCTATTAATGTCTCCAGTATTCCTCTATAGCTACTTGCCGGAAATAAAGAAACTAAATAGAAGAGACTGGATTTTTTCAGCAATCGCTGGTATCTTTTTGGCTTTCCATTTTATCCTCTGGTTCGAATCACTTAACTATACTTCTGTAGCGAGTTCCACTGTTTTAGTAACATTACAACCTCTATTTGCATTTGCTGGCACCTACTTTTTCTTTAAAGAGCGCCTCTCTGCAAAAACCTTGATCTCTGGGGCTGTTGCAATCACTGGAAGTATTGTTATTGCTTACGGAGACTTTCAGGTAAGTGGAAGCGCATTATTTGGTGATATACTGGCGCTCATTGCTTGTGCGTTGATTACTGCTTATTTATTATTTGGTCAAGATGTGCGAAAACGATTATCTTTAGTGACATACACATTTATTGTTTACAGTTTTAGTACCATAACGCTATTTTTCTATATTATTGCTAAAGGAGAATCTTTTGGCCCTTATCCAAAAGAAGAATGGATGTGGTTTTTTCTATTAGCTCTTATCCCAAATCTCCTTGGACATACTTTATTTAATTGGGCTGTGAAGTGGGTAAGCACAAATGTAATATCTATTGCTATCTTATTTGAGCCAGTAGGGGCGGCAATCTTGGCATATTTTATACTTGGAGAACTGGTTAGCAAATCACAAATTATTGGTGGAAGCATTGTGATCGCAGGGCTATTATTTTTTATAGCTGATTACAAAAGAATTAGAAAAATCTTTTTTCGGAAAAGTGCTTGATTTTTTTTAGCAGGCGGTTTATAGTAATAAATGTCCTCGAAACAAGCTGTTAAAAATATTTCAAAATAGTATTGACATCGAGTTTTAAAAAGGATATAGTAATCAAGTCGCCAAAACAAGGCGCACAACATGAACCTTGAAAACTGAACAGCAAAACGTCAATAATACAGTCGCGAGCGATCGCGACACAACTTACTGATCAGCGTATGCAGATCAAGCGAATCGTGCGTCTTTCGGGACGGCGATACGCCAGCAGTATTGAGCAATCAACTACTCTATAATGGAGAGTTTGATCCTGGCTCAGGACGAACGCTGGCGGCGTGCCTAATACATGCAAGTCGAGCGGAACCATTGGAGCTTGCTCCTTTGGTTTAGCGGCGGACGGGTGAGTAACACGTGGGCAACCTGCCCTGCAG
>NZ_JAHPZO010000009.1 GCF_019042655.1 Planococcus sp. CP5-4_YE
TCTTTCCATAATCAATCACCCGATTTCTAGATATCTTCAGCTTTCTAGCAATCGCGCTATTCGTAAATCCCGCGCTGCGTAGTTGGTGAATCTCGTTGTAAATCATAAACTTTTCCACTCCTCATTCCTCACTTTCAATAGACTCTCTCAAGTATATTAAAAGTGCTTAGGTATCGGTAAACTGTTGATTCTTAATTGGCGGAATCTGTTTACCGTTATTTGTGGAAAACTGTTTAATCTAGTTTAGCGTTTACACCCCTATAAAATACTTGACCCTATTCCGGCTAGCTAATAGTTCGTCATTAATAGATCTATGGTATTCTATATAGTTTTTAAAATCTTGTCGATCAGACAATTTTAGCCCTCCATTCTTAGTTATAAAAAAGCATCCAATTAAATTGAATGCTTCTTCCCATACTTATAATCTAATTCACGCCCAGGGCTTTATAAACCGCATCAATCGGATCCGAATAGAACACCGGCTGCACTTTAACCAACAAATCTGGCGGCACCGTTTGCAAATCCATGACCGATGCAGCTGGGATTAATACTCTCTTCGCTCCTGCATCGACACAAACCTGCAAGACGTTGGCGAATTCTTCTACTTTTGCAATAGTGCCGCCCACTGTCATGTTTCCAATGACGACTGTACTTTCCTGGACTGGCTTCTCTAATGCTCCAGAACACAGACCGATCAATTCAGCGATGGCTAGTTCATCTGTTAATCCAATCCCCTGCAAGTCGCTAATATGCATCAGATAATCCTTCGTCTTAATGGCGATTGTATTACTGATGCTTTTGCTATTAGCGGTAAAATAACGGAAAGCGGTGTCTAAGCTTTCGCGTGCTTCACGCGATGAACTGACACCGGACTTGTCGAATTTACCCGTGCCACTCACAACTTGGTTTTCCAATTTATAGATTCCGATCATCCCGGAATTACCGTGCCCTGCGACATATACATGCCCCGGTTTCCCCATACCTTCTGGAATAAGTTTTCCGCCGCCTTGTTCAGGCACAGAAGTGTATTCTTCCTCTAATGATTCTTTATCTATATAGGAGAACATGACGTCGTAAAATTCCATGCCACCTATTTTCTTCAGCTGTTCTTTTACTCTACGACGGCCTTCTAACGCATACTTCAAGATTTCTTCTATGTCATCTTTTGTATAAATACCATTTGGATAAATTAGTTTCACCATGCCTGATACAGTCTTACGCACAGCAATCGTATCACGCTGGTTGAGGTTGTTCCCTAATTTGAAATAGCGGTCTACCGCATCTGCAAACGATCGCTTGCGCATTTCTCGGAAGAACTCGGCAATATAATCCACTATAAATCCATACCGATCGGTAAAAAAATCCGGACGCATTTTCGGGATTTCCCAGCCCGGCAAATAATAATGCATGCGATCGAAGAATGCTGAATCGTTGGCCATTTCCTCAGGAAACGGCGCAAAAAGATGGGATGTCTTCAATAAAACATCGACACTTTGATTGATATTCCCGACGAACACCATAGAAGCACTCGCATTCTTCTCTTCTTTACCACGAGCAAACGAACCGGATGCCATATAATCTTTCATTATCTGTATGCCGTCTTTATCTTTGAAACGGATGCCCGCTACTTCATCAAACGTGACACAATCCCACATGCCGACAAGGCCGATTTTCCGTGAAGTCATATTGTAGAACAGGTTGGCGACGGTCGTTTGTCCACCTGACACTAAAATCGAGTTCGGGGATATTTCTTTATAAACGTGCGATTTACCGGTCCCGCGTGGCCCCAATTCGCACATATTGTAATTGTTTTCGACGAGAGGCACCAAACGAAGCAGCAAATGCCATTTCACACGGTCACTCAATTGCGTTGGTTCCATTCCTGTCGAGCGGATCAATGCATCGATCCATTCGTCTTTGGTGAATTCTTTACGGCCTTCAAAGACTTCCTGCATGTCCATATTCGGCATTTGAATCGGCTGCAAGCTGCTTACGTTAAATGGATTATTGTTACGAGCTTCTTCATCGTAATAATAATCGACCTTCACCATGCACCAAATGCCGCCGACCAGTAACTTATCGAATTCTTTAATGAAATTCGATTCAATAGGGACTCCTTTCAGACCCAAATTGGAAAACTCCGCCTCGTAGATATCCAATTTGGGATTCAATGACACAGTCACTTTATCGATGATTGAATACTGGCCAAGTTCCCGGATCCGCGATTTAATTTTTTCCGCTTCGTCTGGACGGACAAAGTTATCGGAAAGGATCTTTTTAACCCGTTCAACGCCTTCTTTGATGCTTTCTTCATCATCGGTTGCCGCATACATGCCCAATAAGTACTCCAACACATATACCGGAACGTTGGCGCCTTCTTTGATCAGCTTCGTTAAATCTTTCCGCACGACACGTCCTGCAAACACATCATTAAGCTTTTTATCCAGATCTAAAGTTGAAGTCATCTCCGCTTTCTCTTCCATTTATTCACCTCCCTGATTAGAAATCAAAATCGCTGACAATCCCCAAATTTATTGAGAACGGTACTTTATCTGTTGCTACTCCTGTTTCAATATCTTTGATTATTAAGTAATACGTCTTGCTGCGATCATAAGTGATGCTTCTTAACACAAAACGCAATTTGAAAGTGCGTTCACTTGGATTATCGAACGGGCGGTCCCCGATAACCGTTTCCTCATTGGAAAGCACATTGCCATTTTCATCCGCCATATAAATCACAACAGTACGAGGAATCGTTTTATCTTCCACTTTTTCAGTCTGGAAGAATTCGAGATTGAAAATGCTATTCGTTATTTTCCGAGTTGTATTAGTTAGTTTAATATCAACTTTTTGAATAGCTTGAGATCCTCGTTGACCCGTCCGTTTGTTCTTAAACGATACTACTGGAATGACCACTTCCTGCAAGCTGGCACCACCATGTACAAAATTGACGCCGGAACCTTGAATTTTATAACGGATCGTTGCATTTGGAACATAAGCGGTCAATTGCTGCTCATTTTCCACTATTGAAGACAAGTCTATAGCTAATTGTCCTGCTACTTCTCGTTTTTCTTTTGAAAGGATATAACGGCGCTTCGTTTCAAGTGCATCAATTGACTCTTTGACCATTTTATCACTTTCTTCTAAAGCATCCCGTTGATACAAGAAGCCGTGATCGGCCGTAATATAGATATTCGTGCCACCCAAATCATCTTTTATGATTTTCACTAAGTCAAAAAGTTGGTTTAAGGCATCTTCTACACCTTTAAACGTATAAATTTCAGTGGAACCATTGTCCCCCATTGCATCAATTGTATCGTGGTAAAGATAGATCAGTTTTTTTCCTTTGAAGTTCTCTCTACGCGCTGCTTTATTCATTGCAAATACTTCCTGGAAATGAAAAGCGATACTGTCCTCAACTTCGGATTCGAGTATTTTTTTCCGATTTTCAATCCCAGATGAATCTCTGCCATCGACCAAAACTTTTCCAGTTGCATCAAAATCTAAACTCCTGTGTGGCAATAATGCTGCCATTCCAAGTTTTGTTACAGAAGGAACGACTCCGAGCGTACTTTGAATTTCCGAAACTCCAGTTGTTTCGGCGTTCAGTCGTTCAGCCATTTCTACTCCTATTTCATATCTCATCGCGTCGGAAATAATGACAAAAACTCTGTCATTGTTTCGCATATGCGGCGCTATCACAGATGAATAGAAATCTTGCTGTCGTCCAACTCCTGGCAAAGACCATTGCTCGGTCATTTCTGTACGGACAGCTTGTGACCAGTGAGAACTCAATTCGCCCATAAACCAATTTGAATACAAGTTTTCAATCATGACTTTCAACTTTTTCAACAGTTCGTTATCCACTGCTTCATCATAAGCTACATAGAACTTGCGGTAATACGTATCCATTCGATAATAATCTTTGGTATATGCTTCATAAACATTGGCAACCTGAGATTGCGGAATTCCCTGGCTGTGCTCATGATAAAACTCATACATCTTCACGGTGTAAAAAAGAGCTTCATAAACCGCTTCGTATTGCTTGTAATAATGTTTTACTCTCCGGAGCTTAATCAGCTTTTTATATTCCTCATAATCCTCGAGTTTGTCTATCAAGCTGTTCGCAATATGGATAATGATTGCTCGGTCGATATACGGAAAAACATCCGCTTGTTTAACTTTATCCAACGGAATCTCATTAACAGTCTTCGGCAGGTTAATTTCTTGTTCCACCATCTCAATATAATTATTGAATTGAACATAATCGCTCTTATGATGCATCCAATGATCGATAAAGACCAATGCATTTGTTTTACTGCGTTTTGCAATAAAATCATCCAGCTCCGTTAAATACTTTTCATCAACTGAGTGGCTGAATGCCGTTACCGATAAATGAATGAATAAAGTCTTTAAGGTTTTAACATCCCGTTCATAGCCGCAGTAATTCGCCACGCATGACCAGAATACCTCCAGGTCAAAGAAGCGATCCATGGATGACAAGTATTTATTCTCTGTATCATCCAGCGTGTCCATTAAAATGGTTTTCAACACATCTTCGAAATACGGTGTCTTCAAATTGCATAGGACACTCATAATCGAAAGCTCGATCAGTTCTTCCGTAAACGATTCAATACCGAATCCGGCAAATTTTTTAAAGCGATCTTTATTGTTAAAGAAACGCTCGTATTTTTTCACTGTTGCTCGTAATGATGGATCTATATGTAAGTCACTCAAAATAAGTGATATGCGGTCTGCATAAAAAGTCTTTGAATACATGACTGTATCCGCCAACCAATTTTCTTCTACTCCCAAATCCAAGTTCGTATAAATTAAATACGAAGAAGTTGGATCTTCTTCCTCCAGCAAGTGCTTCGTATAAAACTGATTTCTGTCAGTCAACGAATGGACTTTGACTCCATCAATTTCAAGCGGTTCAATTTCTTCAGTAAACTCATTATCTTTATCGACCCAAAAAACGAGCTTGCGCTGTTCTTCTTCTTTCAGTGGCTCATTAAAAATGTCCGATAGCGCAGACACGATTTGTCCCATGTTCATGGCAGTCACCTGCTTTCTCTTTCCATTATAGAACAAAGATACATCAGAAATCTCCGATGTATCTCTGTTTGTTTTTATATTTTGGCAACTAGCCCTTCAAACTTGGCATAGTTGACCGCAACACCATCATCAAGATCAATTTCAATTTGCATGTCGGCCATATGGTGCAACTTCTCATCATATGCTTTCAGTTCGTCGATTTTCTTATCGAGTGATTTTAATTCTTTTTTGGCATTGCTGATTTCTTTTGTAGTTGAATCCCCATCAATGATAGTTAACAATTCCTTCTTCTCTGCATCCATACGAATTTGAACTTCGTGTAAATAATCAGTACGAATGCGAGAAAGTGTTGTTTTGTCGTAGCGATGCATATAGATAAGACAATTGAACGCCTTTTCTTTACCTGAAGAAAATAACCAGTAAATTGGACGTTTCTTATATATCTGGACATGTTCTTTATAAAAATCATTCAATAAATATCGACGTAAGCTTTCTCTTACTGTTTCACTTTTCTTTCGACCAATTGCTTCCGCAATAAAACCTAAATTTTCTTCGAGAGTATCCTCGCTATAATTTATACGAACAAATTCAACAAATCTAGAAACAATGTCATCATTAAAATATGCAATAGTGAGTAATGGCAAAATATTGTCTTCGTCTATATAGTATTTTCTATACTGAGAAGAATTTAAATCACCTCCGGCATATATAATACCTTCTTCATCAAGGGAATAGCGTCCAAAAGAGCAACCAATTGCATAAGAAATGAAACTCTTAATATCAGTTTCTAAATTCGCTCTTCGAATAGTAATATCTTTTTTATTTACTTCATATGAAATTTCATCGGTTAGGTTATAAATTTCTATAAAAATACGATTAAGATTTTCTTCATTTGAGTGAATCTGTTTAAATTGGGTATCAGTAAATTTTTCCCAATCATCAAAAGCTAATTTTAAACTTTTTTTTGAAAAGCATATCAAAGGATGTTTTTTGAATTCCCAAGATGTTTCGAAGTAATTCCAATCCGTTTTAGAGATAGATATATTAGAATCAACTAACGAATCTATTTCTTCTTTTTTTGTTTCAGACACTTTAATAGGAAAACTAGATATGTGACCAACCTCATAATTAAGAGTCGGTGATATAGTATTAGCTATTTTTAACGCTACTATACTGTTACAAAATCCGTGTAAATAATTCAAATGACTTTTTGAAAAAAAACTGGTACCTGCATCCGCAAAAATAAAACCTTCTGGTTTATATCTAAACGCCATATTACCAGAAGATATTTTGGACCATGTCACGCTAGCTTTAAAGTAATAGTCTGAATTTCTAATAGCAGCATTTTTAAATTTTTTTAGCTGATAGCCATTATTCTCCCAGTTTATTACATAGTCATTGTTCCCGTACCATTTTCTAAAGTCTCCTCCTTTGTTAAAAGGAAACCATTTTAATCTTGACTTAATAGCACTTTCCGAATCTCTGAAATTTAAACCTATTTTTTTATAATTAACTTCATGCCATAATCTAAGGAACCTATTGTTATCTGCTGTTGAAAGTCCTTGTTTAACTTCAGCTAGCTTATTCAGAGTAGTACTATTTTCAAAAACTTTCTTTTGTTTATCGCTAACCCAATATGCAACTGGCGATCCGGGAATTATTTTAAAATCATTTTGATTAAATGAGTAACGATATATTACTGAAGGATTCGTAACAGCTTTTAATGTTTTAATAGACTGATTTTTAACTCCCCTAAAATCTGAAAGCCTTATATACTCACCTTTAGTATTGCTAGGATAATTTCTCAAAGTAAATGTACAAATCGGAACCGTTGCTCCGTCAAAACCTGAATACTCCAGTTGAATTAGACTGCTAATGGTCCGATTATTAACAATATTTTTCCGCAGCTTTTCAAAGGATGAGATAAACATCCATACAAATGGTGACATGAATCCAATCTGGCCATTTTCTTTTGTAGCAGAGAAGCTATACTCGATAAACGCTGAAAACAAATCCGACTTTACTTCTTGATAACTATTTACCAAATAACTTGATACTTCTGCAGGAACGTATTTGTTTCCAGCATATGGCGGATTAGTAATGAAAATATCGTATTGCTGATTCATGATGCCTGCTTGTTTAACAAGGCTATTGAACAAAGGAGCCACCCGGTCTTTCATATCCATTTCGAACAAATTGCCTGTCTGTTCACCGATTGCTTTCATCCGTTGTTTTAGCCATGCTTCATCGAAAGAATTTAGTTTTATCAAAGAACCAATTGCTTTAGCATGATGGAATTGCTCTATAAAGCCTTTCATATTTTCATAGCTCTCACTTGATACTTCTCCGGCTAAAAATGCAATCTCTTCATCTTTAAGTGTATTTGTCTCTTGCAAAGCTGCCAGGTTCATTTTTAAACCATCGCGTTCAATACTTCTCAAGAATCGTTTATTATATTCTAATGCTTTCATAACAATCGAGAAGCTTGCCAATTGATACGCACGGTCATCGATATCCAAACCGTAAAGATTGTTTTCAATAATTAATCGGGGAATCTCTCTATCCATATAGCCAGCTTTGCTATAGATTTCATACAAGACATCGAACATATAAACAAGAATATGTCCACTTCCCATTGCTGGATCTAAACAAGTTATTTCTTCAACTTTCAATTCTTTATTTATATATGGAGCCAAGTTTTCTTCAAAGGTAGAATCGACGTTCTGGTTTTCTAAATAAAACTCCCAATTCTTCACAAGGTCATAATCTTCAGGGTGTGATTCAATCCAATAACGCCCTAATGCATTTTGCACCATATAACGTACAATCCACTCAGGTGTGAAGAGTTGAGTTGCAAAAGGCAGTTCTTCTGCTTTGTAACGTTTTTTCGCTTGAATTACGCGTTCATTTTCTTCTGAAATATAGTATTGATATAGCCAACCAATTACTTCAACCTTTTGCCAATTTTCTTCTGGCAGAGTTTCCAAATCCGTCATCTCACGCACAAATGAATCGGTTCCGAGTAAACCTTCAGGAAATAGAATTTCTGTATAATGATCTATTGTTTCAAACATGAAAGGCATATAGCGGTTCAAATCATTGCAATGCTTGATAACCAGATATTTAAAAAGCTCTTCATCATTATTGTTTAGTTTAAGCTCATAAACATATTCCTTATCTAAATCTAAGTCGAGTGATAGAGCCTCATTCATCATATCGGGTTCTGTGCTTCCTTGTTTTGAAGAAGATAATACTCTGACTTTTGTCGGCAAGTAATCATTCACTTCCATGAAACGAAGAGCTGTGAAACGGTTAAACCACGTATAAGCAACTTCTTCCATCACTCGGTCAAATCCAATATCGCGAATCCGGGAAATCAATTTGTTTCGCTGCACTTTTTCTTTTTCTTTCAGCTGTCTGCCATTTATAAAGATGGCGTCTGAACTTTCAATAGTCGCTTTTTGAATATCTTCAGAAGTAATTCCTATTTTCCTTGCTTGAAGTTCAACTCGTTCAAGCAGTTCTCTTCTTGCTTCTGTAGCAAATCTCTTTAATGCTGGTTTATTCACTGCTTTCCCCCACTTACTTTCTGAATTCTATTTGTTTATTATTTTTTATGGCTGCCTTCAATCTTTGAGACAAGTTTTCAAGATAGAGATCCACTTCTGCTTCTGTTGTTAATGGTGTTGGACTGATTAATTCCAGTACTTGGATAAATTCCTTCTGAACCGGAATTTCAGTTGGTTCATCCCCATCTTGGATCGTTCCGCCTTCTTGTTCTTTTTGTTCTTTTCTTTTTCTTCGTAACCATTCTTCAAGTTCTCTATTGATTTTATTCTCTGTTTGAACTTTGAAATTAGAACTTCTAAGGATACTTGATTCCACTCTATGAATGTCCGTATAAGAATCAAGGTCTTCGAGTAAATGTTTATAGAAGTAACTTATCTCTTGCTTTGTTTCGTTACTGACACCATATTGACTGGAGAAGGAAGTAAGGCTTACCTTATCATCTGCAATTCTATCTTCAGCATTCTTCTTCTTCTCTAGCAAAACTGTCTTTATGTGCTCTTCAATTTTGTGAACCAATTCAGGTATATCTTTAATCTTTCTGTAAGGAAGCGAATCTTCTAGAATTGATGCTAGATCTTTCACTGTAGATTCAATTTCTTCCCCATTTAAATAGGCTTGGTTTTCTTTGTATTTTTCGAAGACTGCTAACCCCTGGTCGAAAATTCGAATTTGATTGCTGCCAAAAAAGCTTTGGACTAAAACGATATCTTCTTCCCAGTAAGCCAGGTCATCTTCTAATTCTTTCAGTTTTGTAAAAAATGAAGCGTTGTCTAATCCATTGTGGAATTGAGTAAAATATTCCAGCCCTTTGTCTAAAAGGCTTTTCCCTGGATACTTTTTGCCTTCATATTGACTCTTCAAATCATTTATCTCGGCAATTTGTTCTTCTATAAGAAATCGCAAATCTTTGACTAATCCATCTTCATCATCAGCTAAATCAGTTTTATTAAAAACATCTTTAGCAACTCGTTTTGCTGTACGGATTAACGCTTCATCAACTTGTACCCGTTTAAGTATGATTGCTTTCTCCGCTTCAGCAGTCTTACTGAATATGGATACTAAGGTGGTCGTTTTTTGTTCCGGTTCCAAATATTCGGCATTATAACGCACACGAATACGCTGTTCTTTTAATAATTTTGCAATCATTGCTGCAATGTCCAATTGTCTCCAACCATATGGTTTGTCCTGAAATCTATCGTAAATGATTTTTACCCGGACTTGTTTTTGGATGTCATTTTGTAAAGTGATAAAATCGAAGATTTCCTTCTTGGCTAACTCATTAGGATAGGTTCCAATCGTATCTTCGAAAGAAATTTGGTCATTGTCTGAAGCCAAGATATGGATGAGACCTCTTTCATTCTCCATATGCTCTTTTACATAATTCAGCTTGGTATAAATATTATCGACTAACATCTTAAACGCCGCATTGAACTTCTCTTTGACAGTGGAACCTTTAATTTCTACTTTGTCCCCATTAATAAAGAAAGTTCCGCTCTTAATCGCGTCTTCCAATAAAGCACGGCTTCTATTTTTACGTTCACGTGCCTCAGCCGTTTTATTGTTCAAGATATTTTGAATGTTTTCCGGAAGTTGTGTGATGTTCTTTTTCTTACGGTAACTTTCAATTCTTATTGCTTCTTCAATTTCCTCAACATATAATTCACTGCCGCCGAGTTTCACAATCATTTCTCCACTGCCACTCGTCATCATCATAAGTTCCTGTTCTGACTTCTGGTAATGGTCAGAAAGCGGTGAAACGATTTGAACGCCAATACTTGATGATTGATTGCCGTAATTTTTCTCGTCCATTTTTTGATTGAAAGAGAAAAGGTATTCTGAAGAATAACGGAATCTTTTCTCATCATATAAGTCTTGGAAAACATAATCGGCTAATTCGCGTTTAACTAATTCTTCATCGACGTTCAAGGTTTTGATTTCACGGTTAATGTCTTGCTCATCATCAGTTAAGAATAAATAGAAGTCACCGTTTTTTTGAATCAATGTTTGAGAGATCAGCTTACGAAGTGAAACTTTAATTTTCTCTTTTAACGCCAATTTATCTTCGTCAATGTTTGTAATCATTAAAGTTGCCAGATTGTCGATATTAGCCGGCAGCTCTTTAATGTATTTCACCATGAACAATACTTTCAATAGTTCCATATTGAAATGATCATCTTTTAATGCAGGGTTTTCATACGCACCTTCGATAACCCGCGAAACAGTAGGGTTTAAAAACTCTTTGACAGTCTCATAAAAGGCAGGGAAAGGAATCAGGAATCCTTCCTCTTCCCCTTTATATCTTAATGCCGTTTCTTTATAAGCAGACAACATAGAACGTTCGCCTTCAGAAAGACTTTTGCCGGAAGAACCGTGTTTACGAATTTGCTCAAAAACGTTCTGCAGTAATTTAAATTGATAGGGAACAAATGGATAGACATCCGCAAATTCCTGCTCGTTGTCATATCCGCGCAAATCAGCAGTGCTTTCACGGAAGCTGATTAAATTTTTCAAAATAGCACTTTTCTCCGGATAAAGCAATTTCAATTTGTCATTCACATAGTTCTTTTTCAAAAGGATACGCTTTTTCAATACTTCATCTACTGAAATTGAAGAAAGTGAAAGTCTGGTATCAAAACGTCCTTGAATTCGTGAAAAGTCGTCCCCTTTTACTTTGACAATGCTATCTATGCTTTCCTGTGAAGTGACCATGACCCATGCTTTTCCTTTGGCATGTGTTCCTAGTTCTTCCGTAAGAGTTTGTAGATTCAACATCAGGCTTCTGCTATCACCGATATATTGGCCGATTTCATCCACCAGGAATATCAGGTGGAAATTAGGGCCTTTTTGATCGATATACTCTTTTACATCTTTTGCAAACTTTTCGATGCTGATTTCATAATTATTAACGCCATTATCAAACCAGTTACCAGCAGATTCTTCAGTCATATCTGTGGCTTCCGAAAGTGCAGAGACAATGTAATCTCTATCAAAATAGAAACTGTTACGACGGTCTTCCCACGACTCGCCGGCTAGGTTTTTGAATGATTCTTTGAAAACTTCATATGTACCTTGCTTATCCAAATATTTTTCCATTTCCGCTACACCAGAAATGTCACCGTAATATCCTCTATGTTCGTAAAATACTTTCATAAATACACGCAGAATTGCATCTTCTTTTGATTTATTGTCTAGTTGTGCTTTTGCATCAATATTGAAAAGAATCGTCTCTGTTTCAATGCCAGCTGTTCGCTGCATATTCGCTAATACAATTGGATCCTGAATTTTTTCATCAAAAAAATCTACTGCAGTTCTGTTTTGAATTTCTTTATTTTCTAAAAGGTAGGAAAGTATTTTAAGGAAATGCGATTTACCCGAACCAAAGAATCCAGAAATCCAGACACCCATTTTATCAGTCGAACCGTTCACGCCTCTTTGATAATTTTCATAGAACTTGGAAAGGTGCTTCTGTAATTCCCGAGTAACCACATATTCATCCAATTCTTGATAGATGCTGTCGTCATCAGTTTGAGCAACTTTAATGACTCCGCGAATGTCTCGTTCTATATCTTTCTGAAACATGTCTTTCAATAACATAAAATAACCCCCAAATTTATTTAATCAACCAACCGGAATGCACGGTAATAATTATCGTCTTTAAATTTGCCGAATAAATGCAAATCCTGCTCACTGTATTCACCTGGATAAAACATGATGACAGGCGTCTTGTCTATGACTTCCTGCAAATTATTTAAGATCGTATGCGAACGGACAAACGGGAACACTTTTCCGACACCTGTCAAAATCACAATATCGTGCCCATCCATCTGTTCTTTTATCTTCTGTAAAAATATTTGAGGATTTGCAAACGTAGTAAGAGCTTTAAACAAAGCGTCTTTCCCTTGTTTTTGCTCCATCTCAAATATTCGGTCGAAGATTTTTTTCTCTTTTGTGATTTCGATAAGCAACTTGTAAAGATCGAATTCGATTATTTTTCTTTCTGAGCCTTCATAGTTGAATTCCTTTTTTATGTGCTTCACATAATCCCGGACAACCAATTCATCTTCCGGTTTGTAATCGAATACATAGAAACTGATTTCATTTCCGAGGCCACGTCCCTCGATAAATTTATCTTCTTTGATTTTCGGAATGATCTTGTCGAGCCTCGAATTTAAATTAGCCACAAGCTTTTCCTCCTATTCGCCAATGACATGTACATATTTGCTGTCACCAATATCAGTTAAATGGTTTTTTACTCTTTCATCCATGATAATTCGATTTAATTCTCCTGATTTCATATTCTTTAACATTCCCATATCAATCAGTATTTTCGAATGAACATGTTTAAGTTTTTTAATTGTTTCTTCTGTCCACTTAGCTATGTTTTCATTCTGTTCCATTTTCATTGTAAAAAATGTGTTGAGATCTTTTTTCTCTAGACTGTAATTGTTCAACTGAAATTTTTCATAAATTACTTCTTCCATGAATTCATAGAAAAGTCGATTCGTTTTCATAATTGCATACAAATTAATAGTTTTTCCAACTTCATTTGAATCTTCGATGACCATGTTTCTCAATGTCTCATCTAAAGCATTAACTCTTCTTAAAACATAAGGGAGACCTCTTTTTAAACTAGAAATTTTTTCATGCTGAAAGAGATTTTCATCTATAACTTTCTTACGAATTTCTGTATCAGAAAGTCCTGCTTCTTTTAAAATTGCCACTTGTTTAAATTCGTAGAACATGAATGCTGCTCCTGTTAATGCAGAAGTGTATTTTAACTCTGTTTCCATTACCATCAGGCCTTTCATAAAACAATCCTTAACTACATTCCTAAAATCTTCCCAACAATAACTAACCTTCTTTTTCCGCAATGCTGTTGAATGATTTTAGTGAAGTTATTGTCTTTGATCAATTTTTCTTGGTTATTTTTATGTATAACGCTAATACTTTCAATTAACTTTTGCTCCATAATCTCTTCTTTCCAGTAGGCATCTATCAACTGGTTGATTGCTGAAGCAACGTCTCTTTGGGTACGGTAAAATAATTTAACTTCCACATGCTTCCCCTCGCATTTAATTTATACTTAGTTCTTATTCTACTTTAGTTTTAGTTGAATGCAATCTTGATTTATATAGCAAAAAGGATAGCGACATTCCGCTATCCTTTTTGCTGCATATTGTTATCTGAATGACTAGTTTTTATGAGCTACAATATCACCCAGTAACTCACCTTTAATATAATCATCCTCATTTTTCACATGTGGTTCAATCCCCAATTCATCCAACTGCACCCACAAACTCTCCAGCGCTTTCGTTTTATCAAAGTAGAACTCCCTGCCGCGTACACGCCAGAACTTCCAGCCTGCTCGTTCCAGGGATTCCTGGCGCCTCATGTCTTCTTCGAATTTCTCTGGGCCGTGCCATTTCTCTCCATCACATTCGACGGCTAGTCGGTCGCGCAGCCCTTCGACGACGAGGTCGATGCGGTACTGGCCGACTTTGACTTGCGGTGTGACTTTATAGCCGCGTGCTAGAAGCATACGGAGCACGTCGACTTCAAATGGCGAGTCGCATTGCTCTTCCAGATTCGCCATTTGCTCATTCAAGCGAGTCGGGTTCATGCAATAGCTCAGCAAACGGTAGCGCAGGTCTTCCGTATTGAGGTCTTCCAGGTCCACTGAATGGTACAAGCGCATCTGGTTTTTCGCACGGCTTGCGGCGACGTTGAAGCGTTGCTTGTCCGAAGTTTTGGTCAAGGCCATAAATCTCCGGTTCGGCGCTGTGACCATGGACAGGAAGATGATGTCGCGTTCGTCCCCTTGCAATGTATATGGATTCCCGCAAATGATCTTGCGCTCTACGAACTCTCGGTCGCCGATTTCTTGGCGAATTCTTGTTTCCAACAGTTTGTGCTGCTGGTTTCCAAGGAGGGTGATGACACCGAATGTCTGCCCTTTCAATTTCGGATCCTCTACCATCTCTGCCATATCGGCGACGATTGCATCGATTTCCGCTTCGTTAATGTCACGCTGCTCACCGATTACGCCGTCGTTTACTTTGATGGCTGTGACAGGCGGATCGATTTTTTCTTCATCGAGCGGCAAGCGCAACGGGATCATTTCGCCGCCGTAACTCATATCGTTCGAGAACTGGATGATTTCCGGCACGCAGCGGAAATGCTCGCGTAGCATGAGCTTTCCTTCTTTCGGGAAAGTTTGTTCGGCGATCTCGTAAAGTGACAAGTTGCCATCAAATAAGTCGGCGTTTGGTATGCCTTTCAAATGGCGGCGCACCAATTCGTAGACATCGTCTTGCTTCGTGCCGATCGATTGCGGGCTGATTTGTTCATCGTCTCCGACGACGACCACTTTCTTGCCGCGCAGCAGCACATTGACCGCGAACAAATCACATTGGCTGCTCTCATCGAAAATGATGACGTCGAATTTCTCGTTGGTCACCGGGAAGTTTTCCAGCACTTGGTTGATTGGCATGATCCACACAGGGATGGCACTTTGAGCGGTTTTCATTTCTTCTCTAGCGCCTTGCAAATTGCGCTTGGCGGACTTTCCGCTGCCTTTACCGAAACGCTTGATGTAGGTTTTCCATGCAGACAAGGCTCGTTTTTCTTCTTCCGTAATCCGTTGCACTTGGTTCTTCCAAGTTGACGCACTGACGATTGAGCGGACCAAGCGCTTCTGTTCTTTATGTTCTTCTTCCAGCTGCTTTTTCAACAGCGTGATGTTCATGTCTTTTGTTTCATCGAGCCACGACTGCAGCTTTTTCAGTTCGAATGCTTCTAGATGGTGTTCAGGTTTCTCGACAGCTGATCCTACAGACAGTTCATACAATTTCGCTGTCAGCGGCAAAGTCTTGCTGAATTGGCCGAGTAGTTCATAGAAACGGATCGCTTGGGATTTGGTCTGCTGCAATTGCTCTAGCTTGACCAATAACTCGTTCCATTTCACGGCATCTCTATTGATATAAGCTTCCTTGAATTCCTGCATGACCGGATGCATATCCGTTTGCGCACTCAAGGTTTGCAATTTGCCCAGATCCTGCTTGTACTGTTCTTCCCATTTCAAGTACTCGATCCGTTTGATGACGAGATCTAAGTCTTTACTTAATTGCTGGCACTCGTCAATTGAATAAAGATCGATCTGGTATAAATTGTAGCGTGTCAGTTTGGATTTTAATGCTTTGGTCGAATCAGCTGTTTTCATGATGAGCTTCAATTCGTTCAAGCGCTCTTCGAGTAGATGTGGGAAGCGTCTTTCTTCGACGTCGATTGCTGTATGGCCAATCTCTTCCATATTGGCATTCAATAAGCGTGCGGCTTCTTTCTTCACCCATTCGTGTTCCAAATACATTTCCAGCACTTCGATGTCGCCGAGCGTTTTGATGGAAGCATCGTTTAATACAGGGTCTTCAAACAAGTATTTCGTTTGCTTGCCTTTGGTCAAAAAGAACAGGAAGTTCGGCTTTTTGCCGTTTTCAAGCGGCTCTCTCGCAATCGCGACATCCGCTTTTAATTCTTCCGTGCTCTTGTTTGGCAGCTTCACTTGGTATGCAACGAGTTTATTATAAGAAGCGAATAGTCTTTCATTAGCTCCGGATAGTTTCTCTATGAGCTCACGCCATCTTGCTTCTCGAAGGCCACCTGCTTTAACATCATCCAAAATCAAACGGAAAGGGCCATTTTCTGTAATGGCAGACATGCCGATGATTTCATCGAGTTCTTTTTGAAGGATTTTGAGTTCATTTTCCTCTAGCGGATATTTGTATTTCTCAAGGATTGCCTTGCCTTGTTCATTTGCATGTTCTAATTGCTTTTCTGCATCTAGGAAAGAGGTGAAAGACGAACTGTTTTGGATGTCAGAACCGACTTCAGGAAGCAGTTGTTGATGCAGCGGCAAGTCTTCTTTTGCCAACTCTTTTTTCAATGCCCATAATTCAGTGAAGTCGACATTGTTTAACGGGAAGGTCTGGTCCATCGTCAACTCGTCTTGAATCCAGCTGTAATCGATCTCCGATTCGGCTAGACGTTTTGCTACATCGTATTTGAAGAGTTTTTCTCCTTTGTATTGGAGAATGGTCCCTTCTTTTTCAGCATATGCTTTTAATTGGTTTTTCAATGTCGCTTCGTCGCGTCTGCTTTGTTTTAAGGCATCTTTGTCGCGTGCGATTTCCTTTTCCAGACGATCGACATCAAGTTCGCCCAGCTTCTCGCCGATGACGCGGATCGATTGCTCGATTTCCTGCAATGATTCACGCCCGCCGCCAAGTACCGGCACGCACAAGTCCCTGATTTCTTGAGGGATTTTGTTTTTCAATACTTTCAACGGGCTTTCTTTTTGGCTGGTGATAAGGATCTTCTTGCCTTCAGATAAAAAGTGGGAAACCAAGTTTGCAATGGTGTGGGTCTTCCCAGTACCAGGAGGCCCTTGTACAGTTACGCCTTGATGATGCGAAATACGCTTGATGATGGCCTTTTGCTGTTCATTGGATTCCAGCGGAAAATAGAGGATATCGTCTTCAAAATTGTTTACTTCCTCGGTTTCCACTGTCGAATTTTCTTCAGGAGCATTTTCGACTCGTTCACCGATAATGGAAGCAACTGTATCCGACAGCTCCAGTTCATCATTGGCAATGCCGTCAATGATTTGAGTTAAGTCGTCCCGCAGCACACGTGCATTTTTTGTTCTCAGTGAAAGCATGTGATGAGTATAAACAGATGGATGTTCCATTGGCGTCTTAGCTGTTTGGCCGTCAATGAATCTTCCATTAGCATCAAAGGTTTGAATGAATTGCGTGAAGAAGTCATTCATATCGTCAGTAATCTCACGTGTCTGGACGTCTCTCCACAAACCATTGATCGTTTGAACATTCGGAATGGATATCCCAGAGAAAATTTCCCGCTCCACAGCAACTGCTTGATCGACGAGTTTCACAGAAATAATCCCTTTTACAGAGTCCAAATCCAGCTCCACTTTGCTCGTTAATAGCGGCGAACGGATTGTGCCGATTTTTGGGTCTGGATGTTTCCAAGTAAAGAGGCCTTTGCCATAAATGAACTCCAAGGACTCCCCTTCTTTTTCAAGCTGGGTGATAAGATCAAAAAACTCTTCGTATTTTTCTAAAATGCGTTTTTTCTCTTTCAACTTCTCAGCCCATTCTTTCCACTGTGCTGTCCAAGTACCATAAGCGTGCATGCGCTTTTTGTCATCGATAAACAGTTCTTCTTTTTTCTCACCATTCGCTGTCTCGACCTGTTTCCCTACTACATAAGAAGGCTTTTGATTTTCCTTTTTCGGATCAAAGCTCAGCCAGTCTTTAAATATGGCGTGAGGCACTGGAGGTGTCGTGTCTTTCTCAGTAATTGTCGGCCTGTGGATCTCCATTAAGTTCTCTTCATTATGGCATTCGTCAAATACGAAGCAGCCTTCCAATAGCTTCATGTCATCCAGGTTCCAATTCTTCTCATATTCCGAGTAATCTCGGATGACTTTCCCGACCAAGTTATTCAATGCAAGCATATACTCGAAGAAATTCTTCGCTTTATCCGTAGCAGTAATGGTTTCCAAGATGAACACCTCTTTTCATTATTCTAATGTCTCAGCTTCTGTTGACTAGAGAGGCTAATCAATTGATATTTTAATACTATTATTATTATACTGTGCCTAATTTTACCAACAAGACGGGCTTTTCACAAGGCGGCCTGATAACTTCTGACCGAGAAGCTGAAGTTTCATTTTCACTATAATTGATTGACTCCGCAATCAATATACCGTCATATTTAACGTGAAAAATAGCGGTATATTTTACTGTCAAATGTACATGGAGCTTGCTATAATTAAAGCAAATATAAAGGAGTTGAACCTTATGGCCACTGACACTCCCAAAAAACCGCAATTCAACGTAGACCAGATTACTTCTGCTTCCAAGGCAGCAAAACAATTGGCTCACATACGGGCGGCAGCTAAAAAAGAACCTCAGTTCATTTCCGCCAATAATACAATCGATTCCGTTATTTTAGATTATGCGCAATACGAAAAAATGTACCAAGAGTTAGAAACGTACCGCGAACTGAATTGGTATGAAGAGATCGCAAGAAGAGCAGCTGAAGCTGAGGCACATCCTGAACAAACGATTCCGCTTCGGGAAGCTGTTGGAGAAGAGAGCTACGCACGAATCATGGCAATCGATCCAGATGACATTTCCGATGACGAGTTGTTCGAGTGATATGAGCGAGGACAAGTTTGTCTTAAACTTTCATCCAAAAGCACAGAAAGAATATAGTAAATTGGACGGAAGCAGCCGCAACTTGGTTGACAAAGGCCTTGCCAAACTAAGATTTCGCGCAGATGAAATCGGCAAGCCTCTCTCTAATAAACGTGGCAGCGTGTTAACAGGTTGCCGCGAATTGAAATTCAAGCAAGCCGGTTTACGAATCGTCTACCGATTAACTGGAGAAAAACAAGACCAACTAGAGGTCGTCTGGATCTTGGCTACAGGAAATCGGGCTGATGAAGAAGTCTTCACTGATTCTGCAAAACGCTTGAAAGACATGATGAATAGAGAACGCTAAAAAGCTCGCATTTGCTGCGAGCTTTTTGAATATCTTTTATTCATATTTGGATTCTATTACTCCTCTTCTTCTTCCTCTTCCCCGTCTTCTGTATCGCTCATTACATCATCGGCGCCATCATTTTCTTCGAGCGGTTCTGTTTCTGGTTCGCTGTCGCCTGAACATGCAGACAATGCCAGTCCGCTTGCGAAGATGATTGCTGCGAATTTTTTCATTTCAACCATTCCTCTCTAGTTGGGATTTTGAGCTTTATTCTTCCTTGCTGATTTTCAATGATTCACCAAAGACTTTATAATTACCAATTAAATGGGTGTTACTTAATCATTACCCACCTATAGCAAGCAGTTAACATATTTAGCCGAATTTTTGATAGAATAGGTAACTTTTCTTAGTACCAGGCCGTCTAGCATTCAAAGGAGTGGCGTGATGAAACGCTTGAGTTTACGCTTATTGATTTTATTCTTCGGCTGCATGCCACAACCGCAAATCACTGAATCTGAAGCCATCGCGATCATCGAGCAACTTCATACTAATTCATTCGGGACAGCCGAAGTGATTTCGATCGACTATCGCTTTGGGCGTTACGCCGTGGAGTGGGAAAATGAAGGGAATTGTGAATGGGACATCAATCATGTGGATGGGGATGATGGCAGCGTAGAAATGAAACAAGCGTCGATCTGTTAGCGATCGACGCTTGTTTTTCTGAAGTCTATTAATATCCTTGTTCTAGCATTTCCATGAACTCTTCTTCGGAATCCATGCCCATTTCGTCAATAGCGCTCAAGCCGTCTGGTCCTTTAAATGCCGGGTCGGCTCCGTTTTCGATAAGCAGCTTGGCGCTCTCGTAATCTTCGTACATGACGGTAATTGCTAAAGCCGTCGTGTAATAATCAGATGTGTTCGCATCGGCCCCTGCATCCAGCAATGTTTGGATGACCTCTGGATCACCCCAGTGGACGGCGTACATTAAGGCGTCAGAGCCTTCCGAGTCTTTGGCGTGAATGTCCTCACCGTCAGTGAGGGCTTGTTCGACTCCGGCCACATCACCCCCTGCGGCTGCGGCCATGAGCGGGGTTTCGCCTTCGACTGTATACATTTCCTCGTAGAAGCCATCTTCAAATCCGAGTAAGAATTGGTCAGCAAAAGCAGCCGTCGTGGCAAATATGCTAATGACCCCGGCATAAGCCAAGCTCATGACGATGGCGAGTACGGTTGCACCAAGAGCTATTTGTCCGTGTTTTGGCTGGTAGTATTTGACGTCGGCCCTGCTGAACCAGTCGATCGATTGGATGCGTTTCGGCAAACGCGGGTGCGTCGACAATACTTCGGCCAGCCAGACGAATGCATTCGATTCCGTCGTGATTTGTTCGCGGTAAGCGTCTTCGTTTACTTCGACGTAAGCTTTCTTGCCGATGCCCAGCAGCGTCAATGCGCGTTTCGCAGCGGCAGCATTTTGAATCTCATAGGCCGCTTGGCGGTCGCATGTGTATTCACATGAGCGGCTATACGCCGTACTTAGGAATGGGATGAACCCTGCCGGCAAAATCAATAAGTTTTTCCAGACATGGCGGCGTTTTACGTGAGCCAGTTCGTGGGCGATGATAAAGTCCAGTTCGTCTTGGCCTTGCTCGCGCGCCAGTTCAAACACTTCCGAGTACAACACGACCATGTCGCGGCCGAAAAAGCGTGTCGCGAATGCGTTAAGCGCGCCTTCAGATTGGATGACGAAAACGTCCGGAACTTTATCGAGTTCCATTTGCGCCGACAAGGTCTGCACACGTTCGTAAACGTCCGGGAATTGGCGTTCGTGAATGCGCACGCCGTTTCCGCGGATTGACCCAAGCATCACCGCATTGGCAAACAACAAAAACGCGAAAACCGTCAAAGCGATGCCGATCCCGATAATGGAGACGGCTGCCAGTACATAAATTAACACACTAAAAATTACGCTAAGAATAAAATAAATGCTCTCTCTATCTGATTGAATGTTCGTCCTGCTCATCATTTTCTCCCTCTCGATTTGGAATATCTTACATATAATAGCACTTACTGCTCATTTGTAGAATAGAATTTTCACGCGATTTGTAAATTTTTTTGTTGAGATTAAAAAATGATGATTCAAGTCGTTCAATCAATGAAAATAGAAATATTATTGACTGGCTAACGCTCATTCAGAAGGCGGCTGGTCCGCTGAATTGTTTTAAGGATATATTCTATTTCGCCTACTTTGATGTATGATGAATGGAATAACTAGACGCAACTGACTGGTGAAGGAGGCATTGGATTGAACAGAAAAATTGTGTGGTTTCTTGCATCTTTAATACTCGTTTCGATTTTATTCTACGGGCTGAGCATTTCAGCCAACGCCAACAATCTTCATGCCAATTTAGAGGAACACGCGCAAGCAGCATTTGATGAACTTTACCGCAGCAACTCAGACGACAAGCGCTTTTCACTGAAAGAAATCAAGAAAATAGATGCTTCTGAAAGCTGGATCGCCTTATTGGAAGCGAGTGACGGGACGACAATGTATGCGCATTATGAATTCGACTGGCTCAAACGCTTGCGTATAAATGTGATTGGGACTGTTCCTGGCTTCACGTATCTGGACATCCCGACAAGTGATGGAACTTACGGTGTGTTGGTTGGCACAAATGATTCCTTGCGAATCGCTCAAGTTACCCTGAAAACTCTAGGAGCCGCTCAATTGGAATACAGTTTTTCGACAGCTAGTGACCCCTACCTCATTGAGTACGCGAAGCTACCAGACGCCATTCACTCGTCAGCGCCGGCCGCCTTTACTTTTTACGACAAAGAGAACCAAGTGATTGAAGAATGAAACCATAAAGAAAGCGCGAGTCTCTTAGAAGACACGCGCTTTCTTTATGATTCATTGGTGCGTTTCGCCCGTTTCTTTTTCAACCAGACAATCAACAAAATGTACAAGGCAGAAAAGACGAGCGCGATCGGGATCAGCCACAATATGTATTCAACATAGGAAATGCCACTTCTTTGGTAAACGACTGTCCCGAGCCAAGTGACGAGAAATACTAAGGGGAAAAAGAGTATTGGGTCTTTCTTCTTCGAAAAAATCGGCTCTGTCAGATGTTCTTTGATTTCTGGCCAGTTCATATCTCACCTGCTTGCTGTTGTTTCTTGCGGCGTTTGTTCTGAGCGTCAGGCCCCAGCACATCATACACGATGAATCCGGCAATCAAAGAGCCGATAAAGAAGATCCAGCCCGGTTCGCCACCGAGTAGGTAGCTGACAAAAAACGCGATAGCGCCGTATGCCACTGCCCATGAAATGGCTTTTACTGCACGGTTCGTCATTTAGGTTTCCCCCGTCCGCTTGTTATTTTTCTCCACTCGTTTCTTCTCCATATACGGCAAAATAAAGCCATAGGATAGAAATCCAGCAAGCGCCATTCCGATCACCAAGTTCCATACCGGCTGCCCGTCTAAAATATAGGTGACGATATAAGCGATGACGCCATACATTAATGTGCCGATTAGTGTGTTCTTCACTCGTTTATTCATGCACTTCCTCCTAGCTCTATACGCTCCTGTTGGCTATCGACACTTTTTGGGATAGCTCATTTTTTGTTTTTCGCCCTTCGCTTCTTCAGCCAGACAATTAACAAAAAGTACAAAGCGAAAGCGATGATGGCGACTGGAACCATCCACAGCAGGTACTCAAAGTAGGAAATGCCACTTCTTCGATAGACTGCTGTCCCAATCCAGGCGGCGAGAACCGCCAAAGGGAAAATAAGCAAAGGATCTTTCTGCTTCGAAATAATCGGCTCTGTCAGATGTTCTTTAAGTTTTGGCCAGCTCATATATGCTCTCCTATTCGTCGCTGTTTCTTGCGGCGCTTATTCTGGACGATGGGCCGCAGCACACCGAATAGAATGAATCCGGCAATTAATGAGCCGACAACAAAGAACCAATCCGGCTCGCCTCCAAATATGTAACTCACCGTAAACGCTACGGCGGCATATGCCACTGCCCATGTAATGGCTTTTACTATAAGGTTAATCATTTCAGTTATCCTCCAAGCTGTTTTGTCTCTTCTTTTCTTTTGCTAGCCGATTCTTCTCCATGCGAGGCCAAATAAATACAGAAAGAAGAAACCCAGCAATGACGGAACTGATCACCAGATTCCAAACAGGTTTTCCTTCTATGATGTAACCCATAATAAAGGCGACTACGCCATAAATGGGTATCACCAATAACGCATTTTTCCATCGGTTGTTCATTTTTTCTCCTCCTAGCTCTACTCCCCTATTACCCTTAGGGAATACCTGGAAACTTTTCTGATGTGATAGCTAACTGATCTTCAAGCAGAACTTCAATAATTGGGAATTTGTGTTAAAATAGAACCAACTAAACAGAAACTCACCCTAGATTGGCATCCATCAGAAGGAGGCTATTCGATATGGAATATTTTGCAGCCAGTGGCATCTTACTCGTCTCGCTGCTTCTCGCCTATCAGTTCGGTAAAGGCTATTCGCGCAAAGGCAAATACGTCATTTGGGGCATTACGACAATGTTTGTCATTTGCCCGTTGTTCTCTTGGCTCGTCAGTATGGGCTATGCCCATTACGAGCGAAGTGGTTGGGCTGCCGTGGCGATGCTGGCCATCCTGTACCCCAGCACGTTTATCATCGGCTTGGTGTTATTGCTGATGGGGGTTTTCCGCAAGAAAGACGCCGTTCGCAGAATTTGATGTTCTATACAAAAAACGCGCTCCGCCAACCGGCAGAGCGCGTTTTCCTTATGCATTTTCCTGTTTCAAGCTTTCAATAATATTGTCATTCTTGATTTTGGCAATCGAGTAAAGCATTGCCGCACCGACAATCAAGAAGATCACGACGATGACAAAGGCGACACTGCCCCAAGGGACCGCAAACCCGTAACTGAAGGTCTGGTTGAGTGCGAAATGCATCGCGAGCATCGTGGCGAAACTGATCGGCAATCCATATGCGAGGGCTTTGACGCCGTAGAACAGGCTTTCATAACGGATCATTTTATTAAAGCCTTTCGGGGTCATGCCGACTGATCGCAGCATGGCGAATTCCCGTTTGCGCAATTGGATGCTTGTCGAGATGGTGTTGAAAATGTTCGCGATGGAAATGAGCGAGATTAGCGTGATGAAGCCGTACGTGAACACTTGCATGAGCAAGACGAGTTGTTCTTCTTGCTGGCGCCTTTGGAAGACGTTGGAGATGCCGACGTCCGCTTCATTGATTTCCAAAATCTCCGCTTCTGTCTTCATCGGGTCACTCGTCGCGAGTGAGATGACAGGATACGTATCTTCAGCGATGAAGCCGAGTTCATCGAGTGCATCCATCGGGACGATTAAGTCGACACTGCCAGGATAAGAGGTAGAGACTCCAGTGGGTACTTGATCCGTCAATGCTGCGATTTCGACATTGGCGAGCACTTCCGGTTCTATTTCCTCGCCCATTTCATTAATGGAGCTACCAAGAAGTTCTATTGTCTCGCCGACTTCTGCATTGATGGTCTTCGATTCATTGATGGTGCCGGACATGCCGTCTTGGTAGACCACTTCATCAATGACGATGGCACGCGGCGTTTCCTGGCCAAAGCTCGACGCATCCACGCCGACTTGTTCCGCGTATTGTTCGAAGTTTTCACTATCCATCGCATACACCGAGATAAAATACTGAACTTTACCATCTTCAATCATGGCTTCACCGCGTTCGATCTGCTCGAGCAAAACGTCTGGCAACTGGTCTTGAGCGATTAGCGCTTCCCCTCCTGCCTGACGAATGAAGCTCGCTTCGGTTACTTCAGGAAGACCCGCGTATTGTTCGAGGCTCTCCGTATCCATCTCGCCGCCGTGCAATTGAATATCGTATTGCAGATCGCTTTGCGTCATGGCCAGTGAGGTTTTTAAGTTATTGGTGAAATACGTTACCGACAGGAACAAGACAATTGAAATGACCAGTGAAAAGACTGTGGCCAAATAGCGCTTGCGGTTGCGCTTCAAGTTCTTCAAGCCGATTTCCGCTTCCAGGCCGAACAGCTTGCGCACCCATTTTGAAGTTTTCACGGCTTTACCCGTCAGTTTAATGTCTTGCGTTTGGCGGATGGCGTCGATCGCGGAAATCTTCGACGCTTTTTGCGCTGGGACGTAAGTCGAAATTAAAATCGTCAGTGCCGAGACGCCGACTGCCACGACGAGCATCATCGGCGTGACGACGACTTCCAGCTGCTGATCAACATTAAGCGCACCTTGCAAGAAAGTGTTGATGAATTGGAACGTCACCCAAATGCCACCGAGCCCTGCGAGAATGCCGAGCGGGATGCTGATGGCGCCGATAATGGCCCCTTCGAAAAACACCGAGTTGCGTTTCTGCCGTTTCGTTGCCCCGACACTTGCGAGCATACCGAGATGACGTGCGCGTTCGGAGACGCTGATGGCGAATGCGTTGTAGATGAGTGCGACCGAGCCGATGACCACGATCCCCATGATAATACCGGCGAGTGAGAACAAAGTCGTCCGCAAATTATCGTTTTGCGTGGCGCCGTATAAGCGCAGGAGATCTGAATTGAAATCGACCGATAGGATGCCTTGTTCGTTGGCAAACGCCTTGGCGTCATCGAATAAAGCGGTGTTAATTTCCGAGGCGACGACATAGCCGTCGAAGGTCTCATCCGCTGCCGCAGTGGCAGTATCGGTAAATCCGACAACGCTGACCATCGGCAGCCAGGATACTTCCCAGCCCGGCCGCTCGATGATGCCGACGATGTCGAAGGTCTGCTCTTCTACGTCGACCAGTTCTTCGTTGATCGTGTCGCCTTCCCCAAACTGCACGGCGTCGAACTCTGAGAGCTTGCGGTTTTCCAAGCTGTGCATGCGTTCGCCGATGCCGGCAGTCAAAGTATCACCGACTTGATAGGTCTCTTCGGAGCTATTGTTTAAAGTTTCCGAGATGACGACTTCATTGGCGTTTTCAGGCAAGCGCCCTTCTGTGAGCGCAAGCGGGAAATGTTCCATTCCCTGTGCTTCGAAATTGCGAAAATAGAGATAGCGCTTGGAATCGGTTTTGGCGCTCTCAAAATCGGCAAAGCCGTCGCTCGTGACGATGAGCTGTTCGGTATTGCCGTCTTGCTCGATGGCTTGGAGCTGCTCGACAGTCGCTTCTTGATACTGGACATGCCATTCGCCGTTTTGTTCGATGTCTTCCCGAATCAACAAGTCGAGAAATGACACGCCGAGCGTTGCGACCGCAGTGATCATGGCGACGGAAATGATCGCGCCGATAATGGTGACAAGCGAGCGCCGTTTGTTTTCCTTCAAGTGGCGGACGGTGACTTTATTGACGATGTTCATGAGCGGATGACCTCGTCTTTGGCGATTTTGCCGTCTTCAATCGAAATGACGCGGTCCGCTTGCAAGGCGATGCGTTCATCGTGCGTGATGACAATCAAAGTCTGCTTGAAGGTTTTGTTGAACATTTTGAGAAGCTCCATGATTTCCTCGCTGTTTTTGCTGTCGAGGTTCCCGGTCGGCTCATCCGCGAGCATAATCGCCGGGTTGCTGACGAGCGCACGGCCGATCGAGACGCGCTGCTGCTGGCCGCCGGATAATTGGTTCGGTAAATGGTCGAGCCGTTTATCGAGACCGAGCGTTCCGGTGATTTTGCTGAATTGGTGTTTGTCGACGCGTTGTTCGTCGAGCAGCATTGGTAAGGTGATGTTTTCCTCGACCGTCAAGATCGGGATCAAGTTGTAGAATTGATAAATCAACCCGATTTGGCGGCGGCGGAAAATCGCCAGCTGCGTTTCGTCGAGCTTGTAGATATCCGTGCCATCGATCGACACGTTGCCGCTGGTCGGGCGGTCGACGCCGCCGAGCAGGTGGAGCAAAGTCGATTTGCCGGAACCCGATGGCCCGATGATGCAGATGAATTCGCCTTTGTTGACGGTGAACGACACGTCGTCGAGTGCTTTGACCGCCATTTCATCCTTGCCGTATACTTTTGATAAGTTTTTCACTTCCATGATTGTCATGAGTGTACCCTCCGTTTGATTACTGTTTATGAATAAATTGAACATATTTTGGTGATTTCATTGCAAACGATATTCCGCAAAACGACTTGCTTTCCTGGGGGCTTGCGCTGAACTAATTCGGACTAGCGCCCGAATGGATTTCAGCACTTCGTCGAAACGGAGTTGGAAAGCCACCTCCGTTTCTGCTCCCCAAGGAGTCTGCGCCGTTTTGCTCCATATCTCTATATGCCTGAGGTGATTCTATACAGCTCCACTACTCTCTTTGAATCCGCCGTGCAACTAAGTTATGTGTAAAATAAATTCACTTAAATTAGATAAGATGTTCTTTCACCAACACCAGATCGTCTTACATAACATTAGTATAGAGCGGGTTCATGACTGCCCGGTGACTCTTAGGTGACAATCGAGTCACTTAAGGAAAATTAGGTAAAGGTCTGTTCTAGTTCACTTGAAGTGGAAGGGAATTTCCAGATATTGATTTCATGTTACAATTTAATTATCAATACTCCTATTCGGCTCAATTTGTTTGCACAGGTTTAGAGTGAAACAAATCACCAAAATAGAGGAGGGGTAAAACGTGGATTTCTTATTGTGGTTCATGATCGGTTTCATCCTTATCGGGTTGCTTGTATTCCTTTTGATGAAAAAACGAATGGAGACGAAGCTCGCGCATGTTAAAGCAAACCCGGACAGCGAGTCAGCTTCAAGAGATACCAAACACATGATTTGGTGGGTATGGAGCGTTACTGCTTGGGGCGTTGTCAGTTTGGCACTGGTCGTCTGGTGGTTTAATAGCACGTCCGGATGACCGTCAATTTTAAATGAAAAAGTTGAGCAGAAATTCCACGGATGCGGAGTTTCTGTTTTTTCATTCCATAGAAAAAAGCAGGCGCTAGATCACCTGCTTGTAGAATTTGATATGGAAGCGGGTGCCTTCGTTTGGTGTGCTGGCGACTTCGATATCGCCGCTTTGGCTGGTGATGATGCTATAGGCCATGGCGAGGCCGATGCCGACCGAGTCGTCGCCGGCGTTTTCGCCTTTGTAGAAGCGCTTGAAGATATAGGGCAAATCTTTTCTGGAAATGCCGCTGCCGTTGTCTTCGATCCGGATGTCAGTGTAGAGCGCGTTTTCGCTGTAGTGGATGCTGAGCTTGCCGCCTTCCCCGGTATGTTCCACACAGTTCTTCAAAATATTGATGAGTGCTTCTGTCGTCCAGTTGAGGTCGCCTGTAAACGCTGCGTCCCGATCGCCTTCGATGTGGAGTTCCTGCATTTTAATGTCCATTGGGATGAGCAGTGGTTCGACCGCTTTTTCGATGAGCTTGGATACCGGGATGCGGTCTTTTTTGAAATGAATCGTGCCGGCATCGATTTTCGATAGTTTGAGTAGCGACGATACGAGCCAGTCCATACGCTCGAGTTGGACATGGAGATTACGGATGAATTCGATGCGTTTCGCGTCATCCAACTCGCTGTCGCGTAACAGATCCGCCATGACCATCATCGAGGTAAGCGGCGTTTTTAATTGATGGGAAATATCCGAAATGGCATTTGTCAGCTTGCCTTTGTCTTCAGTCAGAAGAGCACCGTGTTCCGACAGCATTTTCGTCACTTTGTAGATTTGCGTTTTCAAGAGGCTCAGCTCGCCTTCGCGGTTGTCGCGCACATCGAGCTGAAAATCGCCGCTGCTGATTTGCTGCAGGAAACCCGATAAGCGCTCGATTTCCCGGTAGCGCCACCAGGTGAAAGCGAGTGCTGTTGCGCTCAGCAATAGCGAGACACCGAGCACGAACCACGCGGCTGTATAGGAAACAAAGATAGCTGAGAGAATCGTACCAAGTGCGCTGATGGTGATGAGCGCGGCGAATAGCCAGCGGATTTCGCGGTTGCGCAGCATCCTTACTCACCCGCCTTATAGCCCATGCCGCGGACGGTTTTGATGAGCGTCGGTTGTTGAGGATCGTCTTCGAGTTTCTCGCGCAGTCGTTTGATGTAGACCGTCAGCGTGTTGTCGTTGACGAAATCGCCGCCGACGTCCCAGATGCGGTCGAGCAATTGTGCTCTCGTCAGCACTTGGCCGAGATGATTCGCGAAAATGAGCAGCAAGCGGTATTCGAGTGCGGTGAGGAGAACTTCATTGCCCGCTTTATGGACTTTGCCTTCTGAGGTGTTGATCTGCACGTCGCCGAGTTCGACGACCGTTTTCGGCTGCGCATGACGCTGGTAGCGACGCAGCACGGAATTGATGCGCGACAACAGTTCACGCACGCGGAACGGTTTGGTGATGTAATCGTCCGCGCCCATATCGAGCCCCATGACGACATTCACTTCATCGTCGAACGCCGTCAGGAAAATGACCGGAATGTCGCGTTTCTTTTTGACGAGCGCGCATAAGTCATAACCGCTGCCGTCGGGCAAAGACAGATCGAAGAGGCAGAGATCGATTGCGGAGAGCTGCTGTTCGATCGCTGCGGTGGCGTCTTTTGCGCTATGGCATAACACCGTGGTGAAGCCTTCTTGTTCGAGCGAATATGTCAGGCCGGAAGCGATCGTCCGGTCGTCTTCGACTACGAGTATGTTCATCTGTATTCCCCTATCCCTGTTGAAATGAAAAAAGCCGGTACCGTAGATTTGTTATCATCTACGATACAGGCTTTCGGTTTCTGTGACTAGTGGAAGGCAAAATATTACAAATGACTTAAAAGAAAAAGAAAGCTCCTCCAGTAAATAACGTAGGCACAATGAAAATCAAAAACAAGCCCGAAAATGTATACAGCATATACTTGCTTCTGTCATTCCCCAGCCGTAATTCCCAGATGCCAAGTGTTACTAGATAGATGCCTACAAGCATGATAATTAATGAAAAGATAATGATGAAGTTCATGTCGATTCTCCCCGTCCTGAAATTATTAGACTCCTGATGCCGCCACTTACTTTACTATCGATGTCCTCCTAGTCGCAACATCGATTGCTTCTTTCGTTTTATTCTCTTGTTCATCTTTCATGAGAAAATGCGTAATATTGATGCTTTTCATTGTTCCATTTTCTTGCGTTAGTGCCATTGATTATCGTTCTTATATTGTTTTACGCCGCTATTTGTAAAAAGTTTCAATTTCATTAGAGGTCTGACGTCTATTGTATATTCTCTTGCATAAAGTTTGTCTATGTAGTAAGCTGTTCAAAGTGAATAACCCCCATAATCTATCTGTATAACCTTAAGAATACGGCTTAAGGGTCTCTACCAGGAACCGAAAAATCCTGATTACAGAAAGCGATCTTTTCGTTTTCTGTAATCAGGATTTTTTTATTTTCTGAAAAGAATCAGTTGACTGTATGGAATTTTTTAATGAGAAAGGAAGCGTATGTTATGAATTTGAAAGTTTATATTTTAGCCTTGGCCACGGTGGCTGTCGGCCTTGTCGAACTGATCGTCGGCGGCATTTTGCCGACCATTGCCGAAGAGTTTGATGTGTCGGTGAGCGCTGCCGGCCAGTTGATCACCTTATTCGCCTTGATTTACGCAATCGCCGGACCGGTGTTGCTAATTGCGACCAGTCGCTTTGAGCGCAAGAAAGTCTATTTGATTTCCATGTTCATCTTTTTCCTCGGGAATATCATGACTTTCTTCAGCCCAGACTTTACATGGATGGTCATCGCGCGCGTCATTACCGCAGCGAGTACGGCGCTCATCGTCGTGTTGTCTCTCACGATTGCCGCAAAAATCGTCGAGCCGCCTTACCGCGCGAAAGCGATTGGCCTGATCTTTATGGGGATCAGCTCGTCGCTCGTGCTCGGCGTTCCGCTTGGCATCTTGATCGCTGATGCGTTCGGCTGGCGTGTCATTTTCCTCGCCATCGCCGCCCTATCACTCGGTTCGATGGCTTTGATCGCTCTTTACATCCAGCCGATTCCTGGAGGCACGGCGATTCCGCTCAAGCAGCAATTAAAAGCGGTCGCGAGTGCCAAAATCGGCACTGCCCACCTCGCGACGCTATTCATGCTCGCCGGGCATTACACCGTTTATGCGTACTTCACGCCGTTTTTGGAAACGACGATGCAGCTTAGCCCGTTCTGGGTCAGCGCTTGTTATTTGATTTTCGGCATCGCAGCAGTGAGCGGTGGTGCAATCGGTGGCACCATGTCCGATTCGATCGGTTCAAAGAAAAGCATTTTGATCGTCATCTCGGCGTTTGCCGTCAGTTTGTTTGTTCTTCCGTTCACGACTTTCTCGCTCGTCATATTCTTGCCGGTGATGGTCATTTGGGCCGCGCTCAGCTGGGCACTTGCCCCGCCGCAGCAAAGCTATTTGATCGAAACCGATCCGGCCACCTCCGACATTCAGCAGAGTTTCAATAACTCGGCGCTGCAAGTCGGCATCGCGCTCGGATCTGCAGTCGGCGGTCTCACCTTGACGCAAACCGGCTCCGTCACCAGCACTGCTTGGGTCGGCGCCGTGATCGTACTCGTTGCCCTTGGCTGTGCGGTGTTCTCGATTACGCGCCCAGCGATTGAACGCAGCATACGCAACTACCAAAAATCACAAAGTCTATAATATGCAAAAGGCCTGGTCCGCGGACCAGGCCTTTTCTTATTCGCGAAACCCCGCATCTTTCATAATCCACACATACGGCCTTTCCGGCAAAGCTTCTTCCAAGCTCCGAATCAATTCCAACAGCTCCCGCGTGAACACTTCATACTCATCCGGCGGCGACACCACTTTTAACAACTTGATGAGCGAAGCCGTCGTCCCACGAGTGATATAGCCTTTTTCCTGATGCAGCTGCGCTTCTAGGCGAGCAAGTTCAAGAGGAGCCCTGAGCCTGAACGAATACAGCACTTCTTCATGCGCTGCCTTATTGCGGAACGGGAAAGCGATCGACAGGATTTCGTCGAGTTCCGCTGCGCCCAGTTTGATGCCGTGTTCGCCCGCGTCGTCTGCGAAATCCTGCGCGATTCGCGTGCGCAAGTCTTGGTCGATAACCGTATAAAAATTCGTAATCTGGCCGAGCGACAGGAAATTGACAAGCACCCACAGCGGCAAGTTCTTGTGCTTTTCGTAGAACTCGCGGAGCTCCGGGTAGCGCACGCGGTGGCGCTTCCTGTGGCTTTCGATCAAATTATTGAGCGTTGCCGTGATACGGTCGCGCTCATGGAAATGGATGTCGTCCGGGCTGTAGTTCTCGTTGTCGAGGAAGCTGTCGACTTCCGGATAGCGTTCAGAAAACCGGTACGCGAGCTTGGATTTGATGCTGCGCTCGAACTTCAACAATTCACCGAGCACAAGCAAACGCAGCTTGCGGTCGAATTGGTACAGCGCGAGAATATGACCGAACGTCGTCCCTGTTTCGTAGAGTTCTTCACTATACGGGTTTTTGGTTTCATCGCGCTCAAGGAACGGCTCCTTGTAGCCATCAATAAGTGCGTAATAATTGTCGCGCGACAGCACGCGTCTTGCGGCCGCTTCGTCTTCTACAATGAGTCCACGGCTTTTCAAGATCACGAGCTGTTCGTCGTGCGTCGCAAAGCTTTTCATGTCCACCTCTCCCTGTTTAGTCATCGCTGAACAATGTGCCCGCGATAGCCGCCGCGTCTTCCTTATCTTCCATCATGACCGCTGCCGATAAATTGCCGACGTTCGGGTCGTAGCCGGCGAACCAGCCCATATCGCCGTCATCGGTTTTGATGACAGCCGTCTTGCCTGCAAGGCCATGGCCATCTTCTTCGCCAGCTTTAACAAATGCGGCGCGGACTAATTCCGCTTGCTCTGGGCTGAGGAGCTCTTGCTTCAAGTTTTCTTCCTCTGCGTCTCCTAAAAGAATCGGTTTTTTCATTTCGCCATCAGCTAAAAAGCTGCCGTACATAGCTGCGGCATGGAGGATGTTGACGCGCACTTGGCTCTGTCCGGAGGCGGAACTCGCGAGCTGTCCTTCCGATCCGAACGTGCCGCTTTCCGAAATCTGCGAAGCCGTAAGCGGCACCGGATAATCGAACGCCGCGCCGAAGCCGAATTCAGTTAAGCCTTCTAAGAAGCTATCGTCCTGCATATTGGTCGCTTGGATCGCAAAGTAGATGCTATCGGAATGGACGAGCGCTTTTTCCAAGTCGATCGGATTTTTAACACCCAGATTCGGCCGGGTGATGCGGAAATCGTTCCAAGACGGGTATTTCTGCCACGTCTCTCCGTCAATTTCGATGCCTTCCGCAGGATTCAGCGTTCCTTCTTTCATGGCAACGGCCGCCGTGATTGGTTGCATCACATAAGACGGCGGATAAGTCGCAGCCGCCCGGTTGAAGAATGGCTGGCCGGGATCATCCGTGAGTTCGCGGAAACGGCTTTCCTTAATTCCAGGAATGAAATCATTCGGGTCGTAAGCCGGCGAACTGACCAGCACATGCGTCTCGCCCGTATACGGGTCGACCGCAGCGGCCGTGCCCGGTTCCCCGCCCATTTCCTGATAGACTTCCCGCTGCAGATCGGCGTCGATCGAGAGTACAATTGTTTCACCTGCTGCCGAGGAGTTATCGACGGCGGTGATCGTTTCGTTTTGGGCGGTCTTTTCAATCAAGATCTTGCCGCCGCGTTTTCCGCGCAATTCGGTTTCGAAGATTTCTTCCAAGTCTTCACGGCCGACGATATCCCCTTGGCCGTATCCTTGCCCGCTGCGCTCTTCCAGTTGTTCAGCGGTAATCGGCGCGATATAGCCGGTCAAATGCGCCATCGATTCGCCATATGGGTAATCGCGCATTTTTACTTTCGTGCGCTTTGTGCCGGGAATCGCGAACAGCTGGTTCAATTTTTCGCGCTCCGGCCCAACAGTTCCAAGCGGGACGTAATGATGCGGTTCGACCCACGGCTTGTCGAGTTCTGCGTCAATGTCTTCGACGGTCAAATCCAACAGCCCGGCGAGTCGCTCCGTATAATCATCGCGGTCAAAATTCCCTGGCACGACGCCGATTTCGTAGGCATCCGTATTGCCGGCAATGACATTGCCGTTGCGGTCGACAATTTCGCCGCGTTCGGTATCGCTGATTTGCACAAAGACGTTATCGCCTTTAGACAGATTCGGTAAAATGAAGGAAGGATCCCATTCTGCGAACCATTCGCCCGCTTCGTTTTCTTCTGTCTTTTCGTAGACAAAGCTCAAGGTCTTGGCGAATTCAATCTCCCCGACGAGGCTATCGACAGAAACCGTCAACGGAATATCCGCCGGCTCATTTTTCAGCCACGGCCCTTCGCCCAACTGCCAATCGATCTCGCGTTCCGACAGCGACAATTGCTCTTCGAGTTCCACTTGCCACTCGATGAATGTCTCTTCGCCGAATGCCTCTTTGGCCCGGTCGGTCAGAAATTCTTCGTACAGCGTGTCGTATTCGCCCGCTTGCCACAATTCCATGAATTCTTCTGCGCGCGGTTCAGGCGATGCGACCGTCTCCGGTTCCGCCTCTTCCGGCACCGGCACTTCCGCTTCCTCATCTGAACACGCCGCAAGCGCAAACGCCGCGCCAATCCCGATCATCCACAGCTTCCTTTTGCCCATTGATACCCCTCCGTCTCCTTAGCCCTTTTTACCATCTTACCCTGAAAACGCTTGCTTCAATACGAAAATTTCGGGATTAAGGGCGCGAAAGCGAGAAATTGACTCCTTTAATTAAGAAGAATCTCGTTCATTATGAAACAAACCGCCCCATCTTCCGTATAATTAAGGAAGAAAAGGAGGCCATTTATGTTTGCTGAAATGAAATCGCGTTATTTGATTCTCTTCACTATCCTCGGCGTCATCGCGACTCTGGTCATTTTCGTGCTCATCGGCGCGGATCCCGTCACGACTGAAATCGCGGTGCAGATTGCCTTTTATATTATAGTACCGTACTTTTTCTTCCATCATTATTGGGGCAAAAACCCCGATTGGTCGCTCAGCGAAGTGTTGACCACCAAGGGCATTAAACCATGGCTTCCAAGCATTATTGGCATCGTGTTGGTGTCGATTGCCTTTTCGCTGACGATGTTCTGGCTGCAGCTCGCCATCATCTCGCCAGCGTTTCCATGGCTTGCGGAATTATTGCTCGAGCCGATCGAAACGCCGGGTGGTGTCGGCTATGAATATTTCACGCTGCTGACGCTGGTGATTCTCGCGCCGATCGTCGAGGAATTCGTTTTCCGCGGCGTGTTCTTGACCCGCTTCGCGGCGAAAACTTCAATGTGGGGCGGCATTTTGATTTCGAGTTTGTTGTTCGGCGTGCTGCATCTCGATTTTGTCGGCGCATTTTTATTCGGCATCATCGCGTCGCTCCTGTATTTGCGCACCGGCAATTTGTTGCTGCCAATCTTGGTGCATATGCTCAATAATGCGCTCGCCGCCTTATCGATTTATGTGCCGATCGACCAATTCTTTGCGATCGACTGGTTTATCGTAACGACTGCTGCTGATATCGAGGCAAAAGCATTTGCGAATATTATCATTATGATTATCAGTGCGCTGCTCATCGCTTGGATCATCTACCGCCTCGCTAAAGGCTTGAAGAACCAAGCGGACAAGCTTGAAATGACTGAACCACTGGCGGAAAACGAAACGCCGTAAAGAAAATTGTCGATGATCTGTCACGCCCCGTTCATATAGCGTTTATATTCGTGCGGTATGATACAGTCATATGAACTTAGGGGCTATCCAGCGGAATATTTGTCGCTGTTCCCAAAAGCTATAGGAGGATTTACATGAACAACACAGTTACACCGCGCAACAATACCTTGGAGAAAAAATGGAGCTTGCGCTTGATCCAGTTTTCGGCCATCTTCGGGTTCATCGGGACCTATCTCGGGTCGCATATGGCGGGACAGATGGATTACGCGCTGCGCCCGATTCACGCCCACATCCTGCTCGTTGGCTGGCTTTCGGTTTTTGCCTGGGGCGTGTTCTACCGCTTGTATACCGTCAAATACAAAAAGCTCGTCACCATCCACGGCTTTCTCGCGATGATCGGCGCAGTCGGCTTAACTGCCGGGATGTGGTTCTATAATTTGAACCCGTTCAATATGAACGAAACCTTCATCTTGGTTTTCTTTATCGTCGGCGGCACAATTTTACTGCTCGCGTTCTTATTGTTTGCGGTTATTACGTTCTTGACGGAAAAAGACTGACGAAAAACGCCCGGGCGCATCCGGGCGTTTTTTTATGTAATCGATAAACCTGGTTTTCCGAAGCTTACCGCTCGCTTTCCGTGGGCTCGCGCCCAAGCCTCCTCAGTCGCTTCGCTCCTTGCGGGGTCTCGGTCGTCTCGCTGATCCACTGGAAAGATAAGGTCGACCTACGGGAGACATTATCTTTGCGAAAGTAATGCGCAGCATTATTGAGCAGAAGGGTTTACGAGCGGACGCTTCTACAAACCACTGCATACGCCTACTCAGTTTTCATGTAAAATGGTGCCACCATTGGTTGTTCATAATGAGCCATCTCTGTTTTCACCGTTCCAGAAAACGTTTGAAACGTTTTGGATTGTTTTTTCATTTCACCCTATCCGACGAAATACCGTATAATGGAAGCATCGTGAAACGGAAGGGGAAATGGCGGATGACCCTGCAAAACCTAATTCAAAAACGCATGCTTGTACTGCTGGGCCTTGTGCTTGCCGCGGCGCTGATCATTGCACTCGTATGGAGTTCGGATACGGTCGATACGGCGGAACAAGCCGTCCGTGATGGCGATGATGACCTTGTGTTGACGCCCGTCTACGAATTGAATGGCCACGCGCTGTTTTTCTTCATCCGCGGTGATGACCACTTCGGGGCAGTGACGGCAACAGAATCCTGGTTCGGCTGGCGCCTCGAGACGAGAAGCGAAGCCACTATCCCCTCACTCGATAATCCCGACCGCATCGACAGCTATATGAGCAGCGATGACTTGGTCTACGGATTGTTTGATCCGTCTGATGGGCGCCACGTCCAGGTCGGTGAGGTTCCGGCTGATCAATTATTGCTGGGCGAGCGCTTCCCAATCGAATTATTGGAAGAAACCAGTTTGTCCGGAAAAGCGGTGTGGTTTATCGAAAACGCACCACAAGAACGCCCGATCCCGCTCCAATTGCTCGATGCAAACGGACAGGAATTGCAGCGTTTGGAAATGTATTAAAAGAACCGCCCAGATTCGTCTGGGCGGTTTTGTTGATAGACTTTATACTAAAATTCCTTAAAAAATCTTCTCACCTAGAGCTTGTTATTGTTTAAATAATAGTAAATGTTTTCTGAATTTTAAGGTATAATAATGAAGAAGAGGAAATTGACGCCATTAAACAAACTCCAAATACTGGATGGGGGGAAGATTTGTGAAAAAAATAAGTGGGCTTTTGTTGCTTCTATTCATTTTAAGTGGATGTGTAGATGGCGATAGATACAACTTCTCGGGCAGCAGTCAAAACTGGGACGTATTTTATGTGGTAGACGTTTCGAATGGAACGAACCAAGTAGAAGACGGAACTGTTAAATTTACCGGCGAGGGTGAAGCCCCTGAAACAATCGAGTACAAACTTGAAGCTAATTCAGGAGGTTCAGAAGGTACAGGCGTAATGTTATCCGATAACGTTGCTAGCATTGCCAACAGCTCTTGTGGAGGATGCTCAGTTATACAAGAGGATGAGGAAATAGAAGTAGAAATTTCATGGAACGGACACACTGAAAACTTACTACTAACTACTGACAACTGACATCGCTGATAGCGGTGTTTTTTTATGAAAGCTCTCGGTTAATATAGAAAGGTTTTATTTTTTTCATCAAAATTCGCCGCCTTGATGTTCACTGGACGGCGAATTTAATTTCATTATAGGCGTACTTGATTGAATAATTGTAAGCCCTGTGATTAGGGCAACTTGAGCTGCAAAGCATAATGCTCTTCTACATCTCATATTGAGTATGCTGAAGAAGAGGCCCTATACTCTAAAACTAGAGACGAAGTGGAAGGGGCCGACTCCGGGAGGATCAGCGAGACATTTGAGACCCTGCAGGAGCGCAGCGACGAAGCGGCTCAGTGCGAGCCCTCCGGAAAGCGTGCCCCTGCAACGTAGTCGAAAAGCGGAAGCTTTTCTTCTCACTTCGTTTCACACGCCCAGTTGTATGAGTTACATGATGCATCTACTTTCCAAATCACGACTTTAAAGCTTTTCCGTCGTCCTCTCAGCTTCTGCTTTCCCGATCGAAAATCCGTCGAATAAGCGGCCTCCGTAAGGCTCCAAGACACTTTCGACAAATTCGATAATGTGCGCCGTTTCATCGGTCCGGTAAAAGTTCTCGAACGCCTCGACGAACCGTACCGCCAGTTCATGGTCATGCGCTTCGAGTGAACGAATCACCCATTTGGATGAGCCGATCCATTTTTGCTCGGTGCGCAAAATGAATTCGCTCACCAAATCCGAAAGCGTGTTGACGCAAAACAGCCGCTCTTTCCGGTCATCGCTGCCCCGCAGGTCGTCCAGCACATCAGTGATGAAATAGCGTTTCGTGCGGATCGTATCCGAACTCCACGCTTCCGGCCCTGCTTCGAGCAATGCTTTTGCTTCTTGCTGGATGCTTTCCATGATGCCTGAATCTTTCAGGATGATGCCTTCGCTGACCATGCGTGGCATGCTCGGCTTGGCGGCTTTACGGTCATTTTCGAAAAAGATTTTATACGAACTTAAATTGTAGACGAAGACTTCAATCGGCCAACCGAACGCAATCAGGGATTCGCGGTATGAATTCATCAAAGTTTCATCGAACACGACAATATCGAGGTCTGATGTCGCCGTCTCTTGCCCGCGCACGACGCTGCCTGCAAGCAATGCCCCACGGCAATGACGGAAGTTCGTTTCGACAAATACTTTTGCTGCATGGATCGGATCTAAGCGTTCTTTCATATCTGTTTCCCCCAAAGTCTGTTTGTCTTTAGCATACCCTACCTGGTGCAAGAGTGCGCACAAAAAAAGACATTCTCTTGAATGCCTTTAAGTCTGTCTATTATTCAAGTCAGCCAATGCGCTTCCGACACCCGGATAGCGGAAGCGGAAGCCTTCACGCACAAGCCGCTCCGGTACAACCCAGCGGCTTTTTAGAATCAATTCGGTTTCGGTCCGAAGCGCGGCTGCCCCTGTCTTAAGCATCCATTTTGACGCCGGAAGCCCCGTTCGCCGGTTCATCGATCGCCGCAGTGCTTTCATCCATTCTTTATTCGTGACAGGATTTGGGGCAGACGCATTGAAGACGCCTGAGAGTTTATCGCGGTGCTGCATGAAACGGATGGTCCGGTACAAGTCTTCAATATGGATCCAGCTGAACATCTGGCGGCCATTGCCTTGCTTGCCGCCCAGTCCATATCTCACGAGCTTGCGGTACGGTTCCATAACACCACCGTCTCCCAGGACAATCGCGATGCGCAAGGCAACTTGGCGCGTTTTTGGCAATTGGAATGAAAAGAAGCTATCTTCCCAAGCTTTTGCGACTTCTACCGAAAATCCATGCCCCACCTCTCCGCCGCCTTCAGTCATCGGGCGGTCTTCGGCATGGCGGTAAATCGTTGCCGTGCTGGCGTTGACCCATAATTCCGGAGCGACACTGCACGCTTCGATCATTCGCCCAAGCGATTCGGTCGTCTCGGTACGCGAATTAAAAATCTCGCGTTTATTCGCTTCCGTGTAGCGGCAATCGACGGATTTTCCAGCAAGATTAATAACCAATTTCGCCCCGTCGAGCGCATCTTTCATACACTGCTCGTCAGCCCACTGAATATGCTCTGATTGCCTTGAAATAATGTAAACACGGTAGCCGAGACGCTCATATTTTTCTTTCAAAAACGTTCCGATAAAACCGGTACCCCCTGCGATGACTGCTTTCTTGACCCTATTTTTACCTCTTTTCGCCGTAATTCTATCATGTTAGACGACGAACCTATGGGAATAGTTGCGGTTTTTTAGGAAATGTCTTCCCAAGCAAAGCGGTCTGTTGAAACTGTTGCTTTTGCTCCGCTTCGGTTACACTTGTTTTTATGCGTTTCTCTAATTGAAGAAAGTTGGTGGATAAATTGAAGAAAAAGAAAGGTTTAACATTTAAAGTCATCAGTGCCTTGATCTTAGGCGCGATTACAGGACTGCTTTTAAATCTTTTTGCACCTGAAGTTTTCGCAATACTCAATCCTTACGTCTTCGTGCCGGTCGGGCAGATTTTCCTCGCCCTCATCAGCATGCTTGTCGTACCGCTCGTATTCTTGTCAATCGTTCTCGGCACAGCCGGACTTGGCGACCCAGCGAAGCTTGGCCGCATCGGCATCAAGACAATTTCGTATTTCCTGGTGACAACAACCATCGCCATCACTATCGGGCTCGGCTTATCCGCACTCGTCCAGCCAGGTGCTGCGGGTGATTTCGATATCGGTGCTGCGACGTACAGCCCGGACGACGCTCCATCGATCGCTGATACCTTGCTCAACATCATCCCGAAAAATCCGCTTGAAGCGATGACTGAAGGCAATATGCTCCAGATCATCGTCTTCGCGGTATTCGTCGGGCTCGCGTTGACCGCTCTTGGCGATAAGACGCAAGGAATATTGAGCCTTGTCGAACAAGGCAATGAAATCATGATGTACTTAGTTGGCATCGTCATGCGTTTTGCCCCGTACGGCACATTCGGCTTGATTGCGACTGCGATCGGTTCGCAAGGCCTTGCCGCCATCCAGGCCATGGGCTCGTATATGCTCGTCGTTATCGGCGCCTTGTTGATTCACGCTGCCTTTACATACGGCGGCACCGTCTATTTCCTGGCGAAGAAAAGCCCAATCTGGTTTTTCAAAACCTTTATGCCGGCCATGACGGTCGCGTTTAGTACTTCAAGCAGCACGGGCACGCTTCCGGTTTCAATGGAAGTAGCACAGCGTGACTTGAAAATACCGAAATCGATCAGCTCTTTCGTCCAGCCGCTTGGCGCGACAATCAATATGGACGGCACGGCAATCATGCAAGGTGCCGCGACGATGTTCATCGCGCAGGCATTCATGGTCGACTTGACGCTCGGCCAATTGCTAACGGTCGTCTTGACGGCTGTTCTTGCAAGCATAGGAACCGCCGGAGTTCCTGGCGTCGGCTTAATCATGCTCGCGATGGTCTTGTCGAGTGTCGGGCTTCCGGTCGAAGGCATCGGCCTTGTACTCGGAATCGACCGCTTGCTGGATATGTCCCGCACAGCCATCAATATTTCCGGTGACGCAGCTTGCGCCTTGATGGTCGCAGAATCCGAGAAAAAGCACGGCTTGGAAACAGAAACAGCAATGAACCCACAAGAAGCATAATTGAAGAAAGCCTCCCGGCGATGTCGGGAGGCTTTTTGTGTGGAAAAATATGTAGTGAAAAAAGTGGTTGGAAGAGCTTCTGCTTTTCGACTGTGTTGCAGGGGGTGCTTGGGGTTCGCAGGGTACGGGTCATGTAGCTGATGCGACAGGACATCGCGCTTACTGCGGGAGCTCAACCCTAAGCCGAGCGGCGACTATTTTACTGAAGCGATAATAGAATCCAAGAACATTTCCACATACTAGCCCTCACTATCTCATCTCCCCCCCAAAAAAAGCAGGAAGCGATTCCCCCTCCAGTCGATGAAAACAATAAAAGCACAAACAAATGTCCCAAAATTCATCTCAATGAAATCACAAAGCCGCCGAGCGTCAAGAGTGAAGCGAAACAGTGAGACAAGTACTCTTCTTGGCTTACTGCGGGAGCTCAAGCCTAAGCCGGGCGGCGGCGAATAGTAAGACGACCCCCCAACCGGATGGTGAAAACAATTCGACTCCCAAACTCCCACTATCTAATCATGAATTGCGCCAGAATGTGATTTCCCCACTCCCCTTATCTACACACCCCGAGAAAGCAGGGGGGAGCGAATACCTAATCGATAAAATATCCCGTCATCTTCATTCCGCAAATAAACCTCTTGGTTCCACAAACAAATCGCTTAGTTCTACAAAAAAATCGCTTTATTCCACAAACAAACTGCTTAATTTCACAAAAACCTCTTGATTCCGCAAACAAACCCCTTCATTCCACAAACAAATCGCTTAGTTCTACAAAAGAATCGCTTTATTCCACAAACAAACTGCTTAATTTCACAAAAACCTCTTGGTTCCACAAACAAACCCCTTCATTTCACAAACAAATCACTTAGTTCTACAAAAGAATCGCTTTATTCCACAAACAAACTGCTTAGTTCCACAAACAAACATCTTAGTTCCACAAAAAAACCGCACCCATTGGATGCAGCTTCAACCATATTTTTTCTGGTGTTCTTTTTTGCGTTTTAAATAATCCTCGTCTTCGCGGATCTCGTCCCAGCGCTTCTTGAAAATCGCCGCAGATTCGGCTTTTTCTTCGTTAATCTCCCGGTCTTTGATCGAGCCGTCTTCGTTGTATTTGCGGCCGCCTTTGTAATTCGTGTAGCGCCGGGCTCGGGTGTAGCCCATTTGGATGAATTTGCGGGCCATGTCCATGCCGACGAAATCATCCTTTTTGCGGTACTCCTCAAACAGCTCTGAAATTTTATCGCATGATTCCTGGGCGATGTCCGGCGTCTTAAATCGCCAATGTGGCAGGATTTCACTTTTATAGGGTTCGACCATCAATACGCCCTGTTCGCCTTTGCCGACACGGTAAAGCTCGGGGTTTTTCCGCAAGTCCAAATTTTTATAGTCCAAATCATAATCGAATGCCATGCTGCACCCTCCTTTTGCAGAAACTATACCCTGTCGCGCTGCTTGAAAAACGACATAAAAAAACCGCCTCAAGGGCGGCTGTTCGTTAAGCGTGTTCTGTGCTCTTTTTCGAGAAGGCGTGGATATCTGTGATGACGTCTTTTAGGACATCGATCGATTTCAACGGGTCGCCAATAAAATCCATTCCATGGTTGACGTCTTTTAAGACCTGCGAGTCCAGCTGGCTGTTGCCTTGGAGCTCTTCCATCCGGTTGCGGTCGTAATAATGGTCTTTGTCGCCGATAAAGCTCAGCGCCGGATTCTCACAGTCTTTCATTGCTTCGAAGATGTCCTCATGCTTGATGAGCGGCGTCAGCCAGACGGTTTTCGCGCCTGTGAATTTCTTGCGCGCAAGTTCGTTTGCGAGCGCAATCGTGCCGAGCGATTTGGCGACGAGGAAGAACTTTTCGTAGATGCTGCCTTTTAATACTTGGTCGATGACTTGCTTGGCATCTTGTTTGACCGCTTCTTCGATTTCCGTCATCGTGTAGTCGTCATAGAGCGGATTATCGTAATCGTAATTGATGCGCAGGATGTCGTATTCCTGTTCCGCGAGCAGCCGCTCCGTGTAATGGAATAACGGGCTTTTCGCTGTATAGCCGATGCCCGGCAGGAAAATCGCGAGTTTTCTCGTTTGGTCTTGGTTGAGGACAAGGCTGTAGTTGACCGCTTGGCCTTTATCCGTTTTGATGGTGCGGTTGATCGTTTTCATTGGTTCCACTCCTTTCCTATAGTATAAAGTCTTTCCAGTTAATTGCATGTAAATTTTTCAAAGAATTCGAAAACTTCATGAGGAGTCGTTTTTCTATTCTGTTATAATATCCATATCATCACTATTGGAGGCGGTTCTCATGTGGAAAGGCATTCGCTGGACTGCGTTTTCTGTCCTTATGGCCATCAGCATCCTATTTGCCGTCAAAGGCGTTCAAGTGTGGCTGATGCGCCATGCCACAGAACCGGTCGCGATCCAGTTTTATTTCTTTGAAATCGGCGAAGCGGTGCTGCCGGGCAATCTGGTGTCCTATGCCGTGGCGTTTTTCGTAGCGGCCTTCATTACCGCAGTTGCGGCGTTTGCGTTCATTGCAAGGCGGCTATTCGGTTTTTAATTCAATCGGGAAAGAGGGAATTTAAATGCACACAGAAAAAGATAAAATGCTCGCAGGCGCACTTTACCGGGCGGATGATCCGGTACTCGTGCGTGAGCGCGTCAATGCAAAGCGGCTATTGCGCTTGTTCAATAAATCGATGGAAACCGATGGCCAGGAACGTAAGCGCTTCATGAGCCAATTGCTCGGATCGAGCGGCGACCGTTTGTATATCGAGCCGAACTTCCGCTGTGATTACGGCTACAACATCCACGTCGGCCACAATTTCTTCGCCAATTTCGATTGTGTCTTCCTCGACGTCTGCGACATTCGCATCGGCGATAACTGCCTAGTCGGACCGGGTGTCCATATCTATACAGCGACTCACCCGCTTGATATCGAACAGCGTTTGAGCGGCGTCGAGTCAGGCAAAGCAGTGCGCATCGGCGATAATGTCTGGATCGGTGGCCGCGCTGTCATCAACCCGGGTGTCACGATCGGTGACAATGCCGTCATCGCTTCCGGCGCAGTTGTCGTGAAAGACGTACCGGCGAATACGGTCGTCGGCGGCAATCCGGCAGTTGTCATCAAAACCGTCTAGGCAGCATCATTCTGACAAGCATAAAAAACGCAGAACCTCTCAAGAAGAGAAAGTTCTGCGTTTTTATTGATTTCAAATAAAGCACTTCCTGTTTTGGTTGTTTAACGCCTTGTGTGACAGGCAATAGGGAAATAAAGGCTTGCTCAAAAAGCAGGCAGGTTTGGAGGAAGAGTGTATGCCGAAAACAAAATGGTTTCTATTTTTATACAGCGTCGTTCTCATATTGATCATCATATATTTGGCTGCCCGCATGCCATTTCTGCTTTATCCTTTCCGCGTCATCTTCTCAACCATTGCCCCGACGATTGTTGTCGGCGGTATTCTCTACTATATTTTCCGTCCGCTTGTCAGCCTGTTGGAAAAACGTATGGGACACGTAACAGCTATTCTGTCGATCTTTGCGCTCTTCACAATTATCATCTTCTTTCTCGGCACCTGGCTTGGACCGATACTGACGAATCAAATAATGGCACTGATCAATAACTTCCCGCTTATCGCCGCAAGGGTCCAGCAATGGGTCAACACCGCGCTAGAAAGCGAATGGTGGCGCTACATCGAAGAGCAGGAAGTCATGCCAGGACTTCAGCCATCCACTTTGATGGATAATTTCCTCAACACTTCTGCCGGCTTGGGGGCCAACCTCATGGACTTTCTCGCCAGTGTCCTGAGCATCGTCTCCAAGCTAGTCATTGTCCCGTTTATACTGTTTTTCCTGTTGAAAGATGGCGAACACCTGCCGGACCACTTTCTGAAAGTGCTTCCCCAAGATTCACGCGAGGACGGACGGAAAATTTTGCAGGATATGGATGAGAACTTGAGTGCTTATATTCAGGGACAGGCAATAGTCAGTTTGTTCGTGGGCGTGCTGAGCCTCATTGCTTACATGCTCCTTGATTTGCAATACGCCGTTATACTGGCGCTCGTCTCCTTGTTCACCAATCTGATCCCATTTCTCGGGCCATTCATTGGCGCTGTGCCGGTACTCGTTGTGGCATTTTTACAGGAACCAGTTCTGGCGCTTTGGACAGCAATTGCCATTCTGGTGATTCAGCAATTGGAGAGCAATCTCATTTCTCCGAACGTCATGGGCCATAAGCTTGCCGTCCATCCAGTGACGATCATTTTTCTGCTGTACATCGGTGCGAGCTTTGCTGGAATTATCGGCATGATCCTGGTCATCCCCGTTTACGCTGTAGGCAAAGCCATCGTACAGAATATTTACCGGTTGATCCGCTTGAAATTCCCGGCTTTGCGCTGAAACAAGCACGTTTTGAAAAGCCCGAGAGTCGGCTTATTCTTGACCTTTTACCATCTGCTCGTGCTTTAATAGCCATTCCTTGCGAGTCAAGTTGCCCGCATACCCGGTCAATTTGCCGTTCGATCCGATGATGCGGTGGCATGGGATGATGATGCTGATTTTGTTTTTGCTATTGGCATTCCCTACCGCCCGGACGGATTTCTCGTTGCCGACGGTCCGTGCGATATCGCGGTACGAGGCGGTTTCCCCGTAAGGAATGCCAGGCAAAGCCGCCCATACTTTTTGCTGGAATTCGGTGCCGGATGAAATGCAGGGCACGGTGAATTCCGTTCGTTGTCCTTTGAAATATTCATCCAATTCCTGTAAAGCGTCTTTCAACACTTGAGGCGTGTCCGGTTGCACCGCATGCAGCAGCTGCTCCCGTTCGCTGAAGTAAAGCGACACGACGTCTTGTTCAGTCGCGGTGATTTCGACGACGCCGATGGGCGATAGATAATCCACTTGATGCAGTTCATTCATAATAACACCCTCCATAAATAAAATGTCGCGTACGCTTGCCAGCCTGTCCAGTTTTTTGCAAAGCCTTCGATTTCGGCAATCGTCGGTTTGCGGCCCATTCCTAATTGCTCCTTCAAGGCGTTGTGCAGCCCAACGTCGGATATCGGAAACGCGGAATTAAAGCGCAGGCATTTCATCATGACGTAATGCGCGGACCATGGCCCGACGCCGCGTATCGCCACTAACTGTTTTTCTACTTGCTGTTCGGTTTTGCTGACGAGCTCTTCTTTTACGAGATGCCCGTTCGCAAGTTCGCGGGCGATGCCGATGATGTATTCCGCTTTTCTTCCTGAAAATTGCAGCTCTCTTAATTGCCCCACTTCCAGCGACGCGATTGTGCCGGCGGATGGAAAGGTCCAATATTCGACTTCGCCGACTTTGGTTGAACTGCCGAAGTTTTCGATCAAGCGCCTTTTCAAGGTATAGGCGAAAGTCAAATTGATCTGCTGGCCGGTGATGGCCCAGGCAAACGCTTCAAATAAATCCGGCATGCCCATTATTCTAAGCCCTGCGTGCTGCTCCACCACTTCGCGAAGAACCGGGTCACTTGCCGCCATTGCGTAAAAAGGCTGCAAGTCGGTTTCCAAGTCGAACCAATCCATCACATACCACATAACGGCTTGCTTTCCTTGTTCAGATGGCGAACGATGCAGAAATTCGATGTGCAACGCGCTGCCGGAATAGCTCAATTCGAATAAAACGAGCTCCCCTTCTGCATTCAATAGCTTAGTGATACGCTCACCTGAAATCGTATGCAATAGTTCTTGGTCGGAGCGGCCGAGAATGGCCAAGCATTCGGTGAAATTAAACTCTTTCGGCGTGGGAATTTCCAGCCCTTGTGTTTTCGTTTCGCTATCCATTCTGCAGCTCTCCTTTCTCTTTCCGGTATTGGCCTGGTGATAATTCTTTCAACTCCCGGAACACTTTATAGAAATGAGATGTGCTTTGAAAACCAATCTCGAGACAAATCTCCAAATTCTTTTTATCGGTATTCGCCAGTAAATGAGCCGCTTTGTCGATGCGGATTTTCTCCAAATAAGAACGCGGCGTTTCGCCCGTTTCCTGTTTGAACAAACGGTCCACATACGATGGGCTCATGCCGACATGGGCGGCCACTTCTTCCAACCCAATTTTCTGTTGGTAATGATTGGTCAAAAAGGTAATGACTTGCTTGGTGAATTCGACATAAGGCGAATGGTCAATTTCGGGTTGGCATCTTTTGCATGCCCGAAATCCACGAGTCTCCGCTTCTTCAATCGAGAAACAGAATTCCACATTCTTCTTTTTCGGCTTGCGCGATCGGCACGAGGGGCGGCAATAGATTTTTGTCGTCTTGACGCATGTGAAAAACAAGCCGTCGTATTTTCTATCGCAATCCAGGATCTTTTCCCACATTTCATCGAATGTGAACTTCGCTTGAACCTCCATAGCTGCCCCCCTCTCTTATATCTATTTTATCTCTTCTCATTTTATCATTACAGTTTCCAGCATTCGTCCTCTATTTTGCACTTATGGTCTCCTGCACTGCCTATTCAAAAGCTTGTTGACATCCGCTCTTCCCATACTATAAAATTGAGTTAACTTAACTTATAAATAAGTTAACTCAAAAGGAGCGTACTCACATGACACAATCTAACCAAAAACTGCGGATGATGATCGTGACTGCATTGTTTGCGGCCATTATCGGCATTCTCGCACAAGTCACCATCCCCCTCCCGCTCGTGCCGATTACCGGGCAAACCTTGGCGATCGGGCTGGCCGCCACGATTTTAGGGGCACGCTATGGAACCTTATCTATTTTGGTTTACTTGGCAATCGGTGCTGCCGGAATCCCGGTATTTGCGCAAATGTCCGGCGGCTTGGGCAGTTTGTTCGGGCCGACGGGCGGGTATTTATTCGGATTCATCCCGACCGCTTTCGTCATCGGTTATTATCTGGAGAAAAGAGGATTTACGTTCATGAATGCGGTCATCGCCAACATCCTCGGCATGTTCGTCGCTCTCGGCTTCGGGACGGTTTGGCTGAAACTCTTCGCGGAACTTTCCTGGACCGGCGCCTTTATGGGCGGGTTCGCGCCGTTCATTCTCGTTGGCGTCATCAAAGCCGTGCTCGCTGCGTGGATTGGCATTCAGGTAAGGAACCGTTTGGCCTCGGCTAAGTTGTTGCAGGGGTTGGAAGCACGTAATCATTCTTCTTTATGAACAGTAGGCTATCTGTAAAATAAAAGAGAGGGTCAAAACCGTTAAACGGTTTTGACCCTCCTTTCGTTCGAACTACGAGCACGCACGCCTGCTACCGGTAAAAGCTCTCGACAACTGCCGATATACCGGACCATAGGGCTTTTTCAATTCCTGATCGCCACAAGCTTTTCAGGAATCAATAACAGTTATAACTACATTTCCACGCTTATGCCCTGTTTCCACGTACCGATGGGCTTCAGCAACTCGATCTAAGGGATAACTTCGATCGATGACGGATTTGAGCTTTCCGGCTTCAATCAATTCATTCAAAAAAAGCAAATCTTCCTTGTGCATAGGCGCTAATCCGCTGATCAATTTCTTGCCGTCTCTGATAGAAGTTGAAAACATCTGCGCAAATTGAGGCACTCCTGCGACTGTCGCTAAATAAACCCCTTTTTCGGTCATGATGCGTTTGCATTGGGCGAAGGAAGTTTTCCCTACCGTATCAAAGATCAGGTCATAGCATTTAGTTGAATCGGTAAAATCCTCCAGAGTGTAATCGATTGCGTAATCAGCCCCTAATGACTTGACCAATTCAATATTTTTGCCACTGCACACCGCTGTAACTTCTGCGCCAAAAATTTCAGCTAATTGGACCGCATAAGTGCCCACACAGCCCGACGCACCGTAGATCAACACTTTTTGCCCTTTCTGGATACGCCCCTTATCCCGCAGGAAAAACAAAGCGGTGGTGGCACCAAAAGGAACAGAGGCCGCTTCTTCAAATGTCATGTTCCCCGGTTTGATGGCAATTGCGCCTTTTTCCTTGATGCATACGTACTCGGCATTCGCGCCGAGTTTTGTATTTGTTCCGCACACTACCAAATCCCCTTTTTTGAATGACTTAACGTTGCCCCCTATCTCTTCGACTTCTCCGGAAAGTTCAGAACCCAGTATCCCGATTTTTGGTTTTTTCAACCCATAGAACAGCCTGACAGCAAATGGATCCGCCCCTCGCACTTTGCAGTCTCCAGAAGTAACTGTTGTTGCATGAACCTTGATCAATATTTCATCTTCTTTCGGGCTCGGTTTCTTCACTTCTTTCAGAACCATGACTTCCGGCGGCCCATAGGTTTCGTGGACGCTAGCTTTCATCGGCGAACGCCTCCTTCCTCGATTAGCTTCAGGTGTCTTATTTCAGGTATTTTCTTGTCTCTTCTTAATAGCTAAACAGAATCATCCTCTTACCCATAGCCGCTACGGCTTTTCCAGAGATGATAAGTCCTTTTATAAAAAATCAGAATTTTACGATAAAGTTAATTAAACATTATACTTTTTACTTGCTTTTAGCAATTTTAATCCACTACACGGTTTTTTGTCCTGCAACTCTGGGGACTGACAACGAACCGGCATGCCACCTCCCTTTTTCACCCAGCCCATTTCTTCGCTTGGATTTAGAAAGAATCCCTTATTTTTCGTTTGAGCAGAGAGTCCAAAAGGGTATGCATTGGAAGTATAAGTAAAAGACAGTAGCAATAAAAAATCCGAGGAGGAATTTAGAATGGCAAACGAAAAAATACTAATTACCGGTGCTGGCACTGGATTCGGCAAAAATATTGCATTCAGCTTAGCGGAAAAAGGCAAATCCGTCATCGCGGGTGTTGAAATCATTTCCCAGGTTTCTGCTTTGGAGCAGGAAGCGAAAGAGCGTGGCGTATCGATGCAAATCGAGAAATTGGATGTCACGAACCCGAAAGACCGCGAAAAAGCATGGACATGGGACATCGATGTCTTGGTGAACAATGCGGCAGTGTCTGAAGGTGGATCGCTTGTCGATATCCCTGAAGAAAACTTGCGCCACCAATTCGAGGTCAACCTCTTTGGGCCGACCTTATTGACGAAAGGATTTGCGCGCCAAATGGTCGAAAAGAAATCCGGCCGTATCGTCTTCGTCTCTTCTGTATCCGGCTTAATGGCAGATCCGTTGATGGGGCCATATTGCGGAACGAAACACGCAACTGAAGCTTTCGCGGATGCCTTGAGCAAAGAGCTGCAGGAATTCAATGTGGAAGTGGCAACCATCAACCCTGGGCCATATTTGACTGGCTTTAATGACCGCGAGTTTGAAACATGGAAAAACTGGCAGTCCGATTCAGAAAACACGGTCTTCGACTATGAAAAGGCCGCTTTCCCTTACGAACAATTCGATCCGAAAGAAGTCACTGAACCATCGGTCAAAGTAATCCTTGGGGAAACGAATCAATACCGCAACGTCATTCCGGAAAAAATGATTCCACAAGTCAAGGAACGCATGGAAGGCATGTGGAGCAAAACGACCAACGAAGGATTGGGCGAGCGCAACGAAACCGTTCAAAAATCCTACGAGATCGAACCAGGCACTCCAGCTGAATAATATATAAATATGAAAAGCCCAGAGACATGATCTCTGGGCTTTTTCCTGGGCAAATCTTTACTTCACCGCAAACGGGTACGTGATGCTTTCTTCTAAGGTTTCGTTTATTAAACGAAGTTGCTCTACCTCAAAGTCAAGGGCTGCCAATTGCATTGCAGTTTCGAAGACGATCAGGTCGGGTTCTGTGACTGTCTCTTCATCTGATGTGAAGCGGACTGTAGCCGTATCGTTTTCGAGTGAGGCGTCAACCACTTCCAATCCTTCCACCATGGCTGATGAGTAAGTGGCCCCTTCCTGGTCCGCTGTCTTCATCACTTCCACTGTTTCATGAAAGGACAAGGGTTCACCGTTTTCATCCGCCACTTGCTCTCCCACATCCACGCCAGCTAAGAAGTTGGTCTGCTCCAGCTCTTTGTCGTACATTGTATAGTAACCGCGCGAAATACCTCTTTCTTCTTCAACAATCAAGGGCTTGTCCACTAAGCGCTGAGCTACAATGACATTTTCTTCGCCCTCGGGATTGGTAAACACAATTTCTTCAATGCCATAGAGATCACTGATTCCAAACAATGAACTATAGAAAAAAGTCGTTTGCGCAGAAGTTGTGGATAGTGCACTTCCATCCTCTTCCGTAAATTTCACGTTAAGCTTCGGCATATCAACAGTCAGCTCAGCATAAGATCCCAGAATTTCTAGTGTGGTAGGATCGTTTTCAATCAGAGATTGCATCAAGCTTTTTTCAGCTATGCCCTCCTCATCCTCGCCGCGTTCAATGTTGAATGCGGTAAGATAGCCGGTTTCTGTGACATATGAATATGTCTCGATGGAATAGGATGGACTCGCCTGAGTTTCTTCAAAGCCATCTGAAGCATCGTCATCTGTACTGTCACTCGAGTCATCCGACGCTTCTTTATCCTCATTGTCTTGGCTATCTTCGTTACTTTCCTTTGCTTCTACTGTTTCTTCTACGTCAGGTGTTGTTTCACTTGGAGAATCTGAGTCCTCTGTGCTAGGCGATGGATTTTCAGTTTCTTGGCAGCTTGCGAGTAAAAATACGGCAAAAGTCATTCCAGCCAGTTTGCTTATATTGCTCACTCATAACGCCTCCTTGCTATTCACGTACCCCGTCGACTGATTCCTTAAAGCTTTTTAGTGGATATTTTTCCAAAAACTATATAAAAATGCATATATATGGATTTCCGAAACTTTAAATATAGTTTCACTAATTTTTTTTGAAAGTTATATTTGTTGTTTAAAGTTCGGCAATGCAGCCTTTTAAGACACGTCATTAAATAATCACTTTATTCCCCTTCCCATCCCTCCTATAAATAGCAGGAATTCCCAAATTTCTATCGAAGTGGTATACAACCGATTATTTTAAAGGAGGGTTCATCATCTCAATCGAAAGTTTATTCACTCCGGTTAAACTAGCAATCGCTTCTCTCGCACTATTGCTGGTATGCGCAGGCTTGTCAGGCTTCTTGATTTTCTCGCTTGATGACAGCCAAATTGCTCAAACTCAATTAATAGAGCTATTCCAGAATGATCCGAAAGTACAGCGGGAAATGACACGTACAGAAGCACAGATGAATTCGGAAATATTCGCCGCCGATGTAGTGGCGGGCGCCAAACAACTGCTCTTCTATCCTTTTTACTTACTCGTCGCATCTGCGTTATTGAGTATTGGCGGTTTATTAACAATCAATCTTAACCGCTTCGTGCCCGCCGTGCTGTTCTCACTAGCAGGTGTGCTGTCCTTATTCACCTTGCTGCCGCCGGTCCTGTTATTTTTCGCCTCGAACCGGATTTTTGCTCCTTCCCCTGCTATTAATACCCAATGAAAGGATCGATTTGATGAAAGGTTCGGGATTGCTATCACGAGAAGATTACTTTATAGCCTTCGAAGGATTTGCAGAAACAGGACTTTCAGGCGCCGCATTGCGGATTATTTTGCGCGGCAGTGAGAATGAAACAGACCTGCTCTTGAATCTCCCCGGTACAATGGACAGATGGCATATTGATTTCCATTCATATGCCATGTATTCCGTAACTTGTGAGGATTTTACGGCACCTTCTGCTGCGGATACACATATAGGACACGCATTACGGATTTACCAACAGTCCGATCTCCTTGCTTATTTAACACAACAGGTAAATATAAAAGAGCAAGAACGTCAAAGAAAAACCCATTATAAGCATTACGGCTTTTTCTGCATGGAGCATCAAGTGGATGTTGTTTCTGCTGAAGAGCCGGTGATTACATTATTCAGTGCTAGCTAAAAGCCTTTATTCACTCTCTATCGGCAATCCTGAAATGTAAATGAACCGCACATCTATATATTTCCGCGTGTGCGGCTTTTTTTTTTGCACAAATCCTTCGCCGGAACGAAAAATTAAAAATCATTCGAACAATGAGGAATCGGAAAGTCCAGGAAAATTCTGCTACAATCAACGGAGAAAGAGCATGAAGCTCAATTAGCATGTGCCGGACTGGAGGACGCCTGAATGAAGCAATGGTTCAAAAACACATCTGTTTTAAAGCTCATTATCTATGGGGTGTTGATGATCGGCTTTATCGGATCGGTTTATTTCATCAACCATAACCACGGATTTTACGACCAGCCGATTGCAAAAATCACAGCTGCAACGGTCGAGAAAACACAGGAACTCACTGACATATATGGCAATGAAGATATTCTGTATACCCAGCATCTCGAGGGTACGGTCCAGAACGGTGAGTATCAAGGACAGGCTATCGAACTCGATAATGAGTATTCCTTGTCCGGCGCCAATGATCATGAATACCGGGCCGGTCAGGACTTGTTCGTCTTTATCGATGGATCAGCCGAAAGTGACGCGGCGTTGTCCGGGACGATCGACAATGTGAAACGTGATCAATACATCCTGGCGATTACGTGGATCTTTATTTTTGTGCTGCTTGTCATCGGGAAAAGACAGGGCTTCTACTCAATTGTCAGCCTGGCACTCAATGCCGTGATCTTGTCCTTCGCTTTGGACATATACATCCGAACGGAAAATGCCAGCTTGCTGATGATTGCCAGCATCAGTGTCTTATTGTTCACCGTCACTTCCCTGCTGCTGGTCAACGGTTTCAATGAAAAAACCTACGCAGCAATCCTAGCAACGATTGCCGGCGTTTTCGCCGCGCTGCTGCTCGCTTCTTTCGCAATCTGGACTTCCGGCGGCAACGGCTTGAACTATGAGGAAATGCAGTTCCTTTCAAGGCCATACGAAGCGGTGTTTATGGCGGGCCTATTCATCGGCTCGCTCGGTGCAGTGATGGATGTCGGCATCACCATGTCTGCGTCAATCTTCACCTTGTACGAAAAAAATCCGGATATCTCCATCGAAGCGATGAAAACTTCCGGCATCGAAATCGGCAAAGACATCATGGGCACGATGGCGAATATTTTATTTTTTGTCTATATCAGCGGATCGATTCCCATGCTGCTGTTGTATTTATCGAATGGCGCCACTTGGCCGTTTGCGTTCTCGATCACTTTGTCGCTGGAAATCGCCCGAGCGCTTGCAGGCGGCCTCGGCATTGTGCTGACCATCCCGATCGGCATCTATACGTCCATTTTCTTCATTAAGAGAAAGAGGGCTGCCCAATGAATGTATTGATTCTATTAGCCTTTATGCTGTGCATGGCCATGGTGATGATCGGCGGGAAAAAAGGAGCGATCTCTTTTGTCAGCTTGTTCATCAATTTCTTGGTGCTGCTGTTTACCGTCTATATGATGAACGATCCTGGCAATGACCCGATTCTCTGGGTGATCATCGCTTGCGTCATCATTAGCTGCGTCAATCTATTTTTCATTAATGGCATCAACACCACCACCCTTGCCGCTTTCCTGTCGACGGTCGCCACGATGATTGTGCTGTTGCTTTTCATCCTGTTCCTGACCGATTTGACGATGATCAATGGATTCGGCGCAGAGGAAATCGACGAACTCAGCTTGCTCTCGCTTTATATCGGCATCAGTTTTGTTGAACTCGCGGCAGCGGTCATCATCATCAGCACAATCGGGGCGATCACCGACATTTCCATTTCGATCAGCTCACCGATGCGCGAATTCCACCTGCACAATCCCAGGATGAGCCGTAGCGATCTCGTTCACGCCGGCTTCGCCATTGGCCGAGACCTTCTCGGCACGAGCACCAACACTTTATTTTTCGCCTTTTTCGGCAGTTACCTGGCTTTGTTGATTTGGTTCAAGGACCTGTCCTATTCGCTTGGCGATATCATCAACTCAAAAATCTTCGCCGCCGAAATGATCACCATCTTGTGCGCTGGCATCGGGATCGCGCTTGTCATCCCGATCGCCTCCTGGATCACGGCTTTTCTGCTGACGCGGAAAGCATGAACCCCACCCACTTCAATTTTAAAACTCCCATGGGGCATCAAATGATGCCCCATGGGAGTTTTGTGCTTTCTTAGCCGTTATACCCCAACCCTTTCAACTTCTTGCCTTTTCCTTTCTTGTCGCAGCGTTTTCCGGCTTGCATGCGCTTCTTGTGCTTGCCGCCTTTGCTGTTGTTCTGGCTGGAAGCCATCAAAAATCCGAGGCCGGTCATCATGAGCGGCAGCATAACGATGAGTTCAATCGGGAGGATCGGGCGATAGACGGTTTTTTCGGCTGTCACGTCGTAGATGCCAATGGGTTTGACTGAGAACGAACCGCCTGCGCCTTCCCCGTGGCCACCCGCCATTTCCGTGTTTTCCTCATGACCTTTCGAGTTCACGGGAGGGCCATAGCCGCCTCCAGCACCCGCACCGACACTATACCTGATTTTCGCGACTGGAATGATGGTCCTGCCTTGCATCTCGATTGGGTCGCCGTAGACGAGCGACACATCGCGCGCAGTGGAAAACTTCTCGAAAATCGGTCGTACCGGAGACGATTGGAACGGGATCGTTTCTTTTTCCTCCATGTTCTACACTCCTTTTTTGACGATGAATTCTCATGGCCAAGGCAGCAGTAATGACAAGCGGCATAGATCCGCCCTGTGGATAGTTAGTATATACATTCGCCCTGCCACTCACGAACCCTCTAATTCTTTTATAAATAAACCTGATTTAAAAACATGAAGAAACGCCTGGATTTTTCTCCAGGCGTTTTCGGCTAAAATATTCTTCTTTTCCATAGAGAGACGGCGATCACAAGCATCAAAATGGCGGACAGGACCAGTGTCGTAATCCATGAACCAGGCTCTTGCCCGGAAATAGGCAATGCCACGTTCATGCCGAAAAAGCTGAAGATTAAGGTCGGAAGGGTTAAGAATACCGTGAAAAGAGTCAAGGTTTTCATCGTGTTGTTCAATTCATTCGATATGAGTGAAGAATACGATCCCGTGATGCTGTCCAAGATTCTTGTGTACAATTCGGTCGTTTCAATTCCTTGGTTGTTTTCAATTTTCACATCTTCTAGCAAGTCTTCATCGTCTTCATACAATTTGATGGAATGTGTCCGGAACAGCTTCGTGATGACATCGCCATTCGCTTTTAATGATGTCAGGAAGTACACCAAGCTTTTTTCGATCTCCATGATCTTATAGAGTTGCTTGTTCGTTAAGGAATCCTTCAAATTGCTTTCGATTTTAAGGCGCTGTTTGTTCAATTTCTTCAATTTCACTATGTACTGGGTAGAAATCGACAATAACACTTCGAGCGCAAAACGATTTTTCATCGACGTATTCACGTTTTTCTTAATGACGTTTTCTACGGAGTTCGTCGCTTGGCTACAAATGGTGACGATGAAATCTTCCCCTAAAATGATGCCGATGGGGATCGTGATATAAGAGTCCAGCTGAGGGCTATTGTCATCGACAATCGGAAGATCGTTAATGATCAATGTGCAATTTGTCTCTTCGTCATATTCAATCCGTGCGCTTTCTTCCAAATCCAATGGATCTTCCAAAAATTCGATCGGGATATTGCAGCGTTCCGCTATTTCCGTGATTTCCTCTGTTGAAGGCGCCACCATATTGATCCAACAATTCTTTTCGAATGCATCAACTGTTTGTAAAGCCCCGCCAGCAGAGGATTTATATATTGTAATCATGTTCCATCCCCCTTTTATCTCTGCCTGTAAGCCTCGCCTATATAATATTTCTGTAGAGCTTCTTTGTTATGGCGACTTCCTTTGCAGACCTTTACAAGTTTACCCGCAATAGCCACAAATCTAACCACTACATGTGGCTAAGTTCCTTTCTGTAATTTTTTATGAGGAAATGGAAGCGCATCTGCCAGGCATAGAAAAAGCTGTTTGGATTTTTCTCCAAACAGCTTTTTATCTTCAAATATGTGCGATTGCTTCAAAGGTGACGGCATGCTGAGCGTTTTTCGGGTATTGCCCGTATTCGTAATTGGACGACACGATGATGTCCTCGAAGCCTTGGCTGCCGAGTAATAGCTTGAACTCCTCGACACCGTACCAGCGCATCGGGAAGCGTTCGAGTTCGGTCTGGACGAGTTTGCCGTCCTGCCATTTCTCATAGCGGTTATGCGATACGGAATATTGCTTGATCCAATCGACTTCAACCGTCTTGCTCTCGAGCGTGATCACTTCTCCTGCTTTTGTCTGCCACGTCCGCGTTCTTGGCCGGTCGATCTCGAAGCCCTGCGGGACGTACAAATCAACGAGCAATCGTCCGCCTGGCGCCAAATGTTTGCGGAAATTCTTCAAAGCTTTGATGGCCTGTTCGCGTCCCGCCAGTAGCTGGAACGTTCCCGCCGGCAAAATGATCGCGTCGTATTCGACATCGATGCGGAAGGTTTCCATATCTGCTTCAAATAACTTGGGACGCAAGCCCCGTTCTTTGCAATGGGCGCGGCAAATATCGAGCATTTCAGATGAACTGTCAAAGCCGTCGATGTGAAGCCCTTCTTCTAGGAGCGGCACGAGCAAACGGCCGGTTCCTGCGGCGGGTTCTAAAATACGCCCTTCATTCCCGGCGAGCTGCTCCTTGTAGAACTCGACATCGCCGAACGATTTGCCGATTGGCTTATCGAGGTCGTACACTTCCGCGGACAAGGAACTATAATAGCTGAGCATGACATCCCCCTCTTTCGTTTAGGAAAGTATGAACAATCCGTAAAGCGCCAACACCAGGTTCGGCAACGCGAACAGCACGAGGTTTTTCACCTTAGCGTTGCGCGCCTGCTGTGCCCGGCGGCGTTCAGAGCTCGTGTTGAATGATGATTTAACTTGTTTACCCGCTGTGATGGACGAAACGACCGCCCAGACCAGAGCGATAACAGCGACAGCGCCCGCGATCGGGAACAACAGCGACCAGTCATCCGCTAGGAAAGCGATGAGTGCGATCAGGCCTGATACGGCAAGGCCGAGTAGAAAATGCTTCATAATAGTATTCCTCCTGTATTTCTAGTTTCCTCTTTATTTTACTAAATGAGCAAGGCTGTGGGAAACATTGCGCAAAAAAAAGATGTGGGAACTTTGCGAGTCTTTTTCTGTGTGGTCGAGAAAATCAGAAACCCGTATTTTCCGAGGCTTATCGCTCGCTTTCCGTGGGTTCGCGCCCAAGCCTCCTCAGTTGCCTTGCGCCTTGCGGGGTCTCGGTCGTCTCGCTGATCCACTGGAGTCGAGCAAACGCTTCTCCAAATACTCAGATAGTTCATTGGTGTTTGATTGCAGAAAAGGTGATTCCCTTTTTGATTCATAGCGGGTCATAGTCTTCTCCAAAACTCTCAAAAAAGAAACGAGAACTTTACGCGTCTTTTTCAGATGGCCATTCCGATTTCAGCATGCCGTAGACGACACTGTCGACGAAGTGGTCGTATAGCCATTCTCCTTGGCGGATCACGCCTTCTTCCGTAAAGCCTAGGCGGATTGGGATGTTGCGGCTTTTCTCGTTGCCGACCGCTGCGCGGATCTCGACTTTATTGAGCCCGCGCTTCGTTAACGCATAATCCGTCAATGCCTTTGCGACACGCGTCATGATGCCTTTCCCCTGGTATTCGGTGTCGAGCCAATAACCGATATAGGCGGTCTGTTTCGCTTCATTGATTTCATTGAAACCAGCGATTCCTGCTAGTTCGCCACGGTAGACGATCGCGCAATTTAAGCTTTTGCCGAGCGCGAAACTTTCTGCTCCAGACTGGATAAAGTTTTTCGTATCCAGGGCGGTTTTCGTGTGATCGAGCCATGGCAGCCATTCCCTCAATGCATTCCGCGAACGATCCGTCAATTCAAAAATCCGTTCCGCATCTTGTGTCTCGACTAACTTCAGCGCTAACTCTTCATCAACCTTATGTATAAACATTCCGTTCTCCCCTTTTCCTGAATTATCCATAAGCGTAGCATATCCGGCATTTTAGAAGAAGTTATTTTTGCAACTTTAAAAGACGCAATTTTCAGTGTTATGGCGTAAACTAAAAGAAAAGAAAGCGAACGGAGTGAACGCTTATGTTCTGGCTCTTTACTGTGCTCGTCGCTTTGATGGTCGTGCTTACCGTCTTGTGCCTCGTATTGTTTTTCATTCGCCATAAACCGCATAAACTGCCCGGCCCCCATCACGAAGCGCGGTTACTGAGAGAACGCTTTTCACGCGGCGAGTTGTCTGAAGACGAGTTCCGCAAGCGCATGAAAGAGCTTGAACAAAAGCCCGGACTGCGTAAAAACGGGTAGAATCCCCTAGCTTTTGTTTATTTTCCTGCCAGTCGGGAAATCCAAGGAATAAGTGAATGATCATAATTCTTATAGGAGGTTTTTCAGAATGGTAGAACATGCAAAACACGCAGAACTATCCAAGACGCTCCATGACTGCATGGTGGCGTGCAATCATTGTTTCGATGCTTGCCTAAAAGAAGACGATGTGAAAATGATGGCCGAGTGCATCCGGCTCGACCGTGAATGCGCGGACATGTGCGCTTATTTGGCGCAAGCCATTGAACGCAACTCACCGTTCGTCTCACAGCTCGCGAAAGTATGTGCGGAGATTTGTGAAGCGTGCGGAAACGAATGTAAAAAACATGACCATGACCATTGCCAAAAATGTGCGGAAGCTTGCTTGAAATGCGCAGAAGCTTGCAGACAAGTGGCATAAGAGATATGCGTCCGGCTGATTTGCCGGGCGTTTTTTCATGGGGGAAATGAGGGGGAACATGATGACGAAACGCATATTGGTTGTCGGTGCCGGTATCGGCGGATTGACTGCCGGATCCTTGTTGGCAAAAGAAGGCTATGAAGTGACCGTGCTCGAAGCCGCATCAGAAATTGGCGGCTGCGCCGGAAAATACAAGCGCCATCCGTATTTATTTCCGGTTGGCGCCACGCTCGGCATGGGGCTCGAGCCTGGCGGCATTCATGAACGCGTATTCCGCCGCCTCGGAAAGCAAATGGAACTCGAACCCCTCGAGCGGGTGATGGAAATGATCCATCCCACAGGCACGTTCGTTTTCCATAAAGATCGCAGGAGGCATGTGCGGGAACTTGCTGATCATTTTCCGGATCATAAAACCCAAATCCTGTCATTCTATGCGGAACTGTACCGCACGGCACGCATCACCCGCACCTTGATGGGACCACTGCCTGCGCTGCCGCCTGCCAATGCGTGGGAATGGGCTGCACTCACGAAAGCCTTGCGCCCGGTCCATTTGCGCCTGTTGCCAAAATTCCAGCTGACACTCGGGCAAGTGTTGAAAAAGCATGGCCTCGGCGAACTCGATGCGTTCCGCCATGTGCTGGATGGGCTGCTGATTGACAGCATGCAGACGACGACGGAAGATGTTTCTTATCTGCTCGCGGCGGTGGCGCTCGATATTTACCACGAAGGCGCTTATTACGTTCCGGGCGGCTTATACCGTTTCGCCGAAGTGATGGCAGACAGCATCAAAGAAAATGGTGGCAAAGTGAGAAAGCCTCGCACCGTAGAAACGCTCGAACACAAAGACGGCGTTTGGCATGCCAGCGACCAGCGCGGCAATTTGTACGAAGCGGATGCGGTCGTCTTCAACGCGCCGATCCAGTTATTGACCGAGCTATTGCCGGTTGATCATCACCACCGATTAAAACGCCCGCTGCAAGAAGTCATCGATACGGAAACGTGGACAACTTTGACTTTGTATTTGGCACTCGACACGGGCAAACTCATGGAACCTCTCCCTGAATTCCGCCAGCTCTCAAGCGGTGCGGCTATGGACGAAGGGCATCATTTCTTCATGTCGGCATCGCGTATGGATGACCGGCTGCGCGCGCCCGAAGGCTTTCAGACCGTAACCATTTCGACGCATTCGAAGCCGGGCTATTGGCAGTCGCAGGAGGATTACGAAGCGATGCGCACCGAACTCTCAGAGCGTATGCTGGATTTGATCGAACAGCATATCCCGGGCTTTCGCTCGGCGATCGTCCATGTTGAAAGCGGCGCACCACTTGCCTGGCAGCATTATACTGGACGGCCGAACGGCTATGTGGGCGGCTTCGCGCAAACTTTGGATGCGGCATTGTTCAAATCCATCTCGCATCACAGCGGCTTGCCCGGGTTATATCTGACGGGCGACCATATTTTCCCCGGAGGCGGCACGATTGGTGTCGCGGCAAGCGGCATCCACTGCGCACGTTCAATTTCCGGGAAAAGCTTGCTTACGTAAAAACACCCACCCTCCAATTAGAGGGTGGGTGTTCATCGTTATCAATTCATTTCTTCTATGCTCTGGGCTTCATTCACTCACAAAATTCAGGAACATAGCCACACTGTCCTTACTGCACTTGCCCTGCGTTCAAAATCTGCGTCCAGTTCTCGCCCGCGTCCTGGGTCTGCCATGCATGGCCTTTGGCTGTATAGATCGCCAGTTGCTCTGGATTCTCCGGATGCTGTGCCGCGTAAACGACACCATCCTCCGTCATGTCTGGCAGCGGAATGTTCTGCTCATCGCCTGATAGGCTGCGCTTTATCAGTTTTGCATCGTCGCTGTAAGTGGCATAATAAAGCGCGTCTTCACTGAAAAATGCAGCTGTTCCGAGCTCGCCTTCCGTGATGCGCGAAAAACTCTCTCCCCCGTCTTCAGACCAAAAGATGCCCTGGTTCGATGCCGCTGCGATCATCATTGAATCATCGGGATGCATCGCTAGAAAAGTCACTTTCCCGTCCAGTCCTTCAGCAACAGTCGGCTGCCACGTTTTTCCGGCGTCATCGCTTCGGTGGAAGCCGGTGTCCATTTCGGAATTCGGCTGCGGATTGAAAACGAATAGATTGCCGTTATTGTAACCGACTGCCATTTCATGGAAATCCGTTTCACCTTCAAACCCAAGATCCTCAAAGCTTTCTCCTCCATCATCGCTGCGTTTAATGCCGAGCGGATTTTGCATGTCCGACTGCATATCAGGATGCCCTGATGAGACAAAGCCGGTAGCAGTGGCATTAAAGCCCATAAAATCATGGTACTGGTCTTCGATTTCTGTCCATTGACCATCTCGGTGCACTTTCAATCCTTGATGGGATGCGAAATACAAACCCCCATTTTCTTCGATGTAACCCATGCCGTGGACATGGTCCATCACGCCGTCGAACGGTACTTCCAACTCCATGGCCGCACTATCCGCGGTTGATGCCGTTTTTGATGATTCAGTTGTTTCAGTCGCGGTCTCTTGTGTATCTTCAGCTGCCTCTTGGCCTGTTTCTGTGCTGCAAGCCGAAATGAACAGTCCGGCTGCCATCACCGGCCATAACCAGTTGTTTTTCATCGCTCGATCTTCCTCTCAGATGTGCTTTTTCTATCGTTTCATGGCATCAATCGAAGGTCAACTGATTGAGCGAAATGATGCATAGTTGTCACAACCGTTTGCCCTGTCGACCGATGCTCATACACGGATTGGCCACACAACCGGCTGCCGCTCCTATCGATTCGCTACAATACCCTGCAATTCCGCTGGCCAACTATAAAATCCACCTTATAAAACGATTTCTGCGGTCCATTATACAGCGTGCCTGCTCTTTTCGCATTCTTCGTCTTCTGCTATCAAGTTTCAAGATTTTCATGAAGGGAATGTAATTAGGTAAAAATAATTCTCTACAGAAAGAAGCGTTGTTCATGAAAGAATTTATCGGATTGCTGAAATTTGGAACGAAATCAGCTTTATGGGCTGCTATTGTAAACACAGTTGTTGCTATCATAAAAACTGCTGCCTATCTGATTACCGGCAACGTCGCAATGTTCGCAGAGATGATGCATAGCTACGGCGATGCCGCCAACCAATTTTTCGTATTCATCGGTTCTGCACTAAGCAAGAAAGAGCCTACAGAACGGTTTCCCGGTGGATTCGGCCGTCTAGTCAACCTCGTGCTGTTAGGTGCGGTCCTGGTCGTCGGAGTGCTTGCCTATGAAACTATCGTAGAAGGCATCCACCACATTTCCAACGCCACCCATTCCGAGGATTGGTTCTGGCTGAATATCGGTGTATTGGGAACTGCAGCCATTCTTGAAGCCATCGTCCTTTACAAGGCAATGAAAGAAATCACTGAACATTTGCCCAAGGATCAAGTGAGCGGTTTTAAAATCATCCCAATGAGCTACAAACACGCCAAAGATGCAAACCCGGCTACCAAACTGGTTTTCCTGGAAGACAATGTAGCTGTCGGCGGGGCAGTATTGGCGTTAACAGCCATTGTCGTCTCGACCTATACTCCGTTTCACAGCGCTACAGGCTACGCCTCGATTATCATCGGGATTGCCCTCATCGTAGTCGTCGGCCGCATTTTCCTTGATAATGCAGCCGGCGTGCTGGGCGTGGCAGATGTCGGATTACAGGCACGCATCGGCGCTAAGCTTATGGAACACCCGCAAATCAAGGATATCCAGGACTTGTACGCCATTAAAGAAGGCGATAGCCTGCACATCGAAATCAAAGTGGAAGTTGATTCATCAATGACCATTGAAGAAGCAGATGATATCCGCGATTATATTGAAGAGAAATTGAAAGAGAACATAAAGAATGTCACAGACGTCATCATTGAATTCGATGAAGACGACGGAAAAGTTACCTGGATGAAGCCCCAGGAGTGAAGCATCGCCACATTCTCCATGAATGACTTAAAAACTTTCATAAAACGACCAAAAACCACCGGGATGTTATTTCCGGCGGTTTTTCTTTGTTGATCAGAAGAAGATAGAGCTATCAACGGTTCAATCCAACTTAAATGCTTCAGCCAATAACCGCACAGTGTCCATACGCGCCTGATGGCCGGCAATATTCGGAATGATAGTGATTTCATCGGCTTTGAACTGTTCGGCGACGGCTTCGATTTGTTGCTTGACTTGTTCGGCCGTACCGACGAGCATGCGGCTGCGGTTGCGTTCGACGCGTTCTTGTTCGGCTGCGCTGAGGCGTCTTTTTTCAGCCGTTTCGACCGATGGGTAATAAGGCGGCTGGAAATCCGATTCAACGAATAACAGCCATAAGTCGAAAGCTTTGGTGAGTTGTTCCGCTTGGCCTTCTGTCTCGCCGACAATGGCAAAAACGGCGATGGCGACATGCGGCTGTTCACGCAAGCCGGACGGGATGAATGTTTCCCGGTAGCGTTTGATCGCGTCGATGCCCGCTTGTTCAGGTCGCGCAAAATGCGCATAGGCATACGCCATGCCACGTTCAGCAGCGAGTTTCGCCGAGCCTTCGCCAGTCCCGAGCAGCCATAGTTCTGGCGCAGTCTCTGTGACGGGCGTTGCCTTTAGTTTCTGGAAGCGGTGTTCATTGTCCAGATCATCGGTGAAATATTTCTCCAGATCAATGAGTTGCTGGGCATAAGGAACGCGCTTGCCTTTTGATTCATTAAGCGCTTGGTTGACGAGCCGGAAGCTCGGCGACCGCCCGATGCCAAGATCGATACGGTTCGGATGCAGCGCTTCAAGCAAACGGAAATTCTCCGCCACTTTATAGGCGCTGTAATGCGGCAGCATGACGCCGCCCGAGCCGATACGGATGCGTTCGGTGAGTGTCGCGAGATGCATCATGAGCATTTCCGGTGAACTGCCCGCGACTGAAAACACTTGATGGTGTTCCGCGACCCAGTAACGCTTGTAGCCTAGGCGGTCCGCCAGTTTCGCCAGTTCCGCCGTCGAACGCAGCGCGGAAGCTGCCGTTTCGCCTTCATCAATCGGCGAGTAATCCAAAATATTCAAGACAGTCATATTTCCGCACCTCCTTTAACTCTCTATTCTTCATCATACCACTCGAGCCCATAGAAAAAACGGACCGGGGTCTGCCAGTCCGCTTTATTCTATATCAAGCAATTAAAGTTAAGGTGGCTTTCCGAAGTTTACTGCCCGCTTTCCGTGGGCTCGCGCCCAAGCCTCCTCATCCGCTTCGCTCCTTGCGGGGTCTCGGTCGTCTCGCTGATCCACAGGAAAGATAAGGTCGAACTACGGGAGACATTATCTTTGCGAAGTAATGCGCAGCATTATTGAGCAGAAGGTTTTACGGGCAGACACTTCTCCAAACCACTTTGCTTCATCACTGATTATTTTAATCTGGTAACAGTATCTACTCTTATCATAAGTTGCAATAGTTATTACTTCTTTAATAATTTTAAAACGGAGCCAGGGTTTCCCTGCTCCGTTTCCTTTATTCCACATTGAAATAACGGGCGTCCGGATGAGCGAAGACGATGGCTGATACCGATGCTTCCGGGTCCATCATGAATTCTTCCGTCAAGTGCACACCGATGTCCTCCGGTTTGATGAGGCCGAAGAGTTTCGCCTGGTCTTCTAGGTTCGGACAGGCCGGGTAGCCGAACGAGAAGCGCTGGCCTTGATATTTTGCCGCGAACCGGTCGCGCATCGAGAAATCCGTCGCGTCCGAGAATCCCCATTGGTCGCGAATTTCCTGGTGCATACGTTCTGCGAAACCTTCTGCCAGTTCCAAAGCGGTCGCTTGTAGCGCATGGCTCTCGAGGAAACGCCCCGCTTCTTTCAAACGCGTTGCTTCGCTTCGTACCCCGTGTCCTGCCGTCACTTGCATGAACGCGACATAATCCATCTCGCCGCTTGCGGTTGATTTCAAATAATCGGCGAGACAGAGAAATGGCGCTTTGGCTTGGCGCGGGAATGTGAAGCGTTCGATTTCCCTCTTGGCGTCTCCCGGGTCGTAGATGATGACATCGTCGCCGTCCGATTGCGCCGGGAAGAATTGATACATACCCGCCGGCTTCAACATTCCCGACTGGAGAAACTTCGTCGCGAGTTCATGCAATTCCACCGCCCTCGCGTCGCCTTGCTGCAATAGTTTGTCGCTATAGCCGCGGAGCCCCAAGTGATGGCCGATCAACGTACGCATATTGACGTACGGATACAGATGCGCCACTGAATACTCTTTCGATACATGCCTGCGCAAATCGTTTGGCACGTAAACAGGTGCATCTTCGCGAACGGTCTTGACTGGCTTTTCCAAAATGGCGACTGCGCCTTTTTCGGCGCGCGCGGCATCTTGCGCTTGGCGCTTTTCTTTTTGTACGCCGAGTTCTTCGAGCAAGACCGCTTTTTCAGCTCCACTTTGCAGACGGTTCGCAAGGTCCAGCCCTTGCATCGCGTCTTTGGCGTAAATGACCGGGCCGTTGTATTCGGCGGCGATTTTCGTTTCGGTGAAACGTCGGGATAACGCTGCGCCGCCGACGAGGATCGGCACGTCGATATCCGCTTCACGGAAATCCTGTGCCGTCAGCACCATCTGCTTGGCGGATTTCACGAGCAGCCCCGACAAACCGACGATATCCGGCTGTTCTTTGCGAATCACTTCGATGAGTGCTGCTGGCGTCACTTTGATGCCGATATCGATCACTTTAAAGCCATTGTTCGACAAGATGATGTCGACGAGGTTTTTGCCGATATCATGGACATCGCCTTTGACAGTCGCGAGAATGACCTTGCCTTTCCCGCTATCGTCCGCTTTCTTTTCCATAAAGCCTTCAAGATACGATACGGCCGCTTTCATGACGCCTGCACTTTGCAGCACTTCCGCGACGATCAATTGATTGTCGTTGAACAAGCGGCCGACTTCAGCCATGCCTTCCATGAGCGGGCCGTTGATGATCTCGAGCGGATCTTCGTACAACTCCCGCGCTTTGTCGAGATCCGGGATGAGGCCTTCTTTTGTGCCTTCTAAAATATAGTAAGCGAGGCGCTCCGGCACGGTATCCGGAATATCGTCCTCGGTTTTTTCCTTTTTCTTGTCGCGGTAGAAATCCGTGAAGTCCGCCAAGTTCTTGTCGGTCGTCTCGAATAATAACTCTTCCGCCATCTTCACTTCTTCTTTTGGAATCGACGCAAAGCGCTCGAGCTTTTCGGTATTGACGATGGCGTAATCCAAGCCCACTTGCGTGCAATGATAGAGATAAACGGCATTTAGCACTTCACGGCCGACCGGCGGCAAACCGAATGATACGTTCGACACGCCGAGAATCGTTAAGGCGCGCGGTAGCTTTTCCTTGATGAGGCGGATGCCTTCAACCGTTTCCACCGCCGAGCCGATGTATTGCTCATCGCCCGTTCCGACCGGAAACACGAGCGGGTCGAAAATGATGTCTTCCGGGGCGAGCCCCCATTTTTCAGTCAGCAATTTGTACGAGCGTTCTGCAATTTCGAGTTTGCGCTCACGCGTCACCGCCATGCCGACTTCGTCAATGGTACCGACAACGACCGATGCGCCGTATTTTTTCACAAGCGGCATGACCGCATCAAAACGTTCTTCTCCGTCTTCCAAATTGATCGAGTTGATGATCGCTTTGCCTTGGGAGAATTTCAGCGACGCTTCGATGACGTCTTCATCTGTAGAATCGATGACGAGCGGCACTTTCACTTTTTTGACGACTTCCTGCATGAACGCCGCCATGTCGTCTAGTTCTTCGCGGTCCGGGTTGGCCAGGCAAATATCGATGACGTGCGCGCCGTTCTTCACTTGCGCACGCGCGATTTCCGCAGCTTCCTCGAATTTTCCTTCTATAATCAAACGCTTGAATTTACGCGAGCCGATGACATTCGTGCGTTCGCCAACAAACAGCGGGCGCATCGACTCGTCGTATTCAAGCACTTCAATGCCAGATACTGCATGGCCATGGCTCGTTTCATTGCGCTCGCGCGGGGCCAGCCCGTCGACCGCTTCGCGCACCGCCGCGATATGCGCTGGCGTCGTGCCGCAACAGCCACCGACCACATTGAGCCAGCCCTTATCAGCAAAGCCGCGCAGTTTTTTCGACAAAGATTCCGGCGTCTCGTGATAATGCCCTTCCTCGTCCGGCAGTCCGGCATTCGGATAGCAACTGACATAGCCTGTCGACAGTTCAGACAGCGAACGCAAATGATCGGTCATGAATTCCGGCCCCGTCGCGCAATTCAATCCGACCGACAGCGGCTTGATGTGTTCGATGGAGACATAGAACGCTTCAATCGTCTGTCCGGCAAGCGTCGTGCCCATCGGTTCAATGGTCCCTGAAATCATCACCGGCAATTCCACGCCGGTTTCTTCAAAGGCATCATGTATCGCGATGGTCGCCGCTTTGACGTTAAGCATATCTTGGCTTGTCTCGAGAAGCAGCAAGTCCGCGCCGCCTTCAATCAAGGCTTTCGCCTGCACCTGGAAATCGGCTTTTAATGCGTCGAATGTGATGCCACCTGTGACTGATAAAGTTTTCGTCGTCGGGCCGAGAGCACCCGCTACGAAGCGTGGCCATTCCGGCGTCGTGTATTTCGCTTGGCTCTTTTTCGCGATTTCGACTGCTCGTTGATTAATTTCCGCTGCCCGGTGACCGAGCCCGTACTCATCCAACACAACGGGCGTGCCGCCGAATGTATTCGTGCAAATGATGTCAGCGCCCGCTTCTAAATACGCGTCGTGTACGACTTCTAGGACATCGGGGCGGACGATATTCAAGTATTCATTGCAGCCATCGTATTCCTCTCCGCCGAAATCTTCTGCCGACAAATCAGCGTTTTGAATCATCGTCCCCATCGCACCGTCTATGACCAAAATGCGTTTTTCCAGCTGCTGTTCAATTAAATGTTTAGGCATAAGCACGATCGCTCGCTTTCTTTAAATCTAATTGTCGGATATAACGGATCAATTCCACCGTCATGTCATAGCGCACAAATGGCGTGATCAAATAAATGCCGTGGAACAATTGGGCTGCCGTATCGATCAATTCTTTCGCAATCTGAATGCCTTCCGCCGTCGCTTTTTCCTTGTCTTCGCCGCAAGCCCGCATGCGATCAAGTGCTTCTTCCGACAATTTGATGCCCGGCACTTCATTATGCAGGAAGTCGGCGCTACGTATGCTCGTCAGCGGCATGACCCCGAGGAAAATCGGTGTCTCGAGATGCTTTGTGGCCTCATGGATTTCGATGATTTTCTCTTTCGTATAGACCGGCTGTGAAATAAAATAATCCGCTCCGGCTTCGATTTTCTTCTCAAGCCTTGCCACCGCCCGCTCCACGACACGGACGTTCGGGTTGAACGCTGCAGCGACGGAGAAATTCGCCTTTTTCCGCAGCGGCTTGCCGGAAAACGAAATGCCCTCGTTGAGCTTTTTGATGAGTTGAATCAATTCCAGGCTCGATACGTCATAAACGCTCGTCGCTCCCGGGAAATCGCCGACTTTTGTCGGATCGCCCGTGACAGCGAGTATGTCGTGGATACCTAGTGCGTCTAGCCCCATTAAATGTGATTGCAGGCCGATCAAATTGCGGTCGCGGCACGTAATATGCGCAAGAGGTCTGACATCTTGCTGGTGTTTGAGAATTGACCCCATCGCCATATTGCTGATGCGTGGCGACGCGAGTGAATTATCGGCCATCGTGATGGCATCGATGCCTTCCGCGTCCAATGCTTTAGACCCTTCAAGAAATTTATCGATTTCCAAATGGCGCGGTGTATCCAGCTCGACGATGATCGTCCGCTCGGTTTTCGCTTTTTCGTGCAAAGGCTTGTCTTTCAAGACTTCTGCTTCGCGAATGACAATCGGCTTTTTCTCTTCGACTTTCTTTTCAGTGATCGGCTGCAAGTGACCGATGCGTTTTTTCACCGCTTCGATATGCTTCGGCGTCGTGCCGCAGCAGCCGCCGATTAAGCGGACGCCCTCTTCGCGCAACAGCAGCGCCGCACGGCCGAAATAATCGGCTTCCGATTCATAGACGATGCGCCCGTCTTCGATATCGAGGAGTGAGGCGTTCGGATAAGCGGATAAAAACGCTTTTTCCGGCAGTTCGACGCCTTCAAACGCTTGAATCGTATGGTGTGGGCCGAGACGGCAGTTGACCCCGACGATTTCCGCGCCGAGCGCATCGAGCCGTTTCAGCCCGTCGTTCAAACTCATGCCATTTTGCAGGATACCGGGTTCATGCATCGACAATTGCGCAATAAGTGGGGCGTCGGTCAGTTTCTTCAAGTGGCTGACGGTCGCTGCGAGTTCCTCGAAATCGTAATAGGTCTCGAGCAACAAACCGTCCGGGTCGCCGGATAATAGATGCTGCGCTTGCTGGTCGACCATGGCGACGATTTCATCAAGTGTCGCGTCACTTTTTCGGATGCCGCGGATGCCGCCGATCGTGCCGAGCACAAACTGGCCGCCGTCTTTTGCGGCTTTACGCGCGATGGCGATGGCCGCTTTATTGATCGCTTCGGTCTGTTCTTCAAGCCCGTAACGCGCCAGTTTGTGGGCATTCGCCCCGTAGGTATTCGTTTGAATGATATCCGCCCCGGCCGCGATATAATCGCGGTGGATCTTCTCAATCACTTCCGGGCGCTGGATGTTCAATTCCTCGTTGCAGTATTCGATACCGTAGGAGTACAACAGCGTTCCCATGGCGCCGTCCGCCGTCAGCATCCGTTTGTTCAATTCGTCTAATAACATGATTCGCCCTCCTCCGTCTATTTTGCCGTGCAGCTGCGGACGCATCGATATGAAACAAAAAAAGCCTTCCATGAAAAAGAAGGCTTTACGATATCGGACTCGTTCCTTTTCATCTGCCAGGCATATGCCTGCTGGAATTAGCACCTGACCTTAGTGGCTGGTTGCTGAAGCGTCATCGGGCCAGTCCCTCGACTTCTCTAGATAAGAATTCACTATGCAATTTTTAGTATTCCCACATGATACCCCCTGCGGTGATTCGGGTCAAGGTGATTTATCAAAAAACATAGAACTTTCTGTTATATTTCCGATCCGCTCACCAGGCCTCCGGCACGCGCGGGTTGAAGTTGGCTTGTTCGACGGTAAATTTATACCACGTGAAGGCTTGCCCATCGATCATCCAAGTGATGTCGATGCGCCGCGGAATTTCGATGCCGTCGATTGTTTGCCATTCATGCACTTCCGCGATGCACGGCAAGCGTTTGGCATCTTCGCCAACATCTTTATAGCGCAACGCACGCGCCCGCTTCATGCGCCCTTGTTCATCGAACTCGAAGGTCACATTGGCAGTCGAGCCATTATAAGTCATCTCTGCCTCCACGGAGCGATCTGAACTGTTCAAAAATCGCACATATGGGCTAAACACCAGTCCCGGGAGCCAAGCCATCTCCATTAAAAAGCGCTGCAAGGCCGATTCATCGAGTTTGCCATCCGGCAGTGCGCGGTTGATCGGCACGAGCCCCGCAAAACGGATACGCATGCCCGCGCGGCCATCCCGAAAACTATCGGATCCTGTCACGAACAGCCCATCCACTTTCATACGCGCTTTCCAATAGAACGATGGCGGTTCGACAAAGCTGTACTGTTCGGCGGTCGATTCAGTCCATTCTTCCTGGTCGGGCTTGGTTTTCATCCACCCCACTTGTTTTACATAAACGCCCATCACCTGTTCACGGCCGACCGCGCCGCTCGTCTCCAGCCATTTGGCGATCGGTTTCGGGAGATTTTCCGTTCTTGCCTCTTTCACTTCCCCGGCGTGCTGGACTTCCGGCCAGGTCGGCTTGATAAGCCGTGTCATGTCTTTGTATTTTCGGTAAGCTCCGTATGCCCCAAGCAATGTCAATGCTAAAATCGGCCATCTGCGTTTCATGCTTCATACCCCTCTCCGATTTCACTGCGCTTTTCCGGTCTTTATTTCCTTAGTAACTCTTTCGACTCAGCAGTTATTTTCCCTGCCAAGCCCAGCAATAGAAAACGCCTCCGAAAGTTGGGCCTTCCGGAGGCGTTTCAATGTCTATCAGTTTAAATTTTCAAGAGCCGGTTCAAGATACTCTTTCAATGCCGGCCCCATCGTTTGCGAATAAAGCGTCGTCAGATGGTGTTTATCGCGGTAGACGAGTACGTTGCCGACCACAGGCGGGCACGCGTCATCCGTACAGAAATACTCAGACATGTCTGCAAACGTGACATTGTCTGGAATGCCTTCCGTGTTTTCCCACGGCACTTCATCCGCCAAAGCTTTATCGCGTTGAACAGAACAGTCCTTCAAATTCGCACTATCAAGACAAAAAGTCGGATCATTTTCCATACGCGGATTATCGCGTACGGCAAAAATTTCAGCCACATCCTCGAACTGTTTCCATTTTTCGATATATCCACTTGGAACAGCGTCCTCAGAATCTATATTCGCTGTAGTGAAAATTAAATCTGGAGGATCTTCAATCAGTTTCTTCTCAAGATTTTCGTTCCACTCCATGCATAATTGATCTAACTCGCCGTCAAAATCATCACTCGAGAAGCGGCAAGCATTTTTATTGTATACATCAATACGCATATTCAAATCTTCGGCAATTGCTTCAAGCGCCGGGAACCAATGGCCAGAATGCGAACCACCGACCAATGCCAGAACATGTTCGGGGTCTTCTGTCACTCCGAAAGAACATTCTTTGACATTAGCACCCATCGTATCCGTAGAATAGCAATTGATATCTTCATAGAAGGTCGGTAAATCTTCTTTTGCTGACAAAAAGTCAGGTTGAAGCTCAGCTTCTTCAGAAGGTTGAATATTCTCAGACACCGCTTGTGCTCCTGGATTGTCTTTTATTGTCGCTGTCCCTCCGCTATTCGCCTGGACGAAAACTCCCCAGGAGAGCCCGACTAAAATGGCCGGTGCCATTAACGCGACCAGTACTTTCGATAAACGTTTTTTCGAATGCTTGACTGGCATTTCGCGTACCGGTTTTTCGACAAGACGAATGGTCATGATCGACAATACGACTGTAACGGCCAAGATGCCGATGCCGCCGAGTGTTGTGACTGTTTCCGTATTGAAATAGGCATAGTAGAACACCAACAGCGGCCAATGCCATAAATAGAACCCATAGGAGATGCTGCCGAAATACTGGAACGGTTTCGAGCCAAGCAATTTCTGGACACCGAGTGCCTGCCCGTTTTCACTGGCGATGATGACCAGGATAACCCCTCCAGTAGGCAGCAATGCCGCAAATCCAGGAAACACGGTCGATACCGGAAGGACCATGCCGGTGAATGCGATGATTGCAAGCCCAGCCCACCCTATGATGAGGTGCACAAAATTCGGGAATTTTAAGTATGGAAGCAACAGCGCAAGCATTCCGCCGAGCGAGAACTCCCAAGCGCGCGCAAACGTATCAAAATATGCCCATGGTTGATTGACTGCAGTAATATAGACCGAATAGCTGAGTGAAGCAAGGAAAATTACTGACAACACGGCAAGCAAAGTTTTGCGCACCGGTGTTTTCAGGATTTTTGTTGCCAATAAATAGACCAGCGTGATGACGATTGGCCATGTCACATAAAATTGGCCTTGAATCGACAATGCCCAAAAATGCTGGAATGGACTCGCGGTATTATTCTGCGCCAAATAGTCGACGGCGCTATTGGCAAGCTGCCAGTTTTGGAAATAGAACATCGACGCAAACAATTCAGCGATCGTCTGGCGCCATGAACTAAGCGGCAGCAAGGCAATGGACAGTGCTGCGCTTACAGCAAGCACGGTAAAGGCCAGTGGAAACAGCCGTTTTGCCAGCCCCAATAGATTTTCCAGATAGTTGATGCGGCCTTCGCGCACCATCCGTGACAAAAGAGACGTCGTGATTAAGTATCCTGAGACAATGAAAAAGACATCGACCCCGCCGGAAACCGATCCAATCCAAATGTGATAGACTGCTACCAAAAGCGCTGCTACTGCTCGAATTCCTTCCAATTCAGGACGGAAGCGCTTTTCAGGCACCCGTAAATCTGCCATTATATGTACCTCGTCATTCTATAATTTTTAGTGTAGGATTCGTTAAATAATAAAAGTAATATTTGGAAATTTATTATTAAAATGTAAATTTTTGAATAATTAAAATCTATCCCTAACCTTTGCAAGTGTACCCCAACCATGCACAAGTCTCAACAGCTTAGCAGATAGTCGAAATATTCTTTGCAAGAAAAAAAACCTCACCATTTCAGGCAAGGCTCTTCATTAAAATAAAAAGCTGAACATCAATCCGGTGTATGCCGCTGCGACAAACCCAAGGCCGAAGATGAACAACAGCCATTCGGGCAGCTGCTTGCGATACCCCAGCCATTGTAAAGCCAGGAAAATCAAGCCGATCGCCATCATCAAGAAACCATCGATATTCGGCGTCCATAAAGCGTGTACCGGAAGATATTGCGGCCCGGCAAACCATTCGACAAATGGCGCGCTGCCTTCTAGCCGGAACGTTTCGTTGATATTATGCGGCGGGGCGAGCTTGCTCATGAAGGCGGTAATCAATAACACCAATAGCAAGAGCCAGCTCTCCACTTTGAGCCATGAGCGGTTCGGGGCGTCGCTTCTGGATAAAACGGCATTGATGAACGCTGCGAGCAGGAGCGGAATGATGCTCAAATGCTTCAGCAGCAAGAGCTGGCCATAAGGTAGAATCCAAGAACTCGCGTAATCTTCGGGCGCCACGAAAAACAACATGAGCCAGATGCCGCTGCCGATCAAAACGATCATCATAATTACAGAAAACGGCGTAAACCATTTAAGAAACGCGCGCCAATTGCGCCCGTCGCGCAAAAACCAGGCAATGTGGATCAAGACGCCTGCCCATAATACGAGCGCGAGGAAATGAAGCGCATGCCCGGCAAATCCTTGCCAATCCGCAATCGATGCCGCATGGCTTGCGTACGCCACGTTAAGCACGCTGAGCACGAGCCAAAATGCACGGAATATCGCAGACCCATTGCGCCATACAACAATCAACCACGCCACAGCCATCAAGACTCCGAATACATAGCTTTGACCGGCGCGAAACTCTGTGGCCACATCCACCACCGCTTGCATCAGGCCGAAGCTTTCCGTCAGCAACAGGATAAGCTGTAACACGGGCGGAGCAAGCAATAGCGGAATGAACGCCAGCGCAAGCATAAGCCATTTTTTCGAAACTTCAACAAGCGGCTTTTTTTCCGGTCGAATGAAACGCAAGACGGCGTCCCCTGCAAGAAATGCCAGTACCACGTAAAGGAAAAAATCCGATAACGCGATCAACCAGTTCATCGTTTTCTACGCAATAAGACTACGGCGGCAATCAATAAGATGATGGCGATGCCCGCAATGATCAAAGTCATACTCGAACCGGCGTCTTCTGAAGGGGCTTCGGGCTCCCCGCTTGACGCTTGCTCCGTATCCGAAGCTTGTGTTTCCTCCGCTTCCGTTGCTTCCGCCTCTTCAGCTTCCTGTTCATCCGTTACTTCTTCAGCTTGTTGTTCTTGCGTCTGTTCTTCTTGAGCCGCTTCTTGCTCACCTGCTTGCAACTCAAAAGCAAGAGACCCTTGGATCGGATGGCCATCTTCGCTCAGCACATCATATTCCACGACATAAGATCCGTCTTCAAGTTCCTGCGCTGGCGTGCCGACCAATTGATCTTCCATAACGGCGACTTCACTGAAATCAACAGCGGTCCCGTCCATCGTCATCGTCATGGCGCTGCCCTGCTCGATACCGGCACTGAAATCGAGTACCACCTGTTCAATTGGCTCAGCCACAACCGAGCCTTCCGCTGGAGTAGACGATTCAAGCACGGAATGGGCGTGTGCTGTCATCGGCAAAACCAGTAATGTACTTAATAAAATCAAAGTCTTCTTCATAGGTATGATTCCTTCTTTCTTTTTAGATGAACTCAATTATTGCATCCACTCTTTTCAGCCTATTTCATTTGCACGGAAGAAACAAGAACGAGACGCTTGGATTTATGAACTTTCCCCGAAGATTGGCGTGATAAGAAAAAGCCCCGAATGATTTCGGGGCTTTTTTAAGGTTGTCGAAAAACTCAGGAAATCGTATTTTCCGAAGCTTATCGCTCGCTTTCCGTGGGGCGGGAATCGAGCCTCCTCGTCACTAAAACCGTTGCTGCCACATCTGCAAGCAGATGCGTCGCAAATGAATGTGCTCAGCACAGCTTCACTCATTCATTGCCTGCGGGGTCTCTCAAACCCGCTAGTCCCACAGGAAAGATAAGGTCGAACTACGTGAGATCTTATCTTTGCGAAGTAATGCGCAGCATTATTGAGCAGAAGGTTTTACGATCGAACGCTTCTCCAAATACTCAGATAGCACATTGATTTTTGAATGTAGAAATGGTGATTTCTTTTTCATTCATAGCGGATTATAGACTTCTTCAACACTCTGTAAAAAGCCCCGAATGATTTCGGGGCTTTTTCTTTACTATCCACGAACCGCTTCCTGCGAAGTCTTTTCGCGCTTTTCCCAAGTTTCATCAAACAGGCTCACCGCGATCATCGAAGTGAAGCTGAGAATCGAGCGCACGGAAGACGTGTCCAATAATGCCTGTGCCGTTCAAGATCATATAGCAGCCGGCATCATTGACGACCGATGCGATGGCGCTGATGAGCCCAGAGTCCCCAAAATTCTTCCATTCGGAGCGATTTAGCGAAGCGCTACATACGGGTCGTTTTATATATATCCGAAAATGGCAGCAGCGACTAATAGAAAAAAGCATTCACATCCTTGGTGGGCATGAATGCTTTTTCGTTTCCTAAAGAGAACGTTTGCTTACTTGATTCGCAGTTTCGAATCTTTATCAAAGAAATGAACTTTATTCATATCAAAAGCTAAATCGATTGTTTCGCCGGCTCTAACAGCGAATCGGGCGTCGACGCGGGCGACAAAATCCTGATTGTCGACAGCCGAATAGAGCATGATTTCAGACCCCAATAATTCCGCTACTTCAATGTTTGCATGGATTTTCGACTGGGGCGAATGGTCAAGGAATAGCGGTTCGTCGTGGATATCTTCCGGGCGCACGCCAAGCACCAATTCCTTGCTGTCATAATCCTGGGCGCGCAGCATCTTCAGCTTGCCTTCCGGAACCAACACACCGTCCTCCCCTATAACAAATCGATCTCCTTCTAAACGGCCATTCAGAAAGTTCATCGCAGGTGATCCGATAAAGCCACCGACAAAGATATTATCCGGCTCATCGTACACTTCTTTCGGCGTCCCGACTTGCTGGATCAATCCATCTTTCATGACGACGAGGCGCGTCGCCATGGTCATCGCTTCTGTTTGGTCATGCGTGACGTACACAGTCGTTGTCTGCAGGCGGCGATGGAGCTTTTGGATTTCGGTCCGCATTTGAACGCGCAGCTTGGCGTCCAAGTTGGACAGCGGCTCATCCATCAGGAAGACATCGGCGTCGCGGACAATTGCACGTCCCAAAGCGACGCGCTGGCGCTGGCCGCCCGATAAGGCTTTCGGCTTTCGATTTAAATAATCTTGCAAGCCCAGGATGTTCGCTGCGTTTTCGACGCGCGTCTTGATCTCGGATTTTTTCATCTTGCTCAATTTCAAACTGAATGCCATATTGTCATAGACATTCATATGCGGATACAGCGCGTAGTTCTGGAAGACCATGGCGATGCCGCGATCTTTTGGGGAGACATCATTGACACGCTTTTCGCCGATATAAAGCTCGCCTTCTGTGATGTCTTCAAGTCCCGCAATCATTCGCAAAGTCGTCGATTTTCCACAGCCGGACGGGCCGACCAATACCAGAAACTCCTTGTCACGGATTTCTAAGTTGAAATCCTGTACGGATACAACGCCTTTGTCGTATTCCTTTTTAACGTTCTTTAAGGTTAAACTGCTCATTCGATCCTCTCCCGCATCTTCAATTTGTTGTTTCGGGCATGACTAATTCTTTTCCGTTCTCTATAAGCACAGCTTCTCCGTTGTGGGTAAAGCCGAGACTTTCCCCTTCGATAAGTGTATAAACTGTCGCTTCCCTGGTTTTATGGACTTTTAACACTCTCGCTTGATAGCGAAGATGGAAGGTATAGGAGTTCCATTCAATCGGCAACGATGGTGACAGGTATAGGCCGCTTTCTTTCAGGCGGAGACCGGCAAATCCGTAGACGATGCCAAGCCAAGTGCCCCCCATATTGGCCATGTGCAAGCCATCTTTCGTATTATGGTGGGTGTCTTCCAAATCCAAGCGGGCTGTCTCACTGAAATAGCTGTATGCCTTTTCGGAATAGCCTAACTTTGACGCCATGATACTGTGTACACAAGAAGATAGGGACGAATCATGGGTAGTGATTTCCTCGTAATAATCATAGGAGTTTTTCATGGTCTTGAGATCTTGTTCATCTTCCAGCAAAAAATGGGCGAGCACGGTGTCTGCTTGCTTAAGCACTTGCCGGCGATACAAGGTCAGCGGATGGTAATGAAGCAGCAAAGGAAACTTTTCGGCAGGGGTATTCTTCAAATCCCATCTGGCTTTTTGCAGAAAGCTATCATCCTGCGCATTGATTTCGAGTGTTTCGTCATAAGGCAAGTACACATTTTCGCCCGCCATCTGCCACGTGTCCACTTCCGTTTCCGTCAACTCCATTTGAGTCGACAATTGCCTCAACCGGTCGATATCCTTGTCTTCCAATAGTTTATAGATTTTCACAGCCCATAATAAATTATGCTTAGCCATCACATTCGTATAATAATTATTATTTACAATGCAGGTATATTCATCAGGGCCTGTCACGTCATCGATGCGGAATTCGCCGTGTTGCATATGTCCCACATCGGCCCATAGACGCGCGGTTTCAAATACTACTTCAGCCATATACCTTTTCAGGAAATCTTCATCTTTTGTGGCCAAGTAAAACTGGACGTAACTATAAGCAATGTCTGCACTAATATGGTATTGGGCAGTGCCGGCCGGGAAGAACGCTGAACTTTCAGCCCCAGTGATGGTGCGCCAAGGAAATAAAGCACCTTTTTCATGCCCCATTTCCTTTGCCCGTTCTCTGGCATGGCCAAGAATCGAATACCGATGCAACAATAGATTTTTGGCGATGATTGGATTGGTCATCAAAAACACAGGGAAGATGTAAATTTCCGTATCCCAAAAATAATGCCCTTCATATCCTTCGCCTGATAAGCCTTTAGCTGCGATATTGCTGGCGGGGTCTTTTCCGACCGACTGCAACAGCTGGTATAAATTAAAGCGGATACCTTCCTGTACTTGCTGATCGCCGTCGATGGCGATGTCCGATACCGCCCAAAATTCGTCTAGATAGGCTTGTTGCTGTGCGAGCAAATCGTCGAAAGTTTTGTCGCGGACTTGATGAAGCAGCACTTCCCCTTCGTTTACCAGATTTTCACCATGCCGGAGTGTATCGGTGAAGATATTGTACTTGGTGAACCGGATGGCTGAATCTCCCTTGCAAGTATAGATTTCTTCAACAGAGGATTCAGTCGCTGCGCCACTATGCTCATAGTTTTCTGCATCGATAAAGGAGGTTGACAGGCATGCCACCTCCAAACCGGTTGTAAAGGTCGTAGCTTTTACAACTGAGAATTGCGCTTCTTGCCTGATGTCTGTGACGCGGAGGCGCTTCGCATGCCCAGAGGCAACACGGGGGTCATCTTTGTCCACGTAATTCGCGACATCCCCATTTACAGTAGAGACGATTTTCACTTTTTCGACCACAGAAATCGGTTCCACGCGGATATCGATTGCGAATAATTCCTTCGCTGTAAACGAAATCACGCGCCTGAACTGAAGCTTCACTTCTTTGCCCTTCGGCGATATCCAGTGGACAATCCGTTCTGAAAATCCCGCATCCATGTGCAAGTTTCGCTCAAAGGACAGCAATTCTCCTTCAAATAACGAAAAACGTTCATCGTCTAAATAGATTTGAACCCCTTGAGCATCTATTACGTTTAGGACCTTTTGCTGCGTCTCAGGAAAGCCGAATAATTTCTCTCCGTATACGATCTCGGTTTCATCATGGAAGGCATTGATGTAAGTGCCCCGGATGGATTTATATCCATCTGTGTAGCCTTCTTCGAAATTGCCCCGGACACCGAGATAGCCATTTCCGAGTGACAGCAAGCTTTCAGTGGTCAATAAGCTCTGATTATCCAATTCGTATTTCGTCAATTTCCAGCTCATTTAACCCTCCCTTTCCTACTGGCAAGCTTAATATGCTTGTCTCCATTTCTGGAATTGTTGGATGATCTTCTGAAAATCCAATTCACTGGTCTCATTTACCAAATAATGTGCATGCGCCAAATGTGTCCGATCCCCAACACCGACTGAAAACATATTCGCTCGATTGACCGCTTCCACTCCTGCTGCTGCGTCTTCAATTCCAATGCAATTGCTATAGGAAACGCCAAGCGCATCTGCTGCGGCAGTAAAGGTTTCTGGATCGGGTTTTCCTTTTTTCACCTTGCCGGCATCCACCACATAGTCGAAATAATGGCTGAGGCCCAGCTTTTCCAAAATCAGCGGCGCATTTTTACTGGCAGATCCGAGGGCGATTTTGATATTCGCTTCCTTGTTTTCCTGCAGGAAATTTTTGATCCCGGGCAATATATGATCTGGTGTAATCTCCTCGATCAATTCTAGGTAATAACTGTTTTTTCTTGTGGCCAGTTCCACTTTTTCTTCATATGAGAATGGTTTAGCCGAAGAGCCCAGTTCGAGTATGCGGTCCAGGGAATCCATCCGGCTGATGCCTTTGAGTTGTTCGTTGAAATTCCGGTCGATCAAGATGCCTAGCTGCTCTGCGAGATTTTTCCAAGCCAAATAGTGAAATTCCGCCGTATCGGTAATTACGCCATCCAGATCGTAAATAACAAGCTCAGGAGATTTCGCCATAAAATTAAGTCCTTTCTGTTTCTGCGATTAGGCCCACCAGATTTTTTACGCTTTCGCGTTCAATTAACCTATGCTCAATCCACACGTGCTGCTGTTTTTTCTTGCCATCTTTTATATCCTGGAGCAATTGGGCCGCGCTTCTGCCGATTTCAACAAAGTCCTGGTGAATAGTGGTCAGTGCCGGGTATGTGTACCTGCTGAAAATCAAATCGTCAAAGCCCGTGATGGAGATGTCATCAGGAATTCGCAGTCCTTTCTCATTGACCGCTTTCATGACACCGATCGCCATTAAATCACTGAAGCACAAAAACGCAGTAGGCTCGTTATGTTCCAGTTCGTTCTTTGCCAGCACATAGGCTTTCTCTTCTGAAAAATCCGCGTTCAATACGGTCACTGCCCCAAGGTCCAGCCCACGACAAGCCAACGCCCTTTCAACGCCTTTCATGCGTTCTTTATTAACGTAAGTTTCTTCAGTCCCGGCAATGACCACGATTTCCCGATGGTTCCGCTCAAGTAAATAATCGGCAATTTCCTTCCCGGCCTGGGCGTTATCGATGGACACCGTTCCGATCAATCCATTTTCTGCTGTGCTCATGATATCAAGTACGACACAAGGCAAGCTGGTGTCGATTAATTCTTTATAATATTGGTCGTCCGTCCGTATCCCTTGCAAGATTGCTCCCCCAATATTGCGTTCACGGCAATATTGGACATAGCTTTGCTGTTTTTGTTTTTTCGAATCGATTAAATAAATGGATAAGTCAAAGCGGCTCTCAGAAATCGCCTGATAAACCCCTTTAAATATATCGAAGGCATTATTATCTTTTTCGTTGTCATTCAGCACACCTGATGAAATCAATCCGATGGTCATCTGTTTTTTTGAAGAGAGATTTTTTGCATTGATATTCGGCGTGTAATTCAATTCCTGGGCTACCGCAAAAATCCGCTGGCGCGTTTCTTCTTTTACATCTTTATAATTATTGAATGCCTTGGAAACGACACTTACTGAGACATTCGCTTTTTTTGCAACTTCTTTGATCGTCGCCACTTTGCGGTCACTTCCTCCTGTAGTTTGGGCGTATAGCACATCAAGCCGCTTTATTCGAAGCCGGATTTCCGGAAATTTTCACGATCGTTCTGTGAAAGGCTGAAAAAGCTGAAAAAGCAAGCATGGAACAGGTCAAAAATGGCAGGAGCCATAATAATTGGAACAGGCTGACCCAGATAAGCGCTGCACTGCTCAATAAAATATACAGCCCCGTCAATGGCCTGCCTGCAGAGATGAAAAATGCATTCTTCATGCACTCTTTGCTGTCCATCTCGTAATGGGCCCTGATCGACAAAAAATTGACTGTATAAATAAATAAGGCAGCCCCGAACATCAGAAAGATGAAAGCCGCACTGCTTTTCGCTGCATAAAAATAGAAGTAGCTGTAATACCAGATAAGCCAAACAGTGGCAAATGCCGCGCCCATTTTAACGTTTTTCACAAAATCGGCGTTGAAATGGTAGAGAAATTTTTTGAAGGCCGAAGAATAGTCATTCTTTACAACCCAATCCCTCACTACCGAAAAAACAGTCGCTGTAGCCGGGAAAAACAATGCAGAGGCAAAAACCCATGCTGCTACCCCAAAGATCACGCGTCCATCAGGAGTGCTCATATCAACGGCCACAAGCAGGATAAACAACGGCAAACTAAGGACGAACCACATCAAGTTGACGGCTGACAACCTCATGATCCATTCACTCATCGCATATAGTACGCCCGTGATCCCTTTCAATTCCATATGGCACCTCCAATGGATAAGAGCCTATTTGACAGCCCCTTCTCCGATTCCTTTAATGATATATTTCTGGGCCAGCATATAAAAGATAACGACCGGGATAATTGTTAAAGTCAGCCCCGCCATCGCCAGGTTCCATTCAATGGTGAATTCGCCGAAGAAATAAAAGACAGAAAGCGGAATGGTCCGCAAATCTTTATCGATCAAGGTCAATGATGGCAACAGGAAATCATTCCAGATGAGGATGACATTCAAAATTGCCACGGTTGCCGTAATCGGTGTCAGCATCGGAAAAATGATGCGCCAGAATACGCCAAATTTTGAAGCTCCATCAATAGTCGCCGCTTCCTCGAGAGAGAGAGGAATCGATTTAATGAACCCATGATACAAAAAGACCGATAAAGCGGCATGAAAACCGATGTTCATGAAGATCAAGCCACTGAGTGTATTATACAAAGGAATTCCGGTATCTTGTGTAATTCCCGTCACCAATTGCATCAGCGGCATCATGATCGTTTGAAACGGAATCAGCATCGTCGCGATCATCGTCATAAAAATCACATTGCTGATCCAGTTCCCGGATCTTGCAAGCATCCAGGCCGTCATGGACGACAGGACGACAATGAACGCAACGGAAACGATCGTGACATACATCGAATTGATGAAAGCATTAAAGAAATCCATCTGCTCCATGGCAGCACTATAGAACTGCAGGCCGAACTGTTCTGGCAAAGCCAGTGTGTTTTCGTACAGTTCCTGGCGCGTTTTAAAGGAGTTGACAAAAATAATGTAGATAGGCGACAAAAATAGCAGCGCCATGAGAAATAGCAGTATTTCTTTCGACCAATTTCTTATGGCTCCCATCACATTTCAACCTCCCGCTTCTTCGTAAGATAAACTTGCGTCAATGTTATAGCGGCGATGATGATAAAGAAAACAATCGCTTTCGCCTGTCCATAGCCATAGTTTCCATATCCGAAAATTTCATTGTAAATATTCATGGCAAATAATTCCGTGGCATTTGCCGGACCGCCGCCAGTCAAAGATAAATTGACATCGTAAATTTTAAATCCGTAGGACAGTGTCAAAAACAAACTGATTGTAAAGGCCGGCATGAGAAGCGGGACAGTGATTCTTAAAAAGCGTTGCCAACTGCCTGCGCCATCAATTTTAGCAGCCTCGATCAACTCTCCAGGAATGCCTTGAATACCGGCAATGTAGACGATCATCACATACCCCGCCATCTGCCAAGTAAAGACAAAGACCAATGCGAAAAGCGCAAACTGTTCATTATTCAGCCAATTGAAGAATACCGATTCCAATCCGGTAACTTCTCCAATCAAAGTGAAGACATCGAGAAATACGAACTGCCAAATGTAACCCAAGATCAGCCCGCCAATCAAATAAGGCATGAACAACATCGTACGTGCCAAATTCGCCATCTTCAGCTTGGAAGTTACGAGAAGCGCAAATGCCAAACCTGCTATATTAACCGAGACAACCGATAACACGGTAAATAAGACAGTAAGCCAAGTCGAACTCAAGAACCGTTCGTCTTCCAGCAAAATCCTGAAATTCTCCAAACCGGTGAATACCATTGGATTCGCCCCAATGCCATCCCAATCAAAAAATGCGTAGTAAATGCCGATTACAAACGGAATGACAACTATTATCGTGAAGATGATTAACAACGGTACCGTAAACAAAAGATACCAGCCGATTTTTTTCCTGTTTGCCACATCCATCCCTACTTTCCCATCATTGCTGATTTATTATTTAGAAACAGCAGAACACGCCATATGACAGGCGTGTTCTATTATTCACTAAGCGCTCTTCGGTTACTGAGCGGCATTCTGCCATGCTGCTTCGAGATTTTCCACCAGCTCTTCACCAGTCATGCTGTCGTCTACGAAGAAACTTTCAGCTACTGGAGTAAAGTCGTTCGGAACCACATTGGCCGGATAATCGTTATGCGACCATGGAATGGTGTTCCCGCTATTGGAAGCTTCCAAGACAGCTTGTGATAATGGATCCAAATCGCCTGCTTCAATATTGGTCATCGCAGGAATGAACCCGAAATCTTCAACAATGAATTTTTGGCCAGTTTCGCTCGTATGAAGCCAGTCCAGGAATTCGATGGCTGCATCGATTTCAGCTTGGTCTTTTTCTCCATTGACTGCCCAGTTGCTGCCTACGCCGACTGCCAGCTGATCGTTTCCTTCAAGCGGAAATGGCGCCATTCCGACTTCAAAATCGACTTCAAAATCCTCGAGCATGCCGGATGCCCAGTTTCCTTGGTGGATCATCGCTGTCTGGCCAGCGGCGAAATCGCCGACTTGCGTATCATAAGTAGTGTTTAAAGGTGTTGGCGTATTCGCTCTGATGGCTTCCATAAATTCTCCGAATCGCTGGAATTCTTCTGTTTCCGCAAGTGTTACTTCCCCGTTCGTCAATTGATCCATGAACTCTTCAGGATTTTCCTGAAGGGAAAACGGGTAGTTGCTGATATGCCCGATGAGGAAATAAGCCTCTGATGAAAGCCCGAAACCATTGATTCCTTCTGCGTTAAACTTTTCAAGCGTACTTACAAACGAATCATAATCCTGGATGTCTTCCGGATTGACCATTTCTTTGTTATAGACAATCCCAAACCCTTCAACGCCATAAGGAATGCCGACAACTTTATCGTCCAGCGTCAATTCCATGTCCGGGGCAATATTCTCGACCATGTCTTCATTGCTCAAATCATAGATATAGGATTCCAGACGCTCCGCCACTTCCGTATTCTGTACGCTGAAAATAGATGGCCCGGTCCCGTTGTTCAGGCGGATTTGCAATTGCTGCGCATAATCGTCCCCTGTCGTCCCGATCACTTCCACATCCACGCCTGTTTCTTCCGTATAGGCTTCGGCAGCAGCTTCCAGTTGTTCAGAAATTTCCACTTTGCTTTGGAAAATCGTAATGCCATCAGCCGCTTCTCCTGAAGAACCGCCTGATTCTTCCCCGTCTCCTCCACCGCCGCATGCCGCCAGTACCGATGCGGATGCAGCAATCGCCATTCCCATAACCAATCTTTTATTGAACGCCATTTGTGTTGCCCCCTTTTCATTATTGGAATGCTATAGAAAACAAAATGATCAACTCATTTTGAAACTACCTTCTAATAGGTGAACCTTTGCCTTCCCGAAGAGGGATTTTTACAGAGCGGCTGAGTTCATAGGATTTGCCGTCCACCTCCACTTGCATCATGTGTTCTGCGCTTGATGTGATTTCCAGGTGATCATGGCTAATTTCGATTCGTACCGGCTGCCCGCGCCAAAAAACTGAAAACCGCATATGCTTCCACTGCTTGGGAAGCCGGGGATTGACGCGAAGTTTGCCATCTAGCTGCCGCACGCCTGCAAATCCGAAGACTGCAGATTTCCAGATTCCCCCGATGGCTGCTGCGTGAATGCCGTCATCCGAAGTTTTCATCCCCGGCCCCATATCGATGTCGCAAGTCTTCTTGAACAGGGAATAAGCAAGTTCGCTTTCTCCTATGTCGCTTGCGGCAATCGCATGTGTTGCAAGGCTTAACGAGGAGTCATGGAGCGTCCGGGACTCGTAGTAGAAGAAATTCGAGCGTTTCGCCTGCTCCAAAAAGCGCAGATCCTCTTTCAAAAAACTTTGTTCCAGCAAGTAGAACAACAATAGAACGTCCGATTGCTTTGTCACTTGGATGGCGTTGATCTGCTCAGCATTGTAATCACGGTAAATTGTCCTGACTTTCGACTGCTTTTTGTACTTGCCAAGATCGATTTCCGCCAACTGCAAATACGTATCGTCTTGTGGGATCACCGAATCCCCAGCACGCGGCTGCGGCAAGTATAATTGCCCTGACTTCCGTTGCCACTCCAGATAATCTTCCTTCAAGCCGAATGCTTTACATAGCGCCGGATTTTCCTGTGACAGTTTGTCCGCATAGCGCACAGCCAGCTTTAAATTAAAGTAGGCCATATAGTTTGTGAAAGCATTATTGTCGATATGCTCTTTGTATTCATCTGGGCCAATGACCTTATTAATGTGGAATTCTTTTCTTTGTTCATTCCATTCGAGACGGCTGGCCCAGAACTTTGCCGTTTCGAAAACCATTTCATACCCGCAGCTTTCAAGAAATCCTTCATCTCCGGTAACATTTACATATTGATAAATGGCAAATGCGATATCTGCGGAAATATGCTGTTCAATGAAGCCTGACCAGATTTTTGACTGCGCACCGGTGATAATATCGATATCGCCCCACACCGGTGTGACTTCGCCCTCTGCTGGCCACGCCATTTCCCATGGATACATTGCCCCCTTATAGCCGTTGTCCTTTGCCTTCTGCCGGGCTCCAGCCAATCCATGATAACGATAAGCAAGAAGCGATCTTGCAGCTTCAGGATGCGAAAAAATAAAGAACGGCAGGATGAAAATCTCAGTGTCCCAAAATGAATGGCCTTTATAGCCTTCACCGCTCAAGGCTTTTGCCCCGATGCCCATGCGCTCATCATGCCTGGGCACCATGGCTGCCAGATGATAAAGCGAAAACCTAAGCGCCAGTTGGTCCGTGGAATCCTCGCTTTCGATTTTCACATCGCAGGCGTCCCATACGTTTTTCTGCCAAGCAAGGCGATGGGCTTCCAAGAGATTGCCGTAGCCTTTTTTCTCATGTTCTTTGAGTTCATCAAGCGAACGTTTCTGCAATTGTGCCAACTTAACGATTTCCCGGCCCTTCTCTTTATCACGGCTTGTATGCACCGTGGACAACTTCTCCATTTCCAGGCTGTCGTCCGGCTGCAGCTTGAATTCATAAGACATCCAGGCTTTCCTGCGCTTCATGTCTTTGTCCGCCCGTCCTGTAATTTCTCTCCCGTTGACTTTCAGTGTATGGACCGTGTTATGGACAAAGTCAATGCCAGATCGATTGGTTGTTTGAATCAATTGAATGAAACGCCCATCCAGAATCCGCCGCTCGCCTTCCTTGAAATGCTGGACACCTGAGTTTGTCAATTGCGCATCGATTCCACTGTCAAAAGACAAAACCACTTCATCCGACAAGCTTTTCACTTCCATTTTCATGGCAATTAAATGCAGTTCATCGAATGACACGAAGCGGCTGAAACGAAACAGCAGTTTTTTTCCTTTCGGAGAAATCCATTCAAAAGACCTGGTGAGTTCCGCATCTTTTAAATTCAATTGTTTGATGTAATGCCTTGTTTCCCCGAATTCCAATGAGAAGCGCTCACCGTCTACGCGAATATCGAGCCGGGTAATATCCGCGGCATTCGGCAGCTCCGTTACTTCATTATCTTCCGCTTGATTGAAGGTGCCATTGACAAAGAGGTTTCTCTTTTCATTTAAATACGGTTCCTCATTGACCGAGCGCAAGCCCATATAGCCATTCCCAAGCAGCATGATCGATTCACTCTTGCCCAGCGCATCTGCAGAGAAAGCCGTTTCAGCCAGAATCCAGTCTTTGTAACCTGCAGTGCCAAGCGAATATTCCATCATCCACGCCCTCCTCCTTTCAAGCTTTGCCGTTTTCGAAAACGTTTTAGTTTTTTCGTAAAAAATTTAAGATGGTTTATACGGGTTCTTTTTCGATTTTATGAATCGCCTGTGAACCTTACCATCTTATCAATTGGCAGTGCGCATCTGTTATTATATTTTTCTGAATATTAAGCGCTTTCATTTAGTATAATTCTTGCTTTTTTAATAGTCAATGGATGACCTTCAACAAAAGTCTGTTAAATCTGGAATTTCCGTTCCATTTCTCAGCATTCATGGCTGTCGTTTATTTTTCTTTCTGCCATTCTTTCGCCTCTATTCCCGGTATTGGCCCATCCAATAAAGGGTCTTTTGTCCGTTCCATCCAGCTCGCTACTTTTTCTCTCAGCTCCCTCAGGACATCTTGATGCGCCTGTTCGCCAGCCAAGTTTTTTTGCTCCAACGGATCGCTATCTAATTGATACAGCTCCTCTTGTGCATTGGGTTTTGAATACTCTTCCCTCACTTCTTCTCCGGATAAACTCGAGTAAATATCGTAAGGCAAATAGACTGAAGGTCCCGCTTCAAAATTCCGGATATATTTATATTGCGTGGTACGGATTCCCCTCATCGGATGATAACGGTCATGCCAAGTCAATTCACAGAAAAAATGATCCCGCTGTTCATATTTCCCTCGGGTTAATAAAGGCAAAAAACTATAACCATCGATGTCTTCCAGTGCTTCACCCCCCGCTATTTCGAGTAAAGTCGGCATGAGATCGACATTGCAAAGCAATTCCTTTTGCTTGTTGTTCTGCTTCATCATGTCTTCCGGAAATTTCATAAGCAGCGCCGTCTCCAGCCCCGCATCCAATAACGTTCCTTTCGCTCTCGGGAAGGCGATGCCGTGGTCCGTCGTATAAATGAGCAATGTATTTTTCTCCAGGCCTGTTTCTTTCAGTACTTTCCGGATGCGCCCGACTGCCCGGTCCAGTTCTTTGACAGAACCTTGAAAATGCGCGATATCTTCACGGGTCTTTTCCGTATCCGGTAAATAAGGCGGCACTTCTACAGTGTCGGGTGAATCCGGCTCAAAATGGTCAAACGGCCGATGCGTTTCCTCAAAACCGACCGAAGCATAAAACGGTAGTTCACTTTTTGCAGCTGTACGCCTAGTGAGAAAATCCTCCACTTTTTCTGTCACTTTCGCGGCCGCATTGCCGGGCACTTCGACGACATGATCGTAACCCAATTGCTCGCCTTTATAGATGCCGTCAATCGATTCATGGAAAAAGCCGAACAGGAATGTTTCATATCCCGCTTTCTTCATTTCGGAAGGGATGGTCTTGACTCCCTTTTTCATCGTATGTCCTAAATGGGTCAGGCCGACCAGCCCGTGGTTGTGCCCGTATTTTCCCGTGAGGATGCTGCCGCGGCTTGGGCTGCATTGGGGCTGCGCACAAAAATAATTGTCGAACTGAAAGCCTTCAGCTGCTATTGCGTCGAGTTCTGGAGTTTCAACTTTACGTCCATAACTGCCTAAATGACGGCCAGTGTCATGCGAGATGATCATCAAAATATTGAGCTTTTCCATTAAACAATCTCCTCCTTATTAACAAGTGCCATTCATTGTGCGGCACACCTGAATCCAATATTCCCCGACGAACTGTCCATCGTATTCGATGTCCGGGCAGCTACGCGGTAACGGTTGCAGTATGATTCGTGGCATAAGTACGACCCGCCGCGCACCGAGCGAGCGGCATTTCCCGTTTGTGTATTCTTTTCGAATAGATCTTGGCACCATTCCCACACATTTCCGGACATATTAAAAAGGCCATAGCCATTCACGGGAAACGACTGTGCAGGAGCTGTACCGAGAAAGCCATCTGCCTCGGTGTTAACAGTCGGAAACGTCCCTTGCCAAATATTGCAACGATGTTTGCCGTCCGGTGCCAATTCGTCTCCCCATGGATATTTCTTTTGCTCCAACCCTCCGCGAGCTGCATATTCCCACTCGATTTCCGTCGGCAACCGTTTGCCTGCCCATTGGCAAAAAGCTTGTGCATCGTTCCAGCTTATATGAACGACGGGATGGTCCATGCGTTCTGAAATAGATGATTGCGGGCCTTCCGGTCGAAACCAAACTGCCTGGCCAACTGCATACCACCAAGGCGTCGATGCGACTTGCTGAACTTCCAGCGCCGCACGCGGCGGAATCAATTGATAAAAGACAAACGACCAGCCGAATTTTTCCGCTTCCGTCCTATAGCCCGTCTCTTTGACAAAATGCATGAATTCCTCATTTGTCACTGCATAGCGATCAAGCAGGAACGTTTCCACTTTGCATTCTCTGACAGGGCCTTCTCGGTCTTGCTGGATTCCATCCGTGTCATCGGTTCCCATCAAGAAGTGTCCGCCTTCTATCCAATTCATTTTTTCCGGAAAGCGAATGCCCGCTTTTGGACGGGCAATGCCAGCTCCATTTGTTCGATTTGAAATTTCGGCTTCTTCAACTGCTCTTCTGGGCGCACAACATGATTTTCGCCCTTGCTCCATAAAGTCCCCTCCCCATTTAATTGATATTCTATTCTGAATTGTATAGCTTTTCGGCGTAGATAGAAAGTTTTCGTAGAGAATCCAGTTTTTTGACGAACTCTCTGACTCATCAAAAAAGCACCGCCTTTCTGGAATCGAAAGGTGGTGCCGTCCGGCCATTCTATTTGTTTATTCGATAAGCAGGCGTTACTGGCCATGCTATTACCCGAGCCGAAGATCTTGGGTTTCCTCAAAATTTCTGTTGCCTGCTTATTCATTTGCATATATGTCTTGCTCCAAATGAAACCCGTCCGCAATGAGCGTATCTCGAATATTATCGTTGTTGACTGCAATGGGTTCGAGCAATACAGCGGGCACTTCGCTTTTCCCGTTATTGATGCTGACGGTCGGTTCGATCTCGTTTCCTTCTGCTAATTCCACGGCAAGCGCTGCGACGCGTTCGGACAATTGCTGGATTGGTTTGTAGACGGTCAGCGATTGCGTTCCGTTGACGATCCGCTGGACAGCTGCCAGTTCGGCATCCTGCCCTGCGACCGGAACGGACCCAGCCAACCCTTGCTGCGCAAGCGCTTCGATCGCCCCACCGGCCGTCGCATCATTTGCTGCAATGACGGCATCGATTTGATTGCCGTTGATTTCGAGTGCCTGTGACATATGGGCAAAGGCTTGTTCCGGCGCCCAATCCTCTGTCCACTCATCGTAAATGATGTTGATGTCGCCGCGTTCGATCGCCGGCTGCAGTACATCAAACACCCCTTTTTTCAGCAGATGCGCGTTATTGTCTGTCGGAGCGCCGCCGATATAGACATAATTGCCTTCCGGAACCAATTCCAGCATTTTCTCAGCTTGCAGCTCCCCCACTTTTTCATTATCGAAGGAGACGTATAAATCGATTTCCGCATTTTTCACGAGCCGGTCGTAAGCGATGACTTTGATGCCTGCGCCGTGCGCTTTGTGCACGATCGCCGCTGTCGCTTCAGCGTTATGCGGCACGATGACGAGTAAATCGATGCCTTCTTGGATCATCTCTTCGGCTTGGGCGATTTGCAACGCATCATCCCCATTCGCTGCCGCAATCTCCACTTCCAATCCGCGCGATTCGATGGCTTGTTCGAATAATTCCCGGTCTTTCAGCCAGCGCTCTTCTTTCAAAGTGTCCATTGCAAAGCCGATTTTCAGCGGTTCTTCGTCTTGTGCCTTGTCGTCTTCCTTAAACACGCTTTTTTCCGGCAGCTTGGCATCCTCCTGGCACGCCGTAAGCCAAACGCTCGCGCTCATCAGCAATACTAGCCACAACAGCCGCTTCATGTGCTGATTCCTTGCGTGCGCCCCGAATTCAGCAGGTTCAGGCGGTATTCAGTCGGGGACAGTTCATTCATTTTCTTAAAGACTTTGCTGAAATAATTGGGTTCGTGGTATCCGACTTCCAGGGCAATGGTCTTCAAGCTGATTTCCGGATCCGCCAATAGCTTCTTGGCTTTTCCCATCCGGCATTCTGTCAGAAAGTCGATGTAATTGATGCCCAGTTTTTCCTTGAACAATTTGCTGATATAGATCGGGCTCAAATCCACTTTTCTCGCCAGCACTTCCAATGAAATATCTTCATGGGAATGCTCGGTGATGAATTGCTTGATTTTATGGATCTTATCGAATTCCAGCCGGCTGAAATGCATGGCATAATGCTGCTTCAACATTGCGATTAACTCTGAGGTTTCCAACGTCAATTGACGATAGTCTTGTGCCGGGATCGCGTAATAAGGCGCTTCCGTCTCGATACCGGATTCAGCCATGATTCGGCTCGAAAGCCATAATAATTCAAGCGAGCGCTGCTGGGTTCTGAGGACATTTTCGCCTGCCCGCTCCGACTGCCGGATCAACCCGGTCACGATTTCTTCGACCGCTTCCCACTCGCCGAGCCGGACGCAATCAGCCATTCTCTTTTCCCGCTGCTTAATGAGCGTCGGGTCATGGGAGCTGATCGGTTCGAGATCCGCTGAATAAAAACGGTAACGCGAAGGAACCGTTAAATCCATCATGGCGAGCAATGATTTCTGGTAAGAATCCCGCACCTGCCCCAGTGAATCGCATACCGGCCCAATCCCGACAAAGCACTGCTCGCGCTTGCCCGATGCCGTTAAAATCCGATTGGCGAGCGTGATCGCCTGGGAGCGGAACGAATGCGCAGGGTCGCGGAAGACGATGATCGGCAATTGTTTATCGTAGCAAGGCCCCGCCCAAATATGAGTGGTTTCGCTGATTTCCCGTTTGATTTTATGGGAAAGTTCTTCTGCGCCTTTCGGGACGGCAATGGTCATGACGAATTTCTCTTTTGCCGGCTTGGTTCCTTTCATCTCCACCAGCAAATCGATGTGCATATCCTGTACTTGGTCAAATAATAATTGCGTAACGATATCCATTTCCACGACGGCCATTGCTTTTTGCAAGGCGCTTTGCCGCTGCTCGCTTTCAGCCGATTGCTGCGCTTTCTTTTTTAAATGGCTGAACAATTTCTCGGTAATGGCAACGATTTCGCCCGCTTTGCTCGGTTTTAGCAAATAGTCTTTCACGCCCAATTTAATCGCTTGCTGAGCATAATCAAAAGTATCGAATGCCGTCATCATGACGAACTCGATTTCCTGGTTAACCCGGCGGATCTGTTCGATTGCCTCCAAGCCTGTCATGATCGGCATCATGATGTCCATAAAGATGATATCCGGTTGCCAGTCAGCTGCAAGTTCCACAGCCATCTTGCCATTTTTCGCTTGTTTGATCTCTATTCCCTGGAATGAACGCTCCAGGATCGCTTTCATGCCTTCACGTTCGATCGGTTCGTCATCCACGAGCAGGAGCTTAAACATAGCTTTCAACCTCCATTACTTTTGGCAATTTCAAAATGATTTTCGTTCCACATTGCGGCATGCTTTCAATTTCAACGACATTATCGCTGCCATAGAATAGCTGGAGCCGTTTCGCGACATTGGAAAAACCGATTCCCGTCGCATGCCCTTCCTGTGGAGTGATGCCGCCTTTCAATAATTGTTCTATTTTATTTCCATCCATCCCTTGGCCGTTGTCTTCAATTTCAATGCGTATATACTGGGTTTCGTCTTTAATGCGGAACCAGATTTCACCATCGTCTTCTTTCGGCTCGATGCCATGGATCACGGCATTTTCGATGAGCGGCTGAAGCGTCAGGCTCGGCATTTGATACAATAAAGCCGATTGATCCAGGTCGATATGAAAGGTCAAGCGGTCGCTGAAACGGGCTTTTTGGATATCCATATACTGCGTCAGTACATGAGCTTCTTCCTCGAGCGTCACGGTATGGTCGAGGCGCTTCAGATTATAGCGCAGCAAACCGGCGACGCTGACCAATAGATCGCTCGTATCTTCGGCCCCGTCCAAATAGGCTTTTTTCGATAAGGTGTTCAAGGTATTGAATAAAAAATGCGGATTGATTTGGCTTTGCAGGTGGCGCATCTGGCTTTGCTGCAGCAGCAATTGGCTTTCCTGCAATTCACTTTCCACTTGGGCTTTCTGCTGAATTTCCAAAATCAGTTTATTGATGTTCACACGCATATGATCGAAGGTTTTCGCCAAAAAGGAAATTTCGTCATTGGAATTCACGCGGATTGGCTGGTCGAAGCGCCCTTTGGCCAGTTCGTTTGCCGCTTTCGTCAATTGATGGACCGGCTTGGTGATGCTTAAGGAAAACAAATAGGTGAACAATAACAATAAGACGCTCGTGAGCGATAACAGCAAGATGCCCATCGTGTTCAATTCCTGTGATTGCCGGATAATGTCCCGGTAAAAGCGTTCATAGGTCCTGAGTTCGGAATTGAAAATCGATAAGGTCATTTCGGAAATATAGACCGACATGCGGTTCGCTTCCGTGAATTCGCTTAGTGCGGTGTCGTTTTCGCCTTGTTCACTGAAAACCGTAGAACGCTCCACAGTTTCCGTGAAACTTTCGATCATATTGCTGTAATTGGTCAATGAAAATTCATTGTCCGCGTTGCGCAATTCGAGCAGCGACGACTGGGCATCCTGCAGCCGTTGCTGACTGGACGCGAGCGTATTCGCTGAACGGGCTGTCGGATTGGATAGATAATCGTTCAAATTGGTTACCGTCTGCTGGCTGGATGCGGTCACTTCGTTCATCTGCAAATAGCGCTGCAAAATGTCATTGTATTGGTCCTGCATTTTCTGGTTATAAAACGTCAATGCCAGCCAAATCGCAAACATCATGACGATGACGATTCCCGCGAGCATCCAAATCTTTTTTTGGATTGTATTCACGGCAATTCACCCTTTCCTTCCACAATGCGGATATCCGTTACATACCCAGCAGAATCGAGGGGCACGACTTCATTGCGAAGCCACTTCATCATCATTTCGACGCTTTTCTCCCCCATCTCTTCCGGCGATTGTTCGATGATGGCATCGAGCTTTCCTTCCGTTAACAGCGCCGAAGCCTCCGAACCGTCATCGAACGAGTAGAGATAGAAAGGCTCGAGTTCGGTGCGGCTACTGATTTCCTGCATGATTACGCGGGCTTGGCGGATATCGAGCAAGATGAACGCATCGACATTTGGATGCTCATTCAGCGCTTGCTGGGCCGCATCTGCCGCCTCTTCGTCAGAAGACCCGCTTTCTATATAGGTGGAGCGGATCCCGGCGTATTGTTCCAGGTTGTCTTGCATACCGTCCAAGCGCAGGCGCTCGCTGTATTCCAGTTCAGCATCGCCAAGCAGGACAATTTCTCCTGATTTGCCCATATCGTCGACCAATTGCTTCACCAGCAACTCACCGGCTGCGTAATGGTCCGAGCCCACATAGGTTTTGCGCAAGCTTTTCTCGACAGGCACGTCATTTGCGACTGTGATGATCGGGATGCCATAGGAGGCGGCTTTGATGCGCGCCAATTGCTGGAATTCATCGGTGTCATTGCCTTGTACGATGACCCCGTCCACTTTCGAATGAAGCGCGATTTCTACTTGCTTCAGGAAATCTTCCTGGTTTTTGCCGTAGCTTCCCCATAATTCAAAACCGACATCTTCCCTTTCTGCCTGATTGGCAGCGCCTTGTCCCACCAATTTCCAAAACGGCGTATCCAATTCCTGGGTGATAAGCACAATCCGCTGGCGCTCCTGGTCGCTGCTGACGGCTGATGGCAGCTCCCATTCAGAGTTCAGGACTTTGTTGACAGACAGCACAGTAAAAAAACCGAGCACAGCACATAATGAGCACAGCACAAAGATGACTTTTCTTCTCACGGTTCGCTCCCCTTTTCGCGACTAAACTGTTCCCATCTTACCACCTGTCGGAAGATTCGCAATACGGACTATATAGAAACAAGCACCTTCGTTTTTGAAGGTGCTTGAAACTCGTATTTTCCGAAGTTTATTGCTCGCTTTCCGTGGGGCGGGAATCGAGCCTCCTCGTCACTAAAGCGTTGCTCAACTCTCACTACGTTCGAGCATCGCAAATGAATGTGCTCAGCACAGCTTCACTCATTCATTGCCTGCGGGGTCTCTCAAACCCGCTAGCCCCACAGGAGTCGAGCAAACACTTCTCCAAACACTTAGACAATTCATTGATTTTTGAATGCGGAGAAAAGCATCTCCATTCTAATTTGTAGCAGTTTATAGACTTTCTTAACACTCTAGAAACGCTTTCCTTTATCAGCGAAGGTGCTTGTCTGTAATGAAGTTACCCGCGCTGCTTGCGTGTCATGACATCGAAAATAACAGCTGCGGCCAACACTCCTCCGCGAATCATATACTGATAGGAAATGCCGACGCCGAGCAAGTTCATGCCGCTCGACAAGGAAGCCATAACGATCGCGCCGATAATGGCCCCGGTGACCTTGCCGACACCGCCGGCTGAAGAAACCCCGCCGACATAAGCTGCAGCGATGGCATCAAGCTCGAACAACGTCCCCGCTGTCGTCGTCGCCGATTGCAAGCGCGCCGTAAACAGGATACCCGATAAAGCAGCGAGCATACCCATTGAGCCGAAGACGATCATGGTGATTTTCGTGACGTTGATGCCGCTCAAGTGAGCCGCTTCCGGGTTGCTCCCGACTGCGTAAATATTCCGTCCAAGAACGGTTTTCGTCGATAGGAAATGGTAGATGACCACGACGAGCAGCATGATGACGACCGTCCACGAGAATCCGTTGTATCCAGCCAGCACCCACGTAATATAGCCGATGATGAACGAAACAAAAACCAGTTTAAGAATGAAGATCGGCAGTGAAATTACATCGAAGCCGTATTTCACTTTATTGCGGCGTGTGGAGAGTTCGCTGTAAATGTAAAGGGCGATGCCGACGAACCCGACAAGCACCGACAGCAAATGAAGGCCGTTTACTTCTACGAGCGATGGGATGAAGCCATTGCCCAGTGCGTTGAACAAATCATCGTTGACGATGATGGTGCCTGTCGATTCCGTGACATTGAGCAAAGCCCCGCGGAAAATGAGCATGCCGGCCAGTGTCGCGACAAACGACGGAATGCCGATTTTCGCGACCAAAAAGCCATTGAACAAGCCGATGATAATCCCGAACACCAAGACAATCGGAATAACGATCCACACCGACAACCCCATCTGCGTCAGGAAAATCGCCGCCACAGCGCCGAGGAAGCCGGCGACAAAGCCGACCGATAAATCGATGTGGCGGATAACGATGATGAGCGTCATGCCGACTGCCAGTACTGCGATATAGCCGGCTGAATCGAGCAAGTTGCTGATATTTCGCGATGACATGAACAAGCCGTCCGTCATTACCGAAAATGTCAGCATGATGACGAACAATGCGATGTACATGCCGTAATCGCGGATATTTGTTTTGATCAGAAAGCGCGCTTCATTAAAAATACTCATAAATATCTGCCCCCTATTGCGTTGCCAATTCCATAATGGCTTCTTGTGTCGTATTTTCTCTCGACAATTCTCCAGTAATTGCGCCTTCCGCCATCACGTAGATGCGGTCGCTCATGCCGATGATTTCGTTCAATTCAGAAGAAATCATGATAATGCTCATGCCCTGCTTGATCAGTTCATTCATGATCGTGTAGATCTCGAATTTCGCCCCGACATCGATTCCCCGTGTCGGTTCATCGAGGATCAGGATTTTCGGACCCGTAAACAGCCATTTGCCGAGCGATACTTTCTGCTGGTTGCCGCCGCTCAGCTTGCCGACTGCCAATTCAAGCGAACTGGTTTTTATTTGCATCGATTGCCTGTACTCAGAACCGACTTTCACTTCTTCGTTCAAGTTCAGCACACCGCTTTGCGAGATTCCTTTCAGATGGGCCGCTGTGATATTGTTCTTGATGTCATTGATCAAGAACAAACCATTGCCTTTGCGGTCTTCGGTCACATAAGCGATTCCCGCTTTGATGGCATCGCTTGTATGCTTAAATTGAACTTTCTGGCCATTGACCTGCATATCGCCTTCCACTTTGTATTTTTTCGGATTGCCGAACATGCTGAGCGCAAGTTCTGTTCGCCCCGAACCCATCAGTCCGGCGATGCCGATGATCTCGCCTTGCTTCACTTGGATATTCGCCTTTTTCACGACGTGGCGGCCGAGCTGAGTGTCATATGCCGACCAATCGTTCAACTCGAGTACTGTCCCGCCGAATTCATGATCCAAGCGTTTCGGGTAAATATCCGCGATTTCACGGCCTACCATATTTTTGATGATGACACTCTCGGATATTTCACCTTTATGCGCATCCAAGGTGACAATCGTTTTTCCGTCCCGCAAGATGGTCGCTTTATCGGCGATCGAAATGACTTCTTTTAATTTATGGGAAATCATGATGCAGGTGATTCCTTGCGATCTTAATTCTTTCAATAGCTCCAATAAGTTCTCGCTGTCATTCTCGTTCAAGGCAGCGGTCGGCTCATCGAGAATCAGCAGTTTGACGTCCTTGCTCAAAGTCTTGGCGATTTCCACCAATTGCTGTTTGCCCACCCCGAGGTCTTTGATCAAGGTTTCCGGGTCGACATTCAATTTGACCTTTTTCAGCATCTTCGCCGACTGGACAATCGTTTCATTCCAATCCACGAACGGGCCTTTCCGGATTTCGTTTCCGGCAAAAATGTTCTCGTAGACCGTCAGATCCGGAAACAGCGCCAGCTCTTGATAGATGATGGCAATTCCGGCTTTGACGCTATCGTTGATTTCATTGAACCGTTGGACTTCCCCTTCGAAGACGATGTCCCCTTCATATGTACCATAGGGATATACGCCACTTAGCACTTTCATGAGCGTTGACTTCCCTGCCCCGTTCTCGCCGATCAAGCAATGGATTTCTCCGCGTTCGACTTTGAAATTGACGTCATCCAGCGCTTTGATTCCCGTAAACTCTTTCGAAATGCCGTTCATCTCTAAAATATAGTCGCTCATTTCTTCGCCTCCCCTACAAAAAGCCTCAAGGAATGGAGAAATAGTGATAGACAGCGCTATCACTATTCCTGTGTCCTATTGTTTTTACTCGATGCCTGTGAACTCGCTTGCTTCGTAATATTCTGTGTCGATTAATTCGGATTTCACATTTTCTTTATCGACTACGATAACGTCCGTCTGTTTCGCTTTCACTTCGCCTGCTCCGTTATCGTAAGAACCTGTTGTTTCCGGTTCGTTGCCGTCCAACACTTCGACTGCCATGCCCATTGCATCTTGTACTAGTGTGCGGACATCTTTGAAGACCGTCATCGATTGTTTCTCGTCGATGACATATTGGATTGACGCTTTCTCAGCATCCTGTCCTGTGATCGTGTAATCCGTCACAGCAGAATCCGATCCGAACACGTCTGCAATCGAGCGTGCCGTGCCATCGTTCGGCGCCAAAATCGCTACATCGCCTTTCATGTCTTCACCTACTGAAGTCAAATGCGTCTGTGCTTTGTTCTTGGATTCGTTTGGATCCCAGTTCGTAGTGACCTGGCCGATGATTTTGCTCAACTGGTCGCGGTCCAATTCTTTCGTGTCAGACAAAGCTTCCGCTTCGCTGGAGTTGGCAATTTTGAATGTGCCGTCAGCGATTTTCGGCTGAAGCACTTCCCACGCGCCTTGGAAGAACAAGAACGCGTTGTTATCTGAAGAAGCTCCTGCATACAAGTACAACGGGATATCAGAGCCTTCTGCGTTATCGATCAAATACTGGGCTTGTGCTGCCCCTACTGCCAATGAATCGAAAGTTACGTAGTAATCAACTGCATCCGTATCGGTGATCAAACGGTCATACGCAATAACCGTTACGTCATCCGCTTTTGCAGCTTCTACAGCAGCTGCTGCTGCAGCCCCGTCATGAGGCGTGATGATCAATACTTTGATGCCTTTGTTCAATAAAGCTTCAACGTTCTCTTTTTCTTTAGCTGAAGACCCTTGGCTGAAGAGAATTTCAGTTGAGTAATCTGATTCCGCAAGTGCATCTTTAAAGCGTTGCTCATCCTGCACCCAACGCGGCTCATCTTTTGTCGGCAAGACGATTCCGACATCCACCCCAGAGCCTGAACCCGATACTGAATCCGCATCTCCTTCGCTATTGCATGCGGTTAAAGCCAAAGCGAACAACACCAGAATCGTCAGCAGCAAAAACCCTTTAACATTCTTTTTCATATTATTTCCCCTCTCCCTTTGTAAATATAAGTAATTACTTCTTAAGTATAAATTCTGAAAACTTAAATGATAGCGCTTTCACTAGCACTCTTTTAACATCATCTGTACTTTTTTAACTTTTCGCATCAGAAGCTGCATCGATCTCTTCTTTGACCATATTTTTGGGCAATAAGAAAACGCCAATCCCTTGTGATGGGGATTGGCGTTTTCTTATTGTTCCTGCCCGCGCGGTGCTTTTGGCGGCTGGCATGTGTCGCATTTGCGCTGGTTGTTCTTGTTGAACTTCGTGAAGGTCTTCTCGAAGTTATTGCCGCATGCGCATTTGAACAACAGCTTTTGGGAGAATCCGTGGTATTCCGTCGACAACAACTTGCTGTCGGAATTGTTGTTGACGAATGTCCGGATTTTATCGATCGTCCATCGTTTATTCATTCTGTTACACCTCAATTTAGGATTGGCTGGAAGCTTTCGGGCATCCTTTGCCTTAGGACAAAACATTGTTGTCTTAAGTCATCTATTATAGCACGCCTGGAGAAGAACTGTTGTATTCTTTATCCAGGTCTGCGGGCGAACAGAAGCTGATCGAAACGTAAACAACCAGTTGAACCACAATCTGCCGCCATCCTGCTTTCGCGCCTGAAGTCAAAACGCCGCCTATTAATCCATCGATTGCCGGGGATAATCGAAAAAGAGGCCAGACTATTTGATTGAGAGACGTTCCTAATGCAGTTTAGCTTGTTGAAAACTGGTCACTCCATAAGCTATGCAATGAGCGATATAGAGAAAGGTCATGACGAAAAAGGCAAAAGAAGCTCCTTCCACCATAATAATGGCTGCCCACGCAATAACAATAAAGACAGACGTCGCGATCCATGCAGATGATCGTGCATTTACGTGGATGTTTTGATAACGTTCGTCCAATTGACGTTTTTTCTTCATATTGTGCCTGGCAATGAAATACGCAGCCAAGCCGCTGAAAACCCCAAAAACCAATCCACCGAGACCGATTAAATGATTCATTGTTTCATTCAATGTTTTCATCCCCTTCGAATTGAAATAAATCTTCAATATGGCATTCAAAAACTTGAGCGAGCTTATGGGCGAGTACAAGAGAGGGCTTATATTTTCCCTTCTCAAGAGATATGACTGTTTGCCTGGATACACTCAGCAAGATGGATAATTGCTCTTGGGTGATGTTGTGCTCAGCGCGTTTTTCTTTAATGACGTTCTGCATATCGTTATTACTTCCTCTCAAAAAGTAAAGCTGGCTTTACGTAAAGCTTACTTTACTAATTTCTGAAAGTCAACTCATTTTCTGCCTTTTCCTTTCCAAAGAGTTTCAAAAAACAATACAAAAAAGCCGCTGAAAACTATAGTTTCAGCGGCTTACTCTATTTGTGTGCAAATTACATAACAGAAGGCGAAAGTTAAATGCCCACCGAGCTATGGTTTTCGCTCTCTGCAGCGGCCAGCTGGAATGCATCCAGCAAAGCGCGCACTTCGTCGGTCGTCTCGGTGTGCATCAAATCGTTGCGGAGTTCACCCGCACCGCGTACGCCGCGCACATAAATTTTGAAGAAACGGCGCAATGGCTTGAAGGCGATTGGCTCGGTTTCCGTCGAGTATTTATCGTGGAGATCCAAATGCAGGCGCAACAGGTCGAACAATTCCTCTGTGCTGTGCTCTTTCGGTTCTTCTTCGAAAGCGAACGGGTTATGGAAAATGCCGCGCCCGATCATGACGCCGTCGATGCCGTATTTATCCGCCAGCTCCTGGCCGGTCTTGCGGTCCGGGATGTCACCGTTGATGGTAATCAAAGTATCCGGCGCCACTTCATCACGCAGCGCTTTGATCTCAGGGATGAGTTCCCAATGCGCCGGCACTGCGCTCATTTCCTTTTTCGTGCGCAAATGAATCGATAAGTTGGCGATGTCTTGTTCCAAGACATGGCGCAACCAGCCTTTCCATTCGTCGACATTTGTATAGCCGAGGCGCGTCTTGACGCTGACTGGCAAGCCGCCCATTTTCGCTGCTTGGATAATTTCCGCCGCGTTGTCCGGATAATTGATCAAGCCGCTGCCTTTTCCTTTAGCGGCAACGTTCGGCACCGGGCAACCCATATTGATGTCGATGCCTTTAAAGCCTTGCGCCGCCATGCCAATGCTCATCTCGCGGAAATGCTCGGGCTTGTTACCCCAAATATGGGCGACGATCGGCTGTTCATCTTCCGTGAACGTCAAGCGCCCACGCACGCTGTGGATGCCTTCCGGGTGGCAATAGCTTTCCGTATTCGTAAACTCCGTGAAATACACGTCAGGGCTCGCCGCTGCCGCTACGACATGGCGAAACACCACATTCGTCACATCTTCCATCGGCGCCAATACAAAAAATGGCTTCGGCAATTCACGCCAAAAATTCTCTTTCATAACTCAATTCCAATCCTTTCCTTACGGGATGAAGCATTTCTTCACCCAAAAATTCACTGTCATCTATAGTAAGAATGCAAAAATATCAAATGGTTCACTACGTCTCGCTAGCTTTTCTTAACCTTATACAGTTTACACGATTCCGCGCGCTGTGGAAAGAGAGGCGCTCCTGCTTCCGCTTGAACGCAAAAGCCCTTCCCGCAATCCGCAGATTGACTGGAAGGGCTGAATATCCGAGCTTTTATTCACTGAACTGTTCTTTCATCTTTTGATCCAATCGCTTGAACGCTTCTTGAACCAAATCTGCTGGTATTTCTGCGTACTCGTCCCCCATCGACACTTCAAAATAACAGGAGCCGCTGTCCACTTCCTTCAGATAACTGGTGATGCCGATCCCTGTTTCTTGCTCAAGCTCCATGATGACCGGTTCTATTTCTTCTTTAGAATGCGCGAAATGGACATGGAACATATTCGAAACCGGCACTTCCGGCAAAGTCGCAACGCCCTGACAGGAATTAAAGAGCGCCGCCACTCGCTTCGCAGCTTCGAAATACTGCCCCATCTTCCCGGAGCGCTGGTCGAAATAATAATCGGCTGAGATGATATACGGATAGAGGCTGATCAAATCGCCCCCATGCCGCCTTTCCCACACTTTCGATTGCTTTGTGAAAGCTTCGTCCCCAGCCAGGATGGCGCCGGCAATTCCGCCGATGCCTTTGTATAAGGATAAATAGACGCTATCGAATAAAGCACAAATTTCCGCTGCGGACTTTTCGTAATAAGGAGTAACTTCCAGCAAGCGGGCGCCGTCGAGATGAAGCTTGATCTGGTGCTCGCGGCAATAGCGCGAGATTTGTTCCAGCGTCTCGAAACTTGGCAATTGCCCGCCGATTTCGCGCTGCGGCAATTCCAGCAGCACTACCGCCACCTCTTCTTCCAACTCTGCGACATCTTTCAACTCAACGACACGGTCCGGGTCTGTCAAATACACCGATTCGATGCCATGCAATTCCTTCAACCCGTCTTCTTCGTGGATTTCCAAGTGGCTAAGCGGGTGGTACGCCACTCGCTTCAGTCCTTTATCATCGCACCAGATCCGCAGCGCAATCTGCTGGGCCATCGTGCCGCTCGGGAAAAAGACTGCCGTCTCTTTTCCTAAAAACGCCGCCATCTTCTCCTGAAAATCTTCAATGACTTGTCCGGTTCCATACAAGTCACTTTCAACGTCATCAGCAATTTCTTCAAAAGCTTTTTTCAATACGCCAACATTGCGTGAGCCATGATTCGCCAATTGATATTCCGATTGCTTAAAGACTGATTGCAGTTGATTGAGTTCAGCCAATGTCCCCACTCCTCAAAACGCTTAATTTTGAACTTAATAGAAAGTATAGCGGTTCTTCCCTGCTTTTTTTCGACTGATACAACGCTTGGTCTGCTTGTTGAAGAAGTTCTTTCAAGTTGCAATCCCCACCGGCCACATATTGGGCAATGCCGATGCTCGCCGACAGCGGATAATCGGCTTCCCAATCACTCAAGCTGTCGAGCAGCCCGTCTGCCCGTTCGCTCAATTCCGCGGCATTTGCTGGCTCGGTAAAACATACCAGAAACTCATCCCCGCCAAGACGGATCGCCAAAGCATCTGGATGATCTGCAGTGAATCGCTGCAACTTGGAGGCCACTTCCTTCAACACCACATCTCCCGTGTCATGGCCGTATAAATCATTGACCTTTTTGAACCCGTCCAGATCGAGTAAGAACACCGCACCTCCCGCTTTCGAATTCCCTTCAAAAAACCGTGTGAGGAAATGGCGATTGTATAGATCCGTCAGCGAATCACGATAAGCAAAACGCTCGAGATCCAAGTAATAGGTAAACATCCGCACAATCCGCTGCAATAAAGTGATGCTTTTTGCATCGAACTGGCTTTTTTCATCATTCACTGCGCATAAAGTGCCGAACCGCTCCCCATTGACGAATGAAATCGGCAGCCCCAAATATGAGCGCACATTGGCCGCTTCCAGCTTCTCTTCAAACGCTCCCAGTGCATGTCCGTCTTTGACATCCTCATAGACCAGTGGCTGCTTGTTCTTGAAATCCACGCGGCTGCACAGCGAATCCTCCAGGTTGATCACCATTCCTTCTTCTACAGGGATGGCCGTGTCATTTTGCGAAAGTTTGAGGATCATTTGCTGGGTATCGCTGATCGAGCTTAAGCAAAACAATTGATCCGGTAAAATCTCTTTCGCCAAATCAATCACATCTTCCGCCAGTTCATCGAAATTCTTATACATTTCCAATTCTCGAAATGTCACCATCATTAAGCACCTCAATTAGTGTCAGATTTCTCATTTTCATTATTTTGGAAAATTAATCTTACAAATCTTATCAATAGACAATATTTAACTTTATTTATTCGAGCTTAACATAGAATGTCACACTATGAAGCTTTCTTCAAATACTGGAAAATAACAAAAACCCCGGATGGCCGCGCATAAATACGCAGCCCATCCAAGGTTCATGGGGATCTTGCCTATTTTAATAACTAACCCAGCTCAAGCCGGTCGTGCCTTCGCCGGCATGGACGCCTACACAGACGCTCAATGGAATGACTTCCACTTTCAGCCCGGAAAATTCCTTCATCAATTCACTTTTCCACACTTCGGCACCGGCTTCATTATTGCAATGGATGACCGCCACTTCCGGCACCATTCCAGTCTCCATATCCGCCCGCAACGCCGAATTGACGCTTTCCTTAGCGCGTTTGTTCGACCGGACTTTTTCTTTCATCGTCGTGACGCCGTCCACAAAAGTGATGACCACTTTGATGTTGAGGATATTGCTGAGGAATGCCTGCGTGCCTGACACCCGTCCGCTTTTATGCAATTGGTTCAAACTCGACGGAATGAACGACAAATGCGATTTAGCGGTCAATTGGTTGATCGTCTCCACGACTTCTTCCGGTCCTTTACCAGCTGCGAACAATTCATTGCCGATTTCGATCATTTTCCCCATCGGGAACGAACCGATTTTCGAGTCGATTGGATAGACTTTGAAATCGGCCATCTCAGCAGCTGATTGGGCGCTATTATAGGTGCCGGACAATCCGCTCGACAAATGAAGCGCTACCGCAAAATCATAGCCTTCAGACTGCAATTGTTCATATAAAGCAACCATCTCCCCGATGGCCGGCTGTGACGTTTTCGGTGATACTTTCGCCACGCGTAATTTATCGTAAAATTCTCCTTGTGTCAGGTCGATCGACTCGCGGTACGACCCATCATCAAACACGACACTAAGGGGCAATACATAGACATTATGCCGTTGGATGAACGCATCATCCAATTGCGCTGCTGTATCCGTGATCCATGCTATTTTTTTCATTCAAAAAATCTCCTCTAGATGCAAATTCCATATCGGAAGCAGTTGTCTGCTCTTGCTAACGTACAGGAGGCGCAGCCATAGCGGCTAGTGACAGATGTCACATAAGGAAAAATTAATGTAAGCGTCGACATAATTTGCACTTATCTGGACACAGAACTTTTCGGGGCAGCTATTTCCCGATAAAAAACGGGCAATTATCCATTACAGATAATTGCCCGTCTCATTCTGTCCACCAAGAACTTTCTATTATAGAGACACTGAACCGCTGCGTGTGGAAAAATTCAATCTGTCTTCCATCGCTTTGCCGGTTCGAGCTAACGTCGTTTAGTTTCCGTCCGTTTTCGCCACTCTTGCCTGGCGTCTTGCTTCAGTGCCGAACTGGTCGACATACATCGTCTTGGCCGCTTTTGGAGCTGCCCAAAACGTCGTCAGCAACAGCAATGAAACCGGAATCGCCGTGACGACGATAAAGGATTGAATGGCTTGAATGCCGCCTTCACTGATCATGAGTAGCACGATTGCGACAGTTCCCATGATGACTGCCCAAAAGACGCGCATCGCTTTCGGTGGATGGCCATTGCCGGTAATCGCTACCGAAATGGTATAGGCCATCGAATCCGCCGTCGTTACCACGAAAAGAATCGTGACCAACAGGAACAGCGGTGCAATCACTGTATCAAACGGCAGCTGTTGCGTGATGGCCATCATCGCAGCCGGCATGCCGTCCGCGTTCAAGGCAGAAGAAATGACACCCGGGTCCCCAAGCTCATAAAACATGCCCGTCCCGCCTACGACTGTAAACCAGAACGCCGTCACAATCGGCGCCGTAATCGATACGGCCAAGATCAATTCACGAATCGTCCGGCCTCTCGTGATGGTGGAGATAAAAATAGCCATCATCGGGCCATAACCGAGGAACCAGCCCCAGAAAAAGATGGTCCAAGAACCCAGCCACGCGGAATCCCCGCGGAATGTGCTCATCGCCAAAAATTCCTGCAAGTGAATACCCGATGCCGCTAAGAAAGTGTCGGCGATAAAGCCACCCGGGCCAATAACCAAAATAACCAGCATCAACAATAGTGTCAGCAAAATATTGACATTGCTCAAGAATTGGATGCCTTTTCGAAGTCCCGTGATCGCAGAGATCGTCGCGATCACCACGACCGCAACGATGATCATCACTTGGGTGAACAAAGTATTCGGCACGCCGAACAATGATTCCAGCCCGTAAGCTGCCTGCAAGCCAAGAAAGCCGATCGGGCCGATGGTGCCAGCTGCCACGGCGATGACGGCAGAGGCGTCAATGGCAGTACCAAGCACGCTTTTCCCCATAACTTTTTCGCCAAGCAATGGGTAGAGCAAAGATCTTGGTTTTAACGGCATTCCTTTTTGGTAATGCGCATACATCAACACGATCGTTCCAAGCGTCCCGAGAATGGACCAAGCCAGAAAGCCCCAATGCAAGTAAGACTGGGCAAAAGCCGGCACGACAGCGCTCGCTGTACCGGATTCTACTCCTGCAAAATTAGGGGACCGATCCAGAAAATGATACATCGGTTCAGCCGCGGCCCAAAATACGCCGCCCCCGGCAAGTAAGGTCGTCATGATCATGGCAACCCATTTGAAATAACTAACCTCGGGCTTATCGATGCCCCCAAGGCGGATATTCCCGTATTTCGAAAACCCTATAAACAAAGCAATAAAAAACGTTCCCAGCAACAACACTTGCCAAAATGCGCCAAAGTACTTCACTGCAAAGGCAAAAGCCAAATTCACGATGGATGACACCATCTCCACATTAATAAATGACGCTAAAACAAACGCCACCAATAGCCCGCCACTAATCCACATGACTGGCCAATCGGTCCTGGATGCATATTTCTTCAATCTTATTCCTCCCTTATCGTTCTGTTGTGCAAATCCAGGCCGTACAAAAGAATGATAGAAATCGTAGCTGATGATTTCACTTTCAATAGACAGCTGGCGTGATGATATAAAAAGACCGCCACACCCGCAAGATTTTTTTCAACAAGTGTCCAATTGTATCCGATGATAAAGTGTTTGCCAACTTTTTAAACTTGAATTTCCCTACTTTTTTACCGTCCGTTATTTACAGACAAAAAAAGCGGGAAACCCTTATTTCACAAGGGTTTCCCACTTTAAATTCTAGCAATAATCACATTATTGAAACAGGAAAAACAATCTCTCTGCTCCGGCTATTGTGCCTCTTATTCCACCGGCTGCTTTACTGCTTGGTTGGCAATCGCAAAGTCCGCAAGCGACGGAATGAGCATGTCTTCCATCGGCGGGTTGTGAAGCCCCGCCCGCACATCGCGATAATAGCGCTGCAGCGGCGATTGTTCAGAAAGGCTGTGTGCGCCCGCCACCCGCATCGCCAGATCCACGATGTCGACCGCTGAATTCGTTACCGCGACTTTCACGGCCCCAAGTTCCGCCGCCATCTGCGAGCGCTGTTCGTCGTTCGATTCATCCCATTGTTTCGCGACGGAATAAAGGAAATGCCGCGCCCGCTGCAACTCCAATTCGATTTGGCCGATCTTTTGTTTCACATTCGGCAGCTCGATAATCGGCCCGTTCAAGCTATTCGGCGAATACTCCTGTGCAAAGCGGATTGCGTAATCCTGCGCGGCCTGTGCGATTCCGAGATAGCACGCCGGAATATGCAACAGCCATCCGGCCGGCTGCTTTTTCCCGGGCACACTGATTTCGACCAACGCTTTTTCCTCCACGTGGACATTCGTCAACACCAAATCATGGCTCCCAGTGCCGGTCATTGCCACGCTATCCCAGGTTTCGTCGATCGCTATACCGTCAGCCGACCGCGGAATGAGAAAGTAGCCGACTTCCCCGGTCTCCTCAATCACAGCGGTCACGTTGAAGTAATCCAATACCGGCGCCATCGACGTGAACGACTTGCGCCCGTCAATGACCCACAAACCGTCAACTTTTCTGGCTGTCGTCGACGGTTTGCCGCCTCTTGTCGGGCTGCCGGTCTGCTTTTCGGTCGCGCAATTATTGATCAATGCGCCGCGTGCTTTGATGTCATCGAATAAATCTTCGAGCACCGATTCATCCCATTTCTTCGTCTCGCCCAAATCTTTCACGATGCCCATATGCCAGCCGATCGATAATCCCGTCGACCCGTCCGCACGGCTGATCGCTTCCTGATAGCGTAGCATCTCCGACAAGGAAATCCCCGCTCCGCCGTATTCTTTCGGAATCGTCAGCGCGGGGTAATTGATCGCTTTCAGTTCCTCAAAATTCTCAAATGGAAATTTTCGTTCCGAATCGTTATGCGCGGCCCGTTCTGTAAACGGTGCGACTGTTTCGTTCAATATGTCCATGCGTTCTTCAAATGTCTTCGCTTTTAGGATATCCATCATTCTTCACCTTTCTCCTATCTATTACGTCCATTCCTCCGTCAAAATGAAGCCGTCCTCTACTTAATGATGCACCGAGTATAATCCTTGAGGTGCATTCGGCACAACTGCGACGCCTGTGATGCGGCATCCGCTTTCCCGTTGATCTATGAAATGCTCGCATCAATCGAGCCTTCCTGCATATTCTGGGAAAAATCGTCGTATCCACTTTATACCCTTAAATGATCTTTTTAATTAACTCGATGCTTCCTATTCCTTTGCTACTCGAAGAATAGTGTATAATCTTCATTTGAGTACACTCATAATTCTAAATACTCCAAGAAATTACCGATTTATAACTGCTTTTTATTCCACTTCAATACCCAGCACGATTTCAGGAGAGTTTCAGTATTTCTGTACATTTGCTAAACATTCATTTCAATGGGGGGATTCACATGAAGTACACAGTTATCACAGGCGCCAGCTCAGGAATCGGATATGAAGCGGCATTGGCTTTCGCAGCACGTGGCAAAAACCTGATTCTTGTCGCAAGAAGAGAAGCCGAGCTCAATAATCTTAAAGAGAACATTCAAAGCATAAACTCTGATCTGGACGTCGTTATCAAACCCACAGACCTATCCGATAGCGAGCAGGTCCATGCGCTTTACGAAAGCCTCAAAGAATACGATATTGAAACCTTCGTCAACAACGCCGGCTTCGGAAACAGCGCAACCGTCGCTGAACAAGATGTAACTAAAACGGAACAGATGCTTCGCGTAAATGTTGAAGCACTCACCACGCTTTCCACTCTTTATGCACGCGACTATGCGGACCAAGAAGGCGCGCAGCTCATCAACGTATCATCAGACCTCGGCTACCGACTCGTGCCAAATGCCGTGACATACGCTGCGACCAAATTTTACGTAAGCGCATTTACAGAAGGCCTGGCCCAGGAACTGCAGGATAACGGAGCTCGGTTGAAAGTTAAAATACTCGCACCGTCCATGACAGAAACCGAATTCGTGAAAACAGCGCGGGAGCTTGATGACTTCAGCTATAGCGACAATGTGCAGAAGTTCCATACCGCAAAAGAGATGGCACAGTTTATGCTGGAGCTTTACGATAGCGAACAGGTTCTCGGGAAGGTCAATAGTGAGAGCTATGAGTTTGAGTTGATGGATCCGGTTTTTCAGTATACTTCGAGGAAGTAGGATTCACTATAGTTTTGATATCAAAAAATCCCCTTCCACATAATGTGGAAGGGGATTTTTCTAAATGGGCTGATGACTTACATCATGCCGCCCATGCCGCCCATATCGGGCATGCCACCGCCAGCTTGTGCTGGTTCTGGCAGGTCTGCTACGACTGCTTCAGTTGTCAGGAACATAGCTGCAACAGATGCTGCGTTTTGCAATGCAGAACGCGTCACTTTCGTTGGGTCTACGATGCCTTGTTCAAGCATGTTGACCCATTCGCCTGTTGCTGCGTTGTAGCCAATGCCGACTTCTTCCGTTTTCAAGCGGTGAACGATGATCGAGCCTTCAAGACCAGCGTTCGTTGCGATTTGGCGAACCGGCTCTTCAAGTGCACGAAGCACGATGTTGATGCCTGTCGCGACGTCGCCTTCTTGCTGAGCTGCAACTTCCGCCACTTGGTTGTAGACATTGATAAGCGCTGTACCGCCGCCTGCCACGATGCCTTCTTCAACCGCTGCGCGTGTTGCGTTCAATGCGTCTTCAATGCGCAATTTACGCTCTTTGAGTTCTGTTTCAGTTGCTGCGCCGACTTTGATGACGGCTACACCGCCGGCAAGTTTCGCGAGGCGCTCCTGCAGTTTTTCGCGGTCGAATTCAGAAGTCGTTTCTTCCAATTGGCTGCGGATTTGCGCCACGCGAGCGATGATTTTCTCGGAATCGCCATTGCCTTCAACGATTGTCGTGTTGTCTTTCGAAACGACGACTTTCGCTGCGCGTCCAAGTTGTGCGATGTTTGTGGATTTCAGGTCAAGACCGAGGTCTTCTGTAATCACTTCAGCGCCAGTGAGTGCAGCAATGTCTTCGAGCATCGCTTTTCTGCGGTCGCCGAATCCAGGAGCTTTCACAGCCACTGCGTTGAATGTGCCGCGCAATTTGTTCACGACAAGTGTTGCCAACGCTTCGCCTTCAACATCTTCAGAGATGATGAGTAGCGGTTTGCTTTGCTGAACGACTTGCTCGAGTACTGGAAGGATTTCCTGGATGTTGCCGATTTTCTTGTCTGTGACAAGGATGAACGGGTTTTCAAGAACTGCTTCCATTTTGTCGGAATCCGTCACCATGTAAGGAGACTGGTAGCCGCGGTCGAATTGCATCCCTTCCACAACGTCAAGTTCCGTCGTGAAGCCGCGGGATTCTTCCAAAGTGATGACGCCGTCGTTGCCAACGCGCTCCATTGCTTCTGCGATCAATTTGCCGACTTCCTCGTCGCCAGAAGAAATCGCCGCTACTTGCGCGATCGATTCTTTGCCTTCGATTTGTTGAGAAATGGACTGCAATCCAGTAACCGCGCTTTCCACAGCAAGTTCGATGCCGCGGCGAATGCCGACAGGGTTGGCGCCAGCTGTGACGTTCTTCAAGCCTTCACGAATCATCGCTTGTGCAAGAACTGTCGCAGTTGTTGTACCGTCACCGGCGATATCGTTTGTTTTGGAAGCGACTTCCGCTACCAGTTTCGCGCCCATGTTTTCAAACGCATTTTCAAGCTCGATTTCTTTGGCGATCGTTACGCCATCGTTTGTGATAAGCGGCGTGCCGAATTTCTTCTCAAGTACGACATTGCGCCCTTTTGGCCCAAGCGTTACTTTGACTGCGTCCGCTAATTTATCTACACCCTGCAGCATCAAGCTGCGTGCATCTTCACTGAACTTAATATCTTTTGCCATGATTCGGTTCCTCCTATTTAAATAGAATTTATGCTTATTTAGCCGACAATCGCAAGGATGTCGTTTTCACGTAGGATTAAGTATTCTTTGCCTTCGTATTTCAATTCTGTGCCCGCATACTTCGAAAAGACGATGCGGTCTCCCTCATTTACGTCCAGCTCTGTACGCTGTCCATTTTCACGGATAAGCCCATTCCCTACCGCAATCACTTTGCCTTCCTGCGGCTTTTCCTGCGCCGATCCTGGCAAGACGATTCCGCTAGATGTCTTTTCTTCCTTTTCGACGAGCTCAATGATGACACGATCTCCTAATGGTCTTAACAATTGAAACACCCTCCTCAAATTAAATAGCTTCTAGTCGCTTAGCACTCTCAACCTTTGAGTGCTAACCCATAAATAAGTTTAATAAAATCTTCAGTTAATTGCAAGCAGAAACCATAGGCCGTTTTGAATTCTTTGCGCCTTTTTCCGTTAAGCCCTACAATAAAAGAAGCACGCGAAAAGAAAGGAATTTGACTACATGACCTCAACCGATAAAACCGCCTCTTCGCAGAAAGCGAAAGGAAATAAGCGCAAAAACATGCGCACGCCGCTCCTGGTCCTGCTGGTTTTCGTGGCCGTTCAGCTCATGCCGATTCTCTTTATCGGCCCGACACTTGGTTATTTCCGTGACCAAGGGCTTGACGATGCCACCGCCCGCGCTTCCACTTCCGGATGGCTGATCTTCCTGACGATGGGCATCGGCTTTTTAGTTACGATGATTCTCATCTTGCGCGATCGCAACTTCTTCAATATTTGGAAAGGCAAAAAATCGAGTCTTCCCGCTGCAATCGGCTGGGGCATTCTCGGATTTCTGCTATTGATCATCGGCCAATCGATCGCTGCCATGATCGAAATGGCAATCGGCATCGACCCGGGATCTGCCAATACGCAGACGCTCGTCCAAATCGCTGAAGTCGTGCCATATGCGATCATCGCGGTCGTCCTGTTCGGCCCGATCCTCGAAGAACTGGTCTTCCGCAGAGTCGTCTTTGGCTCCTTGAACCAGACGATGAACTTCTGGATCGCCACAGCCATCTCGGCACTGGTCTTCGCGCTCGTCCATCTCGAGTTCACGCATCTCTTGCTCTATTTCACGACCGGACTGATCCTGGCAGCCCTCTATCAGCGGACCAAGCGCATCCTTACACCGATCATCGCGCACATCATGCTGAACGGCTACGTCATGCTCATCCAGCTCAACATGGACAAAATCGAAACCTTCATCAAACAAATGGAAAACCTGCAATAACCCAAAACCGCCGTTCCTATATTGGAATGGCGGTTTTTATGCCTTCACGGCAAAAAAGCAATAAATATCAAAAATGCAATTTTGCTTTGTTTTATGATAAAGCGTAGAAGGAGGTGATACACGGTGGGTTACGAACACTTTATCCAAAAGTCCATTCAATGGATAGAATCGCATTTGCACGAGCCTATCTCAGCTAATGAGGTTGCAGCGGCCACCGGATTTTCTCAATATCATTTTCACCGCGTATTTCAACATATTGTTGGCATATCCGCTGCTGAATACATACGGAGGAGACGCCTTGCCAATGCCGCTAGCCAGCTTTTATATACCGATGAACGTATTATCGATATTGCCTTTTTCTATCAATTCGAATCCCAAGAAGCTTTCACGCGCGCTTTCAAGAAAGTTTATCAACTGCCACCTGGACGTTACCGAAAAATCATGACCGCCCTGTACTTAGAAAAGGAGGAAACAAAAATGACTGAACATCCTAAAGGCTGGTTCATCAGCGGCAGCCATCCTGACCATTACGAAATCGGCACTGACCGAAAAGAAATCCATCAGGGGCGAGCATCGGGATACCTAAAATCAACCGATTCCGCGGATGATGAAGAATTCGCCACGATGATGCAGCAGTTTAAAGCCGACCGTTACCGCGGACAGCGCATTCAACTGTCCGGATTTATCCAAACGAAAGACGTCCAACATTTCGCGGGCCTATGGATGCGTGTCGACAATTCATCAGAAGACGTTTTACAATTCGACAATATGAGCAATCGACCGCTCATCGGCACCACCACGTGGAACCGCTATGCCATTGTTCTCGATGTCCCGGACAACAGCGCAGCTATCTCATTCGGCGTGTTGCTAACCGGTAAAGGCAGTGTCTGGATCGATGGACTGTCTTTCCAAACAGTGGATGCCAATACCCCTACAACCAATATGCAATTGGACAACGAGCTAATGGAAGAACCGGTTAACCTATCTTTCGAAGATTAACTTTCATGAGAAATCCTAATCATATTCCCATAAGTTCCCCTCCGCGCCAGTGTTAAGAGCTGACGCGGTTTTTTCTGATTTAGATACATTTCATTCCATACAAAAAACCTCCCGCCATTATTTCGGCGGAAGGTCTTCTGTCTGTTCTTCAATTGCCTGCTGCTGTTCTGCCCGCAGGAACTTGCGATAGCCAATGCGCGCAATAATTACACTGAATTCATAGAGCAAGATCAAAGGCAAAGTCACCAGCATATGCGAAACGATATCCGGCGGGGTAATGAATGCGGCAATCGTCACCAAAGCCAAATACGCATACTTTCGGTACTTGGTCATCATCATCGGCGTCAGAATACCGAGACGCGTCAAAAACAGCATCAATACCGGCAACTGGAAGATAAAGCCGAACGGCAAGGTAATCTGGAACAAGAACTGGAAATACTCATTGATCCCAATCGTTTCCTGGATATCCAAGCTCTCCGAGATATTAAGCATGAACCCTATGACGTACGGGAACAACACCAAATACGAAAAGGCAATGCCGCCGATGAACAGCGACACAGAAAACGGGATATATCCAAGCGTCACTTTCCGCTCCCGGTCAGAAAGCCCCGGGCTAATGAATGCCCAGAATTGGTACATAATTAATGGAGACGTGATGATCAATGCCAAAATCATCATGACCTGCATATATATCTTAATCGGATCGGTGATCTTGAAGGCATTCAAGGTCAGATTCCGCGCCTCTTCACTGAATTGCAAATAGCGGATCAGTGGCTCAGCGAGAAAGAATCCGGCAATGAGCGCGAACAGAAAGAAAACGACTATCAAGGTCAGCCGTTTTCTAAGTTCACCTATATGTTCAACTACCGTCATTTCATTTTGTTGGTTCATCGGACAAACATCCTATCGTGTTACTTGTGCTCGTCTTTCTTATCTAGATCGTTTTTCTTTGCTGTCTTGTCATCTTCATCGTCATCAGCCAATCCTTTGGTCGCGTTTTTGAATTCGCGCAAGGAAGAACCGAATGCTTTACCTAGTTCCGGCAATTTTTTCGGGCCGAAAATCAGCAAGGCGACAATCCCGATGATGATTAAACTTAGTGGACCTGGAGCCATATCAGACACCTCCTGTAGTATGCTTCTAGTGTACATGAAACAAGGCCTTTTGGCTATTTGCAATGGCCGTTCAAATGTGAAGGTTTTATGTTAATCATGCTTAATCTGGTAGATCAAAGTCTGCAGTTCAACCGATAAATCAATCGTCTGGACACGGATATGTTCCGGCACAGAAATGCGCACCGGCGTGAAGTTCAGAATGCCTTTGATGTCGGTCTCAGCGAGCCGGTCAGTGACTTCCTGAGCCGATCGCGATGGCACCGTCAAAATAACCACTTCGACTCCGTACTGCTTGATCTTCTCTTCGATCAAATCCGGATGGTACGTATCGATGCCACTAATGGTTTTGCCTTCTGGCGGACTATTCGTATCAAAGGCCAGGATGATTTTCGTATTGTGATTGCGATGGAAATTGTATTTTAAAAACGCGCTGCCGAGGCTTCCGACACCGATCAAGGCGACATTGGTCGCTTCGTCCTGGTCTAGCGTCTTACGGAAAAACGCTAAAAGCTCTTGGACCTCATAACCGTAACCTTTTTTGCCGAGTGCCCCGAGGTGGGAAAAATCGCGGCGGATAGTCGCCGAATCGATTTTCATCGCTTCACTCAACTCTTGGGAGGAGATGCGTTTTTGCCCGGCGTTGGCGAAATTCTGTAGAAATCGGTAGTACAAGGGTAGCCGCTTCGTTGTCGCTTGCGGGATTTTATGGGATTCGTCAAGCATGGGATCGCTTCCTTCTGAACTGTTGTCAAATCGTATCAATCTTACATGACAGGCCTTGATATGTAAAGGCTTGCGCAATTGCGAAGCGCACGCCCATCAGCTACACTTAAGAAGAATAGAGGTGACCCTAATGATCGTATTGCAAGTCAATCAAATCCATAAATCATTCGGTGCCGAGGAAATCATCTCAGGCGCCAAACTCGAAGTTCAGCACCGCGACCGGGTCGCACTTGTCGGCCGCAACGGTGCCGGGAAATCCACATTGCTGAAAATCATCGCCGGCGAAATGTCTTACGACAGCGGCGATTTGATCATGCCGAAAGATTTGACGATCGGCTATTTGGAACAACAAACCGACTTGAACTCAGATGCCACCGTATGGCAGGAAATGATGAAAATCTTCGCCCATTTCCGTGACCAGGAAGCAAAACTCCGTGAGCTTGAAGCCGCGATGGCCAACCCGGATGTCTACAATGACGCAGAACGTAACGGCAAAGTCATGCAGGAGTATGACTTGCTGCAAACCAACTTCAAAGACGCCGGTGGCTATCAATTTGAAGCCGATACACGCGCGGTCTTGCATGGCATGAAGTTTTATCCGGAAGACTATGAAAAGAAAATCACTTCCCTGTCAGGCGGCCAGAAAACCCGTCTCATGCTGGCCAAGCTCCTGCTTGCCAAGCCCCAGCTGCTCATACTCGATGAGCCGACCAACCACTTGGACATCGAAACCTTGAGCTGGCTCGAAAACTATTTGAAGAATTATCCCGGGGCCTTGCTCATTGTATCCCATGACCGTTATTTCCTGGACCAAGTCGTCACGCTCGTCTACGAAGTATCGCGCAAGAAGGTTCGGAAATATACCGGCAACTACAGCCGCTATTTGAGCGAAAAAGCGAAGCAATACGAGCTCGACCGCAAACATTACGAAAAAGAGCAAGGTGAAAAAGCCAAACTCGAAGATTATGTGGCCCGCAACCTAGTCCGCGCCTCCACGACCAAAATGGCGCAAAGCAGGCGGCGTGTGCTTGAGAAAACCGATTGGATGGAAGCTCCTGAAGGCGATGAAAAATCGGCCCGTTTTGGCTTTGATATCCTAAAGCAAAGCGGCAACGACGTGTTGAACATTCAGTCCTTATCGGTCGGCTACCACAATCAAGCCGTGTCGAACAACGTTGCATTAAAACTTTACCGAACCGAAAGCTTGGCGCTCGTCGGACCGAACGGTGTCGGCAAATCGACACTGCTTAAAACCATCATGAAAGAATTGCCGGCACTTGCAGGTGACATCCATTACGGCACCGGCATCCAATTCGGCTATTACGACCAGGAACAGGCCAACTTAAAAGGCAATAAGCTCGTACTCAACGAATTATGGGACGATTATCCGCATGTGAACGAAAAAGACATCCGCGGTATTCTCGGACGCTTCCTGTTCACCGGAGACGATGTGTTGAAGCCAGTGTCGACTTTATCCGGCGGCGAAAAAGCGCGTGTGGCACTCTCCAAGCTCATGATGCAAAAAGCCAACGTCCTGCTGCTTGATGAGCCGACCAACCATTTGGACCTCGATAGCAAAGAAGTGCTAGAGAACGCCTTGATCGATTATCCCGGCACACTCTTATTCGTTTCCCATGACCGCTATTTCATGAACCGGATCGCCACAAAAGTGGTTGAACTGTCCCGTGACGGTACCACCGAGTATTTAGGCGATTACGATTATTATGTCGAGAAGAAACTCGAAACTGAAGAACTCGCGGCACTCGATGCACTTGAAGCAAAAGCAAAACAACCAGAAGCACAAACGTCCTCCTCTACTTCACAAATTGACAAGGAAGCGAAAAAACTCGAACGCCAACTAGTGAGGAAGAATAGCGAAATCGAACAAGCGATGGAATCGCTCGATGAAGAAATCGCGGCAATAGAAGAACAATTATGCGAGCCCGATATTTTCCAGGACCACGAACGCGTCATGCCTTTGCAAACACGCCTTGAAGAGCTCAAGCAATCGCATGAAGCCACCATGACCGAATGGCTCGAACTACAAGAACAACTTGAAGAACTGAACTCCTGACCGCATACTGGGTATGCGGTTTTTCTTTTCTCTATATATAGGTCAATACCATTTATCAAAATAAATATTTCCACAGATTTGTGCACATCCAAGAAGTTGAAAAATCAACTATCAACAGACTTATGAACATTATCCACAGGTATTTTTTCTTTTATCCACATATTTTTCCACCTCCTAGCCTACAATATATAGGAAATCCACTAGTTATCGATAGATTATTAACAGCTTATTCACAAATTGTGCATAAGTACAAATGTTCTCTATTGACAGAAAACGTCTTTCTATGTCCTTGTAAGAATTGGCTATTATTCATAAAAAAAGAAGCAATGCCGCAATTCTCAATCAATTGCGGCACTGCTTTCAGTTAAATCCAAGAATCCAAGAATTCAAGGGCATGCCTGGACGCCCGTTCATGGCCATATCTCCTGTTAATCCTTTTTCATACATAACCGTCCCAGCCGCTGCGATCATTGCTGCATTATCGGTACAAAGCGGAAGCGGCGGAATGAAGAATGGAATACCCTCTTTTTCGAAAGTCTCAGTAAGCGATTTGCGCAATCCTTTATTGGCTGCTACACCGCCCGCTGCAATCACTTGCTTAACGCCGAATTCTCTCGCTGCGCGCAAAGTTTTTGCCGTTACGACTTCCACAACGCTGTTTTGGAATCCTGCGGCAACAGCTTCCGGCACAGGCGTTTCCCCGCGTTGTTTCATATTATGCATATAGTTCAAAACAGACGATTTCAAACCGCTGAAACTGAAATCGTAGGATCCTTCTTCCAGCCAAACCCGCGGAAAATCGACTGCTTCGGCGCTTTGATGCGCCAACCGGTCGATATGGGGCCCACCAGGATATGGCAAATTCAAGGTCCGCGCCACTTTGTCGTACGCTTCTCCTGCAGCATCGTCTCTTGTTTCGCCGATAACGGTAAAATCGCCATGCTCTTTCATCAGGATTAACTCAGTGTGTCCTCCTGAAATGACCAATGACAAAAGTGGAAACTCCATTTCCTGTTCCAAGCGATTCGCATAGATATGGCCTGCGATATGATGCACGCCCACTAGCGGCAAGCTATGTGCAAACGCAAAGGCTTTCGCTGCATTAACCCCAACTAACAAGGCCCCAACTAGCCCCGGCCCTTCTGTGACAGCTACTGCAGACAATTCAGATGGCGACAGGTTTGCCTGCTGCAAAGCTTCCTCAATGACAATCGTGATTTGTTCGACATGATGCCGCGACGCTATTTCCGGAACAACACCCCCAAAACGCTTGTGGCTCTCGATTTGCGATGCCACTACATTGGAGATAATCTCAGTTCCATTTTTCACGACCGAAGCTGCCGTTTCATCACAACTCGTTTCTATTCCCAACACAAAAATATCTTCATTCATCGAAATTCACCCACATCACTATGGCATCTTCTTGGTTATCCGTATAATACCCTTTTCGGATGCCACCATTTTGAAATCCTAGTTTCTTATACAAATTAAGCGCAGCTATATTGCTGACACGCGCTTCTAAAGTCATCAGTTTTGCGCCTTGCGCTTTGGCTTGATCCATGGCCTCTTTCATCAAAGCTTTCCCGTATTTATTGCCGCGTTGTTGAGGGGAAATGGCGATATTGGTAATATGCGCTTCGTCCATTACGAGCCACATGCCACAGTATCCAATGACCCCTTCTGCCGTTTCAGCCAGTACGTAATACGCAAATTCATTTTTCAGCATCTCTTGCTCAAACGCTTCTTTGGTCCAAGCCAGCGTAAACGATTGTTTTTCAATTTCATATACTGCATCCACATCTTGAATGGTCATTTTACGAAATTTCACTAGGTTGCTCATTGGTTTTTACCTTTTTCTGTTTTTGTCAGATTGGCTTCTGCTTCAGTGATCCGCCGATATTCCGGAACTGTATGATGGACTTCTTTGACGTTCTCCCCTCCAGCTAATGCAATCAGCTTAGAAGCACGCGGAAGTCTGTTTGGAAATGGTGCAAAATGCGCCAACTCGCCTAGCGTCTCTTCAATCAACGAGCGGTGAATTTCAAGATCGACACCCGTAAACAACACTGGACGCTCTTGCATACGAACTTGTTTCAAAAACGTCTTGAAGTCACTGTGCTGATCGGAAATTACCGTTTTCAAATGTTGCCCGTCATAAAGCGCTGTGAACACGGTACCGCGCCTTGCATCCATCACCGGGCAAACCAATCCGTCGAAGTCTTGGCCATTTGCTGCAAGCACCTTCAAACTGGATACCGAAACCAATGGGATTTTTAACGACCAAGCGAGCGTCTTGGCGATCGTCAAGCCTATTCGAACACCTGTATAAGAACCAGGTCCTTCTGCAACAACGATTTGTGTCAGATCGCCTGGAGCAATTTTTGCTTTTTTCATCAATTCCTCAATCGCCGGCATCGCTGTTAGCGAATGATTAATCTTCAGATTTTGAGTTTCTTCTATTAATACTGTATCGTCTTTCACCAAGGCGATAGCCAGCGGTGAATTTGATGTGTCGATTCCTAAAATCATTGTGTTAGCTCCCTGCATAATTTTTCATAACGGACACCGTGCGGGTAAAACTCCACTTCACGTCCTTCTTCAGACAAGCGGCGTATCACAATCTCCAAACGATCTGCCGGCAAATACTCTTCAATAAACTGAGCCCATTCAACGACGGATACTGCTTCTTCCGCAAATAATTCATCAAACCCAATATCTTCATCGCTGTTTTCCAAGCGGTATACATCAAAATGATTCAAGTTTACCCTGCCATCGTATTGTTTTAGGATGGTGAAAGTTGGGCTATTGACTGTTCGTTCGATGCCGAGCCCTTTGGCTAAACCTTTAGTAAAGGTCGTTTTTCCTGCACCTAAGTCACCTTCTAATGTAAGGAGATCTCCCGGCTCCAAAAGCGATGCTAAGCGAATAGCAAGTTCTTCTGTTTGTTGTGGCGATTGTATTGTCATCATGTAGCTCATGTCTCTTCACCTCGTTTGAGTCTTTTCATAGTTTAGCGGAGATAGCCTCGCAAATCAAAGTATATTGTTCCCATAGAAAAAGAGCACAGCGGGTTCGCTGTGCTCACTTTTGGGAATGACGGTCCCGACCGGGATCGAACCGGCGATCTCCTGCGTGACAGGCAGGCATGTTAACCGCTACACCACGGGACCAAAATTATAGACCAGCGACGTCCTACTCTCACAGGGGGAAACCCCCAACTACCATCGGCGCAAAAGAGCTTAACTTCCGTGTTCGGGATGGGAACGGGTGTGGCCTCTTTGCCATCATCACTGGACTGGTTTGAGCTTGTTCGCTCAAAACTAGATAAATCGACATTGAATTATGGAAACGCATTTCAGTTATTGGTTAAGTCCTCGATCGATTAGTATTCGTCAGCTGCACGTGTCGCCACGCTTCCACCCCGAACCTATCTACCTCATCGTCTTTGAGGGATCTTACTTGCTTGCGCAATGGGAAATCTCATCTTGAGGGGGGCTTCGTGCTTAGATGCTTTCAGCACTTATCCCGGCCACACATAGCTACCCAGCGATGCTCTTGGCAGAACAACTGGTACACCAGCGATGTGTCCATCCCGGTCCTCTCGTACTAAGGACAGCTCCTCTCAAATTTCCTGCGCCCGCGACGGATAGGGACCGAACTGTCTCACGACGTTCTGAACCCAGCTCGCGTACCGCTT
>NZ_JAHPZO010000043.1 GCF_019042655.1 Planococcus sp. CP5-4_YE
GCTCGGTTTTCAGGCGCTCGCTTTTTGCCCGTTCAGAGACCGATGCCTTGTAACCTTCACGCAACACATTCAAATGTTAGGCATGTCTACTAAGAGGTGACTTGCCTTTCACTTTCAATTCCGCCACCAAGTATTCATTACCGGGAAGCCGTGTCTATATTGCGCTGGCAGAACAAGCCGATGAACTGGCCATAACGATTAAAAATATCACGCGCTACGAACTGGGCGACAATACGGAGGAATTGCTCGAACGTTTCAAGCGCGTGATATTTTTAATCGTTATGGCCAGTTCATCGGCTTGTTCTGCCAGCGCAATATAGACACGGCTTCCCGGTAATGAATACTTGGTGGCGTTCAAGATCAAGTTGTCGAGAAGGCGCCACCACTTCTGGCCGTCGACCGAAGCATACACAGGATGGTCCGGCGCTGTAATGCGGACGTCAAGTTCTGCTTCCTGCACCGCTTCCTCATGCTCTGCCAAGGCTTGTGTGACCAGTTGCTTCATATCCAAGTGCTGCTTTGAGAGTTCTACGTTTCCGCTAGCCATTTTCGAGACTTCGAATAAATCTTCGATAAGTACTTTCAAGCGCTCTGATTTCCGGTCGAGTATGTGAAGGTGGTGTGGGGCATTGGCTACAAAATGGAAAAATGATCTTTGGTCAGTCGCTGCGATTGCGGTTGCTGCGGTATGCCTCATCTACTGCTCTTCTTTTATTTTGGACTTTGTCATCAAGTCGCCGGAAGATTTGCTTGCGACACTCCGCCACTTAACAAAGGGAGATACATAATATGAAGAAATGGATGTGGCTTGCCGGCCTTTCCTTATTGCTCTTATGCTTATGGACCGTCATGGAAAAAGGATCGGGTTATTTCGGCAAGGCGTATACGAACACACAATCTTTTCGTTATGATTTTACGGATATGTACAGCGACGATATTCTCTGCATTATATGCCGGCTCCCGCCATACGCGCTCGTAGATTTCGCCGATGGAAAAGACACGGCCCGGATGCTGCATCAATAATTCAGTTATATTGAATTCCGTCGGTGTCATGCGGATTTCCTCACCGTCTATCGTCACCGTTTTCGACTCTGAATCTAGCCTCAACCCATCTATTTCAAGCGTATGGCGGGAGCCGGCATATAATGCAGAGAATATCGTCGCTGTACATATCCGTAAAATCCGGGAAAAGATCGAGGCAGATCCGAAAAATCCGAGATATGTGAAGGTGGTGTGGGGCATTGGCTACAAAATGGAAAAATGATCTTTGGTCAGTCGCTGCGATTGCGGTTGCTGCGGTATGCCTCATCTACTGCT